>JAFLTW010000002.1 GCA_022509085.1 Muribaculaceae bacterium | reverse complement strand
AACCGTTGTAACTCAAATTTCAAGATGAAAGTACCGGTGAATTGAACACCAAGAGTCAGTGAATCCCACTAACGGACGAGCATTATAGGCACGAATGATGAAGAACACTTAGTGCGATACGGCGAAAGCCGGTCTCGGGAATTACGGTAAACCAAGAACGATGTGGCGGGGTCGCCATGGATGACCGCTTCAAGACCGACACCTATCACTTTATTGCAAGGCAATGGCGACAAGGGAGACCCATTCCGCTGACCAATGGCCACGGGCTGTGGATACTTGCTGCGTATTCCGAATTTTTACAGAGGGCAAAGAGCCTTTAAGGACTCGGTCGTTATCGGTGCGTAAAGCAACTGCCGAAGCAATGGAGCCACACGACACCGAGGAATAAAGGTTGAGAAGATACCGCAAAGAATGGAGACATTTGCCTCCCATCGTAAAATCTTGCCACGGCAGGATGTAGCGAACTGTTACTTTGACCATGTAGCCGTCAAGTTCATGATTTCCGAATGAGGAGCAACGAGTGTTCAGCAAGTTTTGACCGCAGCCTCTCACCTCGCTTTCCACGAAAGGAGAAGGCGTTTCCTATGAAAAAACCGCCTATCCTCACGGACCGGCGGCTCAAAACTTCAAAATCTGATGACCTAATGAATGGGATGAATTGGAGATGTTTATAAAGCGAACATAAATTTTAGATAATACATGGCACCATCGACTTGATGGAGACATGACTTATTTCATAATAGAAACCGGCAGGATCTCCGGAGGGAGTTCCTGCTTGTCGGTTTTTTTCAACAATAACAAGCGGTGGCTCCTTAGAACCTATTAAGTATGACTTGCCGGCAACGTCGGTAACTACGAAGGCAAGGAAGCCGTTATTTGGAATCTGAAGATCCGAAAGGAATTTCAGAGTGGCGGTGTCCTGGTACCCGGCACCATCCTTCTTCGTAGTACATTCACATTGGGGGTCATCGAAGAATGGCACCTTGTGGATATCGGTTAAAACGGCTACAGTCATTCCACATATTCCGGAAAGCGCAACATGGTCGGGCAGCTTGCGAGAGTCAAGCCAGCCTATAAACGTAATACCCGGGAGCAACTGTGTCGAAGTCTTCATATTTAAACTGTGTCAGACTATGTCGTTTTCAAGGGGACTAATTCGGGAACTTTTTTCGCGATTTTTTTGCATTTTTCTTCTTATAGCGTTCCCGTTCGAGATAGGCCCGATGTTGACGCTGGTAAATCTTCAAAATCGTATTGAAGTTGGTATCGTTAAATTCGATGCCGTGAGATTCCATCCAAGCAGTGACTAAAAGGTCTTTTCTCTTACCGATATAACCGAATTGGTGAAGGTCGTTCCACAATTCAATGAGGAACCGATTGCGGATGCACTTCTTCAATTCCAATTTGGAATTGACTGGAAGATAATTGTAGGTGGAAGGATCAGAATGTTTGAAACAAGGGATGGCGATGGCGACGGAATTGGGCGTCGGCATATCCGGCTTTGCATTTGGAGGGAGAGCAATGAGGAATGTCTCGAGTATTCTATTCTCAATACTCAATCTCTTAAACTTGATGGGGCTTTCTCCATTGGAGTCATAGATGAGCCAATCCCTAAGATATGGCTCCATCTCCAGATAGATACAAAACGTAGGTTTGTCCCAGTCTTTCGATTTGCTCACTTTCTCTTGTTTGGTTCCTTTGATATTCAAAATTACTTTAGACTAAAGGGATAATAAAAGACCATTACCGATATGTAGAATTTCTGAAAACGATAACATGTAACATTTCATTAAAGCGGTCGGCAATACGGTCGCCATATTTGGCGCGGATTTCCTTGCCGACAAGGTTGGTGGTTATCACTGTAAAAAGCTGCTTGTCGTATCTGTGTTCGATTAAGTCAATAACCGGACTCAGGATGTTGCCATAGTCCATTATTTCTGCCGGCTCTTTACCAAGGTCATCAATGCCGAGAACATTTTTAGTTTTGAGAGCGTCATAAGCCTTAGAGTCTTCCTTGGCAGCTCTTAGAATTTCCCTTACATCAACTATCCTCAATCCGGGTTCATACCTGTAGCCGTATCTTTCATCATCCATGAATGAAAAATGCCGTTGGTCGTTGAGATAGTTGATGCTTCTTTGGAGAGCCTTCATCAACGTAGTTTTGCCGTTGCCGACGGTTCCGCAGAACATGAGACCGAACTTAGGCACATCGGAAGTGATGAACTCCGCGAGAGAAATCAGATTCTCGGCTGTTCTCTCGTCAATTTTTGGATCTACATGTCGGCTTTTAACTTCATAGCAATATGCCGTTGTGAGAATATCTAATGCTTCCTGAGGCGAAAGATTAAATCTAAAACGACCCGCCGTAATCGTCCGCCTCGTGATTGACGGCAGGAGTTCCCCGACGCGTTTCATATTTATTTCGAGTTTTTTCTTCTTTTCTTTGTTTGGTTCCATCGTTATTGTTTTTTTGAGATTGAATTTTTAGCCAATTGTAGAAATGTCGACGGAGGTCATCAAAATCCTTATGATATTTTCCCTGAAGAAGCATATCGGATTTGAATTGCTCACAATACTTTTTTACTTGGTTTAATTCGATATGAAGATTTATAGATGCATTCTCAAAGAATATTTCCTGTTTAAATAATTCATCATAAAATTTTTCATCGGCCTCCTTAGAGGGTGAATTATTTATTTCTTTATTCTTTATTTCTTTAGTATGTTTTGATTTGCGTTCCGTTTTGCGTTCCGTCTTTTCATCATCATCTTGGTATTTGTCATAATTGACGATAGTAATAATTGAAAATTTTGAATGTGATTCACGGGTAATCATACCCTCTTTTTCAAGCACATTAAGGAAGTCTAATGTGGCTTGTGCATAATAACCCCACTGACCCATCAATTGGCGGATAGTTGTAAGGATTTGGCCTCGGCCAATCGTTACCGACTCATCTTTATTGAAAGGGATAGTCTTTGGCTCCCATGCCGCTTTGCAGAGCAAATAGAGCCATGCCTTCAAGTGTTTTGGTTCCAGCCAGAGCCAATGGTCCACTATATCTCGGTGGAGCTTTATATACCCTTTCATACATCATTGACAGAGGTTTTAAGTTGTCGTGGCTTTTTAGGCTTTAATTCAGGAGGTTTGCAACCGAACGTGGCCTCATAACCTTTCTGCTGCAATTCATCAAGGATATGATCTAATTCACCCTCAGTCTTCGGTTGCTTAGTTGCATTGAACCAATAACGGAGGATTTCTTTAGCATAATAGACCGTTGTTTCGCAATCTTCATCAAGCCTGTCATGCTTGATTTTACCAGTCTTAGTTTTCTCTCGTAAGGAATCACGTCCACATCCTAACAATGCACACGTTTCCTCGATTTTGTAAGCACCATATTTGCTTACTGGAGGTGGAGTTGAAGGTAACATAATTTAATATATCGTTATATTTCGTTATAAATCGGCAAAAAATCGTTATAAATCTTTGCCATTTCAATTTTTTTGACTAACTTTGCAGTGCTATAACGCTTAACGATTAGGCGCAAATACTGAAAAGAGAGTCAAATAATCGGCAAATATAGCGATATATAGCGATATTTATCACAATACGAGTTGTATTTTAACTATATTTAACAAAATGACGCGCTTTAATCTGAGAAGACTACGAACCGATCTTCGGTTAAAACAATCGGACGTGGCGCAGACATTGGAGATACCTCAAAGTTCAGTTTCCGCTATGGAAAATGGGAAAACAGTTGTTTCTCCGGCTTATATAGATAAATTGCAGCAAGTATATAACATTGACAATATTGATGACTATTATGATGAACTCGACATAGTGAGAATTCACAATAATAGGGGAAACAACAATGGCTATAATAACCATTACAACAACCAAATGGGATTAGATGCCGAGACGGTTGCCAAGATGGCTACATTAGACCAGAACGTGTCTCACCTATTATCAGACTTCAACGAGCGAATAATCCGCCTCGAAAACAAGCGTGACGAGTTGGAGCAGGAGAATAAGGAACTACACCGTCAGTTGACTGCCTTTCAAGTGCTCTGTGCTAAGAACGGGATTGAGTTTGAGCAGATTTTAGCAAAATGAGGTCAAGACGTGAAAATCACGTGAAAAAAAATATATAAACAACCACTGGGGCCGCTGTCTTTCAGCCTATTAGGAGTTATCACGCAAATGCCTGGAAAGCGTGTGTGCGCCAAAAGCGTACCGCGGGTTCGAATCCCGCTTGCTCCGCAAGAATTTTATAATGGACTGAACCGCAACCGCAAGTTGCGGTTTTGTTGAAGGTAGCGGTAATAGCCAAATTTATTTGAGATATTACCGATACATTTAACAAATAAGCAATTTTTGTAAAAAATTGATTCAGTCCATTATAAAATTCTTGCAAGGGGCTCCCCTCCAAGGATAGACGAGCGAATGCGAGTCAATCCCGCCAAATCCCCGAGGATAGACGAGCGAATGCGAGTCAATCCCGCCAAATCCCCGAGGATAGACGAGCGAATGCGAGTCAATCCCGCCAAAGCCTCCAAGGATAGACGAGCGAATGCGAGTCAATCCCGCCAAATCCTCCGAGGATAGACGAGCGAATGCGAGTCAATCCCGCCAAAGCCACGAGGATAGACGAGCGAATACGAGTCAATCCCCCTAAATAAATATTTTACATGTCATCCCCCACATTATTCATAATCGCCGGTTGCAATGGAGCAGGTAAAACTACCGCCTCCTATTCCGTTTTACCTGAATTATTGGGTTGTAGGGAGTTTGTCAATGCCGATGAGATAGCCCGGGGTCTTTCCCCTTTCAACCCGGAGTCGGTAGCAATAGAAGCCGGGAAACTGATGCTCCAACGCATCGGCAACCTAATGTCTGAAAGAAAAACATTCGCTATCGAAACTACTTTGGCAACCAAATCATATGCCAACACCATCAAGAAAGCAAAAGAATTAGGATATACAGTAATTTTGCTTTTCTTTTGGTTGCCGTCACCTGAGATGGCCGCGGAGCGTGTATCCAAGCGCGTAAGCGAGGGAGGCCACAACATTCCTACCGACGTAATTTATCGACGTTATTGGGCCGGACTTCAAAACTTTTTCACTATATTTGCACCGATAGTAGACAGTTGGATGTTTTATGACAACGAAACAACCGCAAAAATGATAGCAAATAATAGAGAGGTTGTTAATCCCAAGTTATTTACTCAAATCAAAGAATCATGTCTGAACAGGAAGAATTAAGCTTATTTGATAAAATTGACAAGGGCCTCAAGCAATCCTACGAGGACCTTCTCCGCCGTAAGGCAGCCCTCGGCCAGGACATGGTCTTCGCCGACGAAAACGGCATGCCTCGAGTAGTACCCGCACGCGAAGCCTTGAAAGAATACGAAAAGCAAACTAATTCATAAAAACATGAGTACCCAAAGCGAATGAATTAAAACCCTCACTGAAAACTCTGCCTGACAAAGATCAGAAGACCGCAATTGAATTTATTCAGAAGTATTACAAAAACATAATTGAAAAATGGGTTAAATTCTTTGTAATGAAGCAAAGGATCAGAAGCACTAAAATCACAAAGAAAATATAACTATGAAAGTAACGAGAGCGAAAGATTTGGGCAATCTTATTCTTCGTATCACTTTTTCAGATGGTGCGGAAAGAGATGTATGCATAGGCGATTTCATAAGACGTCATCCTCATCCCCAATATAACAAATATCTCGACCCAAAGAAATTCAAAAGATTCAATATAGAAAATGGGAATGTAGTTTGGGGGAAAAATTGGGACTTAATTTTCCCGATAGAACAATTATACGCTGGCGAATTAAAGTGATCAGTTATATTTTGGCCATAGGACAGGTTGGGTTTTCACTAATTAAAAAGATAAGCCGCGCATAGTCCCGCCCAAGGAAGATTTGACAGAATATGAGAAAAACTGAAAACACCATCGTAAATTTATGAACACCAAAAAACTTATGGGAATAATATTGATAATAATAGGGGCTGCCGTTTTGGTTGTTGGAATCATGATGGTGGCTTCGAAATCAAGGGACTCTCAATCCAACGAGATGTCAACTCCAATCATCACCAATAATGAGGAATCTCTTCCGATTCATTCCTCTGTAGCAGGTACTGATCAGTGCATCAAGCCCGACAAAATTGAAGACTCTGTTGCAAAAGAAGCGTCAGCAGTAAACTCACAGGAAACTGACTCATCTAAAGCCAAAGGAAACAGCTTTGAAGATTTTGTTGTGAATCTCCTTGCTGACTGGAGATTAACTCTTTTAGACCGCACGCAGGATGCCGTGTCAAGTGCCGGAGTAGTGGCAGAGTCGAGCAAAAATCCAGATTTACATATAAGTCAGAAACGAGGAAATGGGACCATCGACTACTATATCGAATGTAAATACCGTTCTAAGTGGCAGCATGGGGAAGTACAATTTGAAAAATGGCAGATAGATAGATATCACAAATTCCAAAGACAAGAAAAGCGTAAGGTCATTATCGCTTTGGGAGTAGGAGGTACGCCTTCATCTCCACAGACTTTTATGCTCGTCCCGTTAGATTCATTAAAGAATAATGCTATTCGGAAGATTGATACCCAATATGTGGTTCAATCCAACTCTTCGGCCTTGATAGAATACATGAATTCGTATTTTACCACCGTTTTCGACAAGGCAAAGACGGGAGGAAAGCACTAAGCAATTGCGATTGCATTAGTTTACTCAAATCAAAGAATCATGTCTGAACAAGAAAAACGCGAATTAAAGGATAAATTAGAGAAGGGCCTAAAGCAATCCTACGAGGACCTTCTCCGCCGTAAGGCAGCCCTCGGACAAGACATGGTTTTCGCCGACAAAAACGGTACGCCCCGAGTAGTACCCGCCAAAGAAGCCCTGAAGGATTATGAACAGCGATCCCACAAATAATTATGTGCACCCAAAGCGGATGTATAAACTTATCACCGAGAACAAATCATATTTGTAGAATGCATATGGTGTTACCGGTATGACCTTATTCGGCTCTATGGCGCGTGGAGATACTCGGTCCGACAGTGATGTTGACATTATTGTAGAAATGTCTCCGAAGATATTTCTTATGAGTGATTTGAAGCAATATCTTGAGAAGATATTAAATTCATCCGTAGATTTAGTAAGCCTCGTCCACCTCTCCCCCAAATCCTAATCCAAATACAAACAGATGTCATCACAATTTTTTGAATCTGCATCGGGGGGAATCCTTCCTGCCTTCTAATACATGGATGCATTGTATTTATAAAAAGTTATTGCTAATTTGCGAGTATTATAACTCTTCTCTATCGTCTTGTCATGATAAATACATTTGTTTCAGAATTGCTCCCCAAGATCCGGGAATATCTCAAAAGTCAGCCTGTAAAACAGGCTTGGCTATTCGGATCTTTTTCACGCGGCGAGGAGACCGAAAACAGTGACATAGACATTTTAGTTGACTATGACGAATCCAAGGGTGTGGTTTCGCTTTTCAAAATGGGAGCCATGCTTATGGACTTAAGTAATATAGCAGGACGACGAGTTGATTTGGTGGAAGTCAATGGGATAATGGATTTTGCAAAACCCTCAATAGATAGAGATAAAATCTTGATTTATGAGAGAGAAAATTAAGGATCCAGGCAGACTCCAACACATGCTTAATTGTTATTACCTTTAAGGGAAAAGTATAATCAAGCACTCTGTATCGAAAAGACAAGAATTTATTCTTTATCTCGAATTTCAATCAAGACTTTACATATTTTGGCAATAACATAAAGGGTAAGTCCAAAAACGAAACCCCCAAAGGCATACGCTAATGCTACGAAGAAATTAAAGTCGTATGCAAACCACATTACAAGTCCTCCTAACACTGCTATTATCATTAGGATAATACCACATACTGTTAAGACTTCTTCACTCTGTGTCTCTTTAGGTTGTTGCCTCTTTGTTTGAGTATGAAATTCTTTAAGAATTTGCTCGGTATTTTTTTCTTCTGACATCGAAAAAACTGTTTAAGAGTTGGAATTACAAAATTACAAAAATCTTTGCGATTTCATATACAACAATCAACGGCGAGTAGTCGGTCAGATTGACTAATTTAGCCTCTTGAGGTCTTTTGTCGGGTAAAATCATATTGTATTGAATTAAAAGTTATGTGCTGATGCACGTTTGATTTATCGATGCAATAATCTGGGAGTGCTCAGAAAGTGATGAAACCCCAAAATTTCAAAAGAATTTTAAGGCTGCGTCGGTCAAAAATTGCGACCTGTCTCAATTTTTTATAAAATTCTATAATGACTTTTCGTGCCAATGAGAGCAGAGGAAAGCTTGCTTGACTATGCCGAGTACAGCCGAAAAGGGACAATAGTCAAATCGGCAGGCCTGTATTGCGATTAGCGATTGACCCTACCTTTGCAGATGAAATAGGCAACGAACATAAGTCTTCAAAAACGTAATATAAAAGAACGCTTTCACACACTGTTTTTCTTTCGAGAATGACAAGCAATACAACAAAAGTCAAGTCGCCGACTAAGCCGATGTAGAACGACAACGAAGTGTTGCCGTAATCGAGGCCCGTCAGAAGCCGAACAGCCGAGAGCCGCAGGAGATGGTTCCACATTAGAATATTATATGGGTTAATAACCCGACCAATCACAAGGGGCCAGTCGGAGCAATATTCGGTGAACCATCCAAGGTGTCAACCAAAGAAAAAACCTCGGCACCAACCAAGAGTAGGTGCCGAGGTAATCCATTAATGAGTATTTCTTAAAAACGATTTAGTAGATTTGAAGTGTACAAACAAATCAGTGCGGCAACTTTTGAAAAATAAAGTGATTAATTTGAATTGTAATAAGGCACTAAGTAGTTTTGCACGCGGTTTCGGATATGACCAAAAATTAATTTATATGCGGCACAAAGAAATGTTTTAGATTCAAAATTACCACCATTCAAATAGCCGTCATGTAGGCATCCTCCATGACAAATATCAAAAAAGGAGCAATCCTTACATCCTACTTCCCCAATAAACTCTGCTCTTTTATATTGTGCAGAATCTTTTCTACGTTTTAGAATAATTTCAAGTGGCTCTTCATTAATATTACCATAAGAATACGTTGTGTCTGTATCACAAAATCTTCCGCATGGAAAAACATCACCATGTGGCGAAATAGCCAAGAAATTATCTTGACAATTTCTTGAAAACATGCACCCTTTAGTAATCTTATTTTCTGTTAAAAAAGCACTTGCAATATCTTCAAAGGTTGATTCCTTAATATGATGTTCTTTATCGAAGAACCAAAGATCAAATAATTCATTCGACATTTGGGCATATTCAAGTGGAGACAACGATGAGTTCTGACAATTAGATGCCTCACCTGCCAAAAAGAGAGGATTAAATTTGAAATTCAACTTATATTCGCAAATAAAACGGTATAATTCAGGAATACGATTTTTTAAAACAGAACTTGCAACAACTATTGCTCCCACATTAAGTCCAGCGTCACGACATTTATATAGATTCCTTATAATCGTGTCAAAAGTTCCTCTTCCATCTATTCGTTTTCGATATCTATCGTTTATATCTTTTGGCCCATCAAGAGAGAACCCAATCTTAACATTATATTTCTTAAAGAGATCTATATAATCTTCATTAATTAGGGATAAATTTGTTTGCAGACAATGACGTATACGAATATCATCTGTTAATTGTGCGGCAAAAGCAAAAATTGAACGATAGTTTTCGATTCCCCACAATAGTGGTTCACCCCCATGCCAAATAATAGTTAACCTCCGTCTGCTATTTTTCTTACAAAACGTTACGACTTGAGAAATAAGGGTTTCCGCATCCTTATAATTCATTATTAAAATATCCGACTTAACATTATTAGTTAGATAACAATATGAACATCGGAAGTTGCAATTAAATGTTGGCTTAATGATAATTGTCATATTGAGCTTGTCTGTGGTTGCTGTTCATCGGGGGTCACAAACATTTCTCCATCCTTGAAATATCCCGGAATAACAAATTTGTCAATTTCTTCTTGCGTATACGTTTGAGATAAGGTACGCTGAGCCGTCCCGCTAAAACTATCGTATGCGGTAACAATTACTTCAAGAGTTGTCTTTTCATCATTGAAATCATAGAGGCTAAGTTCTCGTTTCTTGAATAGTCCTATCAATCGGGGATTATCTTTAAATCCTTGAATTTTCTGCATCCTTATGTCAGTCATTCTGAAAGGGAAGAGCTTCTGATGTTGGTAAATATCACACTTTGGGAAGAATTTCTTAAGAAGCGGCAACCTGGCATACCATGGTATACTTAATAACACTGGCTGATCCGGTACGTTAATAATAGCATACTGTTGTTTGTAATTTAGTCGAATATAGATTTTGATATCAAACGCATTTCTAAAGGACGCATTTTCAATTTTTATTCTATATACAGATGCTATGTAATCTTCTAGAATTATTTCATCATTTTCATCGCGTATCGGGCGTTCCTTTTCATCTAATACAGGTCTTTTGTCTGGAGTTAAACGAAGAGCGATATCACGACTTACCTTAATTCTGGGGGAAAATATTATGTGAGTTATAATCCAAGATAATAAAGTCGCAAGGACTCCCGACATAAAACCTATTATTAAAGCTGATAACGCATTTTCAGGCATAGTAAAACTCATTTATTCAGCATCATAGTAGTCGCCATGACAGTCATTATAGTCGTCATAACTCTCGTTGTATTCACTCCAATTATCTATAAAATCCTCAGAATTTACCGCTGTCTTTTTTTGCGCAATTTTTAAGATTTGCAATTGAGCTGGGGTTAATTCAATAATTGTCGACTCGTCTATTTCCATAGTAAAGGGCTTTCTTGAATAATCTCTTGAATTTTGTATACGGGACGGTTAATATTTCCTGAATAAATTTTATCATGACCTGCGAAAGAACCATCACACATCGTAATTGATAATCCGTATCTTGAATGAGGTCCTTCTTTGCATGTCCAATAATAAGTATCTTTTTCTCTATCCATTGGTTTTCCACCAAAATATCGTAATATACTGTTTAACTGCCCTATGTTGTTATAAATTATTTCCAATTGGTCTGTGGTTGGTGCATGATTACTTTTGGCGTAATGCCAATCGCCAGAAGGACTGTCTCTTAAAGATACAACAAATGCTTCTCCATTATTCAATATACAGATTCCTTTCTTCTCAAATTTGGCTTTTTCCTGTTCTCCCAGTTTTTCCCATTCAGTTGCAGTTATAAACACGAGGTTATGGTCTTTTATAGCGCATAATGACATATTTAAAGGTTCTTTTGAAACACCAGATATATACGATCTGCCAGATGTATTAAGAAGTCCTTGCGCTACTTTTTGAGAAAGAGCTACGAGTTGACTCATTGAGTCAGCAGGACCATTAATGTCAAAGGCTCGCTCGACAAGACCGGTTTCCACATTTATTAATCTTGCAGCAATAAAATACTCATCAAAAAGTTCACTTGCATCTGCTACAACAACATACCGCACACCAAATTTTTGTCCCAATCGAGCAATTTGACTATCTCTTACTTCTCCTGATGTTTGATAATCACTTTCAGCGGACAGTGCTGCTAAAAAGTCTGCAGTCCTTTCAACAGCGGCGTACTCTCCACTTTCAGTGATTGCATTTACCAACTTAGCACCAATAACTTTTTTATAGGCCTCATCAGATGTTGTCCCGGTCATATAAACAGCAACTTTCTTTTTTGCGTGTTCCTGAGCATATAAGGGAATATTAAAAACAATGCCACTCAACAGAATTAGCAGAAGGCGAACGGAATTCTTCATGGAAAGAGATTATTTAGATGAATTATTTATAAGACGGTATGCAAGATTATTTGCCATTGAGGAAATGACATCTGTACCAGTGTATTCTCGCTTTAGATTTACAGTTTTGACAATCTCTCCGGTTACCAAGTCAATCATTCGAGCAGACATGTGACATTGATCATCGCCAGATATAACTGTATTAACGACAATTACATAGTCCACACCCATCCGTTGTGCTACGGAACGGATTTCTTTTTCGGGAACATCCCCTGAGGTTTGATAGTCTTGCTCTTTATCAAGGGCGTTTACAAAGGCTGAGTTCCTTTCAAATGCCTTGTAATCCTTATTACCTGAAAGGCGTGAAAGAACAGAAGAACAAACAATAGATTTGCTGGCTTTGGAAATTTCTCCTTCGGCATAGACCGCAACTTTTTTAGCAGCCATAGCCTCATTAGCGAATACGGTACATGCAAGCACCATGAAGAATAGGAACGATAACCTTTTCATAAATACGTTCTATGCCTCGGTCCTCTCCTCGTTGGCGTTAAATTATATAAAAAGAAAAGCGTGAGAGTCTGTATCTCTACTCGTCTCACACATAGAGGCTCTGGAATACCCTTCACAATGAAACGAGCAGTAGAGCCTCACGCAAATATGTGAATATAGCATCTCCTCGCGGAGATACACATAGTATTCACAATCGAAAGGCATCCATCACTGCTTCATTTGACTGTGAGGTGAAAATTTTCCAGATTTTCTATGTGTCAAATGAGCGTACGATAAACGCTTCTTTACCAATATGTCTCGTGATCAGCCATGCCTCAATTGAGCCAATAGCCAAACCACGATACAAAATTACAAAATAAATTCGAAAGAATAAATGAATTTTCGTGTAAAGTAGCCTACTGCATTTATTTTTTGTATGTTTTAAATCTTTAGAATATGACTTAATAAAAAATTATTGGATATGGAGAAGGAATCAGTAATTTCGCATTATAAACTGCTTGCGCACCACTTGCGCAAGTCAGATAGAGTTCGTTAACGTATTATTGATGAGGCTATTGGACCCGATATGCAGAGTTCTGGAAGCGTGTGTGCGCCAAAGCTCCTGCAGAAACCCCGATGCCACATATTCCATGAACTCTATATTTGGTGTGGGTGTTTTATCTAAAAAGTAAGACCCCATCTAATAATGAATGTTAAAAACGCAGGGCGGTGAATTTTTGATGATTTTCAGCAAGTTGATGAAGGAATGATGCGGGCATCATGACTGAAGAGACTTGGCTGAAAGGCGCAAAAAGGCACCGGAAGGCGCAAAAACAGAATTCGAAACTTAACCAAATGTTAAACAAAACCCCTTCCAATGAGAAATAAAGTTACCGTTGTCTCGCAGCTTCACGCCATCTTTGACTCTTTGTTTAAGTTGCATACCCCGGTATGCGCCTTAAACTGCAGAGCCAAATCTGACGCAAATCTGCGACCCTGCGTTAACATTGCTTATTAGATGGGGTCTAAGAAGTATGAATATCGAAGATTTTAGAAATTATTGTCTTTCCTTGCCACAGGCGAAGGAAAACGCTCCGTGGACTGAGCCCCAATATCAAAACCTGATAACATTTACCGTCGCTGACAAATGGTTTTGTCTTCTTGACATCGAGAATAAATTCTGTGACGTCAAGTGTTCGCCTGAGAATGTTGAAGAACTGCAGGCAACATACAAGGGCGTTCAGCCGGCATGGCACATGAACAAAACCCATTGGATAAAGATTGTCCTGGATTCAGATGTTCCGGAAAACGAAATCGAAAGTCTTGTGAAACAAGCCTATGAATTGATTGTTAAGAGTTTGACAAAATCAAAGAGGCAAGAGCTCGGTCTTTAAGTTCCAGAAATCATTCCGATTCTTCAATCTTACCTTGTAGCCGAATAATACCCTCGGCCAAGACATGGTCTTCGCCGACGAAAACGGCATGCCTCATGTCGTGCCGTCCAGCGAAGCCCTTCAGTTGTAGGAGGTACGCGATTTTAGACATGGCAAAATCCAGTTTTGCCACAAAAGTATACCGCTAAACAAGTACGCTAAAAGACAGCAATTTCAATGAAAATTCGTAACTTTGCGATATGAAATACGATAAACCACCATTAACCATACAAGAGCAGATTAATTTGCTTAAGAGTCGTGGAATCAGTTTTGCTGATGAAGCAAAAGCCAAATATCAATTGGAGAATGTAAGCTATTTTAGATTAAGTGCTTACATGTATCCATTTAAGAAGAATATCGGAGGGGAAATTGTAGATGAATTTCGATATGGCACCACTTGGAAGGATATCTTTGACCTTTATGCTTTCGACAGAAAATTGCGGTTGCTTGTATTTGATGCATTAGAAAAGATAGAAGTTGCCATTAGAACAAAAATGGTATATATTCTATCACATAAGTATGGTTCTCATTGGCAGGACAAAGAAAGCATTTATAAGCCTAAATCTATAATTAAGCTTAATGATGGTTCAGAAAAAGAGGTTTATGTTTATGGTGATATCCAAAAACATATTGCAGAACAACTAAACAATAATCAGGCTGAACAATTTATTGAGCATTATAGAGATACTTATTCGGAACCGACGAATCCACCTTGCTGGATGTGCGTTGAGGTAATGTATTTCAATCAATTGTCAAGGATTTATTCAAATTTGGATTTGAGGGCAGACAGATCAGAAATTGCAAGCTTATTTGCCCTTCCGCCAGATATCTTAACATCCTGGTTGCATACTATGAACTATGTTAGAAATATCTGTGCGCACCACGCCAGACTTTGGAACAGAGACCTTAAAATTATTCCTGCGGTTTTAGAGTTTTCCAAAACGAAAACTTGGATTTCCAATCCTAAAACCGTGCAAAGAAGTAAAGTATATTACTTTCTTTGTATGATAAATTACATGTTGCAGACGGTTAATATTAATACTTCATTCTCCAAACGACTAAAAGAATTATTAGAGGAATATAAGCCCAAAATTAGCGCGATGGGTTTTCCGGAGAAGTGGAAAGAAGAAAAAATCTGGCTTTAAGGTAAAAAATATTTTGTAGGTTACAAAATATTGCCTATCTTTGCAAAACCAAATCGACAACTCAACGTTTTAAAGATAACAAGCCTCTCAGGCGCGCCTTTGGCAGCATACTTGAGGGGCGTTCTTTATTTATGTCCGTAAAAAAGCTTTTACCATAGGTCAAGAAGGAGCTGAATTGTTGCCCCTGAGGCCTAAAAATATTTCATAGAAGAAAAAATGCGGGATGCTTATCCTTAACTCATTTTTTAGAGGGGTTAGGGATGAGCATTCCGAGTTATAGACCGCAAATCACTGCTATTGGGGAAGGAGTTAACTGCATCAAACGCATATCGTCGGATTTCTTGAATCTATAAGTTACCTATTCTCATTACGCAATCATATTGGATATCCGTAAGAATTTATTAATTTTGCATGGATAGGGCGAAGTAGCAGAAAATGAAAGAAGCGGCTCACTCAAATGCGTTCAGCAACAAAGCCGGCCTGATGGCTTTGTTAGTGACGGTAGGTATCGTATTCGGAGATATCGGCACCTCCCCGCTTTATGTAATGAAGGCTATTACGGGAGTGAATCCCGCCTACGATGCCAATTACATCATCGGAGCCGTAAGCTGCATAATATGGACTTTGACACTTCAGACCACACTAAAATACGTTATAATCGCTCTCCAAGCCGACAACAAAGGGGAAGGAGGCATCCTGGCGCTATACTCGCTTCTGAAAAATCTCAGACATAAATGGCTCTTCGTGCCTGCCATCATCGGAGCGAGCATGCTCATTGCAGACGGGGTGATTACCCCTGCTGTCACCGTCACTTCCGCAATCGAGGGACTTGAAAATTTCAGTGCCGGCATTCCGGTTATACCCATCGTGCTCATAATAATAGCGTTAATATTTCTTATACAGCCGTTTGGCACGGGTTCAATAGGAAAATTTTTCGGTCCCTTTATGATGGCATGGTTTCTTATGCTCGGAATTCTCGGAATCATAAATTTGTCGGAAAGCTATTCCATCCTGAAGGCATTCAATCCCTATTATGCAATCAACCTGCTACTCCACCATCCGGCTTGGTTTCTTATTCTTGGGGCGGTTTTCCTTTGCACAACCGGTGCCGAGGCTCTATACTCAGACCTGGGACATTGCGGAAAACGCAATATCACGGTAAGCTGGGGCTTTGTAAAGGTGATGCTCATCCTGAATTATCTCGGGCAGGGAGCGTGGCTCCTGACTATGGAGGGCAATTATCATAGAGGAGTGAATCCTTTTTACGCCATTATGCCGGACTGGTTTCTCATATTCGGCATAATCATGTCTACGGGAGCGGCCATCATCGCCAGCCAGGCGCTGCTGAGCGGTTCGTTTACGATATTCAGCGAGGCAATCAGCCTCAATTTCTGGCCTCGAATCAAGATTAAATACCCAGGCTCGAGCAAAGGCCAGCTTTATATCCCGCTGATAAATCTCTTCCTGTTCATCGGTTGTATCGTTACGGTATTGCTGTTTCAAAATTCCTCCAACATGGAGGCTGCTTACGGACTGGCCATAACCTTGACCATGCTTACCACGACTCTGCTGTTGGGCTTCTGGATGAAATTCAAAGGGGTAAAAACGTGGATAAGCGTGTCTTTCATGGCTGTCTTTATCTTTATAGAAGGAATATTCCTGGTGTCGAACGCTGCCAAATTCATGCACGGAGGCTGGTATACCATAATGCTTGCGGCCATCATTTTCGCCATTATGTTCGTATGGCAGAAGGCGGTTAAAATCAGAAATAAGTTTATTGAGTATCGGAAATATGACGACCATCTCGATATAATCTCCGACATCAGCAAAGACAAAGAGATACCGCTCCACGCCTCCAACCTCGTGTATATCAGCAAGTCGGACAATCCTAAGGAGGTGGAGAGCAAAATAATGTATTCGATAATCAACAAGCACCCTAAGCGGGCCGACCATTACTTCATGATAAGGGTGAATTATGATGATACACCCCACAAACTGGAGTATAGATATGAGGTATTGATTCCCGAAACCCTTATTAGCATCGATCTTTATCTCGGGTATAAGATTGAGCCGAAAGTCAGCGTTTATCTCCGGCAGATTATCGAGGATATGATAGAGAAAGGAGAATTGGATCTGACGAGCAATTACCCATCGCTAAAGAAACGAAATATACCGGGAGATTTCCGATTTATAATAATCCACAGGTTATTCTCGCCGTCGAGCAACTGCCGTCCGTTTGAGAAGCTCGTGATGCAGCTTTACGGTATACTTAGCAAAATGGGGATAACGACAGAGAAAGCCCTGAGCCTTGACACAAGTAATGTCACGGTAGAAAATGTACCTCTGATTATCACGCGAGGGACCAACCGCCGTATATCACTTGCAAGACTATCATAGGGTGTTTATGAAAAAGTGCTAATTTTGTGTTTGAGAAAATATAGTTATTATGAGTAACCTTTTGCATACCGATAAAGAATATCGTCGTTGGATTACCGAGATCAGCGAAGAATATAAACGTAGTCAAATAAAGGCTGCAACGAAGGTGAACAGTGAAATGCTCAAATTTTATTGGCGTTTAGGCAAAGCAATCACTGAAAAGCGAAGTGAATATAACTGGGGAGACCATTTCTTTGAAAATTTGAGTTCTGATTTGCGTAGGTTATTACCAGATGTGAAAAGTTTCTCCCCTTCCAATCTTCGATATATGCAAAGATTTTATATGCTTTATAATCAAACATATAAAATTCTTCCCCAAGTTGGGGAAGAATTCAAAGATGCACCTAAATCAATTGTTCCCCAACTTGGGGCAGAAATATTTATGGTTCCCTGGGGTCATCATAAAGTTATCATTGATAAATTTAGTTCATCACCCGAAAAGGCCTTGTTTTTTGTAAAAAAGGTAATTGAGAACGGGTGGTCAAGGGGATTGCTGGAAAATTTCGTAGATACAGATCTTTTTGAGCGACAAGGAAATGCCATTACAAATTTTAATAACAAATTGCCAAATCCTCAAAGTGAACTAGCGCAAGAAATAACAAAAGACCCGTATAATTTTGATTTCATCAGTATTACTGAGAATTATAAGGAGAAAGAACTGAAAGATAAATTGGAGCAAAACATTACAAAGTTTCTTTTGGAACTGGGAAATGGTTTTGCATTTATGGGAAGAGAGTACAGAATAACCGTAGGCAAGACTGAACAATTTCTGGATATGTTGTTCTATAACACTAAGTTACATTGTTATGTCGTTGTCGAAATTAAAACGCGTAAATTTGAAGCCAACAGTTTAGGACAACTGGGCACATATGTAGCAGCAGTAAATCATGTTCTTAAAACAGAAAATGACAATCCCACGATTGGATTATTGATTTGTAAAACGAAGGATAATATTTTGGCGCAATATGCTTTGGAAGCGACACATGAACCTATTGGTATATCAGAATATGAGTTGTCAAAGATTTACCCTGCCGATTTCAAAGGTTCATTGCCTACAATTGAAGAAATCGAAAGAAATATTAAATCCAGGGATTAATTTAGACAGAACATTAAACATTAGCGATTTTGGCATCAGGAATCCGTCTTATACGCAGATACGTATGGCTGGTCGAGACCGTACTGAAGTCCGGCTTTTAAACCAATTACGATTACACTTTCTTTGACCGGTCACTTCCACATGAGGGACAATGAACCGAGGTCGTCTTCAGAATAAAACCACCTGTGGTGCGGATGTACTGCTTGCCGCAGTTGCAGCATTTTCTCATTTCGATTTTGGATATCATATCTTTGGATGTTTAACAATGTCGCAAATTTAATATTTTAATATGCCATTTCGTGGCATATGGAATAAAATTTTATTGAACAATCAGAAATTCCTTCAATGTACGGAATGAAAACTATAGGAAATCTATATATTGACGATTTTGCAAAGTATACTTTAGCAAGAGGGATAGTTTTGACGATTTTGCAAAGTATACTTTGGCATTTTAGAAAATTTTGTTAATTTTGCAAAGTATACTTTACAGACCTACTCTTACCTTCTAAATCTGCATTCTAACACTGTAATCATACATTATATGAAAAGCCAGGAAATAATAATACCTCGACCTATTTATTTGAATCATATACTCGAATTGATCGACAAAGGAATGATGTTAGTACTCGTAGGTCAGCGTCGGGTTGGTAAAAGTTTTATTCTGTTGCAATTGGAAAAGGAGCTTAAATCGCGCAACTCAGCGGCTAACGTGATTTATATCAACAAAGAGTTGACCAAATACAACCTCATCTCTACTTCCGATCAACTGTATAATTATGTGGATGGGAAACTTCACACAGACACCCAAAACTATCTTTTGATTGATGAGGTTCAGGATATCACAGATTTTCAGCTGGCTCTTAGGAGCCTGCACGCGGAGAGGAAATGCCAAATAATAGTTACAGGCAGTAATGCCCATATTTTTTCGTCTGAGCTTTCTACACTTATCGGAGGAAGATATATCGAAATTCCAGTCTATTCCTTATCCTATAATGAATTTCTGCAGTTTCAAAATCTTGAGAACTCAGATGCTTCCCTCGAAAGGTATCTAAGCGTTGGCGGTTTGCCCGGTCTCTCATTATTTGATATTAACAACGAACGTCAGGTGAATGATTATCTTCAAGGGGTCTTTTCCACTATTATCATTAAAGATATCGTCTCGAGAGAATCTATCAGAAATGTAAAATTCCTGGAAAATCTCATCACGTTTATAGCAGAAAATATTGGAAAGTTATTTTCCTCCAGGAAGGTGACGGATACGATGAATTCTTATGGCAATAAGATTTCTGACATCCTTACCAACACCTACGTTCGCTATATCCGTAATGCGTTGCTGATTAGAGAAGTTGCACGCTTTGATATTCACGGGAAGAAGATTTTCGAACAGATTCAGAAATATTATTTTTCCGACCACGGTATCCGCAATCTTCTCACGAGCTTCACCATAAGAGGAAGTATAGAAAAAGTGATGGAAAACGTCATCTACAATCATTTGCTTATTCACGGTTATAAGGTTTATGTCGGGAGCTTGAAAGCGGCTGAAATAGATTTTGTCGCCGTTAAGGGAGACAGTCGGATCTACATTCAGTCTTCTTATTTGCTTACTTCACAAGATACGATTGACCGAGAGTTCGGCAACTTGGCATCGATACGAGACAATTATCCCAAAATGGTGATAACTATGGAGCCGATTGCAGGAGGGTTTCCCGAATATCCCGGAATTCTCCATGTGCAACTTCGAGATTTTCTCACCTCCTTTTCATGAGTTTAAAAATTGTTAAGGGGGAGGAAGGGAGCAAACCCGCGTAGTCGTGAGGTGTTCTTATTATAGACGCCGGTTAGAGAGAAAGACATGAGCATTTAAATAAGAACTTTATAAATTAATACTATGGAAAATTTAGCAGACATTGAAGCAAAGACCGCTGCGGAGATAGCAAAAGAGTCAGCGGAAATTTCCGCCCAGGCTGCAAAGTATGCAGCCGAAGCCAAAGTAGACGCCACCAAACAAGACATTCAGGACTCCGTGGCCGAAGGCAAAGCTAAAGCTGCCGACCTGAAGGCCCAGGCTACAGCTAAAGCTGCCGACCTGAAAGCCCAGGCTGCCGCCAAGGCTCAGGAGGCTGGGCAGACTATCTCGGATACTGTATCCGGTATCATAGACAACATCAAACAGGGAACGGCCGACGCCCTCAACAAGATTTCAGACAAGGCGGCCGAACTCGCAAACAAACTTAACGGCTAAACATATAATATTATGGAAACAAAACATCGTTTGTTGACCGAAGGAGTGCGCTTCGCTTTCGATGTAGCGAAACTCGGTCTGAAGGTAGCGGCCATAGTGGCTGCATTCTGCGCAGTGAAAGAGCTTCATAAAATCCACAAAGGAATCGAAGCGAAGAAATAGTAAGATTATGCAACAGAAAATGGCTGTGGCTCAAAAGAGCCGCAGCCATTTTTCTGTTGCAGATTCTATAATGCGTTTAGGGGAGCTCGTAGTCGCCGGGCACTTTCTGCTCGTTTTCCACCTTCGTGTTGAGGCGTTTTTGCTCGTTGGTGGCAGGCCATGACACGAAGAAGGGGAAGCGTACCCAGAGCCAGCGCGGAATGAGTTGGCAGAGACGTATGAGTGCCTCCCAGCGCCAGTCAACGTAGACAGCTGTGCGTTTTCTGCCCAGGGCCTTGATGATGAGCGGTCCGGCATAGCTGAGCTGCATGGTGATGGGGTATTCCTGACCAGGAGCCATCAGCGGGGTGCGGATCCAGCCCGGACGAATGTCGGTAAACTTAATGTCGAGTTTCTGCAGGTGAGAGAGCTGCTGGAGCGCCTCGAGGTAGGTCTGGCCGAATTTCTTGGTCGAAGAATAAGACGCGAGCGGTCCCATACCGCGCGTTCCGGCCACACTGGTTATGGCCGCTATGTGACCCGGCTGCTTGTTGTCGCGGAAATACTTATAGGCGGTCGAGGTCATCCGCGCAAAACCTACGGCATTGGTCTCGATGGTCGTGATCTCGTCTTTGAGATGCAGCTCTGGGTTGTAGTAGTAGACGCCGGCGATGTGGAAATAGGTGTCCATGCCCCCGAGTTTCTTGATAAGGGCACGCAGCCTGGCGGGAGCCTCATCCTTGGTGATGTCGATCTCCTCCCACTCCACATTGTCGGGAAATTCCTCTTTCAGTTGTTTGAGTACCTCCACTTTACGGCCGGCCACGCCAATCTTATGTCCCTTGCGAGCCAGTTTCTGGGCAACCGCCAGTCCGATGCCGGAGGTTGCTCCCATGATTACTATCTTTTTCATAATATTTAAATTAAGGTTTTTATTTATAAACAATCATTATGCTGTCGGAGTTCAGAAAATTTTTCTTCCCGACCTTTCCGGAACTTCCTCGGGAATTCTCGTGTGTCGGCCTTATTGGAAGTAATAGGATATTCCGAGCGACAGACTGTTCTCGCGCATGGTGTAGCTGTTCCTGAGAAGGTTGGTGATTCCAAGATCGGCCTCGAGAGACACGAGGAACCTGTCTACAGGGAAACCGACCCCTATTTTCCATCCGAGATCTAAACGACGTTGAGCGTTCGCTCCCTTGAACACGTGCATAAGGTCATAGTCCTGCTTCAGCTGCTCATTGCTGCAACGGGCATCGCCATAGAAAGCATAACTGAGCTGCGGACCCGTAAATACATCCAGGCCCCATTTATCTGAAATATTTATGAAGTATCCCACGTTGAGCGGCAACCTCACTCCCAGCTTATATATGCTTGGCCCTGCATTCACCGACGGTGAGTTGGGTGCCACAGGCATCACTATATCGTAACTGTAGCCCTCATAAAACAGCGCCAGTTCAGGTTCGAAATAGAAATTCTTTCCGAGATATACGTTCATCAATCCCCCTATAGAGGCGCCGAAACCTGCGTTGAACACCTTTTCCGACTTACCGTTTGCACGCCATTTCGAGGGAAGAGTTGCGCTTAAATTGCCCTTTATACCCCAGACTACGGTCTTTTCCGGCTGCACGTTAAGCAGGGTGTCCTGAATCACGACCCTCTGCTTACCGGGAGCCTCATATTCAGTCTGCATTGTTACCACTTCCTGCCCCCGGGCTACTCCAAGCCCTAAAAGCAGACCGCAAAACGCCAATAAAAAATTTTTCTTCATAGTATAGCGGATTAGACCTTTATTGGTAGAACGCCAAACTACCTTTTTAAGTTTAGATACCTGTATTTATTAACAAGGCGGCGAGTAAAAATACGCAATCTGCGGCGTTGCTATCGGAATTCGCTCTTGGTCATTTACTGGAGTAAACTCCCTGCGAGCTCATCCTCAGCGCCTTGCATCTTACGCATTTTAACGCACCTTAAGGGGCTGCGTCAAAATTCTTCATTTTGACACAGCCCCTTTGATAGTGGGGCGATTATTTAATCCTCAGTTCTCCCGACGCGTTGCGCCACCGGAATACGTAGACACCTTTCGGGAGTGCCTTTGCATCCGACTCCGAAGCTCCGAGTTTCACTATGCGCCCGTTAATGTCATAGATATCTACCGTCACATCCTCGCCGACAGCAAATATACCTTCGGGATCATCCGTGGGATCATCTTTCGGATCTTCCGGGCGAGCCTCTACCCTTACGCTGATGCTTGAGCTTACATCCTCATCATTGATTGAGGCGGTGGCGGAGACAATGGCTTCGCCCTCGGCCACGGCGGTCAATACGCCATACGCACTCACATCGGCCACAGCCGGGTCGGAGGAACTCCAGCTAATCTCAGGGAGACGGGCGCCTTCAGGCGTAGCCACGAGTTCAAGCATACATTCAGCATCTTCCCTCATAACTAATCCTTCGTGTGTAACTTCTACTCCTTCTCCTGCCGCAACTTCGATTCTGAAGCCTTCCGCCTCATTGTAATAGAGGGATTCCTCAGGGTCAAAGAAGACTTTTCTTCCATTAAACACGGGGTGATTGTCCTCTCCTATGGTCTGGCCGAAAGCGTCGCCCAGAATGTAGGCTATCTCACCGGAAGCCATCTGCGTCTCGCTCACCTGGGTCTGCCCGGCCGTGATACCGTAAGCCTTGGTAGAGAAGGCGTTAGACACATTGTTTTTAGCCGTCGTGCCGCCGATACAAGCGCCGACGGTGGTGCCGCTGACGTTGCCCACGCTGAATACGTTAGTGATGGTGGCCGCGGCATTGTTGCTGCCTGCAATGCCTCCGCAGTTGGTGGTACCGCTTACGTTGCCCGTATTGTAGCAGTCGGTAATCACACCGGTTGAGGCGTAAAGATACCCAATGAGGCCGCCCACATAGGTTCCTGTGCCGGCAACGGCGGCGTGGTTGGCACATCTTTCTATCCTCGAGGCACCGGCTGCATATCCGGCGAGACCGCCCACGTATTGCTTGCCGCTGACACTGCCCTCGATGGTGACGCCCGAGATCTGCGCGCCGTTGATGTATCCGAAGAGTCCCTTATGGTTAGCCTTCTCGGAGATATAGAGTTCTGAAACGGTATGGCCGTTGCCTTCGAAGGTGCTTGTAAAGGATTTCGACGACGTGCCTATGGGGGTCCAGGGGAAATTGCCCAACTCTATGTCGTTCACCAGCACGGCATTGTGGTCGCCGCCGTTGGTGTTGACATCGCTTGCGAGCCAAGCGAGCTCTGCACCCGTCGAGATCCGGTATACTCCGTTCTCATCCTTCTGAGGCTCGGTTAAGGTATAGCCGTCCCAGGCATTGCCGAGCGGTGAGAGGTCGGCGGTAAACACCACATGGTCAGGAGCATCGTCGCCGATGTTGAAGTTGCCTCGGAAGCACTTGAAACCCTCTGCCGACACGGCGAGGTCATAGCTGCCGTAGGTGCCGCTGTAGAGTCCCTTGTCATCGGGCTGGAGTTCCTTGCCGTTGTAGCTGAAGATGACTGTCGCACCCGTGGGAACGCCCTTGAGCTCGATCTTGAAATTCCTGACGGGTGTAACGTTGACGTTCACTTCGGGGAGCTCGCCGAAATAGGTCTTGTGAGCTACGGCGTTGAAGTTGGGCAGTCTCCCCTTCACCTTGTCGATGCTCCTGTGGTTGCCTATGGGATCGCCAAACCCGTTTACCTGAATCACTCCGTCTTTGACACTGAAGTTAGTGTTATCTTCGGTGTTGAAGTCGGATGGGATTTCGATGGAGATGGTCTGGGCGGTCTCCGACGACCCGAAGGTGTACTGGTTGGCGGTCTGGATGAGCTGCGTGCCGTTGGGAATCTGGTTGTAGGTTACGTAGGCAGACATATTGTAGACGCCGGCGAGTTTGTTGGCGGGGTGGAAGAGACCGGAGTAGGCCACCTTAATCTTGTCGCCGGGCTGGAAAATGGCGCTTCCCTCCCTCGTGCCGTTGCTCACCTCGCGGTGGCAGGGACGGGCGGTCAGCACCTGGTAGGTGGAGTTCCCGGCGGCATCGGTAAGGCGTACAATCTGGCGACCCTGACGAAGCAAGACTGTATACTCCCCGTCGCAGCCTGCCGTCACTCCTTGTGTGGTGAAGCCTGAGAAGGCAACGCCGGAGGGGCTGATGGACGGATAGGCCACCTCCACCTTTTCCGCGTTCTCGGGTTTGAAGGTGTAGGGGCAGCCGTCGGTGGTGTCGAGGTAATAGAACACGTCATGTTCGGCGTCCACATTGTCACCGGCCAACTTGTTGGCGGGATTGTTGGCTCCGGGGTTGAGGGTCATGTTTGGAGCCACGGTCGACTCGCTACCGCCGACGCTTACCACGTAGACGGCTGTGTTTTCAGGCCAGATGGCACCCCAGTATTCGCCACCGAGGTATTCCTTCTTGTCGGCTCCCGAGAAGTAGTTGACACAGATGCCGTCGTAGGTCACCATCACTATGGCGTCGCCCTCCCCTACGGCCTTGAGCTTTGCCCACGCCGAGCCCGCGGGTTGCTCAATCTCCACCACTTCCGTGGAGGGACGCCCCTGGAGGTCAACCACCGTATAGTGGAAATCGGGCTCAATGAAGTAGTTGTTTACGGAGTTGTCGGTCAGTTCCCATGTACGCATGGCGTGGGCGTCGAAGGTGTCGCCCTTTGCCAGGCGCAGGTATCCCTGCGGATTGATGTTGACGAATATGTCGCCCGTCTCGTAGCCGCCGTTGCTCTTCACGTCATGGTTTACTGCCTTGGGGTCTTTTGCTGTGAAGTCAGCCTTTGTGAAGTTGATGACGGGACATTTGGCGGGATCGGCGTTCATGGTAAAGTAGCCGGCATGGGTCAACCCTCCCGCCAGGGATGCGCGGTAGTTGTATACCTTCCCCGTGTTGAGGTCGAAGGTATACGTGGTGAGTTCACCCTCTGTTGCAGTGCCCACGGGAGTCTCCAGGGCGAAGTCAACGTAATGGGCCGACTTGGAGCCGACCGCCAGTGTGGCCTCTTTGGGCACCGTAATGCTGAATTCGGCGCCCTGAGCCAAGGTTGCGGCGGCAAGCGCCAGCCAACCTGCTAATGCGAATTTTTTCATTGATTAAAAGATTATTTTTTTACCGTTTTTGATATAAATGTTTCCGCTTATAGGATTCTTTACCCTGATTCCCTGCATGTTGTATATGGCTCCCTCCATCTCCGGAAGGTCCGTAGCGGGGGCCGTAACTCCATTCTGAGGTTTTTCGGGCGGGAGGGCAAGGAAATGCCCGGGGTTGATGTAGGTCTTGTGTTTGCCAAGGAAGTTACCTTCGGGATCCCACTGATACATGGCGCCCGCTCCGGTGTATTCGCCGGCGTCGGTGGCGTAGATGTAGCCGGAATACGGATTCACGAAGATGGAATAGGGCATGGCCATGCCGGCGATGCCTTCCTCCACACTGCCCGGCAGACCTATGTAGACGCCGGCCTCACCTCGCGAGAGGCATACCTCCTCGGGGTTGATGGTGCAGTAGTGGAACTCATACTCTCCGGTAAGGTAGGAGTAGCTGGAGCCTACGGTGAGGAAGTTGCCGTCGGTGTCAGCGGTATTGGAAGTGGATGCTACGGGAAGCAGCACGAAACACTCCGCGTCGGGTTTACCGTCGAGCACGGCGCGGCAGTCGAGGATCACTGTGGCCGCGGGGGTCTCGTAGTAGTCGCCGGGAGAGTTGATGCAAAGATACTGCCCGCTGAGCGACACCTTGCTGTAGAGGTTAATCTGCTCCACATCGACTGTGCGCACCACCTTCATCGTCGCGGGGTCGATGACGCTTACGGAGTGCTCGTAGTCATGTCCCTCCTGGAAGGAGTAGCCGCCGGAGTTGGCCACGAAGAGGTGGCCGCCATAGAGGGCTATGCCTTCGGGCTCGTATCCCACCTCCACTGCGTCGACGGTCTTGAAAGTGGTGGCGTCGATCTTGGCCACATATCCCTTCTCAAACTGGCGGAAGTCGCCGTCGATGCCCACCTCGTGGGCGTAGGATGTCACGTAGACGTAGCGGCCGTCGCTGGCGAGCTTGCGGTTGTTGGGCACGTCTTCGGTCTCACCCACGGCCTTGCCGTCGGGGGTGATGAACTGGATGATGTTCGACCAGTTGGCGGCGATGGCGATGATCCCGTCGTTTACCAGGATGATGTCGTTGGGGGTGTCTCCGAGCTTGCGACCGTTGACGTCGCGAAACCACTGGTTGCTCACCACCTCGCCATCTTCGAAGTACGTGAGCTGCCCGTTGTCGGTCTGCCACATCCCTTCGTTTACGAGGATGATTTTCTCCTTTGCCGGCAAGGTCAGCGCCGGCAGAAGTGCGATAGACAGTAGAAATGCTTTTTTCATTGGCTGTTTGGTTTATGGTTTTATGTTGGTGTTTCCGAGTGTGTAGGTGAGCGTGAGGCGGAATGATCTCCCGGGCATCGGGTAGCGGGGCACGTGCTCATACTGCACGTCGAGGAGGTCGTTGACCTCGAGCGAGGCCAGCAGCCATCTCCACTGCCCTGCGAGGCGCAGGTCCACATTGTTGTAGGGGGCCAGGATGTCGCGCGGGTCGGCATACGACCATATGCGGCGCCCCACGTGCACTTCGGAGACGGTGAGACTGAGCCAGCGCCAGCCCACCATCCCCGTGAGACCGAAAGACACTTTCGGGGAGTAGCGGATCGGGAGGTTGTAGGTGTCCTCGTCTTCGGAGTTTGTGCGGTTCACGTCACGCTGCAGCGTGAGGCTGCCCAGAAGCGATACGCTCCATTCCCCTGCCGCCCACCGTCCGGAGGCGTTGAGGTTCAGTCCGCGGCAGAGGGTCTTGCCGTAGTTCATCATACTCCAGGTGTATGTGCCGCGCAGCGGCAGGCACACGATGCGGTTGTCGATGTGGTTGATGTAAGCGTCGGCCTGGGCGCTGAGCCGCAATGCGCCGAAGGCTGCGGCATATTCCACCCCGACGTTCCACTGCCGTGTGTATTCGGGCTTGAGGTTGCGGTTGCCGGCCTGGGTGTAGTAGAGGTCGTTGAGGGTGGGCACGCGGAAGATTTTCTTGTACCATCCGCGCACGGTAAGGCCGCCCCAAAACCAGCCTATGGATATGGAGGGGGTGAATCTGCTAATGGGGTTTGCGGCGCCGGCCTGCACGCGGGTGTGGTCTTTATAATGCTGGAAGAGCAGCGAACCCTCGGCTCTTAGCCCTCGCCACTCCAGGTGGAGGTCGGCCACGGCTTTCTGGTCGAGACGTCTCACGCTCGAGAAGTTCCTCACGTCGGAGCGCAGCCAAGACATCCGGGCGTCGTAGCCCAGGTTGAGGTAGAGCCACCGCAGGGGCGAGAGGCAGTAGGAGGCCGAGGCGTAGGCGTCGTTCTGACGGTAGCGGTTGTCTACGCGCGCTGTGTTCTGGTTTTCGGGATAGTCGGTGTTGTAACGCAGGTATTCATATGCATACTTGGCGTTGAGGCGCACGAAGTGCCGTGTGCCGAAGGCCTGCTGCCAGGAGGCCTGCACGAAGATGTCGCGGTCCCACTCGCGGCCTACGTTGGTATATTTGTCGGATAGACGGCGCACTATACCTCCCGGACAACCCCGGGAGGAGAGATAGCTATAAATATGGGTGGCAAAACCCCGTTTGAATAGTGCGCCCTCTATCCGGAAATATTCTATGTCTGAGTTGGTGCGTCGCCCCGTGGTGTCCTCGTATTCCGATTTGTAGCGGAAGGGGTAGTCACCGCGGCTGTTGAGGTATTCGCCGTCGATGAAGCCTTGCCAGCCGCGTCGGCTCATCTGCACGTTGAGGCGTCCGCGGTAGGTGTGGAAGGAGCCGATGCCGGCCATCACCGACAGGGAGTCGGTGCCGGGCTTGCGGGTCTGGAGGTAGACGGTGGCTCCGGAGGCGTATTCCGAGGCACTCTGCGCCCGCTCGAGGCGGTTGGCGTTGTAGAGCGAAACGGTCTCGAGTGTCGACAGGGAATACTTCCCGAGGTCGACGGTACCGTTCTGGGCGTTGGTGATGCGTATGCCGTCGATGTATACGCCTACATGTTGCGCGCCGAGTGAACGGACGTTGACGGTCTTGAGTCCGCCGAGTCCGCCGTAATCCTTGATCTGCACGCCGGCGAAATATTTCAGGGCGTCGGCTATAGAGGTTGTCGAGAGCTGCTGCAGCTCCTTCCCCTGCAGCCTCTGCTCCGTGGCCAGGAGTTTGGTGGGAGTCACTGCCACCACCTCCACCTCTTGCAGATGGTGCAGGGAGTCGGATGCCATGGTCTGCGCCGATGCTCCATGGCCGCACAGCGCCGGCAGGACTACCGTCAGCAGTATTCCGTAGACTAATGATATGCAGGGAGCCGTCTTCATTGTTGGTTCTTAAAAACAAAAAACTCGGTGCGTTATCGGCGCATCGAGACATTCTGAAGACAGCTACATTATTTCTCCACCCGGCGCCCATGGAAAATGCAGTATATGCAGGGCCGTGGCCGGGCAATCAAGAAGTGATGAAGCAGCCTGTGGTCCCGCAGGCGCCAATATCGGAGAAAAAGATGGGTCTTCTGACTTATCCCGGCTCCCTACGCCTTCCCGGTTTTAACCAGTGACGTTATTGTAAGGAGCTTTTGGTATGGGAATTACAGCAGCGGGTACTGTCACGGATTCTCACCGTGTTCCTGTGGTGCCTCTGCACCACGCGCTCTTTTCTCGCCGCAAAATTACTATAATTTTTTTAGTTGGCAAAACCTTTGTGCCCTTATGCAAAATTTATTAATTTTGTAGCAAATTTCACAGGAAATTATTCCATAACCGTGGCTATATTCATGAAAAACTACCATTTCAAAAGCACAATCATAATCTGCTCCCTCCTGCTGATGCTGACGGGTTGCGGTGGCGACAAGGAAAAGGCGCCGGCGCTGCGCAGCGTGGTGCTCACCCATGTGTCATCGCTTGCCGGAGAGGAGACAACCGACTATTCGGGAGTGGTGGAGGAGGGCGCGAGCATCGGCGCAGCCTTCATGGCCGAAGGAAAGATCGCCAGGATTCTGGTGAAGGAGGGCGACAGGGTCCATAAGGGTCAACTTCTCGCTACCCTCGACGACAGCGACTACCGCATCGGGGTTTCGCAGCTGGAGGCTCAGTATAACCAGATGACGAAGGAGAAGGAGAGGATGGACGCCATGTATGAGAAACACAACATCGCGCCAAACGACTACGAGAAATTCGTGGCAGGCTACGAGCAACTGAAGCTCCAGCTCGACATGGTGCGCCGCAAACTCGACTATACGCGCCTCTACTCCCCCACCGACGGCTATATAGCCACAAAATATATGAATCCCGGCGAACTGGTAGGTGCCGGCACTCCGGTGTTCAATATTGTTGACGACACCAACCTCCGCGCAAGTGTCGACCTCCCGGTGAGTGTCTACCTCAACCGCTCCCAGATAACCGCGGCCACGGGGAGAGTGCCCGGCATTCCGGGGGCTATACCTCTGGGCATCGTGAGCTTCACCCCCGACGCCGACAACAGTATGCTCTACCGTATGAAGCTCTCCACCCCGGCCTCCGTGGCGCGTGAGCTCACTGCGGGGATGAACATCACCGTGCAGCTCGAGACCTCCGGCAGTCCCTCCGGAGAGTCGATGGTGCCTTCACGGGCCATCTTTGCCGACGGCGGCAAGTCTTACGTCTGGGTATACAACGCGGCCGACTCCACCATCTCGCGTAGGGAGGTGGCCGTGGAGGGGGCACCCGTTGATCGTATGAGTGTCGTGAAGGGTCTCGGCTCCGACGATGAGATTGTGGAGACGGGCGTGCGTCAGCTCTATGAGGGCGAGAAGGTCAACGTGTTGAACCGTAAGGAGATCGGAATCTGATGGACCGGCTGTCGAAATTTTTTATGCGGCGGCGCACCCTCTTCTGGTCGCTGATCGCGCTGATAGTGGCCACGGGACTGATGGCCTACCTGCGCATGCCGAAGCTGGAAGATCCTGCCGTGCCCGTGAAGCAGGCCTCGGTGGTGGTGCTCTATCCGGGTGCCGACACCAAGAGGGTGGAGAAGGATGTGGTCACCGTACTCGAGGAGCAGCTGCGCGCCCTTCCTGACGTCAAGAAGATATCGAGCACGGTAAAACCAGGCCAGGCTCTCATCCAGATAGAATTCAATTTCGAGACCCCCATCAACGAGGTGGAGCAGCATTTCGACCTGGTGCGCCGAAAGGTGGCCGATACGGAGATGCTCCTGCCTCCGGGGGTAATGTCGCCCATCGTCATAGACGACATGATGGACGTCTACGGCATCTTCTACGCCCTGAGCGGCGAGGATTATACCCCCGAAGAGCTGGAGACCTTTGCCAAGACACTCAAGCAGGAGATAATGACGGTGAAGGGTGTGAAGCGAGTCAATATCGGGGGCGTACCGAGGGAGGTGATCGATATCTCCTTCACCCCTGAGCAGATTCGCCGCAACGGGATGCTTCCCATGCTGGTGGCCACGGCCCTGCAGTCGTCTACCAAGGCTATCAATGCGGGTAAGCTCGACAACGGCCCCGACCGTCTCTCCATCAACGTGGCGGAGGGAGCCTCCACAGTCGAGGAGATCTCAGACGTGGTGATCAACCTGCCTGACGGCAAAAAGACCCGCATCGGCGACATAGCGCGGGTGAGCCGTCATGAGGCTACTGCTGCCACCGGCGGCTTCTACCTCAACGGAGAGCCGGCCGTCGTGATAATGGTGGCAATGGAGAACTCGGCTGTGGTGCCCGACGTGGGCGCGGAGGTGGACCGCATAGTCAATTCCACCCTATCCACAATGCCGGTGGGCCTTACCATCGACAAGGAGTTCTTCCAGCCCGACCAGGTGACGGAGGCCGTCTCCTCGTTTATCGTCAACCTTATAGAGTCTGTCCTTATCGTCATCTTCGTGCTGATGATTGCCATGGGTTGGCGGTCGGGTCTGATCATCGGTTTCGGACTTATCCTCACCGTACTTCTGGCCTTCCCGATCCTTTCGTCGCTGGGCACGACGCTTCAGCGCATCTCGCTGGGAGCATTCATCATTGCTATGGGTATGCTGGTAGACAATGCCGTTGTGATCATGGACGGCATTATGGTCGACCGCAAGAAAGGACTCCCGAAGTCGGTCTACCTTCACCGCATCGGGAAGCAGACGGCGTTGCCGCTTCTTGGGGCCACGCTCATAGCGGCGGCCACCTTCCTGCCGATCTTCCTCACCTCCGGCACGGTGGGAGAGTTTGCCGGCGATCTCTTCCTGGTGATCTGCGTGAGTCTGCTCGTGAGCTGGCTTCTTGCGCTCGTGCAGGTGCCGGTCTGCGCCGACCAATGGCTTGACCCCGCCGACATCAAGGGCGACGTGGAGGGTCAGCCTCAGCTCAACCGTGTGCAGAGGGTGGTGAAGAGGATTGTCGAATACCTTATTCGCCACAAGGCCATCGCCGTCTCGGCGGCGGTGTTCCTGCTATGCTGTGCCGGCGGGGGTATCCTGCTGGTGAAAAACGTCTTTTTCCCCGATTTCAACTACTCGCAGTTTGTGCTGGAATGCTACTATCCGGCCGAGAGTAACCCCGATGCCGTGAGGGAACGTATGTTTGAGCTCTCCGACAGCATTATGAAGGATGACGATGTGGAGAATGTCGCCATCAGTCTTGGGGGAGCGCCGGGCCGCTACTGCCTTGTGCGTCCGATGCCAGAGGCCGGTGACGACTACGCCGAATTCATCGTGCAGTGTAAGGACTGGACGGCCGTGCAACGTCTGGCCCGCGACCTCACCGCGCGTATGCGCGCCATAGCCCCGGAAGCCTATATCCGGGCAAGAAAATACAATTTCTCCGTCTCCTCTTCCCATCTTGTGGAGGTGGAGTTCGCGGGTCCCGACGCCGACGAGCTGCGCCGTCTGAGCTCGGAGGCGGAGAAGATCATGCGGAGCTCGCCATACGTGGACCCCTATACGGTGCAGACCAACTGGGACGCGCCGTCGCGCCAGCTGTCGGTGGCCTACTCGGCGGCATCTGCCGCCCGCGCGGGCGTAAACCGTGAGGATGTGGGCCATGCTCTGATGGCCGCAACCGACGGCTATACCGTGGGGGTGGTAAGCGACCGCGACAACCTTATCCCCATCAATGTGGTGATACGCGACAATGACGGCAACCGCCTCTCCGACCTGGCCAACATCCCGGTGTGGACCATGCTCAATGTCAACCTCTCTGAGAAAGACCTCGAGGGGGCTATGCGCGGGTCTGTGAGCCAGGAAGAAATCCGCCGCAAGATGTTCGTCACAACAACACTGGCCAACTGTGTAGACAGCATCTCCACCATCCTCGAGGAGAGCCGCATCTACCGCTACAACGGCAGGAGGGCCATCCAGGTGGAGTGTGACCCTGACCCCTACAACCCTGAGGCGACCCCCGACAAACTGCTGAAATCGGTGAGGAAGGAGATCGAGAAAATCCAACTACCCCAAGGCTATACGATGCGCTTTGTGGGAGAGAGTGAGGTGGCCGACGATGCCCTGGGGAAGGTGATGCAGAACCTCCCGGTGATGATCGTGATCCTTATCGTGGTGCTTCTGCTCCTCTTCAACGACTGGCGCAAGCTGGCCGTGATTATCCTCTGCTTCCCCTTCGTGCTCTGCGGCATCGTCCCCGCGTTGCTGCTAACGGATACGCCCTTCACGTTCCTGGCAATCCTGGGTCTGATGGGTCTGGTGGGCATGATGATGAAGAACGCCATCGTGCTTGTCGACGAAATCAACGCTCTCACCACCGGCCAGCGCCTCGAGCTCTTCCCGGCCATCGTGCAGGCCACTCTCTCTCGCGTGCGCCCCGTGCTGCTGGCCTCGCTCACCACGGTGGCAGGTATGCTGCCGCTCGTCAGCGACCCCATGTACGGTCCGCTGGCCGTAACCGTGATCGGTGGTCTGATTATCGGCACGCTGGTTACGCTTCTCTTCCTCCCCGTGCTCTATTCTCTTTTCTTTAAAGTCAAGACCAAGAATAATGAAAACTAAACATATAGCGCTTCTCCTCTGTCTGCTGTGCGCGACGGGCGCCCTCGCCATGGAGCTCTCGCTGAGGGAGTGTGTAGACATGGCTCTGCATACAGACGAGGAGATGGCCATAGCGCAAAACCGTGTGGCACAGGCCAACCTCGACAAGGGAATAGCCCTGACGGGCTACCTCCCGAAGTTTGACATCAACGGCGGGGCGTTCTATCTCACTCCAAACCCCACGATGGGAGCAGCGATGGATATCCAGATGCGCGGCGTCTATATGGCAGGCATCAGCCTTACCCAACCCGTCTATACGGGCGGAAAGATTGTCACGGGCAACAAGATGGCCAAAATCGGTAAGGAGGTGTCGGAATATCAGCTGGAGGCCACGAGGATGGACGTGGCGGCTGAGGCCGAGAAGAGCTATTGGATGTATGTGGCCGTGCTCTCGAAGATCGACATGATAGCTGCCTACATGGTGCAGCTCGACTCCATTTATTCCTATACGCGCTCGGCTTATGAGGTGGGCCTCACCACGGAGCTGAACGTCAACCGCGTGGAGTCGCGCCGCTCCGAACTGCAATACCGGCTGAGGCAGGCGCAGAGCGGTGCCGAACTTTGCCGTATGGCGCTCTGCCGTGTCATAGGTGTGGCCGAGGACACCCCCATCGTGCCTACCGAGTCGCTCGACGGCGTGGGAGGCCCGGAATACAGGTATTTCGGGATTGACGCCCGGCCGGAACTCCTTATGGCGCAGAAGAATGTCGATGTTAAGAAGCTTGACGTGAAGATGGCTCTCTCCGACTTCCTTCCGCTTGTGGGCCTGCAGATTGGCTGGAACGCCTTCGGCAACATGAAGATGACGAACTACACGCAGCTGCCCGACGGCAGCATGTACCCCTTCACCCAGACAATCGACTATCGGGGGTTCGTGGGGGCTGTATCGGTATCCATCCCCGTGTTCCACTGGGGTGAGGGCTACAAGAAGGTGAAACGCGCTAAGATCGAGGTGGAGAATGCGTCGCTGTCGCTCGACCGCAACCGAAAACTCATGGAGCTGCAGGCGCGGCAAACCTACAGCAACTACGTGGATGGCTACGACCTTATCGCCACGGCCTCGAAGGCTCTCGATGAGGCGCAGGAAAACCTGACGGCCATCACGGAGCAGTATCAGGTCGGGCTGATGACGCTCACCGACCTCCTGGAGGCCCAGGCGCAGTGGCACACGTCGTTCGCCAACCTCATCGAGGCCAAGACACAGTATAAGATCAATGAGGTGGACTACCTGCGCAGCGTGGGTATGCTTACCGGAGAATAATCACGCTCAGGTGCTGTTCACACCGGGTCTACCTTTCCGGTGTGGACATACCATATGTAGCCCTTTACGCTGCGGAAGCCCTTCATCTTCTTGAGCGAGTCCATATAGCCGGCCACCTGCCTGGCATACTCCTTGTCCTCCTCGCCAAATTTATAGTCGATCACCACGGCGTCGCCCTCCGGGGTTATGACGACGCGGTCAGGTCGCGTCGTCTCACTGCCGCGGCAGATGATGGCGCGCTCGTTGAGCACCCTTACGTCGGGGCTGAACCAGCCGTAGGAGGCCACGCCCTCGATGGCGCTCCGAAGTTCCTTGCCCCATTCCTCCATCTGGCGCGGGGATACGAAGCCGTTCACCTCCATTATCCTCAGGGCTCGGTCGAGGTCGTCCGGGCCAGTCACCATCTGCATTATGCGGTGTTTGAGGGTGCCCTCTGCGCGGGGATCCAGTTCCTCTTCGCCTGCGCCTGTATGCACGGGCACGTGAAGCAGCATGTCGTCGGGTTTTGTCTGCAGCACTTTCCGCTCGGATGCAACGTGATACGTTGTGAGCTGCGATTCGTCAACCTCTCTCTCCTCTCGCAAGGCCTCTATCTGGGCTGCTGTGAGGGGTTCGCCGAAGCGTATGGTAAGCATCTCCTTCTTCTCGTCTTCCTCTATTTCGAGAGGTCGGCTCAGGGTCTCAGAGCGTTGCACCTCGAAGGCTTCGCTCAGCAGCATTTCCCGCATATGCGGCAGGGAGTTGACGGAGCCGGTACGCGAACTTATATTATAGAATAGATGGAGCTCAGCTTTAGGACGCGTGAAGGCCACATACATCTTGTTGAGCTCGTCGAGAGCCACCTCCTCGTAAAATCTCTCGTGGAGGTCGGCATGTTCTGTCTCACTGAGTGAGTCTTTGGTCTCCACGGGCACCCACGGTGGCAACAGCTCCCTGCCCTCGAGGCTGCCGACGGGTCTTACCCAGCGCCATTCTATCTTTTTATCAGTCGGTCTGAACCTTACATTGGCCTTGGGGATGATTACGCAGGGATATTCGAGTCCCTTGGCTTTGTGGATGGTCTGCACCACCACTCCGTCGGAGTCTTCGGGCGATACGATGGAGAGGGAGCCGGACTTGCGCTCCCACCATTTGAGGAACGACCCTATGTCGCTTGAATGACCCGAGGTGTAGTCGAGCACGGCGTCCTGGAAGGCCGCTATGAAGGGGGCGTCCTTGTCGCGCTGACCAGCGGGCACGAAGCGGTCAACGATGGCCTCCACTATCGAGGGGAGCGCCAGCGACTGCATCGAGCGCAACATCTCGTAAAGTCTCTTTTCGTCTACGGGCTCCTCGAGCACGGTGTTGGGCTCCACTTTAGTCTGCACATTGCCCACCATTGTCCGGAGGGCCTCGAGAATTATCTTTACGGATAGGGAGGAGGCCACCAGGAGGTTCTCCTCGCTTATCACAGTAATCTTGTCGTCGGGATGGGTGGCGTTATATTCGGTTATCACCCTTACGGCTGCCTTCCCTTCGTCGTGGGTTTTCACCAGGATGCCTATATCCTTGAAGTGGAAACCCCTGTCGCGCAGACTCATGATGAGACCCGGCAGCGACGTGAATCCATGTTCGTTGGGGTTGGCATTTCCGATCTTTTCAAACCGCTCGCCCTCCTCTCCCTTGGGTGTGGGGGCAACAGTCATGCTGACGAAGCCGAAGGGCTTGCGGGGTTTGCCGGGATCGGCGCTCTCCGGTGGCAACTCCTGGCGGCAACTCTCGTAGATCCTTTTTATGGTGTCGGAGAATAGGGGCTCGAGCTCACCATTCTTGGTCTCGAAGCTCCTCCCGATGATGTTGGAGAAGACGTAGTTGTTGAATTCCACCACGGCGCGTTGGCTGCGGAAGTTGGTGGTGCCGGTGGTGGCCTCCACGCTCTTGCCGAATTCTCTCTCAACGGATTCGGAGATGAGGCGGTAGTCGGCGTTGCGGAAGCGGTAGATACTCTGTTTGGCGTCGCCGATTATGAGGTTGTCGTTGCCGTTGCTGTTGCTGTCGAGCAGCAGCGGCCGGAAGTTGTCCCACTGCATCCGGGAGGTGTCTTGAAACTCGTCGATGAGGTAGTGGTTGAGGCGCGTGCCCATACGCTCGTAGACGAAGGGTGTCTCTTCCTCCCCGATTATACGCGAGAGGATGTGGGCTGTCTCGCTTATTTCCAGCGAGTTGGTTTCGGCCAGATATTCCCGTTTCTTGCGGGCGATCTCGAGCACCACCACGAGTTTGGGAAACATATCCCGGTAGGCAAGCCAAGTCAGGATTCTCCTTCGGTTTTCCTCCCAGTATTCGATCATTGCGTTGTTTGCCTCCATCCATTCTTCGAATGCGGAGCCGAGGTCGTTGTAGTAGGTTTCGTTGAGGTCAGGTCGGCGCGCTATCTCCGCCTTCAGTTCTTTTTCGGCGTTGGCGTTGAGACATGGGGCCTTGCCCGTTTTTCGGGGAGCCATCGTTTCCGGGGGTGTGAACGTGTACGCATCGAAGTCTTCGAGCGAAGCCTCAAACCTCTTTGGCACCCCGCTCTTCAGGCTGGAACTGCTCAGCCCGGCGCGGCGCATCTCTACCGTCAATTCCCTGGCGGCATCGCGTCTTTTGTCATGGAGCTCTTTGAGGCCACGGAAAGTCTTTTCGTTCACTTTATCCACGATTGCTGCGAAGTTTTCGCCGTTTTGCTCGAAGTAGTCCGTCAACTCCTCGCGGATTTTCTGAAACTGCTCCTTCTCGAGGTTGCGGGCCTCACTTACAAGTTTTCCGTAGAGTGTCCTGTCGTTGTTGATGCGGGCGAAGACGTTCCAGGTATTCTTGTCGCTGATTTCATCTATCATTTTGCGCAGCCATATCAGCACCTCCTTGTTTTCGCGGGGGTTGGCGTAGGCGTCGCTTATAGCGTCGAGGGCAGCGTCGAAACCTACGGAGGCAACGTAGTCCGTGTCGATCTCCATGTTGAAGTTGTCGTCAAGACTGGCCTCGTAGGCGAAGGTGTGGAGTATGCTCTGGAAGAATGAGTCGATGGTCTGCACCCTGAAGTCAGAATAATGGAGCAGGAGTGTGCGCAGGGCTTTCTTCGCCAAGCGGGCAATCTCGAATCGGGTGGTACGGAATTCCTCCATGAAGTCCCTGAGATAGTGGATGTCTTTCTCGGTGCGGTCTCCGAGGTTGTCGGCCGTGGCGAGGTCGGCGAGTTTCTCCACGATGCGCTGCTTCATCTCGGCTGTAGCCTTTACGGTGAACGTGACGGCCATGATGCTCGAGAGGGAGTCGCGCAGGGTCTCCTCGTGTCGCAGCTGCCGCTTCTTGTTGTCGTTTTTGTAGGTGAGCAGCAGGCGTATGTATGTCTTTGTCAGGTCGTAGGTCTTCCCGGACCCCGCGGAAGCTCGCTTCAGATGCAGCATTGTAATATGTTTAAGAGAATATCAGAAGTTATAAGAAAAAGAATTATAAGAATTATAAGAGCTTATAAGAATTATAAGAATTATAAGAATTATAATAGCTTATTAGAGCTTGTTAGAAAGAATAGCCTTAAAGCCTTCCTCCGGCCTCAAATGGCCTTGAACCCCATTGATTTAAGCAGTTCCACTGTCTTTTCGCGCCATTCTCCCTGCAGGAGTATCTCGCCGCAGCGCGAAGATCCCCCGGTGCCGATTTTCCTTTTCAGCCGGGAGGCTATCTCGTCTACCTCGTCGTCTCCGAGTGTGAAACCTTCGACGATTGTCGCCACCTTCCCCTTTCTTCCTTTCTTGTCTACCACCACCTTGAGAGGCGCGGTCTGTCTCTTTTCGGGTGTGGCATCTTCGGTTGGGGTCTGCTCCGTCGTTTCCTCTTCCACCTGAGGCACGGTTCCGGCCATTGCGGCGAGTTTTGCTTTCCAGTCTTCCATCATTTCACCATTATTTTCTTGCCGTCCACTATATAAAGTCCCGGGGCTGTGACGGCCTTGACCCTCACTCCCTGAAGGGTGTAGATCTGTTGCTCTCGGGGCTGCTCCGGGGCTACGGCCTCAACCTCGGCATAGTCGGCCTCTGTTACGTTGAAATATTGGTCCATTTCAGCGAAACGGGCCTCATACCACTCCCCTATCATCCTTACCTCCTCCATGAGGTCTTTTACTATGTAATCGTTGGAGTTGTAGGCGTCAATGGTGCGTTGCCAAGCTCCGCTTTCTATGAAGAGGTTGGCGTAGTCGGTCATTCGCTTCTTTACCGACTCTACGGAGAATGCTCCGAGCCGGCCTTCGAGCCAGCGGCGTTTGAGTAGGGCCTTGAATTCGGGATTGCCCATGCAGGCGCCAAGGGGCGTGGGGGGATTCTTCGTTATGTCGCCCATGGCCCATGTCTTGTAGCGGCCGCCGTAGTAGTCGCCGTTATAGTTGCCCCCGAGCGAGGAGTCGAGGTCCCAGGGTGTGAGCACGAAGCGGCTCCGTTCGTCGTCCTTGCTTATGTTCTGTATGGAGAAGTAGCGGTTTTTCGCACCCCAGTTGTCGGAGATGCAGAGGGCCATGATGTGGATGGTGTAGTCGGCGAGGTTCTCTAGCCAGAAGTGCTTTTTTACGAAGTCGTAACTCGAGGAGTTGGAGCCGGAGTAGAGCTCTGCGAGCGGTGCCCACACCTCTTCCGAGGCGTATTCCTCGGGTTCGTGTAGCTCCCAAGCGTCGTGGTAGCGGGCCACGTAGACGGTGTAGTCGTTGAAGTAGCCGGCGGTGTTCTGGTTGCCGAGGTCGTTTGTTCCGTTTTTATAGAGCAGTCCGCGGATTGTCACCTCTCCGGTCTTTTCGTCGGCTTGCGGTTTCTTTAGGTCGAGCAGTTTGCGGTTGATCTTGTCGCTCAGGCAGTAGATGCCTTTATATCTGTCGTTGATGAAGAGTTCCACGAATCGGCCCTCCGTACCGTTTCTCGAGTCGAATTCCGTCTCGTAAGGTAGGCGTGAGAAGTCGTTCCAGATGTCGAAGCAAACCCTGTTGCGCATGTTGATGCGGTCGATGGCCATGGCGTCGAGTATGAATGTGGAGCTCTTGCGCAGGCCGAGCAGCGGCGTGTCGTATTCGTTTCCGTCGGCATCACGCAGTTTCATGTTAAGCGAGGGCTTGCCGGTGAATTTTCGGGCGGTTGCTCCGCGGGTCTTGAAGATGGCGGGCAGGGCCGTGACGGTGCCGTCGGTGTCGGTGAGCTCCATGGAGCCCTCAATGTATGTTTCGTAGTTGAGGCCGGCGCCGTAGGTTATCTTGAGTTGGGGCATGGCGGCAGTCTGGGCCTGAGCCCTCGAGGAGAGGGTCACGAGCGTGACGATCAGCAGCGGAAATACCCTGAATATTCTGAAATGTCTCATGAGTCGGTTTTGCTGGAAGTTCTTGTTGATTGTGGTCTGAAATGGCGGTGTGGAATGCAAAGATAATGCGTTTTGTCTTAATACGCAAAAAGATGTGGGAGTGTTGGCACAAAAATTGAATAAAATTTTGTAATTTTGCAGGCGATAAAGAAAGTAAGATAAATATAGTTTAGATGAAACCAATCAAGAAAACCATCACATTGCCCGACGGTCGCGAGATTACGATAGAGACCGGCAAGCTGGCAAAGCAGGCTGATGGTGCAGTAGAAGTGCGCATGGGCAACACGATGCTGTTGGCCACGGTTTGTAGCGCGCAGGATGCCAACGAGGGTGTCGACTTTATGCCCCTCACAGTGGAATACAGGGAGAAGTATGCCTCCATCGGTCGCTATCCCGGTGGCTTTCTGAAGAGGGAGGGTCGCCCCAGCGACTATGAGATCCTCACGTCGCGACTGGTTGACCGTGTGCTCCGTCCGCTGTTTCCCGACAACTATCACGCCGAGACGTTTGTAAACGTCATCATGTTCTCTGCCGACGAGAATGATGCTCCCGATGCGCTGGCAGGTCTTGCAGCCTCGGCTGCTCTGGCAGTGAGCGACGTTCCCTTCAACGGTCCTATCTCCGAGGTGCGCGTGGCCCGTGTTGACGGCCAGTGGGTGATCAACCCCACGTTCGAGCAGATCGAGAAGGCCGACATCGAACTGATGGTGGGCGCTACGGCCGACAACATCATGATGGTGGAGGGCGAGATGAACGAGGTGCAGGAGGCTGACCTTCTGGAGGCTCTCAAGGTGGCCCACGAGGAGATCAAGAAGCACTGCGCCGTGCAGCTAGAGCTCATGAAGGAGGCCGGCAAGGAGACGAAGCGTGAGTATGACCATGAGATCAACGACGATGAGCTCCGCGCCGACGTCAAGGCCAAGTGCTATGACAAGGTATACGAGATTGCCAAGGCCGGCAATGCCGACAAGCAGTGGCGCAACGAGTCGTTTAAGGCCGTTCGCGACGAATATATCGCAGCTCTGCCGGAGATGTCGGAGGAGCAGCTCGAGAAGTATACTCCCGAGCAGCGCGAGGCTATGGTGAAGCGCTATTACCACGATGTGGAGAAGGAAGCGATGCGTCGCTGTGTGCTCGACGAGGGTATCCGCCTCGACGGCCGCAAGACCACCGAGATCCGCCCCATCTGGTGTGCCACAGACTATGTGCCCGGTCCTCACGGGTCGGCGGTATTCACGCGCGGTGAGACCCAGGCCCTTGTGACGGCAACGCTCGGCACCACCCTCGACGAGAAGATTATCGACGATGTGCTCAACCAGAGCAAGGAGCGTTTCCTGCTCCATTATAATTTCCCGCCCTTCTCCACAGGCGAGGCCCGTCCGCAGCGCGGCGTTGGTCGCCGCGAGATCGGCCACGGCAACCTGGCCCATAGGGCTCTTAAACGCATGTTCCCCGACGATTTCCCCTACACCTGCCGTATCGTCAGCGACATCCTCGAATCCAACGGTTCGTCGTCGATGGCTACAGTATGTGGCGGCACTCTCGCCCTGCTCGACGCTGGTGTGAAGATGAAACGCCCTGTAGCCGGTGTGGCCATGGGTCTGATCTCCGATGCGGGCAACGTGAAATATGCCGTGCTCAGCGATATCCTTGGCGATGAGGACCACCTCGGCGACATGGACTTCAAGGTGACCGGCACTGAAAAGGGTATCACTGCCACTCAGATGGACATCAAGTGCGACGGTCTGAGCTACGAGGTGCTCGGCAAGGCACTCGAGCAGGCTCGCCAGGGCCGCATGCATATCCTCGGCATCATCAACGAGACGATGCCCGAGCCGCGTGAAGACTATAAGCCTCACGTGCCCAGGCTGATCTCCTTCCAGATTCCGAAGGAACTCATCGGCGCCGTTATCGGTCCGCAAGGTAAGGTGATCCAGGGTATCCAGGAAGAGACAGGAGCCCTCATCTCTATCGACGAAGACGAAAAGCTCGGCGTGGGTATCGTGGAGATTGCCTCGAAAGACCAGGCAGCCCTCGATGCTGCATACGAGCGCATCAAGGCTATCGTGGCCCAGCCCGAGGAGGGCGAGGTATACGAAGGCACGGTGCAGTCGATCCTCGACTTCGGTGCGTTCGTTGAGTTCATGCCCGGCCGCGACGGTCTGCTCCACATCTCCGAGATCTCCTGGGACCGTCTGGAGTCGATGGAGGAGAGCGGCTTGCATGAGGGCGACAAGGTGCAGGTGAAGCTTATCGAGATTGACAAGAAGACCGGTAAGTATCGCCTCTCCATGAGGGTGCTCACCCCGAAACCCGAGGGTTACGTGGAGCGTGAGAACCGTCCTCGCGGACCCCGTCCGCAGGGCCCGCGCCGCGACGGTGGCGACCGTGGACCGCGTCGTGACGGCGGCGACCGCGGACCGCGCCGCGACGGCAACCGTCCGCAGGGTCAGCACCGCGACGGCGACTTCCGTCCGCAGCGTCCCTTCCGACCCAAAAACGACTGATAAACCGTTGATTTACAACTGATATCATTTTGCCCTCTGTCATGATGACGGAGGGCAAAATTTTTTTCAAAAAAATTTTTAAAAATTTGGTAATTTTTTTTGTTAAAAAATTTGTTTGTTAGCAATAAATCATATAATTTTGCGCGCAATAAGAGAACTGCAACCTTACTCCACACATAGGGCATCGACAGTCGGATCAGTAGGATAAACCTGAAATTAAACAACTTAACAAATAAATTTATGCGTTTAACAAACATTCTCAGCGGAATGGCTATGGCAGCCATACTCGGCTTAGGTTTTGCATCCTGTTCGAACGACCTGGATTCTCCGGCACTCAAGAACAGGAACAGTTCTGTACTCGTTAAAGGTCCGAAGATCGCAGCTTACTCTGGCGACCACTATTGGGGCCTCAACGACAACCTCTCCACTCGTGCTTCCGATGGTTTCTCTTTTGAATCCTGTAAAACAAGCCTTCTTGACCGTAATTATGAGCAGGGTCTCATTGATGAGTGGCTCCCTGAAAAGAATGATAATTTAAAACCCGGTATTGAAGAGGATTTCTTGATCACTGCTCCCTCTGACCTGGAACTTGAATTCTATCCCATTTATTCTCAGACCACTACACAGAATGATCTTGGTGTTTTCTACTATGATGAAAACGGTGAATATCACGAAGTAATAGTTTGGGCTGGTATTGAACCTTGGAATTTAACTGAAACCGATTATAGTGAACCTGTTCCGGATTCTTGGGTAGAGGATCCTAACCATTGGAGTGGAGAAGGTGGTTATTATACACAATTCGGTGTTACTTACTCTAAAGGTGTTAAACTCCACATTCCGGAAGGTTACAAGTTTGGTTTCTACTGGAAAGGACATAACAACGAGGGAGAAACAAAATACTACAGCGACTCTTCAAAGAATGAAGAGGTTTACCGCACAGACGGTGAAGGTGGCAAACTTCAACCCGAAACCACATCGAAACTTCACGCTGTAACGTTCGAACTCGATGGCAAGACCTACCTTGGCCTCGAAGACTGGACCGACTTCGATTATCAGGACTGGGTATTCACTTGCGACTTTGAACTTCTTTCTCTCGACGACGAACCCGGAGAACAACCCGGTGAAGGAGGCAACACAGGCGGTGATGAAAAGGATGATCCCGTTGTAACTCCCGAAGAACCGACTACTCCTCCGGTGGTGGAAGGCGACGACCATACCAACGAAGTTGAGGTTAACCTCGCTATCGACGAGAAGGGTCTTACAAGCAACGGTAAGTACAACGAGTCTCACCTCTCCATCCACGTTCGCTCGGCCGTAGACGTTGATATCTTTATCCCGATGCCCCTCGACCTTGTTTGCGCCGCTGACGATATGGAAATCGTGAAGAAACACCTCGAAGGTGAAATGGAACACGGTGGCGAATTCACAAACGCTACTTACGATGAAGACGGTAAGGTAGTTATGAAGGATGGTCTCCGCTCAAAGATGACTTACAAGATTGCCGATCGGTGGGATGTATCTATCTACGTTGAATTCACCAACAATCCTGAAGAGGGTATCCACATCTGGACCGAAGGTCTCGCAAACAACACTGAGCTCATGGAATACCTCCAGGAGAACTATGGCGACGGCATCACGTTCGAAATCTGGAACTACTATGATGAAGACTCCACTCTTGGTGAACTTAAGAAGTGGCTCGACCAGGCAACTATCGAGTTTATCGGCAACGTCCTGCCCGACTATTTCATCAACGCATTCGGCGAGGAGAACTTCAATGAAGGTAAGGACTGCGACGTAAACATCGTAGAGGAACAACGTGGCAACTATGAAGATGCCGGTGTAGGTCCCCACCTCAATGCTTCTGACCACAACAAGATCTGGGAAAATAAAGACCGTAAGAACGACCCAGAACCTGATCCCCTTCCCCCCGTCAACGTATATTAATTCCGCACAATAAAAATAAGAGGAAAGCCCAAAGGGTTTTCCTCTTATTTTTATATATGCGATTTTTTTATTAACTTTGCATAAAATATCCAATCAGAGCCGAATTATTCTCCCCCTCCGGAGGAGAATGATTCAATTTTTTGATTATTAAAATTAACCCTTTAAAACCTTTACATCGATCAATGGCAACTTATCTTACCCAGGAGGGATACAATAAAAAGATGGAGGAACTGGCCGCTCTCGAAGCCCAGCGCCCCGCCATCAAGCAGGCGATTGCCGAGGCCCGCGACAAGGGCGACCTCTCGGAAAACGCCGAATACGACGCCGCTAAGGAGGCCCAGGGTATGCTCGAGATGAAGATAGCGAAAATCAAGGAGCTCATCGCCTCCGCACGCATCATCGACGACTCCAACCTCAACACGGAGGAAGTGCAACTGCTCAACACCGTCACCATCAAAAACACGGCTAACGGAATGCAGATGACCTATACCATCGTGTCGGAAAACGAAGCTAACCTGAAGGAGAAAAAGATAGCCTCCAACACCCCCATCGCCGCCGCCCTCATGGGCCACCATGTAGGCGACAAGGTGGAGGTAAACGCTCCCGGCGGAAAGATGACTTTCGAAATCCTCAAGATAGAAATATGACAATCTTCTCTAAAATCATAGCCGGGGAAATCCCCTCGTATAAGGTGGCTGAAGACGACGAGTTTTTCGCCTTCCTCGACATCAATCCAATCGTGTGGGGGCACACGCTGGTGGTGCCCAAACAGGAGACTGACTACATCTTCGACATCGACGACGCCCGGCTGGGACGCATGATGGCCTTCGCCAAGAAAGTGGCCGCGGCCATCAAGGAAGCCTTCCCCTGCCGTAAGGTGGGCATGGCCGTGCTCGGTCTGGAGGTGCCCCACGCCCACATCCATCTCGTGCCGCTGAAACATGAAGGAGACATGGACTTCGCGAAGAAGGTCTCCAACCCGGACCCGGCACGTATGGCGGAGACAGCCGCAGCAATCGCCTCACACTTCAAACCCAACCCCTAAACCTAATCTTATTCCACCATGAAAACCGCACCCTACAGCATCGAGAATTTCATCGGACTCTACGAGAAGAGCTTCCGCGAAAACTGGGACCTTACCTGCCTGACCTACTACCCTACGGGCGAGCAGCTCACCTACGGCCAGTTTGCCGAACGCATCGCGAAGATGCACATGCTCCTGGAGAGCATCGGCATAAAACCGGGCGACAAGGTGGCCATCTGCGGCAAGGACACCATCCCCTGGGTGACGGCTTTCATGGGCACGGTGACCTATGGCGCCGTGATTGTGCCCATACTCTCCGACTTCAATCCGGCCGACGTGGCCCATATCGTCAACCACTCCGACGCCGACCTTTTCCTGGTAGACAACGCCATCTGGGAACACATCGACTGCAGCTCGCTGCTCAACGTGAAAGGCGTGATTACGCTCGACAAGCAGGAGGTGATGTATGAGCAGGAGGGCATGGAACTGCAGCGCGACATGCGACTGCTCGACCGTCGCTTCAACGACAAATACCCCCACGGGTTCAAACCCACCGACGTGAAATACGTGCGCCGTGACAACGACGAGGTGCATGAGATCAACTACACCAGCGGCACCACGGGATTCTCGAAGGGCGTGATGCTTACGGGCGAGAACCTCTCGGGCAATGTCTGCTTCGCCCTCTATGTGAAGATCCACTACCGCACGTCGCGCACCCTGGCCATCCTGCCGCTGGCCCATGCCTACGGGCAGGCCTTCGACATGCTGAGTCCGCTGGCTGCCGGATCCCACATCTACCTTCTGGGCAAGACCCCCTCGCCCAAGGTGCTCCTCAAGGCCCTCCACGACGTGCGCCCGAGCGTGCTCCTCTGCGTTCCCCTCGTGCTGGAGAAGATCTACCGCAACCAGATCCTCCCCATGATCTCGAAGGGTGCCATACGCTGGACCCTCATGGTCCCCTTCCTCGACGACTTCATCTACTCCAAGATCCGCAAGAAACTCATCGAGGCCTTCGGCGGCGAGTTTGAGGAGATCATCGTGGGCGGCGCCGCTCTCAATAAGGAGGTGGAGGAATTCCTCCACAAGATCAAGTTCCCCTTCATGGTGGGCTACGGCATGACGGAATGCGGCCCGCTGATCTCCTACACCCCCTGGAAGGAGTTTATCCCCGGCTCGTGCGGACGCATCCTCCCCACGATGGAGGTGATGTCGCTCAGCGAAGACCCGGGCCAACCCGGCGAGATATGCGTGAAGGGCTCCAACGTGATGAAGGGCTATTACAAAAACCCCGAGGCAACGGCCCTCGTGCTCGACGACAAGGGGTGGCTCAAGACGGGCGACATGGGCACCGTCTCAGACGACGACACCATCTTCCTGCGCGGGCGCTCCAAGACGATGATCCTCTCGTCTTCAGGCCAGAACATTTATCCGGAAGAGATCGAGGCCAAGCTCAACAACATGCCTTTCGTGGCCGAGAGCCTGGTAGTGGAACGCGGCGGAAAACTCGTGGGTCTGGTATACCCCGACTTCGAGGCGCTAGACAATATGGGAATCACCTCCGAGCAGGAGCAGGAGGAGACGATGGAGAAGATCCGCAAGGACCTCAACGCCATCGTGGCCCCCTACGAACAGATCACCAAGATAATCCTGCAGCCACAGGAATTCGAAAAGACACCGAAACGCTCCATCAAGCGCTTCCTCTACACAAACTGACAGAATGACTATCAACGAGACACAAAACGAGATAATCGATGAGTTTGCCGACCTCACCGACTGGATGGACCGCTACGCCTACATCATCGAGCTCGGCACGCAGCTGCCGCCCCTCGACGCCGACCAGAAGGTGCCGGCCAACCTCATAGAGGGTTGCCAGAGCCGCGTCTGGATTGCCTCCGACCGCCTTCCCGACGGCAGGATACGCTTTGTGGCAGACTCTGACGCCATGATCGTGAAGGGCATCGTGACGCTCCTGCTAAGGGTGCTCTCAGACCGGACGCCCGACGAGATACTGGGCGCCGACCTCTACTTCATCGACAAGATAGGCCTCTCCGACCATCTCTCCCCCACGCGCAGCAACGGCCTGGTGGCGATGGTGAGGCAGATACGCAACTATGCCCTGGCCTACAAGGCATTGGAACAAAAATAAGAACCTGACAAACGAATGAAAAGAAACCTAACGCTCGCAGGCATCGCCGGCGCCCTGCTCGCCATAGGCGCGCTCTACGGCTCCGAGGCCCTCGCCTGCACCAATCTTATAGCCGGCAAGAAAGCCACAACTGACGGCTCGGTGATGATCACATATGCCGCCGATTCCCACAATATCTACGGCGAGCTCTCCCATACCCCTGCCGCCGACCATCCGAAAGGAGCCATGAGAAAGGTGGTGGAGTGGGACACCGGCAAACCCCTGGGCGAGATTCCCCAGCCTGCACATACCTACAACGTGGTGGGCAACATGAACGAGCATCAGGTGGCCATCGGTGAAACCACATGGGGTGGCCATGAGGAACTCCTCGACACCACCGGCCAGTCCATCATCGACTACGGTTCGCTTATCCAGATTGCCCTCGAGCGCTCCCGCAGCGCCCGCGAGGCAATCGACGTGATGACAGACCTCGTGGAGAAATACGGATATGCCTCCGAGGGAGAGTCGTTTTCCATCGCCGATAAGGACGAGGTGTGGATCCTTGAGATGATCGGCAAGGGCGCCGAGAAGGGAGCCGCATGGATCGCCGTGCGCATCCCCGACGATGCGATCTCCGGCCATGCCAACGAACCCCGCATTCGCAAGGTTAACCTTAAGGATAAGGAGAACGTGAGGCACTCGAAGGGCCTCGTGGACTTCGCCCGCAGGCGCGGCTACTTCAGCGGCAAGGACGAAGACTTCTCGTTTGCCGACGCTTTCTTCAACCATGTGCTTGAAGACCGCCGCTCGTGCGACGCCCGCGTCTGGACCTACTTCAGGCGCTTCAAGCCGGAGGCCGACGAATACTATGCATGGTGTGTCGGCGAGAGCGACGACCCCATGCCCCTTTATATCGTACCTGACCGCAAGGTGAGCCTCCAGGAGATGCAGCAGAGCATGCGCGACCACTTCGAGGGCACGCCGCTCTCTATGGCGGAGGATGTGGGCGCCGGACCCAACCATGTGCCATACCGCTGGAGACCAATGTATTTCGAGGTGGACGGCAAGCGTTATCTCAACGAGAGGGCCATCGCCACGCAGCAGACCGGCTGGAGCTTCGTGAGCCAGAGCCGCGACTGGCTCCCCGACGAGGTGGGAGGAGTGCTGTGGTTTGGCACCGACGACACCAACACCACTGTCTACATGCCCTTCTACTGCTCGCTGACCGAAGTTCCGGCCCAGCTGGGCGAGGGCGACATCGCCACATTCTCGATGGACTCCAATTTCTGGATGAACAACTGGGTGGCCAACCAGGCCTACAACCGCTATGACCTTATGATTCCCGATATCCGCAAGGTGCAGGGAGCACTGGAGGAGGAATTCCAGTCCTCGCGTCCGGAGCGAGAGCAGGCGTTGGTGGCACTGCTCGGCAGCGACGGCAGGGAGGCCCTCGTGGCCGCCGTCAACGAGGAGGCGGCCCGATATGCGAAGAAGGCCACGGACTCCTACCGCGACCTGGCCCAGTATCTCCTGGTGAGGTTTATGGACGGCAATATGAAGAATCTGGACGATGACGGCAACTTCAAACGCAATGAGTACGGCATGCCGGCATATCCCTCCTTCCCGGGTTACGACCAGAAATATTATGACAATATAGTGAAAGACACCGGCGACAAACTGCTGGTGAAGTAGCTCTAAAGGATTACAGGAAGACGTACCAGCGCGAGGGTTCCGTGCGCGGCAATGCCACGAGCTGGACGTCGGCATCACGGTCGGCGAGAGTATTCTCGCCGTTTCCCGTCTTAAGCCCTATCCCCTCCAGAGCGCTCCTCACAGCCGCAAGGGCCTTCTGCGGGGTATTGTTCTCCTTGGAGAGGTGGCAAAGGAAGATGTGGCTCATCCCGGGGTGGTACACGCCCTGGAGGAATCGCCCGGTCTCCTCGTTTTCCATATGTCCGGTGGTGGTGATGATGCGTGCCTTGAGATGCTCGGGATAACGCCCCGTCATAAGCATCTGAAGGTCGTAGTTCGACTCGATTACGAGGTGGTTGGCCTCGCTGATGTAGTGCTTGGCGCGGGTTGTCACAGCCCCCATGTCGGTGGCCAGCACGAACTTGCGGTCGCCGTAGCTGAGCGAAAAACCCATGTTATCGGTGCCGTCGTGGCTCGTCTCGAAGGCGGTCACCTCAAAGTCGCCCACCTTGAAAGGTATCTCTTTGAAGATGGGCACGTGGTAATCTTTGAGCCTGCTTGACACGTTGTGGTGACGCAGAATCCCGTTCATCACCCTGTTGGTGCAGAAGAGACTGATTCCCTTGTGGTTTCGCAGCAGCTTATAGACGTATTTCACGTGGTCGTTATGGTCGTGGGTGAGCAGAATTCCCTTCACCTTCCCCATGCCGATGCCGTTGGAGCGGAGCATGGCCACAACGGCGTCTTCACGTATGCCGGCGTCGATGAGCAGTCCGCTGTTGGCAGTGCCCACGTAGCAGCAGTTGCCGCTTGAGCCGCTGCCGAAGCTCTGGTAGAATATGCGGTTGTCGGCAGTCGGGTCATCGGCATTTTTCCCTACCGGCTGCACGGGACGGTTGGGCTCGTTGCCGCCTGGCTCGAGCCATTCCTCAAAGTCGATGGCGGCTCCGGCAAAGGTAATCTTCCTGCGGCTCATCTTCTCCCCCTCCCTTTCTCTTTAGTGCTGTAAACGAGGCGGTCGCCCCTCCGGGCAGCTCGACGGTAAACCAGGAAGATGGCAGGTTTCTTGTTGTAGTCATACTCCCGTGAGCGCCATTCTGAAGCCGGAAGGGTCAGGATGCTCTCGGCTTCGGGATCGGTGACCAGCGAGGCCACGCATACGAGGGTGTCGGGCTGCAGGGTCTCCACCATCATGGCGAGAAACCTGTTGTTGCGGTAAGGGGTCTCTATGAAGATCTGGGTGCGGTTTTCGCGCTCGCTCTCACGCTCGAGGCGCTGCAGGGCGTGGCGCCGCTCCCCCTCGTCGATGGGCAGATAACCGTGGAAGCAGAATGACTGACCGTTGAAGCCCGAACCCATGAGCCCCATGAGGATGCTTGAAGGCCCGACGAGGGGTACCACCCTGAAGCCCTCCCTCTGGGCTGCGGCTACGATGTCGGCGCCGGGGTCGGCGACGGCTGGACAACCCGCCTCGCTCATCACGCCCAGGGAGTGGCCGTCGCGCAGGGGCTGCAGCATGCGGCCTACCTCCGAGGCGGGAGTGCGCGTGTTGAGCTCCTGAAACTCTACCCCCTCGAAACTGAAGGAGGGGTCGCAGCGGCGAAGCCAGCGCCTGGCTGTGCGTACGTTTTCCACCACGAAATGTCGCAATCCCCTCATAATCTCTATGTTGAGAGGGGGCACCACGTTGGCCGCAGGAGCGTCGCTCAGGCCTACGGGTATCAAATAGAGCGCGGGGGTGGGATTTGGGGCGGTCATATTCTGTAGTTTTAACGTATTTATAAGGGAAAAGCGTGCAAATCTTTTCCAAAATTTGTTAATTTTGCATTCCGTGGGCAAGAAGAGAAAGAAATCGGTGAGCCGGGTGGCGGAAATTCCCGTTCCGGCACTCTTCCTCGAGAGGATGCGTGAGCGTCTCGGCGAGGATGGTGCCCGGGCCTTTGCGGCGGCTCTGGCGGAGCCCCCCTCTGTGGCCATCCGCCTCAACCGGCGCAAGGTGGCCGATCCCGAAGCTTTCATGCGACGGTTTGCCGCTTATGGTGTGTCGCCTGTGGAATGGTGCCCGTCGGGCTACCGGCTTGAACGGCGACCGCAGTTTGTCCACGACCCCCTGCTCCATGCCGGCTTATACTATGTGCAGGAGGCAGCCTCGATGGTCTACGAGAGCATCGTGGCAGCCCTGATGTCCCGACCCGGTCTGCGCGACGGCGACCGTCGCCTGAGGGTGCTCGACCTCTGCGCCGCCCCTGGCGGTAAGTCAACGGCTATCCTTAACGGACTCTCCGGCAATTACCTCCTGGTGGCCAATGAGTTCGACCGCGCCAGAGCCAGGATACTGAAGGAAAACCTCGACAAGTGGGGCGACCCCAATGTCATCGTCACCAACTCGCCCACCGGGAAGTTTGGCGAGTTGAAAGAGCTTTTCGACATTGTGGCCGTCGACGCGCCCTGCTCGGGCGAGGGGATGATGCGCCGAGAACCCGTGGCACGAAGCCAGTGGAACCCGGGGCTGGTGGAGCAATGCGCGGCCCTGCAGCGCGACATTCTGGCCGACGCCGTTGCGGCCCTCCGACCCGGCGGCTACCTCATCTACTCCACCTGCACCTTCAATGAGGAGGAAAACGAGCGGAATGTGGAGTGGCTCGGGGAGCGATACGGCCTTTCCGTGGTCGGTTCTCCGCGCCGGTTCATGCCCCACGAGGTGGAGTGCGAGGGTCTCTTCGTGGCTCTGCTACAGAAGCCAGGCAGTCCGGACATCGCCCCGGCTGAGAGCGCGCTCCGCAAGGCCGGTCTCAACATCTTAGGCGAGGGCACCGAGAAAACTACGATGAAGGGGAGCGTTGAGATTCCCTCCTCCAGGCAGGTGCTGGCATATGACTATGACCGCTCCGCCTTCCCGCTTGTAAACCTCGACCTTGACGGCGCGCTTGCCTACCTGCGGCGCAACGCCCTGACGCTGCCGCCTGACACCCCGCAGGGATACGTGGCAGTGGCCTACGAGGGTTACCCACTCGGCCTGGTGAAAAACCTCGGGGCCCGCGCCAACAACCTCTACCCTTCCGAATGGAGGGTGATGATCTGAACAGAACATGATTGCAGCAAAAAATATCAACAAAAGCTACGGCAACCTCCACGTGCTCAACGACGTGAGCCTAACCATTCCGGAGGGTGAAATCACGGCTATCGTCGGCCCCTCGGGCGCCGGCAAGACCACCCTGCTCCAGATAATCGGGTCGCTGGAGACCCCCGACACGGGCTATGTGGAATATGACGATGTGGTGATCAACCGCCTCAAGGAGAAGAAACTGGCCCGCTTCCGCAACCGCAACATCGGGTTCGTGTTTCAGTTTCACGAGCTGCTTCCGGAGTTTACCGCTACGGAAAACGTGGCGCTGCCCGCACTGATCGGAGGCATGGGGCGCCGCAAGGCCATGAGGAAGGCGGAGGAACTGCTGGGAATGCTCGGACTCGGGGAACGCCTGCGCCACAAACCCGGGGAACTCTCGGGCGGCGAGCGCCAGAGGGCGGCCATCGCCCGCGCGCTGGTCAACGACCCCAAGGTGATACTCGCCGACGAACCCACCGGCAGCCTCGACTCGCGAAACCGCGACGAGATCCAGACGCTCATCTCGCGCCTCTGCCGCGAGAGAGGCCATACCTTCCTTATGGTGACCCACGACTCGTCGCTGGCCGGCATTGCCCACCGCGTGGTGACCATGGTAGACGGCCGCATCGACAACATAGAGAGCCCCGCCGCCAACCCCCAGGAAGCGACCGAAACGGCAGACGGCTCTCCTATTTTGGAAATTTCGGAAATTTGATTAATTTTGCAATATAAATGCAATTTTTAATCCCGTAATAAAACCCGTAACATAATTATGGCAAACCAAGACAACAAAAACCAGCTTCAGATACAACTGCGTCCGGAAATCGCCGAGGGCAAATACTCCAATCTCGCCATGATCGGCCACACTCCCTCCGACTTCCTGATCGACTTCATCTTCGCGGCCCCCGGTATTCCGCAGGCCCCGGTGGTGAGCCGCATCATCATGACCCCGGAAAACGCCAAGAAGCTCCTCTTCGCCCTGAGCGACAACGTAAAGAAGTATGAGACCCAGTTTGGGGAAATCAAACTTCAGAACAATCCGAACGCATTCAATTGATGAAAGCCAACGACCTGACGCTCTACAACACCCTGACCCGGGAGAAACAGACCTTCGTGCCTCTGCACGAGGGGCATGTGGGTATGTACGTGTGCGGTCCCACCGTCTACGGTGACGCCCATCTGGGCCATGCCCGGCCGGCCATCACTTTCGACACCCTCTTCCGCTACCTGCGCCATCTGGGCTACAAGGTGCGCTACGTGCGCAACATCACCGACGTGGGCCATCTGGAACAGGATGCCGACGAGGGGGAAGACAAGGTGGCCAAGAAGGCGCGTCTCGAGGCGCTCGAACCGATGGAGGTGGTGCAGCGCTATCTCAACTCCTACCATCGCGACATGGAGGCCCTCAACGTGCTTCCGCCCTCAATCGAGCCTCACGCGTCAGGCCATATCATCGAACAGATTGAATACATAAAGCGCATCCTCGAGGCCGGCTATGCCTACGAGAGCCAGGGCTCCGTATATTTCGACGTGGAGAAATTCAACGCCGACCATCCCTACGGCAAACTCTCGGGCCGAAACATCGAAGACCTGCAGAACAACACGCGGCAGCTCGACGGCCAGCACGAGAAGCGCAACCCCCTCGACTTCGCCCTCTGGAAGAAGGCTGCCCCGGAACACATAATGCACTGGCCCTCACCCTGGAGCGAGGGTTTCCCCGGCTGGCACCTCGAATGCTCCACAATGGGAGAGAAGTATCTCGGCGACACTTTCGACATCCACGGCGGCGGCATGGACCTCATGTTTCCCCACCATGAATGCGAGATAGCCCAGAGCGTGGCCGCCCAGGGCCACGACGCCGTGAAATACTGGATCCACAACAACATGATCACCATCGACGGCAAGAAGATGGGCAAGAGCTACAACAATTTCATAACGCTCGAGCAGTTCTTCAGCGGTGACCATCCCTTCCTCACCCAGGCCTATTCTCCGATGGTGATACGTTTCTTCATCCTCCAGGCCCACTACCGCAGCACCGTCGACTTCTCCAACGAGGCCCTGCAGGCCGCGGAGAAGGCGCTCAACAAGTTGCTCGACGCCTACCGCCGTCTCGAAAAACTGGAGCCGGCGCCCCGGAGCGACACGACGCTCCCCGACTTCGAGAAGCAGTGCTACGCCGCTCTCGACGACGACCTCAACACGCCGCAGGTGATCGCCGTGCTCTTCGAGGCCTCCAAGGCAATCAACTCGGCCGCTGCAGGCGAACTGAAGCTCGACGCCGCGCAGATCGGGAGCCTGAAACATCTCTTTGACACTTTCCTCTTCGACCTCCTGGGTATCAGGATGGCCGACGCGGGCGAGGGCGGAGCCGACATGGCACCCTTCGAGGGAGCCGTTGATCTCCTGCTCCAAATCCGCAAGCAGGCAAAGGACGCGAAAGACTGGGCAACGAGCGACCTGATTCGCGACCAACTGGCCGCTCTCGGTTTCGACGTGAAAGACACCAAGACCGGCGTGGAGTGGAAGCTGCGCTAAACTCAAAACCAGACCTGAACCTGACTTTACGACTATAACAATTCTCATTAATATTCTCATCTATGAAAAAAATCTATTCCATGCTGATGGCTACCGCAGTAATTGCCGCAGCCTCCGCCACAGCGATGGCCGCCCCCACAGGCGAGCTCCGCACTTTCCAACCCGCTGAACGTCCCGTTACGCTCAAACAGCAGACTCCCGTGCTCGCCAACACCCAAATGAAGATGCGCCACAACAGCATCCGCAAGGTGGAAGGCAGCGCACTCGACTTCAACGGCAACTGGAATCTCGTGTTCGGCGACTTCTATTTCTCAGATTCAGCCGGAACCTATATCGTTGTGGACTATTCCGTTTCCAATCAGGGAACCACCCTCATTTTCGAGGATCAGACTTACCAGTATTGTGCTTTCTTAGCAACATACAACAAGGATGACAACTCCGTAAGCCTCAAGCGTGAGTTCGCGTTCAGGGCGAATGATATGTACATATACCAGCAGCCTTATGTTGTCAACCTCGAGACCGGTAAATTTACATTTATCAATGAAATGACGGGTGAATACTACCCCGCTCTCGGTATGGTGGAATTCGACTCCCTGAACGGCCTTGCATGGGTTGCCTACAAGGATGAGGCAGGCACCGTTTATTATGGCAATACGCTGGAGGGTTCCTACTATGACATCCAGGATTTCTCCGAGGCTTACAAACCCGGCGCAAACACCAACCTTGACGGCACGTGGACCGATCTCGGCGAGGCTACTCTCGTAGACGGCTGGCTCACCCCCGGTTTCGACCAGGATCCGATGAAGCCCGCCAACCAGTGGATGGTGCCCCTGCAGCAGAACGAGGAAAACCCGGGCCTTTACCGTCTTGTGAACCCCTATAAGGTTGGTCCGTTGGCTAAGTACAACAAGAGCACTGAAGACGGCTACATCCTTTTCGATGCCTCCGACCCCAACCATGTGCTCTTCCTCACCGCCCGCGCAGGCCTCTATATCCCCGAAATGTATATCGGCACATACTATTGCTACAACCAGCTCGGAATGTACCATGGCTTCTTTCCCGACAAGACCATCGACGAGCTCATCGCCAACAGCGAGCAGTACGGTGACTATATACCCTTCACTACCTTTGAGAACGGTGTCGTAAAACTTCTCGCCGTGAATAATCCTCCGGCAGACGGTCTGGCTTACGATGCCACCTACGGCGCTCAGTTTGCCGTATGGGGCGGCCAGTACTGGTTTGACGAGGATACTTACGAACCCCTCAACATGACCGCCATGATTATCTTCCCGAACGCAAGCGGCGTGGATGAGGTGGCCGTTGAGAAAGGCAACGCCGGTGTGGAATACTTCAACCTCCAGGGCGTGAAGGTTGCCAACCCGAAGGCCGGTGAAATCGTGATCAAACGCGAGGGCGACAAGGTGAGCAAACAGATTGTTCGTTAATCACACCCCGATGAACCATAAAGGATTAATTTCCTGTATTCTTACCGCGGCGGCATTTCTGAATGTCGCCGCGCAAGATATATGGACCGACGTGGGCGACGCCACGTTTGTCGACGGCTGGCTGATGCCGGGGTTCGGTTTCGACCAGTATTACAACCGCTATGAGGTGCCCCTCCAGCAGAACGCTGCGGTGAAGTCGCGCTACAGGCTTGTAAATCCCTATAAGTCGGGGCCGCTGGCCTACTACAACGAGTCGACGGCCGACGGCTATATCGTGTTTGACGTGGCCGACCCTGACCACGTGGTGTTCGAACCCACGGAGACCGGCTTCTCTTACCCGGCGTTCGGAATCACGGAGTTTTACGTGAGCAACCAGCTGGGGATGACGGCGGCGCAAAACCCCGACCTCTCCGTCGCCGAGATAATCGCCGACCCGCGGTTCGAGATACCCTACACCACCTACAGGAAAGGTGTCGTGGCCCTCAACTTCATCCGCAAAAGCGGCGGTGAACTGGTCTACGACGCCAACTATGGCTACCAGGGACACCCTACGGGCGGCTTCGGCTGGCTTATCGACGGCGTGCCTGCCGACATGACCTCGCTCATCATCTTTCCGGGTCTCGACTCCGGCGACGTGATTGAGGAAAACGGTGTGGATGCCATTGAGGCCGACTCTTCGGAAGCCGGCTATTACACTCTTGACGGACGCCGCGTAATGCGGCCCGCTCCGGGCTCTATCCTGATAGAGCGCCGAGCCTCCTCCATCCGAAAGATACTCTTCTAAAAGAAACGCCCCTCGTTTGTGAGGGGCGTTCTTTTTGTTATCCGATTTTATTAGGGCTTATTTCTTTTGGTTGCGATACTGCGGGAGTAGCGGCACGGGGAATTTGCTGAAGAGGGTCTGCACGGCCTCCGAAATGCCGGTAAGGTTGCGGAACTGTGCGTCGCCCGGCTCGAGGATTGTGGCTACAGAAGAGGAGAATATCGCCGTCTTGGTGGCGATGTCTACGATATCCATCGTCAGCACACCCTCCTTATAGATACCGGTAACCACCTGTGCGTTGGGATTCCAGTAGTAAGACCTGGGCACGATGAAGTATGGGGCGTATGCCGGAGCCGGACCGGGGCCTCCATAGGGGAAGTAGTTGCCGTAGGGAGGCGGCGGCATACCCGGGCCGGGACCCCAACCCGGTCCCCAGCCTGGTCCCCAGGCGGGAGGAGGTGTAACAAACGACAGAGGTTCTGTCTGAATCTCCTTATGCACGGTAATACCGATATTGATTACGATGGGAGATGTAGGGGATTCCTGATAACCGCGTTCCACCATCTGTTCGCGGATGGCTGCAGCGATATTATAATATGTTACCGATTCCATGCCGGGAGGCAGCGAGCCGTCATCGGGAGTCACGATGCGGAACGTATGGAAGTCGGCGAGGTCGGCGTTGTTGTAGACCTCTGAATTCACGAGCGAGAACGGACTGCAGGATGTCATTGCCATCCCGACGGTGGCAGCCGCAGCCATTAACCAAACTTTCATTTTCATAGTATTCTGTTTAAGTGGGTTTCTATCTAACCATAAAACACGGTTTTCCTTCCGAAGGTTCAACGCAAGAGGGTAAGTGAAACCGGAATAAACAATCCGGGAGATATTTGCAGTTGGCCTGCTGAATAGGAATAAATTATGTATAAATATAGAGAGTATACGATTTAAAGTAGTTTTTTACTTAAATTTCGTTAAAAAATAGAATTTTTCTTATGTTTTATAACATAGATTCAAAAATTATTTGTAATTTTGCATCGAGTTTTTCATGGTATTAGATTTTAAGGTTAACTGAAAGATTGGTTGTCGGGATGACACCCAATTTTTTTTTGCCTTTCCCGATGCTATACCGGGCGCTGGGAGGGGAGGCGTCAGAAGAGCGTGGGGAGGAAGGCGGCGAGGTAGTGGCGCCAGTTGTGCCACGTATGGCCGCCCTCACTCTCGCAGTAGATGTACGGGTAGCCCTTGGTGTCGAGCAGCTGGCGGTAACTCTCGTTCAGGCCGTAGAGGAAGTCGTCGGTGCCGATGGCTATAAGGTATTCCTTAGGCGGATTCTGAAACTGCCTTTCCAGCAGAGCCTCCAGCCCCGGGTCGTTGTGTTCGTCGACCCCCGTGCCGTTCCAGCGAACCGCCGGCGAGAACATACCGATATAGTCGAAGCTCTCTGGATACTCCAAGCCCAGTCGCCATGCATGACCGCCACCCATCGACAATCCTGCCACAGCTGTGTTCTCCTTACCCTTCTTCACCCTATAGTTGGCCTCCACAAACTCCATAATCTCCGGAAATGACTTCACGAAAAGTTTTACAGGGTCAACAGAATGCTGACCCTCCGCCAGATACATACCGTCGGCCGTAAAACCCGGGGCCGACTTGCGCAGCGCATTCCCGTTGGGCATCACCACTATCATCGGTTTGGCAACTCCGGCTGCAATCTGGTTGTCGAGGATCTGCACCGCCCTGCCGAGCTCCTGCCACGCATCCTCGTCGCCACCCATCCCGTGGAGCAGGTAGAGCACCGGATAGTCGGCATCCCCCTCCTCATACCCCTCCGGAGTGTAGACGGTAAGCCGTCTCTCGCCACCCAACGTCGGGGAGGTATACCATTGCTTGTGCACACTGCCATGGGGCACGTCAGAGCTCATAAACCAGTCGGCCTCACCGCCCGGCACGATAAAGATGTTGGCCAGCGAGGCAATGTCGCGTGCCACATACGGATTCGAGGGGTCGAGGGTCCGTACGCCGTCAATCTCAAACCAATAGTCGTAAAGGTCGGGCGCCACGCTGTCGAAACGGAACGAGTATTCCCCGTCGGTTACTGCTGCCGCCGCTGGCTCCACGCCGGCAAACGCACCGCCCAGCTTCACCTCCCCGGCCTTCGGCGCCATGATGCGGAAAATTACCGAATTATCCGCCGTCACTTCCGGCGTCTTAACGGGAACGGGCATATTTATGTTCTGCTGGGCAACGCCCGTGAGCGCCGCGCCACAAAGTATCATTGCAATTATCCTTCTCATATCTTTATCTTCTTGATTACACGCAAAATTAATAAAAAATTAGTAATTTTGCAGAAAATACCACTGAACGCAAAACCAAGCATCCACTTATAGCCTTATAACTAAAGAATATCTAAAGAACAGACACGGAAAAACCTTAAGAATACTATGGAAACAGAAGAAACCAAAAAACCGACATTCGCGGAATTAGGCGTGGCGCCCGAGCTACTAAGGGCCATTGAGGAGATGGGCTTCGAGAGCCCCATGCCCATACAGCAGCTCGTAATCCCTCACCTCAACGAGAAGGAGGGCGACGTGGTGGGTCTGGCGCAGACCGGCACCGGCAAGACGGCTGCCTTCGGTCTGCCCGTATTGCAGCGCATCGACATTACAAAGGAGAAACCGCAGGCGCTGATCATCGCCCCCACGCGTGAGCTTTGCCTCCAGATTGCCGGCGACCTCGCCGACTTCTCGAAATATATCGACGGCCTGAGAATCCTGCCCGTCTACGGCGGCTCGAGCATCGACAGCCAGATACGCTCCCTGCGCAAGGGAGTGCAGGTGATCGTGGCTACGCCGGGCAGGCTCATCGACCTCATCAAGCGCGGCGAGGTGAAACTCGACGACGTGCACACCGTGATACTCGACGAGGCCGACGAGATGCTCAACATGGGATTCCTCGAAGACATCGAGGAAATCCTCACCCACGTGCCCGCAGAAAGAAAGATGCTGATGTTTTCTGCCACGATGCCCAAGGAGATCGAGGGCATAGCCAAGAAATTCATGCACAACCCCGTGGAGTTTGTGGCCGGCAACAAAAACGAGGGCGCGAAAAACGTGAAGCACATCTACTATATGGTGAAGGCCCACGACAAGTATCTGGCCCTGAAACGGATAGTAGACAACGCCCCCGACATCTACGGCCTCATCTTCTGCCGCACACGCCGCGAGACCCAGGAGATTGCCGACAAACTGATAGCCGACGGCTACAACGCCGACTGCCTGCATGGCGACCTCTCGCAGGCGCAGCGCGACCTGGCCATGAAGAAATTCCGCGACCACGTAACGCAGCTTCTCGTGGCCACCGACGTGGCCGCCCGCGGCCTTGACGTAGACGACCTCACCCACGTGATAAACTACGGGCTGCCCGACGACGTGGCCGTCTATACCCACCGCTCCGGCCGTACCGGCCGCGCCAACAAGACAGGCGTCTCCATCGCCATCATCCACTCGCGCGAGAAAAAACGCCTCCGTGAGATAGAGAAGAAGATTGGCAAGGAATTCGAATATAAGAAGGTGCCCACTCCGGAACACATCATCGAAAAACAGATCTACGCTCTGGCCGACCGCATAGAGCGCGTGGCCGTTGACGACGCGCAGATGGAGAAATTCCTCCCCGGCGTGAGGAAGAAACTGGAGTGGCTCTCGGAAGAAGACCTCCTTAAGAGGGTGCTCTCCCTCGAGTTCAACCGCCTGCTGGCCTACTACCGAGACATGCCCGACATCGACCTCAACGAGTCGGCCGCCAAGACCAAGAAGGGTGAGCGTCGCCCCAACGACGAACACATGGAGCGCATCGCCATCAACGCCGGCAAGAGCCAGGGACTCTACCCCGGAACGCTGATGGACCTCATCAACAGGAACGTGGAGGGAAAGAAACCCGACATAGGCCGCATCGACTTGAAAAACGACTACGCGTTTTTCGACGTGGACAAGGCGGAGGCAAAAAAGGTGATAGCCGCCCTCAACGGCCTGAACTTCTTCGGCACGAGGCTCCGCCTCGAGAAAGCCGCCCCTGACCGCGACTATGAGGGGGCCGGAAAGAAACGACGCGAAAAGAAGGAACGCAAGGCAGCCGCAAAGCGTGAGGCCAAGAAGGAGTCGGCTCCCAAGAAGGGAAAGAAGAAGAAGGGCTACATCGGCACTCCCGCTGCCGAAGCCAACGCTCCGCGCCCCGACTATAACGGAAACTATGACATTTTCATGAAGAAATAATGAGGAAGATTCTGATGCTGCTGACACTGACGCTTGCCTCCATGGCCCTGAATGCCAAGGAAGCAGGCGCCGGCGCCGTCACGGCCAAAGAGGCTGTAGCCGACACCGTCATGGCAAGGGCTGTCTTTGCCGACCTCCCCGTCTCGACGCTCGACCTGCTCTCGAAAAACACGTGCCTCGACATGCTCGACTACTGGGACGTGGACAGCGTCTACCGGGCAACCAACAACCTGAAGGGGCGCTCCTACATCAGGGAGCTCACCCCAGACTTCATCGAGGTGCAGCTCACGGAGGTTAGCACTCTCCAGATAAAGCTGCTACCGCAGCGGGGCAACACTCCGCTGATCATGACCGTCTACACCGTAGGCGAGGAGGGCCAGCCTATGGAGAGCGACATGGAATTCTACGACTCGGCGCTCAACCCCCTGCCGAAAGAGAAATTTCTCAAGGCTCCCGAGCTTAAAGACTTTATAAGAATCCCCAAAGGAAGCAAGATGACCCTCAAGGAGGTGGAGCAGCTGCTACCCTTCTTCACCGTGGCCTACAAGACCGAGGCCTCAGGCGACGGGCTGACAGCCACGCTGGAGCTCGGCGACATACTGACCGTAGAGAACAGCGGGAAGGTGATGCCGCTCCTTTCCCCGAAGCTGAGCTACCGATGGAACGGCAAGAAATTCCAAATGATAAAACAACAATAACATACAGAAGGAAAATAACTTTATGTCACGACCGGTAAGGGTGCGATTCGCACCGTCTCCCACAGGCCCCCTCCACATCGGCGGAGTGCGCACGGCCCTTTTCAACTATCTCTTTGCCCGCCACAACGGGGGCACCATGATCCTGAGAATCGAAGACACCGACAGCAAGCGTTTCGTGCCCGGTGCTGAAGAATATATCAACGAGGCCCTGCGCTGGCTCGGCATCGGCATCGACGAAGGCGTGCGCGAAGGCGGCGACTTCGGGCCGTACAAGCAGAGCGAGCGCCGCGAGATCTACCGCCAGCACGTGCAGATGCTCCTCGACAACGGTAAGGCCTATTACGCCTTCGACACCCCCGAGGAACTCGAGGCCGCCCGCAAGGAGGTGCCCAACTTCCAGTATGACGCCTCGACGCGCATGAACATGCGCAACTCCCTCTCGATGCCCCGCGAGGAGGTGGACCGCCTCATCGCCGACGGCCACCAGTATGTGGTGCGCTTCAAGGTGGAGCCGGGAGAGGAGGTGCACGTCAACGACCTTATCCGCGGCGTGGTGACCGTAAACTCCTCGATAGTAGACGACAAGGTGCTCTACAAGAGCGCCGACAACCTGCCCACATATCACCTTGCCAACATAGTGGACGACCATCTGATGGAGGTGAGCCACGTGATACGCGGCGAGGAATGGCTCCCGTCGGCCCCGCTCCACGTACTCCTCTACCGCGCCTTCGGCTGGGAAGACACCATGCCGAAGTTCGCACACCTGCCCCTGCTGCTCAAACCGGAAGGCAACGGCAAGCTCTCCAAACGCGACGGCGACAAGTTCGGTTTTCCGGTGTTCCCCCTCGACTGGACCGACCCCGAGACGGGCGCCATCTCGAGAGGTTACCGTGAGATGGGATACATCCCCGAGGCCGTGGTGAACTTCCTCGCCCTGCTCGGCTGGAATCCCGGCGACGACAGCGAACTCATGGACATGGATACCCTTATATCCAAATTCACGATAGACCGCTGCGCAAAGAGCGGAGCCAAGTTTGATTACAAGAAGGGTATATGGTTCAACCACGAATACCTGATGAACCTCCCGCAGGAGCGCCTCGTGGAGCTCTTCCTCCCCATCCTCTCCGAGAAGGGAATCGTGGGCTTCAGCAACGAATATATCGGCAAGGCTCTGGAGATGATCAAGGGACGCGCAAACCTGGCCGGCGACCTTTGGGACCAGGCAGACTTCTTCTTCGTGGCTCCCGAGACATATGCTGAGAAAGATGTGAGAAAGCGCTGGAGCAAGGAGATGCCGGCCATCATGGGCGAGCTGATCGACGTGCTCCGCGGCATCGACGACATGACGAGCGCCAATGCCGAAAAGATAGTGCTCGACTGGATTGCAGCCAAGGGTTACCACCTGGGCAACGTGATGAATGCCTTCCGCCTGGCCGTAGTAGGCCAGTGTCGCGGTCCGCATATGTTCGATATCACCGAACTCATACCGAAAGAAGAGGTGATCTGCCGCATCGAACGCGCCATCCAGCGCATCCCGCTCCCGGAATAATTATTATGAACTCCCACCCCGGGGTAGAGTCACTCTATCACGGGATCATACTTCCACCGCTTATGGCTCCAGAGCCAATAGGCGGGTTTTCTTTTTATCACCTCCTCGAATTTCTGCCAGAAGGCGCGCGAGTAGGGGTAGGGTTTGCCGTCGGCGAGCGGCTCGAGGCGATGGAAGGTGATGCGGTAGTAGCCGCGCCTCATACGCTCCATCTCGAGGAAGTAGAAGTCGGCGCCAACCTTCGTGCCGATTGCCTCGGGTCCGTAGATGAATGAGGTGTGGTGGTTAAGGAAGGGGGTGACGTTGTCGGGGAGCACCTGCCGCGGACCCTGGTCGGCGATGAAGCCACAGATCCAGGGGCGGTGGGAGGGGTCGAGAAGCGCCTTGACGGCCCCTGCCTGAGGCAGGATGTTGACATGCCAGCGGCTGCGCACGCGCCGGAAAATGTCGTCCCACATGGGGTTGCGGAGCGGTCTGTAGATCGAAGCTTCGTAGGCACCGGAGGTGAAGCAGCGGCTTACGTCCTGAACCCATTCCCAGTTGCCGTAATGGCCGAGCATCAACACCACCGACCGTCCGGCCTTGGAGACGGCGTTGACCTCTTCGGCATTCTTCACCTCTACCCTGCGCGCCAGCTCTGCCGCAGAGATGTGGAGCAGCTTCACTGTCTCCACCATCACATCGCAGAGGAAGCGGTAGTAGCCGCGCTCTATGTGGCGCAGTTCCTTCTCAGGCTTATGCGGGAAGGCCTCTGAAAGGTTATGGCGCACCACCTTCAGGCGGTAGCGCACAAGCCGATAGACGATGAGATAGAGGAAATCGGAGATAATATAGAGCACCCCGAGCGGCAGCATGGCCACCCCCCGCAGGAGCCCGAGAATCAACTTTTCCTTCATATCTTTGCAAAGTTACAAAATTCCTCTTAATTTTGTGGTGTGGTTGATATCGATTTTGTAATTACGTGGGTCGACATGTCCGATCCCGCCTGGCGCGAGGAGTTCAACACATATTCCACGCGTAAGAAGGAGGAGAAAAACGGAGTGTCCGACGCTCGCTTCCGCGACCAGGGCCTGCTGCGCTACTGGTTTCGCGGCGTGGAGAAATTCGCGCCCTGGGTGCGCCGCATCCATTTCGTCACCTGTGGCCAGACACCCTCCTGGCTCGACACCTCCAACCCCAAACTGAGGCTCGTGAGCCACCGCGACTTCATCCCCGAGGAGTTCCTCCCGACCTACAACTCCGTAGTGATCGAACGCTACATGCACCGTATCCCCGGCCTTGCGGAGAGGTTTGTCTATTTCAACGACGACTTTTTCATTATCCGCCCCGTGAGTCCGGAACGCTTCTTCCGCGACGGCCTCCCCTGCGACTTCGCCTGCTTCCAGTACAACCCCTCATGGTCGCAATGGTATAAGACCCTGAAAAACAACATCCGGATCATCAACCGCCACTTCGACAAGCGGGAGGTGACACGCCGCGACCACGACAAATGGTTCAACCCCATCTACGGCAAAAAAGCGAAGTGGAACCGCCGGCTGAAGCATTACGGGAAATTCATCACCCTGCGAACCCACCACAACGCGCAGCCCTACTTGCGCCAGACATTCGAGAGAGTGTGGGAAGCCGCCGGCGACGAACTTACAGCCACGTCGGCCAACCGATTCAGGGCCAGCTCCGACCTCTCACCCGAACTCTTCCGCACCTGGCAGATCTGCGAGGGCAACTTCACCCCTTACAACACCTATTGCGACACCAAGATGTTTCCGCTCATGGTGCGCCCGCGGCAGGCCGTCAGGGCCATCTACGAGCAGAAATATACCCTCATCTGCCTCAACGATAACGTGCACATACGCCATTACGACCGGCTCATGCAGCGCATCCGCGACGCGTTTCAGCACATACTGCCCGACAAATCATCGTTCGAACTATGAATAAGGCCCTCGCCGAAATAATAGCCGGGGTGATTCCCCACAAGATGACCCGCAACCGCTGGAGGGGCATCCTGCGGTTCGGCCCCATCAATGCATTGAAGCTGAGGCGAGAGCTCAGGAAGCACCGCGACCAGAAACCGGGCATCGGGCTGGCCGTATGCGCCATAGCCAAAAACGAAGGACCCTATTTCAAGGAATGGATAGAATGGCACAAGCGAATGGGTGTGGAGAAATTCTACATATACGACAACGGGAGCACCGACTGCACGGCCGATGTACTCCGGCCCTACGTCGAGGCCGGGGTGGTAGACCATATCCCCTTCCCGGGCCGCAAGCGTCAGCTCGCCGCCTACGACGACTGCCTGCGACGCCACCGCTACGACGTGCGCTGGCTGGCCTTCATCGACATCGACGAGTTTATCGTGCCGCTTAAAGACCCCGACATCCCGACCTTTCTGAAGCGTTTCGAAGACGCTCCCGCCGTGGAGATCAACTGGCTCATCTACGGCAGCAACGGACAGACGGAGAACGACGGCCGACCCGTGATGGAGCGCTTCACGCGCCACTCCGTGCCCGACCATCCGCTCAACCGCCATGTGAAGAGCATCGTCGACCCGCGCCGCGTCTACAACATGATCGGCTGCCACGAGGCCGCGAGAATCAACGGCCGCGCAGCCGACGAGAAGGGCCATCCCGTGAGGGTGAGCTTCCGCGACCGGCAGCCAAGCCAGGAGGTGATCAGAATAAACCATTATGCCGTGAAGTCGCGCGAGGAGTTTGTCGAGAAGCAAAACCGCGGCCGCGCCAGCGGTAAGCAGCGCCCCGTGTCGGAAGACTACTTCAGGCAATACGACCTAAACGACCTCGAATGAGGAGGGCGCGGGAAAGCGTCCGCGCAGGAACTCCCCGAGCCGCCGGCGGTCGGCTTCCGTGGCATACTCCGAATCGTTCACGCAGAAGAATGTGGGGTTGAGCCTCCAGAACCTATCATATAGTTTCGGCTTGTGGATATGCAGGCGGAAGGAGGTGCGGTCGGTGACGTATTCCACCTTTGCCCTCCCCTGCGCCACAGGCACATACGAGTAGAGGTTGCGCTGGATGTCGTCGGCTCCCCGAAGCTTGTTGGCCATCGTGGGCCGTATCTCTTTCTCGAACGTCTCGAATGCCTCGCGATACTGGCTTTTGCAGTAGGCGTCGATGTTATGGTGGGTCTTGCTGCCGATATAGCGGCCATAGCGCCGCTCCACGAGTCGCGCGGCGTTGCGGATGGCTGCGTTGTAGTCGCTGATACGGTCGCGCAGCACGTGCTCCTTTAGCCATAGCGTGAGGCGGCGGAATCGCCGGCGCGTGAAGCGCACCACCGGTCTGCCATCCTCCGTGAAGAAATCGGAGGGAGTAACGTCGCGGTTGAGGAAGGTGTCGTCGTTGCCGTAGATGAAGTGTTCCGACAAGCCCGGTATGCGCCAGAGAGCATGTTCTATCGTCTGCGAATTGAAGGTGGGGAGCACCTCCGGGGGCAGGATCTCCTTATGGTCCACAATCCTGACGCGGGGGTTGGAGACGTCGAGCCAGCGGGGCACCTGCCCGTCGGTGACGATGAAGATGCGTCGTATCCAGGGGGCGTGGAGCTCGAGTGAGCGGAGGCTGTAGCGCAGTTCCTCGTTGTCTATGAACCGGCCTTCGCAGTCGGCGCCGCTCCCGCGGCGACCGGAACCCACGGCTGCGTCATGACGCCGACGCCACTCGGGGTCGTTACCGTCAACCCAAAGATAGACCATGTCTATGGCCTTCTCATGCAGCCCTCGCTCTTTCATATCGCAAAATTAATCGTTATAGGCAAACCTTACAAGAATATTTTGTATTTTTGCACCATCAGTCAAATGGAAAAGCTTCGCGTACTCTTCTACTACGAGAACTTCTGCGGCGAGCATTCGCGCGGCGGCACGGAGGTGGCCACGGCCCGCATCGCCCGCGCCCTGCGGCTGTCGGGCCGTTGCGAGGTGTTCTGCGCCTACAGGCGCGGCAACGCCACAGAGCCCAACCCTTACGACGCCACCATCCGGCTCCATGGGAGTGGCAGGAAGTTTGCCGACGAGTTGGCGGGATTCATCCGCTCGCGGAGGATTGACGCGGTGGTGAATATGGGCAGGTTTTTCCGCCAGGTGAGACTGAAGCAGGCCATAGAAAAAAGCGGAAGGAACGTATCGCTCATCTTCATGCACCACTTTGCCCCGGGCTCGGAAAACCGGAAAGTGACCTGGAGCGCGGCTTGGCGGCTCATACGTCTCGACCCGCTGAGGCTCCGATACTGGCTGCGACTGGCCTTCTACCCGCTCGTGAGGTTGCCCCGCAGGCTGGGTTTGGCAAAGATCTACCGTAAGGTCTACAGTATGAGCGACGCCACAGTGCTGCTCTCGCCCAACTATATCGATGAGTACGCGGCTCTGGCCGGTATCGAAGACAAAAGCCGGTTTGCCGCCATTCCCAATATCTTTGAGTCCGAGGCGCAAGAAGAGTCCCCAAGAAAGGAGAAAAGAGTACTGATTCTGAGCCGTATGGACGAGCTGCAGAAACGCATCTCGCTCGCCCTGAGGGTCTGGGCCGAGGTGGAGAAAGACGACGAGTTGACCGACTGGCATCTCGACATCGTAGGCTCAGGCAGCGACATGAGAGGTCTGCGCCGACTGGCCGATGCTCTCGGGCTGCAACGCGCCACATTCCACGGGTGGCAAGACTCAAGGCCTTACATGCGCCGGTCGGCCATCTTCATGATGACCTCGGCCTACGAGGGGTTGCCGCTGTCGATGATCGAGGCCCTGAATTATGGCGCAGTGCCCATAGCCTTCAACTCCTTCTCCTCCCTGTCCGACATCATCACGGGTGGCGGAGCAGGCGTGGCCGTAGATGAGGAAGGTGGCGTGGAGGCCTTTGCCGAAGCCCTGCGCAAACTAATGCGCCGTCCTCTGCCCGAAATCTCAGCCGCAAGACCTGACGCTTTCACCCCCGAAGCCGTGGCTACCCGCTGGCTTGACCTCCTAAGTTCACTTCGAAATTAATCTTTGAAAACTGATAATTGAATAAATATGTCACCACTCGCCATTACTTTCATCTGCGTCGCCGGTATGCTCATCGTGCTTTTCATCCTCTACTTCCACTACAACAACAAGGAAATCGCCCTGCGTAAGGAGAGCGATGCCCAAAGGGGTAAGGTGGAGGCCGTGAGAGACCAGATGTTCAAGGTGCTCCAGGAACAGGCCGGCGTGGCCGCCGACTACCGCGACGCCTTCGGCAAGATTTTCCCCGACATTATCGGCGGCCGTTATGCCAACGACTCGCAGGAGATGATGAAGTGGATTCAGGAGGCCAACCCCAACTTCGACACCACCCTCTACCACAATCTGATGAACGCCATCGAGGCCCAGCGCGCACAGTTTATGAACACGCAGGCCCGTATGCTCGACATCATCAACCAGCGTGCAGCCATCATCGAATACTACCCCTCCAGATGGTTTATCAAAAACAAGAAGGAGATAGTCTATGAGGTGATTTCAGCCAATCCCACCAAAGACGTAATGGCCACGGGGGTCGACGACTTTACCATCAACCTGAAGTAACTTTTTCCTCTCCCCGATAGCGGATGATTGCGGCGGCGTATCTTCTTCCGCTCTTTGCCTGCCTGGTTTTGAACGTCGGATTCCACTTCCGCGGGGATTGGACCGACTATCTGTTTCTCTTCCTTACGGGCGAAGTGGTGGTGGCGGCGTTGCATTATACCTTCTACTATTTCCGCACCCACGCCGAGGAATACGTGGGAAGCATAGTGCAGAGCCTCCATTATGAGGCACCCTGGACGGAGCTCGTGCCGCAGACAGTGACACGCCGCGACAGCCGCGGCAATACATACACCACTGTGCAGATTCGCCATGTGTATCATCCGGAGAAATACTATTTCACCACCACGCGTGGCTCCGCAATGGCCACGGACGCGGGGTTTTTCTACAGCACCGTCAACCTCTGGGGAGTGTCGCCGGAGCGCTTCCAGTGGGTAGGGAGCCGCATTCGGGGCGGCGTACGCTACGGGCTCAACGCCACGATGCCATCCACCGTACCGATGATGGTAGACGACGTGCGCTGGGTCAGCGTCACCGAACCCCACAACTACAAAAACAAGATACGCAACTCCAGCTCTATCTTCAAGCACCGACGCATTAGCCGGAAAGAGGCCCGAGAACTAGGACTGTATGACTATCCGGCCATCGTACAACACGACGCGCCGGCCATTCTATCGAAACACTTCCCCGTGGCGCCCGACGTCTTCGACCGGTGGCGCCGCTTCAACGGCTACTGGGCTCCCTCGCGCCAGATGCGCGTCTACATCCTGCTTTTCAAGGCCTCGCAGGGCGTGGGCATAGCCGAGATGCAGCGCGCCTACTGGCAAGGGGGCAACAAGAATGAGTTTGTGGTATGCATCGGTGTTGACGACAAAGGAACCGTCGACTGGGCCCGCGTATTCAGCTGGGCTGACTCCCAGCAACTGGAGGTGGAGACAGCCGACTGGCTCGTAAGCCACGGCAAACTCGACCTCCATGCCTTCCACTCCTGGTTTGTCGCCGCCTCCGGTAGCTGGAAACGGAAAGAATTCGCCGACTTCAACTACCTCCTCGTGCCCCTCCGCCTATGGCAAATACTCACCCTCTACGCCGTCAGCATCGCCGAAAACGCCCTCTTCATCCACATCCTCCTCTCCCACCACTAACCCATTTCACCGTTTTTTAGTATATTTGCACAAATTAGTATAACTGCCCAAGGATGCTTACCAGAAAAGATATTTTACGTCTTAGATACGATAAGGAAACCTCTCGTGTTGAACGCACTACTTCCACAGGAGATATGGACAAATTCCAGGAAACTATATGTGCTTTCTCCAATGACATGGCCAACAGCCGTAAACCCGGGTATTTATTAATCGGTGTAAAAGACAACGGAGACTTATCGGGTCTTAAAGTTGATGATAAGTTGTTTATAAAAATTAGCTCAATCCGCTCTTCAGGTAATATTTTACCTCTTCCAACCATGACCACAGAAACTTATGAGTTTGAAGATGGAGATGTATTGGTGGTGGAGGTACAACCATCTCTCTTTCCGCCGGTACGTTATCGGGGAAGAACATTTATAAGAATTGGACCTCGACGCGATATAGCTTCAGAAGCAGAAGAGCGCATACTTACTGAACGGAGGATTGCTTACATGCCAACTTTCGACACCACCCCTTGTTTTCAAGCCTCTTTAAAAGACATTAACTTAAAGGCTTTTAAAGATATCTACCTCCAAAGGGCTATACCGGCAATAGTAAGGAAAAAGGACAAGCGAACACCGGTGGAACAAATGGGGGCTCTGGGGCTATATGACTTAGAACATGATAGACCTACGTTTGGCGCCGTAGCATTATTTGGCTTCAATCCTAGAAAATTTATGCCTGGACTTTATGTACAGTTTGTAAGGTTTAAAGGAAAAGATAAGACTTCCGAAGTAGAGGATGAACGCCAATTTGAGGGAGGATATGTGGAGATGCTACCTCATTTAGAGGCTTTCCTTGAGATGTCAGTTGTAAAAAAGAAACCCATTCCGGTTAGCTTATTAAGAGAGGAATTAATTGTAAATTATCCCTACTGGGCTCTGAGGGAATTACTTCTTAATGCACTGCTACATAGGGACATGCAAGGTAATGGGCCGATAAGAATTTATGAATTTGAAAATAGGGTAGAAATTATGAATCCCGGCGGATTGTTTGGAAACGCCCGGCCTGAAAACTTCCCTAATGTAAATGACTATCGCAACCCATTATTAGCCTCTGCCTTCAAGACTCTTGGATATGTAAATATGTTTAATCGCGGTGTGAGTGAAGTGCAAAAGCAGCTACTAGAAAATGGGAATGAGCCGGCTGTATTCAATGTCGACAACCTTACGGCATTTGAGGTTACTATATTCAACCGTAAAAAGAGTAAAGTAAAAGGATCTAAATTAAAGGGAGCAAGTCGGGGTGTACTAAGTCAGGGTGTACCAAGTCAAGGTGTACCAAGTCAGGGTGTACCAAGTCAAGGTGTACCAAGTCAAGGTGTACCAAGTCAGGGTGTACCAAGTCAGGGTGTACCAAGTCAGGGTGTACCAAGTCAAGGTGTACCAAGTCAAGGTGTACCAAGTCAGGGTGTACCAAGTCAGGGTGTACCAAGTCAGGGTGTACCAAGTCAGGGTGTACCAAGTCAAAGAAGAATGACTGAGGGGACACGCATTGTATGCGATAGAATCATTGAATTTTGCTCTGAACCGAGAAGTCTCAAAGAAATAGCCGAATTCCTTGGAGTCAAAGCATTTAAAAGAGTCAAAGCAAGATATCTTGACTTCTTATTGAAAGATGGTAAAATTGTCATGACAATACCGGATAAACCTACAAGTAGTAATCAAAAATACATTTCTGTCAACCAAGCCTAAGTGTTCCTAGTTTGAAAAATATTTAAATTAGAGAATAGGCCAAAAATCTTAACGTAACTTCTTCTATTCCACACTCCAACCTTATGAAGGTATGACAAGTTTAATAACCAATAATCCATATAGAATTTTAGGCGTATTTGTTAATACGCCACTCAAAGAAAGAACTTCAAATATAAACCGTTTTAAGGCTTTTTTTAAAATCGGCAAATCGGTTGAATCCGAAGCGGATTTTTCAATTCCTTTAGAACAATCTCCGATTAGAACCCCGCTGACCATAGATGAAGCAAACAATGCTTTAAATCTTCCTATTGAAAGATTAAAAAATGCATTCTTCTGGTTTGCTTGTTCAAATCCCGCTGAAGCTATTGCATTTAGACATCTTTCCTCCGGCGACATTCAGAAAGCCACTTCTATATTTGAAAAGTTCTCTTGCTGGTCATCACTTCTGAATTATCATACTATTTCTCTTTTGCAAGGGAAGATGGATGCTGCAATTCTGACATTTTCCAAACTTATTGAATTCCGAAAGGAACATCTTTTTGAGGCCTTAAATCTTGAAACTCTTAAACTCAATAATAGCGAAATCTACTTGCTCTATTATGAGGAACTTTCTAAAGTATACAGTCCATCGGAAATATTAAAAGCCGCGAAAGGAATTTTAATTGAAGAGCATTTATTACAAAGGATTATATTTAGATCTGTCCGCACCTATTACATAGATAAATTAAATAAACTCATTGAAGTTGCCTCCTCTGCTATTAAAAACGATGCTTCTTCGAATCTCCAAGCTGGTCAAGTTCTAAAAGAGCAAGCATCACCAATTTTAAATGATTTGAAAGATAATTGCAATGAGAAGGAAACCGAATATGCAATAATCGCAGACAAACTTGCTTTGCAAATACTTCAAAATGGCATACAATATTACAACCATACATCCGATTCTGAAGCCCCACGTATTGTAATGCCTTTATTTGAGTATTCAAAAAGTATAGCTGTGGGACATCTTGCAAAAAGAAGGTGCGAAAATAATTATAAAACCATCAAAAAGGCCTATAATGAATTACCTCCTATTGAGATACTTGAAGACATTAAAGCAATTGAAACTCTTTTGAATAAATTTGATGAGGGTACTGAATCTGCACTGAAATCAAAAGAATTAGTGATTAATTGTGCTCCATATCTTGGGAATATAAAAGAAAAATGTGGATTAAAACATGTTGCAGCCATAACAATATCTACAAAGATAGTTAGAAAGGCCCTTAATTCAATCATAGGAGATGTAAACAATGCAATAGACAGTCTTAACAGGTCACACCATGCATATAAATATTCTGAACGCGCAAGAGTAAAAAAAGTTTTGTCCGATGCCTGGGACGCGACTTTATGCCTAGATAAATTACCACTTCATGAGGATTCTAAATCTTGGTATTTGGGAAATTGCAACAAACTTAAAGAATTCATGAGACAAGCGGGCATCTCTACACTGAGATTCAGCTGTTTTACCATCCAAACTGAAGTCGAATATTTTCAATCCTGTAAAAATAAAATTGATTATATTAGATACTTGACTCTTTATCCGAATGCTCGTTATAAACAAATTGCACAAAAACAAATTGAAGAATTTGAACGAAAAGAAAAGATTGAATGGGAACGAAGAGTAAAAGAGGAGGCCAAACGTAAAGAAGCAAGAAAGAAATTAATTGATGAGATTAATGCCTCAATTAGATTAGACCAACTTTGGAAACTTCAACAAAAATGCACCGATAAAGATTCTCAATCATTATTGGATAATAGGGCTTGGTCTCTTTGTAAAAACCGAGCAGACTACAAAGAATATCTTTATCATCTCCCCAAAGGCAAACACAAAATAGAGGCTGAAAAGAAATCAAAAACTATTGGTAACAAACTGCTTTTCTTCTTAAAAATACATAAAGGCTGGGTTATATTCTTTAGCATAATTATATCCATTTTGGCACTAATAGGTATTATTTGGGGGCCCGAAGGATACCAATATATGCTATACACTATAGGAGTTATAGGAGCAATCGCAGCATGGGGGGGATTGAGTAGCATCTTCAAAGATGGTTCAGATGCGGGCACCTATTTTGCAATTTTAATCATAGGCGCCATTATTGCTGTTGCATGTTTTGTTGGAGCTAGTTCAATGGATGATTATGTAAAAGCGAATAAAGAAATTCGAGCTCAAGAAAATTTGATAAAAAAAGAGAAAGAAGCATATTCGTGGTTCATCAATAATCCATCAGAAGAAAACTTTAAAGAGTATCTCAAAGGTTATCCACGGGGTACACACATTGAGGAGGTAACGGAATTGTACATTAACTCTATAAGGGCTAAAGGCCCTATTGCACTCAATAATTTAAAGAATGAATACCCTTCAATAGCTAACGACTTCAGGGTGTCAGAGTTAATAACTCAGATGTGTGACTCTTTATATGCCATTGCTGAGGCTACAAATTCTTTTACTGGATGGGAAGAATATCAGGAGGCTGTTCCTTCTGATGAATATCGTGACTCTGATGTTAGAAAGGATAAAGCTGACTCTCGATGGAATACGGAATCTTCCGCTTGGAGGACTGCACAGGAACTAAACACAACAGCTGCTTATTCCCGTTACATTGAATTATATCCCAAAGGGAAACATTATGCGCAAGCTGACAAAATTTTAATAGATTCTGAAGTCGCAGATGTTTTTTCGAGTGAACATGGTACGTTGCCCGCAATGGATAAGACCTCTTACGGATATGGCTCTACTACTACTATAAGTGTTTTCAATAACACCTCCTTCACCCTCACACTCCTTTACAGTGGGCCTGAAAGTAAGAGATTAATATTATCTCCATATGAAAGGGGAAGCGTTAAATTGAAAAATGGCTCCTATAAAGTTGCCGCTTCAGCTTCTTCCTCAAATATTCAGAATTATGCAGGTACTGAATACTTCGAGGGAGGTTCTTGCGAAGTAGAATTTCATATAGTAACATCAAAAACCACCAAAGACCTTCATTAATAGCAAATGACAAGTTTAATAACCTATAATCCATATCGAATTTTAGGCGTATTCTCTAATTCGCCTAAAAAGGAAGTGCTTTCTAATATTAACAAGTCAAAAGCATTTCTAAAGGTGGGAAAGGAAATTTCTTTTCCCTCGTATTTTAATGAGTTTTTACCTTCGATTATTCGGACAGAAGATGAGATTAGTAAAGCTATATCGGAAATTGAAAGACCGATTGATCAATTAAAGCACAGCTTGTTTTGGTTTATTAATTCCTCTAAATTCGATGATATCGCCTTGAAACATTTAGAGGCCGGGGATATATCCCTTGCTAAGGATATTTGGAATAAAGCATCCAATATGTCCTCTTTATTAAATTTAATGGTGTGCCCTAATAGAGAACAACTTAAATTCATTTTCAAAAAAAGCTAGTTATTTATGCACAAATTATTGTTCAAAGTTATGCAATTCAATAAGCGAAACCCTTACATTTTCGTCTTCAGAATTGATTGATTTATTAATTGAGCAAATCAAAACAGATGATAGTATAGACATATCTCTATTAGCCAAGGCTCCTAATACATCAGCTGAATGGAAAAGAATAGTTGGTAAGTCGTTAGTAAAGCCATTAATTGATAGCATTAATAACTCAATTTCAGAAACCAAAGAAGTAAAGGGTGCAACCGCCAACTATAAGGCAGGAGTAAAATTGATGAACTCCACAAAAAAGGATTTGGCCGACTTGAAAGAATTATTGGGAGTTTCAAATATGGAATATCAGATGGTGGCAGACCGGATAGCCCAAACAATCCTGAAATGTGGTATTACATATTTTAGTGAAACCACAGATGACGATGCTCCTGATAAAGCCATGGCACTTCTGAAATATGCCCTCTCAATAACTGGTGGTCATGTCGCAAGAGGCAGATGTCAGGAGAAAGTTCGCAAATTAGAAACAATCCTCAAAAACATTAATTATCTATTAATAAATGAAATAAGAAGCTTATCTCTAGTTATTAAGGAAATTAATGGTTTAGGTAATTTAAATATAATGTCCTCTCCGTCTCGGGAAAAAATTTCTCATATGAGATGGACTTTACATTACTGTGATAGTAGTATTGGAATTAATGTTTTTAACCCCTTATTAAAAGAAAAAAGACCTTATACTTCATCTTCTATGCATACTTATAGAAAGCCTCCTTATGAAGACGACTTCATCTACTATGAATATAATATTTTTAGAATAAAAGAGACTGTAATAAATAGCAAGATCCTTCATGATAAAATAACGGACGCATTAGGAATTAAAGATGAATTTATTAATAACCTCTCAACCACATTAATCCTAACCACTATAAATGCCGTTGAAAAGCTTATACAAAACGCTCTTCATCTCCCACATTTCCCATCAAAATATTTATTCATTAAACCAAAGTTTGAGAGAGAAACCCCTTCGAAAGAAACTGTCATTGCTCAAGGAATATCCACTTTAGTATTATTTAGACAATTTAAAATTTCAGAAGAATTAAGAAGCAAACTAGATAATACGATTAATATTCTAACCAACAAACAATTTGATTTACAGCATCCATATAAACTTGAAGAAAAGCCAAAAGAAGGGTGCTATATTGCTACTATGCTATATGGAGATTATGATCATCTCCGGGTATTAGTGCTCAGAAATTTTAGAGATAATTTCCTTAATAAACGAAACTGGGGTAAGAAATTTATAGCATATTATTATGCCCATTCACCACATTGGGTAAAAAACTTAAAAAACATAGACTGATAAATTTCATTATAAAAGAAATTCTTAATACTTTTGTATCAGTTTGGCAAACGATAACCCATTATGAATAAATTGTTCCTAACATTATTCTTGGTGATTAATCTTAGCTGTTTTGCAGAGGTTAACGAATCTGACTTGAATAAAGTCACCACCGAACTTTCTTCGTTAAATCAGAAAGTCAATCAACTCGAGGGCTCGGATAATTCATTAAATAATGAATTGTCCGAAATAAAAGAATCATTAGAGTTAATGAATCAACATATAACTTCGCTTGAAGTTAAAAGTGATTCCATAGACTACGCATTACAAAATGATGTTAATGAAACAAAGACCTTAACAAATACTCACCATACTGAGGCAACTGAGAAAATCCAAGTGGTAGAGTCATCATCTCAAACTAATTACAATAAACTTGCGATGTGGGGATTATGGTCTATTGTTGGCCTATTATTATTTGCTATTATTATTTACATCATACTTCATAAAGGTATTTCTAAAAGTACAAATGCTATTTCTGCAATTAGGGCAGCTCAGAATAATCTTGAAGAAGAATCTGTCAAACTTGATACAAAGTTGATAGAAATCCTTGAAAAACAAGTAAATCTTGAGAAGAATCAGAAACCCGGTAATGTATCTTCTGCAATATCACCAGAAATTGACCATTCACTTGCACTGAAAGTAGCGGATGAGATAACCCGCATAGAAAAGAATCTTTCTCGCATGGATTCTTCTGTAAAAGGTTACAAACCGCTGGTCAAGGCTATTGATAGAATAAAAGATAATTTCAAGGCAAATGGCTATGATATTATAACCTATTTAGGTCAACCATACAACGAAGGAATGAGAATAAATGCGTATTTCGAAATTGATGAAGAGCTTCCCATCGGGACAAGGACTATCACATCTGTTTCCAAACCACAAATACACTATAATGGTCAATTGGTTCAAAAAGCATCGGTTACGGTCTCTCAAAACATATAGAATCAAAACTTAATAATATATGGCTCAATTAAAAATAAATTACGGGATAGACCTCGGCACCACCAATTCTGCAATCGCAAGAATGGAAAACGGTGTTCCCACGATTAAAAAAATCGAAGTGACTGATGACACAATGCCATCATGTGTCTTCTTTCAAAAAAACAAGAGTTTACGAGTCGGCAAGCAGGCTTACAACAGTATGAAAAGCGATAAGCGAAAAGCCGCAAAAAAGGGTAGGAAAGAAGAAGCAAACACTTACATCGAGTTCAAAAGAACTATGGGAACAAATACTTCCTATAAAAGTACCCACATGGGCGACTCTTTTTCTTCGGAACAACTTTCCTCAGAAGTCTTAAAAGCCCTGAAATCATATATTGCCGACGAGGATTTTCGCTCTGTTGTTATAACTGTTCCTGCAAAATTCACTGTTAACCAAAAGACAGCAACCCTTGAAGCTGCCAAACTTGCCGGCTTTAATCATATAGAGTTACTTCAAGAGCCAATTGCAGCAGCTATGGCATATGGCTTAAATTCGTCTCAAAAAGATGCATATTGGCTCGTTTTCGACTTTGGAGGTGGCACCTTCGATGCAGCTTTGATGAAAGTTGAAGATGGCATTATTCAGGTACTTGATACTGAAGGGGTCAACTATCTAGGAGGTAAGGATTTGGATTTTGCAATCGTCGATAAAATTTTGATTCCCTATCTTCAAGGCAATTACGACATTGACGAATATCTCGAGGATGAAAATAGAAAAGAGATTTTAAGAGATGCTCTAAAAACCTGGGCTGAAGAAGTTAAGAATCAACTTTCGTTCAATACGGAATATAGTCTTTATGTTGACGCAGGCGATTTTGGAGAAGACGCTTCCGGAGAAGAAATGGAAATAGACCTCCTTATAACCCAACAGGATCTATATAAAGCGATACAGCCTATCTTCCAAAAAGCCGTAGATATTTGCAAGAATATAATCAAAAGAAACAATCTCTCCAAAGAACAACTTGCCAAGATTATATTGGTCGGAGGTCCCACACATTCACCTCTAATTCGTAGAATGCTCAAAGAGCAGGTTTCAGAAAATGTAGATTCCAGTATTGACCCGATCACAGCAGTGGCTATTGGTGCATCTCTTTATGCTTCTACCATAGACAATGAAGTAAACGAGGAATTAAAAAATAAGGATTGGTTAAATTCATTAAAATGTGAAGGGAAAGATGTATCAGAAATAAAAGAACAGTTGGAAAGTGTCGAACAGGAACATGTCAATAGTTCTGAATCTAAAATATCCATGCAAAATCTAAAAGAAATTCATCATAAAATTGAAGATTCTATAGATGAAATAAAGGTGAATGATGTAGACTTAAAATTACATTCTCGGCTTAAAATTATTGAAAATATAAAGAATAATTTCTCTTTAATCTCTGAGCCTCTTCCTCTTGAAATCCACAAATTGGATAATCATCTTATTACGATTAGATTAACATCAGAAAAGTATAAAAATATAACAGGTTGTGTTATTCGTTCTGACAAGATGTGGATTAGCGATTTTATAGAATTAAATCATCTGGGGGATGTTATTGAATTGATGACTACTAATTCGGAAGAAAAATGTTTTGAGATATTGTGTTTTGACAACAATAACCTGCGTTATAATGCCAAACCTTCATTAATCAGCCTAAAATAAATTTAATTATGCTTTTTAAGCGTCAAGATAAAATTGGTGACTTTACGGTTATATCTCCAATAAAAGAAGGGAGTTATGCTGAGACATATCGTGTCAAAGATTCTTTAGGGAAAAAGAAATTTCTAAAACTCGTGCCCACCTCAAAACTTAGAAGTTGGCAGATTGATGACAATGGCAACATTATTGAGTTTGAAGTTTCTAAGAACCTTAAACACCACAACTTAAACGAAACTATTCTAACCGATAATATAATTATCAACGGTCAGAAGTATTCTTATTTGGTGAAAGAGTTTTTGGCAAATGAAACTTTGGCTGAATCCATAGAACGTGGTAAAAAGTTTGATGTTTATGAAATTAAAAAAATATCGAAAGCCCTTCTTTCAGCTTTGAAGTATCTACATGAACAGTCACGGCCAATTATTCATAATGAAGTAACAATCCAAAATATTATACTAAATTTAAATACAGAAAATCTTGACGACATTAAATTAATTGATTTCGGATATTCACGGTTTCTCGACATGGCAAATTGTAAGCAACCACTCGAAGACCTTAATATCTTTTATCAAGCCCCCGAACGCTTTGCCGGTGTCTCATGCGTACAAAGTGATTTATTTGCAGTGGGCGTATGTATTTACGTTCTATTGTATGGTAAATTACCTTGGTTTTTTGACATTAGCAGAAAATCTCAACAGGAAAATCTTGAGAAGCTCGCAAAATTGCGTGAACTCCCTTTGTATATTCCCGATGAAGATATCTTTGAATTAGATGAACAGTTTATTAATACCATTAAACGGGCTTTGTTGCCGGATGCAGAAAACAGATTCTCATCAGCTGATGAGTTCATATCGGCAATAGATGGGAATCTTAAAATTGAAAATCCTGACAAATTTCGTCAAGCAAAATTTAGTGGTGAGTCTAAGAACAAGAATAATTCTAATAATGTAGCGAAACCTAAAGATGGAGAAGGTTTCTCAGCTATTGCTGGCATGCATGAATTAAAGGATTTAGTGACTACTGAAGTAATTGATGCTATAAATCAACGAGAAGAATATGAACGATATGGAGTGACGGTTCCGAATGGCATGTTGTTATATGGACCTCCGGGTTGTGGGAAACTTTTTTTGCAAAACAACTTGCTGCAGAGGTTGGATTTAACTTTTTGATTAAAAAGCCAAGTGATCTTCAAAGTAAATGGGTCAACGCTACGCAAGAAAACATTGCTGCAATGTTTAAGGAAGCAGAGGAAAATGCTCCAACAATCATCTTTATAGATGAGATGAATGAGTTAACTCCAAATCGTGACAGTGGAAGTATTCATGAAATGTATGTAAGTGCCGTTAATGAAATGCTTGCAAATATGGATAGACTTGGAGAAAAGGGTATTTTCATAATTGGCGCAACCAATTATCCGCATCTTATGGATCCGGCAATTCTTCGTTCCGGTCGTTTGGATAAAAAGTTCTATGTGGCTCCTCCCGATTATGATGCTCGGAAGGCTATGTTTGAGATGCTTCTTAAAAAAAGGCCTTATGACTTTGGTATTGATTATGATAAATTAGCAAAAATTACTAAAAACTATGTATTTTCAGATCTTGCACTTATTATTAATGATGCTTCTCGCAAAGCCCTTAGAGCTAAAAGCAAGATTACAATGGCTATCCTAGAAGAAACCATTGCAACTACTAAATCCTCCCTTACATCCAAAGAAATCGAGAAATATAAAAGGATTAAGGCACAAATGGAAGGAGATACGACAATTCAAACGCGCCCGCGTGTTGGTTATAAATGAAACAATATAAACAGCTATAGAAAAAATAAATTCCCTATTCCCTATAGCTTCCTATCATATGCGTGTGACGGCGAAGCCTTCTCTAATTAGCTTATTCCCTTAACCAAGTGAAGATGATCTATTATAAAAACAAACTTAATTTCCTATTCTCTCAGCCGTTTGGGATTGTTGCGTAATTGGCGGAAAATGATTAATTTTGCGGTGAAATTTTACGCGTAAATCAAAAATATATTCAAAATCATATTTCAAAACCCACAATTTTATTTATAACGGGCAGTGGCAGAGATGCGTAATGCCCTTATAGCCAAAGATTTTATCAATTATTTAAAATGGAATCAGAAAAGAAACCTAAAAGGCCTCGCATAGGCTCGACCTTAAATGCCGGCGGCGAGAATGCCGCGTCTGAAACTCGCTATGAGAAAGTGAATTATCCCAACAACAATTATGCGTCGCGGCGCCCTATCCAGGCAAGCACCTCGGAAGACAACGACTCTGCCGAACAGCGCCCCTACCCCAACAGGTATTCAAGCAACTACCAGCCGCGGCCGCGTTTCCAGCAATCGTACAACGACGCTAACACCGCTTCGGAAAAACCGGCCGATGACTCCGAATCCTCAGCCGACTCCAATGTGACCCCATACCAGCCTTCCGGTTCCTACCACCGCAACAACTACGGTGAGCAGGGCGGTTACCGCCAGCAGGGCTATCGCCCCTACAACCGTCAGGGCGGCTACAACCGTCAGGGTGGCTATAACAACCAGAACCGTCAGGGAGGATACAGCAACCAGGGCGGCTACAACCGTCAGGGTGGCTACAACAACCAGAACCGCCAGGGCGGTTACAACAACCAGGGCGGTTACAACCAGAACCGTCAGGGCGGTTACAACAACCAGGGCGGATACAACCGTCAGGGTGGCTATAACAACCAGAACCGCCAGGGTGGATACAACAACCAGGGCGGATATAACCAGAACCGTCAGGGTGGTTACAACAACCAGGGCGGTTACAACCGTCAGGGCGGTTACAACAACCAGAACCGCCAGGGTGGCTACAACAACCAGGGCGGCTACAACCGTCAGGGTGGCTTCAACAAGGGAGGCTTCAACCGCAACAACAACCAGGGTATGAAGTTCACCCCGAGGCCCAAACAGATCGACTACGTGCTCGAAGACATCGACCCCAACGAGGAAATCCGCCTCAACAAGTATATGGCAAACGCCGGACTCTGCTCTCGCCGCGAGGCCGACGAATTCATCACTCAGGGCAAAGTGAAGGTGAACGGTGAGGTTGTGACCGAACTCGGCACCAAGATCAAGCGCAACGACGTGGTGGAATGCGACGAGAAAGTCGTTACTCCCGAAAGGAAGTGCTACGTGCTGCTCAACAAGCCGAAAGACTGCGTCACCACGAGCTCCGACCCGAAAGGACGCACCACAGTGCTCGACATCGTGAAGAACGCCTGCCGTGAAAGAATCTATCCCGTAGGCCGTCTCGACCGCAACACCACGGGCGTCCTGCTGCTCACCAACGACGGTGACCTCGCCTCCAAACTTACACACCCGAAGTTTGTGAAGAAGAAGATCTATCATGTCTGGACCGACAAGGACATCGCCGAGGAAGACATGCAGCGCATCGCCGACGGCATCGAGCTTGAAGACGGCGAGATCCACGCCGACGCCATATCCTACGTCAACGACACCGACCGCAACCAGGCCGGCATCGAGATCCACAGCGGCCGCAACCGCATCGTGCGCCGCATCTTCGAAAGCCTCGGCTATCGAGTGGTGAAACTCGACCGCGTCTACTTTGCCGGTCTCACCAAGAAGAACCTTCCCCGTGGCCGCTGGCGCTACCTCACCCAGGAAGAGGTGAACTACCTCCGCATGGGCGCTTTTGAATAAGACATCAGAAAAGACTTAACATTCACTTATAATGATAAGGATTAAAGATATACTCGACCATCCCGAAGAGTTCGAGGGCAAGACCATCGACGTGAAGGGATGGGTGCGTACCCGCCGCGGCAACAAGGGCGTGCAGTTTGTGGCCCTCAACGACGGCAGCACCGTGAAGAGCCTTCAGATTGTTTTCGACCTCTCGAAGTTTTCCGACGAGGAATTGAAGCCCGTAACCACCGGTTCGGCAATCTGTGCTACCGGTCTCATCGTAAAATCGATGGGAAAGGGACAAAGCGTGGAGATGCAGGCCGAGAAACTCGAGGTGTACGGCACGGCCAACCCCGAGGAATACCCCCTGCAGAAGAAGGGGCACTCCATGGAGTTCCTGCGCGAGAAGGCCCACCTGCGGCCCCGCACCAATACGTTTGGTGCCGTGTTCCGTCTGCGCCACGCCATGGCTTACGCCATCCACAAGTTTTTCAACGACAAGGGTTTCTTCTACTTCCATACCCCGCTGATCACGGCCTCCGACTGTGAGGGAGCAGGCGCTATGTTCCAGGTGACGACCCTCGACATGGCCAATCCTCCCCGCAAGGAAGACGGCAGCATCGACTACTCCGAAGACTTCTTCGGACGCCAGGCGAGCCTCACCGTATCAGGCCAGCTGGAAGGTGAGCTCGGAGCCACCGCACTGGGCCAGATCTACACCTTCGGGCCCACATTCCGCGCCGAGAACTCATACACTCCGCGCCATCTTGCCGAATTCTGGATGATAGAGCCCGAGATGGCTTTCTACGACATCAACGACAACATGGACCTCGCCGAGGAGTTTATCAAATATTGCATCCGCTACGCTCTCGAAAACTGCCGCGACGACATTGAATTCCTGAACGAGCATTTCGACAAGGAACTCATTGACCGACTCAACTTCGTGGTAGACAATGACTTTGTTCGCCTCCCCTACACCGAGGGCATCAAGATCCTCGAGCAGAGCGGCAAGAAGTTTGAGTTCCCCGTATACTGGGGCGCCGACCTTGCCTCGGAGCATGAGCGCTACCTCGTGGAGGAACATTTCAAGAAGCCCGTTATCCTCACCGACTATCCCAAGGAGATAAAGGCCTTCTACATGAAGATGAACGACGACGGCAAGACAGTGCGCGCCATGGACGTTCTCTTCCCCAAGATCGGCGAGATAATCGGCGGCAGCCAGAGAGAGGAAGACCTCCAAAAGCTGCAGGGACGCATCGACGAGCTCGGCCTCACTGGCATGGACTGGTATGTCGACACGCGCCGCTTCGGCAGCGTGCCCCACTCCGGCTTCGGACTGGGCTTCGAGCGCCTGCTCCTCTTCGTCACCGGCATGCAGAACATCCGTGACGTGATACCCTTCCCACGCTATCCCAAAAATTGTGAGTATTAACCACTTAAGACTCACCGACCCCCACTACGGCAAGCCACGCGCCAGTTCGGCGCGTGGTGTGCTGTATCTTTGCATTCTCCTCTTCCTCCCTCTTCTCACAATAAATGCGGCTCCCAAACAAGCCTCGCTGATCACGGCGTGGCCAGGCCGCGAAATCTACGAGCTCTGCGGCCACGAGGCCGTGAGAATCACAGGCCCCGGCATCGACTCCGTATGGAATTTCGGGGTGTTCAACTTTGCAGAGCCAAACTTCGTCTACCGCTTCGTGAAGGGTGAGACCGACTATATGGTGGAAAGCTACCCCTTCGCATGGTTCATGCCCGAATACATGATGCATGGCCGGAGGGTGGAGGAGCAGGTGCTCAACCTCACCCCCGAGGAGGTGGAACGGCTCCATGAGCTGCTTCGCCGCAGCACTCTGCCCCCCAACAACCGCTACCGATACAACTACATCAAAAACAACTGCTCCACCAAGATCGCAGACCTTATGGACAGTGTGGCCGGAGGTGCCGTGGTCTACACCGACACTGTGCGCTTCGCCACCTACCGCGACGCCATGCGCGGCTACCACGCCAACTATCCCTGGTATCAGTTTGGCATCGACGTGGCTCTCGGGAGCGGACTCGAGGAGGAGCTCGGGCAGCGCGAGGAGCTCTTCATACCGGTAGAGTTCAACCGCCATGCCGCCAAAGCCGTGCTCCCCGACGGACGACCGCTGTTGAAATACACCAACGTACTCTATGGCGGCACACCGCAGGCCGTAGACGGTCCCACGCCTTTCCTGCTGACGCCGCTATGGTTCAGTATAGTGATTGCGGCCATCTCCCTGCTGCTCATCGCCATCTGTTGGCGCAGAAATTGCATTCCCAGGGTATGGTACGCCTTCTACTTCGGGCTGGCGGGTCTGGCAGGTTGCCTCGTGGCATTCCTGGTGTGCGTTTCATCGCATGCCGCAACGTCGCCCAACCTGCTGATATTCTGGCTCAATCCCCTGCAGCTCATCATCCCGTTCTGCCTCTGGTGGCGCCCCATGCGCTATCCGCTGGCAGCGATGATGTGGCTCAACCTTGCCGCCGTCACCATGCTGCTGGTGCTGATGCCGATAGTAGACCGCGGGCAGGCCGGCCAGACATCATTCCTGATACTCATGGCTACCGACATCGTGCTGGCAGCCAACTATCTGATAGTGACAAAAAGAAAAAATTCAGGCGGTCGCAACCACCCGTCGAGGCATAAACCAAAGGGCCGGACAAGAAAGAGAAAATGAAAATCCAGTTTTCCAAATCCATCCTGGCAGGCCTTCTGGCCGGTGCCTACTCCATAGCGGCCGACGCCCAGTCGCCCCGCATTGTGGTGGGCATTACCGTTGACCAGCTGCGCACCGACTATCTCGAGCAACTGCTCCCCTACTTCGGCAGCGACGGCTTCAGCCGCCTGATGAAGGAGGGAGTCTACATGCCCGACGTCGACTTCCGGCATACCGCCGACGATGAGCAGGCCGGAGTGGCCGTGGTCTACACCGGCGCATGGCCCGTGGCCAACGGCGTGGCTTCGGCAGAGAAATTCGACTCCCAGCTGAAGCGCAACGTGCCGACGCTCGCTGCCGACCCCTCACGCATAAAATACGACTTTTCGCCCGAAGGGGTGCGCCTCTCCACCCTGGCCGATGAGTTTGCCATCACCAACGGCAACCTCGCCAAGGTCTACTCCCTTTCGGCCGACCCGCAGACGGCCACAATAGCCGCCGGACACGCCGGCAACGCCGCCATCTACCTTGACGAATCCACAGGAAGATGGACCACCCCCGCCTACTACGGGGCACTGCCTCCCGTAGTGGCCAACAAAAACCGCACCTCGCCCGTGGGCTCCAAGATGGCCTCCACCGTATGGCGACCGCTCAACGTCGCCTCAACATACCCGATGGGGAGGGTGTGGAACCCTGCCGACTTCAGCTACGGCTTCAGCGGCGCCGGACGTGACACCTACCTCAAATTCAAAGGCTCGGCGCCCTTCAATTCCGAACTGACCGACGCCGCCCTCGACATACTGAAGAGTCTGCAGAACTCCTCGGGACAGAGCGCAATGCTCAACATCAGTTTCTCGCTGGCTCCGATAGGATTCGACTCCGACGGCGACAGCCGCCCGGAACTCGTGGACGCCTATATGAGGCTCGATGCCGACCTGGGGCGCCTCATCTCGGCTCTCGAGAAGCAGTATGGAAAAGAAAACACTTACATATTCCTCTCCTCTACGGGCTATGCCCGCGAACCGGAGATACCTGAAGGCAACGCCCGGATCCCCTCCGGAGAGATAACCCTGAAGAAAGCGGAATCGCTTCTCAACTCCTATCTCTCGGCCTCCTACGGCAACGGAGACTACGTCGTGCTCATCAAAAACGGCAAACTCTATCTCGATGCCGCCCTGGCCGAGAAGAAAGGAATCGACATAAGGAAACTGCGGCAGGAGACGAAGCAGTTTCTGATGAAGATGGGAGGTGTGAGCGAAGCGTTCACCATCGACGAGGTGGCCGGCGGCGAGTCGCGCCGCGCTCAGGAACTGGCGCTCGGCATCGACCCCAAGAATGCCCCGGACATCTTCCTCTACTTCACCCCCGGCTGGACCGTAACCGACGACAACTCCTACCCCTCCACCTCCAAGAAGGTGCGACTGGCCTCCCCGGCCACTCCTGCCTTCCTCTTCGGGGGGAATGTCGCCCCCGAGACGGTGACCGCCACCGTAGAAGCCACTGCGCTGGCTCCCACAATAGCCACAGCGATAAATATCCGCGCCCCGAACGGGGCAGCTGCAAAGCCGATTGCAGTAAACTCAGGCAAAAAGTAAAAGATAAAGGGTAAAAGGTAAAAGAACAGAAATCAAGAACAAAAAACATAAAATGGGAATACAGAATTTATTCAAGAAGATATTCGGCGACCAGAGCGAACGCGCCGTACGCCCGCTGTGGGAACGTCTCCGCAACGAGATTGACCCCATCTCCGAAAAACTCCTCACGGAAACCAACGACCAGCTCCGCGAGCGCATCAACATAATCCGCAACGACATCCACAACGAGGCCAAGACCTACAAGGACGAGATGGCGTCGCTGCGCGAACAGATCGAGAAACTCGACTATGAGAAGCGCGAGCCGCTTTGGAAACGGATCGACGAACTGCGCGAAGAGAAATTCAAGATGTATGCGCGCAAGCTCGACCAGGCTCTCCCCGAAGTGTTTGCCGTAGTGAAAGAGACGGCCCGACGCTTCAAGGAGAACGACCTCATCGAGGTGACGGCCAACGACTTCGACCGCGACCTTGCCGGACGTGGCAAGGACTTCGTTAGCATCCAGGACGACAAGGCCGTATACCGCAACTCGTGGGAGGCCGGCGGCAACCAGATAACCTGGGATATGGCCCACTACGACGTGCAGCTCATCGGCGGTATGGTGCTCCACGGCATCCTCAACGGCTACAAGGCCTCCAACAACATCGCAGAGATGGCCACCGGTGAGGGTAAGACACTCGTGGCCACCCTTCCGGTGTTTCTCAACGCGCTCACGGGCGAGGGTGTGCACGTGGTGACTGTCAACGACTACCTGGCGAAACGTGACTCCGAATGGATGGGCCCCATCTACCAGTTCCACGGACTCAGCGTTGACTGTATCGACAAGACGAAACCCAACTCCCCCGAACGCCGCTCCGCCTACCAGAGCGACATCACCTTCGGCACCAACAACGAGTTCGGTTTCGACTACCTTCGCGACAATATGGCCACGATGGAGGAAGACCTCGTGCAGCGCGACGAGCATTACTATGCCATCGTCGACGAGGTTGACTCCGTGCTCATCGACGACGCTCGTACGCCGCTGATCATTTCGGGCCCCGTGCCCAAGGGAGACGACCAGCTCTTCAACGAATACAAGCCCAACGTGGAGAAGGTGGTGAACGCCCAGCGCAAGCTCGCCCAGAACCTCCTGCTCGAGGCCAAGGGGAAGATCGCCGCTGCCATGAGCGGAGACCCCGAAAAGATAGCCCAGTACGACGCGGCACGCAAGGAAGACCCCTCGCGCAAGCCCATGACTGCCGAGCAGCTGCTCGAGGAGGGCGGCCTGGCGCTCTTCCGCGTCTACAAGGCCCTGCCCAAACACAATGCCCTGATCCGCTACCTCAGCGAAGACGGCATAAAGCAGATCATGCTCAAGGTGGAGGCTAAATATATGCAGGACAACAGCCGCGAGATGCCCAAGGCCGTGGAACCCCTCTTCTTCGTTATCGACGAGAAAAACCACAGCATCGAACTCACCGACAAGGGTATCGAGGTGCTCACCGGCACCACGGAAGACCCCACCTTCTTCGTGCTCCCCGACATCGCCGCCCAGCTCGCTACGGTAGACCACGAGGAGCCCGACGCCGAGAAACGCCAGGAGAAGAAAGACAAGATGCTTCAGGAATACTCGGTGAAGGCAGAGCGCGTGCATACCGTCAACCAGCTCCTGAAAGCCTACACTCTATTCGACAAGGATGTGGAATACGTGATCGACGACAACAAGATCAAGATTGTAGACGAGCAGACGGGACGTATCATGGAAGGGCGCCGCTATTCCGACGGTCTGCACCAGGCCATCGAGGCCAAGGAGGGCGTCAAGGTGGAGGCTGCCACGCAGACATACGCCACCATCACGCTGCAAAACTACTTCAGAATGTACCGCAAGCTGGCCGGCATGACCGGTACTGCAATGACGGAGGCCGGCGAGTTTTACGACATCTATAAGCTAGAGGTGGTGGAGATCCCAACCAACCGTCCGGTGATCCGCAACGACCAGAACGACCGCGTCTACCGCACCAAGAAAGAGAAATACGCCGCCGTGATCGAGGAGGTGGAGAAGATGGTAAACGAGGGGCGCCCCGTGCTCGTGGGCACCACATCGGTGGAGATTTCCGAGCTCCTCTCCAAGATGCTCAACCTCCGCAAGATACCCCACCAGGTGCTCAACGCCAAGCTCCACCAGAAGGAGGCCGAGATTGTGGCCCAGGCAGGTAAGCGCGGCACGGTGACCATCGCCACCAACATGGCAGGCCGCGGTACTGACATCAAGCTCACCCCCGAGGTGAAGGAGGCCGGCGGACTGGCCATCATCGGCACCGAGCGCCATGAGAGCCGCCGTGTAGACCGCCAGCTGCGAGGCCGTGCCGGCCGTCAGGGCGACCCCGGCAGCTCCGTTTTCTTCGTTTCGTTCGAAGACACCGTGATGCGCCTCTTCGCCAACCCCAACGTGGTGAAGACCCTCGACCGCCTCGGCTTCAAGGAGGGCGACATGATCGAGTCGAAGATGGTGACACGCTCCATCGAAAACGCCCAGAAACGGGTGGAGGAAGACAACTTCGGCGTGCGTAAACGCCTCGTGGAATACGACGACGTGATGAACGCCCAGCGCCGCGGTGTCTACGGCCGTCGCCAGAACGCCCTGAAGGGCGAGAGGATCGGCACCGACATCGCCAACATGGTGTATGAGGTTGCCACCGACCTCACAGGAAAGACCTACGAGGGTGGATTCCAGGAATTCGGCGACAGCGTGCGCAAGGCGCTGGCCATCGAGCTCCCCTTCACCGAAAACGAATATGCCAAGATGAACACCTCCGAGGCCACCGAGCAGATTGCGGAGGCAGCCCTGCAAAACCTCAACCGCTCCAAGGAGAAGATGGAGGCCCACATCGAGCCCTACATCAAGGAGTTTGTGGAAGAGAAGGGCGCCAAGGGCAAGATCGGCGTTCCCGTGAGCGACGGCCGAAGGGTCTACAACGTGCAGGCCGACATCATGAAGGCCTACGAAGACGGCGGAAAGTCGATCGGCAAGGCATGGGAGAAAACCGTGCTCCTGTCGTCGATCGACAAGGCATGGCAGGAACAGCTCCGCGAGATGGACGAGCTGCGCAAGTCGGTGCAGAACGCCTCGTATGAGCAGAAAGACCCGCTCGTAATCTATAAGCTGGAGGCCTATGAGCTCTGGCGCAACATGCTCTGGGAGATGAACTCCAAGGCCGTCAACACCCTGATGCGCGGCCACCTGCCTCTGCCCTCATATGAGGAGAAGAAGGCACAGGAGGAGGCCCAGGCCCAGGAAGCCCAAAACCGCGCCACCCGCCGCGCCAACTACATGAGCTCGACGATGGACGTGGGCACCGGCGGCCGTGTGCACAATCCTTATGCCGGCTACTCCACCACCCGCGACGCCTATCCCGAGGCAGCCGCTCAGCGCCAGGCCGCGATGAACGCCGGCCGCGGTCAGGCCGCAGCCAAGCAGCCCGTGAAGAGCGAACCCAAGGTAGGGCGCAACGAACCGTGTCCCTGCGGTTCGGGCAAGAAATACAAACATTGCCACGGAAAAGGGGAATAAAACAGTAGAAAATGGATTCTGACCCTTTACCGGTCACCGACTCCCTGAGGGGAGCCATCGACCAAACTGAAACCATCAACGACGTTGCACGGGGAGCCATAGAGTTTATGGCCCCCGACAACTGGGTGGCCTGGAGCTTCATAATCTTCATAGCGCTGATCTGCCTCATCGGCTCGGCATTCTTCTCCGGCTCGGAGATTGCCTACTACGCCCTGCGTCCGGCCCAACTCGACGATATGGAGGAGGGCGAGAGCCCCTCCGGAAAACGGGTGGCCCGGCTGATGAAAGACAGCGAGCGGTTTCTCGCCACTCTCCTGATATCCAACAACCTGGTCAACGTAACCATGGTTGTGCTCCTGACGTATGCCATCTCGCAGACCGTCGTGTTCCATTCGGCGGCTCTCAACTTTGTGGTGCAGACCGTCTTCCTAACCTTCCTGCTCCTGCTCTTCGGCGAGATTTTCCCTAAACTGGTGGCCAAGGGGCGTCCGGCATCATGGGCCCTGAAAACCTCCGGCACGCTGACAGCCGTGAGCCGCTTCCTGGCTCCCATGGCCAAGGGTATGGCGAAGTCTACGCATATCATCAACCGCCTCATTTCCAAGAAAGACCCGCAACTCTCGGCCGACGAGCTTGAGAAAGCCCTCGAAATCTCCGACATCAAGGAGGGCGAGGAGCGCGAGATGCTGGAGGATATCCTCTCTTTCGGCGAGAAGGAGGCGAGCGAGATTATGATTCCGCGCGTCGACGTCACAGACCTGGAGATCCACGCCACCTGGAGCGAGGTGATGCAGACGGTGGTGGAGTCGGGCTATTCCCGAATCCCCGTCTACGACACTTCACAAGACACCATCAAGGGCATTCTGTATGCCAAGGACCTTCTGCCCCACCTTGACAACCGCACCGAGGGCTTCGAGTGGCAGAAACTGATACGCGAGGCTTATTTCGTGCCTGAAAGCCGCATGATCGACGACCTGCTCGAAGACTTCCGCACCAAGCGCATACACATCGCCATTGTTGTAGACGAATACGGTGGCACCCAGGGTATCGTGACGCTCGAAGACATCATCGAGGAGATCTTGGGAGAGATTGACGACGAATACGACCAGGCTGCCCGGCTCTACCGTAAACTCGATGACCACACCTGGATTTTCGACGCCAAGATACCCATCGGCGACTTCTGCGAGGTGACGGGCATCGAGGAGGAAGACCTCGGCGACATAGGCGACTGCGAGACGCTGGCCGGCCTCATCCTCCACATCAAGGCCGACTTCCCGGAGAAGGGTGAAGAACTCACCTTGTCCCTTCCGGCCCGCACGCAGGCGCGGGAGTTCGAATTCAAGGTGCTCAGCATGGAGCGCCACCGCATCCTGAAAATCAAAGTTACAAAGATATAAAAAGTTAAGACGGTATAATAGGTATTATCCCAATGCTTTACGATAATCCCAATGTTTTATTTTTCGTAAGGTATAATTTATTTATTAGTGAGATTTTAAGCCCGTTCAGGTACATCTTGAGACGGCAGGAAACAGACATCTCTAAAAATACCACAAAGATAGTGTCAGTCTTGACTTTCTTATAGGCCGGGTATAAAAATCTCATGTTTTTTATATATCTTTGCAAAATAAACCTAAAAAACAACTTAAAACCTAAATATCATGTTCAAAAACCAACCGGCAGGTCTGTATGTGCTGGCACTCGCAAACACGGGCGAGCGCTTCGGCTACTACACGATGCTTGCCATATTCCTGCTCTTCCTGCAGGCCAAATTCGGGTTTGACGCAGCCGTGTCGGGCCAGATTTACGCCGGCTTCCTGGCGATGGTCTACTTCATGCCGCTCATCGGCGGCTGGGTGGCCGACCGCTGGAGCTTCAACAAGTGTGTCATCACCGGTATCGTGGTGATGTTTCTCGGGTATGCCATCATGTCGATGCAGACCCCGATCCACAGCAATTTCTCGCTTGGTATCCTCATCGTTGCCCTCCTTCTGATATCGGTGGGCACGGGGCTCTTCAAGGGTAACCTCCAGGTGATGGTAGGCGACCTCTACAACGAGCCAAAATATTCCAGCCAGCGCGACTCGGCGTTCTCGCTCTTCTACATGGCCATCAACATCGGCTCCATGTTCGCGCCGATGACCGCCACCGCCATGCTCAACTGGCATATGCACCGCGTAGGCCTCGAATATGTCGACGGACTTCCCGCAGCCTGCAACGCCCTCATCAACGCACAGGATGCAGGAAAGGTGGGAGAAATTGCCGACCTTTCGGCCAATGTGCAGGAAATCGCAGCTGGAGGGGGACTCGAAGTGAGTGGCAACGTGCTCGACTGGGCCAACTCCTATATCACAGCCCTCTCCAACGGCTACAGCTGGGGCTTCGCGATTGCCTGTCTCTCGCTCATCGTCAGCTACTGTATCTACGCCTTCGGTAAGAGAACCTACCGCCATATCATCTCCAACAAGAAAGACGCCTCCGCCAAGACCACCACGGTCAACAACGGACCCGAGCTCACTCCGGCCCAGACCAAGGCCCGCGTGGTTGCCCTCCTTCTCGTATTCGCCGTAGTAATCTTCTTCTGGATGGTATTCCACCAGAACGGCGCAACTCTCACCGAGTTTGCCAAGACCTGCACCAGCTCCGAGACCTACAGCTGGACTCGCATCGGCTTCAACGTAGGCGCCCTTGCCATCGTGGCCGTTGGCATCTACGCCCTCTTCAGCATTTTCCAGTCGAAGAAATCCACAGGCAAGATTGTAAGCGGACTCATCCTGGCCGGCTGTGTCGTGGCGATCATCTTCATCTTCAAGAGCACGCCCAATCCTCTCACGGGTATCCAGCCGCAGCAATACCAACAGTTCAACCCCTTCTATGTAGTGGCCCTCACCCCGGTGAGCCTCGCCATCTTCGGATGGCTTGCCAGCCGCAAGAAGGAACCCAGCGCCCCGCGCAAGATCGGTTACGGTATGCTCATGGCCGGCGCGGCTTACGCCATCATGTGTATCGGCTCCGCCTCCATTACCGGCACCGAGGGTGCTGTATCGCCCAACTGGCTTATCTCTACCTATCTCGTGCTCACCTTCGCCGAGCTCCTGCTCTCGCCTATGGGCATCAGCTTCGTGAGCAAGGTGGCTCCCCCGAAACTCAAGGGCTCGATGATGGGTGGATGGTTTGCCGCCACCGCCGTGGGCAACTACCTTGTCTCCATCCCGATGATCCTTTGGGGCAAGCTTCCCCTCTGGGCTCTCTGGGGCATCCTCATCATCATCTGTCTGATCAGCGCCGTCTTCATCTTCTCGATGATGAAGAAGCTTGAGGCCGCAACCAACGACGAACCCTCCGTCGATCCCGTGGCCCAGGAAATGGCAAACGCCAGCGAAACGGAATAACACAGTGAGGGGCGTCCCAATGGGGCGCCCCTCCTTTTCAAAATTTCCTATACCTAATACGCCACAGTGATGATGTAGCCCTCGGAGCGGTAGGTGTAAAGCTGAAACTCCAACGACTCATCTCCGCGACTTACGACTCCCCGTCCCTCCTCGGAGAGGGTGGGGAGTTTCTTTATCTCGATGGCGTGATGCCAGTCGATGGCCGGATCCATCACAGCCTTCAGCATCGCCTCCTTGCAAGTCCACGCAATTATGGATGCCTCCAGAGTGTCGGGTACCACCTCCTTCAGTTCCCTTTCGGTAAGAAACCGTTCGCGCAGAGCGGTAACCTTCTCGCGGTCGGAGCGTTCCACATCGACTCCGAGTGCGGCACTCGGCGTGAACTCCCGAAGGTCGGTGTCAGGAGCCACAGCCTTTGTTGCCACCACGAGGCAACCCTCCGTGTGGGATATGGAGATGCGTTCGTCGGCTCCGTAGAGGAAGGGTGCGCCCGAGGCGAAATGGCCCAGCTCGCGGTAGCCGTCCTTACCGTTCTCGCAATAGATCTGGCGCGCAATCTCGAGCCATACACGGCCCTTGTAGCGGGCGCCGCCGGTCACCTCCTCTACCTTCACTCCTATGGGGAGGCGTCGGCGTTCGTAAATGAAGTCCATTATATCTTTGTAACTGTTAATTGTTAGCTCTTAACTATTACCTTTTCCTGGGCATAAGCGAACTTTAACGTTACTTGCCGTAACGTTACCTGTCTCTCAAGATTCTCTTATCCAATCTTCATTTTCATGCTTAGTTATAACGTCAGGAAATCTTTTCCTTATACCCTTCATTTCAGATTGAATATGCTTTACTCTTTCTACCGGGTAATCGACAGGATTTGTCTTGGCCGCTTCAATCATAAAGATGTATTCTCGGTAGCAATTCTGCATGGTATTAAAATATATGGAGCGGTTTAATTCTTTCCTAGCATCTTTACCTAATTGTTTTGCCCGTTTGGCCTTTTCTTTATTTTTTTTCAATATTTCCTCTTTATTCGATTCAGTCACGATAGAGTATTCTCTTTTTGTTGACTGTACGTTATCGAGTGACTCCGTTAAGCCGGCGAGGCCAATTGCTATACAATCGAGAATTAGATTGGTCTTATTTGCATGTTCTTTGTTGCGTTTTTGAAAATTCTCTAGAGACAGGGATAATATATTTTCACGCGTTTCCTTTGCCAATTCAAAATCAGGGTCTAGTTCCAAGGCTATGTTTATGTATTCAAAAGCCGTAGTGGGCATATTCATATTATAATGAATTACAGCCTTGTTGTAGTAAGCCATGGTGTTATAACCTTCAAGATTCATGGGATCCAAGGTCAAAATCTTATCAAATTTTTGTGCTCCGATAAGAGGGTTTCCGGTAGTTTGATTCAAATAATCTTCAAACAGAAATTCTTGAATTGGAACAGTTTCAAGCCCATACTCATCGAGTTCTACTGAACTTTGGTCAATGTATCCTAAAAGTTTATGGGATATAGAATCAAGGTCTATTTTATCGTAGCGCCTTTCAGACACTCTTATAGAGTCAGAATTAAGAATATACCAATCATTTAAATCATTAATGATAATCAAATCGTTATATCGGTATTCCACTCGAGGAGGCTCAAGTGAATTAATATTTTTGGGCACATTATGAATTTTATTGGGAAGGAATTTTAAAGTTTCCATGGCCGTATAATCGTTACCATTGACTCCCTTTGCCAAATACTCAAAAGCAGTCCTATGGTTGCGAGGACAACCTTTGCCTTGGTAAGAAAGATTAAATAGATATGAAGTAGCTTCAAGATTGCCCATATCTAAAGCTTTGGAATATAAGAAGTAAGCTTTTTCCCAATTTTCAGGTTCTCCTATTAAGCCATTTTCGTAAACCCTTCCCATCAAAATAAATGCTTCAGATATACCTAGATTTATTGCTGTGTTAAGATATTCTTTCGCAATTGATAGTCTTTTTCGGTCAAACTCAATTTCATCTGCATCGGTGAGAATACCTTCGGAGATTAGCTGTTTTCCGGAGCCCAGATAAACAGATGCTAAATTGACGTATGCCTTATAATAACTTTGCTCTATGGCTTTAGAGTAAAATTGAATGGCTTTTTTTATGCTCTGTACCCGTGTTCCACCTTTTTTTAAAAAACCATTATAATAAATATTTCCTAACTCGCACGAAGCGTTCCCACTCCCTTTCTTAGATGCTTTTTCAAAACAATCAATAGCTTTTTCAACGTCTATAGAATAGGGATTTTTATCTACAAATTTATTCGCTACAAGAGGATGGTTTCCAATCAAATAACAATAACCTAAAATCTGTAGAGACTCTATGTCATTATTTTTAGCTTTCTGTTCAATATCTGGAGGGATATTTATGGGAAATTGAGTTGTATCGCCTGAGATAAGTCTTAAAGAAATAAAAACGAGCGATAAACTCAACAGTAATTTTTTCATAGAAGGTGTTAAATAAACAGAGAATGAATTGGTTTGAATTTAACAATTTTTGCTTAATTTCCCAAAATTAGGAACGGTTTGCCGTCACATTCTCTCGGGCATCTCCATGCCGAGAAGCGAGAGGGCGGTCTTCAGGGTGCGGGCTACCTGTGCCGCCACGTGGAGGCGCAGGTTGCGCACTGCCTCGTTTTCCTCCTTCATCACGGGGTAGTCGTGATAATACTGGTTGTATTCCTTGGCAAGGTCGTAGGCATAGTTGGCTATTAGGGCGGGCGAGAAGGTGTCGCCGGCTTCCTTGATCACGCCGGGGAGCCCGGCAATCTTGCGGATAAGAGTCGCCTCCTTGTCGTCGGGCAAAGCAGCGGCGGCGTCGAGCTCCTGAAGGGCAACGCCCTTTTCGGCGGCGGTGCGCAGCAGCGAGCGGATGCGGGCGTAGGTGTATTGCAGGAATGGCCCCGTATTCCCGTTGAAGTCGATCGACTCCGCAGGGTTGAACATCATGTTTTTCTTGGGGTCAACCTTGAGCAGGAAGTATTTCAGGGCTCCAAGGCCTACCATACGGCAAACTTCGGCTGCCTCCTCGGGGGGCATGTCGTCAAACTTGTTGCCGGCCGCCTCGCGGGCGTCGGCAATCATGGCGGCGATGAGGTCGTCGGCGTCGACCACGGTGCCCTCGCGGCTCTTCATCTTGCCGGCGGGAAGCTCCACCATTCCGTAGGAGAAATGCACGAGGTCGCGTCCCCACTTGAAGCCGAGGCGGTCGAGCAGTATGGAGAGCACCTTGAAGTGGTAGTTCTGCTCGTTGCCAACCACGTAGACCATCCTGTCGATGGGGTAATCCTCGTAGCGCTGCTTGGCTGTGCCGATATCCTGGGTCATGTAGACGGAGGTGCCGTCGCTCCTCAGCAGCAGTTTCTCGTCGAGTCCCTCGTCGGTGAGGTCGGCCCATACGGAGCCGTCGTCGCGGCGATACATCTTCCCTTCCTTAAGGCCCTCGAGCACGAGGTCTTTCCCCTCAAGATAGGTCTCGCTCTCATAATAGATCTTATCGAAGTTTACGCCCAGGGCCTTGTAGGTCTCGTCAAACCCGGCGTAGACCCATTCGTTCATCATCGACCACAGGGAACGTATCTCGGGGTCGCCGGCCTCCCATTTGCGCAGCATCTCGCGAGCCTCCGCCATGAGAGTGGAGGCGGCTTCAGCCTCTTCCTTAGCAAGTCCCTTGGCTTCAAGCTCCTTGAGCTCCTCGCGGTAGTGGCGGTCGAAGAGCACGTAGAAGTCGCCGATGAGGTGGTCGCCTTTCTTGCCTGCCTTCTCGGGGGTTATGCCGTCACCCCATTTCTGCCAGGCGAGCATCGACTTGCAGATGTGGATGCCGCGGTCGTTTACAATGTTGGTCTTCACCACCCTCTTGCCGTTGGCCTCGAGGATGCATGCGAGGGAGTAGCCGAGAAGGTTGTTTCTTACGTGACCCAGATGCAGGGGCTTGTTGGTGTTGGGCGAGGAGTATTCCACCATCACGAGTTCCGCGTCGTCGGCCACGGGAGTGAGTCCAAATCCTTCGGCCTTCTCTATCTCAGCGAGTTGTGCCAGCCAGTAGGCCTTGCTTACGGAGATGTTGAGGAAGCCCTTCACCACGTTGAAGCCTCCTACGGCCTCCACGTTTTTTTCGAGCCATTCGCCAAGCTCCTGCGCCGTGGCATCGGGCGCCTTGCGGCTTGCCTTGAGGAAGGGGAAGGTGACGACGGTGAGGTCGCCGGCAAATTCCTTGCGTGTCTCCTGCACCTGTATGGCGCCTGCCTCGAAGTCGGCGCCGTAGAGACTCTTGAGTGCGTCGGCCACGCCCTGCTGCAATATCTTCTCTATTTCCATTACGTTGTATGTCAGTCTTATCTGCGTTAGTCAGTCTTATCCTTATTTAAAGCGTCTTATCTCAATAAAAAAGCCTCGGGCTTATATGCACGAGGCTTTATCTGCAAAATGCGATTTCTTATTTGCCGAGGCCTGCGCCAGCTTTGAACTTAACCACCTTGCGAGCGGGGATTTCGATAGTCTCCTTAGTGCGGGGGTTGCGACCGGTGCGGGCGGGTTTTTCAACTACACCAAACGTACCGAAGCCGATAAGCTGAACCTTATCGTCGTTGGCAAGTGCCTGGGAGATTGATTCGAGGGTTGCGTCGAGAGCCGCCTTAGCCTGTACCTTAGTCAGACCAGCCTTTGCAGCGATTTCGTTGATAAGATCTGTCTTTGTCATATCTGGTTTATGATTTAAATAAAAACTTACTTTTTACTCATTCTTTCCGGGTTGGTTTTTTCCTGCTGTCGGTTTGTTTTTTTACCTGTATTGCAGACCGTTTCTCCGGATTGGGGGCAAATTTATAGCTTTTTTCGCACATTTACAAATATTTCGGCAATAATTTGAAAAAATTTTAATATTTCTCCAATTTTAATTAATTTTGCTCTATATTTATCATCCAATAATGTCACAGTTTTTCGGCAGGAGCATCACGTCGATGCCTCCGGTTACCAAGAATATCATAATCATCAACGCGCTGATCTGGCTGGTGGAGGTAATCTCCCCGCAGTTTGGCGCCAACGGCATCATACGCCATCTCGGTCTGCACTACGTCGGGGCCAGCCACTTCAACCCCGCACAGATCATCACTTATATGTTTGTGCACGACCAACACACCTTCTTCCATGTCTTCTTCAACATGCTGACGCTCTTCTTCTTCGGGCCGATGCTCGAGAGGCTCTGGGGCGGAAAGCGGTTTCTGCTTTATTATATGGTGTGTGGCGTGGGCGCGGCCCTCATTCAGGAGGGCGTGTGGGCCCTGACGTGGATGAACGAGTATATCGACTTCTTCTCGAAAGCCAACCATCTCAGCCATGCCGAGGCTTCGGAGCTGGTGCGCCAGATGGCGGAGGCCGGGCGTCCCGACCTCGTGTCGGCGCTCGACGCCATGAAGAATTCCATGGTGACGGTGGGTGCCTCCGGAGCCATCTTCGGCATCCTGCTTGGCTTTGCCTTCGTCTTCCCCAACATGCCACTCTATCTCTTCTTCATTCCTATCCCCATCAAGGCCAAGTATATGGTGGCCGGCTATGCAGTGATCGAGTTCTTCTTCGGGGTGACGGGCACCATGAGCACCGTAGCCCATTTTGCCCATCTCGGCGGCATGATCTTCGGTCTGGGCCTGTTGCTCTACTGGAAACATAAAGGCACATTGACGGGTAACCGTTACCAATATTAGAATAACCGTTACTACCATAAGAATCAGGAAGATGGCATCGTTTCCCGTAAAACTGCTGCTCGGGCCGACACTGAGAATCATCACATGGATTCTCTATATCATCACGCTGGTGGTGGCCTACGGTGGTTACTTCAACCCCGAGTGGTTTACGCTTCCGGCCATCGGAGTGTTGTTTTTCCCCTATTTCTCCATGACTACGCTGGTGGTGGCGGTGGCTTGGCTCATAAGGCGACGTTACATCATAGGGTGCATTGGTATCGGGGTGCTCATGGCCTGCGGACCCACTTTTTCCGCCGCGCTCCCATTCCGGTTCAGCAACCGCGCCGCGGATGAGGGCCGCACATTCAAGATGATCACCTTCAACTGCCTTCACATGCAGGACACGAAGAATCCGGACGCGCCCCTCAACCGCTCGCTCCACTTCCTTATCCACTCCGGAGCCGACTTCATCTGCCTGCAGGAGCTTTATGGAGTAGGGAAACCTGAAATACCTGACACCTACATAAGCCAGATCGACTCACTGCGCGATGTATATCCCTATCAGTCGGTGGACTGGAGCCGCGAGGTAGAGTTCCTGTCCAAGCATCCGTTCATCCCCAAGACAATTGAGCTCTCCAACGACATGACATACGGGAGTGCCGCTGCCTACGAACTTGACATTGACGGGGAAAACCTGACAGTGATCAACGTACACCTCCCCTCCTACCTCCTATCGGAGGAGGAGCGCAACATCATCACGGAAGCCAAAAACCGCGAAGGGGTGAAAAACAGCATCAAGGAGTTTGAGGGGAGCATATACACGAAGATGAAGAATGCCTTCGCCATGAGGGCAAAGGTATCGGAAGCCATCGCGGAATACGCCCAAGGAGTAAACGGCAACGTGATTGTCTGCGGCGACTTCAACGACGTCCCGGGTTCGTGGGCATACCGCAACTTCACGAAGAGGGGCTTTGAGGATGCCTATGCGATGACGGGATTCGGCCACCTCATTACCTACAACCAGCATCTGATGTGGTTTCACATCGACCAGATACTCTACAAGGGTGAGCTCATGCCGCTCTACGTCACCAAGGAACGCATGAATTCCTCCGACCATTATCCCATCGTGGCAGAGTTCGAATTCTTATAAGAAAGCAGGGCTTTGGCACGTTATATGTAGAGATACCTGCTACACAAAGAACACACAAACTGTATACAAAACAACATACAAGATATGGACTACAACAATTATTCTCCGCAGCAACCTCCTTCGTTTTTCGAGAGCAAGGCGGTGCAGACGCAGACCAACTCCATCCTGAAGCGCGTCTACGTCAGAATGTTTATCGGGCTGCTCATCTCGGCATTCGTTGCCCTGGGCATCTCGTCCTCTCCGGCAGCCCTGACCTTCTTCTTCGGCAACCAGATTGTATTCTGGGGAATGCTCATCGCGATGCTCGTGATGGCCTTCGTGATTCCGGCTCGCCTCATGAAGATGCAGTCGGGCACGGTGTTGCTCCTGTTCTGCATCTTCTCGGCCCTGATGGGCGCCTGGCTGGCCCCGATCTTCGTGGTTTATCGCCTCGGCACCATCACCTACACGTTTTTCATCACGGCCGGTACGTTCGGGGCCATGTCGGTCTACGGCTACTTCACCAAGTCTGACCTCTCTAAGATGGGCACCTTCCTGATGATGGCCCTCTTCGGCCTCATCATCCTGATGATCGTCAACTTCTTCCTGAAGAGCAGCGCCGTGGAGTGGGTGGTATCCATTGTCGGCCTTCTCATCTTCATCGGCCTGACGGCCTACGACACCCAGCAGGTTAAGCGCCTGGCCGCAGCCAACCCGGAGCCGCAGCTCGCCGACAAACTGGCCACGATGGGAGCCATGAGCCTCTATCTCGACTTCATCAACCTCTTCCTCTTCCTTCTCCGCATATTCGGCGGGGGACGTGACTAACGGAAAACACACTTGAAAATACATGAAAAATATCCTAAGAAACACAGCCGTGGCACTCGCAGTGGTGGCCTCGGCTGCATCATTTCCAATGATGGCAAGAGAGAACCCCTTCCTTAAGCCCTTTACCGGCGTCTATGGCATGCCTCAGTTTGAGGAGATCCAGCTTGACGACTTCATTCCGGCCATCAAGGCCGGCATCGAGGAGCAGCAGGCCAACATCTTCAGCATCGTCGTCAACCGCGCGGTGCCCGACTTCGACAACACCATCATGCCGCTCGAAAACCTCTCCCCGATCCTCGACAGGGTGAGCTCCGTATTCTGGCACTATGACAGCGCCCTGAAGACCCCGGAGTTCGAGAAGATTGCCGACGAGGCCATCCCCCTTCTCAACGAGGCGGCCAACCAGGTGAACCTCAATCCCGACCTTTTCGCCAAGATCAAGGCAGTCTACGACCGCCGCAACGAGATGGGTCTCAACCCCGTGCAGATACGCCTGGTGGAGAAATACTACCGCGTTCTCGCCGAGCAGGGTGCGGCCCTGCCGCCGGAGAAGCAGGCCGAGCTGGTGAAGATCAACGACCGCCTCTCGCAGCTCTTCATTGAGTTTAACAAGAACCTCCTCAGCGCTACCAACGACTTCTATGTGCTCGTGGAGAATTCCGAGGAACTCTCCGGTCTGCCGGCATCGTCGGTGGCCATGGCAGCCGAGGAGGCCGCCAAGCGTGGCCACGAGGGGAAATGGGCTTTCACACTCCATGCCGCAAGCCGTCTGCCGGTGCTCTCCAACGCCGACAACCGCGAGCTGCGCCGCAAGGTGTATGAGGGTTACACATCACTTGCCTCGAAGGCTCCCTTCGACAATGCTCCCGTAATCAAGGAGATCGTGAAACTACGCGCCGAGAAGGCCAAGCTGATGGGCTTCGACAATTTCGCCCGGATGATGACCTCCCGCGTGATGGCCGGTTCGCCCGAGGCTGCCGAAAACCTGCTCACGCAGATCTTCAACCTCGCCGTGAAACGCAGCCATGAGGAGGTGGCAGACATGCAGGCATACGTCGACGCCAACGGCGGCGGCTTCAAGATTGCCCCCTACGACTATTACTACTACGCCGACAAGGTGAAGCAGCAGAAATATGATTTCGACGAGAACGAGGTGCGCCCCTATTTCCAACTTGAGAATGTGCTTTCCGGTCTCTTTGATGCCGCAGAACGCCTCTGGGGTATCAAGATGGTCGAGCTACCCGACGCTCCTAAGTATATGGACGAGGTGAAAGTCTACGATGTTCAGGACGCCGCCACGGGCGAACATGTGGCTCTCTGGATGTACGACTACTTCCCCCGCGAATCCAAGGTGCAGGGGGCATGGATGGAGCAGATGCAGAGTGCCGGCATCTTTGAAGACGGAGAATATCGTCGTCCCATAGTTTACAATGTCGGCAGCTTTACCAGACCCACGGCCGACACCCCTTCTCTGCTTACCATCGATGAGGTGGAGACATTGTTCCATGAATTCGGCCACGCACTCCAGGGGATGCTTACCCGCGCACCCTACCGTTCGCTTGCCGGAACAAATGTTGACCGCGACTATGTGGAGCTCTGCTCGCAGATGAACGAGCACTGGGCCTTCACTCCCGAGCTGCTGAAGAGCTATGCGCGCCACTATCAGACCGGCGAGGCTATTCCCGACGAAATCATCGAGAAACTCGTGGCTTCCTCGAAATTCAACCAGGGCTTCGTAACAACCGAACTTGCCGGTGCCGCCCTGCTCGACCTTGCCTACGGACAGGTTGACAACGTCGACGATGTCGTGGCTTTCGAAAATGATTTCGCAGCCAAGATAGGAATGCCCGACGAAATCACTTACCGTTACCGCTCTCCCTACTTCAAACATATCTTTGGCGACGACGGCTACGCCTCCGGTTACTACACCTATCTATGGAGCCAGGTGCTCGAGGCCGATGCCTGGGAGAAGTTCCTGGAAGACGGCGTGTTCAACCCCGAAACGGCTGCTTCGTTTAAGAAGAATATCCTTGAAAGCGGCGACACTGAAGATGCCATGGTGCTCTTCGAACGCTTCCGCGGCCATAAACCGGAGGCCGGTGCGCTGTTCCGTCTGCGCGGTTTTGAATAATGAAAACTGATACTTCCGATACATCTGCAGGGCACGCCTATATGAAGCGTGCCCTTCAGCTTTCCACCTTCGGCGGTACCAACGTCTCGCCCAATCCTTTCGTGGGGGCTGTGATTGTGGCTGACGGCCGGATTATCGGCGAGGGCTACCATCGCCGGTTTGGCGGTCCGCACGCGGAGGTGAATGCCGTAGACTCGGTGCGCCCGGCCGACAGGCCGCTGCTCAAGGAGTCCACGATGTATGTCACCCTCGAGCCCTGCTCCCATTTCGGGAAGACGCCCCCCTGCGCCGACCTGGTGGTGCGCACGGAGATTCCCCACGTGGTAGTGGCGGCCGAAGACCCCTTCCTTAAAGACTATGAAAGCGGCATCGGGAAGATGCGGCGTGCCGGAGTGGAGGTTGAGGTAGGGCTTATGCGACGCGAGGCGCTCTTCATCAACCGTAGGTTTTTTACCGCCCACACGCTGCGGCGACCCTTCGTGCTGCTGAAGTGGGCCCAGAGTGCCGACGGTTACATTGCAGGCCGCGATGGCACGCCCCTGAAGTTCTCCACGCCCTTCACACAGATGCTGATGCACCGAGAGCGGGCCTATTACGATGCGATAATGGTGGGTACGGACACCGTGCTCCGCGACAACCCGCGCCTCGACTGCCGACTCTGGCCAGTGCGCGACGGGGATTCCCGGCCGCTGAAGGTTTCCTTCCGTTCGCGGCGTCTCCGCGGTACTTCGCGGTTGGAGTCGGGTGGGTGTGTCCTCAAGGAACCCTCCGAATCCCTTCCTGACTTCCTGTCCAGACTGTATGCGGAATACAAGGTGACGTCGCTAATGGTGGAAGGGGGCACTCGCACCCTCGAGAGCTTCCTTGCAGCCGATCTCCTCGACGAGGTACGCATCGAGACTTCACCGCTGATTGTCGGTTCCGGCGTCCCCGCTCCCGACCCGTTCCCGGCCATACGCACCGCCGGCCTGGGGCTCCGCTCTACGGCCTCCTACGATTCCAACCTCATCCAACTCTACACCAAGCCCCTCTGACGCCTCACCCTTTCAGCATCGCGGATTGACACTGGGTTGATTAAGAATCGCAGAACTCATTAATCGCAGAACTGATTGGGGATGTGACAATTAGCTCGGAGAGCTAACTGCCACGGCCCCAAAGAGTTCAATTAAAGGGTTTTAGGGATTGAAACGTGCTACTGATTAGGGTTGGAGAAATCCTTTTTCTTTGAGGATTTCTACCATTTGAGCCGGAGTGACTACCAAAGGATTCATCGGGAAATGTCTAATGTTCCCCGTTATCAAATAAGAATCGTCGACCGTCAGCTTAACTTCATAGAATACCATATCATCTTTATCTGGGAAAAGGGCTGAGTCCATTGGACATCTTTCAGTGTCAATTCCAAATTCTACAAACGCATCGTAAAGATCCGACACCAACTGGGAGGGAAAGGCAAATTTTGGTCTAGACAATACATCCTTATATTCTTTTAATATTATAGGGTTTATTAAAGGTATAATATTCCCCTCCAAAACTTGATTAATGATAATTCCCGGATTAGAAGTCCCGTTTTTTGAGTATAGTGTCGAAACAAGGACATTGGTATCTATTACAGCGTAAATCTTATTGGCGCCTCTCATCCCTGACTTCCTTTATGAGACGATTGATATTTTCCAGACTCATTTCTTCCGGGTCATTTTCCGAAACGATCTTTCTCATTTCAGCCAAAGCCTTTATGGCCCTTTCTCTGATTTCTTCCTTGCTTTTGGAGTTGTCAGCATTGATTTTGAAGGGAATACAACGTTCTCTCACTACTGCCTTCATAAACATGTTAAATGCGGCCGTGACACTCAAACCGAAATCTTCACATAAAGCATCAAAGTTCTTTTTCAATGATGGTTCTACTCTAATTGTAATTGTGGCTTGTCTCATCTCTTAAAATTGTAATGTATTTATAATGCAAAAGTAATACAATTTAATGTTATTTGCAAGAGGAAAATCTCCGCGGGCATAAACCAGTAAATTTCCAGGGACCATAGACATGCTCTACGAGCAAGCCTGCATCGGCATCATGGTCCCCACCAAGGTCGCTGTCGCTCCCGTATGGTGGGGTTTACCATAGGAGTAGCTCTCCGAGCTAACTCCGATTACAAATGTGCAAGACTCCAGTGTTTTTTCTTGAATTTGGTTGACTGTTCATGTCTTTTCCTAATTTTGGTTGACTGTTCTTGTCTTTTCTTGATTTTGGTTGACTGTTTCCGTTATACAAAATTGTTCTGCGCAAATCTGCCAGTTCTGCGCTAACAAGCTGCGCAGCAGCGAGTTCTGCGTGCCTCGCGCGAACTTCAGTTCGTAAAAAAATTATCGCGAGGCATCCTTAGAATGAGGACGTATTCGCGCGCGAGGGAGGGAAGCCGAGCGAGGGGCGACTCTTGCAAAAATTGAAATTTATCACTAAATTTGCAAGTTGAAATATCCGGCTTGCACGCCCGGAGAGTTTTCGCTATGTAGGATTTTAGACAACAATAACGTGACGCTTAAGCATTTATACAGTCCGATGAGCCGGGGAGCACTGCTGTTTGCCCTACTGTGGGCCGTAGTCTTCTCCTCTTGCAACTCAAAAGACGAAACTACTGACGAACAGGAATATATCACCACCCAGTCGGTGGCCATTACCGGTTTCTCCCTCCAACCCGATGTTCGGGTGATGGCAAATCTCGACTCCGTCTTCTTCTCCATCGACCTTGAACACGGCGTCGTGTTCAACGCCGACTCCCTCCCCAAAGGCACCAACATCACCAAGCTCGTGCCCAAAATCAGCTATCCCTCCTCTGTCACCTCCGCCGTCATCGAAATGAAAGGTGGCACACACCGCGAAGACGGCACGGTAAACTACTATGCCAACGCCAACGACACCATCGACTTCACCGCTCACGTTACCCTGACATTAGGCACCGAAAACAAAGCCGTGACGAAGACATACGTGCTCAAGGTAAACGTGCATAAGGAAGACCCCGACGTGATGTATTGGGACAACCTCGCCTCGATGAACCTCCCCTCGCGCCTTGACTCCCCGAAAGCCCAGAAATCGGTGGAATTCGGCAGCGGCGTGCTCTCGCTCATTGAGGAGAGCGACGGCAGTTTCACCGTAGCCACCACTACCGACATCTTTGCCGGCGACTGGCAGAAGAATGAACTCAAACCCGCGTTTACACCCGAGCTAAATACCCTCACCTCAACCCCCTCCGGAACACTCTACATACTCTCCGACGCCGGCGAGCTGATGACCTCGGCCAACGGCCTCTCATGGCAGAAAGCCGACACCGGCTGGAGCGGCCTGATCGGTATGTATGGCGACACACTGCTCGGCATCCGGGGCTCCGGTACCGGACGTACGATGATATGCTGGCCCTCCGGAAACCTCGACGGCATTTCCCTGCCCGACGACTTCCCGGCATCCGGCTACTCGGCCCCCGTATCGTTTGCCAACCGCTGGACCACCTCGCCTACAATCGTGGTGTTTGGCGGCGACAACCTTGCGTCCGGTTACTCCCCCTCGTGGGCTTTCGACGGCTCGCAGTGGGTCGACATCGCCGACAGTCCCCTTCCCGCCCTCGAGGGCCTTACGGTGGTAGACTATTACTCCTACCTCAATTCGGCCTCAAGCGGCCTGCTCAAGGAATTCGAGGCCTACCTCGCCTTCGGCGGCCGCGACCGGGACGGAAACGTAAACAATACCGTCTATGTCACCTACGACCATGGCGTCAACTGGCAGAGGGCCCAAGACTACATGCAGCTCCCCGCCAATATCCTTGCAGGCTACAGAGCCGACGCCATCTCGCTCGGCACCCTCATGCAGAGCAACCTTAGCAACCGCTGGAAGGCAGCCGACGGCAAGCGCCACCTCGACTTCTCGATAGAAGGCGACGTGATAAGCTGGGACTGCCCCTACATCTTCCTGTTCGGTGGCTACGACGCCTCAATGGAGCTCGACTCCGAGGTGCGCAGCGGTGTGCTGAAACGTCTCACATTTGTTCCTCTCTTCTGATCCGCAAGCATTGATGCCCACCACCCGTCTCCACCACTCCCTGGCGCTCATGCTCCTGCTGGCCGTAGCCACGCTGCAGGCCCCCCGGGCGCATGCACAGGAAGACTACCGCTTCGACTTCGGAGCAGGTCTGGGCATGACGGGCTATCTGGGCGACGCCAACACCTCCAACCTGTTCCAGAACCCCAGCTGGGACGCGGAGCTGTTCCTGCGCTACATCATCAACCCCCGCCTCGCCCTCAAGACCAACTTCTACGTGGGAGGCCTCAGGGGTAACTCCGAACAGATGACCAACGTCTTCCCCGACAACAAGGTGTTTAAGTTCACCACCACCTTCTATGAGATAGGCGAGCTCTTCGAGTTCAATTTCTTCGAGTTCGGCATCGGGGAGACCTACCGTAAGCTGAAACGCATCACCCCCTATATCACGGCCGGCCTATCGGCCACCATGTGGAGCGTAGACAAGAGTATCTACGGCGGACTCACCATCCCGCTGGGTATCGGGGTGAAATATAAACCCTCCAAACGGCTGAACCTCGGCCTGGAGTTTCTCATGAAGAAGGTGTTTTCCGACCGCCTCGACGGAGTGGCCGGCGAAGACCTCCACACCATCAAGAGCTCGTTTGCGAAAAACACCGACTGGTATTCCACCCTTACCTTTACGGTGAGCTACGAGTTCAGCAAACGGTGCGCAACATGTAACTATAAGGATTAAGCGATGTCACGTCTCGAATCACTCATAAGTCAGCTCGACCCCCAACTGCTGCCGCGCCATGTAGCCATGATCATGGACGGCAACGGGCGATGGGCCCGTATGCGCGGCCGGCAGCGCGGAGAGGGTCACGCCGAAGGCATCACCACCGTGAGACGCGTCACCGAGCTCTCCTCCGACCTCGGCATCGGCTACCTTACCCTCTATGCCTTCTCTACGGAAAACTGGAACCGCCCGCAGGAGGAGGTAGACACCCTTATGTATCTTATCGGATGGGCCATAGAGCGAGAGCTGCCCGACCTTATCCGCAACAACGTGCGCATCCACCTCATCGGCGACATAGAGAGAGTGCCCGAGGAGGCGCGCCTCAAGCTCACCGGCAGCCGCGACAAGACCGCACACTGCACCGGGCTCAACCTGGGCATATGCATCTCCTACAGCGCACGCTGGGAGATAACACGCGCCGCACGCCACCTGGCCGAAGAGGTGCTCAAGGGTAACCTCGCCCCGTCCGACATCGACGAATCCGAGATTGCACGCAATCTCGCCACATACCCCTTCCCCGACCCCGACCTGCTGATTCGCACCGGCGGCGAGAAGAGAATATCGAATTTCCTGCTGTGGCAGATTGCCTACAGCGAACTTTACTTCACCGACCTCCTCTGGCCCGACTTCGGCAAGGAGGAATATGCGGAGGCCCTGCTCCACTACCAGCAGCGCGAACGCCGCTTCGGCAAAACAAGCGAACAGATTGCAAATGAATAGGCTACGTTATATAATCCCGCTTTTCATGCTTGCTCTCCTGCCCCTGGCGGCAGGCGCGCAGCTCCCTACGGACACCGTCTACAATCCGGAGATCATCTACTCCCCCATTCCAAAGCAGTATGAGATTGCCGGAATCTCGGTGGAGGGTGTGCCCCAGAGCGACGCCTATCTGATCATCAACCATTCGGGCCTGAGCGTGGGCGACATGGTGGAGATTCCGGGCGATGCCATAACATTGGCCACCAAGCGCCTGTGGCGACAGGGACTCTACTCGAAGGTGGAGATCAACGTGGCCAAGACCGTGGGCAACCGCGCCTGGCTCCAGATAGTGCTGCGCCAGCAACCACGCCTCTCCGAACTCCGCTTCGAGGGCATCTCTAACGGCGACCGCAAAAACCTCAACGAGCGCCTGGCAATGGTGCCCGGACAGCAGATCACGCCCAACATAGTGGCCCGCGCCAAGCAGATCATCGAAAACTATTATGCAGCTAAAGGTTTCAAGAACGCCAAGGTCAACATCATACAGCAACCCGACCTCGGGAAGGAAAACCAGGTGATCCTCACCGCCTACATCGACCGCCACAACAAGGTGAAGGTCCACAAGATCTATATCGACGGCAACGAGGTGATGAGCGACGGCAAGGTGAAACGCGCCATGAAGAAGACCAACGAGAACGGTAATCTCCTCAACCTCTTCAAGCAGAAGAAGTTTGTCGACTCCGACTATGCCGACGACAAGGTGCGCATCATCGAGAAGTATAACGAGCTGGGCTATCGCGACGCCAAGATAGTGAAAGACTCCGTAGTGGCCTACGACGACAAGGCAGTCGACGTATACATCACCGTAGACGAAGGCAAGAAATACTATATCAGCGACATAACGTGGGTGGGCAACACCGTCTACCCCACGGAGACCCTCCAGACCCTGCTCGGCATCTACCCCGGCGCTGTCTACAACCAGAAACTGCTAGAGAAGCGTACCCGCGAGGATGAGGATGCCGTGAGCAACCTCTATCTCGACAACGGCTACCTCTTCTTCAACCTCGTGCCTATCGAGGAGAATGTGCGCGGCGACAGCATTGCCCTGCAGATGAGGGTGATCGAGGGACCCCAGGCCCGCATCAACCGCGTGGTAATCAACGGCAACGACCAGCTCTATGAGAAGGTGATACGCCGCGAACTGCGTGTGCGCCCCGGCGAACTCTTCTCGAAGAGCGACCTCATGCGCTCCGCACGCGAGATAGCCGCCTCCGGCCACTTCAACCCCGAAACCATGGGCATCAACCCCGAGCCCAACGAAAACGACGGTACGGTCGACATCGTGTTCGACCTAGAGTCGAAGGCCAACGACAAGGTGCAGCTCTCATTCGGCTGGGGCCAGACCGGCATCACCGGGCAGGTGGCCCTCTCGTTCAACAACTTCTCGATGAAGAACCTCTTCAACCCCTCGAGCTATAAGGGCATAATCCCGCGCGGCGACGGCCAGACGTTCTCCATCGGAGTGCAGACCAACGCCAAATACTACCAGAGCTACAACATCTCATTCTACGACCCCTGGCTCGGAGGCAAGCGCCCCAACTCCTTCTCCTTCTCGGCCGACTACAGCCGCTACACGGGCATCAACAGCTCCTTCTACAACAACACCTGGAGCAACTCCTACATGTATTCGCTCTACTCGCAGGGTTCCTACGGCACCAACTACAACACGTATGCCTACCAGAACGCCTACGACCCCAACAAGGTGCTCCAGATGGCCGGCGTCTCCGTGGGCTTCGGCACACGCCTCACCTGGCCCGACGACTACTTCACATTCCAGGCCTCGCTGGGCTACCGCTGGTATTACCTCAAGAACTGGGACTACCTCTACTATATGAACAACGGAACGTCAAACTCCGTGATGCTCGGCCTCAACCTGAGCCGCAACAGTATTGACAACCCCATCTATCCTCGCCGTGGCTCGAGCTTCTCGCTCGACCTCATCCTGACCCCGCCCATGAGCCTCTTCTCGAAGAAAAACTGGGAGAAGCTCTCCTACGAGGCCAACACGCTCAACAGCACCTCCGCCAAGGCCCAGCTCTACAAGTGGATAGAATACTGGAAACTGAAATTCAAGGCACGCACCTACACTCCGCTCACGGACCCAGACGGGCAGTGGACCCTCGTGCTCATGACCCGCGCCGACTTTGCCCTGCTGGGCAGCTACAACAAGTTTGTGCGCACCCCCTTCGAGACCTTCTACTTCGGTGGCGACGGTATGTCGGGCTCATCAACGTATGCCACGGAGACCGTGGCGATGCGCGGCTACGACAACGGCCAGTTCACTCCCTGGGGATACGAAGGATACGCCTATTCACGTTTCACTATGGAGCTCCACTTCCCCTTCCTGATGCAGCCCAGCACCACCATCTACGCGCTTGCCTTCGCCGAGGCCGGCAACTGCTGGACCCACGTGAGCGACTTCTCGCCGTTCAACCTCAAGAGGAGCGCCGGTGTGGGAGCACGTATCTACCTGAGTATGCTCGGATTCCTCGGCATCGACTGGGGCTATGGCTTCGACAAGGTGTGGGGGCGCCGCGGCGGCAGCCAGATCCACTTCGTGCTCGGCCAGGAGTTCTAAGACCAATAAATTAAACTTATATGGCAGTTATCAATCAATATGAATGATATTAACTCCGTTAAAGAATAAAAAGATATGAAGAAGATAATTTTCACCCTGATGGCCATGGTGGCTTGCGCCTTCGCTGCGCAGGCCCAGAAGTTTGCCATCGTAGATATGGACTATATCCTCCGCAACGTGCCCTCGTGGGAGATGGCCAACGAGCAGCTCAACCAGGTGTCGCAGCGCTGGGAGAAGGAGGTTACCGAACTCTCCAAGGAGGCCGAGACAATGTATAAGAACTATCAGGCCGACATGGTGTTCCTCACCGACGACCAGAAGAAGAAGCGTGAGGAGGAGATTGTGGCCAAGGAAAAGGAGGTCACCGACACCCGCTACAGGTATTTCGGCCCGGAAGGCGAGCTCTACAAGAAGCGCCAGAGCCTGATGAAGCCCATCCAGGAAGACGTGTACAACGCCGTGAAGGCTGTGGCCGAGGAGAAAGGCTACCAGGTGATCTTCGACCGCGAGTCGTCGCAGAGCATAGTGTTCTCATCGCCCCGAATCGACGTGAGCAACGACGTGCTCGCCAAACTCGGTTATGCAAAATAATTACCTAAATAATACATTAACACAAAATGATTAAGAAACTTTTATTGATTGCAGCCCTGGCGCTGCCCATGCTCCTCTCGGCCCAGACATTTAAGGTAGGTCTCGTCGACATGAACGACATTTTCGAGAAGTTGCCCGAAACCACCGCAGCACAGAACTCTCTTGCTGAGACCAACAAGAAATATGAGGCCGAGATGCAGAGGATCGATGAAGAGCTCCAACGTCAATACGAGGAACTGCAGAAGATGGACGAGAACGAACCCGCTGCCATCAAGGAACGCAAAGCACGCCAGGTGCAGGAAACCCAGCAGAAGCGCGAGGCTTTCTATCAGAGCGCTATGCAGGATCTCCAGAAGCAGCAGCAGGAACTCACGGCTCCCATCTTCCAGAAGATTCAGAGCGCCATTGAGTCTGTGGGCAAGGAAAACGGCTTCAGCCTTATCCAGGAACTCCAGTCGGTGCAGTTTTTCGCCGCTCCGGTAGAAGACATCACGCCGCTCGTAAAGGCCAAACTCGGTCTTTAATCCTCCCTCAGCACATATCCGGCCATGGGGTCCGCACATCCCATAGGTGTATTTGATTCTGGCTACGGTGGACTCACGATTCTGCGTGAGATTCACCGTCGCCTTCCTGATTACGACTATCTCTATCTGGGCGACAACGCCCGCAATCCCTACGGGGTGCGCTCGATGGAGACGGTCTACCGTTTTACGCTTCAGGCCGTCAACACGCTCTTCGAGCGTGGCTGCAACCTGGTGGTGCTCGCCTGCAACACGGCCTCGGCCAAGGCGCTGCGCTCCATTCAGCAGAACGACCTGCCTGCCATCTGGCAAGGCGAAGGCCGGGACCTGAAGAGGGTACTAGGCGTCATCATCCCCTCCGTGGAGGCCATGGGCGAGTTTTCCGTCAACGGCCACATCGGGATTCTGGCCACCCAGGGCACGGTAGCGAGCCGCTCCTATCAGCTTGAGGCCGCCAAGTATCACCCCGATTTCAAGGTTACGGCCGAGGCATGCCCCATGTGGGTGCCCCTCGTGGAGTACGGCGAGGCCGGGTCTGACGGAGCCGACTTCTTCGTAAGCCGACATATCAACAGCCTGCTCGAGCGCGACACCGACATCGACACCATCCTGCTCGGCTGCACCCACTATCCCCTGCTGCTCGACAAGATCCTGAAGTATGTGCCCCGAGGCATCCGGGTCGTGGCCCAGGGAGCCATCGTGGCAGACTCTCTCGCCGACTATCTCACGCGCCATCCCGAGCTGGAGCGCGAATGCTCGAAGGGAGGCTCGATGGAGTTTCTCACCACCGAGAGCCCGGAGATCTTCTCCGAGGCTGCGGCCACATTCCTCGGCATGCCCGTGGAGGCCTCGCAGATCTCACTCTGAAACCAACTCGCCTCTTCATTTGTTATATTGTTGCAAGCCGCGATCAAGACTCCGGCATGCCCACTATGCAATTTCTAAATCCTGAATACACATGAAAAAACTTTACTTCTTTGCCGGCTCATTGCTCGCGGCAGCGATGGCCCTGACGTCTTGTTCGTCTGACCCCGAATACGACTCTACCGACACGGTGGAGGTTTCCGACGAGTCTTACTCCTATGATGCCGACGGCGTCTGGGACGACAACCTTCAGTCCGGATTTCTCAACATCGACGACTATGAGTTCTCTCACCTGGTGGTGAAGGATGATGTCTACAACACTGAATACGTCTATGGGTTCACCCCCTCGAAGGCAACCGACACCTCGGCCCATACCCCTCTCTACTCCTTCCCCTACGCGGCGGCTGCCGGCGGCGGTGTGAAGGGTAAGGGCGACCCCTATCTCGTGGCCTACTGGGCTCCCTTCCTGGAGGAGGTCGGTGTGGGCGAGACCTGCCCATTCGACAAGCGCACATGCCGCATCTATGCCGAAGACGGCGACCAGTTTGAGCCGCAGTCGGCCATGGTGTGCGTCAACACGTATCTCTACTACGACGTACTCAACGGAAGCGACTTCACCCAGAAGTTCAAGGAGGGCGACTGGGTGACCCTCACAGCCCATGGCGTGCATATGGACGGCACGGAGGCCGAGGCCACGTTCTATCTGGTGAATGTGGAAGGCACCGACGTGGAAAGCTGCATCCAGAAAGACTGGAAGCAGTTTGACCTCACCGCCCTGGGCAAGTGCACGGGCATCTATTTCACCATGGACTCGAGCGACAAAGGCCAGTTTGGCATCAATACACCTACCTATTTCTGCCTCTCCAACTTAGTGGTGAAAGACTGATGACCGCCAACGAACTTAAAGAATCTATCCGGGGACTTTCCGGCCAGGAGGCCGTGAAAGTCCTCACGGACTATATCGAGGCCAACGGCGGGGCGCCAGACCTCGACGAGGCCTATACAATGCGCGGCATGAAGTATTGGGGAATGCAGCAGCGCTCGGCCGCAATCAACGACTACCTGGCTGCCATCCGCCTCAATCCGGAGTCGAAAGCCGTGCAGGCTCTCAAGGCCACCAACGAGATTCTGGATTACTACAACAAGGATTTGTACAATCCATAACTATTTTGTAATTTTGCAGCCGCATAGGCCAGCCGGCCCGTGCTGATACACATAGGTCTACAACCCTATTGTCCCATAGTTGCATACGCAGGAATGGTGGAATGGTAGACACGAGGGACTTAAAATCCCTTGGCCGTTGAGGCTGTGTGGGTTCGAGTCCCACTTCCTGTACAATAATCCCCCCGGGCCGCTCCCCTTCAGGAGCGGTCATTGTTTTTGGCCACTTCAGCCTTATTTTTCATAATAAACGGGAATTCCCTACGGTCTTTTTTTTGGTGAAAACTTGGAGGTTAGGCACTTTTTTCCTAATTTCGCAACAATTTCGGAACCGAACAATCACTATAAACATACACTATATGAAACACATCTTCTTCAAGTCAGCGCTGCCTCTGGTGGGTCTGCTGGCATTGACCGGTTGTATCGACGACAAGTACGACTTGTCTGACGTCGACACCTCAACCGAAATCAAGGTGAACAACCTTGTAATTCCCGTAAAACTTGCAAGTATCACTCTCGAGCAGCTTCTCGACATCGACGAGGAAGATCCCGATGCCACGGTGGTGACCTACACCGGCGACGACGGCAAGACCTACTATGCCATCCGCAAGAAGGGCGACTTCCATGCCGACGACATCTATATCGAAAAGGTATACGCCTCGGAGGCCACGGTGGTGCCCGTACCCACAATGGATTTCAATTCCGGAAGCGGGTCCTATACTATCCCCTCCATCTCCACCACTTTTACCTACAAGGATGTGGCTGTAGACCCCTCTATCGAGAAAATCGCCAGCTTCATGCTTGAGGACGGCGACCATCTCACCGTAAACACTGTCTTCACCTGCTCGAAGTCACAGTTTACCATCCAGAACCTCGTGATTGCCCTCCCCAAAGGTTTCGTGGGCAGCTACAACGGTGGCACCCCGACGTCTGACGGTAAAGTCAACGTCGGCACCGTAAGCTCCACCAACGGCCGCTGCGAGGTGACCATCGACGTGAAGGAGCTTGACCTCGTGGAGACCTATCCCGAACAGGGTGGTATCGACAATCCCACCGGCTCGATCGACATCACCGACAAGATCGGTGTCGACAGCGGCACACTCGTGGCTAGTGGCAACGTGACGCTCGACGTGGCCTTCTCCTTGGACGCCTTCACCGTAGCCGCCTTCTCGGGCAACGTGAACTATGAGATCGAGGAGCCCGAGATCGAACCCGCCGACCTCAGCGACCTTCCCGACTTCCTCAGCAACGAGAACACCGACGTCACGCTGGTCAACCCCCAGCTCTACCTCGAGGTCAACAACGGCGCAAGCGAATATGGCGGCCTCTGCTACAGCGGCCTCTCAATCATCCCCTGGAGGGAAGAGAACGCATCCGACGCCCTGACGATCGACGAGTTCCTGATCGGCGCCAACAATGCCGAGAGCAACACCTACAACCTCGTGCTTGCCCCCAACCCGAGCAACGTTCCCGCATCCGTTGCCGGCGAATATCCCGACCTTCACTCCGACGTGTATGAAAACCTGAAATATATCCTCACAGGCCAGGGACTGCCCGAGACGCTCTCGTTCGAGATGCTCCACCCCGTCCTGAGGAGTCCGGTTCACGACTTCCCCCTCGGCACCAATATGACCTACCACGGTGACTATACCTTCTTCTCGCCGCTCGACTTCGAGCAGGGTTCCATAATCTACTATGTGAAGGAAGAAAACGACTGGTTTGAAGGCGACGTTGACAAGATGCACGTGAAGAAGCTCCACATCAATGCCGTGGCCTCCACCAACCTCAAATACGACATCACCCTCAATGCCTATCCTTACGTCAAAGACTACGATACGGGCGAGGTGACAATCGACAGAAGCAACAAGGCTACAGCCCCCATACCCGCCTTATCTACCGACTACCCGATTGAGCTCGACTTCCCCAAAGAGATAATCGGCCTTGACGGCATCTACTTCGAGGCAGTGTTCCTCTCTATGGAAGAAGACACGCTCAACTCTGAGCAATACCTGAATCTCGACAATCTCAAGGCTACGGTAGACGGCAGCTATTTCACTGAATTCTAAAAACAGTATACACATATGAAAACAAGATATATTTTGGGGGCGATTGTGGCCGGTATGGTTTCCTTCAGCTCTTTCGCTCAGCAGAACACGTATAGCGGATATTTCCTCGACAATTTCCTCTATCGCCATCAGATGAACCCCGCCATGGGCAACACGGAAAACTTCGTGGGCTTCCCCGGCCTGGGCAACCTTTCGGTGGGCACGCAGGGCAATCTCCACCTTACCAAGATTTTCTACAATTACGACGGTAAGACAGTGCTCTTCACCAACCCTAACATCACCGCAAAACAGGTGGGCCATTTCGCCTCGAGCAACAAGCTCGGCGCCAATTTCCGCGAAAACATCATCAACGTGGGCTTCAAGGCCCTCGGCGGCTACAACACCGTGGCCATCAGCGCCGTAGGCAACTCCAGGGTGTCCGCGCCCGGTTCGCTGCTCAACCTCATGAAGGAGGGTATCTCCAACCAGACCTACGACATCCGCAACCTCAACCTCTATGCCAACGCATACGCCGAGATAGCGCTCAACCACTCGAGAGACATCCCGATGGTGCCGGGCCTCAGGGTGGGAGCCACATTCAAGTTCCTCGTCGGGGTTGGCAACATATACGGCAAGTTCAAGAGAGCACATCTCTCGCTCGGCACCGACGCATGGGACATCGAGAGCGAAGGCGACATCTACACCTCCGTGAAGGGCATGAAATACAAGATGAGGTATAACGAGACGGCCGACCGCTATTACGTAGACGGTTTCGACACCGACAACTTCAGCGCTCCCAACGGTTTCGGCGCAGCGTTCGACCTTGGTGCCACCTACGAATGGAACGACTTCAACTTCTCGTTCGCCATCCTCGACCTCGGCGGCATCAAGTGGACCCAGACCCAGCACGCCTCCACCAACGGTCTGCGTCAGTTCCAGACCGACAAGTACGTCTTCGAAATCAATGAGGACGACGATGAACAGAGCACCTGGGACAAGATGAAAGACGACCTCAGCGAGATCTACCAGCTCGAGAACAACGGCGAGGTGTCGCGCTCCACGATGCAGGCCACTACGATGAACCTCGGTGTGGAATACACTCTCCCCTACTACCGCCCGCTCAAGTTCGGTCTGCTCAACACCACCCGTATGGCCGGCACCTACTCCTGGACGGAATTCCGCATCTCGGCCAACGTCCAGCCCGTGAAGTACGTCTCCGCCAGCGCCAACCTCGTGGTGGGCACCTATGGCGTAGGCTTCGGCTGGCTGCTCAACGTAACCTCCGGCAAGGGCTTCAACCTCTTCATCGGTATGGACCGCGTGCCCGGCAAACTCGCCAAGCAGTTCGTTCCCCTCAACTCCAACCTGAACTTCAACTTCGGTATGAACTTCCCCTTCTGAGCGGAAGATACCTCAAAGCAGAGACCCCGGCTTGCATTGCAATGCCGGGGTCTCCCATTGTCAAACGCCTCTTAGGCCGCGACGGTGAGTCACCGTCTGAGTTGATGGATTCTACCCTCTTAAATGATGGACCGTAACTGAAGGATTACTACGAAGAGGCCCATGGCGTACACGAGGCCGAGACCTACATAGTGGAGCGCCGACTTGCCGGCCTTCTTCTCTTTCGGGGTGATTGCGATCGTTTTCATAATTCTGTCTTGGCTTTGCGGTTAATTTTTTAGGACTTGTTTTCTTTTCACGATGCAAAATTACGGGTACCCGCTGCCAACAGTTGTCACCCTAAAGTTAACAAATGTTAAATATTCATATCAGCCTGACTTTCCCTTTGGAATTACCATGGAGGAGAAAACTATAAAAAAGGTTAATCGTGAGGGAGCTGACCGACTATTTGGGCATTTTTTGGCTGAACATAGCCATTTTTTCATTAATTTTGCATATTAATCCCCAAAAAGGACTTGACAGTGAAAAGAAATTCCATGTTTATCATAGCCGCGGCCGCCGTCTGCGCCGTCGTGGCGTTCAATGCTTTCGCAAAACCGAAGAAAAACGTCATCGACGAGGTGGCGTGGGTGGTGGGCGACGAGGCCATCTTCCGCTCCGACATAGAGGAGCAATACAACCAGATGCGCCAGGAGGGCTCGCTGCCCGAGGGCGACCCCTATTGCGCCATTCCGGAACACATCGCCGTGGAGAAACTCTTTCTCCACCAGGCCAAGGTAGACACCATCGTGCCCCCTGAGTCGCAGGTGCAGGCTATGGTAGACCGCCGGCTGAATTTCTTCATCGCCAACCTCGGCTCGAAGGAGAAGGTGGAGGAGTATTTCCGCAAACCCCTCCCGCTGCTCCGCGAGCAGCTGCTGGAGGTGATGCGCAACGCCTACACTATAGAGCAGGTGCAGAGCAACCTCACGAAAGACGTCAAGTCAACCCCCCGCGACGTGCGCCGCTACTTCGAGGCTCTCCCGGGCGACAGCATACCCTATGTGCCCACTCAGGTTGAGGTGCAGGTGATCACGGCCAATCCCGTGATTCCCCGTCAGGAGATCGACGACGTTAAGGCCAAACTTCGCGACATTGCCGACCGTGTGAACCGCGGAGAGGCGGAATTCTCCACCATGGCCATCATGTATAGCGAAGACGGTTCGGCCCTGCAGGGCGGCGAACTCGGTTTCCACGGCAAGGCCGACTTCGTGCCGGAGTTTTCCAACGTGGCCTTCAACCTCTCCGACCCCAAGAAGGTGTCGCGTATCGTGGAGACGGAATACGGCTTCCATATCATCCAGCTCATCGAGAAGAGAGGCGAGCAGGTCAACGTGCGCCATATCCTCATGCGCCCAAAGGTAGGCAGCCAGGAACTCAAAGACGCCGTGAGCCGACTCGACTCCGTTGCCTCCGACCTCAAGGAGAAGAAATTCACGTTTGAGGAGGCCGCACGCTACCTCTCGCAAGACAAGGACTCGCGAAACAACAACGGCGTGATGGTAAACCAGCAGACCGGTTCGTCGCGCTTCGAGATGCAGCAGCTCCCTCCCGAGATAGCGGCCAAGGTGGAAAACATGCAGCCCGGCGACATCTCGGAGGCCTTCCTGATGAAGGACGAGCGCAAAAACCAGGATGTGGCCGTGATCGTGAAACTCACCTCCCGCATCCCGGGCCATACGGCCAACCTGGCCGAAGACTACAACCTGGCCAAGCAGATGTATGAGGCCAGCCGGAAAGAAGACATCCTGCGCCAATGGATCGAGAAGAAGATCAAGGAAACGTACGTGCGCATCGAGGATGGCTGGGACGGCTGCGATTTTAAATACGCCGGATGGGTAAAATAACCCTCAGAAGGTTTACCTCTTTTTCCGTGGCGCTCCTCGTGATGGGTTGCGCCATGTCGCTGCTTGCCGTTCCCCAGGCGCAGAAGCAGTCGAAGCAGCCCCCGCGCGAGGAGAGCTTCTCGCGCCCTGCCCCCACCGGACCGCAGCAGCCCACGATGCCGTCGCAAAACCGATGGCAGGACGACAAGATATTCCTCGAGGAGGCCGACTCGCTCTTCCGCACCGACATCTCCGAAGACATTAAGATTGTGAAGGGCAACGTCAAGTTTCGGCAGGGCGGACTCATCATGACGTGCGACTCGGCCTACTTCTACTCGGAACAAGACCGTGCCGACTGCTTCGGCAACGTAAGGATGGAGCAGGGCGACACCCTCTTCATCTATGCCGACCGGCTCTATTATGACGGCCTGCGACATTTCGCCCAGCTCAAAAACGGCGCGACGGCCCGCAAGGTGCGCCTCATAAACCGTTCCGACACGCTGATAACCGACAGCCTCGACTACAACCTCGAGATGCGCCTCGGATGGTATGACAAGGGTGGCGAGTTACGCGACTCCACCTCCACCCTCACCTCGATCTACGGCCAGTATTCACCGGCCACGAAAGACGCGGAGTTCTTCCACGACGTGGTGCTCATAAACCGCAAGGACAACTTCCGCCTGCTCTCCGACACACTCTACTACAATACGGCCACAGGCATAGCCCGTATCGACTCGCGCACCATCATAGAGGGTGAAAACGACACCATCATCACCACCGGAGGCACCTACAACACCAAGACCGGCTTCGCCGACCTCACACGCCGAAGCCTCATACTTCACCGCGACTCCAACGAGAATGTCGTTACGCTCGAGGGCGACTCGATAGTCTACGACCGCGACACGGAGATAAGCCGCGCCTACCGCTTTGCGGCTCCCGGCAAGAAGAGCCGCCCGGTGGTGCTCACCGACACCGCCAACAAGTCGATACTCATAGGCGGTTTCGGCACCTTCAACAACAAGGAGCGCACCTCAATGGCCACCGACTATCCCCTGCTGATGGAATACTCGCGCCCCGACACCCTCTTCCTTCGCGCCGACACCATCCGCACCTACGTGATCAAGACGGAGCCTGTGCGCGACTCGCTCGACTCCATAGTGAAGGAGGCCGACGAATACTATCTCGCAAAGGCCTACAAACGGGGACGCTTCTTCAAACAGGACATGCAGGGCGTGGCCGACTCCATAACGTATTTCGGTCTCGACTCCATGCTCTACCTCAACCGCAAGCCCGTGGTGTGGGCCGAGGAGCGCCAGATCAACGGGGAGATTATCGAGATCCACCTCAACGACTCAACGGCCGACTGGGCCCGACTGCCACAAAACGGACTGATGATGGAGCATGTCGACGAGGATTTCTACAACCAGTTGGCGGCCAAGTCGATGCTCGCCACTCTCGTAGACGGCGCCCTGAAGCGCCTGGAGGCCGAAGGCAACGTGATGGCAATCATGCTGCCGCAGGAAAACGATTCGAGCTACAACAAACTCGTTACGGCCGAAAGCTCGTTTCTCGATGCTTTCTTTGCCGACGATGACTTCGAGCGCCTCAAGATGTGGCCGCAGGTCGACGGCACCGTGACCCCCATAAGTCAGGTGTCGGACGACGGGAAGCTGCTCCGCGGTGCCGTCTGGCTCGAGGAAATACGTCCGGAGCGCCGCTGGTATGGCGACCGCGTTAGCTGGGACGACCATCTGGGCGAGATCTCCGACGCCCTCGAGGCCTACTTTGCCGAAGGGGAGCCTCCGGCTCCCAGGCCGAAGCCCCTTCCCGCCCCCGTGAATCCGGAGGAGTCTGACCTGCCCGAGCAAGATGACCAAGCAGACCAGACGGACCAGACCGAGCCGGATAAGCTGACCGAGCCATCCGAGCCGACTGAGGCCTCCGAAGAAATTTCCGAAGAAATAATCTTAAATGAATAGTGATATGAAGAAACTGTTTCTGGCTTTATGCCTCTGCCTTCCGGCCACAGCTCCCCTCCTCGCCCAGGAGGAGGAGATAGTAGAAATCGTAGACCTTGAAGATGAGGGCGAAGACGGTATCGTAGCCCCCGACTTCACGCTGAAAGACATCAACGGCAACGACGTGTCGCTGAGCGACTACCTCGGCTCATGGGTTGTACTCGACTTCTGGGGTTCCTGGTGCCGCTATTGCGTGCAGGGAATTCCCGACATGAAGGCGATCTATGCCAAATATCACGACAAGGGCCTCGAGTTCATCGGCATCGACTATGGCGACACTCCCGAGCAGTGGCGCGCGGCCGTTGAGCGCTTTGCCCTTCCCTGGGTCAACGTTTACTCCGCGGCCCAGAACCCTGAGCAGGGCGTGATAGGCGAATACGGCATCCAGGGCTTCCCCACGAAGTTTGTCATCGACCCCACGGGTTACGTCTACGAGATATATGTCGGCGAGGATCCGGCTTTCTACAAGCTTCTCGACGACATCTTCTCCAACTTCTAATCAGGAATAAAATCTACGAAAGAGAAAGTCTAAGTCATTTTGACTTAGACTTTCCTTATTCCCATGATCTCCTTCACGTCTCTGAGCGTGGCGGAGGCATATTCGCGTGCCCTTTCGGCGCCGCGGGCCACCACCTTGCTGAGATACTCGTCGTCGCCTCTTATCTCGAGTATCCTCTCGCGTATGGGGAGGGTGATCTTCAGGATGTCTTCGGCGAGCTGCTTCTTCATGTCGCCGTAGCGTATGGAGCAGTCGGCGTATGCGTCGCGATAGTGCTTCACCACCTCCGGACCGCTCACGAGGGCCATCAGCGTGAAGAGGTTTTCTACCGGCTGGCTCACGGGCTGGTTGGGCTCCTTGGGACCTTCGTCGGTCACGGCGCGCATCACCTTCTTGCGCAGGGTCTTCTCGTCGTCGATAAGATAAATGCAGTTGCCCTCGCTCTTGCCCATCTTGCCGCTGCCGTCGAGTCCGGGCACCTTCACCGCCTCGCCTCCGAAGTTGAAGTTGGTGGGCTCGGTGAAGTAGTCGGTCTTATAGAATGAGTTGAAGCGGCGTGCGAAGCGGCGCGTGAGCTCGAGGTGCTGCTCCTGGTCTTTGCCCACGGGCACGAGGTCGGCCTTCTGTATAAGGATGTCTACGGCCATCAGGGTCGGGTAGGTGAGCAGCCCGGCGTTTACCCTCTGGTTGGTGTTGTTGCCGATGATCTCCTTCTCTATCTCGTCGCCGTCGGAGGTGATGCCCAGGGCCTTGCGGGCCTTGTCTTTGAAGGAGGCTGTGCGCATCAGCTCGCCGATGCCCACATGCATGTTGAGAAGCAGATACATCTCTGAGATTTCGGGCACGTCGCTCTGCACGAAGATGGTGTTCTTCTCGGGGTCGAGTCCGGCAGCGAGATACTCCGCCAGGATCTGCTTCACGTTCTCGTGGATCATCTTGGGGTCCGGGTGGGTGGTGAGCGCGTGGAGGTCGGCCACGAAGTAGCGGCAGTCGTAGTCGTCCTGCATCTTCACGAATTTGCTCAACGCTCCGAAGTAGTTGCCCAGGTGGAGGTTGCCAGTAGAGCGTATGCCGCTCAACACTATCTTTTTCTTTTCCTCTTTATTTTCCATTATCTTATTTTCCTTATTTCGTTATTTGGCTTTAAGTCTTACCTTGAGGCGGTCGAATCCCTTTCCGTAGACGCCGTTGGCGTTGGTCTGGGTGATGAAGGCGTTCTCGTCGATGCTCTTCACGATGCGGAATATCGTAACGCTCTCGATCTTTCTGCACCACACCATCAATACCTTGATCTCGCGTTTGGTGTACCATCCTTCGGCGTTGATCACGGTGACACCTCTGTGGGCCTCGGCGATGATGGCGTCGGCTATGGCTTCCCATTTGGTGGAGAAGATATAGAACTGGGTGGCCTGCCTGTTGGTGTTGATGATCATGTCGGTGAGGTAGGCGATGATGAAGGTCACCACCCAGCCGTAGACGATGGTGGGCACGCGGGCCTGAATGCGGGCCTCGATGCTCCCGTCGAAGGGGAGGAAGATGGAGAGCAGCACGATGATCATGTCGGTGAAGATCATTGTGCGGCCTATGCTCACGTTGCTCACCTTCGACACCATGGCGGCCACGATGTCGGTGCCGCCCGACGAACCGTTGTGGATGAAGATGGTGCCCACTCCGATGCCGCAGATTATGGCGCCCAGTATCACACTCATCGAGATGTCGGGAATCAGGGGAGGCATGCTCATGAAGTAGCCCTCGAAGACGCCGATGGAGAGCGAGATTACTGTGGCGCCGAAGATGGTGCGCATCACGAATGTGCGCCCCACCACCTTGAAGGCCATGGCCAGAAGCAGGAGGTTGACGCCATACTGGGTCACGGCCACCGGTATCAGGCCGGCGGTGGCGAAGTAAACGAGGGTGCCTATACCCGAAACGCCGCCAATCACCACCTCATGGGGCAGAATGAAGGCGGTAAAACCGAGGGCGTAGAGCACCAAACCGATGATAATCAGCACATAGTCTTTCGCACTATGCATCAAGGAGTCATATCTGGGCTTCTTCATCAATTATCGTCTGCTGTTTTACGCCGCAAAATTAATAAATTTCCACCGATTTTTTATTAATTTTGCATTCTGATGAGGAAGAGACCCAAGTATAAGGTAAGGATTTATGATGAGGCCCACCTGGTAGACCGTGGAGGCTTCACCATCTCCTGGCCGCGTGTCGTCTTCTTTGGCCTTGCCGTAATGGTGGTGCTGATCGGCGTGGGCATCGGTCTGGTGTGGGCCACGCCCGTCAAGAAACTGCTGCCCGGCTACATGCCGCCGGCTCAGCGGGCGCAGACGGAGGAGGCCTGCCTGAAGGTAGACTCCATCCAGGAGCTATACAAGGTGCATCAGGCCTATCTCGACAATCTCGTTAAGGTGCTCAACACCGAGCGGGAGCCCGACGTGCCCGACACGGCCGGCTGGGCCCTCCCCCTCGTTCCCGACTCGCTGATGGTGTCGTCGGAGATAGAGCGGGAGTTTATGAAGAAGATGGAGCAGGCCGGCTACATCATCGCAGTAACGAAAGAATATGAAGAGCAGGAAGAATAGCAGCTCCGGCAGCGCACGGCGTCGCGTGGCCGTAATGGGAAGCACCGGGAGCATCGGACGCCAGACCCTCGACATAATCGGGGCCTTCCCCGGGGAGTTTGAGGCCGTGGCGCTCACGGCCAACACCAACTGGGAGGCGCTGGCGGCGCAGGCTCTGTCTCACCGTCCGGCTCTGGTGGCCATCGCCGACGAGCAGTGTCTCGAGCCCCTGCGCGAAGCGCTGGCAGGCACGGGCATCCGCGTGGCGGCCGGTAAGGAGGCGCTCGTGGAGGCCGCAACTCTCGAGGAGGCCGACACCGTTGTGGGCGCTCTCGTGGGCTACAGCGGTCTCGACTCCACCATCGCCGCCCTGGAGGCCGGCAAGTCGGTGGCCCTGGCCAATAAGGAGACTCTCGTTGTGGCCGGCGAGATAATCTCGCGCATCGTGTCCCGCAAGAAGAAGCGCATTATTCCTGTAGACAGTGAGCACTCCGCTATCTTCCAGTGCCTCTGGGGCGAGCAACCCCGCGCGGCGTCCAGGATAATACTCACTGCCAGCGGGGGCCCCTTCCGCACCCTGAGCCGCAGCCGGCTCGAGAACGTGACTCTCTCCCAGGCTCTCTCCCACCCCAACTGGAACATGGGAATGAAGGTGACCATCGATTCGGCCACGATGATGAATAAGGGGTTCGAGATGATCGAGGCCCGCTGGCTCTTCGACATGGCTCCGCAAGACATCGAAGTCCTGGTTCATCCCGAGTCGATAGTCCACTCCATGGTGGAGTTTGTCGACGGTTCGGTGAAGGCGCAGCTCGGTCTGCCCGACATGCACCTGCCTATCGCCGTGGCCCTGGGCTATCCTCACCGCCTCGACCTGCTCGGCAAGATGGGCACTCGGCGGCTCAACCTTGCCGAAATCGGTAAGCTTACGTTCGAGACCCCCGACTTCAACAAGTTCCCGTTGCTGAGCCTGGCCTACGCAGCGGCCGAACGCGGCGGACTGGTGCCGGCGCTGATGAATGCGGCCAACGAGGTGGCCGTCAAGGCTTTTGCCGAGGGCAGGATAGGTTTCAACGACATAAGCCGGGTGGTGATCTCCACCGTCAATGACACGAAGGGCGCCTTCAGAGACGAGGCCGTGACGCTCGCCTCTATTGCGGAGGCCCATAAGGAGGGCACAAAAATTGCCTTCGAACATACATTCAAGATTATCAAGAAATAACAGATGGACGTTTTTCTCATAAAGGCCCTCCAGCTCATCCTGGCTTTCGCCATCCTGGTGATTATCCACGAGTTCGGCCATTTCCTCTTTGCCAGGATTTTCGGCATCAAGGTGGAGCGCTTCTATATTTTCTTCAACCCTAAGTTTTCCCTCTTTAAGTGGAAACCGAAGGAGTACGCCAAGTGCCTCTCCAAAAACACTCCCTACGATTCGGAGCTTCCCGCCGAAGCCAAGTCGGAGGAGAGTGCCGATGCGTCCAAGCCCGTGGAAGGAGTAGAAGGGGTCAAGTCGGAGGAGGCAGCGTCCGACAAGAAGAAAAAGAAAAAAGGATTCTGGAACGATACCGAATATGGCATCGGCTGGCTCCCTCTGGGAGGCTACTGCAAGATTGCGGGCATGATCGACGAGTCGATGGACAAGGAGCAGATGGCCAAGCCGCCGCAGGAGTGGGAGTTCCGCAGCAAGCCGGCGTGGCAGCGCCTGCTGGTGATGATTGCCGGCGTGCTTTTCAACTTCCTTCTGGCCATCTTGATCTACGCCGGCATCGTCTACGCCACCGGCGAGAAATACGTCACTTTCAAGGAGGCGAAGGCGGGTATGCACTTCTCTCCCGAGGCCCAGAAGATTGGATTTAAAGACGGCGACATACCGCTGACTGCCGACGGCAAACCGCTCGACAACCCGCTCGAGGGACGTATGGAGATGCTCCAGGCAAGCCGCGTGGAGGTGCTCCGCGGCACTGACACCGTCACCATCGCCATCCCCGAGAAATTCCTTTTCCGCATCGAGGAGGAGACGAAGAGGGGCGAGACCCCAATAATGTTTATGGACTACCGTATCCCCACGAAGGTGACGCAGGTGATGGCCGGCGAGGGTGCGGCGAAGGGTGGCGTGAAGGAGGGCGACCTCATCATCGCCGTCGACTCCGTGGCCACGCCTTACCTGCTTACGTTTCTGGAGACGCTCCCGGGCCACGACAACCAGACGGTAAACCTCACGGTGGTGCGACCGCGCGGGGCTGCCGTCGACACCATCATCCTCCCCGTGGCTCTTAATGCGGGCTCGAAGATGGGCATCGGTCTGGAGGTGGACCCCTCGGCTTTCTATAAGGCCGACGAAAAGCGCTACAGCCTGCTAGGGTCCGTGCCCCGCGGAGTGCAGATGGGCACCGAGAAGCTAACCTCCTACGTGAAGTCGATGAAGCTTGTCTTCACCAAAGAGGGCGCCCAGAGTGTGGGCGGCTTCGGGGCTATCGGCAGCATCTTCCCCGAGAAGTGGGACTGGATTGCGTTCTGGAACATTGCGGCTTTCCTCTCGGTGGCCCTGGCGTTCATGAACATCCTCCCCATCCCGGCTCTCGACGGCGGCCACGTGATGTTTCTGCTCTATGAGGTGATTTTCCGCCGTCCGCCAAACCAGAAGTTTATGGAGTGGGCGCAGATGATAGGTATGGGTCTGCTCATCCTCCTGCTGCTATACGCCAACGGTATGGACATTGTCAGACTGTTCAGATAGAATGAAAGAGATAATACTTAAGAAGGGTAAGGAGGAATCGCTTCAGCGCTTCCATCCGTGGGTTTTCTCGGGCGCTATTGCCCGCGTGCCCTCCGGGATCGAGAAGGGTGAATGGGTGGAGGTGCGTGCGGCCGACGGCACTCTCCTGGGTCGCGGCCACTACCAGATAGGAAGCATCGCCGTGCGTATGCTCACATTCGGGTCGCAGCCTGCGGGCGCCGACCTCTACGAGGAGAGGCTGCTCAACGCCTTCAGGCTCAGACAGGCATTGGGACTCATCCGCCCGGACAATGACTGCTTCCGCCTTGTGCACGGCGAGGGTGACTTCCTGCCGGGTCTGGTGGTGGACATCTACGGCGACACGGCTGTTATGCAGGCACATTCGCCTGGCATGCACCGCGAGCGTTCGGCGATTGCCGATGCCTTGGTGGGGCTCCCCGACGCGAAGATTCGCAACGTCTACTATAAGAGCGAGACCACCCTCCCCTTCATGGCGCGTCTCGACCCCCAGAACGGATATCTGATCGGTCGCTATGACGGCAACATCGCGTTGGAAAACGGTTTGCAGTTCAACATCGACTGGCTGAAGGGGCAGAAGACGGGTTTCTTCCTCGACCAGCGCGACAACCGTGCGCTGCTGGAGCGGTATGCTGCCGGCAGGGAGGTGCTCAACATGTTCTGCTACACCGGTGGCTTCAGCGTCTACGCCCTGCGGGGCGGTGCGCGGAGGGTTGTGAGTGTCGACTCGTCGTCGAAGGCCATCGCGCTTACGGAGGCCAATGTGGAGCTCAACTTCCCGCAGGGTGCGCCGCACGAGGCCGTGGCCACGGATGCCTTTAAGTATCTCGACAACCTTAAGGAGGGGGAATTCGACCTCATCGTGCTCGACCCCCCGGCCTTCGCCAAACACAAGAGTGCGCTGCGCAACGGCCTTGTGGGCTATCGGCGACTGAACGCCAAGGCGTTCGAGCGCATCCGCAAGGGTGGGATCCTGTTCACGTTCAGCTGCTCGCAGGTGGTGAGCCGCGAGGCTTTCCGTCTGGCGGTATTCAGCGCCGCCGTTCAGTCGGGCAGAAAAGTGAGGATCCTGCATCAGCTCACCCAGCCCGCAGACCATCCCGTAGACATCGCCCACCCCGAGGGGGAATACCTGAAGGGACTCGTGCTCTACGTTGAATAAGCTAAAAGAAATTACATAGATATGAAGAAAATACTGTTAGCCATGGCTCTTTTACCGGCTTTTACCGTCGCTACGCGTGCGGCGGAAGACAAGAATTTTGATTATCACGTCGACCGGTTTGCCGACATCGAGGTGCTCCGCTATGAGGTGCCGGAATTCAACGACCTGTCGCTCAACCAGAAACTGATGCTCTACTACCTGAGTGAGGCAGCCCAGTCGGGCCGCGACATCACCTGGGACCAGAACGGGCGCTACAACCTCCGCATCCGCAAGCTCCTTGAGAACGTCTACCGCAACTATACGGGTTCGAAGGAGACGGCAGACTATAAGGCTTTCGAGAAATACCTCAAGCAGGTGTGGTTTGGCAACGGCATCCACCATCATTATTCCACGGATAAGTTCACCCCCGAGTTCCCGCAGGCATTCCTCGAGGAGCAGATAGCGCTGCTCCCGGCCGGGAGTCTGCCGCTTACCCAGGGCCAGACGGTAGAGGAGTTCAAGGCCGAGATTTTCCCGGTGATCTTCGACCCTGCTGTGATGGCCAAGAGGGTGTTTCAAGACGGCTCGCAGGATGTGATTGTCAACAGCGCGAGCAATCTCTATGGCGAGGGCGTGACGCAGGCCGAGGTGGAGGCGTATTTCGACTCCGTGAAAGTGCCCAACGATACCACTCCCATCTCTTACGGACTCAACACGCGCCTGGTGAAGAAGGATGGCAGACTCGTGGAGGAACCCTATCATCTCAACGGACTCTACGGACCCGCAATCGCCAAGATCATCTATTGGCTCGACAAGGCCAAGGGCGTGGCTGAAAACGACGCCCAGAAAGAGTATATCACCAAACTTATCGACTATTACATCACGGGCGACCTCAAGCTCTTCGACGAGTATTCCATCCTCTGGGTGGAGGAGACCGACGGCACCGTCGACTTCGTGAACGGATTCATCGAGAGCTACGGCGACCCCCTCGGAATGACGGGAACCTATGAGAGCTACGTGAACTTCAAGAACAAGAAGGCCTCGGCGCGCACTGAGACCATCTCGGGCAACGCCCAGTGGTTTGAAGACAACTCGCCCGTCGACCCGCGTTTCAAGAAAGACGAGGTGAAGGGTGTCTCGGCCAAGGTGATCACCGCGGCCATGCTCGCCGGAGATGCCTTCCCCTCCACGGCCATCGGCATCAACCTCCCCAACGCCAACTGGATCCGCGCGGCCCACGGCTCGAAGAGCGTGACGCTCGAGAACATCACGGAGGCCTACGACATGGCAAGCCACGGCAACGGTTTCAACGAGGAGTTTGTAATCGACCAACCCACAATCAAGCTGCTTGAAGACTATCTTTACATCACCGACATGCTCCACACCGACCTCCATGAGTGCCTGGGGCATGCGTCGGGTCAGCTGCTCCCGGGTGTCGACCCCGATGCACTGAAGGAGAACGGTTCGGCCCTCGAGGAGGCGCGTGCCGACCTCTTCGCTCTGTATTATCTTGCCGACCCCAAGCTGCTTGAGCTCGGCATCATCGACAATCCTGACGCCTATAAGGCTGAATATTATAAGTATATGCTCAACGGGCTCATGACCCAGCTCAACCGTATCGAACCGGGCAAGGATATCGAGGAGGCGCACATGCGCAACCGCCAGCTGATAGCGAAGTGGGTGCTCGACCATGCCGGCAAAGGTAAGAATGCAGCCGTTGAACTGGTGAAGAAGAATGGCAAGACCTACGTGCAGATCAACGACTACGCTAAGATGCGCGGGCTTATTGGGCAACTTCTTGCGGAGATACAGCGCATCAAGAGCGAGGGCGACTATAAGGCCGGCAACGACCTGATTCAGAAGTATGCGGTGAAGGTGGACCCGAAACTCCACAAGGAGGTGCTCGAACGCTATTCCACTCTCGATATACCTCCTTACAGAGGTTTCGTCAACCCCGTTTACCATCTTGTCTACGACGACAATGGCAACGTCATCGACGTTACGCTCGACTATACGGAGGGCTATGCCGACCAGATGCTGCGCCTCAGCGACAACTACGGATTTCTTGAGTGATGGATCTTAACGATATTCACAGACGATTTTTCAGCTTTCGCAACGGCATCGTTGCGAAAGCTTTTCTTGATGCGGGAGCGCCCTATCGGCGCGTGTTCGGCCTTCAGTTGCCGCAGTTGGCGGAGATAGCCCGCGAGACGGGTTATGACAGCGAACTCGGTCATTCCCTCTGGCAGGAGAAGGACTGCAGGGAGTCGCGCCTTTTGGCGTGCTATCTCATCGACCCGGCAACCTTACCCGAGAGCAAGGCACTGGAGATGACTGCCGACGTGGCCACTCGCGAGGAGGCCGACATACTGGCATGGCGACTGCTGCGTCGCCTCCCCTACGCCGCGGCATTACTGCCGCGTCTCGACGGCTACATCGCGGAAGCCCTCCGCCGCAACCTCTGACCGCCGCCCCGCTCGCTCTTTTTTTGGTAATCAATCGCAGAACTCAAAAATCGCAGAACTCCTTGCATTTCAACCTCTTGGGCTTTAACAAGCAGAACAGCACGGTTGCCGACGCATGCCATAGTTTCAATCGCAGAACTAAAAAATCGCAGAACTCCTTGCTGCCGTGAGAATTAGCTCGGAGAGCTTCCCCTATGGTTAACCCCACCATAAGGGAGCGAAGTCGCATAGCGACAGCGACCTTGGTGGGGTCCACACGGTCGGAAGCAGGCTTCCTCGAAGAGCATGTCTATGATATCCCACACGCTCTACGATTCTTATAACCTCCTTACTTCCGTCTGGGATAACACGCAAGAGAAATAGGGAAGAGCCGAGACGCGGCTCAAGGTATCCAGCCCCAGACAAGCAGTCGCGAAGCGACAGCGCCGTCTGGGTTAACACGCAGGAGAAATAGGGAAGAGCCGCGATGCGGCTCAAGGTATCCAGCCCCAGACAAGCAGTCGCGAAGCGACAGCGCCGTCTGGGTTAACACGCAAGAGAAATAGGGAAGAGCCGCGGCGCGGCTCAAGGTATCCAGCCCCAGACAAGCAGTCGCGAAGCGACAGCACCGTCTGGGGATAAATGTTTAATTCATAACAATTTAACAACCTCGGAGAGGTTGCATATACCTTCAACATCCCCAATGTTGATGTTGGTCCCCGTCCCTACGCTCCCGAATCCTTCGGCGTTGTTCTGCTCGTTCCCTTTCCGCCGTGGCAACTCAGAAAAGAGTTCTGCGATTCCCAAGTTCTGCGATTCTTATAACCTATTGCCGCCGTGAGAATTAGCTCGGAGAGCTTCCCCTATGGTTATCCCCACGATAAGCGAGTGAAGCGAGCTTCGTGGGGTAAGCCGGACGAAAGCAGGCTTGCTTGTAGAGCATGTCTATGACAGCGCTCTTACTTCCACCTTTTCACCCTACAGATTTTTCTGTTTTTCTTGGGAAGATAAAAAATATTTGTTAACTTCGCAGTGTCAATCTCCGGATTGACAAAGACATATTGGTAAAGAAGCGTTTATCTAATTCGCTCATTTGACGTGCGGAAATCTGGAAAATTTTCAATCAAGGTCAAATGAAGCAGTGATGGATGCCTTTCGGTTGTGAATACTATTTGTATCTCCGCGAGGAGATGCTATGTTCACATATCTGCGTGAGGCTCTACTGCTCGTTTCATCTTGAAAGGCATTCCAGAGCCTCCGTACGTGAGACGAGTAGAGATACAGACTCTCACGCTTTTCTTTTTGTATAATTTAACGCCGACGAGGAGAGGCCGAAGGCATCATGTAAAGTATGGCTTCAACGCCCGAAGTTTTGATGCAACGTATCCTACATCCCGTAGGACAAGGTGCCTTTTATACCGAACAGTTCCTGATTCAAAATACAAGTTTCGAACATTCCAAACTTATCAATGTCGTTCTTGACTGTGGATCCGAAACGACCTCTTTATTAGAAAACGAAATTATAAGAACTTTTCCAAGAGGTTCGGTTGTTGATATGTTGTTTCTATCTCACTTCGATAGAGACCATATTAATGGAGTTGATTTTCTTGTGGACAGGTGCAAATTAAAAACAAATTTAAAGCCTATACGCTACCTTTTTTTACCTTTATTGAATGATCAACAAAAGATTATAGCCTGGTTAGAAACCGGCATTGACAAATTTGGGATAAATGACCTCTTGGAACGATTTAGTGCTGAAAAGATTATTTTCGTAAAACCACTAGAAGATTCTGAGATTGAAACCCGAGTAACCCGCAGGGAGATTCCTGACAATAATGAAACAGAGGAATACGAATACCGATCTATTCCTCTTGAATCAATCCAAAATGAAATTGAAAGCGGAACGGGAGTTAGGACTAATGAAGTCAATAACTGGATATACGTTCCATTTAATGCAGTGGATAATGAGATATATTCTAAATTTTCGGATTTTTTAAAAGAGAAGAGGAAAACTGAAATTTGGAATAAAATTAACAATGTTGGAATCTCATATTCTCTAAATGAAATTTCAGAAAGACTGGATAAATCTGACTGGGAAGAAATCAAGAAAGTATATAAGGAATTTCATGAAAAGGTTTTAAAGGATAAAAATTCTACTTCTTTACTTGTTTACTCGGGACCCTCTCTCTTTCTTCTAAAAAAGATAAATTCACAAAATTGGAAAATAGACTCAGAGGTAAGCTATTTATTAGACCCAAGACGTGTGACAAATAGGCTCCTCCCTCACTTTTATCAAAAAACCTCGGGTGCACTATATACGGGAGATATCAATTTATCCAAATTGATAAAGAATAAGGGAAGTCGAGAAGAAACAGTCTTTACTCGTATCTATAACATTTTAGGACCCGCAGCCAAGTATGTTGGGTTAATACAGGTGCCTCATCATGGATCCCTATATAATTTCAATCTACAAATTATAGTAAATTTTCCAGATGCTAAAGACTATTTCTTTTCATATGGGGAAAACAATAAATATGGGCATCCATGGCACGGTATAAAGATATTATTAAAAGCCGCAAATAAAAATATATATAATGTTACGGATAATCCTGATTCTGAGTTCTTCCAAATAATCACAATAAGAAATTAAAAAATACACGTATGAAATTAAAACTACTTTTTTTCTTGTTATTGGCTCCATTGGTTGTCTTAGCCCAAGACTTTATCTATAACGGAGTAACTTACACTGTAATAAGTTCGGTAGATAAAACATGCCGAACTAAAACTGGTAGTAATTATTGGACCCCGGGCAATAATATTACCGGGAAACTCAATTTGTATGAAAAAGTCGAATATAACAATGAAGTCTATACCCTAAAAGAAATAGGGGATTATTCTTTCTGTAATAATTCTAATATTTCAGGAGAATTAATAATTCCCGAATCCGTCACTTCAATCGGAAACTATGCTTTTTGGGATTGTATAGGCTTTACCGGTTCGCTGCTCATCCCTGAATCCGTGACTTCAATTGGTGTCTTTGCTTTCTCTGATTGTCGGAACTTTAACGGTTCGCTGACAATTGGAAACAATGTGCAGACAATCGGGGATAGTGCTTTCCATTCGTGTTATAACTTTACCGGTTCGCTGACAATTCCCAATTCTGTTACTTCAATTGAAGATAGTGCTTTCTTTCACTGTTCTGGCTTCACTGGTTCGCTTACAATTGGCAACAATGTTCGGACAATCGGAGTCACGGCTTTCTATGAATGTGCCGGCTTTAGAGATTCGTTGACTATCGGCGAGAATGTTCAGACAATTGGGAATAGTGCTTTTTCTGGTTGTTCAGGCTTTACTGGTACGCTGACAATCGGCAACAATGTGCAGACCATCGGGAATTCTGCTTTCTATGGCTGTTCAGGCTTTACAGGTTCGTTGACAATCGGTAACAATGTCCAGACAATTGGAGTGTCAGCTTTCTATGGATGTTCCGGCTTCAACGGCTCGCTGATAATCGGCGAAAATGTGCAGAAAATTGAATATGAGGCTTTCGAAAGATGTTGGGGCTTTACAGATGTTAAATCGTTGTCTGAAAATCCTCCTGTAGTAGAATGGTATACTTTACGGAGTTTATATGACAAACCTTTATATGTTCCGGAAAAATCAATATCTCTATATAAAAACGCTGAAGGATGGTATTTTTCAAGCATAGAACCATTACCAGTTGAAGCAACGACTATACAATTAAATAAGTCAAACCTAACCCTATTGGTTGGGCAGGAGGAAACATTAATTGCCACTCTTAGCCCCGAAGATACAAGTGCTGAAATTACTTGGTCTTCGAGCACTCCCACAGTGGCAAGCGTTTCCACAGACGGAGTCGTCACTGCGGTTTCAGTAGGCGTTGCCAATATCACCGTCTCCTGCGGCGAGGCTTCTGCTACCTGCTCGGTAACGGTGAAAAGCGGCAACGAAATCACCGTTACTCCCGGCGACGGCACAGGCTCCGGTCCCGGTGATGACGACGGGAACGGCTGGATAGACGGCAACGACGTTTACGTCCACGTCAACCGCACGGTCACAGTGGATCTGCAACTTCCTGACGAACTCTCCGGAATTCCCTCCCTGACGTGGTCCCTCGCCAACGGCGGCGAGAGTCTTGTGGAGCTCACCCCCTCCGGCGATACCCTCTCGGCTGCGTTCACCGGTCTTTCGGTTGGCGAGACCTCCTATACCGTCTCCCTCAACGGCGAAGAATTGCTAACTGGCAAGGTAACAGTTATCGCCGAGATAACGATGAAGAGCCTTGAACTTGATCCTGCTCAGCTCTCGATGGCGCAGAATGCGCTCCCCCAGACCATCAAACCCGTCTATACCCCATCAGAGGCAACGATGCCGGAGCTCAACTGGGAGAGCAGCAACCCTGCGGTAGCCTCCGTAGACAACGAGGGCAATGTGACTCCCCATTCCCAGGGTCAGACTGTCATCACCTGCACAGCCCTCGACGGAAGCAATCTGAGCGCAATCTGCTCAGTCACCGTAACCGCTCCCATAGCGGAAAGCTTCGAGTTTGAGTTCGACGAATCCGTGATGGGAGGCAAGGAAGGCATCAGCCTCTATATCGGCGACACCTATCAGTTCACTCCGAAGGCACAGGCCGGTTATGTGTTGCCCGATGTCATAAACTGGATCTCATCGGATCCCACCACAGTTTCCGTAACAAACGACGGTACGATTACCGCACTGGCCCTCGGCCAGGCTACCATAACGGCCACGGCCACAGTCAACGGCAAGCAGGTGACAGCTACCTGCGAGGTGACTGTGATTCCACAGGAACCAGACGAACCCGAATATATAGCAGAAACCCCAACGGAACTGCTCAGGAAGGGCGACGGCACAAGCCATACATTCGTGGCCATGATGGAGAAAACCGACGAGGTGCTCGAGGCCGCAGGTTATCACTACGTGTTCGGTTATACCAATCTTAAAGAGGGTTCGGTTACCCTCGAGGATACTCCCTGGAGATACACATACACCACGGAAGAAGTTTACTGGAACCCGTCCAATGATTTCTGGGTGTTCGCATACTTTATTGATGCGGACGGTATGCTCCACATCAGTTCCCGCCGGCACCTTGACGGCTCTGTTGATGAGGACTTCAATCCTATGGATTTCATAGGCATCAAATCCCGCAGCGGTGAGCACATCATAGGTGTTTACACTGTCGACGGAAATTATATGGGCAAGAGTATAGAGTCACTGAATTCCGGTATCTATGTTGTCAAGACGAACAATTCATCATACAAAATAATCAAATAACTGAACCCCAATGAAAAAGATAGTATATTCGTTTATTATTGTTGCTTGTATTGCGACCCTTTCACAGGCAACCGCGCAGAAATTTGCTGTAAAGGCCTACGGGGATATAGGATTGGGAAAGGCGATGTCGCTGACGACGGCGCTGCCGGGTATGACCCACAAGTCTTCCACCAACGCTTTCGGCCTGGACTTCGGCTACACCTTTTGGCGTCAGGGTAGCAGTTCCCTCGAAGCAAATATTGGCGTTGGTTACCGCATGGCCTCGGCCACTTTCGATATCCCCTCGATGAGTTTTGACTACGCAGCTCCGGCCTCGGCCGACGAGGACGGCAATCCCTATCAGCGCTACACGACCCTCACCGACGTCAGTCAGAAAGTAAACCTCGGCTATTTCAACATACCTATTTATCTGCAGTATCAGTACCGCATAACCAAATGGCTCGGGGTACATGCGGACGTGGGCTTCGGTCTCGGGTTCAAGTGCACCGGTTCAACAGGTTCGACCACGGGCATAGCCAACAGCTATGGCGTATATCAGGAGTATAATCAGTTGGTGATTAAATCGGATTATATAAATGATTTCGGAGAAACCTTCCTTGATGAGGCCGCTAAAGGTGAGGCCGACATCAAGGGCTTTGCGGCCTCCGTAATGGCCGGAGTGGGTTTTGAGTTCTACGTTGCCGACCCGGTTTCCATCGACCTCGGCATACGCTACAACGCGGGTCTGACCGACGTCTTAGCCGGACATTACGACATCTCTTCCGGGACACCGCTTAACGCGGAGACGGCGCCGGTGACCTACACCGTGGCCGGAGGTCAGCAGGTGAAGGCGCTGAGCGACTACGTCACGAAGAGCCGTCTCTCGCCCCTCTCGCTCCATGTCGGCATAAACATCCGCTTCTAAAACCCCGTTTCCGCTATGGCAAGTTTTTGAGGGTTCAATCGCAGAACTCAAAAATCGCAGAACTCCTTGCATTTCCACCTCATGGTGTGTTTTCCTGATTTAGGTTGACCGATTGGCTGCTCACATAGACATCCTCTCCGAGGAAGCCTGCATCAGCACCACTCACCCCACCAAGGTCGCTATCGCTCCCGTATGGTGGGGTTTACCATCGGAAAAGCTCTCCGAGCTATCTCTCCCCACGTTGAGGTTATCTAGCTCGGAGAGCTTCGATTGAGTCCTCTGCTCTGAGATTGGATTTAACGCCTTGATGCTATCTGCAATAACACGCAGGAGAAATAGGGAAGAGCCGCGACGCGGCTCAAGGTATCAAGCCCCAGACAAGCAATCGCGAAGCGATAGCGCCGTCTGGGGTAACCGATTAATTCATAATATTTTAACAACCTCGGAGAGGTTGCATATACCTTCAACATCTCCGATGTTGATTTAATTGGTTGGGATCTTAGATACCCCAGACTTCACTGTCGCTTCGCGACTGCTTGTCTGGGGCTGCGCACCTGAAGCCGCGACGCGGCTTTCCCCATTGCAGCCGTGAAAGTCTAAGAAAACAGTTCTGCGATTTCCCGGTTCTGCGATTGCTTATATCTCCTTGCTGCCGTAGAAGTTAGCTCGGAGAGCTTCTCCTATGGTTATCCCCACGATAAGCGAGCGCCAGCGAGCTTCGTGGGGTAATCCGAACGCAAGCAGGCTTGCTCGTAGAGCATGTCTATGATAGCGCTGCCGCTCCGCTACTCACCACCATCTGACTCGCTCCACCACGCCATTCCAAACCATACAAAATGTATGTTTGTTATAACGTAAAAAGTTATGGCTATGGAAAATAATTTCAGATTGATAAGCCCGAAGGATATCAAGGAGAATCCCATAAAGCTGTTTGGCGACGACTGGGCCGTGGTTGCGGCCGGCAGTCCCGATGACTTCAACGAACTCACCGTTTCCTGGGGTGCCCTGGGTGATGCATGGTGGGACAACATGCCCATCGCCATCATCTTTGTGAGCGCCACCCGTTACACCCAAAAATACCTGGAGAGCCACGACACATTCTCCATCAACGTGTTCCCTCCCGAATATCGTAAAGCCACCGCCTATATCGGTTCACACTCCGGCAGGGACGAGGACAAGATTGCCGCCACAGGACTAAAAGTGGAGTTCACGGAAAACGACACACCGGTATTTCCGGAGGCGCGGCTGGTAATCGAGTGCCGGAAGGTTTACGCCCACAATCTCGACAAAAACAAATTTTCGGAATCCTTGATTGGGAATTACGCTCAGAAGAAATTTCAGGGAGTCGTTCCCCACACCGTCTACTTCGGCGAGATTCTCAACTGCTGGACCAAGTAACCACCCCTAGTTTTGGTGTTCAATCGCAGAACTTTTTTATCGCAAAACTTCTTGCATTTCAACCTCTTGGGCATTAACAAGCAGAACAAAGCGGTTGCAGACGCGTTTGTCGAAGGTGGGAAGAGCCCCGTCGCGGCTTTTCCCCTTTCCGCCGTGGCAAGTCAGAAAAGAGTTCTGCGATTTCCCGAACACTCTACGATTCTTATAACGCCCTGCTGCCTTGGGGGATAGCTCGGAGAGCTTCCCCTATGGTTATCCCCACGATAAGCGAGCGTCAGCGAGCTTCGTGGGGTAATCAGGACGCAAGCAGGCTTGCTCGAGAGAGCATGTCTATGATAGCGTAAGACTGCGATAGCCCGCGAGCCCTTACGTTCGCGCATGCCCACGTTATTCTGCTCATTATTGCAAGCTGTGTTTGCACCACCTATGTGGTGGTACAAACGCAGCTTAGTGGTACGTCTTAGAGGCTTAAACTTCTTTTGTACCACTAATTTGGTGGTATATTTGGTGTTTGGTGGTATATTTTGTATCTTTGTGCTAAATTCATAAGATATGAAAGAATTAGAAAAATTATATAACCACTGGCAATCTATTCAACCTCTTTCAAACGATGATGAATTTAGGCTGAAACGAAAGTTTATGCTGGATTTCAATTATAATAGCAATCATATAGAGGGGAATACGCTCACTTACGGACAAACTGAGGTGCTCCTTCTCCTTGGAGAGGTCGTAGGCAACGCAAGGATGAAGGACCTTGAGGAGATGAAGGCACACAATATTTGCCTCAATATGATAGAGCGTGAGGCAGACACCGATAATCCTCTAACAGAAACCTTTATCCGCCAACTGCATCATGTGATGCTGCGCGAGGATTATACAGTCCACAGGAAACTTCCGGGAGGAGAAACTACAAGCTATGTGGTTCATGCCGGGTGTTACAAAACTCGTCCTAACTCTGTAATAACACCCACCGGCGAACGTTTTGAATATGCCTCACCCGAAGAAACCCCCGCTCTGATGGCTGATTTAGTGGAGTGGTATAACGACGCCGCTTCCAAAGCGTCGTTAACGCCTATTCAGATTGCAGCATTGTTTCATTATCGTTATATCCGCATTCACCCATTTGAGGATGGCAATGGTCGTATAGCTCGCCTTATGGTGAATTTTATATTACGTCGCCATGGGTGGCCGATGTTAGTAATACGGTCGAATAAAAAGCAGGCCTATCTGAACGCTCTGGCACTGACGGATGCCATAACCGGTCTTATACCCTCTGAGGGCGCACACGCTACAATTTCACAAATAAAACCGTTCGCTGATTACATGGAGAATGTATTGGTGGCAGATATTTCCGATACGATTGAATTTTTATCCGGCGATAAGGAATTAAAATGGTGGTTTGAAGGAGAAATTGTTGAGTTTTCAACACCCACGCCTTCCCGAATATTAAAGGTACTCCTTGCTGAACCAACAGCTTCCTTAACAAAAATAGCACAAAAATTAAATATGAACCGCTCTGCAATCCAAAAACAGATTGAAAATCTTGCAGAGAAAAAATATATCACTCGTCCCGAAGGAAAGAAACGTGGTTGGAATATAATGCTAAAGCAATAACCCCAATGGAACCTCTCCGCATCGTTTCTGCTCAATCCCCGCATGCACCGTGTGGGTTTTTGGGTTCAATCGCTGAACTCAAAAATCGCAGAACTCCTTGCATTTCAACCTTATGGTGTGTTTTCCTGATTTAGGTTGACCGATTGGCTGCTCACATAGACATCCTCTTCGAGGAAGCCTGCATCAGCACCACACACCCCACCAAGGTCGCTTCACTCCCGTATGGTGGGGTTTACCATCGGAAAAGCTCTCCGAGCTATCTCTCCCCACGTTGAGGATATATAGCTCAGAGAGCTTCGATTGAGTCCTCTGATCTGAGATTGGATTTAACGTCTTGCTGCCGTCTGTAATAACACCCAGGAGAAATGGGAAGAGCCGCGACGCGGCTTTTCTCATTGCTGACGTGATAGTTAGCTCGGAGAGCTTTCCATATGGTTATCCCCACGATAAGCGAGCGCCAGCGAGCTTCGTGGGGTAAGCCGAACGCAAGCAAGCTTGCTCGAGAGAGCATGTCTATGACAGCGTATGGCTGCGATAGCTCGCGAGCCCCTATGTTCGCGCATGCCCACGTTATTCTGCTCGTTTTTGCAATTTGCGTTTGTACCGCCTATGTGGTGGTACAAACGCAGCTTAGTGGTACGTTTAGAGCATTCGTCAAGAAAAATGTAGAGTTACACGGGATATTCGTCAATAAAAATGTGGATTTTTACATTTTTCTTGACGAATGATTTGTTTCGCCCCGGCGGAGAGACAGGGATTGGCTCGCCTGCGCTCGCCCATCCCGGGAGGGAGGAGGCTGTTCAAGGGGCGATTTTCGCCCCGGCGGAGAGACAGGGATTGGCTCGCGTGCGCTCGCCCATCCCTTGAGGGGGAAGCTGTTCAAGGATTAAGATGATTGAATGCGAACCATTTTTCAAATGGTTTTTGCAATTTAAATAAGGATATTCTTTCAAGCAAGCTTGAGGATACCCTTATTTAATCGCAAACCCAAGCTTTCGCTTGGGCTCGCATTCTTCATCTTAATCCTTGGCGGAGAGACAGGGATTCGAACCCTGGGTGCCTAAAAGGCACAACGGTTTTCGAGACCGCCCCGATCGACCACTCCGGCATCTCTCCAAAGGGTTTCTGATAGCGACTGCAAAATTACAATAAATAATTTGCATATGCAAATTTCTTGATTGTTTTGAATCTTATTACTAATTTTACAACCTAATCCAATACCCCTATACCATCTAACCCAATACCCACACCTACCCTACCAACCAACGATAATGAAACGCCTACTGCTCCTGTCCCTCCTGCTTCTGCTGGCCCTGCCCCCTATGGCCCGCGCCGAGAAGTCAATCTATATCCCTACCGTCTACGGCACCGTGAGGGCTCGATATGAATACCTCACACGCCAAAACCGCGGCGGGTTCAAGGTGCGCGACCTTCGGTTCGGCGTCAACGGTTACGTGGCCCCTATCGTCTCATACTGCGGTGAGGTCGACTTCAGCGACTGGGGTAGGATGGCTCTCGTAAATGCCTACGTGCGTGTGCTCCCCCTCAAAGGTCTCAACTTCACCCTCGGTCAACAGCGTATCCCCTTCACCATCGCCGCCCACCGCCAGCCCTGCGAGCAATTCTTCGTCAACCGTACTTTCCTGGCCAAGCATGGTGGCTTTCGCGACATCGGACTCACCGGCAGCTACGACATCCCCAAAATCCCCCTGACCGTGCAGGCGGGGGTCTACAACTGCAGCGGCGTGGGTGAACACCGCCTCTACTTCACCAATTCCTACGGGTTTTCGGCCAAGCTCATCAGCGCGTTTCTCCCCCAATGGTATGCCTCGGCATCCACAGCCCGCATCAAGCGCGGCATCGCCTGGGAACAGATGTGGGACATCGGCGCATACTTCCACAACGGTCTCTGGCACGTGGAGGGCGAATACCTGCGCAAGAACTACATGCACGAGCTCTTCCAACCCGTAAATGCTTTCGACTTCTTCGTCTATCGTCTCTTCCCCATCGAGAAGAAAATGATTGGCGGGGTTTCGGGCGCCGCACGCTACGACTATATGGGCAACCACTCCTCGGGCGTGGCAGCCGAAGACGGCAAACTGACAATAGACAACCCTGAATGCCACCGCCTTACCCTCGGCGCAACCCTCTCCCTGAAGAGCAAGCTGCAGGCCGACTTCCGCATCAACTATGAGAAATACTTCTTCCGCAAGGGCGTGACGCCGTCGCTCACCGACGACGACCGCATCGTGGTGGAGGTCATAGCACATTTCTAATACCTTTTTCAGCAACAAGTTAAACTTCATACTATGGAAGAAAGAATCATCCCCTCATCCGAACTCATCATCAACGACGACGGTTCGGTGTTTCACATTCACCTGCGTCCCGACCAGCTTCGCGACAACATCATCCTCGTGGGCGACCCCGGCCGCGTAGACATGGTGGCATCCTATTTCGACACCGTCGACTACGACGTGCAGAGCCGCGAGTTCCACGCCGTTGGCGGCACCTTCAAAGGGAAGGAGATAATGTGTATATCTCACGGCATCGGGCCCGACAACATCGAGATCGTAGTAACCGAACTTGACGCCCTGGCCAACGTAGACTTCGCCACACGCAAGGTGAAACCTCACCACCGCACCCTCAATATGGTGCGCATCGGCACGTCGGGTTCCCTGCAGGAGTTCCTGCATATAGGCGACTTCGTGATCGCGCAGAAAGGCATGGGCTTCGACGGCATCCTGAACTTCTATGCCGACCGCGACGCCGTGTGCGACCTTGACTTCGAGCGCCTCTTCTGCCGCCACGTCAACTGGCCCGAGACATGGGCCGCACCCTATGTGGTGGATGCCGACGCCGAACTCGTAGAGCGCATCGGACGCGACGACATGCACCGCGGCTACACTATTGCCGCCGTGGGCTTCTACGCCCCGCAGGGCCGCATGGTGCGCCTGAAACTCGCCGACCCCGACCTCAACTCCAAGATCGAGAGCTTCCTCTACCACGACCGCCCCATCACCAACTTCGAGATGGAGAGCGCATGCCTGCAGGGTATGGCCAAACTGCTTGGCCACAAGGCAATGACCGTATGCTGCATCATCGCCGAACGCCGAGCCACAAAAGCCAACACCGACTACAAACCATCCGTAAAACGTCTGGTAGAAACCGTCCTCAATCGCATCTGAGCGGAAGAGAAAAATATTACTAAAGGAGTAGTCCGCCTCTCTAAGCCAGCTCGTAGCGGTTGCCGGAGAGGCGGCTTACTATGCCGTCAAATTCCAGCTCGCCCAGAGCGGCCATCACCTTGGCTATGGGGAGGGTGGTGGCGGCATGGATGGCGTCGGGGGTCATCGGTTCGCGGCGAAACCGGATACAGTCGTAGACGATGCGGAGGTCGCCCTCCAGTTCGGGGAAAAGCAACCGCTGGCGGGGCTCCATCTTCAGTCCGGCGGGTCGCCAGTCCATATCCTCGATGAAGTCGGTGACGTTGGAGAGGATATGTGCCTTGTTCTTGCGTATGAGGTGATTGCACCCGCTGCTCATGGTGTCGGAGGGTCGGCCGGGCACGGCGAAGACGTCGCGCGAATACGAGAAGGCCGTATTGGCCGTAGACATGGCGCCCCCCTTGATCTCGCTCTCCACCACCACCGTGGCGTCGCTGATGGAGGCCACTATCCTGTTGCGCTCCAGGAAACGGCTCCTGTAGGGCGTAACTCCCGAGGGATATTCCGAGATCAGGGCTCCCCCCTTAGCTATGATATCCTTGGCCAGAAGCCTGTGGGCCGCGGGGTAGATCGTATCGAGTCCGTGGGCCAGCACCGCCGCCGTGGGTCGGCCGGCGGCTATGGCCGCGGCATGCGCCACGCTGTCGATGCCATAGGCAAGTCCGGACACCACCCAAAGGTCGGGGAAAAGGGGCGATAACTCCTCCACGAAGGCGCGACACCAGTCCATGCCGGCCTGCGTGCAACGACGGGTGCCCACCACACTGACCAGATGCTCCACATTGAGGTCGGGGTTACCCAACACGAAGAGCACCTTGGGCGGCGTGGAGATCTCCAGCAGGCGCCGGGGATAGTCGGCATCGTGCACATAGAGCGCCCGGATTCCGTGGCGGTCCATGAATTCCTGCTCCTTGCGGGCACGCGCCACAGCCTCCTCACGGCGATACATGCCGAAGTCCACCCCCTTGGGGAGATGGAGGACGTGACGCAGTTCGGCGTCGGGTACGGTGAAAAACGCCTCGGCGTCAAGTCCCGACTCCGGAAACCGCGCTACGGTCTCCGGGGTAAGCCCGTCGAGGAAGACTGTGGCGAGCTTATAGATATTTTCCGAAAATCTCGATGAGTTCATCGCCGCGAGTCAACTTACCGTCGCGCAGTATCACGGCCGTTATCTGGGCCGAGGCGGCGAGTTCGCCGTTCTGCTTCACGATATCCTGGTGGAATATATATCTGGGGCCCTTGCGCTCGAGGCTCAGGCAGCTCGTAAACTTCTCCATGCTGCGCAGCGGGGAGAGGTATTCTATCTCCACACGCCTCACCACGGCGTCGATGCCCTGACGGTGCATCTCGAAAAACGGCATGCCTGCCGCCTGGCAAAACTTATGGCGCGTATGCTCCATATAATGAAGGTAGTTGGCGTTGTTGACTATCTGCTCGCAGTCGAGTTCGTAGTCGCGCACCTCCATCTCCATCACGAAGCAATATTTTCTGTCTTTAGTCTGTATTATGCTCATCTGCAGGTTGCTTGTCAGTATGGTTATAGAGTCTTTTCAGAAACTCCGGCAGCGGCATACCGTCAGGCTGAGAGCCGCCGGGAAACCACAGCCAGCCACCCCCTTCCACGGCTACGGGCACCAGTACGCCGCCGGGATAGATGGTATAGGGCCGGAGCTGGTTCAGAGCAACGCCTACCTCGCGCCCGTCGTCGAAGACGATGCGCAGGCTGTCGCCTGAAAGCGAGAACGTGTGGGGCTTCATGTTTACCCAGGTCAGGGTGTAGAAACCGTAGGCCATCACCACGAAACTCATGGCCATCACGGCTATGAAGGCGCTCACGCCGAGGGCAGCCACGCCGAGCCACGGCGAGACGATAAACCCCGCCACCACCAAGGCCACGCAAAGCAGTCCGACCACCCAGCCTGCGGCCGGGGCCTGATGCATGAGCATCAGAAGGTAGCAGTGCCAGCGGCGCATGCAGACGGTCTCAGCAGGAGCCGACGCCTCCTCAACAAAAAAATTTTCTGATTGAGTTTCTTTCACAATGCAAAGTTAACATTATTTTTGCTAAATTTGCCGTAGATAACTATAATAAAGATTTAACAACTATGAAAAAATCAATTCTTACAGCAATGATCTGCGCAACAGGTATCTTCGGTGCATGCACCGCCTCAAGTTCCGACAAGGCTGCCGCCACTCCGCAAGGCGGGAGCGACGCCACGGCTGCCGTGATTGAAAACATCATGACCCGCACGAGCATCCGCCAGTTTACCGACCGTCCCATCTCGAAAGACACGCTCGACATCCTGGTGAAAGCCGGCATGGCCGCTCCCTCGGCCGTCAACAAGCAGCCCTGGGCCTTTGTCGTTATAACCGAAAAGGAGGTACTCGACTCGCTGCGTGAGGTGCACCCCTACTCCAACCTCAAGACGGCCACGGCTGCCATCGTGGTGTGCGGCAACATGGACAAGGCTCTCGAGGGCGAGGCAAGGGAATACTGGGTGCAAGACTGCTCCGCAGCCACTGAAAACATCCTGCTGGCGGCCCATGCATACGGCCTGGGCGCAGTGTGGTGTGGCGTGTATCCCAATCCCGAACGCATACCCGGCGTGAAAGCCGTGCTCGGTCTGCCCGAAAACATCATTCCGCTCGACGTGATCACACTCGGCTGGCCCGACGAGAGTCCGGAACCCAAGAACAAATGGAACCCGGAAAACGTGCGTTACAACCGCTGGTGAAACGAGCGTTAAACTTGTTAAAACAGTGTTAAAACGACAAACCTATAGCCTTGCCCGCTTGTTTTAACTGCAAATAAGCAAAGTGGGTTAGACTTCTTGAGAGTCCGCGAGGATGAGATAGAGAAGTAAGGTTTATAGTTAGTATAGTTATAGTGGATTCAGTGTAAGGGTGAGCAGCAGATGCCCACCCTTACTTTTTTCCGGTTTCAATGCCCGTTTTGCAATCTATTTCCTCACTCGATTTGCAACCCTCGAAAAAATTTAGTAAGTTTGCAATAAATTTAGACCCCGTCTGATACCATGGTTTCGCAGACCAGTCTCTCGCCCAGGGAGAAATTCAAGCAATACCTTACCGACCGCAAGCTGCGGAAGACGCCCGAGCGCTTCGCGCTTCTGGAGAAGGCGCTCTCGCTGCCGGGCCACTTCGCCGCCGACGCGCTCTACGACAACATGGAGGCATCGGGTTACCACGTAAGCCGCGCAACGATCTACAGCACCCTCGAACTGCTCGTAGACTGCGGACTGCTCAACCGCCATATGTTCGGCTCCCGGAAAACCTGCTTCGAGGTGGCCGTCGGCAGCCATCTCCACCTCGTCTGCAACGCCTGCGGAAAGATCCGCGAGATTGAGGAAAACACGTTTTTCCGTCCGGAAGAGATGGACCTCGAGGGCTTCAGCCCCACCTACTGCTCCACAATGGTATACGGCCTTTGCAAAGACTGCGCAAGGAAACACGACAACCCCTGACCCGGACAAAACCGAAACACTGAATAAGAAGACTACATAAACCCTTAAATCTATATAAACATAACCAATGGCAAAAGTAAAACCCTTCAAGGGGATACGTCCCCCGAAAGAGATGGTAGAAGAAGTAGTGTCGCGTCCCTATGACGTGCTTAACTCCGAAGAGGCACGCTCAGAGGCCGAAGGCAACCCCAAATCGCTCTACCGCATCATCAAACCCGAAATCGAATTCGAACCGGGCACCGACGAACACGACCCCAAGGTGTATGAGAAGGCCGTGGAAAACTTCCACCGCTTCCAGAAAGAGGGCTGGCTCGTGCCCGACGAGGAAGACAAATACTACATCTACGCCCAGACGATGGACGGCCGCACACAGTATGGCTTCGTCGTGGCAGCCTGGGTAGACGACTATATGGAGGGCCGCATCAAAAAGCATGAGCTCACCCGCCGCGACAAGGAGGAAGACCGCATGAAACACGTGCGTGTCAACAACGCCAACATCGAACCCGTATTCTTCGCTTTCCCCGACAACGAGGAACTTGAAAACATCATCAGGACCGTAACGGCCGGCAAACCCGAATATGACTTCGTGGCTCCCGACGGATTCGGACACACCCTGTGGGTGATCCACGACAAGAAGATCATCGACAAGATCACCGAGGAATTCGACAAGATACCCAACCTCTACATCGCCGACGGCCATCACCGCTCCGCAGCCGCCGCCCTCGTAGGCGCCGAAAAGGCCAAAAACAACCCCAACCATAAAGGCGACGAGGAATACAACTACTTCCTGGCCGTGGCCTTCCCCGCATCCCACCTCAAGATCATCGACTACAACCGCGTGGTGCGCGACCTCAACGGACTCACTCCCGCAGAATTCCTCGACAAAATCCGCGTAAACTTCGACGTGGAAGAGAAAGGGACAGAGCCCTACCGCCCCAACGCGCTGCACAACTTCGCCCTCTACCTCGACGGCAAGTGGTATTCGCTCACCGCTAAACCCGGCACGTATGACGACAAGGATCCCATCGGAGTGCTCGACGTAACGGTATCCAGCGACCTCATCCTGCGCGACATCCTCGGCATCACCGACCTGCGCAGCGACAAGCGCATCGACTTCGTGGGCGGCATCCGCGGCCTCGAGGAGCTCCAGCGCCGGGTCGACTCCGGAGAGATGAAGATGGCACTCGCCCTCTATCCCGTAACCATGGACCAGCTGATGAACATAGCCGACACCGGCAACATCATGCCCCCGAAGACCACATGGTTTGAGCCCAAGCTCCGCTCCGGTCTCGTAATCCACAAGCTCGACTAAAAACTTCCTTATGCGAGGAAAATTCCTGGGCCACCTTGGCGCCCTGCTCGTAGTGATAGCATGGGGAGCGTCGTTCATCTTCACGAAAGTGCTGATGGAGGACGCCCTCCTGTCTCCTATCGAGGTCTACGTCTATCGGTTCGTCCTCGCCTACGTGATAATCCTCGCCATCACGTTCAAGAAGATCTTTGCCAACAGCATCAAAGACGAACTCCAGTTCCTGCTCTGCGGCGTCTGCGCCGGCTCGCTCTACTACGTGCTGGAGAACACGGCCCTGCAATACACCTCAACGGGCAACGTCTCGCTGCTGTCGGCCCTCGCGCCGCTCGTCACCACGGCCCTGATGGGCCTCGTGTTTCGCGTCAGACTCGGCGCCGGCATGATAATCGGCTCCGTAATAGCATTCGTCGGCGTGATATGCGTGATCTTCAGCCATGGCGAAGGACTCGAATTCAACCCCCTGGGCGACCTCCTGGCGCTGCTGAGCGCCTTCGCCTGGGCCACTTACGCTCTGGGCGTGAAGCGCCTCGTGCCTGTCTATTCCTCACTCTTCATCACCCGTAAGCTTTTCTTCTACGGAGTGCTCACCGCCGCCCCACTGATGTGGATCGGCAGCGGCGAGAACCATCTCGCCATCCTCTTCAGCAACCCCGCATACATCCTCAATCTCCTCTTCCTCGTAGTCGTCTGCTCGCTGCTGGCCTACCTCATCTGGAACTATGCCATGAAGGAGATAGGGGCCGTGGCCACAAACAACTACCTCTATGCCCAGCCCCTAGTAACCATGATCGTGGCCTTCTTCACACTCGGCGAGGAGATCTCACTTATGGGATACATAGGGTGCGCCCTGATTATCGGCGGACTGATCATCAGCGACAAACTTAAGGTGAAACGCCGCGTCCACCATCTCCGGACATGAAAAAAGGCAACAAGACACTCACCTACGAAGGTCTCGAACTTCCCGAGAACCTCAGCCACATCCTCGAGCAAGACTTCTGGATGCTCGACAACATCGGCGGCGCCATGCTCACCATGCTCCGCCAGCCTATGAAGTTCACCTCCGCCACATCGATCTACGTGCGGAAGGGACACTGCAAGGCCGAGATCAACCTCCAGGAATTCGACATCGACGCCCCCTGCCTGGTCAACATCGGTTCGTCGGAAATCCTGCAGCCCCTCTCGATCAGCGAAGACTTCGAGGGCGCTTTCGTGGTGATGTCGGAACGTTTCTTCGGCGACCTCCTCAAGGAGGTAGGCGACCCCACAATGGCGGGCCTCTTCAAGCAGAACCCGGTGCTCAACATCCCCGAGGAAAACGTCACCGACTTCGAGATGTTTCTGCGCCACCTGCGCACAATCGTCTCCGACCCCGGCGACAAGTTCCTATACAAGTCAGTGCTCCATACGGTGCTCGCCTTCTTCTACCACACCCTGACGCGCATCTTCAACCAGAGGAAGGACACCGGCTCCACGGCAGCCCACATCACCCACCGCTTCCTGCAGCTCGCCCGCAACAACTTCAAGAAAGAACGCTTCATGGAATTCTACGCGCGAGAGCTCGGCATCACCGGAAAACACCTCGGCCGCACCATCAAGGCCCAGACCGGCTTCACCGCCAGCGAGTGGCTCGACCGTATGGTGATCCTCGAGGCCAAGGTGCTCCTAAAATCCTCTTCGATGTCAATACAGCAGATTGCAGAGGAACTCAACTTCCCCTCCCAGTCGTTTTTCGGCAAATACTTCAAAAACATAGTGGGCGTCTCGCCCAAGGAATTCCGAAATGCCCGATAGGATATACCTGCTTCCCGACTCCGTGGCCAACCAGATTGCCGCCGGCGAGGTGATACAGCGTCCCGCCTCCGTAATCAAGGAGCTCGTGGAGAACGCCGTAGACGCAGGCGCCGACTGCATCCGCATCTTCGTGCGCGACGCCGGCAGGACTCTCATACAGGTGATCGACAACGGCCACGGCATGTCTGACACAGACGCCCGTATGGCCTTCGAGCGCCACGCCACCTCCAAGATATCCTCGGCCGACGACCTGTCGCGCCTCGTCACCATGGGCTTCAGGGGCGAGGCACTCCCCTCTATCTGCGCCATATCGCAGGTGGAGGTGAGAAGCCGCCAACCCGAGTCGGCCATGGGCACCCACCTCGTAATCTCCGGCAGCCGGGTGGAGAAACAGGAACCCGACGTATGCGAGGCCGGCACCAACATCATGGTGAAAAACATCTTCTTCAATGTCCCGGCACGCCGCAAGTTCCTCAAAAGCGACAGCGTGGAGCTCTCGAACATAATGCGTGAGTTTGAACGCCTCGCGCTCGTAAACCCAGGCGTCAGGATGAGCATCGACACCGGAGGCAAGACCATCGACCTCCGAAAGGGAAACCTCAGGCAGCGTATCGGCGACATCTGGAAGGGAAACCTAGTGGAGCAGCTGCTCCCCGTGGAGGCTGACACCCCCACCGTAAAAATCAGCGGATACATCACCCGGCCGGAATTCGCACGCCGCAGAAACGCGCTGCAATACTTCCTGGTCAACGGCCGCAACATGCGTCACCCCTACTTCCGCAAGGCCGTGCTCAACTGCTTCAACGGTCTCATAGCCCCTGACTCGATGCCCTGCTATTTCATCAGGTTCGACATCGACCCCGCGGCTATCGACGTGAATATCCACCCAACTAAAGACGAGATAAAATTCGAAGACGAGGCCGTGATATGGTCGGTGCTCTCGGGCGCCGTCAGAGCCTCGCTCGGCAAGAACGCCGCCGTGCCAACCATCGACTTCGACACAGAGCATCTGCCCGTAGACGTCGTGGCGCCGGCCACCGACCCCGGCACACCCGCCGACCTCCCGGCATACGACATACCCACAGACTACAACCCCTTCGCCTCGGCTACGTCAGCTTCTGCCGGCACAGGAGGCGCGGACAGGCAGCGTACCCCCGGCGAGCATCACTCCAACCCATCCACCAACTGGGAGCGCCTCTACGAAGGCTTCATGAAGGGGGCCGAAAAACCGCAGCTGACAGAGCGCCCCGAGTCAATCCCCGAGCTCACCGACGGGCAGGAGACAGCAGTGGGCGAAACCCTGCAGTTTGAAGACAAATATATCATAGGGGTGGTGGAAGGACGCGGTGTGGCCGTCATCGACCAGTATCGCGCCCACCTCAAGATCCTCTACGAGCAGCTCTGCGCCCGCATGGGCAGCGGTCAGACCCTCTCCCAGCAGCTGCTCTTCCCCGCGCTGCTCGAGCTCTCGCCCGAACAGGAGGCTCCACTCGCCGAGGTGAGGGAAACCCTCCACAGGCTCGGCCTCGTTCTCGAGAAGGAGGGCCCCGACTTCGTGATTACGGGTACGCCGCCCGGCGTCACCGCCGACGAGGCCGTCGAGATCGTGATGCGCGTCATCGAGTCGGTCTCCGACGAGGCAAGCCACTATGGAACGGAGTCGACAGAGGAGGCGGCCGAACGCCTGCGGCGCGACGTCACCCTCGCCATGGCCGGAAGCATGGCCGTGAAACGCGGCAGGGCACTCACTGAAGAGGAGCGACGGAAGATCGTCATAGACCTCTTCGCCCTCCCCGACCCCTCGCTCACACCGAGCGGAAGGAGGGTCTACACCCTTCTCGACGAGAACGCCATCAGACGTCTGCTTCCCTGACAAGCAAGGAAAATTCCCATAAATTTCAGGAGATTTTGAAGAGCAGGTAACTACCCGGCTCAATCTCGACCTTGCCGCCGCCAAAGGCCGACGTGGCGCCACTTCCGTCAATGCGCGTTACGGGCTTGCCCTCGAGCCGGATATCCACCTGCTGCGGGGCGTTGATATCGCGGTTTACCACCAGTACGTAGTCGCTGCCTCCGTTGCGCAGGTGCGATACCATCACGCCGACTCCCTTGCTGTCGATCTTCCGGAAAGGAGCGGGGAGATTCTTAACCTTCGATGTGGCAACCGGCCGGTTGCCCGTATGGCCAACACTTACCACCTCCGCTCCCAGAAACACGTCGCTCAGGGCCTGCACCTCACTGTTAACCTGCCTCACCATATACCATGTAGGGGTGCGACGCCCCTCGGCATCGATCGGCGAGAGGGTAAACTCTCCCTTCCCCTTATCGAAGTCAGGCGCGAGATAGGTGAAATAGCTGAGTCCCTGCGCTCCGTAGCCCAGGGCGGAGAAAACCTGAAAGCGCAGGAAAGGCAGCGAGGGCGCCGGATACCAGCCGTGTTTCTCGCTCTGGATGTAGCTCCAGAAGGGTCGGCCCGACTCGCGAGACACCTTCGAGATAGTCTCCATCGTCTCATAAAACGGCTCATGCACGTAAGGGCGCCCCTGCTTGTCGGTGACCACCGGATAATGGTCAACAGAGAAGAAGGGCGGGTTAACCTCCTCCACAAACCGGGTAACATAGTCCTCATAATCATCGGCCTCCAACGTCTTGCTGCCGAGCGTGGGCAGAAGGTTGATAAACCCGTTGTTGGCGGGATCCAGAGTATCGAGCGCGGCCATCACCTCCGCCAGGTTGCCGAAAGCCGAGGCGCGGGGTTCGTCGGCCACCGAGTAACCCCACACTGTCGGGTTGCCCTTATACCGCTTCACGATTCCCGGGGCGTTGGCGGCGTCGCGGATGTTCCACGGCGCCACGGTGACGTAGAGCCCGTGACGCGAGGCATATTTCAGCACGCTGTCGGTTTCGGCCGGACTGAGGAATTTGCGTATCACGTTGAATCCGGCCTCCTTTACCCACTCAAACTGCCGGTCGTTGATGTAAGGGGGATAGAAGGCATAGGAGGCCACGATGGGAAACTCGCCGTTGGGCAGCGGCCGGTAGGCCGGCGCGGCGGGATATTCACGCTTTCTGGAACAGGCTGCCGGGACCGTGAGCGTCACGGCCAGCAGCGTCAGGAGGAGGGTGCGGAGAAAAACTTTCATAGTTTCTGCTGTTTTGAAAAGAAAAAATGCCGGCCGACCTCACGGCCGGCCGACACCTTTTCTCATTACCATTTCTTCGTGCGCACGAAGGGACTCGAACCCCCACGTCGTTAGACACTAGATCCTAAGTCTAGCGCGGCTACCAATTACGCCACGTGCGCGTAACATGCTGCAAAATTAATAACTTTTTCGCAATCCGCAACTAATATTTGTAAGTTTTTTGTTAATTTTACACACTGAATTTTTTACACGATGACAGAAGACAACAACAACCAACGGACGGCTCTCTCAGGCATGTTTCGCGAGTGGTATCTCGAATATGCCTCCTACGTGATCCTCGAGCGCGCCGTGCCACATATAGAAGACGGTCTCAAACCCGTGCAACGACGCATCCTGCACTCCATGCAGACACTCGACGACGGACGGTTTAACAAGGTGGCCAACATCGTGGGCAACACCATGCAGTACCACCCCCACGGCGACGCCTCCATCAAGGACGCCCTGGTGCAGCTCGGCCAGAAAGACCTCCTGGTGTCGACCCAGGGCAACTGGGGAAACATACTGACGGGCGACTCAGCGGCCGCAGGCCGTTACATCGAGGCGCGCCTCTCTCCATTCGCACTCGACGTTGCCTTCAGTCCCAAAATCACCGAGTGGGTGCCCTCCTACGACGGTCGCAAGAAGGAACCCGTAACGCTACCAATGAAGTTCCCGCTGCTGCTCGCTCAGGGAGTGGAGGGTATCGCCGTAGGTCTGTCATCAAAGATTCTGCCCCACAACTTCAACGAGATACTCGACGCCGCCATCGCATACATCCGCGGGGAGGAGTTCTCCCTGCTTCCCGACTTCCAGACCGGAGGACTCATCGATGTGGCAAAATACAACGACGGAGCCCGGGGCGGCAATGTGAAGGTGCGCGCAAAGATAGAGAAGATCGACGCCAAGACGCTGGCCATCACCGAACTCCCCTTCGGCAAGACCACCTCCACACTCATCGCCTCGATCCTCGGGGCGCAGGAGAAAGGGAAAATCAAGATCCGCAAGGTAGACGACAACACCTCCGCCTCGGCCGAAATCATTGTGCACCTCATGCCGGGCACCTCGGCCGACAAGACTATCGACGCCCTCTATGCATTCACCGACTGCGAGGTGAGCATCTCCCCCATATGCTGCGTGATAAAAGACCGCAAACCCGCCTTCCTCACTGTAAGCGACCTTCTTCGCAACAGCGTCGACGGCACCCGCAGCATGCTTGCCCGCGAACTCGAGATCAAGCTCGGCGAGACCCAGGAGGCACGCCTCTTCCTCTCGCTCGAACGAATCTTCATAGAGCAGCGCATGTATAAAGACCGCCAGGTGGAGGAGGCTGCCGAAATGGAGGTGGCCATAAGAAGGCTCGACACACTTATGAACCCCTTCAAACCGGACTTCTACCGGACCATCACCGACGACGACCTGCTCAAGCTGTGGGAAATCAAGATGGGCCGCATTCTGAAATTTAACGCCAGGAAGGCCGAGGAACGGATCGCTGCCCTCGACGCCGACATCGAGAAGATCCGCTACAACCTACAGCATATCGATGACTATACCGTCCAGTGGTATCAGGGCCTGAAAGACAAGTATGGCGAAAACTATCCGCGGCGCACCACAATCCGCGGCTTTGACTCCATCCAGGCCACGAAGGTGGCCGAAGCCAACAAACGCCTCTACATCGACAAGAACGGCGGCTTCGTAGGCACCGGCCTGAAAGACGCCGAATTCCTCTTCACCTGCTCCGACCTCGACGACATCATCGTGATCTACAAGGACGGCAAGTACAAGCTGCTCAAGGTGCAAGACAAAGTCTACGTAGGCAAGAAGGTGGAGATGGTGGCCCTCTACAAGAAAGGCGACAACCGCACCGTATACAACGTGATCTACCGCAACGGAAAGGACGGCGTGCACTATATGAAGCGCTGCAACCTCACCGGCCTGACACGCACGGGAGAATACGACCTCACCAAGGGACTCCCAGGAAGCCGCCTCGAATGGCTCACCCGCAACCCCAACGGCGAGGCCGAGACCGTGAAAGTGACACTCACCGGCGAACCCGTGGAGCCGGGCGGCAGACCCCCTCGCACCCGCGAACTCATAGTCAACTTCGCCGACATCGCCATCAAGGGGCGCGACTCATTGGGCAACCAGGTGACCAAATATCCCGTGAAGAGCGTCTCACTCGAGCGCCGAGGCATCAGCACGCTCGGAGGCAGGGAGGTGTGGTTCGACCGCGACGTGCTCCGCATCAACTACGACGGTCGCGGCGACCTTATCGGCACATTCCAGGGCGACGAGAAGATACTCGTCATCACCAAAAACGGAGAGTTCTTCACAACCACCTATTCCGATGCCAACCACTTCGAAGACAACATTTTGCGACTCGAGAAATTCGACCCCGCAAAAGTGTGGACCCTCATATTCAACGACCCCGAGCTCGGCTACCCGTACATGAAGCGGTTCCAGTTCGAGCTTTCCTCGCGGCCCCAGAGATTTGTGGGCTATTCCGACAAGGCCGAGCTCATAATGCTCATCGACACGCCGCGACCCGTGCTAAAGGTGGAGTATGCCGGAGCCGATGCCGTCAGACCCCCCATGGAGGTCGTGGCAGAGGAATTTATCGCCGTGAAGAGCTTCAAGGCCAAAGGGAAACGCCTCACAAACTTCTCGCTCGGGCCCGTCACGGAGCTTGAGCCCCTGCCGCCGGAAGAAGAGCTCGAAGCCCAGGAGGCGCCGCCGGAGACTGAAGAGTCGGCAAATGGCGCCGAGACTGCGGCAGCGGATAACTCCGATAACCCGGATAATGCTGAGAAGGCGCTGACGGAGACGGAGACTGAGCCACATCGCCCCAAAACAATCCAAAAAGGTCTTTTCGATGACTTTGAAGATTAGGCTCCTGCTGATTGCCGTGGTCTGCGCCTTCACGGCGCAAAATATCATGGCGCAGGAATATTCCGGGCAAGCCTTTGCCGAGGCCGACCCGTCGGCGGCTATCGAGCGACCCGTTATCGGCAGCTACCGCATCGAGCTCGGCAGAAGAATCGACTATTCCTCCTACCTCTCCCCTTTCTCCTACCGCGGCACCAACTTCGCCCTCTCGGGATTCTGGACCAAGGCGCTCCCCTGTAATCCCCGCCACCTCGCCATGCACTTCGAGGGGAGAGTGAACTTCGGCAACCTGCTCAACCCTGCCCAAACGGCCCGGGAACTTGACTTCCATGCGCAGCTGCAGTGGGGTCTGCAATGGCAGAAACGTCTGCCTGATCACTGGCTTCTCGGGGTAGGCGGTAACGTGGGACTCTACGGCGGTGCGCTCTACCTGCCGCGAAACGGCAACAATCCCGTCACGGCACAGTTTGCCGTAGGCGTAGGGGCAAACGCCTACGCCTCACGCCTCATACGCATCAAAAAACTCCCGATACTGATAGCCGACCGCCTCACACTACCCCTGCTCGGAGGCTTCTTCTGCCAGGACTACGGCGAACCCTACTATGAGATCTATCTCGGCAACCACCGCGGTCTCGCCCACTTCGGATGGCCCGGCAACCGGTTTGGCATCGACAACCTCCTGAGCGTAACCCTCGACCTGGGACGCACAGCCATGGAGGTGGGCTACCGGTTTTCAATGCAAAACGAACATGCCAACCATCTCACCACCAGAATCTTCAACCATGCCTTCGTGATAGGTGTGATTCCCGGTGGACTCGGCATCAAGACCGGACGGAAAAACATTGTCACACCACTCTACTGATGATGAAGACTCTCCAACGCCTGTATATCCTGCTCCTGCTTCCGGCGCTTACGCTGCTGGCCGCAGGCTGCACCGACGAACCGGACTTCAAAGACACCTACTACGGCAACTTCGACGCCCTGGCCCAAATCATCGACACACGCTACTGCTTCCTCGAAGAGAAGGGCATCGACTGGGGGAAGGTGACAGCCGCCTACCGCGCACAGATCACCGAGGATATGGACATCGTGGAGTTCTTCCTCCTCTGCTCCGCCATGCTCGACGAACTCAAGGACGGCCACGTAAACCTCTCCTCCGAATTCTCCACCTCCTACTACCGCAAGTGGTGGAGCGAATATCCCCAGGACTTCAACCTCCGGACCCTTCAGGAATACTACCTCGGGTTCAACTACTTCCAGACCTCCGGCATACTCTATTCCGTCTTGCCCGAAAACGTGGGCTACATGTATTATCCCTCCTTCTCCTCGGGTATCGGAGAGCTCAACCTCGACTATGTGATGGCGCTGCTCTACAACTGCGACGCCCTGATAATCGACATCCGCAACAACGGCGGCGGCCTGCTCACCAACGTGGGGGTGCTTGTGAGCCGCTTCATAGACAGTGACACCACGGGAGGCTACGTGGTGCATAAGACGGGCCCGGGCCACAGCGACTTCTCGGAACCTTACGAGATCGTATACCACCCCGCGGATGAATACCGCATCCGGTGGGTCGACCGGAAACCGGTGTATGTGCTCACCAACCGGGCGTGTTTCAGCGCGGCCAACGACTTTGTGGCCGTGATGAAGACGCTGCCCAACGTCAGGATCGTGGGCGCCCGTACGGGTGGCGGCGGAGGTATGCCCTTCAGCTCCGAACTGCCCAACGGATGGTCCATCCGTTTCTCGGCCTGCCCCATGCTCGCCCCCGACGGCAGCGTCACCGAAAACGGAATCGACCCCTCCGATGGATACGAATGCCACACCACAGCCGAAGAACTTGCCTCCGGCCATGATGCGATTCTTGACTTTGCCCTCGCGAAGGCCAACGAGGCCTCGGGCAAAGATGACTGATTTTCAGTAATTCCTATTCGTTGGCATAGGAGAGGATCGTGGGGCTCTCCACGTCTACACCGTATTCACGGGCAAACCTCAGAATGTTGCGCGCCAGCTCCGGACGCAAGTCCTCGGGGCAATAGCGGAAATAGGCCTCGGCTGCCCTTACGTGGGCTGCATCAGGCATAGGATACTCTCTGCGTTCGGGAAGTCCGAATACGTCGGTGGGGAGGTCACGGCGCTCCTCTGTGTTTAATACGTCGTTCATAATACTAAATTTTTAAAGGTTCCTATCTATAAAACACTCAATTCCTGTTTTAGTTTTGACGGTTTTTTTGTAATTTTGCAAGTTGAATATCAAGTCAGACTCTTTTTCTATGTACAGGAAACAGACTTGCGGAGAACTCCGCATAGAAAATGCCGGCCAGGACGTAAGGCTGGCTGGATGGGTGCAACGCATCCGTAAGATGGGAGGCATGACATTTCTTGACCTCCGCGACCGCTTCGGCATAACCCAGATTGTGTTTGACCAGGACACCAACCCCGAGCTTTGCGAGACAGCCAACGGGCTGGGTCGCGAATTCGTGGTGCAGGTGGACGGCAAGGTGCGCGAACGCTCCAACAAGAACCCCAACCTCCCCACGGGAGACATTGAAATAGAGGCCACCGGCGTAAGGATTCTCAACCCCTCGCAGGTACCCCCCTTCACTATCGAGGACAATACCGACGGCGGCGACGATCTCCGCATGAAATTCCGCTATCTCGACCTCAGGCGCCCCATGGTGAGGAAAAACCTCGAGCTGCGCCACAAGATGGCCTTCGAAATCCGCCGCTATCTCGACGCAAACGGTTTTCTAGAGATCGAGACGCCTATCCTGGTGAAGAGCACTCCGGAAGGTGCCCGCGACTTCGTGGTGCCCTCGCGTATGAACCCCGGTGAGTTTTACGCCCTGCCCCAGAGTCCGCAGCTCTTCAAGCAGCTCCTAATGGTGAGCGGTATGGACCGCTACTTCCAGCTGGCCAAGTGTTTCCGCGACGAAGACCTCCGCGCCGACCGGCAGCCCGAGTTCACGCAGGTAGACTGCGAGATGAGCTTCGTGGAGCAGGAAGACGTGCTCCGGATGTTCGAGGGTCTGGTGAAACATATCTTCAAGTATGTGAAGGGTATCGACTTCACCGAGCCCTTCCCGCGCATGACGTGGAAGGACGCCATGGAGAAGTATGGCAGCGACAAACCCGACATCCGCTTCGGCATGGAGTTCAAAGACCTCACCGACCTGGCCAAGGGCCACGGCTTCAGTGTGGCCGACGACGCGGAGCTCGTGATCGGCATCGTGGCTCCGGGCTGCGCGGCCTACACACGCAAGCAGATCGACGCCCTCACCGACTATGTGAAGCGTCCGCAGGTAGGCGCCAAGGGCCTCATCTGGGTTAAGTTTGACGAAGACGGCTCCGTAAAGAGCTCCGTAAACAAGTTCTATTCTGAAGACGTGCTCCGCGCTTGGGGCGAGAAGGCCGGCGCCACGAAGGGCGACCTTCTGTTGGTGATGACCGGCGACGGCAACAAGGTGCGCAAGCAGATGTGTGAGCTGCGCCTCAAGCTGGGCGACGACCTTGGCCTTCGCGACAAGAATGTCTTCGCTCCCCTCTGGGTGATCGACTTCCCCCTCTTCGAGTGGGACGAGGAGACGCAGCGCTACTATGCCATGCACCATCCCTTCACCTCACCCAACCCCGAAGACATACCTCTGCTCCACAGCGACACCGGCAAGGTGAGGGCCACGGCCTACGACGTGGTGGTAAACGGTGTGGAACTCGGCGGCGGCTCTATCCGTATCCACGACGCACAGCTCCAGGACACGATGTTTGAGCTCCTCGGCTTCACCCCCGAAAAGGCCAAGGAACAGTTCGGTTTCCTTATGGAGGCCTTCCAGTATGGCGCGCCCCCTCACGGCGGTCTGGCCCTCGGTTTCGACCGTTTCGTGTCGATGCTCGCAGGTCTCGACTCCATCCGCGACACCATCGCCTTCCCCAAAAACAACTCCGGACGCGACGTGATGAACGAGAGTCCGTCTCCCATCGACCAGGCCCAGCTCGAAGAACTCAACCTGAAGCTCGACCTCAAGAATGCTTAAAGTTTCCGACATAGCCCGCACCATAGAGCAGTATGCTCCCCTCTCCCTGCAGGAGAGCTACGACAACGCGGGGCTCCAGGTGGGAAATCCCGAGACACCCGTCTCGGCCATCCTGCTCTGTCTCGACGTCACTGAGGAGACGCTCAAAGAGGCCCGCGAGAGGCGCTGCAACCTCATTGTGAGCCATCACCCGCTGATTTTCCGCGGCCTCAAGCAGCTCACCGGGGCCGACCAGACCCAGCGCATCGTGATGGAGGCCCTCAAAGACGGCATCGCCATCTACTCGGCCCATACCAACCTCGACAGCACCGTCGAGGGAGTGAGCTACGAGATGGCCCATCAGCTCAACCTCAAGAAACTTCGGGTGCTTGTGCCCTCCGAATCCAACCCGCGTGTAGGACTCGGAATCGTGGGTGAATACGAAAACCCCGTGCCGCGCCTCGAGTTCCTGCGCAAGGCGAAAGAGACATTCGGAGTGAAGGCCCTGCGCTATTCGGGCCAGACGGAACGCCTCGTGATACGCAAGGTGGCCCTCTGCGGCGGCAGCGGCGCGTCGTTTATCGCCGACGCCATAGCCAGCGGTGCCGACGCCTACCTCTCGGGCGACTTCAAATATCACGACTACACCTCCTACGGCCTCGACATACTGCTGGCCGACATCGGCCACCACGAAAGCGAGCTCTGCAGCCGCCGGATCCTCTGTAGAATCATTCGCGAAAGCTTCCCCGACTGCGTCACCTACTTCGCCGACTCGGAGACCAACCCCATTAAGATTCTCTAATCGAAATAAAACAAATTTTATATATGGCAACTGAAAAGAAGAACGAAAAAGAACGTTCGGTAAAGGAACGCCTCGAGGCCCTCTACAAACTGCAGAGCCTCCTGTCGGAGATCGACCGCATCAGAATTCTCCGCGGCGAACTCCCCAACGAAGTGAAAGACCTCGAAGACGAAATCGTGCGCTTCCAGACCCGTATCGGCAAGTATCAGGACGAGATTGCCGACCTGAAGAAAGTGATCCAGGAAAAGACCGGCGACATCGAGACGCGCAAGATCAAGATTGCCAAATACGAGCAGCAGATCAACGAAGTGCGCAACAACCGCGAGTTCGCTTTCCTCGACAAGGAGAGGGAATACGAGACGCTCGAGGTGGAACTCGCCGAGAAGAAAATCCGCGAGGCCGAAGAGAAAATCCGCCTGAAGGAGGAGGAGATCAAGGCCGCCCAAGACGAGCTCTCCGACAATCAGAGCATCCTTGATGAGAAGAAGAACGAGCTGAGCGAGATCGTGTCGGAGACACGTCAGGAAGAGGAGGCGATAATGCTCAAGACCAAGGAGATAGAGCCCCTCATCGACGACTATACGCTCAAGGCCTTCAAGCGCATCCGCAGCAATGCCCGCAACGGTCTGGGCATCGTGAGTGTGGAACGCGACGCCTGTGGCGGCTGTTTCAACCGCATCCCGCCCCAGAGGCAGCTCGAGATCAAGATGCACAAGAAGATCATCGTATGCGAATACTGCGGCCGCATTCTCATCGACCCCACTCTGGCCGGCATCGAGGAGAAGCCGAAGGAGGCTCCCGCCAAACCCAAGCGCGTGCGCAAGGCGCCCGCCAAACCGGCGGCGGCTGACGAGGCTCCGGCAGCTCCCGCTCCCGAAGCTTAAGCAGATTTCAGTTAAGGAATCCCCAGAAAACGGTGCAGCTGCACCGACAACGTCCAACGGGGGTCGGCCAAGACGCGGTTGAGAGTCCGCAGACGGTTCGACTCCCGCTCTTTCTTGTCGGCCACATAGCAGGGCTGCAGATACATGAGGGTCTGCTCGCCGCGGCAGGGAAGCTCGAAGTAGGGCGCAAGCTCCTGACCCACGTCCACAACCTTGAGCTCGTCTGCGTGGCTCACCACGATCCGTCCGCCCTCGCCGCCGCATATCCCCTCCTTGGGAGATACCGTCACCCAGTCGATCTCGTCGGGGAGGGCCACGGTGCCGTTGGTCTCGATGGCCACCTTCTTGCCCGTGGCCTGCTTCAGCATCCTCACGAAGTCGGAATCGATGTGGAGCGCCGGCTCGCCGCCGGTGAGCACTATCCAGGAGGCCGTATAGAGGTTTACGGCATGGATTATGTCGTCGTCGCTCATGTAGACGCCCTCCTCATGGTCTGTGTCGCAGAAAGGGCACGAGAGGTTGCATCCCGAGAAGCGGATGAAGACGGAGGGATAGCCCGTATGGTGTCCCTCTCCCTGCAGGGAGTAGAATATCTCGTTAATCTTTCTCATAGGCCGCAATGTTGCCCTCGCTCTCCTGCACCTCGCAGCGGTAGCAGTTGTCGACGTTGTCTACAACCCACCGGGCTATGTTTTCTGCCGTGGGGTTGAAGGGGAGCACGTCGTTGAGCACGGCGTGGTCGAGCTTGCCGAGGATGAAGTCTTTTACGTGGGTGAAGTCGGTCACCATCCCGTTCTCGTTCAGCCGCTCGGCGCGACACTCTATGGTGAGGATCCAGTTGTGGCCGTGCACCTCCGTGCACTTGCTCTCGTAGTCGAGGCAGAGGCGGTGGGCCGCCGATATCTCAAGTCGTTTCCTGACGTAATACATTCTCTTCTCAGCCTTTTGTTTTCTCTGTCTTCTCAGCGTCTGTCATATTCACTCCTCGGGCAGCCCGGCAAAGCGCAGCGCTTCGGCGCGCTCGCGGCATGTGCCGCACTCCCCGCAGGGGCGCTCGCCCCCCTTGTAGCATGAATACGTGTGGGCGTAGTCTACACCCAATTCCTTCCCCCTCAGGGCTATCTCCCCCTTGGTGAGATGGGTGTAGGGAGCCTCAATGGTCACGCCTTCGTAGGTGCCGTTGCGCATGGCCTCGCTCATCGAGGCGACAAACTGCGGCCGGCAGTCGGGGTAGATGGCGTGGTCGCCTCCATGGTTGGCTATCATCACGTGGCGCAGGCCGTTGGTCTCGGCCAGTCCGCATGCTATGGCGAGCATTATGCCGTTGCGGAAGGGCACCACCGTGCTCTTCATATTGGCGTCGTCGTAGTTGCCCTCCGGGATGGCCTCGGCTCCCTCCAGCAGCGAGCTGCGGAAGTATCTCTTCATAAAGCCCAGCTCTATCACCGTGTGGGCCACTCCGAGGCGCCCGCACTGCCTCCGGGCGCATTCTATCTCGCGGGCGTTGTGGTTGGAGCCGTAGTCGAAGGTCACGGCCATGGCTATCCTCTCCTTCATGTCGTGGAGAAGGGTGACGGAGTCCATGCCTCCCGAGAGCACTATGATGGAGTCTTTCATCTCTTCGATCCCTCGGCTATGGCTTCCATGCGACGCCGGGCTACGAGCTCGGCGTGGTCGGCGTCGCCCATGTTGGCAAACGGATTGATGCTGATGCCGCCGCGCGGCATGAAATAGCCCTTTACCTCGATGTAGCGCGGATCCATAAGCTTCCAGAGGTCTTTCATGATGATGTTTACGCAGTCTTCATGAAAGTCGCCATGGTTGCGGAAGGAGAACAGATAGAGCTTGAGGCTCTTGCTCTCCACCATCCTCAGCCTCGGGATGTAGGTTATCTTTATATGTCCGAAGTCGGGCTGTCCCGTCTTGGGGCAGAGGGTGGTGAACTCGGGGCAGTCGAAACTCACCACGTATTCGTTGTCGGGGTGCTTGTTGTCGAAGGTCTCGAGCACTCCGGGGTCATAGTCGGTCGGGTAGCGGGTGCCCTGACTTCCAAGCTGCTGCAGCCCCTTGAGTTCCTGGTCGTCTCTCATCGGTCTTTATTTGGATGGGCGTCTTTTACTTAAGGGCTGCGAGAGCTTTCTTTATGGCGTCGATCTTCTCGAGCGAGTCGGCTTCCTTCTTGCGCTCGAGCTCTATCACCTTTTCGGGGGCGTTGGCCACGAATTTCTCGTTTTGCAACTTCTTCCTCACTCCGTTGAGGAAGCCCTCGAGGTGGGCGAGTTCTTTCTCGAGCTTGGCGCGCTCCTCCTCAACGTTGACGTTCCCCTCCAAGGGCACGGAGTATTCCGTGGCTCCCACCATGAAGGCGGCTGCCATGTCGGCCTTGGTCTCCACCTTCCTTATATCGGAAAGGTTGGCTATCTTCACCAGGATTGCGTCGAGTCCGGAGTTGTGGTCGCCCTTGATGTCGAGCTCGAGGGGCTCCTTCTGGGCTATCTGTTTCTGCTTGCGGATGGTGCGTATGCCGGCCACGATCTCCTTTAGAGTCTCCATCTCGGAGATGATGAGGCTCTTCTCGTCGGTAGGTACGGGCAGCTGGGCCTTCATGATGCTCTCGCCGGGCTGACGCTGTGCGAGTGCCTGCCAGAGCTCCTCGGTGATGAAGGGCATGAAGGGGTGGAGCAGGCGCAGCAGGAGGTCGAAGATGCCCAGCGTCTCCTCGTAGGTGACGCGGTCTATGGGCTGCTGGTAGGCAGGCTTGATTATCTCGAGATACCAGGATGAGAATTCGTCCCAGAAGAGTTTGTAGACCACCATGAGTGCCTCCGAGATACGGAACTTGCCCATGAGGTCGTCCATCTCGCTGATGGCGGCGTTGAGACGCGCCACCATCCAGTCCACTCCCAGACGGGATGCCGCGGGCTGCTCTATCGCGTCGGATGTCTCCCAGCCCTTCACCAGGCGGAAGGCATTCCAGATCTTGTTGCAGAAGTTGCGGCCCTGCTCGCAGAGGGAGTCGTCATACATTATGTCGTTGCCTGCGGGGGCGGCGAGCATCAGACCCATCCTCACGCCGTCGGCGCCAAACCTGTCTATGAGCTCCAGGGGGTCGGGCGAGTTGCCGAGGCTCTTGCTCATCTTCCGTCCGAGCTTGTCGCGCACGATGCCAGTGAAGTAGACGTTGCTGAAGGGCTTCTTGCCCGTAAACTCATATCCGGCGATGATCATTCGGGCCACCCAGAAGAAGATGATGTCGGGTGCCGTCACGAGGTCGGCCGTGGGGTAATAGTATCTGAACTCCTCGTTGCCGGGGTTGAGGATGCCGTCGAAGAGGGAGATGGGCCAGAGCCAGGAGCTGAACCATGTGTCGAGGCAGTCGGGGTCGCGGCGCAGGTCGGCGAGCGTAAGCCCGGAGTTGCCGCTCTTCTCGATGGCCTTGAGCAGGGCCTCCTCCTCGTTTTCGGCCACGACGTAGCCTCCGTCGGGCAGATACCATGCCGGAATCTGATGGCCCCACCACAGCTGGCGCGAGATACACCAGTCTTTGATGTTGGTCATCCAGTGGCGGTAGGTGTTCCTGAACTTCGGGGGCACGAACCTGATGCTCTCGTCTTCCACGCCCTCGATGGCCGGCTTTACGAGCTCGTCCATCTTCACAAACCACTGCATGGAGAGCTTGGGCTCGATCACGGCGTTGGTGCGCTCCGAATGGCCCACCTTGTTGGTGTAGTCTTCAATCTTCTCCACCAGGCCGGCCGCGCCGAGGTCGGCCACTATCTCCTTGCGCACGGCGAAGCGGTCCTTGCCCACATACATGCCGCCGACCGGGGCGATGGTGCCGTTGTCTTCAAATATGTCGATGCTCGGAAGGCCGTATTTGTCGCCGAGCATGTAGTCGTTGACGTCGTGGGCCGGAGTCACCTTGAGGCAACCCGTGCCGAAGTCCATCTCAACGTAGTCGTCCATGATCACCGGCACCGAGCGGCCTACGAGGGGCACGATCACCCTCTTCCCCTTGAGCCAGCCGTAGCGCTCGTCGTTGGGATTCACGCATACCGCCGTGTCGCCCAGGATGGTTTCGGGGCGGGTGGTGGCCACCACGATGTAGCGTCCGTCTTCTCCCTCCACCATATACTTGAGGTAGAAGAGCTTGCTCTGCTCCTCCTTATAGATCACCTCCTCGTCGCTCAGGGCCGTGAGGGCCTGGGGATCCCAGTTCACCATGCGTACGCCGCGGTAAATGTAGCCCTTGTCGAAGAGATGGTTGAAGACGCGTATCACGCTCTTGGAGCGCTCCTCGTCCATGGTGAAGGCCGTGCGGCTCCAGTCGCACGAGGCGCCGAGCTTGCGCAGCTGCTGCAGGATGATGCCGCCGTATTTGTGGGTCCAGTCCCAGGCGTGGTTGAGGAATTCCTCGCGCGAGAGCGAGCTCTTCTCGATGCCCGCTTCCATGAGTTTGGCCACAACCTTGGCCTCCGTGGAAATGGCGGCATGGTCGGTGCCGGGCACCCACAGGGCGTTCTTGCCCGTCATGCGGGCGCGGCGCACCAGGATGTCCTGTATCGTGTTGTTGAGCATATGCCCCATATGCAGCACTCCCGTGACATTGGGCGGCGGTATCACCACACAATAGGGTTCTCTCTCGTCGGGCACGGAGTGAAACAGGTCGTGCTCCATCCAGTAGGCATACCATTTGTCTTCCACCGCATGGGGGTCGTAGACTGATGAAATCTCGCTCATTATATTTACTGTTTTGTTTTATTCCTTATCTTTCTGGGGCTATGGCCAACCCTACGTCAGCCCTCAGCCCGCTTTACCTATTAAAGTGCAAAATTAACAATTAATTACCATTTTTGCATCGATTGTTAAAATAATTAACACTATAATTCCGTTATTTTAAATATTTTCACAAACTTATAATGACTATGAGAAAGTATTTAGCTGAAATGTTTGGCACGATGATGCTCGTGCTTCTGGCTTGCGGCAGCGCCGTGCTTGCCGGTCCCAAGATCGGTGTGCTCGGCATCGGCCTCTGCTTCGGCCTCGTGCTCGTATGCCTCTGCTACATGATTGGCAACATCTCGGGCTGCCACGTCAACCCGGCCGTTTCGCTCGGTATGCTCGTTTCGGGCCGCATGAGCGTGAAAGACTTCTGTTTCTACGTTATTTTCCAGTGCATCGGCGCCGGTATGGGTGCGGCCTGCCTCTTCTGGCTCTTCCGCATCGGCATTCCCCACGACTTTGCTTTCGGCGGCACGACTCCCGAGATGATCGACCGCGTTGCCACCGCCGGCGATCCCTACTACAACTCCATCGCGGCTAACGTGCTCCAGGAAGGTGTAGACCCCGGCATGGCCCTCCTCACCGAGATCCTGCTTACGATGTTCTTCGTGCTCGTAGTGCTCGGCGCCACCTCCAAGGTAGGCGGCGGCCAGTTTGCCGGTCTCGCCATCGGTCTGGCTCTCGGCCTCGTCAACATCGTCGGTATCCCCGTAGACAACTGCTCGGTCAATCCCGCCCGCAGCTTCGGTCCGGCTCTCTTCTCACCCCATGCATGGCACGACATCTGGATCATGATTGCCGGTCCCTTCGGCGGAGCGCTCCTGGCTGCATGCATCTGGAAGATCATCACCGGCTGCAAGTGCAAGTGTGAGAAGGAAGAAGTGGTGGTGGCCGACTAATCCTTCATCCCCTACAAGATTGAAAATCAAACTTAACGAAAGGCATAGGGCAATCCTGAGGATTGCCCTTCCTGCTATTATAACCAACATCACCACGCCCATCCTGGCGATGGTAGATCTCGCCATCGTGGGCCGACTGGGTTCGCCGGTGTTTATCAGCGCCATTGCCGTCGGTTCGTCGATCTTCAACATGGTCTACTGGTTGCTGGGATTCCTGCGGGCAGGCACGAGCGGACTGACGGCACAGGCCGTGGGCGCCGGCGACCTAAGCCGACGCGACGACCTCTTCTTCCGCGGCGCCTCCATAGGCGCGATCCTCGGGGTCTTGGCCCTGCTCCTCTCCCCTCTCATCGCTACGGTCTTCATCCCCTTTATGGAGGCCGACGCCGACACCTCCGCCCTTGCCGAGGAGTATTTCCTCACTGTGATCTGGGGCGCCCCGGCCTATCTCACCACATCGGCCGTGAGCGGCTGGCTGCTGGGCAACCAGAACACCGTGGCCACCCTCCGCATCGCCGTTCTCACGAATGTGGCCAACATAGTCTTGAGCCTCACCTTCGTGTGGGGACTGGGCATGAAGATTGTCGGCGTGGCCCTGGGCACGGCCACGGCGCAGTGGCTGGGCTGCCTCTACGGCCTCTGGATCGTATTCCGCCAATACGGGCCGCGCTTCAACAACCGCAGGCGCGTCTTCAACGGCAGAGAGCTCAGACTCTTCTTCCGCCTGAATTTCGACATCTTCCTGCGCACGCTCTGCCTGGTGGCCGTCACTCTATGGTTCACCCGCACAGGGGCGAAGCTCGGGGCCGACATCCTGGCTGCAAACGCCCTGCTGATGCAGCTCTTTATGCTATTCTCTTTCTTTATGGACGGCTTTGCCTACGCAGGCGAGGCCATCGCCGGCAAGGAACTCGGGGCGCACAACGTCAAGGCGCTGAAGCGGCTGGAGATTGACCTGATGAAGTGGGGCGTCGTGCTCTCGGTGGTGACGATGGCCATCTACTTCCTTTGCGGCGAACTAATTTTGGGACTCCTCACCAGGGAGGAGGGGGTGTGCCGCGTGGCCGCAGACTTCCTGCCATGGGCCGTCACCGTGCCGCTCTGCGGCTTTATGGCCTTTATCTACGACGGCGTCTTTATCGGGCTGTCGCTAACACGCCGACTGCTCCTTTCGATGGTGATTGCCATGGGGGTATTTTTTGCCGTCTATCTGCTGTTTCACCCCCTTATGGGAAATCATTCGCTTTGGCTGGCTTTCTGCCTGTATTTGCTTACACGCGGCGTATCGCAATATTTTTTACTCCGCAATTATGACGTATGAATAAAAAATTTTTCTTACATTTGCATGCATAATTAAAAATTATACTCGATAAATGCAATAATTTGCATGCAGGATCAAACTTTAAACCTATGAAAAAATTTACGTTATTCGCTTTGGCGACCCTCCTGGCCGTTCCGGCTGTTAAGGCAGACGAGACTCCGGGGTATGTAGAACCTCTCATCATCGAGGAGATGGTGGCACAGAGGGTTAGTCCCAACGGCCTCTGGATAGGAGGTCAAGACATTCTTGGCAGCGTTGCCTATAGCTACAGTCTCCTGATTGACAGGAAATACACTTTCATCGAATATGTGCAGGGATTCGGCAGCAGTATGGCAAACAACGGCCTTCTTGTGGGAGAATACTGGCATACGGAACAGCAGGCCGCTGTAATGCGTCCGATGGGTCATGGCGTGCCCCGTCCGCTCCGCGACATGGGCATCTCCTCTTTCTCGGGAGTAAGCGGCGACGGCAGCAGGGCTGTGGGCTGGATCAACAGCTTTACAGGCGGACTTCTTTACATCCCCTTCTATTGCGACATAGCCTCAGACGGCAACGTGGGTGAACCGCAACCAATCCCGTGCCCCACGAATGTCCCGGGCGGCCGTGGTGGCGCCCAGCAATGTATAGCCATTTGTGCCAGCCTTGACGGTAAGGTGGTTGCCGGCTCGATTACCGACGGTTCGGGGTTCAGGGAATATCCCGTGGTCTTCATTCAGGGAGAAGACGAAGAATGGAGTTACGTATTCCCTACTGCTTCGCTTGCCGACAACGGCAGTCTCAGCTTTGCCCCCAACATGGCCCTGAGCAACGACGGCAAGACTCTATTTTTTGCACAATATGTTTTTAACGGGGATATCAAAACACTTCCCGACAATACAATACCCTACACTTATGACATTGAGAGCGGAACGCTTACGAAATACAACTGCAAGGCGGAGACGCTCATCCCGTATCAGGTGCTCGCCGACGGAACGCTCGTAGGCGCCACCTACTTGAAGAGTTTCTTCCCGTTTGTCACCTGGATACTCCCTCCGGGAGAAACGGATTTTGTAGAGTTTACAAAATATGCTGAAGACCACTATCCCGGCATGCTGCCCTGGCTTGAAGACAATCTCGGCAACTATGGGGTAATCGGTTATGATGACGAGGGTAAGGAAATCTACGGTTCGTATATCATTTCCGGAAATATCTATTTCAGCGATGACAAGAACGTGATAGTAGGCGGCGTTCCTTTCGGCGACGGATACACTTATGTGTTCAAGGCTGAAGACGTGGTTCCCGGTGCCAACCCCGGCAATGGCGACGATCCGGGCTCCGTGGAGGCCGTAGCTTCTGCCGACTCCCCGCTGGTTGACGTCTACGACATCTGTGGCGTGAAGGTGCTCTCCAAAGCCGACCGCTCCGCCCTCTCCACCCTCCCGCGGGGCATCTACATCGTCAACGGCAAAAAACTCAAGCTCTAACCCCCCCCAACCTCGGCGAGGTTGCACCTCATAAAAAAACTTGCATTTTTTTGCAAGTTTTTTTTTGTTTTTATGAATTTTTTATTAACTTTGCCCGACGCATGTATAACTTAATTTAATGGGAATATGAAGAAACTTGCATTATTGATGTTTATGGCATTGGCGGGGTTGACGATGACTGCCAAGAACTATTTTGAGGCAGGAACTACCTGGGTAGATAAGATTATTCTGAACGACCATAACGTTAGATTTGCTACGTATCACCTCCAGGCTCCTTCGAATGGCGATACCGGTTACCTGGAGCTGTGGCAGGCAGACGGTTACCAATCCCTGTCGGCTCCGGTTGCCAAGGCATATGTGAAGGTAGAGGGCGATAAGGTGTTTTTCCGGCTGCTGGACTCCGAAATCAAGGATTGGTTTCTGGGCTATGATTTCGGTCTGAAAGCGGGCGAGGGCGCCCTCTGCTACAGTCCCGACTTTTTGCTTGACGACGGAAAGCCCTTGGGAGGGTATTACAAATGTGTGGAGACCCTTGAGTCCAATCCGTCTTACGGCGGCCTTCCTACACTCTCCCTCCAGCTTTTCAAAAATCAGGACGATGTCCAACCGGTAATTGACGATGTGACCTGGCTCAGTGGTATAGGTGGCACCGGAGGACTTTTCAGAGCCTATGAAGGCGTCCTTCTTGGCTTGGATGGAGGTGCCGGGGGAGAGCTCTTCGAAGTAAGGAGCGGGGATGAGATAATCTATCAATCCCAAGGCGCCAATTATACCTGTTTCGTTCCCGGTACGGAATGGACAACCAAGGTACGGCTTGAGAGCGGGAATCTTGTGACTCAGAAGGTGTGGATTGAAGAGGGCAGTGAACCGTCTCGCGTCGGAAACCCTCTGATGGTAAGCGATGATGGAGCTGACGGTTCACTCGTAGCCTATGTGTGGGAAGAGGGTTACCGTGTGTATTTCTCCTTGCCTGACACTCCAGGAACGGCATACCTCATGTATGATTTCAAACCCGGTGCAGCGGATTATTTTGAGGTTTGCAGTCCGATAAACCTGGATGCCGGTGGGAAACCCCTGGGGTCTGACACCAAGTTTATAAGTTATGTCAATAATTCCGGATCCGACAAAGTGGAGCAGATAGAGCTCGTGCAGACAAACGGCACGGATAAGCAAAGTGCTTTCTGGTTGACCGGCATCGGCGACACGAGAGGCGTATTGCACAACTATCTTGGTGCGCCGGCCGCTGCCTCGTATCTTGTGGAGGTGAAGCAAGACGGCAAGACGGTCTACCAGGCCCCGGCTGACGCGGAGGTGAAGGCCCTAAGTCAGGAGGCACCGCTCGTGACTGTAGAAGGGACTGCCTTGAGCATCCGCAATGCCTCGCAGAGTGAGGGATCTATTTACAGCATTGACGGCAAACTCCTAAAACGCTTCCCCATAGCATCAGGCGAAGCCACTGTTGAGCTCTCACCCGGCACCGTCTACATTGTCCATCTTGGCAATCACGCTTACAAGGTAAGCTTATAACCGCACCGAGGCGCCTCCGGAAAGGGGCGCCTCGCATCTTCGGCGAGGTTGCACTCTTCACCCTTTAACCCGACTACCCCAATAACCTGAAGAAGAAATAGCCGTTCACAGTTGTATCATTAAAGATTTATCATTAACTTTGCAAAGTTCTGAAAATTGTTGACACATGGGGAAAGAAGAACTGCTGAACAGATTGGAATTCGTCGTCGCTTGTGTTGGAGAATTTTCAATTACCTTTCAACTCTCTAACTCACAGGCTTATGCGTATTTGCGTCGTTTCTCAGGAATTGAATACCTCCTCAAACATTATAATGCCTTACACACACTCCCTATTAATGAAGTAGTGGACTATCTTAAAGTGCTGTGCCAAAGAAACGGAGGGAAGGTGGCATGAAGAAAATCAGGCTTTTCCACGGATCCAACGTCCCAATAGAAACTGTCGATTTAGTATGAACAAGGATATCCAGTTTCAGATTGAGTGTATAACAGTAGAATTGGCTGAAATGCTGATGCAGGAATACAAATGGGATATGCAAAAATGTCTTGATCAGATTTATGGGTCTCGCCTTTACGAAAAAATCAATGAACCTAATTGCAAATTATATTATCAAGGCACGGTATATCTATTTGATTATCTTCAAAGAGAAATAGAAACCGGCAAACTCCAATAATTTCACACATAACAGCATATCAATTATGAAATCTACATTTAAATTCTTTGTGATGGGCTGCGCGGCGTTGGTCGTCGTTGGGCTTTCCGCCTGCAAGGATTCCGGAGATGAACCGGAGGGCGCATTCAGACCCGTCGACGGGAAAGTCAAACCAGCTATCCAATGGTTTGGCGACGCCGTGTTTTTAGGATACGGATATGAAGACCTTATCGTATCTTACGAAAACTCCGCCAATACTGCAAGCAAGGAATTCAAAATCACCTTCCAACCATATTACCGTAACGGACTTGAACCGCTTGTAATAGACTTTGGGGGAAATACTATATGGGTAGGAGATACTCGTAGCGATACATTGAATTTAACCAAGGAAGGATATGTGGCTCAAACAAAATTTACTTTCTTCAACTATTCCAGCGGCCACACCTATGGCAGCGGAAGTGTTAAGATACCTACTACCGAATTTGCATACAACAAAAAAGGACATCTTACCACCATCTCTGTCAATAACTACTATTCCTTCTCCGGCACCTATTCTTCAAGTTACATGGACGAAAACTCCGAATGGATTACTGAAACTACCTATGAAGAAAGCCATTCTCTATACGACAAGACCACTACCCTGACTTGGCAGGACGGCAACCTCGTCCGGATTGAAATATCAGAGACAAGGACCAACCTTCTCAAAGAAACCGACCCGGAGTTGGTATACACCGCCAGCTATGACATCACCTACGGCAACGAGCAAAATCCGGAACTTCAGTTCCCGATTGCTCTGGCCAAGACAATTTATCCCGACAACGAACTCCAGTCCCTTTTCCTTGTAGGACTCCTGGGTCACGGCCCGGCCAAGCTCCCTGTCAAAATAGAAGGCACCGACCGGGACGGGAAGAAGGTTATGCTGGCCCTCGAATTCACAATGCGCGATGTCAACGGAAAGTCAGTAATCGCCTCAGAGACCATAATCGACAAATTGTCCGACGAACCCGTCACCGACTGGAACACCTTCGGCTATTACTACCAGACCCCGGACTGTCCCAACCTGAAAAAATAGCGTTCCCTAAAGCTGGCTGCCGCGTTTCCTTGAAATGTTTATCGCAGAAGGGGAAGCAGGGAGGAGTTGAGGGCGCTCAGCTTCTGAAGCTCCGCCCGAAGGGTGCGCACGGTGGTGAGACGCGTGGTGTGTATTACAGGGTAACGGTTAAGCAGGTCGATCACGCGCTTGTCCCGGCTGTCGTGCAGGTAGTCTACCAAGTCATCGATTTCCTCGCCAAGACTGTCTGCCCTGCTGCTCAACGCGGTGCCAATCCACACCCGGCGCCGACGCAAAGCCTTCCTTAGGGCAAACGCGCGCTCGCTCACCCCGGCCAACATCGCCGCGGCCACTGCCGGATTCACCTCGTTGATAATCACCTCCTTCATCGGCACGGAGCGCTCCTCCTTGCGCCTCAACAGCTTGCGGAAGAAAATCCGTATCTTGTCGGGATCGAACACCGCCGAGTCGTTCATCGCCTTCCAAGTCACGAAAATGCCGAGCGGCGCCATGACAAAAGTAGACATCCACATGCCGAACCAAACGGCCGCATGGCCGTCGCGCGCCATCTTGTAGCCCGCATTGTCGAAGATGTAGTATATCAGGAAGAGGATCACGGAGATTACGAGAGGCATACCGATGCCACCCTTGCGGATGATGGCCCCAAGCGGAGCTCCGATGAAGAAGAATATGATGCAGGCCACCGACAGCGTGAATTTCTTGAGCAGCTCGATGCCGTGGCGCCGCATTATCTTCTTCTCCTGCGCCACAGACTCCGCCTCAAACATGAGGGAGTTCTGATGCAGTTCCGCGCCGCGCACCGCCGCCGCAAGCATGGCGTTGTAGGCCGACGGACCAAGAGACTGCATCAGCGAGTCGAAACTCACCACACTCTCCTTCTGCTCCGGCAAAGCCTTCGGCGTGCTCCGGCTGTGGCGCGCGCCGCTCGATCCGTCGGCATTCCCGGTCGGGAACGCCTGCTGGGCCACCACCATACTGTTGCCTACCCCAAGGGAGTCGAGGCGCACGTTGATGGAGTCGATTGTGTGCTGCAGCTGTGCCAGGTTCTTGCCCACATACTGCTCGCGCATGCCCCCCTCGTCGAGGCGGTTGAAGTTGTTGTCGAAGGGTATTAGGATCTCTTTGGTATAGAAACTCTCGCGCCTGAAGGGGTCGTTGCGCATGGAGGTGTTGCCCGTCATACGTTCGTATTGGTTCCCCTCATACATATACAGGTAGATATACTGCATATCAGACGTGAGGGCCATCCGCGCGGAGTCTGACACAAGGATGGTGACATTCTCCCCGCCGCGCCTCACGTCATAGATCTTCACGTCGTAGAGCATTCCCGTGTCGCGGTTCTTGTCCATAACGAAGAGATTGATGCCCGGAATCTGGTCGTAAAACACCCCTACGGGAATCTCCACCTCCGGACTCTTCTGCCGCATTGAGAAGAGGAGGGTCCACATCTTCACCTGGGCCTTGGGCAACACGTCGTTCTGGAAGAAGAAGGCGCCCACGGCTATGCCGCTTATCAGAACGATGAGCGGCGCCATCACCCGCAGCAGCGAGATGCCGGCTGCCTTCATGGCCGTCAGCTCGAAGCGCTCCCCGAGGTTGCCGAAGGTCATCAGGCTCGCCAGAAGGATAGCCAGCGGCAATGCCATCGGCACCATGCTCACCGCCGCATAGAAGAAGAGCTCGGCGATGACGCCGATGCCAAGCCCCTTCCCCACAAGGTCGTCGATGTAGCGCCACAGAAACTGCATGAGCACGATGAAGAGCACGATGAAAAATGTCATCGCGAAAAGCGGTAGGAAACTCTTCAGAATGAAGAGATGGAGGCGCTTTATTACTCTCATGAGCTTCGGGGTTCAAAATTACATAAAATTTCATCTACAACAGGCATATTCTGCCGGAATTGTTAATTTTTTTGTAATTTTGCACATATATAAACCCCGCAAGTTAACCGCGTTGAATCAAACCTTATAATATTTCTATGAAACTCTTTGAAAGGCTGTCGGCCAAAGCCGCTCAGCACCCCCAGAAACTCGTGCTCCCGGAGAGCACCGAACCGCGCACCCTCCAGGCCGCCGACCAGATTATCGCACGCGGATTGGCCAAGGTGATCTTCCTGGGCCACCGCAACGAGATCGAGGCCAAGGCCGAAGAGCTCGGCCTCGGCAACATCCGGTTTGCCCACATCCACGACCCCGAAGATGCTGACTTTACAGAGCCATACGCCGAGCTCCTCGCCGAGCTCCGCAAGCGCAAGGGCGTTACCCTCGAGGTGGCCCGCCAGATTGTGAAGAGCGACCCCCTCTATCTTGGATGCCTGATGATCAAGGCCGGCCATGCCGACTGCATGGTGGCCGGAGCGCTTAGCCCAACGGCCAACGTGCTGCGCGCCGCTTTCCAGGTGCTCAAGACCAAACCCGGCATCCACACCGTGAGCGGAGCCTTCATCATGCTACTGCCTGAAAACTGCCCCTATGGCGACCAGGGTATGCTCGTCTTTGCCGACTGCGCCGTAGTGCCCGACCCCACCACCGAAGAACTGGCGGAGATTGCCATCGAGACTGCCCGCACCACCCGCAACATCGCCGGCCTCGATCCCGTGGTGGCCATGCTCAGCTTCTCCACCTACGGCAGCGCAAGCCATGATAAGGTAGACAAGGTGAGAAACGCCGTGGAACTCGTCCACCAGCAGGCTCCCGAACTCGTGGTAGACGGCGAGATGCAGAGCGACGCGGCCATCGTGGCCTCCGTCGGCGAGAAGAAAGCCCCGGGCAGCAAGGTGGCAGGCCATGCCAACACCCTCATTTTCCCCAACCTTGAGGTAGGCAACATCTCCTATAAGCTCGTGCAGCGTCTGGCCGGCGCCGGCGCAGTAGGCCCAATCCTCCAGGGCCTCGCAGCTCCCGTCAACGACCTCTCGCGCGGCGCCACGGTGGAAGACATCGTAAACACCATCATCGTAACCTGCAACCAGGCCATCGGCGAGAAAGGTCTCTGATTGATAAACGGTAAATTCATAATTGATAATTGACATATAAAGGATGAAGATATTAGTGCTCAACTGCGGCTCAAGCAGTGTGAAATATAAGCTTATCGACTCCAAGACGGAGAAGGTGCTCGCCGAAGGCGGCGTGGAAAAGATCGGTCTGCCCGACTCTTTCATCAAGTTCAAACGGCACGACGGCACGAAGGGCGTGATCGAGACCCCCATGCCCGACGCCAAGGCTGCCGTGAAGGTGGTGCTCGACGTGCTCACCGACCCCAAGGAGGGCGTAATCAGGAGCTTCGACGAGATAGAGGCCGTTGGCCACCGCGTGGTGCACGGCATGGAGAAGTTCAACAAGTCCGTGCTCATAACTCCCGAGGTGATTGAGAAGGTGAAGGAATGCTACGTTGTGGCTCCGCTCCACAATCCGGCCAACATCACCGGTATCGAGGCCGTCACGGAGCTGATGCCCGACGTGCCCCAGGTAGGCGTGTTCGACACGGCCTTCCACCAGACCATGCCGGCCAAAGCCTACATGTATGCCCTCCCATATGAGGCCTACGAGAAATATGGCGTGCGCCGCTACGGTTTCCACGGCACGAGCCACCGCTATGTGAGCCGCCGCGCGTGCGAGTTCCTGGGCCTTGACTACGACAAGCAGCGCATCATCACCTGCCATATCGGCAACGGCGCAAGCATCACGGCCATCGAAGACGGCAAGAGCGTAGACACCTCCATGGGCCTCACTCCTACCGAGGGACTGATGATGGGCACGCGCTCCGGCGACGTTGACCCCGGGGCACTCGTCTATCTGATGCAGCAGTATGGCCTCGATGCCGAGGGACTCCAGAAGCTCGTCAACAAGCAGAGCGGGGTGCTCGGCGTAAGCGGTATCTCTAGCGACATGCGCGACATCGAGGATGCCATCGCACGCGGTGACGAGAAGGCCAAGCTGGCCATGGATATGTATGAATACCGTATCCTGAAATACATCGGTGCATATGCCGCCGTGCTCGGTGGAGTCGACGTGATTGTCTTTACCGGAGGAGTGGGCGAAAACCAGATCGGCACCCGCGAGGTGATCTGCAAGAAACTCGCCTTCATGGGCGTTACCTTCGATGCGGAGGCCAATAAGACCCGCGGTAAGGAAATCGAGATCTCCGGCAAGGACTCCAAGGTGCATGTGGTGGTGATCCCCACCGACGAGGAACTGATGATCGCACGCGACACGGCCGCTATCGTAGGAGAATAAGCTCCCATTCCCCCAAAAACGTAAATGTTAGACTTTATCTATTGGAACGCCGACCCGGCACTGATCTCCCTGGGCCCACTCCAGGTGAGATGGTACGGGTTGGCCTTCGCCATAGGTTTCTTTATCGGGTATAAGATTGTGGAGAGGATGTTTCGCCACGAAGGTGCCCCCGAACGCTGGCTCGGCATCCTGCTGGCCTACGTCATCGCCGGCACGATCATCGGCGCACGCCTCGGCCACGTGTTTTTCTACCAGTGGGACTATTATTCCCAGCATCTCTCCGAGATTCCCAAAATCTGGGAGGGTGGTCTGGCAAGCCATGGCGGCACGATTGCCATCATCATTGCAGTCTTTATATTCTCTTGGCTCGTGGCCCGCAAACCGGCCTCCTGGACATTCGACAAGCTCGTGATTCCCATCGCTCTCGTGGGTGGACTCATCCGACTGGGCAACCTCATGAATTCCGAGATCTACGGAGGCGAGACGTCGCTGCCCTGGGGATTCATCTTCGTGAGGGAGGGAGAGACCGTGCCCAAACACCCTACCCAGATCTATGAGGCGGCCTGCTACTTCGCGCTTTTCGCCCTGCTGATGTGGATGTACTGGAAGAAAAACCTCGAGGAACGTCCCTGGCTCATCACCGGCGTCTTCTTTATCGGCATCTTCCTGCCGCGCTTCCTGATAGAATACGTCAAGAATGTGCAGGTGGAGAAGGAGATTGGCATGATTGAGCAATATGGCATCAATATGGGTCAGCTGCTGAGCATCCCCTTCATCATCCTGGGCATATTCCTGATAATTGTGGCCCTGAGCCGGCCGCGGCAGCATTGGACCTTCCCCAATGCCTTCCCCGAAGAGAAGAAAGAAAAATCATCACATAAACAATACCGCAACAAATGAAAAAGATTATGAATTCCCTTATGGGTGCCATGGTAGTGGCCATGATGCTCATAGCTTCCGGAGCCAGCGCCCAGAAGATTACCGACTGCTCGCAGGCCGTCGACCTTATCTGCACCGCTTTCGACGACGGCGCTACCCAGTTTGCCAACTGCAAGTCGCTCCAGGACCTTGCCTCTGTCGACATGACCTCAATCGTGAAGGGCGTCGAGAATGCCGAGGTACCCGACAGTTGTAACGACTATGTGCTTACCGACGCTGACAAGGACAATCTGGTGAAATCTTTCAACAGGATGATGGACACCATGCGCAACAAGATGCTCGAGTTCGCCGGCGGAATGGTCACGGCTGACATGCTCGACGAGCAGTTCAACCCGTTGAAGCAGATGTTTGGCAACGTCGTGAATCAATCAGTAACCTTCGGCGACTGCGTCACCAACCTTACCAACGCTTTTTAAGATTCTGAGTTTATGAGCTGAAGGAGGGCCTCCACGGCCTCCTCTTCCGGAATGTTTTTCCGGATAAGCTCCTTCCCTTTATATAGGGACACACGTCCCGGTCCGGCGCCGACATACCCATAGTCGGCGTCTGCCATTTCTCCCGGTCCGTTTACTATGCAGCCCATCACCCCTATCTTCACCCCCTTCAGGTGGGAGGTGGCCTTCTTTATGCGCCCGAGGGTCTGCTCGAGGTTGAAGAGGGTGCGTCCGCATCCGGGACACGCTATATAGTCCGGACGGCTGAACCTCAGCCTGACTGCCTGCAGGATGCCCAGGGCAATACCGTCGCGGTCTTCCTTGCTCAGGCCCGGGGCCTCGAGCCGCAGTCCGTTGCCGTAGCCGTTGAGCAGCAGCGAGCCGAAGTCGGCCGCGGCTTTCACTATCACGCTGTCGCGTTCCGCGTCGTCGTAGCGCAGGCGGAGTATTATCGGGTTGCTGCCTCCCTGTGCCAAAAACCGCTCTATCCATGATGCCATCTCGCCGGGGGCATTGGCGTGGGTAGACGAGAGCATCACCGGTGTCTCGTCGTCCGGCATCTTCGTCGGGGGTTCGGAGGCGTCCACGAAGAAAGCCCCCGTCCCCTCGAGGGTGAAATCGTAGCCCTCCACCGGCGGCCAGGGTGTCTTCTCAAACCCCTTCAGCGCCCGGCTGTGGCCGCGTGCGGGGAAGGTTACCCTGGCTCCGGGTTCTTCGATGGGCGCATGGCCCTCACGGGCCGTGATATAGTCGCGGAGCAGCCGCGCTACAGGGATCTCTCTCTCGGGCGCCTCGCTGAGCGACACCCTGAGGGTGTCGCCGATGCCCTCGGCGAGAAGGGTGCCGATGCCGGCGGCGCTCTTTATGCGGCCCTCGTCTTCATTGCCGGCTTCCGTAACTCCGAGGTGGAGCGGGTAAGCCATACCCTCCTTCTCCATTGCCTCCACGAGCAGGCGCACCGTCTCCACCATCACCACCACGTTGGAGGCCTTGATGGAGAGCACCACGTCGTTGAAGCCCTCCTGCTTGCAGATGCGGAGGTATTCCATCAGGCTCTCCACCATGCCGCGGGGCGTATCGCCATAGCGGCTCACGATGCGGTCGGAGAGCGACCCGTGGTTTACACCCAGCCTGATGGCCGTGCCGTTTGTGCGGCACACCTCCAGGAAGGGCACGAGCCTCTCGCGCAGCCTGTCGAGTTCGCGGGCATATTCCTCGTCGGTAAATTCGATGGTCTCGAAACGGTGCACGGGGTCGGCGAAGTTGCCGGGGTTGATGCGCACCTTCTCGCATGTCTCGGCTGCCTTATAGGCTGCGGCCGGGTTGAAGTGGACGTCGGCCACTATGGGCACCTCAACTCCCCTCTCGGCGGCGAGCCGCTTTATCTCTGTAAGCGCCTCGGCCTCCTTTACGCCCTGTGTGGTGAGCCTTACAAGGTCGGCTCCCTCGCGGGCTATGGCCTCAACCTGTCGCGCGCTCCCTTCAGTGTCGGTGGTGCGCGTGTTGGTCATCGACTGCAATCGTATGGGGTTGCTCCCGCCTATGCCGATGCTCCCTACGCGGGTCTCCGCGGCCTGGCGGCGCTTATAGTTGAAGATGCTCATGCCCGTGTATGTTTTATGATGTGGTGAGGGATATTCTGCTGTGCGGTCTTATTTTATCAGTGAGAAGAGGATTACGCCGAGGAATCCCGTCGCATATCCGATAAAGATGTCGGCCAGCTTGTGCTTACCTATCAGCACGGCACCCGTTCCGGCCACTCCTATGAGAGCCAGAGCACCAATCACCCACCAGAAGAGGGAGTGCTGCGGCAGTCCGTTGCCGTTGATTATTATCAATACGGCAAGGAAGGCGGCGGCCGCCGAGCAGTGGGTCGACACCCGTATCCTGAAGTTGATTACGAAGTTGGCCAGGGTCGTGGCGGCGCCTCCGAGGAAGATGGTCCAGATCCAGGGGTAGGCTCCTTTGCAGATGAAGAAGATGGCCATCGCTCCCAGGGCCAGAAAGTCTATTACGTAGGGTACGGTGCGCTCGGCCGGGGCCTCCAGGTCCATCGACCTTACCACTCCGATCTTCTGCATCACGTAGATGGTGAGGAAGGGCACTATGGCCGTGGCGCCAAACACTGTGAGCGTATAGGGCAATGCGGCGCCGGGAGCCACGAGGTGGAGTATCGAAAGCATGAATATCAGAAGGCATGCGTAGGTAGGCACAATCAGGGGATTCGTCAGGAAGTATAGAAACCGGAGCAGGCCGCCGGCCTTCACCTCCTCAGCCTCCTCCTTCTCTTCGGCTTCAGAATCCTTGAGCCTCGGGGTTTCTTCCTTAGGATTCGGAGCCTTGGCGTCGCGAGGCTCCGGGGTCTCCGTTACCTCTACCCTTTCCTCTATTATTTCCTCTATGATCACCTCGCCTACGGGCTCTTCCCCGCCAGGCGTTTCGGAGGATTCACCCCCTTTGTGGGGCATGTATTTCAGATGGTCAGGATTTGTTTCCATAATGGTGTCTTATTTTCTTACGTAAAGTCGCTTTACGCGGGGCGAAACGGAGGTGAGTATCTCGTAGGGGATGGTGTCCATGGCGTCGGCAAGGCGTTGCAGCGAGGCGTTGGGGCCGAAGATCTCCACGGTGTCGCCCACCTTGCAGTCGATGCCCGTTACGTCTATCATGCAGGCGTCCATGCAGATGTTGCCGATGGTAGGTGCCTCGTGGCCGTTGACCATGACGCTCACCTTGCCGCAGCCGAAGGCACGGCTCATGCCGTCGGCGTAACCTACGGGGATGGTGGCTATCATCGATTTCTTTTTCACCACGCCCTTGCGGCCGTATCCTATCGTCTCGCCGGCCTCGCGCTCGCGCAGGGCGATTATCTCCGTGCGCAGTGTCGACACCACCGCCAGCGGCATCTCGATGTCGGGCGGCAGGGTGTTGGCGCCATAGAGACCTATGCCGAGGCGCACCATGTCGTAGTGGTATTCCTGAAATCTCAGGATGCCTGCCGAGTTTAGGATGTGGCGCAGTATGGGTCGGCCGTAGCGCTTAATCATATATTCGCTCCATTTGTCGAAGCGGTCAAGCTGCATCAGGGTATAGTCGTCCATATCCAGGCAGTCGGCCGTGGCGAGGTGGGAGAATACGGACTTGGCCACGATGTTGTCTTGCGCAGTGAGCATGTCCATGAGCTGCGGCAGCTCGTGCTCGAGGAAGCCCATGCGGTTCATGCCCGTGTCGAGCTTGATGTGCACAGGGTATTCCTTCACCCCGAATTTGTGTGCCTCGCGAATCACGTCGCCCAGCATCTCAAGCGAGTAGATCTCGGGCTCGAGGTTGTGGCGAAACATCTCTTTGTAGTTTTCCACCTTGGGGTTAAACACCATGATTGGCATCGTTATGCCGGCGCGCCGCAGGTCGATACCCTCGTCGAGCACGGCCACGGCCACGTAGGCCGCGCCGCAGTCTTGCAGTGTCTTGGCTATGGCATAGCTTCCGGCGCCGTAGCCGGAGGCCTTCACCATGGCTATGACGCCCGTCTCTGCCGGGATGAGTCCCTTGAAGTAGTTGTAGTTTTTCACTATGGAGTCGAGGTTCACCTCCAGCACGGTCTCGTTGGTGCGGCTCTCGGGTTCGGCGGGGATGGCGGCGGTGAGCCAGCCGGGGGCCTGAGAGGCGAGCTCGCGGTAGAGCCATTCGGGAACCTGCGCTCCCGGGGCCGTGCGCTCCAGCAGCACGGGCACCACCGAGACACGGTCGTGGTGCAGACACCATTCGTCGGTGTCCGGGTTGTCGGGTTCCTCGTTTATGAAGTCGCCCTGTATCCAGTAGAAGGGTCGCCCGAAGGGATCGGTGTATTCCAGGTATTCGTCGTTCCAGTGGCCGCGGCATGCCCTTACCAGACGCATCTCCTTGGGGACTTCCGTGATGTTGGGGATGTTGACATTGAGGCATACCCCCTCCGGCAGCCCGTTCTTTAGCACGCCCTCCACGAGCCTGTCAACGAACGGGCGGCATATGGAGAACTCGGCGTTCGGACTGTGGTCGGTGAGCGAGAAACCTATGGCGGGGATGCCGAACGCACACCCCTCCAGCACGGCTCCCATCGTGCCCGAATAGAGCACGTTGATGGCGGCGTTCGAGCCGTGGTTGATGCCGGCCACCACCAGGTCGGGCTTACGGCCCTTGAGCACCACGTGCATCGAGAGCTTGACGCAGTCAACCGGTGTGCCGCTGGTGCAATACCACTTCACGCCGTCTTTCTCGCCGAGACTCCTTACGTGTAGGGGGTCGTTGATGGTGAGGGCCATGGCCTGCCCCGAACGTGCGCCGTCGGGACATACGGCCACCACCTCGCCGTGTTTCGCGAGCCATCCGGCGAGTTCCTTCACGCCCTTGGCCTGATAGCCGTCGTCGTTGCTCAGCAATATGAGGGGTCTTTTCATCTCTATGTTGTTTCCTGTCTTATGTATGGTGTTTCGTGGTTGTTTCCGTCTATATGATGTTGCGGTAGGTATGCCGCAGCAAGCAGTGGCCGAAGCGGCAGTCGAGGCATCTCTGGCGCTCGCAGTAGTTGCGCCTCAGGTGGATAAGAGCCTGCGTGTCGAAGGCGCATGTGGGCTTCAGCCCGTGGCGCTCCCAGAGGCTCACTATGCTGTTGCGCTCGGGAGCTATAGAGTTGAGCAGGTCGAGTCCGCGCTCGGCGATGTCTACGTCGCCCGTCAGCGAACCGTAGGCGAAGTAGAAGGGGGCCATCACGTTGATCATCACTATCTCCTTGCTGCTGCGCGAGAGCATCACCGGCTGCGGCAACTGGCTCTTGGCCTCGCCGAAGCGGCTGTGGAATAGCCAGTAGGAGGAGGCGCTGAAGCCAAGGCTCTCTATCAGCATGTCGTAGTCGCCCTTGGCCTCGAGGATGCGGGCGAAGAGCTGCATGCCGTCGGTGAGCATGGAGCTGAGGATGGCAAGCCGACGGTGGGGGAAGTTCTGCGGCCTCGTGCGCGCATATTTCCATATGTCGGACCGAAGGGGTTGCAGGCCGTATTTTTTGCTCAGAAACTCATATTCACGGCATAGCGCCACGTAATAGTCGTCGTATTCATACGGCCCCTTCTCGAGCATGCCGGCCTGCCCGAACACGAGAGCCTCCACCTGTATGGGGTTGTCGCGGTGACGCATCACGAAGTTGAGCGGCAAGCTCTTGGCCAGCAGCTCGAAGGGCACGCCGTTGAGGCCGAAGCCCAGAGCGCGGGCAAGGGCGATGAAGATGGCCTGCTGCCAGTCGCCGTGGCTGACCTCGAGCAGACCTTTCATGTAGTTGGCTTTCTCGTGGAGACGTTCTATGCCGAGGGTGCAGATCCAGTCGGTAATTTTGAGCTGAGGCAGCTCGTGGAGCCAGCCGAGGCATGTGGGTCTGTCCATCTCCTCAGTGAGCAAGGCGTAGCGGGTATAGAATTCCTCGGGAGGCGCCACGCAGGTCTGCAGGATCCTGCTGCCGTCGGTGCGTTCCACTCTGGCGTCGTCGACGCCCACCACGTGGAGTATCACCGTGTCGTAGGCCTTGTCGGTGTGGTGGCCGTGGCGTCGCCAGTCGGAGGCCTTGACGTGGATCTCCACGTTGCCGCCCCATTCCATGCCGTCGACGCGCAGGCGCGCAGACGAGAAGTCGGGGCCGGCATCCAGGTTGTGGTTCCCCGGATCCACCACCTCTACCGTCTCGCCCGATGTGGCACGCAGTCGAGGTCCGCACATGCGGTGCTTCCACAGATAATGATACAGTGCCTCCAATTTATCTTTTTGATAACATTTTCATTGCAAAATTACTAAAAATAGTTAAATGAAGCGCCCTAAATTGTTAAAAGTTAGTCTGAATGTTGCAATAATTAGATATATGACTTAATTTTGCAGCGTGTTTTTCATAGTATTAAATTAAGATTAAGGTTTCGGTCAATCTCTTTGCGAAAAGAGATTGACTTTTTTATTTAACAATCAATACGTTATTTCTCATTCAATATGTTGGAACGCATCGAGGGTATAGTGACAGATATCGTGAAGCACAACGACCGCCACAACGTGGTCACGCTCTTTACCCGCCGCTACGGCCGCATGGCGTTTCTGGCGCCGGTGGGCAAGTCGAAGGCGGGGCGTATGCGCAATGCCACCCTTCAACTTATGGCCGTGGTGGAGGCAGACGTCAACACGCGCCAGGGCCGCGAGCTCCACACCCTGCGCCAGCCGGCCTCGGCGCGTCTCTGGCACGGCATCTATGCCGACCCTGTAAAGCTCTCACTGCTCTTCTTCCTGGCAGAGTTCAGCAACAAGCTGCTGCGTCAGTATCCTGCCGACGAACCCCTCTGGCAATTCTTAATACACACTCTGGAGACGCTCGATGTGCTGCCCTCATCACGCATCGCCAATTTCCACATCGCTTTTCTTGTAGGTCTGCTGCCGCTGGTGGGCATTGCCCCTCCGGTGGAAAAATGGGAGGCTGGCGACCGTTTCGATATGCTCTCAGGCGAGATGGTGGGATCCGGCAATCCGGAGTTCATGACGCGTCGGCTTTTCATCACTGAGGAAGAGAGCAGAGCCATCCCCCATCTGCTGCGGATGAATTTCCGCAACATGCACCGCTTCAGGTTTGGCGGCCGCCGCCAACAGGTGCTCGATGCGCTTTTGCGCTACTATTCGGTGCACCTGCCGTTGGGCACGGACTTCAAAACTCTTCCTATTCTCCGGGAACTTTTTGCATAAATATTCTATATTTAGCACATGGAATGTTAAAAATTGCGGATTTTTTGCAAAAAGTTGCCAAAATATTTGGAGAATTCCAAAAGTAGTATTAATTTTGCGCGTGTTTTTCATGGTATTAGATTTAAGGTTAGAGGATTAATTGTCGCGATGGCAATTAATCTTTTTTTTGTGGGGCTTGTGTCCCCTAAAAAATGTCGTCGTGCCAGTTTACTTAATTTCAACATATTATGCAAATCCAATCCACTTATTCCGTTTTTCGGACCCTATTCTCACCCACTTATTCCATTTTTAAGACCCCATTTTCACCCACTTATTCCATTTCGCTGCGCTAATTACTTAACAAAACCGAACAACCAGATTGGTATCTTATTGCCGAACCCAACAGCTACATCGTCCACTGCCAGAAAACTGTCAGGTACATCCGCAATCTGTGTGAATTTCTTATTGCTGCCACCTACCTCTATCAGATAGCGTCCCTCTACCATCAGATCTCCTTTGAGCGGATATCCCAACTTATACTCCCTTCCCAGCATACTTGCCAGAAAAGTCTCCCTCATTTTCCCTACATTGGCATCCTCAAGCGCAAACATCAAAGAGGTATTGTTGAAAAGTATCTTCTGTGGTTTTTGTAATGATTTCCTTTCTTTTGGATCCTTGTAATATAGCAGACGTAAGATCTGTGCCCTGTCTAATAGGTCTAATATCTTCAAAAACTGACTGTGGGTCACTCCCATCATTTCAGCCGTCGACTTAACATTGACAGGCGACGGACTCTGCGATGCCAATATCGACAACACCTGCTTACATCGCTGCAATGTGATATACTCAACATTCTCCACAGCCGGAATATCGTTCTCAATTACAGTATTGATAATTTGACTTACCTTTCCTAAATAACCGTTTTCGGTGGTAGATAAATAAAAAGGATAAGCCCCGTAACGAACATATTTGCGAAATAATTTCAGCACGTCTATCCTCTCATTTATCTTATTGGCTAATGAAATATGATTGTAAAGTATGTCTTGTAATGACACGGCTGAAAATTCAAAACCCTTGAAAGCGAGGTACTCCCGGAATGAGAGCCCCTGCATTGTGTATACAGCACACCTGCGCGACAGGTCGGCAACACCGTTGTCTATTTCCAGCAACGAAGAACCTGTGAAAACAATGTTGAGCTCCCCGTAGATGTCATATATATTCTTTATCTGTTGTTGCCATCCCTTCATTTTGTGCACTTCATCTAAAAACAGGTGTGTTACTCCCATTTTATAGCTCATATCCGCCAAATCAACAAGTGTATGGTTCCCAAACCATATGTTGTCTAAGGCCACATACAGCACTTTACTTCTGTCTGGGAAAACCTGTAGAATCCTCTGACACATCAAGGTGGTCTTTCCCACTCCCCTCGCGCCTTTAATACAAATGAGACGCTCGTTCCAGTCTATCTCATTATATATCTCCCTCACATGTTTCAGAGAGACCTGTTTCAACACTATTTCAAACTGCCTTCTTAATATATTCATGTCTTTAAGTAAAATTTAATTATCTAAAATTCAATGCAAAGTTAATAAAAAAATTACATTGCAAAGTAAATTATTTGAAAAATTACATTCCAATATCAAAATTAATTATTTTACATTTGAATATCCTAAATGTTTTGGATATTTGGCGTCTTATCAAACACTTATCAGCCTGCTTCTATGGGAGTTAGCTTGAAGAGCTTCTCCTGTGGTTAACTCCACCATAAGGGCGCAGCCTTGGTTGGATCCATACGAGCTTATGCCGGCTTGCCCGTAGCAGGTCTATGGCAGTAGCAACGTCAGCGTGTGCATCGTTTTCGCAGCTGTGCCTTGTCCTGCGGAGCTTACCTATCTGCCCTGCCAGGGGCGGGGTGTCAGCTTCAGCTGACACGCGAGGCCCATCATTTGAGCAAATTATAATTCGATAATTTGCGCAAACGCACATTTTTATACCCGTTTGAGCAAATTATCTCAATTAAAAACCTCCCATAGCGGGAGGTTTTTCCGTTTGTCAAAGGTTAGGTTCGGTATCCTTTAATATCAGATTCTTCAATCCTTCGTATCAGATTTCTCTTTTAGTATTCTATCGAATATTTGTCCAGGAAGGCCATCGTCTTGGCGATGTAGTCTTCCATCACCACATCTTCCTCTACGAAAGGCACCTCCTTGCGATAGGCCTCGAAGAGCTCCTCGATGATGGGCGACGACTTGAGCGGGCGACGGAAGTCGAGTCCTTGCGCTGCGTTCATAAGCTCGATGGCGGCGATATACTTCAGGTTGTCGATAATCTTGTGCAGCTTGGTGGCCGAGTTGGCTCCCATCGACACGAGGTCTTCCTGTCCGTTGGAGCTCACGATGGAGTCGCATGATGCCGGCCAGGCATACATCTTGTTCTGGCTCACCATCGAGGCGGCGGCATACTGCGGTATCATGAAGCCGGAGTTGAGTCCGGGTTTGGCCACGAGGAATTCCGGCAGGCCACGCAGTCCGAAGATAAGCTGGGCCACTCGGCGCTCCGAGATGTTGCCGAGTTCGGCAAGAGCCACGCCCATGTAGTCGAAAGCCAGGGCCAGCGGCTCGCCGTGGAAGTTGCCTCCCGAGATCACGAGGTCGTCGTCGGGGAAGACGGTGGGATTATCAGTAACGGAGTTGATCTCCGTATGCAGGATGCGCGTCACATGCATCATGGCGTCTTTGACAGCGCCGTGCACCTGCGGGATGCAGCGGAACGAGTAGGGATCCTGCACATGCTCTTTCTCCCTCCTTATTATCTCGCTCCCCTCGAGCAACTTGCGGAACACGGCCCCTGTCTCTATCTGCCCCGGGTGAGGCCTTACGGCCTGTATCTGGGCCATGAAGGGCTCGATGCGGCCGTCGAAGGCCTCCAACGACATAGCCCCGAAGAAGTCGAAACACTTCACCATGTGCCAGCCATCGATGAGGGCCTTGATGCCGTTGGCGCTCATAAACTGGGTGCCGTTGAGCAGCGCGAGTCCCTCTTTCGACTCGAGCTGGATGGGGTGCCAGCCGAAGATGTTGAGCACTTCCTTACCCTTAATCACGTTGCCCTTATACCACACTTCGCCCTCGCCTATCAGCGGCAGGAAGAGGTTGGCCAGCGGGGCAAGGTCGCCCGAGGCACCGAGCGAACCGCGGTCGTAGACCATCGGGTAGATGTCGTTGTTGTAGAAGTCGATGATGCGTTCCACCGTCTTTACCTGCACGCCGCTGAAGCCCAGGCTCAGGGCATGGGCCTTGAGCAGAAGCATGAGTTTCACGATGGTGCGGTCTACGGGTGTCCCAACGCTGCAGGAGTGGCTTTTCACCAGGTTTTCCTGTAGTGTGGTGAGCTGTTCGGGCGAGATGTGCTTGTTGCATAGCGAGCCGAACCCGGTGGTGACGCCGTAGATGGGTGCCGTGTGCGAGTCGGTCTTGGCGTCGAGGAAGTCGCGGCATTTCTGTATCTTTTCCCTTGCCTCATCTGAGAGGTAGAGCTTGGTGCCGTCGAGCAGTATGCGCTCTATGAGGTCGTAGGTTAGCTCGGATGTGCCGATGCCGTATCTTTGAAGTTTTTCCATGGTTAGAGGTTTGTGCGTTCGTATATGGGTTTTCCGTGAAGAATGGTGGTGTTCACACAGTTCATCCCCACGTAGTAGGGAAGCATGTGGTAGTTGTCGAATTCAAGGATCGTGAGGTTGGCCTTCTTGCCGGGCTCGATGCTCCCTGTCTCCCCGGCGAGTCCTATGGCGGCCGCGCCGTTGAGGGTGAGGGCGGTTATCACCTCCTCGATGCTCATCTGCATGTAGATGCAGGCAAGGGCGATGGTGAGCGGTATCGAACCGGAGAAGCAACTGCCGGGGTTGAGGTCGGTGGCCAGGGCCACTGCGGCTCCGCCGTCGATGAATTTCCTTGCCGGGGCGAAGGGCTCCTTGAGGGCGAAGGCGGTGAGCGGAAGCAGGGTGGCCACGACACCCGCCTCGGCCATACGCCGTATCCCCTCGTCGCTCACATGGAGCAGATGGTCGGCCGACACGGCTCCCATCTCGGCGGCGAGCTCGGCCCCGCCGAGCTGCACTATCTCGTCGGCGTGAAGCTTGAGCTCCATGCCGGCCTCCCGTGCCGCCTTGAGCAGGCGCCGGGAGTCTTCTATCTCGAATACATTTTTCTCGGTGAAGATGTCGAAGAATTTGGCTTTATCCTTCACCTTGGGGAGCATCTCGTTGATGATGAGGTCGCAGTATTCTCCGGTGCGCCCGGCATATTCCTTCGGCACGGCGTGCGCCCCCAGGAAGGTGGCCACGATGTCTATCCTGCTGTCTTCTTTGGTGGCCAGGCGCTCTATGGCCTCGAGCATCTTGAGCTCCGTCTCGGTGTCGAGTCCGTAGCCGCTCTTGGCCTCCACGGTTGTGACACCCATCTCCACCATCCTGTCGATAAACCATTGGGCTTTCTCCACGAGCTCCTCCACGCCGGTCTGGCGCGTGGCGTTTACCGTAGACTGTATGCCACCTCCTCTCTCCATGATGCTCATATAAGTGTCGCCCTTGAGGCGCCATGAGAACTCGTCGGGGCGGTAACCGCCGAAGATAAGATGGGTGTGTGAGTCCACGAAGCCGGGGAGCACGACGCGCCCCTTGGCGTCGATCCAGTCAGCGGTGCCGCTCAGCCCGAGAGCCTCGATGTCTTTCATGGCGCCGGTGGCCTTGATGATACCCTCGTCGATGTAGATGAAGGCATCGTCTACCACCCTGAGCTCTTTCATCTCGGCTCCCTTACGGGCACGCGTGCCCAGCGGGGTCACGAGTTTGCAGTGGGCTATTATCAGTTTCATTTCTCTATGGTGCGGTTTACGCCTTCGAGGATGGTCTGCTCGCGCTCGCAGGCTTTCTTGGCTATCTCTGCGGCCTCGGCAACGAGGGCTTCGGCTTTCGCGCGGTCTTTGAGTCCGGCTGCGTTAATCTTGACGTTGAGCTGGGCTCCGAGCACTGCCGCACGTGCGGCCAGCGCGCCCACGCCAGCGTCGGTCACGGAGTTGGGATTGCCCTGTGTGGCCATGGCCTCCACGATGTCGAACACATCATAGGATGCCTTCATGGTGCGCAGAGGCACCTCCGTCGCATAGAGCGTGGCTGCCTCGAGTGCGGCTGCGCGGGCGGCTTTCTCCTCGGCCGTACCCTTGGGCATGGCGAAGACGTCCATGATGCGGTTGAAGGCGTCGGTGTCCTCGTCTACGAGAGCCAGAAGCCTGTCGATGAGGATGCGGCCCTTCTCCGCCCAGTCGGAGAATTCCTCCCAGCGGTCGTCCCATCCGGGCTTGTGGGCCGAGAGGTTGGCCACCATCGTACCCAATGCGGCACCGAGTGCGCCCATATAGGCCGAGATGGAGCCGCCGCCGGGTGCCGGCGATTCGGAGGCTGTCTCGTTGGCGAAGCCGGTGGCCGTGAGGTCAACGAGTTTCTTGCCCCCTTTGTCGGTTAGCATATCTTCTATTATCTTCTCCTCGCGCACGAAGGGTTTGAGCTCGTCGAGCCCCATGCTCTTCACGGCGATGCGGATTATCTCGTCGTCGGGTATGCCCGTGGAGCGCTGCTGCATCCTGAGGTAATGCTTGCCGGCGTCGATGAGGGTGCGCTTGGGCACGAGACCCACAATCTCCGTACCCGTGACGCGCAGTCCGCGGGCCCGGGCCGCGCGGCTCACTTCGTCGAAGGCCACATGGAGCGGCGTACTGTTGATGTCGGTGATGTTCATCGACACCTGTGCGATGCCGTATTCGTCGATAAACCATCCTATGGCCTTGGTGCCCTTCAGGGTGCCGGGGATCATAACGGTATTGCCGTTCTCGTCTTTGATGGGTTTGCCGTTCACCTTGCCGCCCTCGCGTTTCGGGCGACCTTTCTCACGCACGTCGAAGGCTATGGCGTTGGCGCGGCGTGTGGAAGTGGTGTTGAGGTTGAAGTTGACGGCAATCAGGAAGTCGCGCGCGCCTACTGCCGTGCAGCCCGTCCTGGCCACTCCCTCGTCGAAGGGGCGGTTGCCGAAGTCGGGACCCTTGTCTTCCTTGCCCATGCGCTCGGGCAATCCCTCATATTCACCCTCGCGGCATACGGCGAGGTTTTTCCTCTCGGGGGTGAAGGCGGAAGCCTCGTAGCAGTAGGTGGGAATGCCGAGCTCGTCGGCTGCCCTCTGCGCCAGTGTGCGGGCCAGGGCGGCACATTCCTCGAGAGTGATGCCGCTCACGGGGATGAGCGGGCATACGTCGGTGGCACCCATGCGGGGGTGCGCTCCGTGGTGTCCGCGCATGTCGATCAGCTCGGCGGCTTTTTTCATGCCGCGCAGCGCTGCCTCCACCACGTCGTCAGGCTCGCCCACGAAGGTCACCACCGTGCGGTTGGTGGCCTCGCCGGGGTCAACGTCGAGCACCTCTACCTTGCCCCCCTCTTTTATCGCGTCCACTATTTTCTCTATCTTCTCTCGGTCGCGGCCCTCGGAGAAGTTGGGCACGCATTCTATTATCTTTTTCATCTCTTTATTTTACAGTTTTTTCTATTAGTTCTTCGGAGGCAATGAAGGGTTCGGTAATCATGAAGCCCTTGTCGGCCTGAGTATCGTTCCATTCCCTTACGGTCGACATGGCGTTCTCGTTGCGGGCCCAGCTTCTGCGGGCTACACCGCCCATCACGTCCCAGAGCATGGCCTGGCGCAGGATGTTGTCTACCCTCTCGGAGCCGTCAAGCACCATGCCAAAGCCGCCGTTGATACTCTTGCCGATGCCTACGCCGCCGCCGTTGTGAAGGGCGACGAGGCTCATTCCGCGGGCGCAGTTGCCGGCGAAACACTGCACGGCCATGTCGGCCATGACGTTGCTGCCGTCCTTGATGTTGGAGGTCTCGCGGAAGGGGGAGTCGGTGCCGCTCACATCGTGGTGGTCGCGGCCAAGCATTATCGGACCTACCTCTCCGTTGCGCACCATCTCATTGAATTTCAATGCTATGTTGAGCCTGCCCATAGCGTCCTGATACAGGATGCGGGCCTCGGTGCCAACCACCAGTGCGTTCTTCTCCGCGTCGCGTATCCAGTTGTAGTTGTCGCGGTCCTGCCCTCTCCTCGTGGGGTCGATCACTTCCATAGCGGCCTTGTCGGTCTTGATGAGGTCTTCATGCTTTCCGCTCAGGCATACCCACCGGAAGGGACCGTAGCCGAAGTCGAACAGCATCGGGCCCATGATGTCTTCGACGTATGAGGGCCATATGAAGCCGTCTTTCTCGTCGATGCCGTTGCGCGAAATCTCTTTCACTCCGGCGTCGTAGATGGCTTTCATGAAGGAGTTGCCGTAGTCGAAGAAGTATGTGCCTCTCTCCGTGAGCCGTTTTATGGCCCGGAAGTGGCGCTTGAGCGTGTCGTCTACAAGCTGGCGGAATTTCTCGGGGTCGTCGTGGAGAAGGCGTGTGCGCTCCTCGAAGCTGATGCCGGCCGGGCAGTAGCCACCTTCGTAGACGGCGTGGCAGCTCGTCTGGTCGCTGAGCATCGGTATCTGTATGTCGTGCTCCACGGCATATTCCAGAAGGTCTACTATATTGCCGTGATAGGCTATCGAGATCGGCTTCTTCTCTTTCATGGCTTCCTGAGCCAGGCGGAAGGCCTCGGGAATGGAGTCGGTCACCACCTCTACCCATCCCTGGTTTTTGCGGGTCTCTATTCTGGAGAGGTCCACCTCGGCTATGATGGATGCTGCACCGGCTATCAGGGCTGCCTTGGGTTGGGCTCCACTCATGCCGCCCAGGCCGGAGCTAACGAAGAGGTGGCCGCGCAAGTCGCCGTCTTCCGGTACGCCGAGCTTCATCCTGCCGGCGTTGAGTATGGTGTTGAACGTGCCGTGCACAATCCCCTGCGGGCCGATATACATCCAGCCGCCGGCCGTCATCTGCCCGTAGTTGGCCACTCCCATCTGCATCGCCTCGTGCCAGTCGTGAAGGTTGTCAAACATCCCCACCATCATGGCGTTGGTGATGATGACGCGCGGAGCGTCCTTGCGCGAGGGGAACAGCCCGAGTGGGTGACCGCTCTCCACCACGAGCGTCTGCTCGTCGGTGAGCTCCTCGAGATATTTCTTTATCAGGCGGTATTGAAGCCAGTTTTGAGCCACCTGTCCCGTCTCGCCATAGGTTACGAGCTCATAGGGGTAAAGGGCGATGTCGAAGCTGAGGTTGTTGTCGATCATTACCTGGAAGGCCTTACCCTCCAGGCATTTCCCTTTGTATTCATCTATCGGCTTGGCCTTGAGGTCGCCCTCCGGACGCCAGCGGTAGGCATAGATGCGACCGCGCGTGCGAAGCTCCTCCATAAATTCCGGAGCGGCCTTTTCGTGAAGCTCGGGGGGAAGGTAACGCAAGGCGTTTTTCAACGCTGTCTTGGTCTTTTCCGGGGTCAACGTGTAGCCGCGGTCGGGCGCACGACGTATGCCTTCGGCAAACGCAGGCATCTCAGGCCATTCCGCGTCGAGCAGTATTCTCTTGTCTTTCATGGTATACTATTTGTTTTACTTATTTTGCCAGCTAACTTATTTTGCAAAATTACTCATTTTTTCGTAACTTTGCAATAACAAGACCACCGATTTATGAGTCAGGATATTACCACAGCCCAACCCCCTAAATTCGTGCACCTTCACGTGCATTCACAATACAGTCTGCTCGACGGTATCGCCGGAATTAAAGACCTCGTTGGCAAGGCCATCGCCGACGGAATGCCCGGCATTGCCCTCACCGACCATGGCAACATGTTCGGCATCAAGGAGTTCGTAAACCATGTAAATAAAATCAATGCCGACCGCCCCGAGGGCGAGAAGTTCAAACCCATCATCGGCTGCGAGATGTATGTGGCCAAAGACTCCCTTTACGACAAGAAACCTACCGCCGACAAGAGCTACTTCCACCTGGTGGTGCTCGCCAAAAACCTTACCGGCTACCGCAACCTTATAAAGCTCGTGAGCAAGGCATACACCGACGGTATGTACTACCGTCCGCGCACAGACCGCAACGAGCTGGCGCTCCATCGCGAGGGCCTCATAGTCTGCTCCGCCTGCCTTGGCGGCGAGGTGCCTCGCATGGTCCTATCCGGCCAGCTTAAGGAGGCCGAGGAACGGATCCTGTGGTATAAGGAGACCTTCGGCGACGACTACTATCTCGAGCTCCAGCGCCACGAGACCTTCAAGCAGAATGCGAATGTCGACACCTTCCCCGAGCAGCAGAAGGTGAATGCCTTCCTCCAGGAGATGAGCCGCAAACACGGCATCAAGATGGTGTGCACCAACGATGTCCACTTCACCCGCGAAGACGACGCCGAGGCCCACGACCGCATGATCTGTATGAGCACCAACAAGAAGTTTCAGGAGCCCCGCATGCACTACACCAAGCAGGAGTGGCTAAAGAGCCCGGCCGAAATGCAGAAGGTATTCGCCGATATTCCCGAGGCGCTCGAGAACACGCTGGAGATCCTTGACAAGGTGGAGTTCTATTCCATCGACCACGGGCCCATAATGCCCACCTTCGAGATTCCCACCGATTTCGGCACGGAAGAGGAATACCGCCGCAAATTCACCGACCGCGATCTTTTCGACGAGTTCACACGCGATGAGAACGGAAATGTCGTGATGAGCGAGGAAGACGCCCGCAAGAAGGTGGAACGTCTCGGAGGTGCCGACCGCCTCTACCGCCTGAAGCTTGAGGCCGACTATCTGGCCAAGCTTTGCTGGGACGGCGCCCGCAAGCGCTACGGCGAGCAGCTCAGCGAAGAGGTGCGCGAACGCCTCACCTTCGAGCTCCATATCATGAAGACCATGGGCTTCCCGGGCTACTTCCTCATCGTGCAGGACTTCATCAACTACAGCCGCAACAACCTCGACGTGAGCGTAGGCCCGGGTCGTGGCTCCGCCGCCGGCTCGGCAGCTGCCTACTGCCTCGGCATAACCCAGATCGACCCCCTGAAATACGACCTCCTTTTCGAGCGCTTCCTCAACCCCGACCGTATATCGCTGCCAGATATCGACGTCGACTTCGACGACGACGGCCGTGCCCGGGTGCTCAAATATGTCACGGATAAATATGGCGCCGAGAAAGTGGCCCATATCATCACTTACCAGACCATGGCCACCAAGTCCGTGCTCAAGGATATGGCCCGCATCATGGACCTCTCCGTGGCCGAGGGTAACCGCCTCGCCAAACTCGTGCCAGCAAACCTCCCCGAGGTCAACGGCAAGGAACCGGCGGTAAACATCACCAACCTCCTGAAATACGATAAGGATTTCGCCAAGGAGAAGGATAACCCCGACGAGAGGGTGCGCGATGTGGTGAAGTATGGCGAACAGCTCGAGGGCAACGTGAGGGGCACCGGCATCCATGCCTGCGGTGTGATTATCTGCCGCGACGACATCACCGACTGGGTGCCCGTCTCCGTAGCTACCGATGCCGACGGCTCCAAGGTAAACGCCACCATGTATGAGGGCAGCGTGATAGAAGACACAGGCCTTATCAAGATGGACTTCCTCGGCCTCAAGACCCTCTCGATCATCAAGGAGGCCGTAAGCAACATACGCCATTCCAAAGACATCGAGCTCGACATTGACCATATACCCCTCGACGACGCTCCTACGTTCCGTATCTTCGCCGAAGGTAAGACCACCGGTATATTCCAGTTTGAGTCGGAGGGTATGAAGAGTTCGCTGAGAAGCCTGAAGCCCAACCGCTTTGAAGACCTCATCGCCATGAATGCGCTATATAGGCCGGGGCCCATGGCCTATATCCCGAGCTTCATTGCCCGTAAGCATGGCCGCGAGGCTATCGAATACGATATCCCCGTGATGGAGAAATACCTTAAAGACACCTATGGGGTCACCGTCTATCAGGAGCAGGTGATGCTCCTGTCGCGCCTTCTCGCCGGGTTTACGCGCGGCGAGAGCGACGTGCTCCGCAAGGCTATGGGTAAGAAGCAGATAGCCACCATGAACAAGCTGAAGGTGAAGTTTCTCGAAGGAGGTCAGGCCAACGGCCACGACTCCCATACCCTCGAGAAGATATGGGCCGACTGGGAGGCCTTCGCAAAGTATGCCTTCAACAAGAGCCACGCCACGTGCTATTCATGGCTCGCTTACCAGACGGCATACCTCAAGGCCAACTTCCCCGCGGAATTCATGGCCGCCGTACTCAGCCGCAACCTCTCCACCCCCGATAAGCTGAAGAAGAACATCGAGGAGTGTCAGGCTATGGGTATCGTAGTGAAAGGGCCGGATGTCAACGAGTCGATGCAGTCGTTCAGCGTTTCCCGCAAGGGAGAGATCCGCTTCGGCATCGAGGCCATCAAGGGTGTAGGCACGGCCACGTCAGTGGCAATCATCACCGAGCGTGAGGCCAACGGTCCCTTTAAGGATATCTACGACTTTATCGAGCGCCTGAAACCGGGAAGCTTCAACCGGGCATCACTCGAAAACCTGGCTCTGGCCGGCGCTTTCGACACCTTCGGCATCCCGCGCGAGGCGTTCGCCTCCGACGGCGCCCTCTTCTGCGAGGCACTTGTGAGGTATTCCCAACAGCTCAACGAGGGCGGAGGCGCGCCGGGGCAGCTGTCGCTCTTCGACGACCTCGAACCCATCGAGACCGCAAAGCCCCCGGTTCCGCCATTCGAGCCGTGGAACCGTATGAAGCTCCTCGAGGAGGAGAAACGCCTGGTGTCGCTCTATCTCTCGGCCCATCCGCTCGATCCCTACTTCATGGAGCTCACCTATGGGGCCAACTGCCGTTGCGCCGACTATGAGGATAAGGCTGTCGACGGAGCCACCCTCACCATCGGCGGTATCGTAAGCAACGTGACCACCCGCACAGGCAAGACAGGCAAACCGTTCGGCATCGTGGCTATCGAAGACTTCAGCGGCAGCATGGAGCTGCGCCTCTTCGGGAATGTCTACGACACGTGGCTCCCACGGTTTACGGTAGGAGATGCAGTGATGATGAAGGTAGCCTTCCGCCAGAGCCGCTTCAACCCCAACTTCATCGACATGAGTATACAGGAACTCCAGCCTCTCGACAAGCTCCACGGCACGGTGGCCAACCAGCTCCGCGTATTCGTGAACCGAGATGACGACTGCGACCTCCTCGGAGCCACGCTGCGCAAGGCCCAGGAGGCTGCCTCGGCTCCCGACGCAAGACTGGGGTATGTGGCCATCCAGATTCAGGACCCTGAACGCCAGCAGCATATGACCATCCGGTCGCGCGGAAAGATTGCGCTCGACAAGACGCTTGTCGAGACGCTGACCGACCTCGGGTTCAATTTCAAACTCGAGACCGTCTGAACAGGAAATCAAGGTAAACGTAGCGGTCCGTGCCGGGGAGGTCCTTCATGATGTCCTCGGCCGGAAAGTTTTTATAGTTGCCACGCATCCGCCTGAAGTCTCGGTGGGCTTTCAATACGGCCTTCGCGTCGCCCCACTTCCCGCGGGCAAGGAAGAAGAGGAAACCGAGGGTGTCGGCGAGCCGGCGCTCTATCAACACCCGCTTGCCCCTCCGCAGGGGCAGGTTTTTGTGGAGCATCAGCAGATTGTTGCGGAAGTTGAGATACGTCTTGCGCGGGTTGCCGTAGGCCAGTGATGCCCCGCCGTAATGATATACCGCCGAACTCGTGAGAGCATACACCCTGTAGCCCGCGAGCCGCATCCTCCAGCAGAGGTCTATCTCCTCCATATGGGCGAAGAAGTCGGAGTCGAGTCCGCCTGCCTCGAGGTAGGCTCGGCGTCTCACCATCATGCAGGCTCCCGATGCCCATGCCACCTCAGTGGCCATGTCGCTGTCATACTGTCCTTTGTCCTCCTCGGTGTAGAATAGCACCCTTCCGCGGGCATACGGATAGCCGAGCCTGTCGAGCAGACCTCCCGCGGCTCCGGCGTGCTCGAATTTGCCACGCTCGCGGTAGGCCAGCACCTTGGGCTGCACCGCTCCTGACTCGGGATGCGATTCCATAAAGTCCAACAGGGGCTCCCACCATCCTTCGGGCGTCTCCACGTCGGAGTTGAGCAATACGATATAGGGGCTCTCCACCTTCCGGATGGCGCGGTTGTAACCCTCTGCAAATCCGTAGTTCTCTCCAAGCTCCATCACCTCCACCTCTGGGAACCGCTCCCGCAGCCAGGCCACGGAGTCGTCGGTCGACCCGTTGTCGGCCACGATGAGGCTCACATCGGGCGACACCGTAGACTTCACTACCGAAGGCAGAAACCGCTCCATCACCTTCCGGCCGTTCCAGTTGAGGATCACTACGGAGAGTCTGGCTGTTTTCATACGTGTTCGGCTGTCATTGTTTCAGGGCGCGTGGTGTCTATGCCCGTGAGTCTTACCCGGGATATGCTGTTGAGGAGCTCGGGCCGAAGGGGCGCCGCTACCCTCAGGTAGTTGTCGGTGAGTCCGGTCATCAGTCCGCTCCCTTTTATCTCATGCTCCCACAATACTTCTCTCTCCCTTCCTGTCTGGCTCTCCATAAAGGCGTTGAGCTTGCGTTCGGAGAGGGCTATGAGCTCGGCAGCACGCCGGTCGCGCTCGTTTTTATCCACGGGGTGGTCAAGCAGCAAAGCTGCCGTCCCGGGTCGCTCGGAGTAGGGAAACACGTGAAGACGCGTCACCGGCAACGACTCTATGAATTCCACCGCCCGTGCCCATTCCTCAGGGGTTTCACCGCGGGCGCCGGCTATCACGTCAACCCCTATAAAGGCCTCGGGCATCAGCCGCCTTATCTTCTCTATGCGGTTGCGGAAGAGCATGGTGTCGTAGCGTCGGTTCATCTTCCGGAGCACGGCGTCGCTGCCGCTCTGCAGCGGTATGTGGAAGTGTGGCATATATGCCCGGCTTTCCGCAGCTATCCATTCTATTATCTCGTCAGTGAGAAGGTTGGGCTCTATGCTCGAGATCCTGTAGCGCGATATTCCCTCAACCCCGTCAAGTTCTTTGAGCAGGTCGAAGAAGCTCTCGCCGGTGTTTTTGCCGAAGTCGCCGATGTTCACTCCGGTTATCACAATCTCTTTCCCACCCTCCTCAGCGGCCTGCCGGGCCTGCTCCGTGAGGTCGGCTATCCGGCCGCTCCGGGAGCGCCCGCGGGCAAAGGGGATGGTGCAGTAGGTGCAGTAGTAGTCGCAGCCGTCTTGCACCTTGAGGAAAAACCGTGTCCGGTCACCGCGGGCACACGAGGGTGTGAAGCTTCCCTCCTCGGTCCCGGCGCCTGTTTCCTCTTCTGGTTCGTCTTCTTCGGGGAGTGTGCCGAAGCGCGCGGCGAGAAGCCGCGATATGCGCCCCTTGTCCTTGTTGCCCACCACAAGGTCCACGCCCTCAATCCGGCTTATCTCATCCGGCTTGAGCTGGGCGTAACAGCCAGTCACCACGACGCAAGCCTCCGGGTAATCCCTCACCACTCGGCGTATCAGTGTCCGCGCTTTCTTGTCGGCCATCTGTGTCACGGAGCAGGTGTTGACGATGCAGATGTCGGGGCTCTCCCCCTCTGCTGCCTCGCGGATTCCCATCTCTCCGAGCTGACGACCTATGGTGGAGGTCTCGGCAAAGTTGAGCTTGCAGCCCAATGTGAAGTAGGCCGCTGTCAGTCCGTTGTCTATACGGAGTCCAAATGTGCTCATCCTACCGTCTTTTTCTCCTTTCGGGTGTCAATAGTGTGCAAATTTACTACAATTTTTTCAAAAAATACTCCTATACTATTGACAAAGGGGGTATTCAAGTATTAACTTTGCAAAAAATTTGCACAGTTTTTCCCACTCATAATGAACCGCTCATAATGAAAGAGGAGAAAGAATTCAGGATTTCATACCTCGCCGCCCACGCCACCACCATCGTGAGCGTTACCCTCGTGCTCCTGCTTGCCGGCATCATCGCGATGATCTCTATCGCAGCCCGGCGCGAGACGAAGAAGATGCGCGAGAGTGTGGAGCTCTCCGTGATTATGAAGGATGCAGTGGCCGATGCTCCGGCTATGGCACTCCTTGACTCCCTGAAGGGTCTGCCTTACGTGAAGGACGCGTCGCTTATCACACGTGCACAGGCAATGGAGCAGTGGAAGCGCGAGACGGGCGAAGACCTGGAGGCCGTATTCGGCGTCAATCCCCTCTCCCCCGAAATAGAGTTCTCTCTCCCGGAGGCCTATTCCAATCCCGACTCTATCCGCAAGATTGTGGCCTCTCTCTCCAGGGTGACCAACGTGGAGGAGGTGGCTACACCCGACTCAGCCATGGTGGAGGCGATGAACCATAATATAGAGGGGATGTCTATAATCCTGGGAGCCATTGCCCTGGTGATGCTCGTGATCTCTTATGTGCTTATCAACAATACGGTGCGTCTCACCATCTATTCGCGCCGTTTCACCATCCATACCATGCAGCTGGTAGGCGCTACGGGCGGCTTTATAGCGCGTCCGGTGGTTGTCAACAATATGCTGGCCGGCATCATTGCCGGGCTTCTGGCTGCCGGTGCGCTCGCTATCGCGCTGGCCGCCGCCCCACACTACAGCGGGGTAGACTACGGCGAGTTTATCTCCTGGGGCGACTATGCCGCCATAGGCGGCGGACTCGTGGCAGGCGGCGCTCTTATCTGCGCCCTGGCCGCCACCTTCGCCACGCGCCTCTACCTGCGCAAAGACTACAGTGAACTCTTCAGATAATTCAGAATAAATAATCCGAATACGTTTTCGGCTCTTATACAGGTCAACTATGTTAAAGAAGATGAACCAATCGCAACAGCCCTTCTCTAAGCTTAATTTCTGGCTTATTGGGGCCTGCTGCCTGCTTATAATTATCGGCTTTCTCCTCATGATTGGAGGTTCCAGCAGCGTGGAGGGGGGCTTCAACCCCGATATCTTCAGCACGCGCCGCATCGTAGTGGGGCCGCTCCTGGCTTTCCTCGGTTTCCTCCTTATGGCTTTCGCTATCCTGGTAGACCCCAAGGAACTGAAACGTAAACTGAAGAGAAACAAGGATGGAGTGGCTTGACGCGTTTATCCTCGGCCTGGTGCAGGGGCTGGCCGAATACCTCCCCGTGAGCTCGAGCGGACATCTGCAGATCTTCCGCGAGATCCTGGGCATCGACCTCCCCAACAATGTGAGCCTCCAGTTCGATATCATTCTGCACGCGGCCACGGTGCTGAGCACCATCGTGATCCTCTGGCCCCTCTTCAGGCGCCTCTGCGTGGCCTTCTTCTCGTTCAGGCGCGATGCCGATTTCTGGTATGTCTGCAAGATCCTGATCTCGTGCATCCCCATAGCCTTCGTCGGCTTTGCGTTTAAAGACTACATAGAGGAGGCCTTCAACAATATGCTCGTGGTGGGAATCTGCCTCTGCGTCACGGCTGCCCTGCTCTGCTTTGCCCATTTCTCCGACCGCACGCGCTCGGGAGCCATGGTGAGTCCCGACAAGGGACGCGACATAGGCTGGTGGGACGCTTTCGTGATCGGTTGCGCCCAGGCGCTTGCCGTCCTGCCGGGCCTGAGCCGAAGCGGCACGACTATTGCTACCGGTATAATGCTGGGCGACAAGCGCTCTAAAGTAGCCGCCTTCAGCTTCCTGATGGTAATTATCCCTATCCTCGGCGAGGCACTGCTCGACCTTTTTAAGATGCTGTGGCTTCGCGAGCCGGCTGCCGGTCCCGGCGGCGAACAGGTAACCATCGGAGTGCTGATTATCGGTTTCTTTACGGCATTCATTGTCGGTTGCGCGGCTTGCCGGTGGATGCTCTCCCTCGTGAGACGCGGCAAACTCGTCTGGTTTGCCGTCTACTGCGTCGCCGTGGGCGTCATCTCAATCCTATGGTATTGCGCCAACTGACCCCCTCACCCCTAATACTGAATTTTGCCTTGAATTTTACAGAAGGAGAAATACTCATTATCGATAAACCTTACGGGTGGACGAGCTTCGATGCCGTGAAACGTGTCCGCGGTGCCATCCAGCGCCGGCTCGACGTCAAGAAGTTTAAGGTGGGCCATGCCGGGACACTCGACCCCCTGGCCACGGGCGTACTTATCGTATGCACAGGCGCCGCCACGAAGCGTATCGAGACCCTGCAGGCCGGTGATAAGGAATATGTGGCCACGATTCGCCTCGGCGCCACTACACCCAGCTACGACCTCGAAAAGGATATAGATGCCTATTTCCCCGTAAGCTACATCACACTCCCGATGGTGGAGGAGGCGCTCGGCGCGTTCCGCGGACGCATCATGCAGGTGCCCCCGGTGTTTTCGGCCGTGAAGGTAGACGGTAAGCGGGCCTATAAGTACGCCCGAAAGGGTGCGGAGGTGGAGCTTAAGGCCAAACCCCTCGAAATCTCCGAACTCGAGCTGCTGTCTTTCCGTGAGGTCTCAGAGCCGGGCGACGACGGCAGCGACGACCGCCGCTTTGTCGACATCACCGTCCGCGTGGTATGCAGCAAGGGCACCTACATCCGCGCTCTGGCCCGTGACATCGGCGAAGCCCTCGGCAGCGGTGCCCATCTTACCGCCCTGCGGCGCACCCGCGTCGGCGAATGCCGCGTTGAAGATGCGCTCTCCGTAGACCAGACCGTCGAACTTATCAAGATCGTTTCTATCCAAGATAAAGAAAAATCATTATAATTTTTTAAATGAAGTTATCACAGTTTAATTTCAGGCTACCCGAGGAACTGATTGCTCAGTATCCTACGGAAAACCGAGATGAATGTCGCCTGATGGTTATCGACCGCAAGTCCGGGTCGATCTCTCACCATATCTTCAAGGAGATCATCAATTTCTTTGATGATGGCGACGTGATGGTTTTCAACGACACTAAAGTGTTTCCCGCCCGTCTCTATGGCACTAAGGAGAAGACAGGCGCCTGCATCGAGGTGTTCCTCCTGCGTGAGCTTAACCCCGAAAACCGCTTCTGGGACGTGCTCGTGGAGCCCGCCCGCAAAATCCGCATCGGCAATAAGCTCTATTTCGGCGACAGCGAGAATCTTGTTGCCGAGGTGATCGACAACACCACCTCCCGCGGCCGTACGCTCCGCTTCCTCTTCGACGGCGACCACGACGAGTTCAAGGCTGCCCTCTACGCGCTGGGCAACACTCCCCTCCCCGACTATATAAAGCGTAAGGCTGAGCCGGAAGACGAAGCCAACTATCAGTGCATCTTCGCCTCCAATGAGGGCGCCGTGATGGCTCCCGCCGCCGGACTCCACTTCAGCCGCGAGCTCCTGACGCGCCTGGAGATAAAGGGAATCCAGAAAGGCTACCTCACCCTCCACTCCGGCCGTGGCAATTTCCGCGAGATAGACGTGGAAGACCTCACCAAGCACCGTATGGACTCGGAGGAGATGGAGGTAAACCAGACTCTGGTAGATATGGTCAACGCCGCCAAAGACCGCAACAGCAGGGTCTGCGCCGTGGGCACAAGCGTGCTTCGCGCCCTGGCTACAGCCGTATGCATGAACGGCCATCTGATGACCTTCAGCGGCTGGACCAACAAGTTTATCTTCCCTCCCTACGAGTTTACCGTAGCCGACGCTATGGTCAGCAATTTCCACACCCCCTACAGCACAATGCTTATGATGGTTTCTGCCTTCGGAGGCTACGACCTCGTGAAGAAGGCCTACGATGAGGCCGTGAAAGAGAAATACCGCTTCGGCTGCTACGGCGACGCGATGCTGATCTTAAGATAATAACACTTCTGGCAACATGGAAATAAAGTCTTACAAGGAGGCAGTCGAGGAACTCGACTCCATCGTGAAACAGATGCAGAGTCCCGACTGCGATATCGACCGCCTCTCGGAGTTCACCTCCCGCGCCCTTACCCTGCTGAAATATTGCAAGGAGAAACTGCTCAAGACGGAGGAAGACGTTAAACGCACCCTCGAGGAGTTCTCCTGACACCCCCGCGAAGCCCCGACATGCCGGGCAAAGGGAGCCCCGACGCAAGGGCGCTTCCTTCTAAGCTTGGCTAAGCTTCCGATAAAGATTAAGATAGGCCTCTGCCGTGGCCGCGATGTCGAAGTCGCGTGCGCGCCGGAGGCCTTTGCTGTGCAGTTCCTCCCGCAGCGTCGGGTCGCCGGCCACCCTGTTGATGGCCGCTGCAAGCGCCGACGGGTCGCCGGGGTTCACCAGTATCCCGGCGTCGCCTACGATGTCGCGCAACCCGGCCACATCGCTGGCCACCACCGGCAGTCCCGCCGCCATCAGCTCTACTGCCGTCAGGCCGAAGCCCTCCCAGTGTGATGCCTGCACCCCGATGTGTGATGCCGCTGCCAGCCGCTCTATGTCGTCTCTGCGCCCGAGGAAGAGGCAGCGGTCGGCCACTCCAAGTTCGTCGGCAAGCCGCCGGCATTCCTCCATGGTATCTCCCTCGCCTGCAAAGGCCGCGAACATCTCACGGTCTTCAAGCAGAGGCACTGCGCGGATAAGGCTCTGGTGGTCTTTGGCGGCGGTGAAGCGCGACACCATCAAGATGGCTTTGCCTCCCCTTCCGAATGCCTCCTCCGGTGTAGGTACCGGGGCCGTGTCGGAAAATCTCCGGAGGTCTACCCCGTTGTTGATGGTAACAATCTTTTTATTTATCCTTGTCGAACGGAGCCAGGCGCGCAAGGCGTCGGCCACGGGCTCCGAGATGGCGGCGATGGCCCCGAAGCGGCCGTAGACCATTCGCTCTAATGGTCGCATCCAGGCCAGGTCACGTCGCCGGTTGTGGGTACTGTGCTCGGTGTATACCAGCGGTTTGCCCGGCCCTGCAATTGCGGCGAAATAGCCCGAGGGGAAGAGATGGGCGTGCACTACGTCATATTCCTTCGTCACTCTCCGCATCTCCCTGAGGGTCCTGAAGCTGTAGGTCTTTCCTTCTATCTCGTGGAGCCTCACGCCGGGCATTGCCGCGAGCGAGCGGTAAAGCTCGGAGTCATCGTGGGGCCGGAATGTCAGTATTCCTACCTCCACACTCTGTCGGATCTGATGAGCCACGATGTCGTGGAGCAACCTCGTTGCTCCCCCGACTTTCAACTCATTGATTACATGCAGCACCCTCATCTCAGTATGTCTTCTGGAGCCATAGGGCTAAAAAGCGGTTTGCCACGCTGTATTCTCCTTCATTCCTCACCACGATATTCGCTCCCGCAAATATAATTATTAATTTTCAATAATCCAATTCCAATTATTGAAAATCAATTATTGAAAACCAATTATTGAAAATTAATTATTGAAAACTAATTCTTGAAATCCAATAATCCGATTATAATAATAGGTTTATCGCCTTAACGTCGTAGAGACATGAGTCCTTGAGTTTTTCTTCAAAATGCATTAGTAAAATAATTAAGGGAGTGGGAAAAAATTCCCACTCCCTTGATTAGAGTTGATAGCAACAATTGTTTTATTATTTTATTCAGTTATTACTTTAGAGTTTTTAAACAGCTTATAGAGCTCTATTGTCTCCTTCATCTTCTTCAGATCGGCCGCACTGATAGGGATTAGCTTATTGCCGTCGTTACCCTCGGCTTTAACCTTTAATGTTTCTGCTTCAAGGATTTTATCCATCAACGCCGATGAAACGTCTCCATTCATCCATTCAGCCAAGGAGGGATAGCGGTCGGTATTCAACTCACTGTCACCGTTGGAGTTCACATTATAGGTGTCGTCACCTATAATCACTGTAGCGCGCGACAGAAGAATCTGATGTTGTCCGGTCACATCCACATTGAGATACATTCCATCTACCTTGTCTCCCATCGTTGTGAAAGAAAGATAGGCTGCGTTCCTGTAGTGAGAGGTCGACAGACCCTTAGCGATGAAGATTCGTTTACTCTCCAACTCCTTGTCTTTGGATATTACAAAGGAGGGGAGCAGTTTTATTATCTCTATGGAGTCGGAGGCCCAGCGGGCTTTTCTCTTTTCAGCCCTGTCAATTGAGTCCTGACGTTCAGCCTCTAGTTTGGCAGCGAGTGCCTCGGCTTCTACGCGTGCTATTGAGTCAGCGCGTTCCTTCTCCATTTTTGCCTTTTCCTCGGCGCTCGGTCCGCAGGCGGTTAATATGACTGCGATTAAGGCCAATATGCTTAGATTTGTTCTCTTCATATCAATGCGTATATTTAGTCCCAGAAGAGTCTTGACAGAGCCTGTTCTGCCGGTTTGTAATCGTTGTTGTTAGCCGAGATTCGATACCATTGTTTGGCGGTCGCAAGATTCTTTTCAACGCCACGGCCGTACTCGTAGCATTCACCCATCATATACTGAGCATAGTTGCTTTTTTCTTCAGCTGCCTGTTTATACCAATAAACGGCCTTGTCATAATTTCTTTCTATTCCGTTAGTACCATTGTAATAGATATCCGCTATATGATTCATTGCAGGTACATTACCGGCTTCTGCTCCCTTTGTGGCCCATTCTACAGCCTTTGCCATGTCCTGGGAAGTGCCATTACCATTCTGATAACACAAGCTTACATTATTCATTGCATATCCATTTCCATTTTCAGCACCTTTCAAATATAGCTCAAAGGCCTTTTCTGCATCTTTCTCCACACCTCTACCTTCTTCATACATATATCCCAAGCTATTATATGCATTGACGCTGCCGGCATCTGCAGCTTTTTGGTACCACTTCACAGCTTCAGCTTCGTCTTTCATAGTCCCTATACCCTCATCATAAGCATAGCCTAAATTGTACAAACCTTGTGGATTGCCGGCTTCAGCTGCCATTTTAGAGTATTCAAAATATTTCTGATTATTTTGTTCTACGCCCATATCACCGAAATAATATGCAACTCCAAGTTTATACAAGGCTTCTCCATTTCCTTTATCAGCGGCATTTTTTATAAGAGTGATGTATTGGTTCTTACTTTTTGGAGTCATTATTCCATCAATCCAATAATAGGCAGCCTGTACCTGATATTCAGGAATACCTCTTGTAGCCATAGTCATAACGTAAGCATATCGAAGGTTTCTCATCAGTTCTTTCGTCCTTTTCTGTGGATCGGTCACACTGAAGAGTGTTGTCGTATCATTAGGAGCGTTAACCAGTGCCAGTCTCCATTTGCCGTCATTTCCTTTTACAAGGGTTCCGGTTTCTTTATAGTTCAAACCGTCCGACATAGAAGTGTTGACAACGAATTTCATCTCTGTTGCATCTTCGGCCGGTTCTTCACACTCAATCGTATAAGAGGAATACACGGGGCCATCACCGAAGTAATCTGAGAGATACTCTTCAAAGGTCTTCTTTTCCTGGTCGGTGAAAGGAGCAACGGAGTCAGGGAGAATGAAGGGGAGAATGTTGCTGAACTTTCTGTCGTTAGCCGACTTATAGACGTCTTCTACCACTGCGGCAGGTTTCTTGGAGCATGCCCCTGCAATCAGGGAAAGCCCCAGTACCATTAAAGATAAATTTTTTAACTTCATACTTTTAATTTTTTATTGATATTAGTGATTAAGTTTAAGTATCATTATTTTGAAAATTCAGATTCTCTGAAGCTACATCCAGTCAACTTGACAGTTTTTCACGACAAATAGTGTTTCATTATTGTCATCCTCAAAGAACTCCCGCCGGCGTGATATCGGTTAAGTAACAGCGACAGAAATTGCGGGCTGAATTTCCTTTCTGCCCGCAAAATTATATGTTAAAAACGGTCGCTCCTAATGTCTTTTCTTGTCTTTTTGAAAGGCCTTTTTGAGCACAAACCTTATATTAAGTCAAAACCACTGAAAAACAGAATATTCCGCCATCCCAAACCCCGCTATCGCTTGTAATTCTTCTATAGGGCGCATACTTGTTGACGCTCAAAAATTCCAAATTTTCTAAGAAAGCTCACAACTCCCCAAACTGTAATTAAGTAAGTTGCCGGCTCCAGTAATTGTAAATTCATGCAGTCTTTAGAATCTATTCTTATCTGCTTCGTAGAAAGATTAAGGGATTCTTTTGCTGTGTTCTCATTAAATTTAGAGTAATCCCCTGGCTCTATTTATGTCATTCCTCGATTCTGTAACTTGATAAGCATCGTAAACCGAAGAATGGTCATATTCATGTTCCACCACCTTGACCCAATCTCCCAAAACTTTCCATTCCAAAGTGGTTTTCATAGATTGCACTATCTTCTGCGCCGCAGCCCTATCGTTCATTTCCAAGGCTTGAGATATCAGGATGAATGCCTTGCTGTTGTAATCTTCAGCCAACTCATTATACTTCTCATATTCAGTAGGTATATCTCCGTAGTGGTCACTTTTTACTACCCCAAGTGACGGCCGTATAAAGTTTCCTTCCGCAAAGAATCTTTTCAAAGATTCCTCAAAGTCCTTCTTTACCTTCTCGGCCTTCTCTTTCCTGAAATTTGAGGCATAACCTTTCAACTGCTCATCCGAATCTGCATATTCAAGAAGATTGGAATTCTCAAGCGATGAAACGTCATTTTTTACTATGAGGGCGAGCAAATCAGTCATCTTGTTGTTTAATGCTGTATTGATGGTATTGTCTGTCACCTTTACACCCGACTGAATCAACTTCGAGGCCAGATACTCATTTTCACCAAGAATGGCAACCTCAAGAATTTGTTTGGTGTCAGGCATAACCGACGGACTAAACGCCTTGACCATATAGAGGATTCTGTTGGCATTGTCGCGCGAATTCGAAGACAACAAATAAAAAATCTCATTTTCATTCACATACTTCAGATGTTGTCCTGTACCATCTTTACTTTCTGCCTTCTCCGCTATCATCCTCGCCTTGTCAAAATCCCGCTCTGCCACTGCCTCTGAATATTGTTCCCGCAAAGATTCAATCTCTTTTTCGTTTTTACGGCCACTTCCACAGGCGGCGACTAACAAGGTTGCCAAGAAAATCAAAAAAACCGACCTAATCTTAATCTTCATCATTCTTATCTTCTCCGCAAATTTTATCCATTATCCTGTTGGCAAGATTGAAACCGCCGTCCCACAACTTACCAAGCCCTAAAAAACCGCCGGTGTTGGCATTCTTTTTCCCTTCCGCCTCAGCCTGTGCCACTCCCACTCTGCTATCGGCATTTATTTGCGCAATTGTAGCTGCTGCCTCAAATGGGGCCTTGATTTTGGCAATCTCAAATTCCAACGATTCCTTGTATTTCTCATTAGCAAGGATAGCAAGCGTTATCTCCTTATTGTCAGCCATCTGTCTGTCAACAAGTTCCCGCTCCCGTCTTATATTGGCCTTTCGTTCGGAAGTTATACTGTCTGCATAGGCTGTAAAGGTCTTACTTGCCTGCTCATACACTTTCGAATTGCGCGGAATCAAGGTAAAATAGGCCCCTACTTCCGGATTATAAGAACCGTCTGAAGCCGCGATGGCACTCCTCATCTTAGAATAAAGCATGTCAGCCTTATCCTCAAAGAAAAGTGCTGTCACCTCGGCATTTTTCTTTATGGCATATTCCACTATTGCACCATCCGCCTGCGAGGGAACACTCTCAAGCAGCGCCATGGCCAAGGCATAATTTTGGTCTGCTACAGCCCGGTCAACCAATCTCGAGACATTCCCAGGCTGATTATACCATGAAAGCGCACGCTGTGACGCATTTCTAAACATTTCCTCTACCTGCGCCGTGTTGCCAATATCATTCACGGCATTCATCGCCGCACTCTCAAACGTAGATCCGACACCGGTAACGGTAAACGTTGTTGAGGCATAAATCTCGTTGCTTATAAAATTACCGCAATAAAGGGTAACGGCATATTTCACTATCGCCTTCTGAGGCGCAGTACCCGACATCGCCCTCTCTTCACATACCACTTGTGATGCAAGACCGAGCACCGGGTTTGTGCAAAGACCTCCCACTCCGTTTTGTCCCGCTATGGAAATTAGTCTGAAGACGAGTCCTTCGGCCACTTGCGTCGGCACGTTGGTAGATACGGTCGGAGGCAATATGCTGAACTTCAACCCTTCGAAGGCAAACAAAGAATCCGGGGCCATGGCAAGAGACGCTCTTCTGGCTGCAATGGCAGCTTCTCTCTCCGCATCGCTCATTTGCTCTACGGAATTTGATGGGTCAAATTTGACACCCTCCTTCTTTTTACAGCTCACTCCAACCAAAATAAATATGGTCAGCAATAAGGCAGCATTAATTTTTTGAATATTCATCACGTCTCTTTTTTATATTCCTTCAATCGTTAACACTACCTCTCCCAGTCCCTGAGAACGGTTTTCGCTCGAGAGCCCGAGATTCTTATACAGATAATTCTGAAGATCACGAGCCCAGTCATATACACCATATTGGGTTCCGTTTTCATTCAGAAGTTTGATTCTTACGTTGGTGAATGTTAGTTGGTCCTTACTGTTCGTCTGCAACTTATATGCTCCTTTCACCGTGTGGGTCTTGATATAATCAATTATCGCGTCGGCATAAGTCGAGCCCTCTATATTCCGGTCGCTGAGCTTCTGATTGCTGTTGGCATCTACATTTATGCGTACGGTAACTTCGCGACCCATCTCGAGTATCCGGGCAAAATAATTTTGAATTTCGCTCATCAGTTGCGGCATCTGATTCTCCATGCCACCGGTGATAATCTCTACGGCCTTGTCTCCTTCTAAATTCTCCTTTGAAATAGAGGCTATCACCTTGTTGGTATAGGGATCAATGGCATTCACAAGAAACTTGCCGCGGCTTTTTCCCTTACTCTTGGTATAATCCCTTACAATGGAGTAATCCAGTTCGAGGATAATATCAGGGTGCGTTGTGGCAAGCAGCCGAGTCTTGGCGTCCTGCTTCAGATTGTCGGCAATTGCGGAAGCTTGATGGGTATCAAGACTTTTGAGCGACTGCTCAAAATCCGTCAGCGGGAAATCCCTATTGATAAAGGCTTGCTGGATGTAGGCGGTAATTTCCTTGAAACCCGGAGCCTTAAGGAGATACTTGGAATAATCGCGCTGTGTAAATTCCTCCCCGCCTACCGACACGCGTCTGAGAGCACCCTCCTCCTGCAGATTATGGTCGGAAGGAAGCACCATGATTTCCGGCTTTGCCTGCTCTACAGGATTGACACTGCTTTCCTCATATTCCGTCATCCCTCCCTGTCCAACGTCGCCCAGACTCTTACCTCTCCCTGAACAAGACAGGAATAGGAATATAAAGATACTTAAAATGAGACTGTATACTCTCATACTAATAAATTTTTATTTATCATATACACAATTGGAAAGAATTTCTGGAGCGATACCTTTCACTTCCTCAATTCTCGCTTTAAGATATGCCTCAGTTGCCAAATCTGGGTAATAGACTTTGTTTATTGGAGCATCGGAACCATACATCGTTCTCCCCGTCAGACCCTCCTCCTTTAATTTTTTTAAATCCTCTATTGGCATGAATGCAGTGTCGGTCCATGTGTTGGGATATTGTTTCATTAAACTCAAAGTTTCATCAATGGGCCTACCATGAGCCAAAACAAAGGTCAAATCCGGATTTTCCTTTATAACTGACTCAAAGACTCTGGCATGACAACTCTCCCATTTACCGGTATGTAGAAGGACGGGCAGATGCCCTAACATTCTTGCAATCTCAAGTGAGTATTTTACTAAGTTTCTATTTCGATAGAAGGCCGGATGTGAAATAAAATGCAATTTGATTCCTCTCCATTCAATTTTAGAGCGTAAAACAAATTTCAAGGGCCATTTTTTAATTATCATCTGTGGAGAAAGCCATAAAATCGGCTTTATCCTGTCTTTCCCTACTAATGAAATTAACTGGCAGAACTCTGTCACAATATTATGATAGAGTTCTGCACATGTTGATATTGACGAGACAGCAGCACATTCTATTCCGGCACTTTGTAACGCGGTCCACACTTCGCGAGGAGAGTGGTATCCGTCAGAGAACCATCCGATATGAACGTGGTTGTCTATAAACATTAGCTTACATTATAGGAGTGAAAAGATCTTTTAACTCGGCCATTTTGGCTCCATATTTTTCCTCAAAAAGACGCTTATTTAGGAAAGCCACATCGCAGAAGTGTTGGTTTATCTTGAACATATCGCCTTCGCTCTCATTGTAGTTACGAACAAGGCAACGGGCGCAGAATTGACGCGCCTCGCAGTCAACACATTGAGGGAATGAAGCCTCGGTTATTTTGCGTAGCTCTTTGACTCTCTCACTGTCTTCCCAAATTTCTTTAAGCGACTGTTTATACACGTTACCAAGAACGTAATCTTGCCATCCGGCGCAAGGATAAACATCACCATTTGCTGTTATGCAACAGTTGTCATATCCAACACCGCAGACTGGTTGCGCCATATACCGTTCTCGATCGAACTGCATTTCACTTAAAACCGGACGCATTTTGTCTATGTCGGTAGTATAATTAAGGTCGTATTCTATAATATCCCTAATCACTTTTTCAGTTTCTTTCAGTGATAGTCGATTAGCGAGGTTGGAAGTGTCCAAATCGGCTTGCGCCATCATTATGTAGTCTGTTTGTGCCCTTACCTTCAAGGTTTGGGCATACTTAAGCACCTCTCTATACCCATCTTTATTGGCTTTCATTAAAGGACAAGAAATTTGAACCGGCACATCTGCGGCTACAAGACGTTCTATTGCATCCTTTGTTTTCTCATAAGATCCTTTGACAGTAGTAATGTAATCATGTACTTCTGGATCCATTGAGTATAGCGACACCTGCACTAAAGATACGTTTGTATCTTTCATTGCCTTTACTTCCTCATCTGTTAACTTGATAAGGTTGGAAAGAACTGAAATCTGTAAATCTTTTTCACGACAATAGTAAAGCATCTTTATGATGTCTTTATGCAACAAGGCCTCTCCACCAGACAATGTCACACTAATCCCGCCCATGTCAGCAAACTCATCAATAATCTTCTTGAATCTTTCATATGGCATATCTATTCCATGATTCTTTTTACCATTGGGGATATAACAATGAATGCACCGCTCGTTGCAACGACTTGACAGTTCGAGTTGAAGTGTAGAAATTAAAGGTCGACCCTGTACTTCCTCCAAGAAAAAATCTTGTGTATTCTCTTGGATATCTTCTCGTGAGTTTTGTGAGAAATCAGACGCAAGAGTCTTGGGATTTTCTATGTGATATGTGAATTCATCATCTTTAGAATCCAATTCTTCTTGGGTATTTCCAATTACAATGAATTTGTCTTCCGCAAGACTATCGGCAAACTCAAGAAAATCTTTTTTAAGAGTTTCTCTATCAACACCCCTATATAGTTTTTCCAATGAATCAACTATTTCAGATATTTCCTTGGGTTCACGTGATATTTGGCGAAGTAAATCAGCACCTGACGAGTCATAAACTCGATCATGACGTGTTAACTGATTGGTAATATAGCCGTAATTGTCTGTGGTTCTGATGTAACTGTTTTTACTTTGGCGTATTAACATATATAAATATTATTATATTTTTTTCAGATACTCTATTTCTCTTTTATGATATTTCTTTTCCTTTCGATTCCAAAAACATAATAAATCGATAATTACAATGAAAAGTGAAACTGCCAGGGTTACCACCAGACGACAATGAGTTGTCGCGATTTTACAGAAACCATCGGTAACTCTATAAAAAGTTGCAATATAAACAGTGATTAAAAGAATAGAAATAATTAATATTATCTGTCCATATAGTCCATGTATTATTTCAAATCCTTTTTTCCCTAAAGGATGGTATGCACCTGGCAAAATGGTATCATTATTAGTTCTTGGATCTATTCCGGCTCTTCGTCGGATCTCATATGGAATAAATTGTTGAAGCCTACCGGCAAACCCTTGATAGATAAGAATTCTTAAAATACCCCAAAGAGAAATACATACGCCGAATGTTGCAAATGCTAATGAATTTACAGTATATAAATCATTTTCTTTAAACAAACTGACAGATGTTTCTATTTCTGTTGAAGAATTAATGTATACATAACCATATCCTCCTATAATGGCAAGCACACCTATTATTAATGCTATAATACTTCCTAAGATTGAGTTATAATCTTCGGAAAAGCCATGATGTAAGTCATTAATTATGTCCTTCATGGGGAATCAAAACAATTCGATATCAAAGCAATGCTTTTTTCAAAATAATGAAAAAAGCATTGCTTAGTTAGTTAAGCTGGATTACACGGTGCGTTCACATTTTTTGCAAATAATATAACCACCTGTGCCTTTTTCGGGGCAACCAGCAGCGTAAGAACCAGTAGGAAGGTTCTTAGCAACCATTTGAGCTTTCTTATATTCCTTCATTTTTATAAGAATTAAAAAAATTTGCCTACGTCCTTTCAAGCGATTCGGCTTTCTCTTTATTTTTTCTTAGCTTTATCTTAGGATTGCAAATCCTTAATGCGTGCATTCACACGTTTTGGTTCTATTCTCCAACTTGTATTATAATTCCTTCTGTTGTACTGTGGATTGATATTTAATTTTCCACATAGGTCTTTCTCTATCAGAAGAAGCTCATTTACATTGACATATAGATCAATCAATTCACGCTTTAAAGAAGTATTCCTCTTCTCCAAAAGCTGAATGTCTTTCTTTCGAGTCATATTAATCCACGCTCCCACTGCTGCAATAGTAGCGGGAACTATCGTCACAATCGAAATTATGAGTTCTATATAATTGGAGCCCTCCATTTTTATATGTTTTTACACGTGTCGGGTCTTAATCCTTGCCGAGATTTCTAATGAAGTCTATGGTCTCATCGTCTAATGGCTTACCCGCATTTTCCATTATGGATGCCATATGTTCTTCATATGAAATACCATATCTTTCTTTAAACCACTGTTTATATTCATCCGAAATCTCCCTATCTTCACTTCCATCTTCGTTCAAGCAACCAGTCTTTCCTTCATCATCTTCTACATCGTCAAGAGAGTCCAAGTCCGGACCGACAAAAATGGTAGATTCGCTTGCGGATTCAGGATTACCATTCCTTAAAGTTCCAAGATTTTTAATAAATTGACCTGCTGCCTTACATTTTGTTACGGCATCTACTTCTTCATCAGATATAACTTCCTGAAGCTCTTTGACTTTATCTATAAGACCTCCCTCGGAATTGAATTTTTCATTCAAATCTTGAGCTTTTTGTGCAATTTTTTTGAAAAATCCCATAATATTAAAATTTTACTGTTTCTGAATTTGCAAATTTAAGAAGTTGTTATCAACAAAAGGAGTTTCTTGCGTGTCTAATATTGTCGCCTTTTGTGTCATATATTGTCTTCATTGGAGAATTTCAGTTCGGCAGAGAGGTCCGCGAAGAAGTCGTGGTCGAGCACCTGGGAGATGTGGCCGAGAAGCTGAATGTCGATGTTGTCTTTGGCGAAGATGCGGTAAATGTTGCGACGGTCGCAATGAAGCTGCCCAGCAAACCATCCTATGCTGCAGCTCTTCGGCTTCCCGTCAAACACCTCCTTGATTCGCTCTCCTATCTTCATTCTTTCGGCTGGTGTAGGTACAAAAAGTGTGAGCCTTCCTGACACTCTCCGTCAGAAGGTTCTGGAACTACCTGTGAAAAAAGAATGAAATTCAGCTCACACCCGTATATGCTCGCTGAGTTCCCACCTTGCAGTGGAAAGGCTGTTAACGAATATACGGGAGGGGCAGCTTTCAGTCCTTTTGCCTTTTCACTTGAATTTTCCAGATTCTCTGACGGGCAAAAGCCTGTTGGCTCTCCTCTATGACCGCGCTCCTGAATGGAGCGCTTTACAGTTGCAAATATAATATTTTCTCTTGAATCTACCGACATATTGCGGGCTGAATTTCTTTTCTGCCTGCAAAATTATATGTTAAATGTCGTCGCTCCTAATGTCTTTTCTTGTCTTTTTCTAAGGCCGTCTTGAGCGCGCCCCCTCATTGGCTGAGGTCCTCGGCATGCCGTTCAAGAATGGCGTCGAATGATGTGAGATTGGCTGTGTAGATTGCGGTGATAGTCTCAGTCAGATCCTCTCCGTCTGCAGTCTTCGGGTATGATTCATAATATTTCTTAGTCTCAGCGTTGTATCTCTGCCTCACTTCGTTCATCTCTCTCCATGTGGTGCATCTTCTGAGTTCGGCATCGGCTTTACGGCTCCTTACCCTCAATCCGTTTCTGAATGCCTCCACAGCTTCCGCTACGGCCTTCTGATGCGTCTCAGCCTCTTTACGGCTCGTTTCCAGACTGTCTTTCAATCCGGTATAAGCCCGGTTGACCCGACCATAGGCGTCGCTTACCTCATCATAAGCTTCCTGAAGCGCCGACAGCTCCTGCATCTGCTCATTGCGGGATTCCCTATACGACGCAATACCCGTTATGATTCCCAAGGAAATTATGGCCGCCGCAGCCACACCCCCTGCAATCCAATAAAGCCGGTTGCGCCGTTTCCAGGCCATGAGGAGCTCCGATGCATCCTTTTGGCGGCGCCCCGGGCTATTCCTCAGGCTCTTTCTGCTTATGCGCCCGTAGCGTGAGCCGAAAAGCGCAGCCATTATCTTTCCGAGCGAATACACGTCGCTTCTTGCGTCTGAACGCCGTTCGTCTCGAAGTTCCGGCGCCGCAAAGGCGTTGCTGCAGCCGGGCGTCTTCATCAGGAAGTGGGCATCATCGTCGGCGAGACCGAAGTCTATGAGCTTCAAGGCGTCGCTCTGTCGGCTTATGAGTATGTTGTCGGGCTTGAGGTCGTTGTGCACTATACCCTTGCGGTGCAGATATGCCATCGCCTCCAGCAGTTGGTCCATCACTTTCCGGCGCCGGCGCCCGGATGGATTCTCCGCAAGAAAGTCGGTAAGCGTGCGTCCGTCGACATATTCCATCAGTATACCCTCCCTGCCGGGAAGAAACTCGCCGTAGAGGAACGTGCGGGCTATATAGGGATGGTCGCAGCCTCCCGAGAGCTCATATTCGCGACGCAGGAGCCTGACTGCAAACTCGTCGGTCTCAGTCGGTGTCTTGAAAAAGAAGTAGCGGCCTTCGTGCTCAAGCCGCCAGTATGAGAAAAGGCGACCGGAAGCTATGAGCATGGCCTTCCCCGTCTCTTTCTTCAGACTTTCTTGGGCAATTCCGTCGAATATCTCGCTCTCTGAATCCATACCGACACAAAATTAATACTTTTTTGCTAATTTTGCATTTAATACGGCAATCGAAAGCAGCATAAGATGTCTATAGAAAGCAATAGCCCTCAGGTTGCAACCCTTCGCCAACGCGTGGAGGGCAAGTTTGGCTCCACGCCGAGAGTGCATTCAGACTTCTGCATCCTTGTCGACGACATTTTCGACAAAACGCGCGAGCATCTTTCGGAAACTACCCTCGAACGCCTCTGGAACTATTCAACGCGGAGATACGACACTGTGTCCAGACGCACTCTCGACGTCTTGTGCCGTTACATTGACCTTTCTGATTGGGAGGCATTTCTCATGGCCCTGAAGGAGGAGACGGGCAACGAGTCAGATATGTTTGACGCTCGGGAGGTGAATACCGATAATCTCAAGCCCGGCGACCGACTGAGAATCGGATGGCAACCCGACCGCGTATGCGTGGTGCGCTTTCTGGGAGCCAACCGCTTTGTGGCCGAGGAAACACTCAATGCCAAACTGAACCCCGGCGACACATTCTCGTGCAGCCAGTTCATGCTCCATTCTCCGCTCTATCTGGAGAATCTTACGGATGCTGACGGGATGCTTAGAGGGAAACGCTACGGGGTGGCCTTGCAGCATGGCCTCACTATGCTGCAGATTCTGGGGAAATAACCGCTCAGGAGTTTACGGTGGAGCTGACGGAGCCGCTTGCGAGCTGCGTCTCCAGGATGGTGCCCGGCGGGAGAGCGGCCGCGTCGCGCACGGCTTTGCCATCCACGCGCGTTATCGAGTAGCCGCGCTTGAGGGTATTGTCAGGCCGTAGCACTTCCAGCAGTTCCCAAGTGGCTCTCAGTCGGTCTTTGGCGCGGCTCACTACGGTGGCCGAGGCCGTCTCGAGCTGCTGCCGATAGCCGTCGAGCCTGGTCTTCTCCCGGGTGGTGAGGCCGGTGGTGGAGAGCGGTATGGCCGTGGTGAAGTTTTTCAGCTTTAGTTTCTCGCGCTCAATCATCTGCGTTGCCACGGAAGGCACGAAGGTCTCGATCTGCGCCAAGTGGCGTTTCTCGCCGTCGAGCCGCAGCGTGGCCTCGCGCAAGATGCGGTTGGTGAGCTCCGTGGAGTGCTGCCATGCCTCGCGCTGATGGTTCACCAGGAATTCCGCTACGGCCGTTGGAGTCTTGCAGCGGGTGTGGGCTATGTAGTCGAGCACGCAGTTGTCGCGCTCGTGCCCGATGCCGACAATCACGGGCAGCGGGAAAAGGCAGACGTTGCGTGCCAGCTGCTCGTTGTCGAAACAGTTCATGTCGGCCGTGGCGCCGCCTCCGCGTATTATCACCACGCAGTCCCAGCGCTCGGCCTCCGCGCTGATCCTCTCCAGAGCGGCCATCACGCCGCCGGGGGCACGCTCGCCCTGCATGGGCGATTCGAAGAAGCCGGTGGTAAATCGGTAGCCGTCGGGGTTGTGCCCCAGCTGGTTTAGGAAGTCTCCCAGTCCGGCCGCACCATGTGCGGAAATTATGGCGATACGCTGCGTATCGGCCGGAAGTGGCAGTTGCCGGTTCTCGTCGAAGAGCCCTTCCTGCTTCATCCTGTTGAGTATCTCCATGCGGTGGCGCATGATGTCGCCCTCGTCCACATAGCTGGGGTCGATGTCGGTGATGTTGAAGGAGAGGCCGTATATGTTGTGGTGGTTGGCCGCTCCGCATATCTTCACCTTGATGCCGTTGCGGAGGTCTTCGCCGGTCTGGCGTATGTATTTGTTTCGCAGGACCACGTGCTGGCTGGCCCAGAGATTGGCCCTCATGCGGGCCACGGTGGCTCCCTGCTCGTTTTTCTGTATGAGGTCGGCGTAGAAGTGGCCTCCGCGCACGGCCACGTCGCTGAGCTCTGCCGTGATCCAGACGTTGCGCAGCGTGGGCTGCGAGTGGATGGTTGCTCCTATCCGCGCCGTATATTCATACAGGGTTATGGCGTCCACCCCGGGGGATTGTGTCATTGCGTCCATCCCGCCGGTGAGGTTATTCCTTTACGGTACCTATCTCCTCGAGGGCGCCCGTTACGGGACTGAACCGGGCATACGACGGGGCTTTCCTGTCGGTGAAGAGCGAGGGGGCGAGGGCGAAGACGGTGCCAAACTGTGCGAATTCCATCTCCCGGCTGTAGATCTGCCGGCCGCCGGTCTGCAGCGTTATCTTGGCCGTTCCCGGTATGGCATACACCACGCCGTCTTTGGGGAATTTCTTTGTCTCGCCGTTGGCGTCTACTGGCAATGTGCCCTCCATCATCACCTCCGTACGGATGTATACCGGTACTCCGCTGTAGTCTTCCGCTCCGGTGAGTCCGGTGAAGTCGCTTATCCTGAAGAGCACCTCCTCGCCGTCTTCTTCAGGCAGGTAGGTGTATTGCGCTGTGTATTCCTCAATGCTTACGCTGCCGCTGAAGGCGCGTGTCAGGGCGCTCTCCTGCTGGCGCAGGGAGTTGAGCATGAGCTCGAGCTGACGCCCGTCGGTAGGCGTGTTGTCGGCCGTGCCTCGTGTCAGCGAGAGGTAGGCGTCGCGCACGTCCATCAGTGAGTTGGCCACCATCTCTGCCTGCCTCATGCTGTTCTGCGCCGACACGAAGTCCATGTCCACGTATTGCAGATAGTCGTCTACTCCGCCGTCGTTTCTCACGCTCCTGGCTACGTTGGTCTGGGCGCCGTCCGTGTCGCTCTCGGTCTCCTCGGGCTGCGTGTTGATGCTCAGCAGCATGCCGTCGCCTGCCACGCCTACGTAGGTGGTGGCGCCGGCCTTTAGCTGCATCAGGTATTTGGTGTCGTCATCTTTCACCCCTACGGGGGTTACCTCCACCGAGGTGATGGTCCAGCTTACGGCATCCTCGCCCACTACGTTGGTCGTGCCGAGGTATCGTTTGGCATACTGCCTGAAGGGCCCGGCCTTTCGGGTCTCTTTCTGTGCCGTCACCCTGATCTGCAGGGCGGTGGTGGGCAGGGAGTAGACGATGCCGTATTCGTTGTGTTTCTCGGCGGTGAGTATCTTCGTCTGCTGCGACATCGCGGGCAAGACGCAGATGGAGGCGGCCGCGATGCAGAGTGCGATGGGATTCGGATGCTTCATATGCGTGGGGTTGTTTGGGGGCGTGCTTCCGGGATTGCGGGTGGTGTTTTAAATGTTGGCGGTCTCGGCCACGGCTCGACCCACGTAGCTGGCAATGTCGGTGGCCGTTACTCCATATTCGCCTATCTCTCTGGCGGCGAGGTCGCCGGCCAGGCCGTGGATGTAGACGCCCACTGAGGCGGCTATCTCGGGTCGCATCCCCTGGGCCATGAAGGCGGCTATGACGCCCGTCAATACGTCGCCGGCGCCGGCAGTGGCCATTCCGGGGTTGCCCGTGGAGTTGAAGAATACTTTCCCTCCGGGGCGCACACAGGCGGTGTAGTGCCCCTTGAGCACGATGATTATCTTGTGGTATTTCGCCATCTCGATGGCCTTGCGCAGGCGTGCCTCGTCGTTGGGATGCTCTCCGAAGAGGCGGTCGAATTCGCCGGCGTGGGGCGTGATGATGGTGTAGGGGGGTAGCGCCGTAAGCAGCGCGGGCCGCTTGGCTATGCAGTTGAGGGCGTCGGCGTCGAGCAGCAGTGGGGTCGTGGAGTTCTTGAGCAGATGCTCCAGCGCGTCTATCGTAAGCTGGTGGGTGCCGATGCCGGGTCCCACGGCCACAACCTGGTGGGCGTGGTGGGGGTTCATGTCGGTAATGTAGTTGTCGTTGCGGTCGGGCTCAAACATGGCTTCGGGCACGGCGGTCTGCAATATGGTGTAGCCGCCGGCTGCCGAGTGTACTGTCACCAGCCCGCATCCGCTCTTCAGAGCCGCGCGCGAGGCCATCACGGCCGCGCCCATCATTCCCTTGCTGCCGGCCATCAGCAGGGCCGACCCGTAGTCGCGCTTTCCGGTGAAGGGGTTGCGCTTCCGGAGGTGCGAGCGCACCATGTAGCCCTCCACGTATTTGAATTCCGTGGGGGTCTCCTTTATCTTCTGGCTGTCAAGGTCGATGTCGAGCACTTTCCATTCGCCGATCACGGGGGCGTTCTCCGCAAACATGAAGGAGAGCTTCGGAAACTGGAATGTCAGCGTGAGGTCTGCGTGCACCATCTCGCGGTGGGTGGCCACGGTGTTCCATTCGCTGAAGAGCCCTGAGGGGATGTCGATGGAGACAACGAAGGCTCCGCTCTCGTTGATGAGCGACGCCAGGGCCTGGAAACCGCCCGAGAGGGCGTGCTGCAGGCCTATGCCGAAAAGGCCGTCTACCACCACGTCGTTCTCGCTCAGATAGGGAGGCGAGAATTCCTTGGTCACCTCCGTGAAGTCCACTCCCTCCATGGTGATGAGCTTCTTGCGCATCTCATCGCAGTCGTGGCTCAGACGCTCCGTGACGTTGAAGAGGAAGATCTCCACCTTGCGGTAGCCCTGCTCTATGAGCTGCCGGGCCACGGCGAGGGCGTCGCCTCCATTGTTGCCCGGGCCGGCCACCACCACGAAGCGCTGCCCCGGCAGGAAGCGCGACATCAGCTCTACGCTTACGGCCGAGGCGGCACGCTCCATCAGCTCAAGGGAGTCGATCCCTTGAGCGTGACAGGTGGCGTTGTCGATTTCGTGTATCTGTTTCGGACTGAATAGGTTCATTATTCAGCTTTATGTGTGCCTGTAAAGTTTGGAGTTTGCCTTATTCGGCCTTTCCCTCCGAACCGAGCACGTTGATGATCTTCTCCTTGTAGAGCTTGGTCATCTCGTCGCGGGCCGGGCCGAGATACTTGCGGGGGTCGAATTCTCCGGGCTGCTCCTCAAACACCTTGCGGATGGCGGCGGTCATGGCCAGACGGCTGTCGGAGTCGATGTTGATCTTGCATACGTCCATCTTGGCTGCCTTGCGGAGCTCCTCTTCGGGGATACCGATGGCATCGGGTAGCTTGCCGCCGTGGCTGTTGATGATGTCCACGTATTCCTGGGGCACGGACGATGAGCCGTGGAGCACGATGGGGAAGTCGGGAAGCTTCTTCTCTACGGCCTCGAGCACGTCGAATGCGAGCGGCGGGGGCACGAGACGGCCGGTCTTCGGGTCGCGGGTGCACTGCTCGGGGGTGAATTTATAGGCGCCGTGGCTGGTGCCGATCGAGATGGCAAGAGAGTCGCAGCCGGTGCGCTCCACGAATTCTATCACCTCCTCGGGGTCGGTGTAGGTGTGGTGGTCGGAGCTTACCTCGTCTTCCACGCCGGCGAGCACGCCGAGCTCTCCCTCTACCGTCACGTCATATTTGTGGGCGTAGTCTACTACCTTCTTGGTCAGCGCCACATTCTCTTCGAAGGGCAGATGGCTGCCGTCGATCATCACCGACGAGAAGCCGTGGTCGATGCAGTCCTTGCAGAGCTCGAAGGAGTCGCCGTGGTCGAGGTGAAGCACAATCTGCGGGTGCTCCCAACCCAGCGATTTGGCGTAGTCTACAGCCCCCTGGGCCATATAGCGAAGCAGGATGGGGTTGGCATAGTTGCGCGCACCTTTCGACACCTGGAGTATCACGGGCGATTTCGTCTCGGCCGCGGCCTTGATGATGGCTTGGAGCTGCTCCATGTTGTTGAAATTGAATGCCGGTATGGCATAGCCTCCGTGTACTGCCTTGGCAAACATCTCGCGGGTGTTTACAAGACCTAATTGCTTAAAATCTACCATCTTTTTTATCTGTTTGTGAGTTTAGGTTACCTGTCTGTGGGTTTGAACTGCAAAGTTAATAAAAATTTTCCGTCATTTCAACGGAAAATTTCTTCCTCAGGTCTCTCCCGCCCTTTCGGGGGGAGCCTGGCGTTGGAACGGGCTTATTCTCTACCATCCCATGTCGTCGCGCGTCAGGCCTCGCAGCTCGAAGGGCGAGGGGCCGCGCAGCAGCGACATGTGGCGCTCCCAGTTTTTCCCGATGCAGCTGTAATAGATGTAATACTCCCCATCCACCTTTACTATCGACGACCGGTAGATGCTTCTCCAGTCGAAGTCTTCCTCGTTTTCGCCGCGGTGCAGAATCATGGCTGGAGCCGTGGCCTCCGTCAGGTCACCCTTCACTTTCACGTAGTAGAGGTCGGCGGCATTGTTGTTGCCCTCTCCCACCACATAGCAGCAGACTACAATCTCGAGATCGCCATTCTCGTCTGTAATCAGGTCTTGGTGCCATGCAGCGAGGTTGCCCCAGTCAACGGGCAGTTTCTCCGGCTCGCTCCACTCTTTTTTCTCCTTTCCCACGGGAGTGGAAATGTGATAGAGGAAGCGCCCGTTGCTGTATATCATTCTGTATTTGCCATCTTCGATCCAAACCGTGGGCGAGAGGCGGTTGTCGGTCTGCCAGTCGAGCAGCAGCTCTTCGGGCTCCCAGTCTATGCCGTTGCCGGAGACCCGGCGGCAGATGGCGTCGCTCGTTGTGGCGATATTGTATTTGCGCCACCAGCATTCCAGTCTGTCATGCGCCGCGTCGTATACGAGGTGGGTGTCCGAGTTGTAGCCACCTTCGGGTGCCGTGGCCAGGGGATTCGAGAGCCCCTTAGGGTCTTCCCAGTTCAGCCCGTCGTGGCTTGCGGCGATGCAGGGGTTCTCGCAGTCGACGGCTCCGTTGGGATAGGGCGTGTAGGCCATCCAGAACCGGTAACCGTGCCACCCCTCCGGAAAGTAGAGCACCTTGGGGTGGATGTTCTGCGTGTTCTGCATGTAGTTGTTCACGTCTATCGTCATCGGGCTGTTGTCCGATGTTGCCGGCTGGTCGTTGACACAGGCCGTGAATGTCGCCGCAAACAGTATTGCTGACAGTATACTTAATAGTTTTTTCATAATCTTCCGTCGGTAATTTCGTCGGGCAGTAACCCTTTTACGTCAAATGTCACGTGCTGCCTCTCCAGATGGGCCTCAAGGTCGAAGTCCTTGAAATCTTCGTGGGCCACGGCCAGTATGGCGGCCTCGAATTTCTCGTCCTTCCCGAGGGCATTCACCAGCTCTATGCCGTATTCGCGCCTCACCTCGTCGGGGCGTGCCCAGGGGTCGAGAACGGTGACGTCCATGTTGTATTCCTTGAGACTCCTCACAATGTCGATCACCCTCGTGTTGCGCACGTCGGGGCAGTTTTCCTTAAAGGTGAAACCCATCACGAGCACCTTGCTGCCAAGCACTTTTATCCCCTTCTTGAGCATGAGCTTTATCACCCTGTCGGCCACGTAGGCTCCCATGCTGTCGTTCATCCTGCGCCCGGAGAGAATTATCTCGGGGTTGTAGCCGTAGCGTTGCGCACACTGCGCCAGATAATAGGGATCCACCCCTATGCAGTGGCCGCCCACCAGTCCCGGAGTGAAGTTCAGGAAGTTCCATTTCGTGGAGGCGGCCTCCAGCACGTCGCGCGTCGAAATTCCCATAAGGTGAAATATCTTGGCCAGCTCGTTTACGAAGGCTATGTTGATGTCCCTCTGGGAATTCTCGATCACCTTGGCAGCCTCGGCCACCTTTATCGAGGGGGCCAGGTGTGTACCGGCCTCTATCACGGAGGAGTAGACGTCGTCTACCAGCCGTCCGGTCTCGGGCGTAGAGCCTGAGGTAACTTTCTTTATGTTCTCCACGGAGTGCACCTTGTCGCCGGGGTTGATCCGCTCCGGCGAGTAGCCGGCATAGAAGTCGCGGTTGAGCTTCAGCCCCGACTCTCGCTCCACCACCGGTATGCACTCCTCCTCGGTGACGCCAGGATAGACGGTCGACTCATACACCACCACGTCGCCCTTGCCAATCACCTTGCCCACCGTCTCCGAGGCGCCGTAGAGCGGCCGGAGGTCGGGGTTGTTGTTGCGGTCTACGGGCGTGGGCACGGCTACGACGTAGAAGTTGCAGCCCCGTATGTCGTCAAGCTCGCTCGTGGCCCGGAAGCCGTGCTTATCTATTGCCTCGCGCAGCATGGCGTCGTCTACCTCCCGCGTGGAGTCGTGGCCGGCCATCACCTCCTCTACCCTCTCCTTCTTGAGGTCGAAGCCGATGGTGGGGTATTTCGTCGAGAAGAGGCGCGCCAGCGGCAGACCCACATAGCCGAGGCCAATCACACATATCCTTATGTCTTCTTTCTTCATGGGGTGTCTCTTAATGGAGTGGGAGTGGTGACTGGGGAGCTTAAAGATTTTCGCGATACCATTTTACGGCCTCCCTGAGGCCGTCGCGCATCCTGTATTCCGGCTCGTAGCCGAGCAGCCGCCGCGCCTTGTCCACACTCGCCAGCGAGTGGGGGATGTCGCCGGCACGTATGGGGCCGTGTATGGGCTCGATCTCCGCGATGGCGGGATCATATTCGGCAAGGTATTCCTTGAGATATTTCACCAGGTCGTTGATGGTGGTGCGCTCGCCGTAGGCCGTGTTGTAGATCTGGTTTACGGCCTCGGGATTGTCGGTGAGCATTGCCAGCATGTTCATCTGAATGACGTTGTCGATGTAGGTGAAGTCGCGGCTGTATTCCCCGTCGCCGTTTATCACCGGAGCCTCGTGCTGCATCAGTTTCTTCACGAAGAGGGGTATCACGGCTGCGTAGGCACCGTGGGGATCCTGCCTCCGGCCGAACACGTTGAAGTAGCGAAGCCCAACGTATTCCGTGCCGTAGGTGCGCGCGAAGACGTCGGCATACAGCTCGTCAACGTATTTTGTGATGGCATACGGCGAGAGGGGTTTCCCTATCTTGTCTTCCACCTTGGGCAGCGTGGCCGAGTCGCCGTAGGTCGACGAGGAGGCGGCGAAGATGAAACGCTTCACTCCGGCGTCGCGCGAGGCCACGAGCATATTGAGGAAGCCGCCGATGTTCACGTCGTTGGTGGTGATGGGGTCTTTGATCGAGCGGGGCACCGAACCCAGCGCCGCCTCGTGCATAACGTAGCTCACGCCCTCCACGGCCTTGCGGCAGGCGTCAAGCTGCCTTATGTCGCCTACCTGGAGGTCAAATTTCCCGGCATACTTCTCGAGCAGCGGCGTCACGTTCTGCCATTTTCCCGTGGCGAAGTTGTCGAGACATCTCACTCTGTATCCCTTCTCGAGCAGATGCTCGCAGAGATTGGAGCCGATGAAGCCCGCTCCTCCGGTCACCAGTATTTCGCATTCCATAAGTTTCTTTTTTAGAGCATACAAAATTAGTAAAAATTTTTGTATTTTTGCATCGGTATGAATATCGTGTTCGTTCACGACCATGAGGTCAATCCCTCGAAGGGGGGCATGCAGCGCGTCTCGTGGCTGCTGGCCGGCGAGCTGCGCCGCCGCGGCCACTCCGTCTCGTTCCTCTCGCTGGCCGATGCCCCGGAGCCCTTTGCGCGTCAGGGTGAGTTTCCGCAACTCACGATACCCGTCCTCTCTCTCAGCCGGGAGGAGGCGAGGCGACGGCTCGCCGAATTCACGACCCGAAGCGGTATCGACCTTGTGGTGCTCCAGCATATGAGCGAGGCCAATCTCATGGCTATGCACCTGCTCCCGGAGGGGGTGCGCTCCGTGATGGTCTATCATATGCAGCCCTTCTCGCTTCTCGGCAAGGAGCGCAAGGTGAAGAGTCTCCCGTCGGCCACTCCCCTACGACTCAAGGGCAAGGTGCTGCGCATGCTCGGTATTGTGGCTCCGGCGCTGTTCCGCGTGCTCTACCGGCGGCAGATTGCCGCCTCCTTCCGCGATGTGGCGCTTCATACGGAGCGGCTCGTGATGCTCAGCGAACGCTTTCTGCCGCGCCTTTTCGCCAACACTCCCGGCCTCGACCCCGACCGCGTCGTGGCCGTAAACAATCCCCTAACGTTTGAGGCTCCTCACGAGGCTCCGGATCTTGGCGCGAAGCGCAACGTGGTGCTCCAGATGTGCCGCGCCATCAATCCTCAGAAAAACCTTACGGGCTTCGTGGAAGCCTGGGGCATCTTCCACCGCAGCCACCCCGACTGGGAAGCAGTGCTCGTGGGCGACGGGGTCGACCTCGAGCTGGTGAAGCGCTACGCCCAAAGACGCGGCGTCAGCGGCATCCGATTCGAGGGCAACCGTGAAGACGTGGAGCGATATTACCGTGAGGCCAAAATTTTCTGCCTCACCTCTACCTTCGAGGGTTGGGGCATGGTGCTCGTGGAGGCCATGGCCTTCGGCTGCGTGCCCGTGGCTTTCGACTCTTACGAGGCTATGCACGACATTGTGGCCGACGGAGAGAACGGTCTCATCGTGCCCCCTTTCAGCGCCGCAGCGATGGCAGCGGCGATGGCACGCCTGGCCGACAACCCCGACCTATGGCGTCGGATGGCCCTCCAGGGGCCGGCCTCTATACGCCGCTTCGGCATCCGCGACATCGTGGATGAGTGGGAGGATAAAATTCTTAACCGGTTATGAAGAGACTCAAGCTGCAGCTCAACATAGGGCAGTTTGCCTGCTTTGCCATCTGCCTGCTCCTGATGATGGTGGTTCCCATTGCCAACAGCCATAAGATTATCGGCATCGACCTCTCCAAGGGGGATGCCGACGAGGCACCGCCCGTAGTTACGGAAAATCCGGACGGAACGATGGTGATCAACACCACCGCTCCCGGGCGCGACATCATCGGCTACGGCGGACCCACTCCCGTGGAGATAACGCTCGTCGACGGGCGAATACAGAAGGTGAAGGTGATTTCCCCCAACCGCGAGTCGCCCGAGTTTCTGGGCGCAGTGCTCAATAGCGACCTTCTCGACGCCCTAAAGGGCAAGACGCTACGGGAGGCCGCAGATACGCCGCTCGACGCCGTGTCGGGCGCCACCTTCACGTCTACGGCCATTATTGCCAACGTCAAGGCCGGCGTGGCCTATGCACTCGACGAGGAGAACGCCCATGCAGGAGCGGCCCGTGGCGCCGAGGCTCCGCTCGACCTGAAATTCTACTTCACGCTGGCCGTCATCCTCTGCGGGGCCGTACTCCCGCTGTTTCTGAAGAGCCGCAAGTACCGCCTGCTGCAGCTGGCGCTCAATGTAGGCATCCTCGGTTTCTGGGGCGGCACGTTCGTCTCCTACTCCCTGATGGTGTCCTATCTCACCAACGGCATCACGCAGGTGGCGCTCATCCCGGTGGTTCTGTTGCTTGTCACAGCCTTCATCTATCCGATGTTTGGCAAGGTAGATCATTACTGCTCCTGGCTATGCCCCTACGGCTCTATCCAAGACCTCGCATCGAAGTGCTGCAAGTGGAAGCTGCAGGTGCCGGCACGCGTGGCCCGCTGGCTTACGGTGTGCCGCGAGGTGCTCTGGTTCGGGCTCATGTGGCTGCTCTGGACCGGCCTCTGGTTCGACTGGATGGGCTACGAACCTTTCGCGGCCTTCTTCGTGCGCGACGCCTCGCCGGTGGTACTCGGCATAGCGGGCGTATTCGTACTGCTCTCGCTGGTGGTTCACCGCCCCTACTGCCGCTTCGTATGCCCCACAGGCTCCCTATTCAAGTTTGCCGAAGGGCGCAACTGACTTCCCTATCTACCCATAACCTTAAACCGACGAACTGACCATATGACAAAAAAACTGATAGCCTCCATCCTGCTTATGCTGTGCTGCCTCCCAGGGGTCCGCGCCGAGTATACGTTTGATGTGGGCGCCCAACTGAATCTCGGGGCCGGAAGCAGCGACTTCGCACCCTTCTACCTCCATGCCAACCGCCACGGCAAACTCACGCAGGCCTATAACGCCCAGCTCGACCTCTGGGCCGAAGACCCCCTCGACCTCTCCCGGCGCTTCGACTTCGCCTGGGGCGTCGAGCTGCTCGGGGGCTACGCCTCGAGGGTAGACTACCGGCGCTACAACCCCGCGCTCACCGACCTTCCGGCCGACATGCGGTGGGAGCGTAATCCGCAGGGGCCCGCAGCCGTCTGGATCCAGCAGCTCTACGGCGAGGTGAAGTGGCGTTGCCTCTACCTGCGCCTCGGCCTCAAGGATCTCAACTCCTGTTTCGTTGACCAGGAGCTCTCGAGCGGCGACCTCCTTTGGAGCGGCAACTCTCGCGGCATTCCCGAGGCACGCATCGGTTTCGTCGACTTCCAGGACATACCCCTCACCAACGGATGGGTGCAGGCCGACATCTGCCTGAGCTACGGAAAGTTTGTCGATACTAAGTGGATCAACAACCATTTCGACTACTGGGAGGGGAAACGCAACCCCGGCAGCTTCTGGACCTACAAACGCATCGCCCTCCAGTCGAAACCCTCCAAGCCATTCTCCTTCAGGTTCGGCTTTCAGATGAGCGGCATCTTCGGAGGCTGGACATACAAGTATGCCAACGGCCAGCTCATCGAGCAGACCAACAACTACGGCGGCTTCAAAGACTTCTTCCTGATGATCCTGCCGCTCGACACGAAGACCCACGAGGGCTACAAGACGGGCGACCATAAGGGCACGTGGGACGTCGCCGCACGCTACCGCTTCAAGGGAGGCGAGACGCTGAGAGCCTACACACAGTGGTTTTGGGAAGACGGATCCAGCCTGCTCAAGGAGAACGGCTGGGACGGCCTCTGGGGTCTCGAGTTCAAGCTCAACCGCCGATGGTGGATTACGGGAGCCGTGGCCGAATATCTCGACCTTACCCACATGAGCGGCCCCATCAGCTACTCCCCCGGCTACAACAACACCGGAGGCGCCAACCTCCCCCATCAGGCCCACGGCCGCGACGGCTATTACACCAATTTCTACTATCGCGACTATGTGAACTATGGACTCACCATGGGCACTCCCATGGTGCAGGGTATCCTCTTCGATACGGGTTCCAACCCACTTAGGCCCAACGACGGCGGCATCCCCTACTTCCGTGTGCGCGGCTTCCACCTTGCCATCGAGGGCGCCATCGGACCCGATATAGACTACATTGTGAAATACAACCACCGCAAGGCCTGGGGCGACACCAACACCTATACCCTCATCAACCCCGTGGAGTCCGACAGCTTCATGGCCGGCGCATCCTATGCCTTCCGTCGCGTGCCCGGGCTCTCTCTGGGCGCGGCCATCGCCATAGACCACGGCACCATTCCCTCCAACGCCGTGGGCGCCCTTCTTACCCTATCATATTCATGCCCCGTCACCCTGGGTAAACATCATTCCGCAAAATGAAAAAGACACTTAATATCCTGGCAGTCCTCATACTGCTGCTGGCAGCCCCAGGCTGCACCCGGCCCGACGGCGACATCGGCGTATGGTTTGGCAGCTGGCACCTCGAGTCGATTATGATCGACGGCGTGAGCGAGCAATCCTATGCCGACAATCCCGAAATCATGTTCAACTTCCAGGGGAAGGTATTCAACGCCGCCTACATGGAGCGTGCCGAGATCTACGGCGAATGGTCGTATGCCGGAGAGACCCTCACCCTTATAGCCTCATTCCAAGCAGGCAGCGGCGCAAACCTCTCCTACCTCTTCGACCCCTTCCCCGTGGCGATGCACTTCCCGCAGGGTGTCGACCAACTCGAGATCACCGTAACGCGTCTCACCTCCGACATAATGCAGTGGCAATACACCGACCAGTATGGCCGCATGCTCACCTACAACTTCCGCAAATACCCCTGATCCCGCTCCCGGCTCACCCCCCTCTCATATCCGGGATTTTTATTAACTTTGCATCAATTAGAATGACGCATAGGAATAAATTAGAGGAAAGAAAATGAAACGTATAATATTGAGTTTGGCGATGGTGATGATAGCGGCTTGCGCCTTCGCCGAAGTGATATCGCAGGTAGAGCCTGCAGGAAGCTGGGTCTACATGTACAACGCCCAGGGAAAGAAATACAAGACCCTCTCCGCCTCATCGGTAGGTACGGTGAAGGGCTATAGCTCCACGTTCTTTGTAAGCGAAAACGGCAGCTGGGTTTACCTTTGGGATTCCGACGGCCGCAAATACTGCACCCTGTCTCGCAGCTCCGTCGGCGAAGTCATCGGCGTAGCCGGCGACACCTTCACCTCACGTTCCGGCAGCTGGATCTACACCTGGAGCCGCGACGGCAAGAAGCTTTCCACCCGCTCCGCCCACTGACAAGACGGCACGGCGCCGCTCCGTGGACCAATCGAACTTTTTAGATTGTTGGAAATAACGAGCTGAACATCGCGGGAGGATGCAGCATGAGGAGGCAGAATCGAAGAGGATGAAATATCAGGATGAAGCATGATAAGGTAAGCGGGAATTGGCATGATTGATCATGATTGATCATGGATTATCATGATTAACCATGATTCTTATAACAAAATTTGCTAATTTTGCTGAAAAGCCACTTCCTAAGCTAGCTAATACTTTACTATACATTACTATACTTTACTAATGGAATTATTATGGGCGTTAAGATACAATTCTCTCAGTCTTATTTCTATCTGGATTCCTGGGTGCTGGCAAATATTATCCAACTGGCCACCCAAGACTTTTGCGAGCGCTTTGTCGACTATAAAATGGATCCGGGACGCCGGCTTTACGATCAGATGGTTATGGCAGCGCGGTGTGGCGTGGCAAACATCGCCGAGGGGTCAGCACGCCATTCTACCTCGATAGAGACGGAGCTGAAGCTTTTGGACGTTGCCCGAGCAAGTTTCGATGAGTTGCAGGGCGATTTTTTCAATTTCCTGCTTCGTCGTAGGGCCGACGCATGGGCAATCGGGAATCCGGACAGGGAGGCGATATGGCACATTAATCTTGATCGGCCACAGTATTCCAACAGCTATCTTCATGATGCAGCCAAGCACATTCTCGCCCAGAAAGATAAATTTAGCCAATGGCTGGAAAATGAAAATCCGGAAATTGTAGCCAACGCGCTGCTCTTACTGCTTTTGAAAGAGAATAAGATGCTGCAATCACAACTTGAGAGTCAGCTTGAAAGCTTTAAGCAGACAGGGGGTTTCTCTGAAAACATGACCCAGGAACGACTTGAGGCCCGCGCTGCGCAATCCCAGGCCGAAGGATGCCCGCAATGTCCGATATGCGGCAAACCGATGCTAAAGAGGATGCAAAAGCGCGGACAGAACCAAGGCCGCGAATTCTGGGGTTGCAGCGACTATCCTAAATGCACGGGAACCAGGCCTCTCAATTAGCCCTCTGGGGCATGAGGGAGCAGGATGAAGCATGATTTAACATGATTTATCATGATTTATCATGAAGAAGCATGAACCGGCGTCGAGAACCGGCGCGGCGAGGCACGGTGGCGGGAGGCCCACCAGCGTGGGAGGTGGGAATGTCGATTTATTTTATTAACTTTGCGGGGATGAAGAGAGTGCTGATGATCACAGGGGGACTCCGCCGTAACGGGACGGAGGCTTTTATGCTCAACGCCATCCGTAATATGGACCCGAAAGAGGTGCAGTTTGACTTCCTCGTCGAAGAACGCACCGGCTCCGACGTGGAGCAGGAAGCCATGGCTCTGGGGGCCCAAATACATTCCTTCATCCCGCGTAAGCAGGGCTGGAAAGCCCATATCCGTTCGCTCGACGCTTTCTTCAAGGCCAACGCCCACCGCTATGACGCCGTGCACTTCAACGGCAACAGTTTCACGGGAATCATGCCCCTGGTATACGCACGCAAATACGGTATACCGGTCCGCATCGCCCATTCCCACAACGTCTCGACCGCCGGACTGCACAACCGCCTCCTACATCGCCTCAACCGTGCACGCATAGCCGGCATTGCTACCCACTACCTCGGTTGCTCGGAGGGCGCCCTCGACTGGGGTTTCAAGGGCACGCGTGCCAGGAAGGAGGCCCGCGTGGTGAACAACGGCATCGACCTCGACAGCTTCCGTTTCAACCCCGAGACCCGCGACCGGGTGCGCCGGCAGCTCTGCCTCGAGAAGGCATTCACCGTAGGCAGCGTAGCCGCCTTCCGCAAGGCGAAAAACCACGGCTTCATGATCGACGTATTGCGGGAACTGGTGAAGTTGCGCCCCGACACCGTCATGGTATTTGCCGGCGACGGTGAGCTCAAGCAGGAAATAGAGCGGCGCGTCATCGACGAGGGCCTCGCCCCGCACGCCCTCTTCCTTGGGAGCCGCAGCGATGTGAGCGACCTGATGCAGGCCTTTGACCTGCTCCTCTTCCCCTCGCTCTACGAAGGCTTCGGCATCGTGGCTATCGAGGCCCAGGCCGCAGGTCTCCCCGTAGTGGCCTCAACGGCTGTGCCGCGCGAAACCGACCTCACCCCCTTGATACGCTACATCCCGCTCGACGTTCCTGCTAAGGAATGGGCGCAGAAGATTGCGCAGACAGAGCTGTCTCCGAGGAGTGATATCCACCCCGCGTTGAGAAAACATGACATAAAGGAAACCTGCCGACTGCTGATGGAGGTCTACAGCTCCGGAGCGTCGAAACCGCGGAGCGACTCCACCACATAACGCGGACGCTCCTTCACCTCCAGGAAAATCTTGCCCACATACTCCCCGATGATGCCCAGGCCCAGCAGGAGCACACCGGTGCAGAACCAGATGGAGAGCATGAGCGAAGTCCACCCCTCGATGGTCTCGCCCGCGAAATAGCGGCAGAGAGTATAGACGAAAATAAAGAGGGCTATCACCACGAACACCACTCCCAGAGCGAACACCATCCTTACGGGTTTGATAGAGAAGGACGTGATGCCGTCGACAGCGAAATTCAACATCTTACGAAGCGGATATTTCGACTCACCGGCCTCACGCGCCCGACGGTCGTAGACCACCTGCGTCTGGCGCAGACCGATGCGCGGCACGACGCCCCGCAAGAAAATGTTGCGCTCCTTATATTTCAGCAGTTCGACGACTGCGCGGCGCGACATGAGGCGGAAGTCGGCATGATTGTCTACGCTCTCCACCCCGAGCCTATACATGGTGAGATAGAAAGCACGCGCCGAGTTGCGCTTAAACCATGTGTCGGCTTCCCGGGAGTCGCGCACGCCATACACAATCTCGAAACCCTCGCGATACTTCTCCACCATGCGCGGTATGGCATTGACGTCGTCCTGCAAATCGGCGTCGATCGTCACCACAGCGTCACAGCTACGCTCCACAGCCTCCAGGCCGGCGAGCAGCGCGTTCTGATGGCCAACATTATGGCCCAGTTTCACCCCGCGGTCAAGGTCCGGATGGGCCAGCGCAGCCTCCTCGATAAGCTCCCAAGTGCGGTCGCGGCTGCCGTCGTCGACATAAGCAACGTAGCTCAGCGGCGACACCAGTCCCTCCTCAGCCATCCTCACTACGAGTTCGCGGAGCTGCCGCTCCGTAGCGGCAAAGACCTCCTGCTCGTTGTAGCAGGGGACCACGATGGCAAGCACGGGCGCAGGAATGCTCATATTCAGGAGGGTGTTCAGGATTCCTTAGAGTTACGGTAGAGACGATCGTAGATCTGGAGGTGTTTGCCCACTACGAAATTGATATCGTAGGTCTTTTCGGCAATCTTACGCGAGGCCATTCCCATACGGTCGCACAGCGCGGGATCGGAGATAAGCATATCGAGACTCTCGGCAAGCGATTTATAGTCGCGCAGAGGCACCTTAAACCCGTTCTTCCCCTGCTCCACAGTGTCGCGGCAGCCCACAGAATTGTAGGTGACGATGGGGCGCCCTATGGCAGAGGCCTCAATCACCGACTTCGGGAAGCCCTCGCGATGGCTCGGCAGGCAATAGATAGTGCTGTCTACCAGGACGTTCCTGACGTCGGGCAGATAGCCCAGCCACTTGATATACCGGCCGTCGGTAAGCTCACGGATCTCCTTCTCGGAGAGAGCCGACGGATTTTTGGAGAGAGCCCCGCAGAGGATAAACTCAACCTTACCCTCATATTTCGGACGCAGGATCTCGGCAGCCTTCACAAGGTCGAGCACGCCCTTCTCCTCGAGCATTCGCCCGGTGAACACCACCTTCACGGTGCCCCCGTGGCGGATGGGCCGGTAGGCAAACTTCTCGAGGTCGATGCCGGCGCCGCGAATAAGGTGGTTGTCGTCGATGCCCAGCAGTTTCTGGTCTTCAAACACCTGGCGGTCGTCGTTGTTCTGGAAGATATAATGTATGTTTTTGCTGCGGCGCTTGCAGAAACGCAGCAGAGGATACATCAGATAGATAAGTCTCGACGGGCGCTCGCCTGTAAAGAGAGTGCCCAATCCACTGAGGGCATTGACCGTGCCCCTCACCGGCGACATCTTGCTGGCCAGACTGCCCCATAGCAGGAGCTTGAGGCCGACATGATGCACTATGGCATCGCTGTTTTTCTTATACAGGTTGCTCAGGAAGCGCACCACGCGCATCTCCTGGAGAGGGTTCTTGCCCGTAGGGTTGATGGGAAGGTCGACAAAGTTGAGGCCCAGTGCCTCGATCTCCCCCTTCACACCGGTATCCTTAGCTACCACGGTGACGTCCCAGCCAGCGGCCCGGGCCCTCACCCCCACCTCCTTGCGGTGGGAAAGGAAGAAACGGTCTTCATTGACCACTATAAGCAGTTTTCTATCTCGCATTGAAATACCGGTAGATAGCCTCTCTCTCGGGGTCCATTTCCGGATTGAGACGTGATTTGTATGGATAATAGATCTGGTAGACCTTTAGCGTGCCCGACCGGTTGGCCGGAGCATTGAAGGCCATCAGATTGAAGCCGATATAGGGGATCAGAGCCAGCACCCAGCCTGCAAACTGAAGCCTGATACGCTTGGTGCCGACGCGGAGACGGCTGAAAGCCCATGTGGCTACCGTGCACAGGCTGAACAGACCGAAATAGTTGAAATAGCGCGCAAAGATAAACATCGGGACCGAGAAGATCATGACGTAGACACTGAGGAGCACCATAATCTGCCAACGGTAGAACTCGCGGTCTTCCCTGCGCTGCTCGCGCCTCTGCTCCCGAATCTCACGTTTCTCCTGCTGAGTGAGCTTAAATCGGTTTTTACGCGGCAGAAAGTCCTGGCGCCCATGAAGCAGGAACCTCCGGTTCTGATTCATGAAATAGAGCGCGAGGAGCGGATAGATGCAGAATTGAGACACCACGCCTATCATACCCGCGATATTGAGAATGTTGCCACTCTGCTTATTTGCCGAATAGGCATTGACACGGTCCATCATCCTCTCCGTCACTGCCATAAAGTTGAACACCTGCGAGAATCGAGTCTGGATAAAAATACCGATTCCGAGCACCAGGATGCAGATAAGGAAAGTGCGGCGCCCGAATACGAAAAGCTCGCGCACACCCGGCAGGCAGCACAGCGGCACAAGCAGCATCAGAATGGCCGACGAATGGAAAAGGGTTGCCGGAATCACCAGCAGGTAATACCATAGCCACTTGCCGTCTCTGAACGAAGGCCACGCCAGCAGGAAGAAGCAGACGGCCAACGCCTCACGCATCACCTGCATGTTGAGGTTGAAGTAAAGGATGATGAAATAGAACGAGAGCCCAAGAAACCTATTGGGCGTAACCTTATAGATAAACCAGAACACCACGGAATTGACCACGATGGCATGGAGCAGCTGGAGCATCATGAAATCGGGCGAGATCGTCTTTGCCACGGAGGCGAATACCATATAGCCCGGCTCGTAGCGCGTACTGTCGAACTTGAATCGGCCGAGCTCCCAGAGCGTGGGGACCTGGTCGTAGTAGCCCTCATAGACCACGGAGTCCGTACCCAGACGGTAACGCAGGCCCGAGATAAGGATGAGCACCACAAGAAAGAAAAGATAATAAAGCAGACTGAACTGACGGGTCTTGCGGTAGTCGAAGGCATAGACCCCGACAAGCATCAGTAAGAAAATCGCTATATATATCATCTTCTATTCTTCCGGTTTGTGGCTTGTTCTCCCGGTTTGGTTTGCGGCGCGAAGCTTGCAGTTGAGCAGTTAGCGGGTCAGGAAATCCTCGTAAGCCTTCCGAAGACCATCCTTCAGTTCGGTGGAATAGCGCCAACCCAGGCCTGCGGCCTTGGAGACGTCGAGCAGCTTGCGCGGGGTGCCGTTAGGCTTAGTGGTATCCCACTTGATGCGGCCCTTATAGCCCACCACCTCGGCCACCGTCTCTGCGAGCTCCCGGATGGAGAGCTCCTTGCCGCTGCCGGCATTGACCGTCTCGCATCCCGAATACTCGTTCATGAGCTTGACGCAGAGCTCCGCAAGGTCGTCGACATAGAGAAACTCGCGCAGCGGCGAACCGTTACCCCAGCACGTCACCTCCTCCAGGCCCTGCTGCTTGGCCTCGTGAAAACGGCGGATGAAGGCCGGAGCCACATGGCTGTTCTCAGGGTGGTAATTGTCGCCCGGACCGTAAAGGTTGGTGGGCATTACGGAGATATAGTCCGTGCCATACTGGCGGTTGAGATACTCGCAATACTTCAGCCCCGAAATCTTTGCCAGGGCGTAGGCCTCGTTGGTAGGCTCCAGAGCCGACGTCAGGAGGCAGCTCTCCGGCATGGGCTGGGGAGCATGCTTGGGGTAGATGCACGATGAGCCCAGAAAGAGAAGCTTCTTCACACCGCTCTTCCAAGCCGAATGGATCACATTCATCTCGATCATCATGTTTTCCCACATAAAGTCGGCAGGACGGGCCGAATTGGCGCCGATACCTCCTACCCTGGCAGCCCCGAGAAACACGTACTCTATCCCTTCGGAGGCGAAAAACTCGCGAACGGCAGCCTGGTCGGTGAGGTCGAGCTCACTGTGGGTGCGAGTCACGATGTTGGTATAGCCATCCTTGCGGAGGCAGCGCTCGATGGCCGAGCCCACCATGCCGCGGTGGCCCGCAACGAAAATCCTTGAATCTTTCTGCATCATATGATCAATAGAATGTCGAAAAAACGCTTTTTCTACTGCAAAATTAACCAATTCCGCGCGATTATGCAAAAAATTCACCTGTAGAGCCTTCGGCCCAGCAGCAACCTCAGCACCCGTAGAATAAAACGGTCGACGGCACACACGAGCCCAATCACCTTGTTGCGGCAGGGCACGAGCTGCTCCGTGAGGGCCTGAAGGCGCACGTTGGTCTTGCGGTAGTCGGCCACCAGGCGAGGCGGGAAAAGGCTCTCCATAATCTCCCAGCTCTCCTCCCTGACGCGCTCCGGGGAAGTGGAGCTCACGCCGCCTACCTCGAAATCGCACACCAGGAATGGCAGTGTGGAAAACGTGCAGTTTTCCACCACCAGCGCCCGGATGAAAAACTTACGGTCGGCGCATATACGCAGCGACTCATCATAGGGAATACGGCGCATCAGGGACGTACGGATAAAGGCTCCGGCATGGTGGATGCCCGTCTGCATAATCCAATGAAGCGTCATCTCCTGCGAGGGCACATACTCACGTCTGCGGCCGTCGGGCCAGACGTTGAGCACACGGCCGAATACGATATCGGCCTCCAGCCCGGCCTCCAGCACTCGGCCCACCACATCGGGAGAATGGAGCGTATCGCCCGAATTCAGAAAGAGGCAATACTCACCGGAGGCCATGCCAACGCCCTTGTTCATCGCATTGTAGATGCCACCGTCGGGCTCGCTCACCCAGGATGATACGATGTCTTCATTCTCAAGGATAAGCTCACGGCTGCCGTCGGAGGAGCCGCCGTCGACCACCAGATACTCGAAGTCGCGACAACGCTGGCTACGAACGCTCGCCAGAGTGTGGCTCAACCCCTCGCGGTTATTATAGTTGATGGTTATTATGGTAAGTTTCATTTTCATGCAGTAATTTAGGCTTCAACCTGAAGAGGTGTCAGCGCCGGCGCAGACGCGCCACGAGGTGGCGCCCCCCGGGGCAGAGAAGCAGTATGCAGACAGCATAGAGCGACCCGAAGACACCGGCCACCACCAGAGAATAAAGGCCCCAGTCGACGAAAGAATGCGCGGGGTCGATAGAGACACGCCTCACCACCCACTCCGCTACCAGGACGCAGAGCGCGAAGCAGACCAGATAGCGCAGAGTGCCGCTCCAGTAGCGCAGATAGCTCACCCCGAAACCGTCACGGAAAAGATAGTAGGGCTTCCAGAACACGATGATGGGAATCATGCTCGCCGTCTTGCCCAGCAGGATACCCGGAATGCCCCAGAAGTAGCCGCACACAATCGTGACCCCGACATTGATGATGAGCTCGGCCCACGCTGCCCAGACATCGGCGAAATGGCCGAACGCAAAGTTGTAGTTGTCTACAGTGCCGCGCGAGATGAAGATGAAGAGATTTATCATCAGCAGCATAAGCACCACATTGCCGAGCAGGTATTCCGGACCGACCCAGAGCACGATGAAGGGATCGATGAGATGATATAGGCAGTAGCAGATAAAGCCTGCCAGCAGATAGCGTACGGCCATCAGTTCCCAGAACACCTTGAGCATCCTCCCCGCATCGGCCTCGGCCACAAGATTGCCCACACTGGCCAGCACACTGTCGAGCAGCGTGTTGAAAAGCTGCATCACTTTCGAGGTGATGAGCACGTAGTTGCCGTAGTAGGCCACCATTTTCAGCGAGACGAAGATGAAGACGAAAAGCTGGTCGGACTGGGTGAGCAGGAAGTCCTTGATCTTATGCACGAACACCTGCTTTGTGGAGCGCAGGATGTCCGGGCGCTCCTTGCCCATGCGCTTCCCCTCGTGCACATCGGTCTTAAGCCAGGGATACACGCGCCGGATCCTGACGTTGAGCACCCGGCTGTAAGCCACGGCAAAGAGGAGCTCGATGGCAATCCAGAGATAGAAATTGCCTACATAGACCGCCACGAATATCTGCACCCCGGCCTTCAGGATGTTGCTCGACTGGAAGAGGGAGGACACCACGTAGTTGCGCTGGTCGGCAACGAGGAGCACCTGCTTATAGTTAAAGAAATATCCCAGTAGCGAGGAGATGAGGAAGGAATAGAAGGCGAAATAGATCACCCCGTAGTCGCGGAAGGCAGAGTCGCGGAATATGAAGAAGAGAAATCCGCTGAGGACGACCCCCGCGGCCGACACCACAAACCCTATGTTGCGGTAATAGTAGCCGAGCATCGAGATGATGCGGCAGATGCCGGCCTGGTCGGCATCCTTAAGAGGCTTGTAGAGGTTGAATGCAATGGCCGAGCTGACTCCGAGTTCGGCGAGGTTGAGATAGCCCAGGATGTTGAGCAGGGTGCCCGTGAGGCCGATGAAGTCGTCGCCGAGATGGTCGAGGAAGACCTTACGCGAGATGAAGTTAGCTACGAGTGTAAGGAAGTAGAACACGAAGTTAACCTTCGCGTTGAGGAGGGTCTTTCCTACCCGAGACTGAACCGCATCGGCCATTGCCGGGAGAGGGGGGATCAGAGGTGATTGCTCCTGGCGCCCACGGCCTTCATGGCCTCGAGGTGTTTCCTCTTTCGCGGACTGCGGTCCACAAGATTGGTGAGCACGCGGAGCTTATGGAGGTCGCTGCCCATGAGGTCGATCATTCCCTTTCCGAGCATCCATTCGAGTTTCTTCTGCGCCGTGTTGCCGTAGGCGCCTATGAGCGAGAAGTAGTTGGCCTGGAAGAGCACGCCCAACTCCTTGAGCCTCTCATAGTCTTTCTCGTCCATATACTGGTAGCGCTCCGGATGGGCGAGCACGGGGAAGTAGCCCTTTGCCTTCACCTTCTCGAGGAGCGGAATCATGTTCATGGGCGGATTGTAGTAGGAGGTCTCCACCAGCAGATGGTTTCCGGCTTCCCCGAGGGGCAGAAAGTCGTTGGCATCCAGACGGTCTTCGAAGAGGGCGTCGAGCATGTTCTCGGAGGCGAGATGGAGCCTGAGGTCGCCCCGGAAAGCGAGGTTGAGTTCCTCGAAGCGCTTGCGGAGGTCGGCGGTCTCGTTGGGATAGTCTTCCATCACGTGGGGAGTGAGCCAGACATCCTTCACGCCAAGTTTCTCGAGCTCATGGAGAGCATTGAGCGACTCCTCCATCTCCTTGAAGCCGTCGTCGACGCCCGGGAGGATGTGGCTATGCCAGTCGGTGGTACCGGCGAGCATCGCTGCCTCGCGGATGGAGGGCACTTTAGAAGTGAAAGGCCAGATTCCCATGGGTGTTATCCTTTATCTATGGCCTCGTAGTTGCCATAGGTGTGGTAGGAGCTGAACTCGGTCTTGGTGCCGTTGAGGAGCACGGAGACATTCTTGAGCTTGTTTTCCTCCACGAGGTTTACGATATCCGAGAGGGCGGCACGCTCGAGCAGACCGGCGCGCACCACGAAGATAGTGCGGTCGACATACTGGTTGATGATCTGTGTGTCTACCACGATATTTACGGGCGGGCAGTCGATAAGCACCACGTCATACTGCTGCTTAGCCTCTTCGAGGAGCTCCTGCAGACGGCCGTTTTCGAGAAGTTCGGCAGGGTTTGGCGGCTTATGGCCGATAGGAATCACGTCGAAGTCCTTGAAATCAGGCACGTGGACCACGAGCTTGTGCCAGTCGGTTTCAGAACCGGTGAGGTAAGACGAAAGGCCACGGCGCGGGGAGTTGACGTAGCCGGAGATGCTGCCGTGGCGCAGGTCGCCGTCGATCACGAGCACCGACTTACCCTTGAGTGCAAAGCTGGCACCGAGGTTGTAGGCCACGAACGACTTGCCGCTGCCGGGGTTGAACGAAGTGAGGGCAAAGATGGCATGGTTGCCGCGCCCGAGCATGAAGTCCAGGTTGGAGCGCACCACCCGGAATGCCTCGTTGGGGATGTCGCGCAGGCCTTCGGCCACGATAATCTTGGGCTTGTCGATTTCCTTCTGTTTCTTCTTCTTGGTCTGGAGAGCCTTGAGCCACTTGCGGTCTTTGCCCACGAGTGGAATCTCGCCGGCGAAGGGTACGGGGAGATTCTCCATATCCTTCTTGGAGCGGATCTTGGTGTTAGACGACTCCAGGAGGAAGAGCACAACTGCGGGCATGCCGAGGCCGAAAAGTAGAGAGATGATGAAGATGAGGCTCTTCTTTGGGGCCACGGGTTTCAGCTTACCGTATGGCGGGGTGATGATGCGCGTATTGTCGGCGGTGAAGGTCTGGGTTAGCTCGTTTTCCTCACGCTTCTGGAGCAGGAAGAGGTAGAGCTCCTCCATGACGAGCTGCTGGCGCTCCACTGAGAGGAGGTTTTTAGCCTGGAGGGGGCTGGAGCCCATCACATTCTGGTTTTCGCCAAGCTTGCGGCGGACGTTGCGCAGGGCGTTCTGAAGGTTGTTGATATTACTCTCGGTAGATCGGAGTATGGAGTTCTTCAGGCCCTTGAGCTGGCGGTTGATATCATTGATCAGGGGGTTATGGTCGGAAGAGTTGTCTGCAAGCTTGTTGCGTGTCTGCAGCAGGTTGTTGTAGTCGCTGATCTGCTTTTCGAGAATCTCGTTTTCCGTACCGGTATTCATCGGGATGATGGCATACTCGTTTGCCGGATCCTCGATATACTCCTTAAGATAGGTAGACATGGCGAGCATCGACGACATCTGGAGCTCCTGCTCCGAGATCTGGAGGTCTTTTGCCATGATGGTCTTGGTGGCCTCCTCGAGGTCGGGGAGCTTCATCTCGCTCTTCTGGCGAGCAATGTCTGTATCGACCTCGCCGAGCTCCTGCTCGATTACCTTGAGGCGTTCAGAGATAAACTTCGAGGTTGCGATGGAGACCTTGTTCTTATCCTCCATCCATCGCTCGTTGTAGACGGTGACCACCATGTTGAGGATATCGTCGGCACGCTCCACGGAGGTGTCGCGTATGGAGAGGTTGATCACGTCGGCATCCTGGTCGGTGAGGTCGCCCTTAAGCATGGCGGCATATTTCTCCACGGCCTGGAGGCGTCCCTGGCGGTAGATGTCGATATCCATCTCCTCCTTCACTATCCCATTGCCTTCAGGGGCGAGATATCCGGGGTTGGTGATGACCCTTACGGGGCCGAGGGGCGTCTTGACTGCGGGACCGTCAACGCGGCCGGTCACCTCCTCCTTAAACTTCACTCTGCCGGAGGGCTCGATGCTCCACATCTTGCTGAGCTCGAAGCGGCCGTCGGGCTGGAGCTCGAGGCGCAACCCCACGTTGTCTTGCTCGCCGAGTTCGGGAAACTCAACCACTACGGGCTGGTTGGTGCCATAGAGAGTGTAGCTCTTAAGGCCGTCACGGTGGGTATAGTTCATGGCGAGATGCAGGCGGTCTACCACCTCCATCATCACCGCGGGCGACGTGAAAGAGATAAGTTCGTTGTATACTTTGGTCTGGTTGGCGAATAGTCCGAGGTCGGAGAAGGAGTTGGTGACCTCTCCCACTCCGCTGCTTTTTTCCTTGTCTTTTACGAGGATTTCTTCAGAGCGCTCGTAGACGGGCTGCTTGCGGGCAAGATAGAAGAGGCTGATGCCGCCGAAGACCACGATGGAGAGCAGAAACCACTTCCAATAGCCCAGGCAGAGCAACAGGAAATTCTTCATCGAAAAGGATTCGATGTCCTGATCAGGGTTAGCCAACCTGTTATTTGCAATCATACTTTAAGATTCCTTCTGAAAAATTAGGATTGGAGAGAGCCGTGGTGAAGTATTTGTGTGTATGGCTCAGGTTACTTCTTTGTGAGGTTTACCACGAGCACGGCAATAGATGTGAGGAGCGAGGCTGCCGAGATCCAGAAGCTGGCGGCGAGGGCAGAGTTGCCGTTGACGGTTGTCTCGCGTTTCTTATAGTTGGTGGGCTCGACGTAGATCACGTCGTTCTGCTTCAGATAGTAGCCGGGAGAGCTCATGATCTGCTTGCCCTTGGTGAGGTCGATCACATAGACATGGACATTGCCTTCGGTGTCTTCGCGCATCACCTTCACGTTTTCCCTCTTGCCCTGTATGGTAAGGTCGCCGGCAAGAGCTATAGCCTCGAGCACGGTGATGTTGTCGCGGTTCATGTCGTATCGGCCCGGGGAGCGCACCTCGCCGAGGATGCTTACGCCGGAGTTGAGGAACTCAACCACCACCGTGGGGTCTTTCACCAGGTCGCGGCCCATGAGCTCGCCCTTGATGAAGGCCGAGAGCTCGTTGCGCGTCATGCCGGCGATATGGAGTGTGCCGAGCACGGGGAACTCGATTGTGCCCTGGGCGGAGACAGTGTAGGACGACATGCCGTCGGAAGATGCATAAGTGCGTTGTATGGAGCCGCTGCCGTTGACGCCCTGAATGTTGCGCGTATTGTTGGCAACCACGGGGAGGTTGAAGAGGGCTGCGAGCTCGGGGTCTTTGGAATGTACGATGATGGAGAGTTTGTCTTCCGGCTGGATGCGGATGGCGGTGCGCTGGGTGTCGCGGATCACGACATCTTCCTCAAAGTCTTGCACGTATGTGATGTTCTTCGGCGTGCAGCCCCCGAGCATCAGAGTTGCCAGAGCCACGCCAAGTCCCATGAAAGCGGTTGTTATCTTTTTCATCTTATCCTTTTTGCTTTTTTATTTGCTTTTTTAGGTTTGTCTTTAGAAGAGAGGCTCACTGCGAGCACCCAGAGGATGTAGATGCCGGCATCGAGAATCAGAATCCAGTTGATGCTCCAGAACTCGGCGAGCCAGAGATTGAGGGCGAGCACACAGATCTGGCCCAGGATGAGCAGGCACATCGCTCCGCGCATGCTGATGCCCGTGTCGAGCATCAGATGATGGATGTGGCGCTTGTCGGGCAGGAACGGGCTCTTATGGTTGATAATCCTGACGCAGAACACCCTGACCACATCGAAGAGCGGGAGCACGAGGGGGCTCATGGCCAGCAGGAAGGGAGGTTCGGCCCAGAGAGACTCCCTGGGGTTCTGGCGCGCCACCGTTATGGCCAGGAACGCAACGAATATACCCACGGAGAGCGAGCCGACGTCGCCCATAAAAATTTTGGTGTGTCGCCGCTTGCTGCCGAAGACATTGAACACCCAGAACACGGCCATCGATGCAGCTCCCACCCACGAGAGGAGCGAGAACATGAAGAGATGGGCCGCGAAAAGCATCCAGCCGAAGAAGCAGAGCGTAACGACGCAGAGACCGGAAGCCAGACCGTCGATACCGTCGATAAGGTTGAGGGCATTGACGATGTAGACAATCAAGAAACCCGTGATGATCTTGCCCATGGCCACGGTAGTGGTGCCGATGCCGAAGAGATGGTCGTAGTCTACGATATATTCTCCCGCCTCCACCAGGAGCACGGCAGCGATAAGCTGGGAAAGGAACTTCACGCCATACTTAAGACTGAGGAGGTCGTCGTAGAGCCCGGTGAGAAACATGATCATCATCGCCGCCACCAGCACGATTATGTCGGGCAGGCAGCGGATGAAGTCGGGACTCATCACAATAGAGGAATTCTCAACATAGTTGGCGGGCATCACAAGGACGATACCGGCCGTGACGAGCAGCACCGGGAGGAACGCGAAACCGCCGAGGCGAGGCACGACACCATGATGTATCTTCCTCTGCGCCGGGCGGTCGAAAAGCCTCTTGGCAAGAGAGACATGCAGAATCTGGGGAATCAGCACGGCCGTGAGCAGTATGGAGATCCCTACTGCACACAACATGATGATCGGCCAGTTTAAAGTCATGCCTATCTCTTAACGGTCTTTAGTAATAAACGAATTTTTCTCCGTTTTATTCAAAATGCAAAATTATAAAAATCTTACCAATCTGACAATATTGCATAATTTAAGATTATTTTCTAACTTTGCCTCACTTTAAAGACGACCGTAAAAACTCAAAAAGGATTACCGGAAAAGCTCAAAAAGCGACCATAAAAACACAAAATCAACATAAGAAACCATGGAAGACAATTGCAAGAAAGGATTCCGCATCGAATCAGACCTGCTGGGAGCCCTTGAGGTGCCCGAATGCGCATTATACGGCGTGCAGACCCTTCGCGGCATCGAGAATTTCGAGATCAGCAAATTCCATCTCAACGAGTATCCCGACTTCATCAAGGGACTTGCCATCACCAAGCTGGCGGCATCGCGCGCCAACTTCGAGCTCGGGCTCCTGACGAAGGAGCAGGCTGACGCCATCGACGTGGCATGCCACGAGATAATGGACGGCAAGCACCACGACCAGTTCCCGGTAGACATGATTCAGGGGGGCGCCGGCACCACCACCAACATGAACGCCAACGAGGTAATAGCCAACAGGGCGCTCGAGCTGATGGGCCACAAGCGCGGCGAATACCAGTATTGCTCGCCCAACGACATCGTGAACTGCTCACAGTCGACCAACGACGCCTACCCCACCGCCATCCACATCGGCCTCTACTTCTCCCACCTGAAATATCTGACCCACTTCCGCACCCTCATCGCAGCTCTGCGCGAGAAGGCCGACGCCTTCAAAGACATCCTGAAAATGGGACGCACTCAGCTTGAGGACGCCGTGCCCATGACTCTGGGTCAGACCTTCGGCGGATTCGCCTCCATCCTGGAAGACGAGATAAAGCACCTTGACGAGGCAGCCGAAGACTTCCTGACCGTAAACATGGGAGCCACGGCCATAGGCACCGGCATCTGCTCCGAACCCGGCTATGCAGAGAAATGTATCGCCGCCCTGCGCGACATCACCGGCTGGGACATCAAGCTGGCCAAAGACCTCGTAGGCGCCACCTCCGACACTTCCTGCATGGTAGGCTACGCATCGGCCCTGAAGAGAGTGGCCGTAAAGATGAACAAGATCTGCAACGACCTGCGACTGCTTGCCAGCGGCCCGCGCTGCGGCCTCGAGGAATTCAACCTGCCCGCAAGGCAGCCCGGATCCTCGATCATGCCCGGAAAGGTGAACCCCGTAATCCCCGAGGTGATGAACCAGATCTGCTACAAGGTGATAGGCAACGAGCTCTGCGTAACGATGGCCGGCGACGCCGCCCAGATGGAGCTAAATGCCATGGAACCCGTAATGGCACAGTGCTGCTTCGAATCGATCGAGATAATGATCAACGGCTTCGAGACGCTGCGTAAAAACTGCATCGAGGGCATCACGGCCAACCCCGACCACTGCCTTGCCAACGTGCACAACAGCATCGGCATCGTAACGGCCCTCAATCCCATCATCGGCTACAAGAACTCCACCAAAATAGCCAAGGAGGCCCTCGAGACCAACAAGAGCGTCTACAACCTCGTGCTCGAGCACGGCATCCTGACCAAAGAGGAGCTCGACCGCATCCTCTCGCCAGAAAACATGATCAAACCGGTGAAGCTCGATATCAAACCCCGAAAGTAAGGCATACACGATATTGAACTAACCTAACACAAGAGAGGGCTTCGCTTCGTTGAGCGCGGCCCTCTCGCTTTTTCGGATAACAATTATCAAAAACCGATTTCCACTATAGGATGATTATGGGATTTGACTCTTGGCGGCCGTCGCGGCGCACGTTGTAACGACCCGGGGCGAGACGGCTGCCGTCGGCGCCCGATGCGTCCCATTGGAGCAGGCCGCCTGAGGCTTTGCCGAGACTGCCTACCTTCCGGCCCTCAGCATCCTCTACCACGTATTCCACGCCGTCTTGCGCACCGGTGAGCTTCACATAGCCGCGATATTCGGGAGTGACGGCGGAGGGCCATATATTAAGGTGTGTGCCGGCGGGACGTTCTGCCGTACTGCCCTCGGGCTGGAACTCCACGATGCCACGCGACGACTGCACGAAGACGGCACCGGTGGCGGGATCGCAGGTTACGTTCCACAATTCGTCGGAGGGTATGGGAGAGTTGGCCACTGTGTAGAGCCCCAGCAGTTCCTTGCAGTCGGCAGAGAGACAGTAGAGGCCCTCCTCGGTGGCCACCCACTTCCGGCCGAGATTGTCGTGGGAAACACCGTTGACGGTGATATGCTCGAAGGGGAACTCCCCGGATGCTATGCCGTTGGTCTTCTCAACACTGAGGCGCCGGCCCACCCTCTTGCCGGCAAGAATCTCTTGCGGGTCTACCACCACCACACCATGGCTCGAGAGGAGCCAGAGCCAGCCTGTGAGGGGATCTTCATAGAACCCCTTGCGGACATCGAGGGTAAACCTCTCGCCATTTTGGTCGAATAGTTCCTCGATGAAGGCGTGGGTATGCACGTCGGGATTTTCCGGCTGACCCTTATGGTCGTAGAGAATCACCGGCTGATAGAAATTGGAATAGAACTTGGGGGTAAAGGCCACGATGGTCTGGTTGGCCGGGTGTTTCAGGGCCGCAAGGTCGGCCTGATGGTACGACTCAGCCATAGGCACGCGGAGCTCGTGGAGCGGCGGAAGCTTCGACTTGTCGGAGCCTATCTTCGCCATGTTGCCGCGTTCGTCGGCCGTTATGTAGTAGAACGGCACGGAGGCGTCGCATAGATACTCATAGTCGCCGCCGCGCTCGGGGTTGAGCCAATAGCGCGCAAACCACATACGGCCATCGTTGTCGAAGTCGATCTGCGAGAAGTTGATAAGGTCGTTGTATTCCACCTGCTTCGGGAAGACACAGAAGTAGCCCGGATAGTTTGTCTCGTAAGCGGGATACTGCGTGCTGCCGAGAGCCAGGAAATTGGAATAGTCAGATGTGTCGATTCGGTAGACGCCCCTCTTGCAACCGACGCCCCATATCCAGGAGGGGTTGAGGGGGTCGACTGCCACAATGCCACCAGCAGCCGTGGGCACTACGTATTTCGAATTGTTAGCGCCATAGGAGAGGTCGGTCCAACGGCCTGCAGAATAGGCGCTCACATAGTCGTAGTCTGGCGTACCGGTATAGAAATTGGATCCCGGGCCTCGTGCAATCATTCCCTTTTCAGGGCTATAGTCCATGTAGACGGTAAATAGGGAGGTAGGAGCCGACGGGGCGGCGACGGCAGAGCTGACACTCGAGAGCGAGCCGCCATTCACACCCTTGGTGTAGAATCCGCGCGGGAGGGCGTCCTGGCCGTTGGAGGAGTATGTATAGAACCAGAGACGGCTACCGTCGAAAGTGGCACCTTTCGAGGCCTTCTCAGCAGTGTCGGTGAGAGACATCTTTGAGATGTGGGAAAGAGCGGCCGCCTGATAATTGGCCAGACTTCCGGCCGCCTTGAAATCGACACCTTTCTTAAGCATATGCACCCCATCCCTGTCATATACGGCATAGCCGCCTGAGGCCGGAGACACGAAACCGTCTGTGCGGAACATATGGCGGAAATTGGGCATTGCCTGATCGTCGACCGAGAGAGTGGCCGTGAGGAGGTATGAGCGCCAGGCGCCGTCTTCCCTCACGAAGAGTTTCAGGATGCCGTCCTTGTCGGTGGTGCCGGGTGCCATTGCGGCAAAGGAGCTTTCCGTAAGGGGCATCAGTGCCTGGATGTTGGCCGAGTCGGGAATCGGGTTTTCCAGAACGGCCGGGGGGTTGGCAGCCGGGAAAGAATAGGCCGATACATTATATGCCGCCGAGGAGAAATCGCCGGCGAAGACCACCATATTGTCTCCTACCCTACCGGCCCATGCCACGGGCTTGTCAAGCCTGACGAGGTCAAGAAGATCGCCGGTGTCTGTGCTCACCACTGCATAGCCGAAGCTCCCGGCCATATACATCTGCGGGAGCGACTCGTCGAAAGTGATGCTGTAGATACGGTTTGACTTTCCGGAGACGGAGATGTCGGCGAGCGTGGAACTGGCCACGAAGCCACCGTCGTCGGAAATAAGGTCGAACTTCCTGTTCTCGTAGACCACCACGAGCAGGCCCCGTTCGGGGGAATAGGCCAGTACATCGTGGACGGCGCCAGAGAGCGGGAGGTCGGCAGCCACTGCCCTGAGGTTGTCGGCGCTCCAGGGGAGTGTCTTGTCGTAGCGGAAAAGCTGCAGGGGGTCGATGGCCTTGTCGGTGGAATAGAGATATCGGCTTCCGCGGTGGAAACTGTCGCCGCGCAGGGAGAAATAGACGTACCTCTCGCCTTCGATGATCCGATCAACCTGGCCCTCCTTCTGGAGGGAGCGGAGATTGGCGGCGGGGTGGCTTACCCACTGGCCGTTGAGATTGGCGTATGCGTGAAAAGGCAAAGCAGCGCATGCTCCAAGAGCGAGCACGGCCAGCAGAGCTTTATTGACTAACTTCTTCATATCATACTATAAACGCAATTTTCAGGCCCAAATTATTTTGCACCGGCGACAAGAAACAGGGTATTTCTATAAGGAAGGATTAGAAAGAGAGCTGGAAAGACATCTGAATACGGTTATCGGAACACTTCAGGCCGTCGTTGTTGGCGCGGCGACCCCAGATGTATTCCATTCCGATCTCGAAATATGAGGTGAGGTCATAGAAAACGTTGGCCGAGACATACTGCGCATACTTATACAGGTCGCCCCAAGCCTCGGAGCCACCGGTAAAGCGGGGGACGTAGGAGCGTACGTGGGAATATGTGGCGGAGGCGGTCCAGCGGTCGCTGATGGCATACTCGAGGGATGCAAAGCCGCCCCAGAGCATTACGGGCGAGAGGGAATCGTCGCCATCGGAGGGGGTCATGTCGAGATTTTCATCGAGTGTATCCTGAATCATAGAGGCGATGCCCTTACCCCAAACACCCTGATAGTATAGAGTGAGGGGGTCGGCGATATTCCATGCGCCGCTGAGCTGAAAACCGTAGCCAAAGCGGCTCTTGTTGCGTTCCAGGAGCTCGTTGCGATAGGTGAGCGTGCGCAGTATGGCCGAGGCGCGCACCCATGAGCTGCCGCTTTGCCAGGCATACTTGGCAGCCAGAGGTATATCGGGAGCCCGCTGATACACCCATCTGGTGCGTCCGTCGACAGTGGTGAATGACGTTTGGGGCATCTCCAGACCGACGGCCAGTTCCCAGCGGCCGTGGGGATTGGGTTCCCACGTGTAGTTGATGCCTCCCACGGGGTTGGTGGTATTGGAGCTGGGGCCTTCGTAGTCGACGGCCGGAGCGCCACACGAGGGGTCGGAGAAGAGCGAGTAGTCATAGCCCGCCTGTATGCCGCGATACTTCAGGTAGGCAAACTGGAGGGTGGGGAGGTAGCCGTTGAGGAGGTTGGCGGAGATGAAGGCGCCAATCTCGTTGCCCGTGCCGGGGAGTGCCACGAAATTGATGAAGAGGTGGGTCTGACGGGCCGAGAAACTGAAGCGGCTGTTGTCGCCATTCATGGGCGTCATGGGTATCTGGGAGGTGATGAACTCATCGGCGCTCTCTATCGGGTGACCGATATCCCAGCCCATCACGGCCTTCACGTTGCCTCCGATGCCGAGAATGAACTTGCCGCCTTTGCCCACGACGGCCACCGTAGGCACGTTGGGGGTCTGGAAATCTTCGGGTGCGTTATGGTGGAAAATGTCGTAGAGAAGCAGGGAGTCGAGTTCCTCCTTCTCGCCAAAGGTGAAGATCTTCTTTTTTATCATGCCATCGAAGGCCGAGGCATCGGAGATGAGAAAGAGAGAGAGGACAATAAGCAATATGTACTTTTTCATAGTGTAAGATCATTATTTGCATGCCGGATGCTTTACCGAAAGCAACCTGGCAGTGAAACTAAAAGACCCGGAACCCGGGGCTTAAAATCGGGAAGAGGGAGGAGTCAGAGGTTGGAGAAAATATCCACGGTGCCCATCACGCGATAGAGCCCATAGATGGATGATGTCGGGATTTTGAAGGGGGGATATTTAGGGTTGAGGCTCTTTGCCACCACGTATTCCTCGCCGTCGGTATCTTCGGCGGGATAGAGGTTTTTCACCAGCACACCGTTTTCGGTGTCGACCACCATGGTGTGGCCCCAGGGGATGAAAGCCTTCTCGTTGATTTTCTTAAGCAGGAGTGTGCTCCCCTCATGGAAGCGGGGCTCCATACTGTCGCCCTTGATAGGGATAGCGAAGTCAACGCCGCTGATGGGCGACATTATACGGCGACACTCCTCACCGCGCACCCCCTGGCTCCACATCTGCAAGCCGCCGGCGAAGGCCTCGACGGGAAGAAGCAGCGTCTCATACTCACTTTCAGGGCGCGTTTCCTCCTTAGGGGAAGCCTGGCGGAGCATCTCCCCCTCGCCATAGAGCAGCCAGTCGCGGTTGAGATCGGGATAGAGTTCACCTATTTTTTTAAGGCGGTCGGCAGGTATGCCTTTGCGCATGGCTCCGATATAGGTAGGCGACACCCCTAGGGCGCGTGTAAACTCGGTCTGGGTGATGCGTTGGCTCTTAAGAAATTGTATAAGCCGGCTTTTAACTGTGCCTGAATCTCCCATAGTTTCAACTTTTATAGATTTGACTTTTAACAATGTTGTTACATTTGCAATGCAAAATTAATAATTTTTATTGAAACATTAAAACATCTATGACAATAACTGTAAAATTCAGTGAGATTTTAAAGAAAGTGATTGTTAGGCTGAGTTATATTTCGGGCAAGCGGGCCAAGACCGGCGAGGATTACTTCAGACATTCGGCCTGTGGCGTGGACTCAGCGCTTCTGCATGACTTCTTCAAGGAGTGCGCCGCGCGGATCCAGGCGAGGCTTGGGTGCAAAGCCGAAGGATCGGAACTGATTCAGGAGGGTCAGACAGGGCAGTCGGAGCCCGATACCTTCTTTCACCTCAAAATTGTCGGCAATGCATCTGGCGCCCATCTTGAAGCAGCCATGGGGATACTCCTGGAGAGAATCTTCATCAGCTACATCATTTACCGCTGGCTGCTCCACACCGGGATGGAAGGCGCCGAGGCATTTCTTGAAGAGACCGAGGAGTCGATGCAGGGCCTGATACGCGGGGCCGGAGGAGGCGCCGGCCTTTTCCTGCGACCCATCTCTCCATTCTGACCTCACCGTAAATCCTGACTGAGCCGAGGGACTTGAATATGGCCGTATCCGAAAAAATTATTGGATACGGCTTAGACCCCATCCAATAAGCAATGTTAACGCAGGGTCGCAGATTTGCGTCAGATTTGGCTCTGCAGTTTCAGGAGCATACCGGGGTATGTGACTGAAACAAAGAGTCAAAGATGGCGTGAAGCTGCGAGACAACGGTAACTTTACTTCTCATTGTAAGGGGTTTTGTTTAACATTCGTTTAGGTTTTAAATTCTGTTTTTGCGCCTTCCGGTGCCTTTTTGCGCCTTTCAGCCAAGTCTCTTCAGTCATGATGCCCGCATCATTCCTTCATCAACTTGCTGAAAATCATCAAAAATTCACCGCCCTGCGTTTTTAACATTCATTATTAGATGGGGTCTTAAATTTTGATTAAATTTGCAACGTGAAACGATGCGGAACCGCCTCCCCTGCCCGCAGACGTTCGGAGTCCCGTGGATTCCGGGCGCTTATTTTGTTGCTACTGCTCGTGATAGCGGGGGCAGCATTCGTGCCGCAGCGGGCCTCGGCTCAGATACTGTCGGCACCCAATGAGGAGGCCTACCGCGACTCGCTGAAACGGGAACTGCGCTACGGTCCCTTCTTCGGTTTTTACAAAGACAACTACTTTCTGGTGGGGACCTCGACCATCCACAAACCCAACGCCATCAACTCGGACGTAAAATTTCAGATCTCGCTGGCCATCCGGCTCACGAACAACACCCTGCCCTGGAACACCTTCCTCTTTCTTATGTATACGCAGAAGGCCTTCTGGAATGTGTTTCAGGAATCACTGCCAATGCGCGACCTCAACTTCAACCCCGGCATCGGACTGAGTCGCCCATTCTTCATAGAAGATCGTTATATAGGCAAGCTCACGCTGCTCGTGGAGCATGAGAGCAACGGCAAGGACGGCACAGAGTCGAGGAGCTGGAACAAGGTGTCGTTGGCAGGGTCGGCGCTGATCAACGAGTGGCTGATGGTGCACTCGAAATTCTGGATACCGATTGTAGATGGGCAGAACAACCGCGACATACTTCGCTACTCGGGCATCTGGCAGACGGGGTTTGTGGCCTATACCCCAAGCAAAAAACTGTCGCTGGGGCTGACACTCGTGAAGCGCGCTGGCTGGAACCTCAACTTCAACACAATCGTAGACTTCATATGGCGTGTGAGCGACAAGACCAACCTCAACCTGCTGGTGCAATACTACAACGGGTATGGCGAGAACATGATTGACTACAATCAGTTTCACTCACGCCTGAGGGTAGGCATCGTGTTCCGGCCCCACTTCTTCTCCGAATTCTAAAAAGGGCTTGCTTCAAAAAGGACCGTCCTCCGCTTTCTAAACCCTGGAAAGGAGCTGCACCGACAGGTCGTGGAAAGCCCGGGCCACGGGATTCATCGTCACATTGTCGGCAGGCATTGCCGCCAGGGCCAGCGAGACGGGCGCTCCGGCGTCGGCCTTCTCGCAGATCTCGGCAACGAGCGGGATCTGGGCCAGCAGGGGCACGTGGAGTTCGTCGGCGAGACGCACACCACCGCCGTTGCCGAAGATATAGTATTTCTCTTCCGGATGCGTAAGGGGTGTAAACCAGGCCATATTCTCCACTATACCCAGCACGGGGACGTTGATTTTATCATTCTGAAACATCTCGACACCCTTGCGGGCATCGGCGAGGGCCACCTCCTGAGGGGTGGTGACGATAATTGCGCCGTCGAGGTCGAGGGTCTGCACGAGGGTGAGATGAATGTCGCTCGTGCCCGGCGGCAGGTCGATAAGGAAGAAATCGAGGTCGCCCCACCATGCGTCGGTGATCAGCTGGCGCAGCGCATTGCTGGCCATCGTGCCGCGCCACACCACGGCCTTCCGCTTATCGACCACAAACCCGATGGAGAGCATCTTTACGCCGTATTTCTCCACGGGCTCAATCCAGTCGCGACCCTCCTGATTCACCATATACAGGCCTTCGTCTTCCACCCCGAACATCTTGGGCACCGAGGGACCGAAGATGTCGGCGTCGAGCAGGCCCACCTTAAAACCCTGTGAAGCAAGAGCCACTGCCAGGTTGGCGGCTACGGTAGATTTTCCCACACCTCCCTTTCCCGAGGAGATTCCGATCTTATATTTCACATTCTTGAGAGGTTTCTCCTTCGGTTCCTTAGTTTTTTCGACATTATATTTAGGTGAGACGGAGACCTCCACCTCGGGGCCGAGCTCGCGGCGCAGCGTCGCCTCGGCGCTCCTTACGGTGCTGGCGGCGAAGGGGTCGCCTTCTTTGTCGAACAGGATTGAGAGAGAGACATGGTTACCGTCGATGTGGATATCCTCCACCATTCCGTTTTCGGTAAGCGATTTACCGTTGCCCGGATAGCGCACGCTCTCCAGTTTTTCAGTTATCAGTTTGGGATAAATCATATTATATTCTCATTAGCTAACTAATTAATAAACCAAAAGCCGGCCGAAATAGTTTTTGGGACGCCACTGTCGAGATCAGGGAAATTGGAGGGATTTCGGAGGGATTTTGTGTAGTTTCGAAGATTTTTGTAATTTTGCGCCCAAATTAATTTGAGCGACTCCTTATTATAAGAGATTATAAGAGAGAGTGGCCGAAATTAAGTGCAGACTCCTGAATGAAGAATTTAGTAATAGTAGAATCACCGGCGAAGGCCAAGACGATAGAGAAATTTCTCGGCAAAGACTATAAGGTGTTGTCAAGCTACGGCCACATCCGCGACCTTGCGAAGAAAGGTCTTGACATAAAGTCTGACTCCACTATCGACCCTATCTACGAGATTCCCGATGAAAAGAAGGAACTCGTCCGCAAGCTTAAGGGGGAAGTAAAGAAGGCCGACATGATATGGCTTGCCTCCGATGAAGACCGTGAGGGAGAGGCCATAGCCTGGCATCTGTTCGAGGTGCTCGGACTGAAGTCCGAGAACACCCGCCGCATCGTGTTTCACGAGATCACGAAGCCGGCCATACTCGGAGCCATCGAGAATCCCCGCTCCATCGACATCAACCGCGTCAACGCGCAGCAGGCGCGTCGCGTGCTCGACCGCATCGTGGGTTTTGAGCTGAGTCCGGTACTCTGGCGCAAGATCAAACCGGCACTGTCGGCCGGCAGGGTGCAGAGTGTTGCCGTGCGCCTCATCTGCGAGAGAGAGAAAGAGGTGCTCGCCTTCAAGCCCGAGCCCTTCTTCCGAGTGAATGCCGAGATGCAGAAAGGCGACGGCACAGGCGCGGTCTTCAAAACAGAATTCTCCAGGAGGCTCCACACAGAGAAGGAAGCCGAGGAGCTGCTCCGCCAGTGTGCGGGAGCTGAATTCGAGGTGAAAGACGTGAGCGTGAAGCCGCTCAAGCGGACTCCGCTGCCCCCCTTCACCACCTCCACCCTGCAGCAGGCCGCCCACCAGAAACTGGGCTACAGCGTGAGCCAGACAATGCGGCTTGCGCAGAAGCTATATGAAGAGGGACACATCACCTACATGCGAACCGACTCCCTCAACCTCTCCAACCTTGCCCTTGGAGACATAGGGAGAGTGATAGAGAAGGATTTCGGCAAAGACTTCCTCAAGATAAGGAAATACCATACCACCTCCAAGGGAGCGCAGGAGGCCCACGAGGCCATACGCCCCACCTATACCGACAAACGGACAGTAGGGCTCGGCGAACATGAGCAGCGCCTCTACGACCTCATCTGGCAGCGCACCGTAGCTTCACAGATGGCAGACGCAGAAGTGGAGAAAACCACCGTAGACATCGCAGTGAAAGGCAACAAGGAGGCAGAAACGGGGGTCGACGGCGTGTTCCGCGCCGAAGGCGAGGTGATAAAATTCGAAGGTTTCCTCAAGGTGTACTCTCCCACCGAGCGCAGCGACAAGAGCACGACCCTCCCCGAACTCCAGGCCGGCGAGCGGCTCAAGGCGGAGGAGATAACGGCCACCGAGCGTTTCACACTCCCTCCGGCCCGATACACGGAAGCCACCCTCGTGAAGAAGATGGAGGAGCTTGGCATAGGCCGACCCTCCACCTACGCACCCACAATCTCCACCATCACAGCCCGCGACTACATAGAGAAAGGAGAGAAACCGGGCGAAAAACGCTCGTACATGCTGCTCACACTTGAGGGAGACAAGGTGAAGAAAAAGAAACTGACGGAAAACACCGGTTCGGAGAAGGGCAAACTCGTGCCCACCGACATCGGTATGATCGTAAACGACTATCTCACACAGCACTTCCCCGACATCCTCGACTATAATTTCACGGCCAAGGTAGAGGAGAAGTTTGACGAGATAGCCGAGGGCAATCTTGAATGGAAAGACGAGATAAGCACTTTCTACGGCGACTTCCACCCCATGATTGAGAACTCCGTGGCCGAGCGCACTGAACACAAGGTGGGCGAGCGGCTGCTGGGCACCGACCCCAAGAGCGGCAAACCCGTCTATGTCAAGATAGGCCGCTTCGGACCCATCGCCCAGATCGGCGAGGCCACCGACGATGAAAAGCCCCGTTTCGCAAGTCTCGGCGCGGGCCACAGCATCTCCACAATAACCCTCGAGGAGGCGTTGAAGCTCTTCGACCTTCCCAGACTCGTTGGAGAATATGAGGGAAAACCCGTGCAGGCCTCATCGGGACGCTTCGGCCCCTACGTGAAATTCGACAATCTCTTCGTAAGCATCCCCAAGGGAGGGCCGGCTCCGGAGGTGATCACACTGGAGGAATCTGTAGACCTGATTGAGAAGAAACGGCAGAAGGAGCGCGAGAGCCACATCAAGGCCTTCCCCGAAATGCCGGGTCTGGAAGTGCTGAAGGGAAGGTTTGGCCCTTACCTGGCCTACAAGCCGGCCGGAGCGAAGAAGGCCACCAACTACAAGATACCCAAGAACATGAATCCGGAGGCCCTCACCTTCGAGGAGGCAAAGAAGCTGATGGAACCGAAATAATCGACAACAAAAAAACACATAAACAAAAACCTTTTAATATGACTACCCAGGATCAATACAAAGACGTGGTAGAGCGCAAGTTGGCGCTGAGGAGGTATCTTTGACATCGATAGCAAGAAAATCGAGGTAGAAGAAGAGGAACTCCGCACCCATGTGGCCGACTTTTGGGAAAACCGTGAGGCGGCCGAAGCGCAGATGCGCAAGATCAAGGAACTGCAGTTCTGGATCAATTCATACGAAGAACTTGAGAAGCAGGTGGAAGAGCTTGGACTGTCGTTCGATTTCCTCAAGGAGGGGCTCGTTTCGGAGCAGGAGCTCGACAGCCAGTATGCCTCCACGGTCGACCTTCTTGAGAAACTTGAGCTTCGCAACATGTTGCGTCGCGAGGAAGACAAGCTTGGGGTGGTGCTTCGCATCAACTCGGGAGCCGGGGGCACTGAGAGCCAGGATTGGGCCCAGATGCTCATGAGGCTTTACCTGCGCTATGCCGAACGCCACGGCTACAAGGTGTCGATAGCCCAACTTCTGGAGGCTGACGACGCCGGCATAAAGTCTGTAACCATCAATATCGAGGGCGACTATGCCTACGGGTTCCTGAAGAGCGAGAACGGAGTGCACCGGCTCGTGAGGGTCAGCCCCTACAACGCCCAGGGAAAGAGGATGACATCGTTTGCCTCCGTGTTTGTCACCCCGCTTGTCGACGACACCATCGAGGTGGTGGTAAATCCCGCACTGCTCTCCTGGGACACCTTCCGGTCGGGAGGTGCCGGCGGCCAGAATGTCAACAAGGTGGAGTCAGGCGTGCGACTTCGATATCAGTTTACCGACCCCTATACCGGGGAGCAGGAGGAGATACTGATTGAGAACACGGAGACCCGCGACCAGCCGAAAAACAAGGAGAACGCCATACGTCACCTCAAGTCGATACTCTACGAGAAGGAGCTTCAGCACCGACTTCAGGAGAAGGCCAAGGTAGAGGCCGGGAAGAAGAAGATAGAGTGGGGCAGCCAGATACGCAGCTACGTCTTCGACGACCGGCGCGTGAAAGACCACCGCACCAACTACCAGACCTCAGACGTGGGCGGAGTGATGGATGGCGACATCGACGCCTTCATCAAGGCCTACCTTATGGAATTCCACGAATAAGGCGCGGTGCTTGCGGGAAATTGATTTTTTTCGTAATTTTGCAACGTCAATAGAAGGCACGGGGTGTAGCGCAGTCCGGTTAGCGCACCTGGTTTGGGACCAGGTGGTCGAAGGTTCGAATCCTTTCACCCCGACATACAAAGCTCTCGGCAACGGGAGCTTTTCTTTTGGCAGTTAGCGCGCGGGTTCCTTTGGGTTTGGGACCAGGGGGTCGAAGGTTCGAATCCTTTCACCCCGACATACAAAGCTCTCGGCAACGGGAGCTTTTTTTTTGGCGGTTAGCGCGCGGGTTCCTTTGGGAGCTTTTCTTATATGTTTTGGAGGTATTCCACGAGGTTGTCTTCGCGTTCGAGACCCATCTTGCGCCGCAGACGGTAGCGGTTCATCTCCACACTTTTGGGAGAGATGCTGAAGATTGGGGCAATCTCCTTGCTCGAGAGTCCCATCTTGAGATAGCAGCAGAGCCGCTTCTCCTGCACGGTGAGGGTGGGATGCAGCTCGGTGAGGTGTTTGGTGAAGTCGGCGTAGACGATGTCGAAATTCTGATGAAACTTCTTCCAGTCGTCGTCATGGCTGATATTATCCTGAATCAAGGCCTGAATCTTGTCTACCTCCTTCTTCATATTCGGGGTCCACTTTCCCTCCTCCCGTGCCTTCTCATGAAGTTTGGAGAGCATTGAGGCAATGTCGAGCAGGATCTCGTTCTTGCGTATCACGTTCATCGTGGTGTTGCTGAGCTCCGAACTCTTATGCTTGATGTCGAGTTCCAACTGGTCGCTCTTTAGGGCCGCAATTTCATAGTCTTTCCTCAGGGCCTCCTTCTCCGCCTCCTTCCTCATGATTTCCATTTCCGCCTCCTTCTGCTCTTCAATCTTGCGGGCCTTACGTTGTGAATAAGACGCCAGCCATAGGTACGCCACATATAGGATGATCAGGGCAAGCAGAGAGTAGACAATCCAAGCCCACATGGAGCGATACCAGGGCGGGAGGATTGAGAACTGGAAGGCCGACTCGGCAGTCTCGCCCGTAACGCTATTGAGGGCTCTCACCCTCATCGTGTATTTGCCCTCTCCGAGCCGCGTATACTCCTTAGTCGGGGACTCCGACGGAGAACTCCATCCTTTGTCGTAGCCCTCGAGCATGAAGCTGTAGAGCACCCCGGCATCACGGCGGTATTCCGGAGCTGCAAAGTTGAACGTAAGGGAGTTAAGAGAGTATGGAATCTCAAGGTTGAGGGTTGCGTCATAAGGCATACCGGCAAACATAATGGAGTCTCCGGCCACGAGCGACTCCACGAACACCCCGTTTCGCCAGGGTGTAGCCTTCTTTTCCCTAAGGTCTACGGCGAAAAATCCCTCCTGATGGCTCACAAGAATCTCACCGTCGGCAAGGAGCCCCACGTGTTCAAAACCGGGTATCAACGACCGGCTTATCTGACGCAGACTGATGGAGTCGATAGAGGCGCCCTTCTTGCCGTCGGGTGTTATTTTCCACACCAAATCAGGGGATAGAGCAAGCGATACACCTCCGGCCAAGGGGAAGAGATGGGCAGGCTGGTGGAGAGGCACCAGGCTCGAGAGGCGTCGGTCCCGCTCCAGACTTCCGTCAGCCTTCACGACATAAAACGAACCGTCGGCAGCCGTAATCCTCACTTCTCCCCTATCCATAGTCACTGCGTTGTTACGGTCTTCCGGCAATCCGTCGGCCGTATTGTAGAGTTTTACTTCATCGAATCCTTTTAGGTCAGATGAAAGCCGGAGCCTATATACGCCCTTAAGCCAATGTGAGATCCAAAGGCTACCGTCAGGGGCTTCTACAAACTTTCCACCGGCATCGTCGTAGCCCTCCACTTTGCCAGAGGCGTGCCAGCGGCCGGCATCATATGAGAGGAGATAGAAACCGTTGTAGGTGGAAGCGAGAGCCTTTCCGGGATGGGAGGCAAGCGGAGCCACAAACCAGCTGCCGCTCCTTATGCCGTCGAGTTTAAGGGGCGCGTTGGCAGAGCCTTGAATGGTATAGAGACCGTCATCCGCCGAGACGAAGAGAGTGGTGCCTATGGAATCGAGGCTCCACACCTGCCCGCTGTGCAGGCGATGCAGAGCCGGGGGATTGGGACCTCCTAACGGCGGATAGGGTGTGGAGAAAAGTCCGCGGTTGGTGGCAAGATAGAGCGTTGAGCCCCTCAGCATTGAAGAGTAGCCGGCACCGGCCTCCGACGAGTCACCCAGAAAGTTGAAAAAGGGGGAATCCACGAGCGCGTAGCTCACCCCGTTGTCAAGGCAAAGCCAGATGTTGGAGGAGAGGTCGAACCCGAGATTCAACACCGTGTTGTCTTGCAGTCCAGTAGCCTTATTGATATAGTCAGTCATCCCGGTCTGCAGGTCTTTCACCACGGCACCGTCGTTGACCGTACCGAAGGCATAGACATTGTCGGCATAGGTGGCGCTGAAAGCATGGTTTTCTATCAGAAAGTGAGATATATCCCAGTTTTCCTGCCGGAATGAGCGCCCGTCGTAAGAGTAAAGACCGGCTGTGGCGGTCACAATCAGCAGCTTATCCTCCTGATAGGGAAGGATGGCCACAATTCGGGCAGTGCCGGGCAGGACACCCAGACTTTGCAGCCTGTTTCCCTTCAGGCACAGGAGCTTGCCGTTTTCGGTTCCTGCATAGAGCGAGCCTCTTACCGTTCCGGAGGCGATCAGTTTATCGTGGCTTGTGAGGATCCTGACGTTTGGGCCTTCAAAGAGAATTATTTTGTAATCAGCCTGAAACGCCATCGTCTCTTTACCAAGCCGGTGAATGTGCCACACCTCTCCCACGCTGCCGTGGCCATCAGGAAGCAGCGAGGCCATAGAGACATACTGGAGGCGGCGGGTAAGAGGATCGTTGTGAAAATATCCGAATTCATCGTGTCCACCGGCATATATGCGTCCCGACTCCCTATCGGCCAGCACGGCCCTTACGGCGGTATAGTTGGGCAGCGGGTGGAGACTCCAGCGCGCGCCGTCGTATTTCAGCATACCGAAACTGTTGCCGAAATAGACCCTCCCGGAGGCGTCTTGAGCAACCGACCAGTTTTGCGGTCCGGCACCGTAGTTATGACGCGAGAAGTTTCTCACCGGGGCGAAACCGATGGCAAAACCGCCCAGCGGAACGCAGAGAAGCAGAAGGATCGAGACGTAAAATTTCACACAACCGGAATTCATGGCGCAAAACAAGCAAAATTCTTTCAAATAGAGTTATGGTGAAAACATGTTGTATAGCATATTTTCACTTAATTTAACGAAATTTCAGGTTATTAAATTATGTGAAATATAGTGTTTGAGAGGTGAAATTTTGTTAATGTAGAGTTTTTTTAGAGCAATTATCTCTCTGATTTCTTGTATTATTTTAATAAGGTTGCTAATTTTGCAGTTAATATCGCGAACAGATATTTCCGCAAAAAAATTTAAGACTAACATAATGAAAAGGTTTTTACTCTTATTAACGCTTTCAACAATTTCAATTGTTTCCGTACTGGCCGAGCGGGTGAGCGGTGTCGTCACAGATGCCGCCGACGGCGAGCCCCTGATCGGGGCAACGGTCATGGTGAAGGAGAAACCGGGCACGGGAGTGGCCACGGATCTTGACGGAAACTATACACTCGACGTTGCTCCGGGCCAGACGCTGGTGGTGAGCTACGTCGGCTACAAGGCAGCCGAGAAGAAGGTTGCTGCCGGCGTCACCAAGATTGACTTCGCCCTTGAGAGTGCCGCAGAGATGCTTCAGGAGGTTGTGGCCATCGGTTACGGCACGGTAAAGAAGAGCGACGTAACGGGCTCCGTGTCTACCATCGGCAGCGACAAACTGACAAAGACCCCGGCATCATCGCTTGCCAACGCCCTTCAGGGCCAGGCAGCCGGCGTAACGGTCAACTCCCTCACGGGTAGGCCGGGCGCATCGGCCGAGGTTCGCATCCGTGGTGTCGGCACCATCAACGGCGCCAGCCCTATCTACGTGGTAGACGGCGTGATCACCGACGACATCTCCTTCCTCTCCCCCAACGACATAGAGCACACGGAGATTCTGAAGGACGCATCCGCCACCGCTATCTACGGTTCGCGCGGCGCCAACGGTGTGATCATCGTCACCACCCGCAGCGGCAAGAAGCAGAACGCCCGCATCACATTCGACGGCTACGTAGGTTTCCAGCGCCGCTGGAAGAAACTCGACGTGATGAACGCCAGCGAGTTTGCCGACGCCTACATCAACATCAACGCCAACAACACATCGCGCACATATTATGAGGAGTACGGGTTCAACAAATGGCTCGGCACATTCCTCGGCGTAGGCGCGTCAGACTATTATCCCACCATTTACGACCCAGAGACGAATCCTACGGGCTTCGACTATGCCTCACAGAACACGGACTGGCAGGACGAGGTGTTCCGCACGGGTCTGATCCAGAACTATCACCTCGCCCTCGAGGGAGGATCGGAGCAGTTCAGCTACAGCGCCTCCGGCAGCTGGTTCGGCCAGCAGGGTATCATCAAGGGCTCCGACTACAGCCGTTTCACCGGCCGACTCAACACGAGCTATCAGGCCTTCCCCTGGCTCAAGATAGGCGAGAACATCAGCTTCATGGCCTCCGTAGCCAAAAACGCGTATGAGAGCGGCGACAACAGCGAGAGCGCCGGCGCCAACATCATCTCGGCCGCCTTCGCCATGGCTCCCTGGGATCCCACCCGCTATCCGGAGGGTTCCGTCAACCGTAAAGGCGAGGACATGAGCGGCAAGATAGCCGCCGGCTCCAACTTCAAAAACGTCACCAGCCCTCTGAGCATGATAGAATACAGCCACCCCAAGAGCCGCAACGAGCGCTGGGTGGGCAACGTCTATATCGACCTGACGCCGGTGAAGCACTTCATTCTGCACTCGGCCTACAGTTTCGACTACCTCATCAACACAAACAAGAGCTTCATGGATGCCTACGAGGTATCGGCTTACGACCAGCGTGAGAAGAACTTCCTCTCGTCTTCCATATCCCGCTCTTACTATTGGAACGTTGACAACATCCTCACCTACACCAACACCTTCGGCAAGAACGACCTCTCCGCTATGGTAGGTTTCACGGTAGAGGAATACAACTATTACTCCATCGGCAACTCCGGCTCCTCGATCATCAACCCGATTGAGCGCAACTGGTATCTCTCCCAGGTTACCGACGACTTCGGTACCCCGAGCGACGGAGTGGCCCGCAACCGCCGCCAGTCGTGGCTCGGCCGTGTCAACTACAGCTACGACAGCCGCTACCTTGCTACCGTCAACTTCCGCGCCGACGGCTCGAGCAAGTTCCCCGAACACCACTGGGGCTACTTCCCCTCGTTTGCCCTCGCATGGAGGATGAGCAACGAGAGCTTCCTGCGCGACGTCACCGCCATCTCCGACATGAAGCTCCGCTTCGGCTGGGGTAAGGTGGGCAACGACAACATCGGCAACGACGCCTTCATCCTCAACATGTTCAACAACGGCCCGACGTTCGTGGGCTATCCCTTCGGCATGGTGCCCTCCATCGCCAACGCAGCCGCAGTGCTTACATGGATCAACAACGGCGGCCACTGGGAAAACACCGAGCAGTGGAGTCTTGGTGTCGACTTCGGCTTCTTCAACAACAAGCTCACCGGTTCGGTCGACGGCTTTATCCGCAACACCAACGACATGCTGATGAGTGTCAACGCGCCGGCACACGTGGGCAACCGCTACGCCGGTATGGCCAACGTAGGGCGCGTGCGCAACCGCGGTATCGAAATCTCTCTCGAACACCGCAATACGGTCAACGAGTGGTTCCACTACAACGTGAGCGGCAACATCTCCTTTATCGACAACAAGCTGACACAGCTCAACGGCGGCTCACCCATCTACACCAACTACGGCTCCGTGCAGGTGGTAGACATCAACCAGCCTCTCTACTACTACTGGGGCTATCAGTATGACGGCATCTACCGCACCGACCAGGAAGTGCTCGATTATCTTCCCGGCTACGACGCATCGTCGACACCCTTCCACGCCGGCGACTCCAAATATCGCGACAACAACGGCGACGGCATCATCAACGACAAAGACCGCGTCTATCTGGGCAGCTCGATCCCGAAGATCAACTACGGCATCAACTTCACAGCCTTCCTGAAAGACTTCGACATCAATCTCTTCTTCCAGGGCGTGGGCGGCAACAAGATCTACAACCAGATGCGCCACCGCCTCGAGAGCAACGGCTCCACCTCCGTTCTCTCTCCAGTAATGGCCGATGCCTGGACGGAAAACAACCCCAACGGAAGCATACCCAACCCGAAAAACAGCATCAACTACTACGTGAGCGACCGTTTCCTTGAGAGCGGTGCATACTTCCGCCTCAAGAACCTTCAGGTTGGCTACACGCTCCCGGAGAAGGTACTCGGCAAGAGCGGTCTGAAAAACTGCCGTTTCTACGTGCAGATAAGCAACGTCTTCACCATCACCAAATATTCGGGCTACGATCCCGAGGTGAACGGCGGTGTAGACTACGGCAACTATCCTCAGGCCCAGTCATTCCTCTTTGGTGTAAACATTTCATACTAAACAGACTATGATAACGATAAAGAAAATATATATAGGAGCCATAGCGCTGGCAGCAGCCGCTGGCCTCACCTCATGCAACGACTGGCTTGGCGAGCCGAGCCCGGGCAGCACGGAACTCGGAGACTTCTTCCACACCGGCGAGGCCTGCGTGCAGACCGTCAACGGTTGCTACACACCATTGGCATGGGAGTTTAACAAGACTTACTTCTCGGAATGGATGATAGGCGACATTGCCAGCGACGATGCCCTGAAAGGGGGCCAGAACGTGGCTGACGGCTCTGATGCCTACGACATCGACAACTTCAAGGTAAACGTCAACAACACCATATTGCTCGACTATTACCGCGCCAAATATCAGGGCATCATCCGCTGCAATCTCGCTCTGCGCGAGGTGAGCGGCTACGAACCTGACGAGACACTTCCCGAAGAGCTCAAGGAGCGCCTTCTGGGTGAGGCCTACTTCCTTCGTGGGCTCTACTATTTCCAGCTCGTGAGGATTTTCGGCGGTGTGCCTCTGATTGACGACGTGATTGAGTCGGCCGACAAATGGCAGCAGCCCAGGGCAACGGCAGCCGAAGTGTACGATCACATCATCAGCGACTTCACGGAGGCCGAGGCAAAGCTTTGGAACAAGAGCAAATACGAACCCGAGGATGCAGGACGCGCCACGAAAGGAGCAGCCCAGGCATATCTGCTCAAGGCCAACCTCTACAACCACAATTATGACGAGGCTTATAATTGGGGCAAGAAATTCATGGAAGACCAGGCAGGGGAATACTCGCTCTTCACCAATTATGCCGACAACTTCAACCTCGCCGGAGAAAACGGAGCTGAAAGCGTGTTTGAGATCCAGTATATGGCCGACCCGACATCCGACTATGGGGAGGGCTTCGGCTTCACCCGCGGCACCTTCTCCATCATCATGACGCGTCCGCGCATGAGCTCTCTCGGAGGCAACGCCGGCTGGGGCTGGGACCATCCCACTCAGAACCTCTACGACGAATTTGAGGTCGGCGACCCGCGCCTCGAGGAGACCATCGGCGTGCCTGACGCTGCCGGACTCCAGGAAGTGGAGGTGAACTATCTCGGCTCTCCCTACTACAACATAAAGACGGCGATGTATGAGGCCGGCACCTTCCCGGCTCTCGACCACGCCTCACGCGGACCGCTCAACTATCGCCTTGTGCGTCTCTCAGACGTAATGCTCATGTATGCAGAGGCTGCACTCGAGAGTGGGAAGGACCTCGGCGTGGCCAAGACCATGCTTGAGAACGTAAGGGCCCGCGCCCGTGCCATGGCCTCTACGGCCGGTGTGCTTCCCGCCTTCCCCGGCTATCTCGGCTTCAGCGACAATACCGACGACCTCCGCAAGGCCCTTCGCCACGAACGCCGCGTAGAGCTCGCCATGGAGGGCCACCGTTGGTTTGACCTCGTACGTTGGGGTATCGCTGCCGAAGTGATGGACAAAGACAACGGCTCCTACGGCAGCAACGAGTCGCCAGAAGCGCGCGCCGAGATGGCTTCGTTCATCCCGGGCAAGCACGAACTCTTCCCCATCCCCTCCGAAGAGATAATCCTGAATCCGATGGAGCAGAACCCGGGATACTAATCCCGGGTAGCTCCCACTTAAATAATATTGACAATAAACCTAATTTTTAACCATTTAAAATCAAAAAGAGCATGAAAAAATTTACTCTTTTCGCAGCATTCGCCGCTCTCGCAGTGAGCGCAGGTGCACAGGAAACCGCAACTCCCGACGTAGCCGGAACAGTTGTTGAAGGTCAGAAGGCAGTCTACAACCTCGTTGTAGCAGCCGATGAGGTAGTTACAGCCCTCGAAGGCGCAGGTCAGGAAGTAACGGACTGGCGTGTAAACGACGAGACCCGCTTCCTCTATGTATGGGACAATACTTTCGTAGGTGTCAACACCGGATATCCCGCAGTAGGTTATGATGGCATTCTCGTCGGCGAATATGAATACCCCAACCTTGAAGTAGGAACTGTAGGTTGGAGTGGCGCAGGCTGGTTTATCAGCATTGACGCAAAGGCCGATGCCTCCAACTGGAACGAAAACACCCGTTTCCACGTTGCTACCCGCACGGCAGGCACTGCTCCCACATCTCTTGCTTTCGTGATTGCCGACGGCGGTAACATCACCGGTGAGGGTGAAAACGGCAACACTCACGACGGCAGCCCCGCCAAGGTGGCTCTCGGCGAGAACTTCCAGGATGGTAATAACGTTTATCCTTCTGTAGGCCCGAAGGTGTCTGACGAATGGGCAGGTCTCGACCTCTCTTTCGCTGAACTCAAGAAATTCTACCCCTCTTTCGACTGGAAGAACGCCAATCCTTGGGAAGGCAACGTAGTATCCGTACTTGGTGGCGGTGTTCAAGGTCAGTCCTTCTCTATCGACAACATGTTCTTCTACACTCCTGCCGAAATGGAAGACAACGCTGTAGGTAAAGTGGCCGACGACGCTCAGTTCATCGTTACCCGCAACACCATCAACGTAGCCAACGGCAATGGCATCGCTCTCTACGACCTCAGCGGCCGTATGATCAAGAGCGCCACCGGCACTGTTCTCGGCATCAGCGAACTCGGCAACGGCATCTACGTAGCCAAGAGCGGCAACTCTATCGTTAAGATCATGAAGTAATTATTGCTTCCCCATATAAGAGGGGCGGATAAGCATTCCGCCCCTTTTATAAAACCTTTCCTCTCTTTTCATCCCTTATCTCAACTAAATAATCATGACCAAATATTTTACCCCCCTCATTCTTCTCTCCCTTCCTCTCATTTCCTCATTTGCCGCAGAGCCCCAGGTAGGCTCAGGAGAAACCGACGGCTATAAGCTCGTATGGCAAGACCTCTTCGACGGCGGCGAGCTCAACCTTGACCGCTGGGTAATCGAGGTGAACGGCGACGGCGGCGGCAACAACGAGCTCCAATACTACAAAGCAGAAAACGTCAGCGTCGGCGACGACGGCCAGGGCAACGGATGCCTTATCCTCACGGCCAGACGCGAAGATTATAAAGGTAAAAAATTCACTTCCGGACGCCTCAACACCCTCCACAAGGTAACCTTCACCCACGGCAAGGTTGAGGCTTCCATCAAACTTCCCAAGACAGCCAACGGGCTCTGGCCCGCATTCTGGATGATGGGCGACGATTTCTCGGAGGTGGGCTGGCCCGCCTGCGGCGAAACCGACATTCTTGAAATGGGCAATTCAAACGGCATGAACAGAGGCACCTCCGAGAGGTATTTTAATGGTGCGTGCCATTGGGGAACAAGATGGGACCAAGTTGGCGATTATGCCAGAGACGCTACTTGGGATTATTCCCTGCAGGACAATGCATTCCACCTATACACCTGCATTTGGGATCAAAATTTTATCCGCATGTATGTGGATATGGACAAATATCCCGAAAAGGCGCCCTATTATGAAATCGACATTTCCAAAATAGATTGGAACGATGGATGGTGTGCCGGCAATTACTTCCACAAACCCAACTTCATTATCTTTGACCTCGCGATAGGTGGGAATTTCACCGGGATATGGGATGCCGCAAAAATCACGGCCTTGAACGATGCAAACGGACAGGAGGCCTCCATGTATGTCAACTACCTGAAGATCTACCAGAAGGGAGTCGATAACGAGACCTTCCACGCCAACGTGCCGGGCGATGACTTAGAGGATGTGACTCCCGGTGGCACTGACAACCCCGGCGGAACTGATGGCATCGCCGAGGTAGCGGGCAACGCACAGGAAGGTGTGACGGTTTTTAACGCCGGCGGTCTCCGTGTGGCTCACGCTGCTTCCGCCGACGAAGCCTTAAGCCGTCTCACCCCCGGACTCTATATCGTAAAGAGCGGGAACACAACCAAGAAAATCATCGTAAAATGAAAAAGATATTACTGGGCCTTTTAGGCCTTACAGCACTGACGGCCATGGCCGCACCGCTCACTGAGGCGGAAATCGACGCCGCCGTCGCCGACCTCATCGGCAAGATGACGGTAGAGGAGAAGGTAGGGCAGCTCAACCAGCTCTCCGGCCGCGGCCTCGACCCCGGCATGGTGGCCCTCGTGGCCGAGGGCAAGGTGGGGAGCCTCCTCAACGAGGTAGACCCCGCCACGGTCAACGCCCTGCAGCGTCAGGCCGTTGAGAATTCACGTCTCGGCATCCCCCTCATCATAGCCCGCGACGTGATCCACGGATTTAAGACCATCTTCCCCATTCCCCTCGGTCAGGCAGCCTCGTGGAACGAAGACGTGGTGCGCCAGGGAGCCCGCATCGCCGCCGACGAAGCCTCGAGCGTGGGAGTGCGCTGGACCTTTTCCCCGATGGTCGACATAGCACGCGACGCCCGTTGGGGCCGTATAGCCGAGGGCTTCGGCGAAGACCCCGTGCTGGCCTCGCGCCTCGGCGTGGCTATGGTGGAAGGTTACCAGGGCGACGACCTCTCCAAGCCCAACACTATGGCTGCCTGTGTGAAACACTTCGCAGGCTACGGCGCGGCCGAGAGCGGCAAGGACTACAACACCACCTGGATACCCGAAGTGTTGCTCCGCGACGTCTATCTCCCCCCCTTCAAGGCAGCCGCCGATGCCGGAGCAGCCACATTCATGTGCTCATTTAACGACATCAACGGTGTGCCCTCGTCTGGCAACCGCTACCTGCTTCACGACATCCTGCGCGATGAATGGGGCTGGAACGGTCTTATCGTCAGCGACTGGGGCTCAATAGAGCAGATGCGCAACCACGGCTTCAGCCGCGACCTGCGCGAGGCTGCTCTCCAGGGCGCCAAGGCAACGGTAGACGTGGATATGGAAAACTATGCCTACACGCAACACCTCGCAGACCTTGTGGCCTCGGGTGAGGTGAGCATGGACGAACTCGACGCAATGGTGGCCAACGTGCTCCGCCTTAAGTATAAACTCGGCCTTTTCGACAATCCCTACGTAGATGAGACGGCCGTGGCCTTCTACGCACCTGCCAGCCTCGACGCAGCCCGCAGGGCTGTGGAGGAGAGCGCCATACTGCTCAAGAACAACGGCGTCCTCCCCATCGACTTCAACGCAGTAAAAACGGTAGCCGTGGTTGGTCCGATGGCCGATGCACAGCATGACCAGGCAGGCACATGGGTGTTTGACCTCGAGAAAGAACACAGCGTGACCCCGCTCATGACACTCAATGAGAAATGGGGCAAGAAAGTGAAATATGCCAAGGGACTCGCCCACAGCCGCGACCGGAAACATGACGGCTTCGAGGAGGCACTCAAGGCTGCTCAGGGAGCAGACGTGGTGCTCTACTTCGCCGGCGAGGAAGCCGTTCTCTCTGGCGAGGCTCACTCACGGGCCGACATCAACCTCCCCGGCGCCCAGAAAGAGCTGCTGCGCGAACTCAAGATGGCAGGCAAACCGGTAGTGATGATAGTGCAGGCCGGCCGACCCCTGACGATAGCCGACGACGCTGAGCTCTGCGACGCAGTGGTTTACCTGTTTCACGGCGGCACGATGGCCGGACCCGGCATCGTCAACGTTCTCAGCGGCGAGGTGAACCCCTCGGGCAAGCTCCCCGTCTCTTTCCCGAAGATGGTGGGTCAGCTTCCCCTCTATTACAACCACAAGAACACCGGACGTCCCGCCGAAGGCATCACATATATCGACGACATCGAGCTCGAGGCAGGTCAGACCTCCACAGGCTGCACCTCCTTCTTCCTGGATGCCGGCGACGGCCCCGCCTTCCCCTTCGGTTACGGCCTGAGCTACACCACGTTTGAATACGGCACACCGCGCCTCTCGTCCGCTGAGATCGCTCCCGACGGCTCTGTAACAGTGGTATGCGACGTCACCAATAGCGGTTCGGTGGCAGGCAGCGAGGTGGCCCAGCTCTATGTACGCGACCTCGTGGGTTCGCTGGCCCGTCCTGTAAAGGAACTCAAGGATTTCCAGAAAATCAGTCTGCAACCCGGCGAGACGAAGACCGTAGTGTTCAATCTCCCCGCCTCCTCCCTCGGCTTCACCAACCTGAAGAATGAATATGTGGTGGAACCCGGCGACTTCCAGCTCTGGGTAGCCGGCGACTCCGCATCGGGCACACCCGTAGCTTTTGCAATCAAATAAGAAGGACACAAAATATGAAACTAAGGTATATAGCATTTGCACTCATGGCAGCCGCGACCCTGTCGGGTTTTGCCAAATCAAGCAAGCGAGGCGTGAGCGAGAGCAACTTCCAGCTCGTCTCGCAGCTGGAGGCCCTCGAGCCGGGCGTAACCTGGTATTACAACTGGGGCAATGTCCCCGGCAAGGGCTACGACGGTATCTCCGACTACGAGGGGATTGAATACGTGCCCATGTGCTGGAACGGCAACTACAACGCCGACAATATCCGTGAATATTGCAAGACACACCCCAACACCAAGTATCTGCTTGGTTTCAACGAGCCCAACTTTACCAACCAGGCCAACATGACGCCCGAAGTTGCCGCCGCCGCATGGCCGGCAGTACAGGCGCTTGCCAAGGAACTGGGTCTGAAACTCGTGGCACCGGCCATGAACTACAGTCCGAATCCACCCTACACCGACCCTCTCAAATGGATGGATGAATTCGTGGCGCTTGTAGGCAACGATGCTTTCGACTATGTGGCCATCCACAATTATGGAGGCCTCGATGTAATGAAGACACTTGCAGGCAATTTCCACAACCGTTATGGCAAAGACGTCTGGGTGACTGAATTCTGCCTCTGGCCCAACGAAGGGAATTCCAACGATTACGTTTCTCCCGAAAGCCAGATAAAAAGCATGAATGCCACCCTCGAATGGCTGGAGACCACAGAATGGATATTCCGCTATGCATGGTTTAAGGCCGTGGGCAACTATGATTCAAACAAGGGGCCGAACTACGGTCTCGTCATGAAATCGGGTAGTTCGCTCGACCCCTGGATGCTCACACCGCAGGGAAACGTCTATGTCCATATGCTTGAGGCAGCAGACTTCGAAGTCTGGCACCCCGTGGAAGAGATGGTAGGCGCCACAAAGTATGTGGAGAGCTACAACCTCAATCTTTTCGACACGCTCGACTCCCTGAATCCGCTTCCCATAGAGATCAGCGAGTTTACCAACGGCGCCAATGCCGCCTGGCAGTTTGAGGTGCCCGCAGCCGGAAAATACAACATCGTGATGAACGTTTCCGGATACGGCGAACCCACACGTTTTGACCCCGTGCTCCAGTGGTATCTGATAGAGGGCGGCAATGAAAAGGCTATCTCAGACACCTTCACTCCCGATATGCCCAACAGCGACACTGCCTACCGGAATTATGCCACTCTCGTGGAGCTTCCCGCAGGGAAAGTCACTTTGCGTCTCAAAGACACCATAGGCAACAAGCCCAGCGGACTGCGCATATCCACACTCGGACTCTTCAACGAGGCAGCTGTGGAAGAGATTGCCGTTGAAGGCGCCACAGAAACGGGCGATATCTTCAATCTTCAGGGAATCCGGGTAGGTCGCGGTGAGGCCGACTGGCAGTCGCTTCCCAAAGGTTTCTACATCGTAGGCAGAAAGATTGTGAGGAAATAACACTAATTCGGGTATCGCACGCGTTTATTGAGAAAAGTCGACTTATGAAAAAAACACTGATCATACTCGCGGCGATCATACTCGTGGCAGCAACGGCTACGGCCAAGAAAAAGGCAGCCGAGGGCACACCCTCCATCTCCTTCACCGAGAGCGTATGGGACTTCGGCACCATAAAAAGCGACCAGCCTGCGAGCCATAACTTCGAATTCACCAACACGGGCACGGGCAACCTCGTGATCCTCGATGCCACGGCAGAGTGCGGCTGCACCCGTCCCGAATGGCCCGACAAGCCCGTAGCTCCCGGCAAAAAGGGGAAGGTAAAGGTAACCTACAACCCCGTAGGCCGACCCGGCAGTTTCGAGAAAACCGTCACCATCAAGACCAACGGCAGCCCCAAAAAGGTACGCCTCAAAATCCGCGGCACCGTAGCTCCGTAAGATGCGTCTCGTTCCACTCCGGTTCGCCTTCGCCGCTATATTGCTCATAATGGCGGCCGTCGCACACTCTCAGATTGTGGCGACGGCCGACACCGTATCTTTCGGGACTCTCCTTGAATCAGAGGGGCCAAAAAGCGTCCGCATGTATGTGAGCAATGCATCTCCCGACACCCTCGGCATTCTGAAAGTGCGCCCCACATGCGGCTGCACGGCCGCCGACTTCCTGAAAACGCCCATAGCGCCCGGCGACTCCGCATGGATCGACCTCACCTACGACCCCTACAGGCGCCCCGGAAGATTTGAGAAGGCCGTAAAGATTTACCCAACCGAGGGAGAGATGATACGCGTGCCCATCACCGGCACCGTCGTAGCCTCAGAAGAGACCTTGAAACGCGTCTACCCTTCCGACGGCGGACTGCTTCACCTCTCGGAGACCACCTTCATGCCCCTGCTGCCTCTCCAGACAGAGGAGAAGACACTCTACGCCGACGTCTACAACGCCGGCGACCTACCCGTATGGACTCTCGTGGAGAGCGACAGCGAGGCAGTGACATCACAGACGTTTCCTTCGCCCGTCCCGCCCGGCGAGAAAGGGATGATCGGCCTTTACGTAGACCCCCTCAAGGAGCCACGCACCGGCCGGATTGAATACACCCTCAGGCTTTACACCTCCCACGACCCCGAGACATTGAAAACGCAACCATACACTCCCCTCAAGATCATCATACAAAAATAAGCCTCCATGCACCATCCTGAAAACGACAGCGAATACAAAGGGCTCACCGTCAACTCCGGCGTGAGCTCGCAACCAACGGTAAATCCCTACCTTACGGGGCGCCCCCGCAGGCGCCGCTCCTTCACACCCGCCGAATACGTGGAGGGTATACTCAAGGGCGACATCAGCATGCTGAGCCGCGCCGTAACCCTGGTGGAGAGCACCGTCGACGAACATCAGGCCGTGGCGCAGGAGGTGATAGAGAAATGCCTGCCCCACTCCGGCAAGTCGCGTCGAATCGGCATCACGGGCGTACCCGGTGCCGGCAAGTCAACCTCGATTGACGAATTCGGTCTCCACGTGATACGCCAGGGACACAAGCTCGCCGTGCTGGCCATCGATCCCAGCTCGGAGCGCACCCGCGGCAGCATCCTGGGCGACAAGACTCGCATGGAGAAACTCTCGCAGAACCATGACGCTTTCATCCGCCCCTCCCCTTCCGCGGGGTCGCTCGGCGGCGTGGCGCGCAAGACACGCGAGACCATCGTGCTCTGCGAGGCCGCAGGCTACGACCGCATTTTCGTGGAGACAGTCGGCGTAGGCCAGAGCGAGACGGCCGTACACTCCATGGTTGACTTCTTCCTCCTCATCCAGCTCGCCGGCACCGGCGACGAGCTCCAGGGCATAAAGCGCGGCATCATGGAGATGGCCGACGGCATCGTGATCAACAAATGCGACGGCGACAACGTGGAGCGCGCCCGCCTGGCCGCCGCACAGTTTCGCAACGCCCTGCACCTCTTCCCGCCCACTCCCAGCCGCTGGAAACCCGAGGTGATTACCTACAGCGGCTACTTCGGCTACGACATCGACAAGGTGTGGGACATGATCGACCGATACTTCGACTACGTGGAACGCACCGGCTACTTCGAGCGCAAGCGCAACGAGCAGGCAAAATACTGGATGACTGAGACCATCAACGAGCAGCTCAAGGCCAGCTTCTACCGCTTCCCGCAGATCAAGGAACTCCTGGAGCAGAAAGAGATGCGCATACTCAACAATGAGCAGAGCTCCTTCACGGCCGCCCGCGACGTGCTCGACTTCTACTTCACCCGACTGAGACAGACATCCGACAGATGAGACAGCATCTAATCTCCGACCGCGCCCCCCTCTTCAAGGCCCTCGAGCAGCTCAACAGGCTTTCGGGCGAGACCATGACCCTCTTCGCCACCGACTCCGATGGGCGACTCACGGGCAGCCTCACCGACGGCGACATCAGGCGCGCCCTGCTTGCCGGGAAGACCCTCGAGGCCACCGTAGACGGCATCTGCCGGCGCGAATGCCTCCGCATAGAGCGTGGAGGCGACGCCGCCTCAACCATCGCCGAGGCCCGCAGGCGCGGGGTAGTGCTGCTCCCGGTGGTGGAGCAGGGCGTCATCGTCTCCCTCGTCGACCTCCGTCGCCAGCGCGGTCTCGTGCCTGCCGACGGTGTGCTCATGGCCGGCGGCATCGGCGAACGCCTGCGCCCCCTCACCGAGAAGACACCCAAACCGCTGTTACCGGTAGGCCGGAAACCCATAATCGACCATAATGTCGAGCTTATGCACGCCTTCGGCATCGAAAACATATTCGTCACCGTCAACTATCTGAAGGAGCAGGTGATCGCCCACTTCGGTGAAAGCCAACCCGGGGTGACGTGTGTGGAGGAGCCCAAAAGACTCGGCACGATAGGGAGCCTCTCGCTGATAGCCGACCTCAAGGCGCCGAATGTGGTGGTGATGAACGCCGACCTTCTCACCGACATCAACCTCGAGGCCATGTATCTGCGCCATATCGACACGGAAGCATGGCTCACCATGGCCGTCATCCCTTATACCGTCTCCGTGCCCTACGCCATTGTTGACCATCAGGGCGACTCCGTGAAGGGATTCACTGAAAAACCCACCTACAACTATTACGCCAACGCCGGCATCTACATGCTCAGGCGCGACGTCGTGGACGCCATCCCCAAAGGGGAATACATGGACGCCACCGACCTCATCGACCGCCTGCTGGCCGACGGCCGCAGAGTGTCGCTATACGTTATCGACGGGAGATGGATAGACATCGGCAGCCCCGACGACTACCGCCACGCCTGCGAGCTCATGGCGTAAGCCTTTTCAGGCTTCACTGAGCCCGGAGCGCGAGGCGTCGTAAATCCTTTCTATAATCTGATTGAGAGAGAGACCCTCGGCCTTCAGGGCTGCGGGACTTACCGGCGTGCCGAAGCGGATGAAGAAGCGCTTGCCGCGCGTCTTGCATAGTTCGGAGGGGAGCAGGGCCTGCTCCACGTTAACCTTGACTCCCAGCTTCTTACGCCATTTTGCCGTGCGGTAAAACCTCATGGAGTTGAGCGCGCCGAAACTCACGGGCACAATGCTCCTGCCATAGTCGATAGCCTTGCTCACGAAGCTCTTCTTCCAGGGGAGGTCTTTAATCACGCCTCCGGGATGCAGACGCGACACAAGTCCGGCGGGAAACATCACGATCTGCTTCCCCTGCCCGAGCGCCTCGTTGAGCAGTCGCGAGCTCTCGCGTGCCCCGGCACTGCCATACTTGTTGATGGGAAGAAAGACGCCTGCAAGGGGCGAGACGTTCATCAGCAGGTCGTTGACCATAACGCGGACATTGTCGTCGCCATAGTGTTCGCCGAGCACGGCCACAAGCGCTATGCCGTCAAGGCCACCCAAGGGATGGTTGGAGGCGAAGATGTAGGGAGTGTCGGCAGGCAGGGAGTCCAGTCCGCTGACATCCACTGTGATATCGAGATGGCTAAGGATGCGCTTCGAGAATTCCGAGCCCTCGGCCGGATAGGCCACCCGGAGCATCTCGTTGAGCTCATCCTGACGGATTATGCGCTCAAGGGCATGCAGGAGACCGGCGGGAATCCATTTCCCTTTGCTTCCCGCGCGCTTTCTGATGATTTCAGTCAGGTTTAACTGTATAAGCTCTTTCATGGAGAGGGAAGGGCTATAGACCGTCTTCGTAACCGTTGACGGAGTTCTCCTCGTCCCAGAACTCGTCTTCCCAGAGCACGTCCTGCACGTTCTGGCCCTGACCTCCTTCGCCGTCGAGTTGCTCGAAGAGGAAGTCATCCTCCTCCTGCACGCGGTGGCGCACGTCGAGAGGTCTGTGTTTGAATGTCTGCACCATATTGGTTTCGGAATTTATCTCGCGCCAGAGCAGGTCTTTCAGTTCGGTCAGGCCCTCGCCCGTGGCTGCAGATATAAACACAGTGGGGCAGTCGTCGGGGAGTTCCTTCTGCAGCTCCTCCCTCAGTTCGTCGTCGAGCAGGTCGCTTTTAGAGATGGCGAGCACCCGGCTCTTGTCGGAGAGGTCGGGGTTGAACTCATGGAGTTCCCTTCTCAAAATTTCGTAGCTTTTCTTTATGTCGTCGCTGTCGGCAGGTACCATGAAGAGTAGCACGGCGTTGCGCTCAATGTGGCGGAGGAACCGCAGGCCGAGACCTCTTCCTTCGCTTGCACCCTCGATGATTCCGGGGATATCGGCCATCACGAACGACTTGTCGCCGCGGTAGTCAACGATGCCGAGACTCGGCTCCATCGTGGTGAAGGGATAGTCGGCAATCTTGGGTTTGGCGGCCGAGATGGCTGAGAGCAGGGTTGACTTGCCGGCGTTGGGGAAGCCCACGAGACCCACATCGCCGAGGAGCTTCAGCTCGAGCACCACGGCTTTCTCGATGCCGGGCTGGCCGGGCTGCGCATAGCGTGGAGCGCGGTTGGTGGCGGTAGCGAAATGCACGTTGCCGAGGCCACCCTTGCCGCCGCGGAGCAGCTTCACCTCCTGGCCGTCTTCTGTCACCTCGCAGAGGAAGTCGCCGGAGTCGGCGTCGAAGACGGCGGTGCCCACGGGCACCTCGATTATCCTGTCTTCACCGTCTTTCCCTGTGGATCGGTTCTCGCCGCCCGACTGGCCGTCGGTAGCGAAGACGTGGCGTTTAAAGCGCAGGGGAAGCAGAGTCCACATATGGCGGTTGCCCTTGAGGATGATATGTCCGCCGCGTCCTCCGTCGCCACCGTCGGGTCCACCCTTGGGGATATATTTGGCGCGGTGATAGTGTCTTGAGCCGGCGCCGCCCTTACCGGAGCGGCACAGTATCTTCACATAGTCGATAAAATTAGAATCAGCCATTTCCTTCTCGTTTTCCTATATAACAACCCATCCTCCCCTTAAGTTGCCCGTATACTATCCTCATCCCTCAATTATCCTATACTGTAGAATTCCGTTGTTGACTGATGAAAAAACTGCCCCAATCTTATAAACTTTCCGACCCGAAGCCGACCACGGGAGAGAATAGCTTCTGAAATCTATCTGACTCAAGGCCTCCTCAGGAGATTGATCCACTTTAAATTCAAAAAGATACACGAATTTGGATGTTTCCACCACAAGGTCTGCTACTCCCGAACTCATGGAATACTCCATGTGTATGTCGTCAAGCATCTTTACCACTGCAAATATTGCATAAACGATAAACTGGAAGTCTCTTTCATATCTTAGCTTAGTGGAGAATGAAGCTTTACTGAAAAATGCGGCAAGCCATCGCATCATGTCTTCCGCCTTCCCTTGCTCAAGAAGAGCGTTCAATTTTTGCGACTCATCATCATCAAACTGATCTTCTTTTCCCAGATAAAACGGAATCAGCTTGCTGTAAAGCGATTGCTTCACCTCTTTATTAGGAATTCCCAGTCTGTATAAACCTCTCAAATTTTTAAGCTCATAGTTTTTTATTGTAAGATAGCCGCTTTGATAAAGGAGGGTTGTCGGGTTCATGAATTCTGCATCAAGGCCAAGCAGTTCACTCTGCGACACCACGGTATCCTCCAGCTTGTATAAATCGTAATTCTTGGCCTTAAGTATATTTAAAAGAAATGTGGAATTCCCCGTTTGGGCCCAATAAAAATTCATTTCTCCAAAGTCAAGGGCAGAAAGGAGAGAGAAAGGATTGTAGACATCTTTCATGCCTGAGCTGAAATGGTAACCGTCATACATCTTCTTAAGGAGTTCAACCATCTCAGCCGTAGTCACCTGAATCTTATTTGCCAGTTTTTCCACCCCCGGGTTTAGATATTCTTCAATTTCCTGCTGGGTAATACCGCAAATTGTAGAGAATCTCTCATCCACCGATATATCTTTCAGATTGTTAAGACCGGAAAAAATATTAAGGTGGCCAAACCGTGTTACCCCTGTTAGGAAAAGAAAACGGATGATTTCGGAATTACCCTTAAACACGGAATAAAACTCAGCAAGATCATCTCGATAAGTTGAAAAAATCTTTTTCCCGTAGACGTCAAGCAAAGGCTTCTCGTATTCGTCAACAAGCACCACAACCCCCCTATCAAATTTTTGATACAAGGATTTGAGAAGATTGTCGAAACGGCTGCTTATACTTCCGCTGAAAGGAGGAATGTCATATTGTTTTTCGAGGGATTCAAGCACATAATGTATTCTATCTTTGAGTGCGTTTTCCTCATGGAATCCACCCTGACTGAAATCAATTCTCACCACAGGATATTGCGCCCAATCCCAGTTGAAATTCTCAACCGCAAGCCCATTAAAGAGGTGTTTGTTACCACTAAAGAATTGCTCGAGAGTAGAGAGGAAAAGGCTTTTACCAAACCTTCTCGGACGGCTAAGGAAATAGAATTTATTTTTGATCAAAAGGGGTATAAAAGACGTCTTGTCGACATAAACCTGCTCATATTTTCTCAGTTCACTGAAACTTTGTTCGCCTATGCCGTATACCTGCTCCATATGTAGTATGATTGATTTGTGCCACAAAGTTAGCAAATTATTTTGAAGTATGAGTGAAATGGAGGAGTAGAGTTTCGGGGAGTCGGTTCGGGACGTGACGACTCTGAAAAAAGATTTTTGGTGAAATGGGAAAAATTTAGTAACTTTGCAACGCTTTTGGCCGAAAAAGGGCCATTCAGCAAGCTTGGAAAACATTAATTTTAAATAATTTAAGAACAGATGAAAAAAGCGATGAAACTCGTATGGGCAGTGCTTTTCGCACTTCCTCTGATTGCTTTCACCTCTTGCGGTGACGACGACGAACCCATTCTTGACAACGAAGGCGATGAAATCACGCTGACCGACTACAGCGACCTTCTCAACAAGGATCGTGATGAAATCATCACCAAGAAGATGAAAGACTTTACTCCTTACTATCAGGACATCGACGGCATCTTCTACGACAACGATGGCAATGATCTTGGTGACAACATTGCAGAGGTAGACTGCTTCTTCACCTTCGAAGATATCGAAGCAAATCCTTCTGTAGTTCCCGACAAGGAATCTGTAGAGGTAATGGTAGAGCTCTACGACCTCGACGCCAACACCGTGCTTACTTATCTGAGCAAGAAATATGGCGAAGTTGTAGCCAACGGCGACGGTGCCTTCACTTTCACCAAGGGTAACATGTACGTATGGTTAGACATCGACGATGAGGACTACCTCTCGATCTCCTATGTCAACAAGAAGAAATTCGACGACTACAAGAACAGCCTGAGCACGAAGGGTGAGACTTTCTCCATCCACGAACACATTCAGGCACTGCGCAAAGCTGCTAAGGCTCGCAAATAATTTTGGTGCTTTAAAAAAAAATTCATAACTTTGCAGTCGTTAAGGGGTTTTGGTCCTCTTAGCGACTCTTTTACGGAGAGATGGCAGAGTGGTCTAATGCGGCGGTCTTGAAAACCGTTGAGGGTCACACCTCCGGGGGTTCGAATCCCTCTCTCTCCGCCAAGGATTAAGAAAATCGGCTATAAACTCACGCAATGCGTGGGTTTATATGTTTAAGAAAAGATGCTCCCAAGCTTGCTTGAGGGGCATCTTTAGCTTAAACACGTAATCCCATAAAATGGGATATAGCCGATTTTCTTAATCCTTGAACAGCTTCCCCCACTCAGGGATGGGCGAGCGTATGCGAGCCAATCCCTCTCCTCCTTGAACAGCTTCCCCCTCAAGGGATGGACGAGCGCATGCGAGCCAATCCCTCTCCTCTTGAACAGCTTCCCCTCAGGGATGGGCGAGCGTATGCGAGCCAATCCCTCTCCTCCTTGAACCGCATCCTCCCTAAGGGATGGGCGAGCGAATGCGAGCCAATCCCTCTCTTGAACAGCCCTCCCTATGTTCAGCTGAGGGTTTTGCCGAAGGGGAAGAGGGCGAGATAAGCCAGTTTGAAGTGCTGGTTGCCGAAGGGGATGCCGATGATGGTGATGTAGAAAATCACGCCCCAGACAATGTGGGTCAGGGCAATCACGAAACCGCCGACAATCCACCATATTACGTTCATTATGCCGGCCAGGCAGCCCGAAGGCCAGCCGTCGCTGTGAATCGATGTGCCGAAGGGCCACAGGGCAACGAGGGCAAGTTTCATCGTCTGTATACCGAATGGAATACCGATGATTGTGGCCATCATGGCAATACTTGACATAAAATATTCGATGGCAATCATCAGACCGCCAAACACTACCCATATAATATTTCCCAATACTTTCATATCTGTCCTTTTCTTATCTAACACTCCACCCCGCCGTCCGGTTGCAGATACTTTGGATTTCACCCGGAGACAAACAGCGATGCCTCTGGCAGCGCGAGGGCTACTCGCCAATTTTGCGTGTTATAAGTGGGTAAAGTCGGTATAATTGGTGATTTTTCGTGTTATAAGTGGGTAAAATCGACATAATTGGCAATTTTGCGTGTTATAAGTGGGTAAAGTTGGTATAATTGGTGGTTTTGCGTGTTATAAGTGGGTAATTTTGCAGATTTTGTTTGTTTTTCTTGTTATAAATGGGTAATTTTGCACCGTAAGGTTATTAAACACCGTAGGGAAAGAACTATTATGAATCTAATTGACCGTCCCAAATATATCTCTCATATCGTTCAGCGTCTCAACAAGGGGATGATGCTCGTGCTGATTGGTCAGCGCAGAGTCGGGAAAAGTTTTCTGCTCCGTTTGCTGAAGACCTGGATTGAAACAAATAGGCCGGAGGCCTCCATCGCCTATATCAACAAGGAACTTAAGGATTTCGATACCATAAAGACAGCAGATCATCTCTACAACTTTGCCTTGGAAACTCTCCCGGAGGGTGGAGAAAACTATCTTCTGATCGATGAAGTGCAAGACATCGAGGGTTACGAGAATGCCCTTAGGAGTCTTTATGCCGAAGAGCGATGCCAGATTGTGATAACGGGAAGTAATGCCTATATTTTTTCTTCAGAGTTAAGCACGCGCCTTTCGGGACGCTATATGGAAATTCCGGTGCATAGCCTTGGATATGACGAGTTTCTCAACTTTCATGGTTTGAGGGATTCTGACGATTCGCTCCGGCTTTTTCTCACCATAGGCGGTCTGCCGGGACTTTCGAGATGTAAAGTTGATGATGAAGCGGAGGTAAGGGATTATCTGCAGGGTGTCTACAACACCATCTTAATGAAAGACATCTTAATGAGGCATAAAATACGGAACGTTCCGTTTCTTGAAAATCTCTCGCATTTCATTGCGGATAATATTGGTAAACTTTTCTCAACCCACAACATCTCAAATTATATGAAAAGCCAGGGAGAGAAGATTTCGGAATCATCCGTCTCCGACTATGTCCGTTTTATCTGTAACTCCTTGCTGGCCAATCAAGTGATGCGCTACGACATCCATGGCAAAAAACTTCTTGAGACACTCAATAAATTCTATTTTGCCGATCATGGATTGAGAAATCTTCTTTGTGGCTTCAATCTTCTGGGATCGATTGAAAAAATAATGGAAAACGTAGTGTATAATCATCTCTTGATACATGGTTGGAAAGTGGCAGTAGGTTTATTGCGGTCGGCTGAAATAGACTTTGTAGCCACGAGGGGAGCTGAGAAAGTATATCTGCAGACAACGTATCTTCTTTCTTCGGAAGATACGGTAAAAAGGGAGTTTGGCAACTTGGCTGCCATTAAGGATAATTATCCGAAAATAGTGGTTTCTATGGATCCTGTAGGCGGCGAATTCCCGCAGTATCCCGGTATCAGACATTATACCCTCCGAAAGTTTCTAACCACCTTCGCCTGACCCATCGAGCGTCGCGGGGGGCCTCGCGATATGGGCCTCGCGCAGGTGGGGAGCCTCGCGCACTGGAGTTGCCTCGCGATATTGGGGTGACGAACTGAAGTTCGCGCGAGGCACGCAGAACTCGCTGCAAGGCAGCGTGTTAGCGCAGAACTGGCAGAATTGCGCAGAACAATTTTTAACTTCGACGAGTCAACTCCAATCAGGGATAAGCACCCTTGGCTCCGACATTGCGGTGTCTTTTTCTGAGTTGAGTTTACTGATGGTCTGCACACATAGACATCCTCTCCGAGGAAGTCTGCATGAGCACGGATTACCCCACGAAGCTCGCTGGCGCTCTCTTATCGTGGGGATAACCATAGGAGAAGCTCTCCGAGCTAACTTCCTTACTGGCAAATAGTTCTTATGAAATAGTTGATGCGATCAAAAAGGTGACGCAAATCCTTTTGTTCTCTTATTATAATGAGAAATGCAACCTCTCCGAGGTTGTTAAAATATTAGGAATTAATCGATTACCCAGACGGCGCTGTCGCTTCGCGACTGCTTGTCTGGGGCTGCACACCTGAAGCCCCGCCGGGGCTTTTCTCTCTGAGCCTATCCCTAATTGGGGTTGACTGATGGTCTGCCCACATAGACATCCTCTCCGAGGAAGCCTGTATGAGCACGGATTACCCCACGAAGCTCGCTTCACTCGCTTATCGTGGGGATAACCATAGGAGAAGCTCTCCGAGCTATCTCCCGATTTGCATTAAAAAATCTTCTGCGGGGTTCTGCTCGTTCTGCGCAAACCGCTGCGTAGCAGCGAGTTCTGCGTGCCTCGCGCGAACTTAAGTTCGTAAATATACAAAATGCGAGGATCCCCCTGCGCGCGAGGCTCACTCGGGGTGAGGGAGTGGGGTTTGGTCAATTCGGGGAAAATGATTAATTTTGCACTGCGAAAAGGGCACCTTTCCTCGCCCGGACGCCAAAAGAATGCAGTCAGTCAACTCATTACGCTCTCTCCGGTCCACCCTCCCCTGCACGGGGAAAGGGGGATATAGCGCTATCGGCACCCTTTGGGATGCCGAGCAGCGAAAAAATTGCAACTTCAAAGGCTGCAACAGCCGTCAGCGCGTGGATGTAGAGCGGAGTGCGTCAGCATTCCGCAATTTTTTATCCATAAAAATAGTTAAAAATTCCCAAGAAAACGAAAGATGATGCTCAGTAGGGAATATATCAACGTCGTGGAACGCACCCTCCGCCGGTGCTTCCCCGTCGTCGTGTCCCACCCCTGGCATCGCGATTTCTCCGACCCGTTCAATTTCGGAAGCGGTTTTCTGATGGAACTCGATGGGAAGACCTATTGCATCACCGCCATGCACGTTGTCTCACCCCACAACTACCCCGAATACAAACGCTGGCACGCCAACAACATCTGTGGCGTCCCCTCCGGAAAGACTGACTACTATACAAGGCAACACCTCTTCCTCACCCTGTGCAACCGCTCGGAGATGATGATGACACAGAAACAGGCTAGCCCCGATGATTTCATCTGCCCCGAACCCTTTGACGCATCGTTTTGCGACGGCACGGAAGTGTTGAACACCGGCGTCTCTCTTGGATTCCAGTTCAGCGACTGGTGGTTCAGGATTCCGATGGGTTCCCCAAGGGAAGCGTTCGGCGAAGGCGATATAATTCCTGACAGCGATATAGCAAATCACGACTATTTTGTAGTAGGAAGTATTCTCGGAATGGCCAAAGGCGGTATGCAGTATACACGCCACGACAAACTCCACATCGGGTTGAAATACTCCGGCCGTAACCTCGGCGACATCACCCTTGAGGCACCCACCGAAAACGACCGCACCCGCGACTGGGCAGCCTTAAGCGGTTCGCCGGTGGTAAGCGATGACGGCAGGTTGCTCGGTATGCTCGTCAACGTTGCCGACGGGCGAAAGGAGATCAACGTCATGCCTATGGCCAAGATAGTGGAGAAGATAAAAACGGAAAGCAGTCTTGAGGCCTCGGGGTTTAAAGACGACTATTACATTGTAGTCGGCCCCGGCATGACCATGGAGGATGTGAAAAACAATCCTGCGGTAAAGGAGATGATAGATGGTATTCATCACGCTCCCCTAAAAGTAATATACGATTAAGCTAAAGTATGAAGAATAATGTCCATTACGGCGAATTCACGCTTTATTACTGGCTCGACCAACTCTTGAGTGGTAATCTGGATCTTCCCGAATACCAACGGCATCTCGCTTGGAATAAAGACCAGATAGTCAGACTTCTAAAAGGTTTTGGTAAAGACAATTTCGTACCACCCGTAACAATCGGACGGATTAACGACACGAACCAGGTGATTGACGGCCAGCAACGCCTCACGGCCATCATACTTGCTTTCCTGAACAAATATCCTAAAGATGAAGTCATAAAGGATGTGGTAGTAAAACCGGCAGAAGCAGAAGATGACGAGGCGATAGAAAAGACCTACCTGAAATGGACATATCGTGACCTTCCGGGTTATGGTGATGGGATTGAAGCAGTCAAAGCCAAAATAAAAGACCATCCTGACTACGAAGACTTTGACATGCAATGGGTTCACGAGGAGTTCCTGAACCAGCATTACTTGGGTTTCTGCTACATCGTACCCGGAAAAGGCGTTAAGAAAGACGATATACTGGCCTTCTTTTCAAATGTCTTTTACTCAGTAAACTCACAAGGCACACCTCTCAAACCAGAACAAAGCCGTAAGGCGCTTTACTATTGGAAAGCAGGTTACGTTCCCCTCTTTGACCCCAAATTTGCCCAGTCTATAAAGATAAAGCAATTTGGCCACGACACTACTCTCGACTTCCTTCGCCAATTAGCGTTAGTGTTCGCTTATGCTAAAGACGAAAAAAAGTTTCAAGAGAAACTTAAAATCTTTAAGAAAGACCCGGAAACCTATTACGAACTGTTTATCAAGGATATAACAGACAACAGCGTTGAAGAAAAGTCAGGTTTGTTTAAAAGCCTGACGGAGGTGATGGCAGTCAACAATATAAAGAATCGGATGCAGAAACTAAAGGAAGCATATGATAAACTTGATTATCCTAACGAGTTTAACAGCATCATTGAAATCGACACAATCATGTTCGGCCTCATCTATTGGGTTTTGATTAAAGATTACCGTCTTAAGGAAGATGAGGAGAATATTATAAAATTGAAAGAGGCCATCCAAAGCAAAATAACGGGATTCACCAAGGAAAAAAAAGGAGCTCACAAACGTTCGCCAAACTCCGCTGCAAACGTTCTAAGCCGAATCAAGAAGTCAATAAGAATATATAAAAAATTTACAGAGAGATAATGCATACTGATTTCATAATGTCTGATATGATGGAAGTTCTCGACGACGGACTGCGCTGTATGGAGTCGTTGGGAACAGACTTTATGCATTATCCTGTATGTGAATATATGATGCAAAGCTTATTCCTGAGACTTACAGGATATCAGGAACAGAAACTGAAATGCATCATGTGGCACTTAGCCACATGGGATTTTGACGTTAGATATAATCTTGTAGGAGGCCGAATCAACATTGGAGAAGCCTCAAACAAGGACCATAAAAACTTAATCTACAAGCACCTCGTAGAGGGCATTAAAAACAGTGGTGCTAAATTTGAAACTCCCGAAATAAAGGATATACAGAGTCAGATTAGTAATATAGCCCTCGAACTTACAATACGATTTGGAAACTCTGTATTCTCAAGATGGCTGCCTAGGGAGTTTGAGATGTTCAAAAAATTCACCGGAATGGTTAAGGCCACTGAAGATGGTTATTTCAGAAGTGAAAGTTCATGTTTCGGTAAGGACAGCATAATAGAGCAGGCACATGAACTTGCCTATAACCAGCGCAACAGATGCGCCCACAATACATGGTCGTATCAGCGCAACACCCAAAGCCTTCAAAAGCTTATCGCCGACACACGAGGAGCTGACAATTATTTTTCAATGATTTTTATATTGATGTTGATTGACAACGTCTTTGTAAGAACCTACCATACGTTTCACACAAAAGTATTACACCGATCCAATCGTCTATACGACAAATAAATAAACAAATAAATTAACACAATAAACACTTAACAAACAAAATGAAAAAGTTTTTACTCTTTCTAACCTGTGTCCTGACCCTCTTCGGAGTGGCCCGGGCAGAGACAGTAAAAATTACAACGACAGAGACTAAAGCTGCAAGCACTTCTACATCCTATGTTACAACGCCCACAGAGGTAAATGCAGGCGGTTTTATTTTCGTTTTTGATGAATTTAATCCTTCTACTGGCCAGATGAGGGTGAATGCCACAGCTCTTGGCGGTTTTAATCTAAGGAATAAAACAGCCATACCTGGCCTTAAATCTATAAAAATAACAGCAGATAAAACGACGTTAGGCACCTGGTATGTAAAGACGAGTCCCTCGTCCCCAGTTACAGCAGCTGCTACGACATCAGACACAAAAGGAACAGTATCTGGAAGCACTGTAACTTTTGATATCCCAAGTGGTAGCCAATATTTCATGTTAAATTTAACAAGTAGTGGGTCAGGCACAGTCAAATTTACAGCAATCGAGGTAACTTATGAAGCATCAGAACCTGTTGCTCCTAATTCATTAACCTTCTCTCCCAACGGGGGCGAAATTGATACGAACACTGATATCTCTATAGCAGTTGATGCGGAAGCCACACTGCCCGTTACAATCACTTACAGCATTGACAACGAATCCTATAATCAACCTTATTCGACCCCCTTTACCCTTACCGCAGGCCAACACACCGTATATGCCAAGGCATCCAATACCGCCGGGGAGAAATTAGCCCAACCAGTAGTGTTTACTGTGACTCAGTTTGAAGCTCCAGTAATAGCTGGAAGCGCAACCCTCAACACCACAAACTTCAAAGCATCAGGAACTGCGTATGCCAAATACACATATGAAGATAAAACCTATGGATTCAATTATGCTTCTGTGTTTGCTTTGACAAACGGTAACATTCAGTTCAACACCAATAATTCTAATGGTAAGGCAAGCAGTATTGTTGTTAGTGGCATTAACGATAAGTATATCATAGATCATATCGATGTTACAATGGGTACTCCTGGTAATGGCATAAAGGTTTATTCGTATGATAAGGCTGCTTCAGAACCCACCTTAGGCACAGAATACAAAACCCCTGACGGTGCCAAACAGGTTGGAACTACCATAACATCTACTACAAAAAATATCAAGATTGACGACAAAGCCTTCATTATTCTTCCCGCCGGAACTGGTGTAATTCAGATAAGCTCAGTAACAGTGTATTATAAGGAAGCACAGTCTGGCAATCCTACGCTCAAGACACCTGATCTCACGTTCAACTATAACGGTGAAAACGTAACTGGGAAAGACGTCACAGTGAATTGGGATATTACCGATTTCCCGACACTCACCGCTACAGTAGATGGTACAGTGGTTTCTGATCTCCCTATATCCTATACCTCCAACAATGAATCGGTTGCCTCTATTAATGCAAATACAGGCGCCGTGACTCTGCACAATGTTGTTGGCGAAGCTAAAATTACAGCCACCTCCGCCGCAAGCGAAACATACAATGAGGCCTCTGCCTCCTATACCCTGAAGGTAAAGGATCCTAATGCAGTAGAAAAAGGCACAAAAGAGCAACCCTATACTATTTCTGAATTCCTAGATCCCAATTTCTCAGATACCAAAAGTAATGTTTGGGTACAAGGATATGTTGTAGGTTACTATAATAGTTCTAGTAAACCTGTTTTTTCTATAGATGGAGCTCAAAGCACTAATTTCGTCTTAGGAGAATCATCACCAGGATCTGAAAATATCGCTTATATCCCTGTTCAACTTCCGAGCGGTAATATTAGAACTGCAATAAATCTCCAAGACAATCCGAAAAATTTAGGTAAACAACTGAAAATATGCGGTTCAAAAGATACTTATTTCAGCACTACAGGTCTTAAGAATCCAACTGAATTTGAATGGATAGAAGATGAAAGTGACAAAAGACAGGAGGTAATATTATCTTTTGAGCGTCCCTCTTATGAGTTTGAACTGAACTTTACGTTTGAATCGCCTAAGGTTACTATTACTCCTAATATCGAAAATGCCGATATTACATATACCTCAAAAGATGAGTCAGTAGCCACAGTGGAAGCCTCAACAGGTAAGCTTACGCTCAAAGCCAAGGGTACCACTACAATAACTGCAACCTTTGCCGGAGACGACAACTATAAGAATGCTGATGCATCATACTCACTTACAGTGACTGACTCCACTCCTCTTGAAGAAACAGTTTATAAGCCTGTCACTAAAATCACTGAAATAAACAGTAATTCTGAATATCTGATTGTGGCTCAAACTTCAACAGGAGAGTATTACTCCTTGTCTACCACAACAACAAGCAACAGGAATCAGGCTGTTAAAGTAAGAGCAAATGAGGAAGGCGAAATTGTTGTTTCTGATGAAAATGTGCTTGTTTTGACTCCTGTAATTGATCCGTTCTCTGATTCCCTTTATAAATACTCTTGGAAAACTAATAGTGGATCATACTTAGGCGTATCAGGAGATAATACAAATTTAAGTATTTCAGTGAATGGAATTACAGACAATTCAAGGAGTTCCATAGAAATAGATAATGATGGATACCTAACTGTCAGTTTTGGCGGTTCACCGAAAAGGATGATTCTTTTAAGTAATACCCAGCTTCAATTTGGTAATTATGCTTCTTCTAATAAAACCGATACAGGTTATTCTCAGGTGAAATTGTACAAAAAATTCACGGAAGAATTCTACCTTGTTGGCGACATGACTGGAAAGGAAAACGACAAGCCCATTGAGACCAACCCGTCTTTCAAATTCATAAAAGTTGAGGATGATGAAAATGAAGAAGTTGAAGTTTACTATCTAGAAATCGCTTCAATTAAGAAAGGTGAAACCTTTGTGATAAAGAGCACAGGGGGCACGGTATTCTATAATCCAGATGACTATGCCATCAACCTTGAAGGCCCCGAGCCTCCTCTTGATGAATACGGTCGTCGTGAGGTTTTCCTCCAGACCGAGGAAGTCCACCAGATGTCTTTCGACCAAAACTATATTAATATCGTATTTAAGTTCATTCCTGCAGGAAATACCCTCCATATAAGTGGTACAGCTAACAACGGCGATGACTGGATGGTAGGCTTCGGTAACGACAAGACCAACCAGACGGGTAAGGTTATAGATAAAGACGGCAAAGATCATCTCGACATTCAATCAGCAAATGGCTGGGGTGGTGCGGCAGTATATGTATATGCTCCCAACGGTACTGATAATGTTTACTTCAAGCTTTTCCCAGAGACTGAACCTAAGTCTGCTCCGCAGCGTCGTGCAAATGCTTCGGAACTCAGCGGCTATACTAAAGCCAACCAGGATGATGACGGTGCATTCATCGTCCCCGTGGGTCTTAACGGTCAGTCCACTTACTCCGGTACAATCAGTCTCTACCCTGCTGATAGTGAAGGTAACCTCCTCTCCGATGACCCGAAGACCTACACCTACACCATCACGCGCACCACGACTACCGGCGTAGACGGTATCGACGCTGACGAAGAAGCTGAATACTTCACGCTGCAGGGCATCAAGGTGCAGAACCCCGAAAAGGGCATCTACATCAAGGTGCAGAATGGCAAGACCTCAAAGGTAGTGCTCTAAGGCGCCCCGCGCGAATGAAGCGAACGTGAATGAAGCAAACGCGAATGAAGCGAAACGCGAATGAAGCGAAACGCGAATGAAGCGAAACGCGCTCACATAATAGCGAAGCGGCTCCCCTTTCGGGAGCCGCTTTTCTTTGCTCGCACCTCTCCGGGAGGGGTGCCTCGCGCAGGGAGGATGCCTCGGTAGTTGTAGCGTGCGGAGCTTACCTGTCCAAAGCGTCAGCGGCAGGGCGTCAGCTTCAGCTGATGCGAAACTGTCTGGCGCTCAGCGGCGGGGCGTCTGCTTCAGCTGATGCGCGAGGCTTGCCTATATCGGTGGTTTTAGCTAAATTTGCATTCATGAGAATCGGCAACAGACGCGCTGAGTTTATCAATTACCGTAAGCCCGGCATATTCATGATTACCATGAACAAGCTCCGCGGCATCCCCGACTTCGGTATTGTGCGTCCGAAGTCGGGCACCAACACCGACTCCCCGATAATCCATACTGCCTTTTCTACTATGGGAGCCTGCGTCTTCACTGCCCTGAGCAACCTCAGTCTCCTGGCTCCCCACCTGAAAAGGATGCGTGCCGTCATCATGCCCGACCATATCCACTTCCTGGTACGAATCATGGCTGAGATGGAGCAACCTCTCGGATATCATATGGCCGTCTTTAAGAGAGAGGCCTTAAGAATTGCAATAGACCGTAATTTACTCCCGGCAGGGACAAAAAGTATGTTCCAAACAGGATTTAATGACCAGTTCCTACGCCATAGTCGCTCTTTAGACGTATTATACAACTACATCGATTCCAATCCGGATCGGCTCTGGAGTCGAATTAAGAACCCCAACTTTTTCTCACGGATAACCAATGCCAAAATCCTTGGAGAGGAGTGCAGTCTTTACGGCAACCTCGGATTGCTTCAGAACCCGTTTATCTACCCGGTAATCGTACACCGCAGCGATGTGGGGAAGACGTTGGAAGACAAACTTGCCTTTTGGCGTTATGGCATGGCCAACGGGGGAGTTTTGGTCGGGGCTTTTATTGCCGATATGGAAGGTAAGATTTTTAAGGGAGCTGCCGGTTACGGGGGCAAGCTCATACTGATTTCCAGAAGACAGCTGGACCCACGGCAAAAACCCAGTGGAATTCTTTACCGGCTTTGCGAACGTGGGCAATTGCTAATCATCATGCCGAAGATAACGTTTTCGAGGCCAGCTGATGGCAGCCTATCGAGAGGGGAATGCCTTTTCATGAATCATTTTGCAGAGCGCATGGCGGCTGCGGTAACGCAGGGGGAGCTTAGCTACCTTAGGTAAGCATCAGCTGAAGCTGACGCCCCGCCGCTTCGCGGCAGACAGGTTTTCGCGCCAGCTGAAGCGGGCGCCCCGCCGCTTCGCGGCAGACGGTTTTCGCGCCAGCTGAAGCAGGCGCCCCGCCGCTGCGCGGCAGACAGGTAAGCTCCGCACGCAACAATTAAGGGCGACCAGCGGGAGCGGGCGAGCGGAGGGAGCGGAGGGAGCCGGGGGGGCGGGAGCTCGGAGCGGGGGTTATTTCGTGGTGGGGATGTCGATGGTGACGGGGCGGTAGGTCTTGCGGACGGCGAGCTGGCTCAGGTAGGCGTCGGCCTGCGGTATGCCGGCTTCCTTGGCAATCGTGAAATACTTCTCGGCCTCGCGCATGTCGCCTCGCTTGGCGGCGAGGACGCCGCGGGCAAAGTTGGCCTCCGGATTAAGACCTGCCTTAAGCAGACAGCTCTGCGCTGCCTCGAAGTCACCCTCCATCAGGTAGAGGTTGGCCACGTTGAGGTTGATCATCGGTTCGTCGGGATAAACCTCCACGGCCTTCTTCATCACGGCCAGATACTGCTCGCTGCCCGTGGGATACTGCTGGGCTATGGTGTAGAAGTCTACGGGACGCAGCTTCGTGGGGTCGCTGTTGTAGAGGCGCATGAGGTTGTCGAGGTCGGTGTAGACCTTGATATTGTATTTCACGGCGTAGTCGGAGTGGCGGAGCCAGGGATAGATTTGGCGCAGAATCACCTCGTAGTCGGCGGGGAACTGGCTCTTGAGGGCGGCGTCGCGGGCGTCGAAGCCGAGCGGGCCGTCAATCACCGCCAGGAGTCCCGGACGGTTGGTGAGGTTGAAGTTGAGGGAGTCTTTCACGTAAGCCCTGAGGCCTCCCCAGTCTTCGGGGTCATAGCTCGTGGTCATGATGCCCGGCTTGAACTTGTAGAGGGAGTTCACGTAGTTGGCGAGGGTCTCCGTACGGCCCTTGGCCAGACGCACGTTGTTGTCGTAGGGACCTTCGGGCGAGGCGTAACCGCGGATGTGGATTTCGGTAATCACGGCGTCCGGGTCGGCCTTCACGATGTCGATGGAGTTGAGGATCTTGCGGATTTCCGCAGGGTTGTTCATGTAGTCGGGGTTGAGCTCCGTGCGGTTAACCACAAAGGTTACGAAGGCCTTGCCCTCCACGCTCTTCTCCACTGGCTTGTCTTCCATGGGGGGAGCGAACACGTAGTCATAGTCCAAGTCGGTCTGCTCGGTGTTGATCGTGGCGAGCAGCACGTTGCCGTCGGGGAGGTTGCCTGGAATCATCTTGGCCTTCCCGCAGCAGGTGGCGCCGTCCTGGCGCATCTCGAGGGTGGAGTGGCCCATCCAGTTCTCGAAGGGAAGCGTCTTGGTGATGGTGACGATTTCCTGAGAGCCGGCGCGGTAGATCTGGGCCTGGGGGTTGGCGAAACCGCCGTTGCGGTCATACCAGTACCAGCGGTTGCGGCCGCATACGGTCACGGGTTCGAGCTCCACGCTTTGGCTGCCGTCGGAGGCCACAAGAGTCGGGGTGAAGGTCACCTCCTTGTTGCGTCCGAGCTTGAAGTCGCGCAGGTTGAGCTGTATGGTGATGTCTACGGTGGCGGGTTGCTCGTTGACGGCGACGTCGATGTCGTAGACCTTGAGGGGAGCATCCTTGGCGGCGTTTGCCACGCCGGCAGCCGGCAGCATTGCGAGGCCGGCCAGAATATATTTGCTTATGGTCTTTATCATGTCGTTAAAGTCTTAGAGATTAGAAAAGGTAGATGAGGTTGACGGCAGCCTTGGTTGGGCCAACATAGTTGTGAGGCACGTTGTCCTCGATTTTCTGGCCGCAGCCCTGGCACTTGAACACGTCGTAGCGCGTATAGATCCAGCCGATGCCGATCTCGGCCTCGAGGTTCCAGTGTTTGGAGAGGATCCAGTCGTAGCCGTAGGCTATACCGGCGCCGGCCATCCACCCCTGGAGGCGGTGGTCTTCAAGCTGCTTGAGGTTGGTACCCAGGAAGTTGTAGCCGCCGAAATTGAGGTTGCCGAAGTTGAACTGTCCGCCGATGGCGTGCAGGCCCAGGAAGGATCCGGAGAAACGCTGGCAGAACCAGTAGCGTGCTTCGGGCTGCACGTTCCACTGTTTCCAGCGCTTGTTGTTTACCGTCCAGGCGTTGAGCGAGCCGGAGATGTCGAGGGTCCACTTCGGCGCCAGGCCGAACTCCAGCCCGAGGGTCGGGGTGAGCAGCGCGTCGTAGAGCAGGTTTGTCTTGATGGCGACGTGCTGGGCACGCAGCGGGGCGACGGCCGCCAGGGCAACCGCCATTATCAGAAACAATCTCTTTAACTTCATATGGATAAAATTACTGAATTTGCAAAATTAATCAATAAATTCTACTTGCGCAAGCAAAATCAAATCAAGGGGGCCGTTTTCTAAAAATTATGTTAAAAAGAGACGCAGGTGGCGCAGTATTGAAGGAATGTTTGTAACTTTGCAAACACCTGACGTAAACACACAATCAACAACCTTAGTAACACACACTGACCAATAACCGACAATGTCGACTTACAAACAAGCCGCGGGATTGATATCCCACTTCAAACGCCGGAAGTCCATGGGCCGCTATTCGGGCATCATCTGCCTGGCCGTGGTGTTCGGGCTCTTCTACTTTATCGGGCAGACGATGGGAGTGGCCAACATGCTCAACACCATGATGCACACGGCCCACGACCTTCTGCTCAACACCGTGTTCTACCTTATGGGCATCTGCGTGCTCACGGGCGCCATAGGCCGCATCTTCGTGGAGTTTGGCGTTGTGAAGATGCTCGAGAGGCTGCTGCGCCCGCTGATGCGCCCGCTCTTCAACCTTCCGGGCGTTGCCTCGCTGGGAGCCGTGATGACCTTCCTGAGCGACAATCCCGCCATCATCTCGCTGGCCTCCGACAAGAGGTTCAGCTCCTACTTCAAGAAATTCCAGTTCATCTCGCTCACCAACTTCGGCACGGCCTTCGGCATGGGCCTGCTTGTGATGGTGTTCATGGTGGGCCAGGGGTTCTACTGGCAACCCCTCGTAGGCTTCTTCGGCGCCTGCTGCGGCTGCATCGTCTCGACGCGCATCATGCAGTATTTCGTAATCAAGAACTTCCCCCACTACCTCACGGAGGAGGCCACGCCCCTCGACGAGAAACTGGAGGAGGAGAAGAAGCCCGAGGAGAAATCGACGTTTATCCGCGTGCTCAACTCGCTGCTCGACGGCGGCCGCACGGGTGTAGACGTGGGTCTGGCCATCATCCCCGGCGTGCTCATCATATCCACTCTGGTGATGATCCTCACCTTCGGCCCCGGCGCGGAGGGTGAATATACGGGGGCAGCCTATGAGGGCATCGCCATCCTGCCCTGGCTTGCCGGCAAGGTCAACTTCATCTTCGAGTGGCTCTTCGGCTTCACCGACCCGCACCTCATCGCCTTCCCGATCACGGCATTAGGCGCTGTGGGAGCGGCGCTGGGCCTCGTGCCCAACTTCATTGCCCAGGGATGGATCGACGGCAACGCCATCGCCGTCTTCACGGCCATCGGCATGTGCTGGAGCGGCTACCTGAGCACCCACACCGCCATGCTCGACTCGATAGGCTACCGCGAGCTGACGCCGAAGGCCATCGTGGCCCACACCATCGGCGGCCTGGTGGCAGCCATCGTGGCCCACCTCGCCTTCATGCTCACCGAGCTCCTGATCGCACTATAGCCAGCCACAGGATGCTTGCACGATTGGGGAATTTTTATTAAATTTGTAGGCTAAAATCTAACCAAAACGGTATGAATATGAAGAAAGTATGCATGATTGCTGCAGCCTTATTGCTGTCGGCGACGTCGGCTTTCGCGCTCCCCTACATGTGTTTCTACACAGCAGGCAGCGACACGCCGGCGGCCATCGGCACCACAGGCCTCAGCATCGACGTAAACGACACGGAGCTCACCGCCGCCAACACGGCCGGCGAGAAGCTCACCTTCCCCCTCAACACCCTCACGGCCATGGAGTTCAGCTGGGACACCCTCAGTGTGGGTGCCCTCCCCTCGGCCGCAGAACCCTGCACCGTCTATACCCTCGACGGCCTCCGCGCCGGCGAGTTCACCTCCCTTGAGCAGGCACTCGCGGAGCTTCCCGCAGGCCTCTACGTGATCAACACCAACGGCAAATCCGTAAAAATACTGATTGGGAAATGAAAAAGACAGCATTATTGACAGTGGGCGCCCTCATGGCCACCGCAGCCTGTGCCCAGTCGGGTTTCAACCTCTTCCGCAGCGAGAACGTCGCCGTCAACTTCAACAGCGAGGAAGTGCCCCAGATGCCCTTCAGCAACGGCGGCAAGACCCTCACCGTGATGGGCTATGAGTTCGACCTCACGGAATACACCCACATGACCACCGGCGACGTCACCGTAGCCGCCAACGAGGTGGCCGTGGTCTACGACGGCTCGAAAGCCACCGTCTACCTCGCCCCCAACATCCAGAGCTACATCACCGCCGAGTTTGACGGCGCCCACGTGACGCTCACCCAGAGCAAGGACGTAGGCGACGACACCGGCGAGATTGTATACATCCTCAAAGGGAAGAGCAGCAACGGCTCCTTCACCCTCGACGGCAAATACAAGGCCACCATCGAGCTGCAGGGCCTCACGCTCACCAACCCCTCCGGGGCAGCCATCGACATCCAGAACGGCAAGCGCATAGAGCTCTCGGCCAAGAGCGGCACGGAAAACACCCTCACAGACGGCTCCGGCGACCAGAAGGCAGCGCTCTACTGCAAGGGTCACCTCGAATTCAAGGGTAAGGGCGTGCTCAACGTAACCGGCACCGTAGGCCACGCCGTGGCAGCCAAGGAATACATCGAGATGAAAAACCTCACCCTCAACATCCTCGGGGCCCCGAAAGACGCCATCAACTGCACTCAACATTTCACCATGGAGAGCGGCACGCTCAACGTAAGCGGCGTTGAGGGCGACGGAGTGCAGGTAGACTTCGACGACCCCACCTCGGGCGACGAGGAAGACACCGGAAGCATCACCATTGAGGACGGCACAATCAACATGACCCTGGGCGGCACGGCAGCCAAGGGCCTCAAGGCCGAGGGCAACCTGCTCGTGAAGAAAGGCGACATCACAATCACCAACACCGGCATCGGCGAATGGAGCGGCAGCAAGACCAAGGCAGCCGCCTGCATCGGCATCGACGGCACCGTAACCATCAACGGAGGCAAACTTGAGCTCACCGCAACCGGTGGCGGCGGCAAGGGCATCACCTGCGAGGGCGAACTCGAGATCAACGGCGGCGAATTCAACGTCACCACCAGCGGCGGCGTGCTCGCATACGTCAACGGCGTGCTCAACCAGAACTACACCGGCAACACCGAGCGACTCGACAGCGACGCCAAGTCGTCGCCCAAGGGCATCAAATGTGACTCCAAGGTGACAATCAACGGCGGCGACATCTACGTGAAGACCACGGGCAACAACGGCGAGGGCATCGAGAGCAAGGATGAGCTCACCGTCAACAACGGAAACATCACCATCCGCGCCAAGGATGACGCCATCAACGCCTCCAACGACCTTATAATCAACGGCGGCAACATCGACGTGATCGCCACCAACAACGACGGACTCGACGCCAACGGCAACATCCGCATCAACGGCGGCGTGATACGCGCCTTCGGCGGCAGCTCGCCCGAATGCGGCATCGACGCCAACGACGAGAGGGGCTACACCGTGATCATCACCGGCGGCTACCTGCTGGCGGTGGGCGGCGGCAACAGCGTGCCCAACAGCAGCAGCGGTTCGGAGCAACCCTACGTAACTACCTCCGGCAGCATCACGGGCGGCACAGCCATCAGCATCTCCAACGGCACCACCGAGCTCTACAGCTTCACCGTGCCCGAAGACTACACCAAACCCTCGGGCGGCAACACGGGCGGCTGGGGACCCGGCGGCGGCAACGGCGGCAACATGCAGATCATGATCTCCGTGCCCGGCATGGCAAACAACACCTCCTACACCATTAAGAACGGCACCACAACCTCCACGGCAACATCACGCCTCACGGGCACCTCGTCAGGACCCGGCGGACGGTGGTAAACATCGACGACACAAAAAAAAATGCGCCCCGACGGGGGCGCATTTTTTTGTTTGTTGTCTTAGAAGAGGGGGATCTGCCAGATGAAACCGGCCGTCAGCAGGTTGGTGTAGGAGTGTGACGGCAGGCCGTAGGCCTGTGCCTTTGCGGTATGACCCTGGCGCTGGCCGACGTAGGTGAGGAAGAAGTGCAGACCGCGGTCTTTCAGCGGGTAGTATTCCACACCGCCCACGTAGAGCCAGTCGATGCCGTAGGTGCCCTTCACGACGTCAGGAGTCGACTTGTAGACACCGTTGCGCTCCCAGGCCACCTTGCCGAAGAGGTTCCACTTCGGGTGAACGAAATAGTTCATGTGGAGAAGCAGGGTGAAGTATTCCGTATTGAGGGCGTTATGGCCGTCCTGCTCACCCACAACGTTGGTGATCATGCCCTTGCGGTCGATGCCCTCGCGCGAGTACATCACGTCGAGCCATGCGCCGCAGCGCGGGGTGAAGTTGAACTGGTTGCCGAATGCGAAATACCACATGTGCTTGTTTTTCACCTCGTTCATGAAGCTGGCGCTCCAGCGCGTGCTGTAGATGTTGTTGAAGTTGCCGTTCCAGTTTACGGTGTAGAGGAACGGGAGCTTGGCCTTGGTGATGTTCTCGCCATACATCTCGCCGGGGTTGAGGGCGATGCCGTCGAGGATCTGAAACTGCAGCTGCTGCGAGGGAGTGATGTCCCAAGCCGCACGGACACCCGTCATGAAGTTGTCCATGTAGTCGATCATGTCGCAATACTGGTACACCTCGATCGGGTTGAGGTCGAACTCGATGCCGCCGTAGGCCGCACACTGCTTACCCACCACGAAGTTGACCTTCTTGTAGCGGAAGCCCACCTCGGCAATGTCGATGCTCTTGAGGATATTGTCGAAATATCCGAGCTCCGACTGGCCCTTGTTGAGGCGTTGGCGGTAGCGGTAGGAGATCCAGTCGTTCACCTGGCCCTTGAACTCGATGCGGAGCTGCTTGAAGGCGAAGCGGCCGCCGTCGAAGTCGGTGCCACCCTCCCCGCTCCAGTTGAGGTTGAAGTTGGTCTGGGTGTTGAGGTAGAGGTGAAACTTGTCGGTCTTCTCCTTGATGCCGAAGACGGTCTGGATGAGGCCCTGCTCATCGTTGTCGCCGCCACTGTTGGGGATGGCGGTCTGGGCGCCGGCCGAGAGCGCCAGCATGGCGGCTCCGGCCATCAGAATCTGTTTTTTCATGGTTGGGGAGTCGATATTAGTATTCAAGGAAGTATTTCTGGATTTCCTGCCAGTCGGTGGTCTTGGTCAGGGCTAGCATCAGCAGGATGCGTGCCTTCTGCGGGTTGAGCTCATAGGAGGCCACAAACTGATAGGCAGCGTCGTCAACCTCGTTGTCGAGGGTCGTCGGACCGGTGGGAACGCGGCTGGAGCGCACCACGAGGATACCCTTCTCTCGGGCCTTGAGCAGACCTGGGAAGAGGTTTTTGTGGTAGTTGCCGTTGCCAAGTCCGGCGTGTACGATGCCCTGGTAGCCGTTGTTGAGGAAGGGATCCATCACGTCGGCGTCAACATCGGCGTAGCTGTAGACGATGCCTACCTTGGGGAGCTTCTTGAGGCCTTTCACGTCGAAGACACTCTGCGTGGTGTGCTTCTTCACGGTGACGTCGTTGTAGAACACCTTGGAGTTGAAGATGTAGCCGAGCGGGCCGGAGTTGGGGGCTTGGAAAGTCTGGACGTCCACGGTGTTCATCTTCACGGTGCCGTGGGCGTCGAGGATGATGCCGTTCATGACGATGAGCACGCCCTTGCCCTTCGACTCGGGAGCGGCGGCCGTCACCACGGCGTTGTAGAGGTTGAGCGGGCCGTCGGCACTCAGGGCCGTGGAGGCCCTCATGGCGCCGGTGAGCACCACGGGCTTGTTGCTCTTCACGGTGAGGTTGAGGAAGTAGGCGGTCTCCTCCATGGTGTCGGTGCCGTGGGTCACCACGATGCCGTCAACGTCGTCGCCGGCCAGGAGCTCGTTGATGCGGTTGGCCAGGGTGAGCCATACGTCGGTGGTCATGTCTTGCGATCCGATGTTTACCACCTGCTCGCCCGTGATGTTCGCGATCTCGGTCATGGCGGGCACGGCGTCGATGAGGGTCTGGATGGCCACGCCGCCGGCATGGTAGTTGGTCTGGGTAGACGATACGCCCGAGCCGGCAATCGTGCCGCCCGTGGCGAGAATCACTACGTTGGGTTTCGCCTGCAGACCGAAAGCGCCTGCGAAGAGGGCTGCCGAAAGCAGCAATGATTTCAGTTTCATCATGTCGTTATTGGTTTTAGGGTTAGGGGATTATAGTTTTTTAAACAGTGTCGTGTTGCGTGAGCCGGGCTGTATACTCAGAACATATGCAGACCCGTGTAGAGCTGCACCAGGGCGAAGCCTGCGGCGACGCCCACAATGCTGGCCACCAGACCGGGCCGCATGAAGGAGTGGTTGAGTATATACTTCCCGATGTGGGTGGTGCCGGTGCGGTCGAAGTTGATCGCGGCCACGATGGTGGGATAGTTGGGGATGAAGAAATAGCCGTTGACGGCCGGATAGAGGGCGATCAGCACCCATGGGGAGAGACCGAGAGCAATGCCCAGCGGCATGATGGCCGTGATGGTGGCCGCCTGGCTGTAGAGCAGGATCGACATCAGGAAGAGCGCGATACCGAAGATCCAGGGCATGGAGGTGACGAGACCCTTGATGGAGCCCTCGAGAAGGTCCATGTTTCCCTTGATGAAGGTGTCGCCCATCCAGGCGATACCGAAGATGGCTATCAGGGCCTGCATACCTGCGATGAAGACGTTGCCCTTCGTCACGTCGATACCGTTGGTCTTGGTGAGCAGCAGGATGATGGCCGAGGCCGTGAGCATAAGGATCTCGATGATGTATTCCATCTTTACGGGAACGCCGTCAAACTTGGGCTGCAGGCTCTTGACGGAGCCGAACACCACGATGAGCACCGTAGCCAGCACGAAGAAGATTACGGAGAGTTTGGCGTTGCGCATGTTCTTGATGCTGCGGCTCTCGCGCTCCTCGCGTGCCAGTGTGCCCTCCTTGAGCCGGCGCTGGTATTCGGGATCGTCCTCGAGTTCCTTGCCCACCTTCCTGCTCATGAAGGCGCCCACCATGACGCCGATGAGGGTGGCCGGGATGGAGACCATCAGGATGTTGAGCAGGGTGATGTTGGGGTTGACGGCAATCAGCAGACCGAGGAAGGCGGCTGTGGCGGCCGAGATGGGACTCGCCGTGATGGCCTGCTGGGAGGCTATCACCGCGATACCCAGGGGTCGCTCGGGCCGGATCTTGGTTTCGCGCGCCGTCTCCGCGATCACCGGGAGCACGGAGTAGGCAATGTGGCCCGTGCCGGCGATGAAGGTGAAGAAGTAGGTGACCAGCGGACTGAGGTAGACAATCCGCGTGGGGTTCTTGCGCAGGAGCCTTTCGGCGAGCATCACCAGATAGTCGAGACCTCCGGCGGCCTGCATGGCGGCCGCCGCCGAGATCACGGCGGCTATCATCAGCATCACGTCGATGGGGATCTTACCGGGTTCCATATGGAAACCGAACACGAGGATGGCGAGGCCCATGCCTCCCATCACGCCCAGACCTATACCGCCCAGGCGCGCACCGACGATTATGGCGGCAAGCACCACAATCAGCTCGATGATCATCATTACGGTTGAGCTGTCCATGATATTGGCGTTGGTTGATAAGCAGTTAGTGGGTTAGAATTATAAATGTTTCAGTGAAGTTCCGCAACCGGGTTAGGATGCTGCAAATTTAATAAAAATTTCCGGTAAACGGTACACCTTTCCGTCAAAACCGGCAAAAGTTTCGAGTCGGAAAAAGCGCCATCCGCTGCCACGCATCATCATCCTGCCGGCGCGTGCCAGGCCGAGGAAATACCATCGGTCGAGCCGCATGGCGCCGTAAACCTTGAGGGGTTCGCGGCTGCCGTCGGGCCAGATGGCCTCCACCTCCTCTATCTTCTTGCGCATGAAGGCATTGCCGAGCTTGATGGGGCGCGTTTTGATCGGCACGCTGCTCCGGGCGGCTGCCGCGCGCAGAGCCGGAGCCACCGTCACCTCGGCCAGCCCGGCGCGTCCCACCTTCCCCTCCCGCTCCACCCACGCCTCGGGCCAGGCGTAATGGCGCCCGTAGAGCAGGCCCGTCACCTCTTCCCACTTCCCCGTTGAGGGGTCGCAGGCCATGATGCCGGGTTGTCCGCTGCGGTAGAGCAGCAGGCGGTTCTCCTTATACAGATACAGCAGACGGTCTTCGGCCGTGAAATCGCGGCTAAGCGTCCTGCTGAGACAGTTGACGCTCGTGCCCTCGATCTTCATAACGCCTGCGGTGGTGATGAAGGCCGTGGCGTCGGGGAGCGGCGCAAAACTGTCGGGACCGCAGGCCACGTAGCGCGAGAGGAGTTGCACGTCGCGGAAGGAGCCCGCGGCGGGAGTCAGCGCCCGCACGCCGTCGGCAGAGAAGGCATAGAGCGGAAACTCGCCAAACTGGCCCGAGGAGAGCGAGCGCAGGGAGTGGGTGAGATGGACAATCGGGGCTCCGGCCACCTCCCCGCTGCCGGCAGCGGCGGCGGGTATGCCCACGGCGGAGGTGACGATGACGTTGGCCGGCAGGTCGCCGCCGCGGTTGAACACCGCCACGAGTCGGTCGCCGATACCGAAAAGGCGGCTCGGCACTCCCCTCTCCGTCATGCCTCCGAGCAGAGCCGGGAATGCCGGATAGTCGGCATCGGCTACGGCCCGCTGACCAACAGCAAAACCCCTCGAGGAACCGTCGACCCAAATGGGGGCTGAGATGAAATCGGGGTTCACGTCGCCGGCCGAGGGAGCTGTGAGCGTCTCCACACCGCTCACCACATGACTCCAGCCGCTGCCGGCAGCCGTGGAGGAAGTGATGGTGCGCACGGCAAAGGGGGCGCGGCTCAGCTGGAGGGAGAGATGGAGAGTGCTTCCCGCCACACCCGCCTGCACGATGCCGAGCGTCACCCCCGGGAGGGAGTCGGCCACGGTGGCGGGTCGCGCGGCGGGTGCCCATAGTCTTCCGTCCAGGAGGCGCCAGGCGGTGAGCAGGCGCACGGGCCCGTAAAAGAGTCCCGCCGCCTTCACGGCGTCGAGAAACTCCCGCATGCGGGTTCGGACGGCGTCGGCTATTGCTCTTCGGGTGCTCTCGGAGCAATTGTCGGCGGTACCGGCCAACCAGTCGAGCACCTCCTTCGGGGAGTCGTCGCCGATGGGTGACTGCACGGCCAGGCGCGGCATCTCACCGTCGGTATAGCTGTAAGGGGGGAGCGCCCGGTTTACGGTGAGGTAGTTGGCGAAGGGAGCGGCGGGCGATTCGCCGAGCATCACGTATTTCTCGCCGTTCCAGAGAGCGTAGCGGAGCGCGTCGGCGGTGAGGATGGCAAGGTAGTCGCCGCAGGGTGTCACGCTGCAGTCGCCGGCGAGTTCGGGGAAGAGGGTCGAGAATATGGGGTTGACGGCACCGTCGGAGGTGCGGTGCATCGCCAGGAAGCGGGCTCCCGTGGGCACGGAGACGGCGCCCTCCGTAATCAGCGTGCGGAGCACCTGCCGGTCAGCGTCTGAACCCGGACCGGTGGTGCCGTCGCTTCCGGCCGCTGCCTGTTCGTTTGCATCGAAGATATAGTCGGCGCCTTCGAGTTCGCCGTCGTAGCAGAGAATGTCGTTGAGGGTCGTGGCCCTGCGCAATGTTATAATCTTTTCCATCAGCCTCTTCTTTTATTAATATAGGTGTAGATTGTGGTTTTCACGCTTCCCGGGGTGAGGAAAAAACCGGGGGCCGGGGAATTGACGACGCGGTAGACGGCGTCGATGAGCGAGATGCCGGGTTCGGCGGTTTCGAGCCGCACCACCCTCTCCTCGATGGCGTTGAGCATGCGGCGACGTGTGGGGGACATACCGGGCGCCCATTCGCCTGTCTCACGCTTCCTCTTAAGGAGGGCGTAGGCGCGGTCTTCATTGATGTAAAACCGGCGTGCGGGGGAATTGGCCACCTCGGCGAAGATCTCGGTGGCATGATGCTGTTGGGCGAGCTTGTTTCGGAAGGCCCGGCAGAGCGCCTCGTTGCGCTCATCGGTGTAGTCACACCTGCTGTTTTTCTTTTTCATAATTTTGCGGGTTTTTAACAATTAATTTAGTTTTGCGAGTGAATTGTTTTGCAAAGTTAATACATTTGTTAAGATTTATCAATAGTTTTGCTATATTTAATTTGTAATTTTGCAGTGTTAAATTCAAAATAGCACTTGAATTTCGTTAGAAATCAACTCATTTACCCTAATTGTTAAAAAACTTTAAAGCTATGTTTAAAAAGAAAAACAGAGACGCGGAGCATGGCGCACAAGATGCGGCCGCCAACGCAACCCGGATTGGCAGCGCTCTGGAGCCTGCCTTGCGCGAGACTCCGCTCCTCGAGCCCGAATCGGAGCAGGAGGGAAAGGCGGAAAAGGCCGGAAAGGATGAAAAGGAGGGAAAGGAGAAACTTTCGGAAAGCCTTTCCGAGCTTTCCGAAATCCCGGCTGAAGACAAAGCCGTGGCTCCGGCTGAAGACAAAGCCGAGGCTCGGGCCGAAGATAAAGCAGAGGCTTCGGCCGAAGAGCAGGCCGAGGATCAGGCGGAGGATCAGGCCGAGGCGCTGCTGCAGGCTTACTGCCTGGGGGCAGGTATCAACGAGGAGACTGCCGGCAGGGTGAGACAGCTACTCGGCACCGTAGCCGACGATATCACCGCCGGGCGCTTCAATCCCGATGCCATCCGCATGGCCCTGCGCTATCTCAGCTACGAAAGCGACATCGAGGCCGCACGACTCGCCGGACTCGCCGAAGGTCGCGCAGAACGACTCGCCGACGCCTTCGCCCGCAAACGCGCAAAGGCACTCGAGGCCGACGCGATCCCCAACCTCGGCGGCATACCCGGCGGCGTGGGCGCCCACGGCTCCATCTTCGACATCGCACGCGGCACAGCCAGATGAGATAATCATCGAAACGCGCCAATTTAATCATGAATTATCATGATTTATCATGATTTATCATGGATTATCATGATTAATCATGATTTATCAAGAACTATCATGATTTATCATGATTTATCATGATTCATCATTAATTTTAATCACTTTAACCCATTACAACCATGTCTGAAAACAAGACTCAGCAGCCGGGTCAGCCGGCAACCGTATCTGCCGCAGCAGAAGCCACCGGTGGCATCAATGCCGGCAACTTCATCGAAACCGCCATCGACGAAGAACTCTTCCGCTTCAACAGCGACGACACCCCCCTGATGCAGCTCATGCTCCGCGCCAAGCGCGTGAAGGTAGACTCTCCCGAGGTGGACCACTACATGATTGACGAGCCCGTGGCTGAGGTCACCACCAATGAGGCCCTGACGGCCGGCAACCGCACCCACGCCCCGCTGCCCCTCGAGGCCCGCGACCAGAACGTCTTGCGCACCAACGCCACCGTGCTCGTGCCCGACGTAGACGGCTACGACGAATCGGGTGCGCAGCGCACCCCCGGCAAACCACTGATGCTCTTCGTCACCGGCCACGACAACGTAAGCGGCAACCCCGTGGTGCGCGCCGTAAACGGACAGAAAGACAGCCCTGCCGACGAGGAATGCGTGCTCCCCGACATCCCCAAGGGTTCGAGGGTGGTGATCCTCGCCAACTCCCTCTACGAGACCCAGAAGGAGGTTGACCCCGACCTCGTGGTGCCCCAGGCCACTCGCATCTACCTCCAGAAGCGCGGCATGAACCAGGTGGTGAGCGACTACTTCGACTCGCAGCGCAAGCGTATCCCCTTCTCCAAGGCCATCATCGCCGAGCAGGCCATCGCCAACTTCAAGGTAAGAGGCAACCGCACCCTCTGGGCCGGAAGGCAGTCGAAATTCAAGGTCTCCGTGCCGCGCATGGGCATGCAGCACATCTACACCACAGAGGGAATCAGATGGCAGTTTCGCCGCGAGCTGCAGATGAACACCCGCTGGACCGTAGAGAAGATCATCGCCCTGGCCAAGATGTTCTTCACCGGCGAAGACGTGCCCAAGTCGGCCCTCCTGCTTGCCGGCAAGAACCTCCTGGAGCAGCTGCAGACCATCGACTACTCCAAGCACCCCGAGATCCAGCTCACCACGCGCACCAACTCCGTGGGGTGGGTAGTGACGAGCCTGCACACCGTCTTCGGGGACATCGACATCAAGCGCGAGCCCACACTCGACCGCATCGGCTGGAGCAACTCCGGCGCACTCATCGGCGAAGACCGCCTTGTCCACTACGTCTACAGTGCCGAACACAGTTTTTCGGACCGTATGGAGACCGAGGAGGCCACGCGCAGCGGCATCCTGATCTGGGACGCACTCGCCCTCAAGGGGAGCTGCCACATCTGGATTGACGGCGAGGGTGACACCGGCAGCTCCACGGCCATGCGCACCATAATGTGGGAAGGCGACAAGGCTCCCTCTAAAGACATAGTGGAGGGCAACTACTTCTACCTCCTGGAGCCCTGCCGCGAGATCTCCGACGAGGCCCAAGCCGGCCAGATCTGGTTTGGCACCCTGGTGGGAGGAGGAGGCATCGGTCCCACAATAGAATGGCAGAGGTATGCATGATACCGCAACCGAAACGTAAAACAGCAAAAAAGAATTCGAAACAATGGAAAAAGGACTTAAAAGCAAGACCTACATAGTGCGGGGGCTCATGGAGTGGGAAATCGTTTTCCCCACAGGCCACGCGCTCCTCCCCGAGGTCAAGGTGAGGTTTGAAGGGGGCCAGATTACGGGCTATGGCGTAGCTCCGGCCCGCTACACCACCGACGAGCCCCTGATTCAGCGGCTCATCGAGAGCTCCCGGTGGTATAAGAGCGGACGAATCAAGTTGCAGAAATAGCCATGCTACTGCCCATCGACACGATTATTCGGGACTTCCTCGCCCTTCGGGGCGAGAGTCCCGACCTTCTTCCGCTCCTTGAGGAGGGCGAGGAGAGCGCCGTGCTCACATTGCGCCGCGCCCTCGAGGTCAGGTTGGCTGCGGCAGCCGTAGAGGCCACTATGCAGATTGACCTCTTCAGCCTCGATGAGCTGCGGGAGGTGGAGCGTCCCGAGGTGCTTGCCGCCGATGGCGGCCGGCTCACCGTAAGACTGCCCTCCGACTTCCTTCGGCTCCACACCCTGCGGATGGCCGACTGGAAGGATGCCGTGCACTCCGTGGAGCAGCAGGGCACGCTGCGCCAGGCTTTGGGGGCTGCCATGCCTCAATGGATGGCGTGTCCGGAAAAGCCGCTCGTGATGCTGCGGCGCGACACCCGCGGACCCTATCTCAGCGTTCGCGGCAGCCGCGCCACAGAGGCCCTCAGCCTCATCTTCGTGCCGCAACCCGTCCTCGACGGCGACACCCTAACCCTGAGCCGCGCCGCCTATCCCCTGCTGCTCGAAATCCTCAACAGGCAGCTATGAACCCCCTGAAATGCACCGACAAAAAAAGCGCCCCTTGCGAGGGCGCTTTTTTATTGGAACGGGATTGCTCTTACTTCAGAACGACTTTCTTGCCGTTGACGATGTAGAGACCCGGCTGGAGCTGGTTGAGGTCGGAAGCGTTGTCAGTGTCGAGCACCTTCACACCCTGGAGGTTGAATACGGTGAAGCCACCTTCTTCAGCGCCGATACCGGCTACACCGGCAGGATTGTTGACGATTTCAACGTTGAAGGCAGTGCCGCCGCAAGCTTCGTAGAGAAGAACGGTAACGGAGGTCAGGCCATCAGCATCCGCATTCCTCGAAATTGTGTAGTCAGTCGTAGCGAGGTTAGCGGGAGCCGTAACGTTGATGAGATAGTCTTCATGGATGGAGAGGAGCAGCTGAGTGGGGAATTCGGTGTATGTAACGCTGAACGCACCGTTTTCAACCACGATTTCCTCCTGTTCCGAAACGTTGACTACCTGGAGGTAGTTGACGATACCCTCGGGACCCTTAACGTTGAACTTGGTAGTGACTGCCTCTTCCACGGTTTCCGTACCTGCAACAACCTTGAAGGTAGAGTTGAGGCAAGCCTCTGTGAGGAAGGTGATCTGGGCTGAGTTGACAACTTCGTTGTCGCCATTCAGATCCTCTGAATAGTAGATTGTGAAATCTGTACCTTCAGTAAGATCTTCCGGACCGGTTACAATGAGAGGATTAAGCTGGGTCCATACTGTGCAGTATACGTCGTCGGAAGTAAAGTCGAGAGGTATCTTGTAGAGAGATTCTGTGGGATAGTAGGCATAGGCCGTCTGGTCCATAAGAACAACCTGCTCGTAAGCGTTCTTTGCACCGGAGATATCGAAGTATACACCGGGAAGATTGAGCTGGTCGGTCAGGATGAGGGTAAAGCTTTCACCCGGGTTCTCTCTGTTACCGATAGCGAACACACCTTCTTCGTATACCACGCCTTTCGCTAACGTGAAGGTGTAGGTGGCGAGTTCGGTGTATTCAGACATATCCACAATCACGCGGTTGGGCTGAGTCCTCACGTCGCTTGTGATACGACCGTAAACAGTTCCTGCGGGCTTGCCGTCGATAGTGAGCTGGATGGGCACCTTGCCATCGGGATCATCAGTAAGGAGCGGATACTGGTAACCGTCGTTGTCGCGCAAGGTGGCGTACTGGAATGCAACACCGGTGGTGTAATTGTCGTAGTTCGGGTCAGCATTGGCGGCATCCTGATTCCAGGGCACGCGGGGCCATTCGAGAATCTGGTCTACGCCGAAGGGGTAAACCACCTTCGCGTCTTCAATTACGGAACCTCCGCACTGATATGTAACGGTTACCTCCTTGTTGGGAATCCACATACCCTCATATTCCACGAGGAACGTCTTGGCCGGGATAATCAGCTTGTAGATGCCGGGGCGTCCCCAAGCATAACCGTCGTAGCCCATACCTTGGATAGTGAGGGAGTTGTCGTAGTTGCCTCCGCCTGAGCCACCTGAGTCGCCCGTATCGTCGGGAACGTTGGCATCGATAACGCCGGGATAAGTGAAGGGTTGCTCAACACCGGGAACATATACTTGGAACATTTTCCTAATTTTCTTATCATTTTCGTCATATACAGGTGAACCGTCTGCCCACTTGATCGGGCACCAGTCGTAGCCTTCACCCCAGTGGACCTGGAATCCGGTCACGAACTGCATGTTGGGTTCGATAGGAATAGAGAGATACCACTGCGGGAGTTCGGGATATTCAACCTCCTTGGCGGTCATGGTGAGGGTGGATGCATCCCAGTTGATGCTTACGTTGAGGTCGTAAGGCCATTCGTCTTCAAGGATGCCGTTTCCACCGGTCTTGATACGGCCGACATTAGCTGCGGCAGCGCCTGACTTCAGGGTCCAGGTCATTTCGGGATCGGTAGTGAAAGTCCATTCCTGGTTTCCGTCCGGGCCATACCAGTTGTAAGAGGTGCCGTTAACGGAGTAGTATTTCACATAAGCTGTAGAAGGAACAGGCACCGTGCCGGTGTAGACGTTGTTGGCGCCACGTGTAAGTTTCGGGTCAGTTTCAGGCTTAGGATTGTAAGCGCTCAGAGCACCGGTAACAATACATGCATAGATAGCCTCGGGAGCCTCGGCAACGCCGGGGATCTTCGGGTCGTTATTGTCGCTCTGGCCTGCGGCTGAAGCGAGATCAACCGTATTGTCGTTGAGGTTGACGAAGAACTGAGCCTCCGGCTTGCCTTCCTCCGGAATAACCTTAATAAATTTCACCGCGCTATGACTAACACCGGATGCAAGGGTAAGACCATCGTAAGCAGCCTGTGAGCCAAGGTCGAACTCATTCTGGGTAACCTGAGCAGGAAGGCCGTACCATACAGTTTCTCCACCCTTCTGGGTGTAGAGTTTAACGCGGTCGCCCTTGGAAGTGTCGATTGTGCCCTTATATTCGCCCGGAGCTGTCTTCGAGAGAACTACATCGGTTGCGGGCTTGGCGCTGAAGAGAGCGTTGGAAGACACAGCAGCGTAAACCTGAGCGGGAGTCTTGTCGACAGCACCGTCGGCAGGAGAGATGGTGAGGGTGTGGCCACGTGCTCCGTCATAGAAACTAATGGTGTGGTTCATACCGAAGTACCTACCCTTCTCTGACTTAATCGTATAGGTCTTGTTGCCTTCTTCGAGAGCGGGAGTAAAGATGAAGTCGAGTTCGAGATTCTCATCTTCGGTGTAAACGATAATCTGCTGGGGAGTGTTGACAAACTTAACGAAATATTCGCCATTGGAGGAAGCGAGTTCGGCGGAGCTGACATAAGTCCTACCCGTATTGGCACCGCTTGCCTCACCGATAATGGTAAGCTGGAGAGGTTCGGGCTCGGCATAGAGATCGAAGTCATTGAACACGAGGTTGACGCCTTCGTTCTGGTCGATAACTTCCTTGTTGACGGTAACGGTGAACGAATGGCCGCTTACCTTTGCCGAGTAGAGGGAAAGAATCCAACCGCCCACTATTTCGGGAGAATAACCGGCATCGCCAAACTGGTTCATACCGGCAACCCTCTTGGGAGCGGCAGCGCTAAACACGCCGTCGGTGATTGCAGCGAGGTAGTAGTCGGCGGGAGTGTTGCCGTCGTCGCTGGAATAGTTGGCGTCGTTCTTCAGACCAGCGCCGTTGTCTATCTCAATGTTGATGGTGTAACCCTTGAGCACACCGAAAGAGAGACCCGGAGTGTTGGTGTCGGGGTCGAACGGCAAAGAAAACTCGTAAGTGAACGTGTCAGCTGAGGGCTGATAGTACACGTCGTACTCCATACCGCTGTTTTTACCGTATTCGTTGGTATTGGTCAGATAAAGACCCTTGTCCCAACCGTCACCTTCAAACTTCAGGGTAACAGAGTTTTGCGCCATCATGGCGGGAGCTGCGAGAGCTACTGCCATCAGACCCAAAAACAGTCGTTTTAGCTTCATAGATTGAGGTTTTTGGAAAAAAAATATTGTTGTTTATCTCTTGTTTCTTCTTAACGGGAATATATTTCGGTGCAAATATAATAATTTAATTCATATTTCGCAAGCCAGGGGGGATTATAATTCTTATAATTCTTATAAAGTTTTATAAAGTCTTATAAAGTCTTATAAAGTCTTATAAGTTTTATAAGAGATAGAAGTTATAGAAGTTATAGAAGTTCTATAAGGCTTATAATTATAATTTAATAATGGAGATCTTGGGCTTTCGAGAGTTCGGTGCTGGTTTCGCCGAGAGCTCCGCAGTATTGGTGGAGGCCAGTCATCACCCTGACGAAATGTATGCCCGGCAGTTTCACGGGTCGGCCGGAGGCATCCACGGCCCAGGAGATATCGAAACTGTTTTCAGCCTCGAAACTGTTGGGGTAATTGTCAGCATAGCCCCAGGGGTAGGAATAGAGAATGAAGTTGGAGCCGTCGCCGGAGGCATCTACAGCGTTGGGTGCCAGACGCGTCCCGGCAAACTCCAGCCGGTTCTCTCCCCCCTGCCGGTTCTCTCCCTCCAGCCGGGACTCTCCCCCCAGCCACAGGGGCCAGTAACTCTGGCGGTGGTAGGGGTTGAGGGCGATGCTCCCCGACTCCCCTTCGGAGTCTGACCAGCCGATGTCGCCCTCCCGACGGGTGTAGGTGATGCGGTAATCGTGAATGGTGCCGGGCGCGTCATACTCGCTTCCGGCAAGCTCAAACCACTCGTCGTCGGGCCGTCCGTTTGCATTGGCGTCGTAGCTCACATAGACGATGCCGGGTTCGGCGGAGCCGCCGCGCAGTTCGCGGCTCTGCCAGACGGCATTGCCCCAGAGGCGGAAGTCGGGCTCTCCCTCCACATTGGGTACCATATGGTCGAAACCGAAGGTGACGTATCCGCCGAAACCGCCGAGAGTGATGCAGTCGGAGCGGGTGCCGCACAGGGCCTCCTCACACTTGCGCAGGATATCGGCATATTCGTCGCCCTCCTCATAAGCCGGCATAAGATTGACAAACTGGCCGGGCGCCGGGCAGTATTCAAACACCCGAGATATGTAGGCGCCTCCCGAAACCTCAGGCTTCGCGCCGGGAGCGGGGAGCGACACTGCTCCCGAGGTGAAGGCCATAGCGCAGGGGATGTCTCCCGTGCGCGCGCTCCAGAGCGTCGCTCCGCTGCCGTCGAGGCAGTAGAGCGTGCCGGAAGAGACGTAGTTTTTCGCATCCGTCAGGAAGATGTTGCCGTCGGCGGGGTTTACGGCCAGGCCGTAGGGGCGCGTAATCTCGCGCTCCAGCGCCGGAGATACGAAACTGCCGAGCTGCTCACCGGTGGTGATGTCGAGCACCCCGTAGCTGTTCTCACCTCCACGCGACGAGATGAAGAGCAGCGAGTCGCCGCGGAAAGCGAAATTGTCGCACCCTATGTCATACCGTTTGCTCACGGCATAGCGGCCGGCTGAGTTCTTGCCGAGGCAGAGCAGCGATGAGGGTACATCCTTATGGTCGCCCCGCGAGGTGGCCCAGAGGTTGCCGTAGCCGTCGCGCTTGAGCCTCAGCAGGTTTACCGCAGCCTTTATCTCGTAGGCCGTTGAGAAGTCGGCCAGGGAGATGGCCGTGATACGGTCGTCGTAATCAGGGGCCCGGTAGCCGCCGGAGTTGGCCACGAAGAGCATCCCGTCGGCCACGGCCATCTCCTCCGGCTGGTAGCCCACGGCCACCTCCCCCGTCACCTCGAGCGAGAGCGTGTCTATTCGGAACACGCTTCCCAGCGGACTGTTGGGGTCGGGACCGACGGGCCCAATGTAGCTGCTCACGTAGGCATTGCCGTCAGCAAAGGCCAGGTATCGGCAGTTGGGGATGTCGATCTGCTTGATTTTGGTGGCTGTGGCCGCATCGAGCACCTCCACCTTATGGCTGCAGTTGACGGTGATGTAGAGTTTGCCGCCGTAGACGGCGATATCGTTGCCCACGTCTCCGAGCTCCATCACCTCGCCGGGGTTGCGCTCGGCATAGATGTTGCGCAGGTATTGGCCGGAGGCGAAATCATAGAAGTCGAGGGTGCATTTGTTGGAGCCCATGTTGCCCTCGTTGAGCAGGTACATGCCACCCTTGCCGCCGGCGACGCCGGCCTGTTCCGTCTCGGATGGCACCACGAGTTCATCGCCGCGGCATCCCGTGAGGAATGCCGCGAAAATCAATAAAAAGGTTGTTTTTTTCACTTCCTTATAGGGACGGCCGTAGACTGGGATGAGGAGCCCTTGAGGCGGCCGCGGACGTCAACAGCGCGCACTCGCTCCGTGAAATTGATAGTTGGTGACTGCACCACCTCGCTCTCCACGAACAGGTCGGAGGGATCCCCGTCGTCGCCGGCCCTGGTGCCCTTGAGCGTAAACCGGTAGATATGGTTTCGCAGCAGGGGGTAAGGCAGGTTGTTGCCGCGCTCGGAAGTGAGCGTGCCGATATACGTGTTCATTTTCGCGGGCCAGTTGCCGTTGTTGAACACGTCGTCGGTATGCGGTCCGAAGACGCCCGTAAGGTCAGGGTCGGTGTTTTTCGCATAGTTGAGCAGCGGGATGCAGTAGTAGTTTTTGAGGTCCCAGCTAATCACGAAGCATGCGATATAGGGGTTCTTGGTCATGTCGGGGAGCGTGTTGGGGTCGTTGCAGTTGCGCTCGCCGGTATAGACCACGAAGTGGTGGTAATCGTCGTTGTAATAGTTGGAGACGTCGCCCCGCAAGCAGGTGATCACCTTGTTGCGCTGGATGCAGGTATTGAAGATATGGGGATACCTTGTGGTGGCGGTCTCGGCCACGGGTGTCACGACGGTGTTGTTGAGGGTCTGGAAGTTCCAGCGACCCTTCCATGCGCCGTAAAACCAGCTTATGCGCTCCTGATAGGCCGACTTTGAGTTCTGGTTGCCCGGAGCTACGTTTGACGACACGGGGCCGTAGTTGAGTATATGCTCCCACTCGCACCCGTTGTCATGGTCGGGGGCCCACAGCTCATTTGTGGGAGTCCAGGTGTCCATCGGTTCGCAGCGGGAGTAGATGTTGGAATACCAGAGGGAGACAAACTGGGGTTTGGCCCCATTCTTCACGGTCTTGGGGATGAGAAGGTCAAGGCGCACGCATGAGCGGAGCAGGGCTATTGTGCGGTAGCCGTACTTCTCGTCGGGCATCGCGTCGGCGGGCACGTTGGAGAGGTCGAACGGCGTACCCTTCTTCCAGAGCTCTTTCGGTATGGGGTCGAAGATTTGGATGCCATACATGGGTATGGGGTGGTCGGGGCCGGGCATCTTGATGTGGCGCATATACGTGCTCGAGGAGCCCATCTGCACCTTGTCGGTGTCGCCGTTGTCGAAGCTCACCCAGTTGATGGCGGCTCCCATCGTGGGCTGGTCGGTCTTGATGTCGCCCATCACGAAATCGTAGTAGGCGGCAGAGGATCCTCCCTTATGGTTTCCCTTGTCGGCGTAGATGATGTCGTATTGGGAGTGGTGGAGGTCGAAGATTGTCTTCTTGCCCACGTCGCCGGGACCCCAGTATGGGCCGTCGTTGTCGAAGTGTCCCTCGGGGAGGGAGAGCTCACTGTCGGTAAAACCCGGATAGAGCAGCTGCGCGGGACGGTTGACCAGGATGGCGATCTTGAAAGAGCTCGATGTGAGATAGTTGCGGATGTTGTCCCAGTCGTATTCCCGGCCCTCGCCGTAGCTGTCGTTGCCGAAGGCGCCGAACGGTATGGAGACGAACCATGAGGAGAACCCGTTGCCGAGGCTCACCTCCTTGATCCAGCGGTTTTTCGACTCGAAGAGAAACCTGTCTTGATTGTCGAAGAAGAGCACGCGGAAGCGCTCGAGGTTGATATAGTTTTCGTTTGTGACGATTTGCTGGGGGTCGTTGGAGGCGCCGTTGGCGCGCGTGCCCAGGTCGTCGAGGGTTACCACGAAGTCGAGGGTGTAGACGTCGTTGCCGAAGATGCTCTCGGGGGTCTCGCCCTCCTCGAGGTCGGCTATCACGTCGTCGCGGCAGGAGCCGAGGGCGCAGGTGAGCGCCGCGGCAGTGAAAAGCAGGAATATATTGTAGAGAAACCTGTTCATTGTTATGCTATTGGATCTGTCCCGGCACGGTCTGCTCTGTGAGGTGCCAGTCGAGGATATCGAAACTGATGTAGAGGTTGTCTTGCGTCTCGGTGTAGGCCGATACGATGGGCTGGGTGGAGAGGTCGACGGAGGTGCCGATGCCGTTTACGCCATGTATGGCGAGGTCGTAGACACAGTTGCGCACGTTGCCGTAGACGGAATAGGTGTCGTTTTGGGAGTTGCCGGCGCCGTCTTTCACCAGGCCGATGGGCACTGCGTAATACATACGGCCGCCGTCGAAGTGGTCTACGTCGCCTATGTGCTCGAAGAGGAGCGACTTCACGTCGTTGTCGGTGGCCTCGCGGAGCCAGCGGTCTTTCGTGGAGTCTACCTCGTCGATGTTCGAGTAGATCTGGAGGGGGTTCCCATACTGGTCGCGGATCGACATGTTGTCCATCCAGATAATCCTCTTGCCGTCGCTACCCTTGAATTCGGCCTCTGAGGTGAGTTGGCCGGAAATCTTGGCTATGTTTTCGGGGGTGAGGCGCGTGTCGCCGTAGTATAGGCTGTAGTCACCCTTGGTGTTGGCGAAGAGCTGCTGCTTCTGGCCTCCTCGGTCGAAGTCGTAGTAGGTAAACTTCAGGAAGGAGTGGGAGCGGAGGGAATTGTTGAAGATGGTCACCAGGGCCAGGAACACGTCGCGCTCGCTCATGTAGAAGTTGCCGTTGCGGTCGCGGTAGAGGTCGTGGGTGGCGAAGGTGACGCCGTTTTCGATGTTGGTGAGCAGTTCGGCGCACACCACGACGTGTGTGCCGGCAAGCAACTGCGGCCTTCCGTCGAGCTGAGAGGCGAATGTCCTGTCGCTGAAGTCGTAGGTGTTTTCGGGGGCGTAGTCGTACGCTGCGCCTATGGGGTTATGGTTGAGCTCGTCGAACGAGAGGTTGCGCAGTATGTTGACCTTCCCCTCGTAGTATGGCACGGAGGGAGCGTCGATGGCCTTGCGGTATTGCCAGGGATATTCGGCACGGCGGTAGTTGACGTCCTCGCTCCAGAAGCAACGGTGGTCGGCCGGGCGGTTCCATCCCGTGAAGTAATTGGCCATGGGCGAGACATTCCTGAAGAGGTATGTCTCCTGCTCGAGGGCGTTCAGGCCCCAGCCGGTGAGGCGCACCCTATACCGGTAGGGGTTGAAGTCGGGGAGGTTGGGATAGACGCTTTTCTTGTAGTGGGGCACGCCGTCAACGAGGTCGTAGAACACGGTCATGCCGTTGTTGGCGGGTGTGAATACGGGCGCGTCGGAGCCCTGGCTCACGCCATCGGCATAGCGCACCTTCACCTTGGAGGAGAGGCGCTCCACGTAGGCCGTGACGGCGGCGTTACCCTTCCACACCTGCTCGATGGCCTCGAGTGCCGTGGTGAAGACGTGTTCGGGATTCACCTCGGAGGCGAGTTTCGCCTCACCGCCCTCCACGTATACGGCGTTGGCCATGGTGAAGAAGCGCTCCCCCTTCGAGGAGAAGAAGTATGGGGAGCTCACGCGCAGCGAGCGGAGGTCATCTTTCGTGAAGCCCCAGAACTCCTCTATGGGTATATTGCAGTTTAGGATCACGATGCAGTCGCGGAGGCGCTCCAGGAGGTCTTTCTGCTCGGAGCGGGCGGCGATGGCGGCATATACGAGGGTGGCGTTGGCCGTGCGGTTGCCGCTCTCGGCGCTCGCGATGCCGGTGAGTTCGGCCACGGCGAGGGGCGTTGCCTGCTCTGCCTCGTTGTAGAAGACGGCATAGTGGAAAGCCTCGTTGCAGAGGGCGAGCTCCTGCGCCGAGCCATATTCGTAGGAGTCGCCCACGTCGGCCCGGGTAGTGTTGGCAGATGCGTCGGATGCCCGGGTAGCGTCATCGTCGCTGCCGGCCATCCTGAGCATCATCGACATATAGCCGATGGTGTGCTCAGAGGGCGCGGAGGAGCCGGCGTCGCCGAAGTCGTCGGTGACGCAGCCGCCGGCTGCCAGCAACAGCAGCATGGCCGCGAGGCTATATGTCCATCTGAGCATTCTCATCTTCTGTATGATATCTTATATATCGGCGTTCTGGTCGGGCACCCTCACCCAGTTGTTGATGATGATACGCGCGGGCATCCATGTGCCGTCTTCCTCGCCGGTGAGGTAGAAGCTGCAGTTGTAGGTGTCTTCGCAGTCAAGGTAATACTGCGAGTCGCGCGTGAAGGTCTGCATCTCGAGCAGATAGCGGATGAAGGGGATGGAGAATACGGTCTCACCCGTGTTTTTCCTCACCTCGAGCCGTGCAGACGCCACATTACTCTCGAGCAGACGTGACGTGGAGATGTGGGCCACGAGCGCACCGGCCTCCACCAGGTCGCCGTTGTATTCGGTCGACGACGTGAGGAGCGACTGCGAATGGGGATGGTATTCGAGGCTGGAGGCGTCGGCAAGTGAGTTGTCGTCGAAACTCATGGTGCCGTTGGCATCGGTATAGACCACCTCGTATTCGCCGTCGTGGAGCGTGGCTGAGGAGTGCTGGATCCAGACGGCAATGTCGTTGTTGTTTTTGGTGAGCTCTATGGGGATAATCTCTGTGCCGTCGCCGTTTGCGTTGACCACTGCGCGGCTCACGGAGCCGTGGTAGACGCTCTCGTATTTCTCGAAGCTTACGGGGTCGGCGCCGGAGGCGGAGCGTTTCACGTCGCAGAGCCTGTAGCCTTCCGGGGCGCGTGAGCCGTCGGTGAGGAAGAAGGCGTTGTTGCGGTCGGTCTCATCGAGGCCACACCATGCCACGAGGCGATAGGTGCCGGGCTCGACGTCGAGCTGCATGAAGCATCTCTCCTCGCCGTTGCCCAGGCCGAGTTCAGCCGCAGTCTTCAGGTTTTCGGTCTTCTCGAAACGCTCGGCCACGAGCTCGCCTGTCTGTTCGTCGTAGACGAAGAGGTGGACGGAACCCACGGTGGAGTAGAACACGTCGGTTTCGCGGCCGGCAACGGAGTGGAGGGCCTGACGGTGTTTGCGGAAGACGAACTGCACCTTGGTGGAGCAGTCGCCGGCATCATCATAGATGAGGCTGTCGTCGCACGCCGTCAGCATCACGGCGCAGAGCGCCATCACAACCGTATATAGTGAAAATCTTCTTTTCAACATTTCCTTGCAAATAGGTCTTTCTTTTTTTTCTTGGGACCCGGAGGGTTCTCACGTTCCCTCCGGGGATATCTCAGGCCGGAAAATTCCGGATTTTTCAGTTTTTCAGCACCTTAGAGTGTCACGTTCTGCGTAGGCACGACAGCCCAGTTGAGCACGATGATGCGGGCGCCGATGAAGTATTCCTCGGGATCCGTCGGGGGAACGATGGGATCGTCGGGATCAGGAATGGCGTTGCCGAGGCCGTTGATGTTGTCGACCACGATGCTGTAGACGTGGTTGCGCACCAGACCGAAGTCGCCAGACTGTACCTTTGTCCAGTCGAATTCCTTATCGTTGGCGTTATATGCCGCGTTGGGGTTGGCCTTGCGGTAGAAGCCGAGGTGCTTGATGGGGATGGTGAAGTAGGCCTTGCCACCCTGGAAGCCCTGTACGGTACCGGCAGTGTAGAGCATCTGCTTGTTGATTTCGCCGATATTGGCGGGAGTAACCTGCACGTATGAGCCGTTGAGGTAAGCGAAGAGGGGCTGCGCGTCGTCGGTGATGGCAGTCTCGTCGAGCTGGATGGTCACGAAGCGGCTGTCGATGATGAGCGAGCCGGACTCCGAAGTCTTGCCGCGGGCGTCGACACCCGGGTGAACGATCTTGAAGTACTTGGCGTAGGCATCCTTCTCACCGTCGAGGAACTTGATGTTGTTGTAGTCAAAGAACTGTGTGCCCTGGGCGTCTTTTGCGAAGGGAACGGTAGTGCGCACGAAGTAGTCGAGCATATCGTCATCGTTCTTGAAGAGGGTGTAGCCGTTCACCTTGTTACCCATCACGTAGAAGAAGTCTTCATCCTTTACTTCCTGGCCGTTGAGTTTATAATGACCTACGAGCACTACGGAAGCCACGGCAGCCTTGGGGCTGGCGAAGGGGTCTTCGTAAGCTGACTTGAGGGATGAGCCTGCGATGGTGTTTTCGCGGGCGTAGATGTTGCGGGCCTTGTCGGAGCCGTCCTGGAGACTTCGGGCCTTGTCGATGAGCTTGCCGGTGGCATTTTTCACCATGTCGTTGTAGGAATAGTAGCCGAGTGCATACTTGGCAGCACCGTTGTCGTGGATATCGTCGGCTACACGGGGATAAGCCTGTGCGTAGTAGGCGGGAGACTGAGCCCAGTAGCAACGATGGAATTCGGGGCTGTTCCAGTACCAAGCGTTACCTTCGCCACCGAAAGCATTGACCATATCATCATATTCAAGAATCTTACCTACGGCGCCTGTCTCGAGGTCGATCGACTCGAAAAAGCTCTTGGTGATGTAGGTATCAGACTCATAGGCGTTGACTGCCCAGTATTCGGGAACGAACTCGAGGTAGTTGTTGCCGTCGTCGTCAAGGTCAACACGGAGGTTGGCGTCATCCTTGATGGAGAATTTCACCTTGGCGGCGTAGCGCTCCACGTAGATGTCTACCACGCCCTCACCATTACGGAGAGCCTCCTCGGCGTCCTCAATCTTGGTGAAGAGCTGCTCGTCTTCGGTGAGCGGAGTGGCCATGATGCGGTCGTTCTCCTTACCGGTGACGCGGTTCTTGCCATAGTAGACAGACTTACTCATCGCGAAGTTGTTGTTGTCGTCGATGATGCGCGGACGGGTGGTTCTCTCGAGAGCCTCGAGAGTAGCGAAGTTGGGGTTGATGTCGAAGTTGGTGGAGGTGATGGGGTTGATGAATGCCATCACGTAAGCGGGCTTCGTGGAACCGTGCTTAACGTCGATCTGCACCACGCCTTCGAAGATCTTGTGGCCACTGTTGTTGAAGGCTTGCGAGTTGAAGTTGTCGCGACGCACCTGTGTGGTGGATACGCGGTCGCCATTGGAGTCGTAGAAAATAAGGAAGACAGTCTGCACCTTGTTTTCATAGTCCTCGCCGGTCTCGAAGTAGGGATCGTCGGTAGCGTCGTAGGCACCGTCTCCATCGGGATAAGAATTGTCGAGCACACCGCCCTCGTATGCACGGGTCATAGCATCGGCGCTATTGATGGAGATGTTCACGAAGAACGACTGGTCGTGGTCGAGCACCTGGTCCCTGTCGGCAAGCAGGTCGTCGTTGCTACATGACGAAAAGCCGGCAGCCAGAAGCCCCGCCAGACCTAAGAATAAAAATTTTTTCATCAGAAAGTTGTTAAAAGTGGTTATAAATTAAGAAAATAATAATCGTTTAAAGTCCTCTGAAAATCTACTTAAAATCCTCGAATGTCTTCTGAAAGACACCTAAAAAATCAAATATTTTTCGTTAGAAACCTGAAATCTAATGCAAATTTAATAAAAAAGCGGCATTCTGCCAAACTTTTTAGCGAATGCCGGTAATCATTTTTCAATTATTAACGGATGTAGGGAGGTTATGAACGGTTGAAGCGTGCGGCGGCGCGATAGTCGTCGGGCGTCAGGTCGCTCACGTCGGGCTCAGTGAGCTCACGGTCGCCGAGGCGGAATTTCAACAGCTTGATGGTCTTGCCGCGGGCAAGCCACTGCTGCTCGTAGAAGGTCTTTATATCCTTCTCCAGGCATTCACCCTCGCGGGCATAGAGGTCGTCGGTCGCCTCCAGGATCTCGAGTCCGTTGGTCTCGGCCAGCCGGCGCGTGTATTCGTAAAGAAACGGGGAGTCGGTCTTGAGGTTTAGCACCCCGTTTGCATCCATAAACCGGCGGTAATAGCCCAGAAACCGGGTGGAGGTGAGCCGTTTGTTGGTCTTCTTGAGCTGGGGGTCGGGGAAGGTGATCCAAAGCTCGCTCACCTCGCCCGGGGCGAAGAAGGCGGGAAGGCACTCCACCTGGGTGCGGAGAAACCCCGCATTGGGGATTTCCTCCTGCTCCACTGTCTTGGCGCCGGTGTAGATACGGGCACCCTTGATGTCGACGCCGATAAAGTTCTTGGCGCCCTCATGGCGCGCCAGGCCCACGGTGTATTCCCCCTTGCCGCAGCCCAGCTCGAGCACGAGCTCTCCGGGGCGCTTGAAGAAGTCGGCATTCCAGTTGCCCTTCAGGGGGAAGTCGGTGTTCTCAAGATTATAGCACGGGGCCTCCACCACGCAGCGGAAGCCCTTCATCTCGGCAAATTTCTTCAGTTTGTTCTTTCCCATATCGAGTCTATGCGCCGATTAATGCAGCAGGGTTGCGGTCTTGGCGTTTCCCTCGGCATCTGTGGCAGCCACGATCAGGATACCTGCCGGCAGAAGGTCGGCGGCTATCTCCACGCGCGGTTCGCCCGGCGAAGCCACGTAGGCCACGCGACCGTCGGGGGTGTAGATCCTGACGTCGGCCACAGCCGTCGCGGCCTCCACAAGCAGGCTTGCGCCGCGGAAGCGGATGGAGATGGCATCGGCCTCGGCGCCCGGTATCTCATCTACCGAGGTCTGGCTGTTGGCCACCACGTTGAAGAGGCCCCATACGGGGTCAGACTTCCAAAGGTCGAACGAATCGTCGGTGACCCACAGGTCGATGTCGGACTGGGAGAGGCCCTCGAAAGTGGTGGCGTCTACGGCGGGGAGATTGCCCTCGAGCGCCGTGGCGTCAATATGCTTCAGCGACGACAGTCCCGCCAGCGCACCGCGTTCGATACGGCTCACAGAGGCCGGGAGAATGAGTTCGTCGGCGGCTGCCGTATTGGCGAAAGAGTAGCGGCCTACCACGGAACCGCCGGCCATGGTTTCGGCCGGGAGTGTGGAGCAGTTGGTGGCGAAATAGTCGGGGATGGCCTCAGGCACACCTGTGAGAGAGAGGAGCGAGACGTTGTCCATCAGCAGACCGTCGCCTATCTCGGCGTAGGGATTGATCACCAGTTCCTCAAGGTAGGGCATACCGCTGAGCGCGTATGGCTCGAAGCTCTCTATCCTGTCGAGCGTAAGACTCTTCACGGCAGTGTGGGAGAACGCCTCGCGGCCGACGCGGACAACCGTCGCGGGCAGCTTTACCGACTCCAGGTTGACGCAGCCGGCGAAGACGTAGGGGGGAAGCTCCGTGACGGACGTCTTGGAGAGGTCGACGCTGCGCAGGTCGGTGCAGCCGTAGAAGGCGTAGGAACCGATGGAGGTCACCCCTGCCGGAAGCTCTATCTCCTTCAGTGCCGAGGCTGCGAAGGCACCCTCGCATATGGCGGTGGTGGCAGCGGGGAGCATAAGGCTCTCCACTCCCGACTTGAAGAAGGTGTAGGCCGGAATCTCGCCCTCGCTGAAGAGAGTGCGACCGAAGAGGGAGCGGTCGGGCATGGTGAGCGGGGTGATCTTCACCTCCCGCAGGTCGAGCTGCTTTATGGCCACGGGCAACTTCTCGATGGCCGCGAGGTCGCGGGCATCTATGCTGCCCTGGAGCTTCAGCGCGTTCTCCTTCTTAATCTTCTCGTCGGCGAGGATGCCGGCGAGCTCACCGCCGCTAACATTGACGTCGGCGGCCACAGCGGCCATCGACGAGGCGAGGGTGAGCATCAATATCTTTATCTTTCTCATATATCAATTCAAAACGAGTATCTTCTGAATCTTTGTCTCGCCGTTGCCGGCGTTGCCCGGCGACACCATCACATAATATACGCCGGTGGAGACGCGGCGGTTGTTATGTCCGGAGACGTCCCATTCCACACTGCCGCCCTCGGCCGGACCGAGCTCCTTGACGATGCCGCCCGAGGCGTCGGTGATCTTCACCAGCGAACCGTCGGCTATGTTGTCGATGCGCACCCACCCGTAGTAGTTGGGTTCCACGGGGTTGGGATAGACGCGGAAGGCGTCGCCGCGGGGCAGCTCGGAGCTGCCGCTGCCGGAGGGGAACATCTCCACGAGGCCGCCGTCGGTGGCCACGAGCAGCGAGTTGTTGTCGGGGTTATAGCATGCAGCCAGCACGTTGTCGGCCGGCAGGTAGGAGTTGTCGGTGGTGAATTCACCCAGTATCGTGCGCCCGTCGGCCGAGGTGCATACCAGACCGTTGGAGGTGCAGAACCATTTCCGGCCCTCCCCGTCGATTGCCATATTGTTGACGTTGATCTCGTTGAGCAGGTAGTCGGCGAGGTTGGTGCCGTCGTTGCGCGACACCTTGATGCGGCTCACGAGGTTGGGGGTGTCGAATGCCGTCGCGGGGTTGATGGTGAAGATACCCCTCTGGCTCATGATCCACACCAGACCCGTCTGGGGGTCTTCCATCAGATTGTTGATGTTGAGGAACGTCACGCCGCCCCCATCCTGGTCGTAGGGACTGTCGTAGAAGACGTATCTGTCGTCGCCTTTGGTGGCGGGGGTGTTGCGGTGGTCGTAGAGCATGAGTGAGCCGCCGTTGCCCAGGCCTCCCATCACCACCATTCCCGGGTTACGGTCGAGGGCCACCATCACGTCGGTATTGTTGCTCGGGAAGCGTGGCAGCTGCAGGCGGTTCATTGGTCGGTAGGTTGAGGCGGAGGTGGTGGCGGCGCGGTCGGCGGCTGTCCACCACCACAGTTCGGCCAGCTCCGTGTCGGCGTTATTGTAGAGGGTCCACATTGTGCCGTCGGAGGTGAAGCGCGGCGTGGAGAAGCGGCAGAGGCGCGACCAGGCGGCGAGGTCGTCGGCCACCTTGATGAAACCCTGGCTGCCGGCGTTCTCGTTGCTTGGGTTGGCGAGGATGAGGATGTCGTCGGGGTTGGAGAGATTGAGCCTCATCAGCCCTCCGAGCACGTTGGAGCGGTAGACATAGTCGGTATTCTTGGGGTCGATGGCCACTCCGAAGTAGTTGGTGGTGGAGGGGAACTTGTCGGGAGCCACGTAGTCGGGACCGTATTCCTGCCATATGCCCCATTTGAGCGCGGAGAGGTTGCCCGGCGTTGCCTGCCCGAAGGCGGCAAGCGCGAAGTCGTAGCCGTTGCTGCCGGACAGCATGCCGTATTTGGGATGGTGGGCAATGTCGGAAGAGATGTATGTGGCCGGGGCGTTGGGCCGCGTGTAATGGTGGGCTATGGAGTTGTCGGGGAGGCGGTAGCCGCGCACGCCCTTCTTCTCGAAGAGCACCCAGAGCTCCTTGCCGTCGAGAGTGGTGGAGGGAATGCGCCACGCATCGCGTGTGCGCGTCTCGTAGGTGAGCTCACCGCCGTCGGTGAGGGTGTATATCACCACATTGCCGCAGAGGCGGTAGCCCCCCTTGATTGTCTGCATGCAGTGCACCTTGGGGTCGTCGGCCAGGCTCTCGGCCTTATAGCCTCCACCGGTGTATACCACCTTATAGATAGTGCCGCCGACGGCCGTGGTGTAGGCCACGAAGTCGTTGCCCTTGAGGGGAAGGAGCACATCGACCGAGGGGGAGTCTTCCATCATCTTGTAGGAAGAGAAATTGTAGCGCTGGTCGGCTGCCGGCGCGTAGTAGATGTCGTAGTCGTGGCAGAGCACGATGTTGGAGCCGCAGCGGGCCACACTCTGAATGTCTTCGTTGTAGATGCGGCTCTCGGCCACCTCGTATTTGCGGTCGTTGAGGCTCACGTAGCCGAAGCTCGTGGCGAGGTAGACGCGGTCGTTCTCATTGTCGAAGGTGATGGAGTTCACCTCCTTGCGTCCCTGAATGCTCGCGGCGTTGAGGGAAAGGATGTTGAGTATGCGGCCGTCGTCGTATACGAAGTCGATGTTGCAGTCGGTGTAGACCACAAGCAGGTAACCCTTCTCGGCGTTGTAGGCCATGCAGGCCACGGCATTGCCGCTGCCGAGGTTGCGGCGGTTGAACGACACCACCTCCTCGCCTGCCTTGTCGTAGTAGAACAGGGAGTTGGAGTTGACCGCCCTGGCGGGTATCGAGCCGTTGTGTTCGAAGGTACGGCTCAGGAAGTAGACCCTTCCGGGGGTCTCGATGATAGAGGTGGGCCACCTGTCGAACGGCATATGTAGCTTCCAGTCGGCTGTGATCTCGGCCCGCGCCGAAAGCGCCGTAAGGATGGTGGCGATGAGGAATATGAGAGTTTTCTTCATTTATAGAGTCTGTAGATAATCAAAAAGTTGGCGCAGGGCACGCCCGCGGTGAGAGATGGCGTTTTTCGCCTCCGGCTCCATTTCTGCAAAACTTATGCCGCTTTCGTCGGGGATGAAGACGGGGTCGTAGCCGAAGCCTCCGGAGCCGTGGCGCTCAGTGGCGATGGTGCCCTCCACCGTTCCCTCAAACGCGAGGGGCTCACGGCCCGGGGCGCAGAGGGTGGCAACGGTGCGGAAGCGGGCCTTGCGGTCGGCCTTCCCCTCCATCTCGCCCAGCAGCTTCACGATGTTGTCGGCCGGCGAGCAGTGCTCGCCCGCATAGCGCGCCGAGTAGACACCGGGGGCCCCGCCGAGCGCGTCGACAAAGAGACCCGTATCGTCGGAAAAACAGGGGTAGCCATACTTCGCGGCCACGTACGAGGCCTTCTGCAGGGAGTTGCCCTCTATGGTGTCGCACGTCTCCGGGAGCTCCTCCCGGCATGAAATGTCGGAGAGCGACAGGACCGTAATCCTGCCGCCCGCCAATGAGCGCGCCTCCTCGAGTTTGTGCGCGTTGTTGGTGGCGAATACTATCTTCATCACTCTATTAACGCGCCTAAGAGGCCTAATATTGCTAAATCACGATGTTGACTATCTTGCCCGGCACCACAATCACCTTTTTGGGCTGCTTCCCGTCGAGCCATTTCGCGGCGCCCTCGGCGGCGAGAGCGAGCTTCTCCACCTCCGCCTTGTCGGCGTCGGCCGGGGCCTCGATGGTGAAGCGGGTCTTGCCGTTGAAGCTGACGGGATATTTCACGGTGTTCTCCACCAGGGCACTCTCGTCGAATGCCGGCCATTCGGCGTCGGCCACGCTGCCGTCATGGCCCAGGCGGTGCCAGAACTCCTCGGCCATATGGGGCGCGAAGGGAGCCAGCACCCTCGTCACGAGCTCCAGGGCCTCGCGGCTCCTGGCGCCGGCGGCCGTAAGCTCGTTGAGCGCTATCATGAAGGCCGCCACGGAGGTATTAAACGAGAAGTTCTCGATGTCGGCCGTCACCTTCTTGATAAGCTTGTTGACGGCCTTGCTCTCCTCGGGAGTCATCGGGCCGTCGGTGCCGTCGGCCAATACCTTGTCGGCCCAGGTCCAGAGCTTCTTGAGGAAACGGTTTACACCGTCGATGCCGTTGGTGTCCCAGGGTTTCGACTGCTCCACGGGGCCGAGGAACATCTCGTAGAGGCGGAGAGTGTCGGCGCCGTAGCGCTCCACGATGTCGTCGGGATTTACTACGTTGAACATCGACTTCGACATCTTCTCCACGGCCCAGCCGCACACGTATTTGCCGTCTTCGAGAATGAACTCTGCGTCGGCAAAGTCGGGGCGCCACTTCCTGAACGCCTCCGTGTCGAGCACGTCGTTGCTCACCATGCTGATGTCAACTCGGATGGGCACCGTGTCATACCGGTCCTTAAGGCCGTGGCTCACGAAGGTGTTGGTGCCGTTGATGCGGTAGACGAAGTTGCTCCTCCCCTGGATCATACCCTGGTTGACGAGGCGCTTGAACGGCTCTGCCTCCACCACGAGCCCGAGGTCGAAGAGGAACTTGTTCCAGAAGCGTGAGTATATGAGGTGGCCTGTGGCATGTTCGGCGCCTCCCACATAGAGGTCGACGTCGCGCCAGTACTCGTCGGCCTCGCGGCCCACGAGCGCCTTGTCGTTGTGCGGGTCCATGTAGCGGAGGTAATAGGCTGAGCTGCCGGCGAAGCCGGGCATCGTGCAGAGCTCCAGGGGGAAGCCCTCAGGACTCGTCCAGCCTTCGGCGCGTCCCAGCGGGGGCTCGCCCGTGGAGGTGGGAAGATAGCTGCTCACCTCGGGGAGCTGCAGCGGGAGCAGCTGCTCGGGGAGCAGGTAGGCCACTCCCTCCTTATAATATACGGGGAAGGGCTCGCCCCAGTAGCGCTGGCGCGAGAAGATGGCGTCGCGAAGACGGTAGTTGGTCTTCACCTTGCCGATGCCCTTCTCCTCTATGAATTTCTTTGTCTTGGCGATGGCGTCCTTCACCTCCAGGCCGTTGAGGTCGAGTTCGGGACCCTTGCTGTTGACCATTCGGCCCTCCTTTGCGTCGAAGCTCTTCTCGCTGACGTCGGCTCCCTCGATGAGCGGGACTACGGGCAGGTCGAAGTGGCGCGCGAAGGCGTAGTCGCGGCTGTCGTGTGCCGGGACGGCCATGATGGCGCCCGTGCCGTAGCCGGCCAGCACATAGTCGCTTACCCACACCGGGACAGGCTTGCCCGTGAGGGGATTGACGGCATAGCTGCCGGTGAAGACGCCGCTCACCTTCTTGTCGATCTGACGCTCGCGCTCCGTCTTATGTTTCACCTCGTCGAGATACTTCTCCACGGCCTCGCGCCTGTCGGGGGTGGTGAGCAGGGGCACGTATTTGCTCTCCGGGGCGAGCACCATGAAGGTGACGCCGAAGATGGTGTCGGCGCGGGTTGTGAAGATCTCGAGCTCGATGTCGGAGTCCTGCACGGGGAAACGCATCTCAGCGCCCTCGCTGCGCCCTATCCAGTTGCGCTGGGTCTCCTTGAGCGAGTCGCTCCAGGCCAGGGGTTCCATGTCGCGCAGCAGACGCGGGGCGTATGCGGAGACACGCAGCAGCCACTGCTTCATCAGCTTCTGCTCCACGGGGTGACCGCCGCGGACGCTGACGCCCTCGCTCACCTCGTCGTTGGCGAGCACCGTACCCAGGGCCTCACACCAGTTGACCATCGTCTCACCCTGATAGGCAATGCGCCAGTTCATCAGCGCGGTGCGTTTCTCGGCCTCCGTCATCTCGTTCCAGTCGGCTGCCGAGAAGTTGATCTCCCTGGAGCCTGCGGCGTGCAGACCCTCCGTACCATACTTCTCGAGGTGGGCCACCAGCTTCGATATGGGCTCGGCCTTGTCGAGGCGCGTGTCGTAGTAGCTGTCAAACATCTTCATGAAGGCCCACTGCGTCCACTTGTAGTATTCCGGATCGCAGGTACGCACCTCGCGGCTCCAGTCGAACGAGAAGCCTATCTTGTCGAGCTGCGAGCGGTAGCGTGCTATGTTGTCGGTGGTGGTCTTCTCGGGATGCTGCCCCGTCTGGATGGCATACTGCTCTGCGGGGAGGCCGTAGGCGTCGTAGCCCATGGGGTGGAGCACGTTGAAGCCCTGCTGGCGCTTATAGCGCGCGTAGATGTCGGAGGCTATGTAGCCGAGCGGATGGCCCACATGCAGACCTGCCCCCGAGGGATAGGGGAACATGTCGAGCACGTAGTATTTCGGTTTGCCGGGCTTTATCTCGGCCTTGTAGGTCTGATTGTCGCGCCAGTACTGCTGCCAGCGCCTCTCAATTTCTTTATGGTCGTAGTGCATAGTCTTATTTAGGTGACCGCGGAGGGTCTTAATACTGTTCTGATTCGTTGGGGAAGTCGCCGCTCTTCACGTCGGCTATGTAGTGTTTCACGGCCTCGGTCATCACCTCGTCGAGGTTGGCATACCGGCGCAGGAAGCGCGGGGAGAACTCGCGGTTGATGCCGAGCATGTCGTGCATCACGAGCACCTGGCCGTCGCAGCCGCCGCCGGCGCCGATGCCGATCACGGGGATGGAGAGCTCGGCAGCCACCCGGGCAGCCAGCTCGGCGGGCACCTTCTCGAGCACGACGGCAAAGCAGCCTATCTCTTCGAGGAGCCGGGCATCGGCCATGAGCTTCTCGGCCTCCTCCTTCTCGCGTGCGCGCACGTTGTACGTTCCGAATTTATTTATGCTCTGGGGCGTCAGGCCGAGATGGCCAATCACGGGGATGCCGGCGCAGAGGATTCGCTGTATGCTCTCGCGGATCTCGGCTCCCCCCTCCAGCTTCACGGCCTCGGCGTGGCTCTCCTTCATTATGCGGATGGCGGAGGCCAGGGCCTCCTTAGAGTTACCCTGATATGTGCCGAAGGGAAGGTCGACCACCACGAGTGCCCTCTCGGCTCCCTTCATCACCGACTTGGCGTGATAGATCATCTGGTCGAGGGTGATGGGGAGGGTGGTGACGTTGCCGGCCATGACGTTGGAGGCGCTGTCGCCCACCAGGAGCACGTCGATGCCGGCGCCGTCGAGAATGCGGGCGCTGCTGTAGTCGTAGGCGGTGAGCATCGAGATTTTCTCGCCGCGCTGTTTCATCTCGCTCAGGCGCCGCGTCGTAACCTTGCGCCTCGAGTCGGTGGTGTTTGTGCTCACTTTTTGTTCTTCGTTTGAAATATGGAGCAAAATTAATTTTTTTTTTGCGGAAAAAAAAGTAATTTTGCACACGAGTTAGACTCCGGCCTCCAGGCCGACGCCCGCAAACGCTTAAATCTAATAAACAATAATAACAACACCCAACAAAAACATGTGGTTATCAAGCTCTTCAGTAGGACGTAAGGCCATAATGGCATTCTCAGGTGCCGCCCTTCTCCTATTCGTGACTTTTCACTGTCTGCTTAATGCCATAGCCATCTGCTGGCCTACCACCTACAACTCCGTATGTATGTTTCTCGGAGCCAACTGGTATGCCCTGATAGCTTCTGTGGCGCTTGCAGCGCTGATCGTCATTCACATCATCTATGCGAGTGTGCTCACGGTAAAGAACCGCAAGGCACGCGGCGAACAACGTTATGCCATCAGCAAACGTCCGGCCACGGTGGAATGGTCGTCGAAAAACATGATGGTGCTCGGTATCGTAATCCTTGCATTCCTCGTGATCCACCTTATTCAGTTCTGGGCCAAGATGCAGCTCCAGGAGATCCGCGGCGCCGAAGAGGTGATTCCTCCCAGCGCAGGCACGCTCTTTATCCAGGAGGCATTCTCGCTCGTCTACACCCCCATCGTCTACATCATCGGTTTCGTGGCCCTGTGGTTCCACCTCACCCACGGTTTCTGGTCGATGTTCCAGTCCGTCGGTTGGGACAGCACCGTATGGATCCCGCGCCTCAAGAAGATCGGCTGCTGGTGGGTAACTCTCGTATGCCTCTGCTTCACTGCCCAGGCCATCGTCTTCACCGTGAAGGCCAACGAGGGCTTCTACAAGACCAACCCCGAGCTTCGCGCGCAGTATAAGGACATGCTCGTGCCCATGTATGAGCGCGACTTCGGTCCCGGCGCCGCCCAGGCAGGCCTCCAGATCCAGATGACTCCCTACGACCAGCTGGCAAGCCAGTTCCGTCAGATCGTGGCCCAGGTAGGTCCGCAGTATGACAACGACGACCTGTTTGAGATGCAGATCGCCTCTCTGCCGGTTGACCGTCAGGCCGAGGCCCGCGAGCAGCGCGACTCGGAGAAGAGGATGCTCCACGCCTACCGCAACATGGTGGCTCTCTTCGACTACCTCGAGGGCAAGGGCTCGGAGCCGGAACAGCCGGCCATCCAGGTGCTTCCCGCAACAGCAGTACAACCTCAATAACTCCTTAGCGATATGGCAACAGAAAATATCAAAGTAAGAAAGATGAGTCCGGAAGAATCGAAGATTCCGGAGGGTCCGATCGCTGAGAAATGGACCAACTACAAGGCACACCAGAAGCTGGTGAACCCTGCCAACAAGCGCAAGCTTGACATCATCGTGGTAGGCACGGGTCTTGCCGGCGCCTCCGCGGCCAGCACCCTGGCCGAGATGGGCTTCAACGTGCTCAACTTCTGCATACAGGACAGTCCGCGCCGCGCCCACTCCATCGCCGCCCAGGGCGGCATCAACGCGGCCAAGAACTATCAGAACGACGGCGACTCCGTCTACCGTCTGTTCTACGACACCGTGAAGGGCGGCGACTACCGCGCCCGTGAGGCCAACGTTTACCGCCTTGCCGAGGTGTCAAACAACATCATCGACCAGTGTGTGGCCCAGGGCGTGCCCTTCGCACGCGAATACGGCGGCCTGCTGGCAAACCGCTCCTTCGGCGGCGCCCAGGTGAGCCGCACATTCTACGCCAAAGGCCAGACCGGCCAGCAGCTCCTGCTCGGCGCCTACAGCTCGCTCAACCGCCAGATCCAGCTCGGAAAGGTAAAGAGCTTCAACCGCTACGAGATGCATGACGTGGTGCTCATCGAGGATGAGAACGGCGTGAAACGTGCCCGCGGCATCATCGCCCGCAACCTCGTGACGGGCAAGATGGAGCGCTTCGCCGCCCACGCCGTGGTGATCGCCACCGGCGGCTACGGCAACACCTACTTCCTCTCCACCAACGCCATGGGCTGCAACGTGTCGGCCGCCATGGCCTGCTACCGCAAGGGTGCCTTCTTTGCCAACCCCGCCTTCGTGCAGATCCACCCCACGTGTATCCCCGTGCACGGCGACAAGCAGAGCAAGCTTACCCTCATGTCGGAGTCGCTCCGCAACGACGGCCGCATCTGGGTGCCCAAAAACCGTGAGGACGCCGAGAAGCTCCAGAAAGGCGAGATAAAGGGCAGCGACATCCCCGAGTCGGAACGCGACTACTACCTGGAGCGCCGTTACCCGGCATTCGGCAACCTCGTGCCCCGCGACGTTGCATCGCGCGCCGCAAAGGAACGCTGCGACGCCGGCTTCGGCGTGAACAACACCGGCCTTGCCGTCTACCTCGACTTCACGGAGGCCATCAACCGCCTGGGCATCGACGTGGTGCGCCAGCGCTACGGCAACCTCTTCGACATGTATGAGGAGATCACCGACGTCAACCCCGGCGAACTGGCTCGCACCGACGAGAACGGCGACCGCTACTACAACCCCATGATGATCTTCCCCGCCATCCACTACACCATGGGCGGCATCTGGGTAGACTATGAGCTGCAGACCACCGTGAAGGGCCTCTTCGCCATCGGCGAATGCAACTTCTCCGACCACGGCGCCAACCGCCTCGGCGCCTCCGCCCTGATGCAGGGCCTCGCCGACGGCTACTTCGTGCTCCCCTACACCATCCAGAACTACCTGAGCGACCAGATCTCGGTGCCCCGCTTCACCACCGACCGCCCCGAATTCGAGGAGGCCGAGGCGAAATGCCGGGAGGCTCTCGAGAAACTCATGGAGATCAAGGGCTCACGCTCCGTAGACTCCCTGCACAAGGAACTCGGCCACATAATGTGGGAATACGTAGGTATGGCACGCACCAAGGAGGGTCTCGAGACCGCTCTCGCCAAGCTCAAGGATCTCCGCAAGGAATTCGACAGCAACCTCCGCATCCCCGGTAGCCTCGAGGGTATGAACATAGAGCTCGACAAGGCCTTCCGCCTCAACGACTTCATCACCATGGGCGAACTCATGGCCTACGACGCGCTCAACCGCAACGAGAGCTGCGGCGGCCACTTCCGCGAGGAATACCAGACGGAAGAGGGCGAGGCAAAACGCGACGACGAGAACTGCTTCTACGTGAGCTGCTGGGAATATGCCGGAAGCGATGAAAAGGCTCCCGAACAGATTCTCGAACCGCTCCACTACGAGGCCATAAAGGTACAAACACGTAATTATAAGTCATAAAACGATGGAAGAAAAAGCAATGAAAGTTAATCTCCGGGTATGGCGTCAGGCCGGCCCGAAGGACAAGGGTGGTTTTGTGACCTATAATGACGTCGAGACCACTCCGGACACGTCGTTTCTCGAGACGATGGACATCCTCAACGAGCGCCTCGTAGACAGCGGCCAGGAACCGATAGCGTTCGATCACGACTGCCGCGAGGGCATCTGCGGCATGTGCTCGCTCTACATCAACGGTCATCCCCACGGCCCCGCCACCGGCGCCACCACATGCCAGCTCTACATGCGTCGCTTCGCCAACGGCGAGACAATCACCGTAGAGCCCTGGCGCTCCGCAGCCTTCCCCGTGATCAAAGACCTGATGGTAGACCGCAACGCCTTCGACAAGATACAGCAGGCCGGCGGCTACGTGAGCTTCAACTGCGGCGGCGCACAGGATGCCAACTCCATCCCCATCAGCAAGGAGAAGGCCGACGAGGCCATGGACTCCGCGAGCTGCATCGGCTGCGGCGCCTGCGTGGCTGCCTGCAAGAACGGCTCCGCCATGCTCTTCGTCAGCGCCAAGGTGAGCCAGCTGGCCCTCCTCCCCCAGGGCGAGGTGGAACGCGACCGCAGGGTGCGCGCCATGGTAGACAAGATGGACGAGCTCGGCTTCGGCAACTGCACCAACACCGGTGCCTGCTCGGCCGAATGCCCCAAGAACATCAAGCTCTACAACATCGGACGCATGAACCGCCAGTATATCGCCGCCAAGAGCAAGCTCTAAGCGGCAAACATATACCCACACACACAAGAAAGGCTCTTCTCACGAAGAGCCTTTCTCTTTTGGGCATTTTCTATAAAGATTGGATGTTATTGAATTGAGGTTGGATTTTCTAATTTCAAGCGTCGATGTTGGCATAGGTGGCGTGGGCCTCGATGAATTCCTTTCGAGGGGCCACGTCCTCGCCCATCAGCACGGAGAAGATATGGTCGGCCTCCGTGGCGTTGGTGAGGTTCACCTGTTTCAGCATACGGTTTTCGGGGTCCATCGTCGTCTCCCAGAGCTGCTCCGGGTTCATCTCGCCGAGACCCTTGTAGCGCTGGAGGTTCATCCTGTTGCGGTCGCCGCCACACTCGCGGTCGACGAAGCGCTGCACCTGGAAGTCGTCCCAGCAGTATTCCACCACGTTCTTCTTGCTCTTGTGCGTGCACTTGTAGAGCGGCGGGGTGGCGATGTAGAGGTAACCGTTGTCGATGATGGGGCGTATCTTGCGGAAGAAGAATGTCATCAGCAGCGTGGCGATGTGGGCGCCGTCGACGTCGGCATCGGTCATGATGATCACCTTGTGGTAGCGCAGCTTCGAGAGGTCGGGCTGCTGGTTGGCGTCCATGGTTACGCCCAGGGCCTTGAAGATGTTTACGATGGCCTCCGACTCGAGAAACTTTCTGTCGGCCTTCTCCACGTTGAGGATCTTGCCTCGCAGAGGCAGGATGGCCTGGAAGTTGGGGTTGCGCCCCTGCTTTGCGGAACCGCCTGCAGAGTCACCCTCCACGAGGAAGAGCTCGCACTCCTCGGCATACTTGCTCTTGCAGTCTGCCAGTTTGCCGGGAAGTCCCGCGCCCCCGAGAGGCGTCTTGTTCTGGATTTTGCGTCGGGCGTCATAAGCCGCCTGGCGTGCCTGTGCGGCCAGCGCAATCTTGTCGATGAGGATTCGGGCCTCCTTGGGGTGCTCCTCGAGATAATTGCCGAGCGCCTCCGAGATGGCCTGCTGCACCACTCCCGCCACCTCGCTGTTGCCGAGCTTGGTCTTGGTCTGCCCCTCAAACTGGGGCTCGGCCACCTTCACCGACACAACGGCCGTAAGACCGTTGAGGAAGTCTTCCTTCTGGAGCTCCACCTTGAGCTTCTCGATAAGCTTGTTGGTGTCGGCATATTTCTTCAGGGTAGTGGTGAGGCCGCGGCGGAAACCGGTAAGGTGCGTGCCGCCCTCTATGGTGTTAATGTTGTTGACGTAGGCATAGACGCTCTCGTTGAAGGTGGTGTTGTAGGTCATGGCCACTTCCACGGGCACGTCGCCCTTCACCGTGTTGAGATGGATTATGTCGCCGATAAGGCTCTCCTTCCCCTCGTCGATGTAGCGCACGAACTCCTCCAGACCTTTCTCGCTGTAGAACGTGTCGGAGCGGGGATTGCCCTCCTCGTCGAGGTTGCGGAGGTCGGTAAGCTTCAGCCGTATTCTCGCATTGAGATACGAGAGGTCGCGCAGGCGCGCGGCGAGCGTCTCGTAGTCGTAGACGGTCTCGGTGAAGATGCCGGCGTCGGGATGGAAGATGATTGTGGTGCCGGTATGGTCGGTCTCCCCTATCACCTTAAGGTCGCAGGTCGGCTTGCCGAGAGAATATTCCTGCATGTGGATCTTGCCGTCGCGGTGGATCTCGGCGCGCAGATAGTCGCTGAGCGCGTTGACGCAGCTCACGCCCACGCCGTGCAGACCGCCCGACACCTTGTAGGAACCCTTGTCGAACTTACCGCCGGCATGCAGCACGGTGAGCACCACCTCGAGGGCGGGCTTGTGCATCTTCTCGTGCATGTCTACGGGGATACCGCGGCCGTTGTCTACCACCTTGATGGAGTTGTCTTCAAGGATTGTGACCTCGATATTGTCGGCATAGCCGGCCAGGGCCTCGTCGATAGAGTTGTCTACCACCTCGTATACAAGGTGGTGCAGACCGCGACCTGAGATGTCGCCTATATACATGGCCGGGCGTTTCCTTACCGCCTCAAGCCCTTCGAGCACCTGTATGTTGTCCGCGCCGTACTGTTTCGGCTGCTGTTCGTAGTCCTGTTCTTCGTAATCTTGCATCTCTACAATATTCTAAATAACATACAAAGTTACAAAAAATTTTCTACATAGGCAAACCCTAAGCCCGGATATCAATTATCAGTCACTAATATCAATAATAAAAAAGGAGCCTCGCCGCGCGGCGGAGCTCCTTATCGTTGAAGTATTGATAGTTGGTTGAATCGCTTCTGTCAGGTCAGTTTCGCTTGTTATCGATAGTTACTTACAGAGTCATTTTGGTCAGAACCTCACGTTTACGCCCAGCTGCAGGCAGAGGGGCATGAGCTTGCTCTTGGAGGTGTAGTCGGCAAGGGATCTCACCTGTGTGCCGCCGGCCACGGTGTAGGTCACCGGTGCCGTCTCGGCAGTGTAGGCCGTCCCCGTGGCGCTCTTGCCGCCCGGGAAGACGTTCGTCAGGCCGGCGTCGTAGGTCACGCCCACCAGGAACGACACGGGCCTGGCCACGTAGAACTCAAGGCCCGCACCCACCATGATGGAGGCGCCGAAGCCCTTCGCTCCCGACTCGCCGTTGGAGGCACCGCTAAGGGTGCGCTCGCCGAAGTCGTCGAGGTAGTCCTCGTCGATCAGAAGGTCGTCATATTCCGGGAAGACGCCCCATGCCTTGGCCAGACCGCTGACGCCCCCCGTGAAGGAGCGCGTGCGGAAGGCCAGGCCAACGCCGGCGCGGGCCCACAGGCCCAGCCAGTCGAGCGCCCTGTACTGGTATTCCAGGTAGACGGGCACCGTCAGGTAGTCAACGCCCGTCTTCT
>JAFLTW010000019.1 GCA_022509085.1 Muribaculaceae bacterium | reverse complement strand
CGATGGCCAACTGGTTTCTACCCTTCTCTGCGGCCCACAGTGCCGTGTCTCCCCTTTTCGAGAATTTCAGCGGTGAGGCCTTTGCCTCTATGGCCGATGCCACCGAGATGTGCAGCGCCGACCGGTTCTCATTTGCTCTCGGTATCCTCCAGATGCCGGCCGACCGCCGCGAGATGCTGGCCGGCCATCTCAACGGCCAGCTGGAGGCGATGCGCGATCTGCTGAAAGACCGGGAGAATGTGGGGCGAAAACCCCTCTTTGCGGCCGAGGCGCTCTCCTTCGCACGCGACCTATACCGCTTTGCCAAAGTGTACCCGAAACATACGGAATATCCCGACCCCTTCGCCGAACCCCTCGACTTCCTGCATCTCCCCTACCTCGGGGCGCTGCTGGCCGACGACGAGATTATCGAGACGGCGGCAGATTTCTACTTCAACCATGGCTACCACTCACTGGCTGCCTCGCTCTACGAGGAGGCCGCCGGGCGTGGCGTAGCCGAGCGAGAGCTCTACGAAAAACTTGGTTACAGCTACCAGATGCTGGGTGACTTCCGCCGGGCCCTCGAGAGCTACGAGCGCGCCGACCTCTTCTCGAGCGACGCCGACCGCAGTTCCACATGGCTGCTGCGCAAGCTGGCTTTCGCCAACCGCGCGCTGGGCAATTTCTCGGCGGCAGCCGATTATTACCGGCGCCTGCTCGAGCGCACGCCCGACGACCTCTCGCTGGAGTTCCGCCTCGCCGGACTTCTGCTCCAGGCCGGCGACCTGAAGGGAGCAGGAGAACGTGCAGCTAAGTTGTGCTATCTCAACCCCGACCATGCGGGCTACAGGAAACTCTCCGGCCGCATCAAGGCCCATGAGGCGTTTATCGACGGCAATTACGGTGAGGCCGCCGGTCTCTATGCCATCGACCGCATCGGGCTGACCGACGAGCAGGAGACTGCATGGCGTCGGGAACTGGCAGCCGAGCTGCGGCGCATCGACCCCAAGGCCGACGTGGCCCTGCTGCTGCTGATGCTCGACTCCGACGTCGGTAACCCGGAGTAAAATTACTGAATTTCTAAAGGGAACGCTCAAGATCGGCTACCTTCTCCGCGAATTCGCGGTCGGTGCCGATTCTTTCGTTTACGCTCTGGATGCCGTGGATCACGGTGGAGTGCTGCCTGCCGAGTTTCCGGCCAATCGAACCCGTGGAGAGTCCCAGCAACCGCTGCCCCAGATACATGATCACCATCCTGGCCTCGGCCACATCCTTGACGCGGCTCTTGGTGAAGAGCACGTCGGAGTTCAGGTTGTAGCGTTCTGCTACGGTCTCCACAATCATGTCGAAGTTGAGGGCCTTGCGTGTGGTGTGGCGCACTGCACGGTTGATCACCTCGCGGGCCATGTCGAGCGTGATCTCGCGACCCAGTGTGATGGCGCGCGTCATGATGCCGAGCACAACGCTCTCTATCTCCCTCACGGAGTTGAGGGGCGCCTTGGCCACGAAGTCTATCACGCTTTTCGGGATGTCTATCTCGTTCTTCTTTGCCTTGAACGTCAGGATCTTCTTGCGCAGCGCTGCGTCGGGCCGCTCGAGTTTCTCTATGCTCCCCCATTTGAAGCGGTCGATGAGCCTGTCTTCAAGGTCGTGGAGGTCTTGCGGCGGACGGTCGCATGTGAATACGAGCTGTTTGCCGTGAAGGTGAAGGTGGTTGAAGATCGGGAATAGGGCGTTGTTGAGCGTGCCCTTGCTCCCCGAGATCTCCTGAAGGTCGTCGAAGAGCAGCACGTCGCAGCGCATAAACCAGTTGAGGAAGGCCGGAATCCGGTCTTGCAGATATGCGTTCTGGTAGAGGCGCTGAAACTCCCTCATGGGGAGAAACACCACGTTCATCTCGGGAAACTCCCGGCGCACCTTCAGGCCGATGGCCTGCATGAGATGGGTCTTGCCCACGCCTACGTCGCCGTAGATAAAGAAGGGGTTGAAGTGGGAGTTGAGGGGCTTGCTCGCTATCGACTCCGCGATGGTCCACGCTATCTTGTTGGGTGTGCCTACACAGAAGTTCTCGAAACTTAGGTCCTCGTTGAGCTTGGGCATGAATTCGGCCTGCGCTCCGGTTCCGGTTCCGACGGTCGGCGGCGCCTGCGCTCCTTTTCCGGCATTGGCCGCGGATTTGTTCTTGTCGGCAGATTTGGCGCTCTTGGCTCCATCGCGGTTTGCGCCTCCGGCGCTCTCCCTTCGTCCGGTCTTGGCGGGATCCGGATAGCGGTATTTCACCGCCACCCTCCTCCCGAGCACGGCGCGGAGCGCCTCCGAGAGCACGGGGAAATACTTCTCCTCGTAGAGCTGCTCGAAGAATTTGCTCGGCAAGGTGAGCTCGAGGGTCGAACCCTCGAGACCCGTGGCAACCGCAGGCTCAAACCACGCGGCATACGCCGCGTCGTCGTTCAGCTCCCGGCGTATCAACGCCAGGCACTCGTTCCATTTCTCCGTTGCCTCCTTGTTCATAAGCGCGACTGCAAAATTAATAAATCTAATGAACTTGCGCAACAAAAAAACGGCCCCCGAGGGAGCCGTTTTTCCTTTTAACTTTTCTGGTATTATTTCACTACCTTCACAGCCTTGCAGTCGGCAACCTTGATGTAGATGCCCTTGTCGGGGTTGGCCACCTTCTGACCCTGGAGGTTGTAGTAAACGGCCTTGGCGTCCTTGCCTAACACAACTTTCTCTACGCCGTCAGCACCGCTTACGAACGTGATGGTCTGCTCGTCGATGTCCCACTTGGCTGTCCACATACCCTCGGTAAGCTCATATTCTACCGTGCCGTCCATGCCAACGGGCGAGAGGATTGTGCTGAGGTTTTCGGGATCGATGAAGATCTCCTCGCCCTCTGCCTTGCCGAACTGAAGAGCCCAACCTGTGGCAGAAATCTTGAATTCACCGGCGGTAACCACTACCATCTCTTCGCGGATGTAAACGTTGGTCTCGCCTACCTGCGTCATTTTGGTAGTAGCGTCGAGTGCATCGTTGGCTGTGCCATTGAAGCCGGGGATAAACCATTCGTAAGTACCTTCCGCTTCACCGGCTACAACGAGTTCCTTAGTGTTGGTATCGAAAGTGACAACGGGGTTATTCACTACAGAGAAACCGTCGAATGCGATGTTGCTGCCATTGTATACGGGATAGTAGGGAGTGTTGAGGGCAAGGGCAGCGCCGGTGGTGCCGTAGTTGTATTCGCTCCATGATGCATCGGCAATCTTGAAGCTTGTGCCGAGGGTTTCACCCTTCCATTCGAATACACCGCCGCCGATGTTTTCCATCTTGTTGGCAGCAGATGCGCCCCAGGATTCAACGCCGTTTACGCTGGCGCCCATCACATAGAGCTCAAGACCGATCTCTACCGACGTACCGGTTACGGTAATTGTGTTGGTGGAAGCGTTGAATACTACCGTGGGGTTGGTCAACTTTGTGCCGGAGGGTAGCATGATGTTGCCGCCGTCTCCCATCACGTATGCCTTGCCAACTTCAAGAGTCTCGCCGTTTGAACCCTTGTCGTATTCATCCCAGCTTGAACCGCGAACCTTGAAACCTGAACCGAGCTCTGTACCGCTCCACTTGTAAGTACCGTCGCTCTGGGCTGCAAACTTGTTGTCTGCATTGTTGTCGCCCCAGTTTTCAGCACCGTTGATGTTGCCGCCGGCAATGTAGTAGTCGATAGCGAAAGCTGACGACGATGCAAACAGTGCGGCTGCTGCAAGAAGTAAAATTTTCTTCATACTTTGTTAGAATTTAATTAGTTAAGTTATTATAGTTTGTGTCCTTATTAGCCTGTTGAGAGTCTATGGTTCCTTCTGACAAGCAAAGTTAATAAAATTTTTTTAATATGAGATAAGAAAAGTAAAAAAATTAAGCGACCCTCCTCGGGAGCCAGTAAATATAAAGGCGACCCCATGAGGAGCCGCCTTATATGATTGTCAGGAATATGTCTTACTTCACTACCTTTACAGCCTTGCCGCCGGCCACCTTGATGTAGATGCCCTTGTCGGGGTTGGCCACTTTCTGACCCTGCAGGTTGTAGAAGACGGGAGCTGCATTCTCGGCGTCGATGCCTGCTACGGCACCCGGGCCTTCGGGATTTTCGCCTCCGGCCATGAACGTGGCTGCAGCCTGACCTTCACCGTAGATTTTCAGCACGATTGTGCCGGTGAAATTCTCGGCAAATGTGGTGTTGGCACTGTTGTTGAATCCGAGAACGAGTTCCTCATTGTAGTCTTCCGGGGTAATCTCGAGACCGTAAGTATAGTTTACGGTGCCCCAGTACATGTCGGCAAACTTGAAAGCCTGACCTGCCTCGATGGCGGTGACGCCTTCGCATACGAAGGTGTACTCGTCAGCAGCCTCGTTGTAGGTAAACTGCCATGTGGGGTCGGCGCCGCCGTTGAGCCATTCGTTCATGTCGCCGCGAACGTAGACATCTGCCGGACCTACGGGTTTCGGAGTGTTGGTCTTCACATTGAGCGTGGAGAGGTCGCCGGCAACGGTAAGCTTATATGTGCCTACCCAAGGCATGGTCTGGTTTTCGCCCCAGCTTTGGAGATTTACAGTCTGGCCCTGTTCGGAGAAGACAGCGTCCGTATAAGCCACATTGGCGCCGATGGCACCCTCGTTGAAAGAATCCCAGCTTGTGGCATTACCGTTTGTGGTGATCTTGAATGCAACGAGATTGTCAATCTCAACGGAATAAGCACCGTCGTCGCCCTTCTTTACGGGGAGACCGGGGAAGGCATCCCAGGAGAGGCCGTCGCCGCCGCCCATGATGTAGATGGTCTCAACGCCGTCGGGGTCGGGCTTGGGATTGGGATTGACAGGAATGTCGCCGCCACCTTCGATGGTGAGGATCCTGTCGTTGATGTCAAACTGCATGGAGTAGGTGCCGGGAGTGAACGACCACGAGTAGTCGCCTACACCGTCAGCCTGGTTCTCGCCGACAACAGCGGGGGTATCCTGTACGGCCGGACCGAAGCGGAGGGCGTTGATCTCGTTCCAGTCGGCGCCGCCGCCCGTGATTGCGAAGCCACACCAGCCGCCGTTCTCTCCAAGTGTAACGGAAGAAATGGAGTAGAAACCATCGCCGTCATTGTTCATTTCAGCCACGTTGGTGGGCTCGAAGGCGCCTCCGTTGATCGTGCCGATCACGAAAAGCTTATCGGGGTACACCGGGCCATCGCCAGCCTTGGTGAAGGTGGCTGTGGCCTGCTTCGAACCCGTAATCTTGAATGTGATGGTGCCGGAGAAAGCCTCGTTAAACTTGGTGTTATTCTGAACGTTGAACTGAAGGTTTACGGGAGTTCCGAAAGTAGTCACGACTCCGCCTGTCGAGTAGTTGATGTTGCCCCATGAGCTGTCGGCAATCTTGAACTCCACGCCGCCGTTGATAACGGTGCTCCCTTCGCAGTTGAAGGTATACTGGTCCTTGGCTGCGTCGTAGGTGAACTTCCACAGGTCGGGCGAACCCCAGCTGTTCATAGCGCCGCGGATGTAAACGGCCGGAGCCTCGGCAGGTTTGGCGAAGTTGGCCTTAACCGTCATCGAGGTGCGGGCTGCGTTGATTGTGATGGTATAGCTGCCCGTGGCCGGCATTATCTGGTCAGCATCGGTGCTTGACAGGGAGACGGTCTGGCCGGCAGTAGAGTAAACGGCATCGGTATAGCCTCCGCTATAACCAAGGGCTCCTGCATTGAAGTCATCCCAGTTTGATGCCTGTGCTGTAGACATCTTGAACGATGTGAGGTTGTCGATGGTGAAGTTGTAGCTGCCGTCGCTGCCGGGATTGACAGCCCTGCCGGGCCATTGGTCCCATGAGAGACCGTCGCCGGCTCCCATCAGGTAGAGGGTCTGGGCACCGGCACAGAATGCCATGGCGCATGCAGCAATCGATAAGATAAATTTTTTCATGTTGGATAAAATAAGAGATTGATTTTGTAGTAATCCCCGCGCCGAGTGCGGGCACTCCGCGCGGGGATCTTTCATGTCTGAAATTGGTTCTGTCTGTGAGTCAAATCTTACTCCGGATGGAGATTATTTGACCACAACCTTCTCTGCCTTGTCGCCTTCGACGCGGATCAGGATCTGACCTGCTTCGGGGTTCACAACCTCTACGCCGTCTACCGTGAAATAGCGTACGTTGGCGTTGTCGGCATCCTCAAGACCTTCGACGCCCGTGGCTAACGATGTGTTGAGACCGCCTGCGAAGCTGAGGTCATAACCGTTGGAGAGGGCATCCGATGCATGGATCTTGTCGATGCTGAGGGCACCGCATTCTGCGTCGGCAGTTACGATGAGGTTGAAGAGAGCGCCTTCAGTTTCGATAAACTGTGCGTTGCTCTTAGAGTAGATCACTACATTTACGTTGCCGTTGTCGAGCACCTTGTATACAAGGTCGTGACCTGCGGTGCGCGGACCGGTGGTAACGTTCTTGACTGTCATGCCTGCGGGCACCTCTACTACAGCCTGGAGGGCGGCGTAGTTGTAAGTGTTCTCGAGCTGAACAGCGATAGCGAACTCATTGGCGTTGCGTACACTGTAGTTGTCGGCTACGAGACGGTCGGTGCTGAGGACCTGACGGGTCTGACGACGTACAGTCTGGGGATTGCGGTTGCCGTCGAACTTGCCGTTGTCAAGTGCGATGTTGACCGTAGCGGTAAGGTCGTCGGTGTTGATTACCTGCTCGCCATTCTCGCCCGGGTTGGTGATTACGTTGGCGTTCGGGAAGTCGAAGCGGGTTACCGGCTCTGTGGCGATGATGTTGGCAGTGGTGACAACGTCGGCAACAGTAACCATCTGGTTGTTGTTGGAGTCGCCGAGCCAGAGGCCGCGGAGGGTGAACGTGTATTCTACCTTGACGCCGTCGTTGGCAACGCCTGTGATGGTAACCTCAACGGATTGCTCGGCTTTTACATCTACACCGCTGGTGTCGACCTGGAGTTCACCGGTAGCCTCGTTGTATGTGAATTCAACGCCGGGTACGTTGGAAGACCAGTTGAACTCGTCTGTAGCTTCCTTCTGGGGATCCTCGAGAGTAACGTCGAGAGTAACGTCGAGAGTCTCGCCTGCGGTGATGTCGTCGATCATAGTCTCGCCGCTGTAGCTCGGTTCGGCTACGGTTACAGACTTGATTTCAGCAGATACAACCGGGTTGGAGAACCATTCAACCTTGATGAAGCCGTCGAAACCATCGATAACGAATTCGTCGCCAAGTTTGTTGGAGAGGAATGCGCGTGAGATGGAAACGGGGTATTCACCTGCGGCAACATTCGTGTAGTTGGAAGCTACGAGCGGGAGGGTACAGATTGCGTTGAGCACGTCGGAAACAGTACCGGTCTGGAGCTTCACGATTACACGGTAAGTGTTGGTTTGGATGCTCTGCGGCTGACCAATGCTGATCTGGCTGTCTGCGGAGTAGGCAGTGCTGAACTTGGCGTTATCCATATCAACGCTTACCCAGTCGGGAAGAGTGATGTCGTACTGGAATCCGGCATATTCGAAGTCAGATTCAGTAGTGACAAACTTGAAGTCAACGGGCACCTCAACGTCGGTAGTAACACCGGGAACGAAGTTCATGGCGATGGGGCTGTCGAATTCGATAGCTGCATCGACAGTGGGTTCCGGTTCGGAAGTCTCAACCTTCGAAGCCTTCACAGTGATGGTCTGGATTTGACCAAGGGAAGTACTTTGATTATTTTGAGCGATAAATTGTACTTCATTAATAGAATTACCATTACCGGCTGCCAGCGTCATAACTTCAGAAGGAGTCCAGGTAGCGACACTATTATTGGTATAGGTAACTTGACCGGGCTGACCTTCTGCGAGGGTTACAACGGCAACGATACCTTCAAACGTAATGCTTTCGAGAGTCATTCCTTCCGGTGCTTTAACAGTCATTGTAGAACCTGCATTGAAACGAAGGTTCTGTGACTGCGTACCTGTTTGACCACGACGTATGGCAGGACGATTGTTAGTTGAGGCTGTACCGTTGTAAGCCGTAATTGTTACACCGTCTACCATAAGAGGCACTTCATTGATATAATACCAATAAGCACTCGAGCGGTTTTCCCAAGATGTGTAGACGGGAATCTCGGGATTCATAGCGTATACCGCATCCGTATTCGTGAAGTTGTACTGGGCGTCGATCTCGTCGCCGAGTTCGGGTGCTTCGTATACCTCAACCTTAAGGGTCATGTTCTTGTAGTCGAAGGTCATGTTGTAGGAACCTGCGGGGATGGTCCATGAGCGGTCGCCTACCGTCACTGCGTTCTCTACGCCACCGAGCTGTACGGGAGTGTCGCTTTCTGCGGGAGCGAAACGGAGAGCGTTGACGCTTGTCCAGTCGCTGGCGCTGGTAGCCTGACCTGCCGTGAGGGCGAAGCCGCAGTTACCGTTGTCTTCACCAAGCGTTACGTTCTGGATTGTGTAGATGCCTTCGCTTACGGTGGTCATCTCGGCTACGTTCTGAGGATTCCATGCGTCACCGTTGATCGTACCGATTACCCACATCTTTTCGGGAGCGGGGGCTTCACCTTCCATCTCGAAGAGAGCGGTTGCAGTACTGCTCTTCTGGGTGATGGTGAACGTGAGGGTACCGTCGAAGTCAGCTGCAAGCGTCATATTACTACCGTTGTAGCTAAGGTTAACTGTTTCGTTGGCCTTGATACCGGATGCGCCACCGAAATTGACACTACCCCAAGTACCGTCTGCAAACTTGAAACTCTGGCCGGCAGAGATCTTACCTGTCCATGTCCATGTACCGGTCTGTGCTGCCTGGTCGTAACTTACGTTTGTCAGTTTCCACTCATCAGCCAAACCGCCGTTGAGCCAGTTGTTCATATCGCCGCGGATATAGACATCGGGAGCATTAACGGGCTTAGGAGTCGTGGTGTAAGCGGTCATAGTCTTATTAACAATGTCGAGAGTGATGGTGTAATCACCGTTCCAGGGAAGTTTCTGGTTATCTCCCCAGATCTCAACGGGAAGTGTCTGACCGGGAGCTGTGCCGACTGCATCACCAAACTCAGTATTACCGGTTGCAAGTGCGGCTGCATCGAAGTCATCCCATACTGTTGTGTTGACAGTGGAAACCTTGAATGCGTCTACGCCTGTAAGGTTGAAGGTAGCAACACCGTTGACAACGTCATATGCCTGACCGGGGAGATCCCATGTCATGCCAGTACCGTTACCTACAACGTAAACCTTTTGGGGAGCGGGTTCTTCAATTTCGCCTGTACCCTGTACCTGGAGCCAGCACTGACCTTCGGGCAGGTAGAAGAAGTTGAGAGTAACGTCGGTAAGCGCCATTTTGTTAACGAAGTTACCACCGGCGCCCTTAACAGCCTCGAGCGTTACGTCTGTACCGTTGAATTCACCACCCTCTGAGCCCGGGCCGTAGCCGGGTTCACCCTGGCCTTCCGCGTTCGGGAAAATCTTGAACGAAAGATCAGCCTTGAGTTCATCAAGCTTGAGTGTGTAGATGTATTCACCCTTTTCGGTGGTGCCATCCTGAAGCTCCATTGCAGTGCCCTTACCCCAGTCAGCCTCGGAGTAGAAATACCAGGCCTCGGGAACGGTGGGAGCCTTAACGTCAGCTACAATTTCAAACTCGTGAGTGTTTTTGTTGTAGTTTACCGTAGCGTTATCGATAGCCGTAGCTACATACATGTTCTCGTTGTCACCTGTAAGGTTCACGAGAGTGTACTTCGTATTTGCCTCGATATTGCCATCAGTATAGGAGTATGTGTTGTCAGCATTCCAACTTCCGTCAGATATCTTCATTTGAGATTCGGCGGGGATGTTCACGTTGGCGAGGGTGTAGTTTTCACCATCTTCAGTTGCAAAGGTCCATTCCGAAACTTTCGCCCATTCATTGAAGTTGCCATAGAGGTAGAGAGTGGTTGCGCCAGACTCTGTACCGGCAATGGTCAGCTTGTTGGTGGAGAGGTTGAGTGTGAGCGTCACATTGTTGAGCGTCTTGCCAAGAGCCATGTTATTGCCACCTGTGATAGCATACTCACCATTCTCCATTGCCGTGTTGTTGGTGGTGTATTCAGGAGACCAGTTTGCGGCTGCAATCTTGAATTCAACACCTGCCTCGATAGTAGGAAGAGTCAGGGTATAAGTAACACCATCTTCAGTTGCAAGCTTGTAATCAGCAACAGCTTTCCAATCATTCATAGCACCCTGGAGGTAAAGCTCAAGAGCCGTAGATACCCATGTACCGGTAACGGTTACCTGGAGGGTAGTGGGATTGAACGCGATAACTGCATTCTCAACATAACCGGAGAGACCGAAGGATACATTGCCATACTGGTCACCGGCAGCAATCTTGAAGGAAGTGCCGAGAGTTGCATAACCTTGACCATCATAGCCGTACCAAGTACCGTCGTTAGTAAGCTTGAACTCAACGAGTTTGGCGATAGGATCCGTGTAGTAGACACCGTCTTTCTCAGAGGCAAACTTAATAGGAGTCGACCAGCTTGAGTCATCGTTGTAGCTACCCATGACATTCCATGTGGTCTCGGGAACCGTCGGAGTGTCAGACCCATCTACTTTATGAGCCTTAACAACTATATTAGCTATTCGAGTTGTACCGGTCGCTTGTGTATGACCTACAACAACCTTGTTGGTCTGAGCACCATTGGGAGACCAGGTCATTGTCTTGGCAGTAGAGTTGTTCTCCAGTACGCCAACACCGTCGCTTGGAAGCGAAAGCTTATTGATGAACATATTAGATGACGAACCGGAAAATACAATTTCATCTATAATATATCCGACAGGAACGGTGATTGTAATCGAGTTTGCGGGAGACAACCGCAAATCGAATTCAGTCGTGCTATAATTAGTGATAGTAGCCTTGGTAGCACCTGCATTAGAAGCAACTGTAAGATCCACTCCACCGTTTGCAAATAACGTTGAGGTTAAGGCATATGAGGAGCTTGAACTGGAAGCTTGCCAACCTGCTCCACCAACATTTGGTATGGAGCTATTGTATTTCTGAATATCAGCGAAGCTCTCGAAATCGAAAGTCACGTCGATGTTATCGCCGACTTCGGGATCGGGATCCGGCTCGGGCTCAACCGGGCTTACTGCTGAGATTTCAAGAGTCATATCGTCATAGTTGAACACCATCTTGTATGTTCCCGGATCTATAGTCCACGAAACGTCGCCCATTCCGTCAACTTTATTGCTTCCCACTACAGCCTTGGTATCCTTAACGGAAGGACCGAAGCGCAGAGTGTTCACATCGTTCCATGATGCGCCGCCACCTGTGATGGCAAAGCCGCAAGAACCGCCGTTTTCACCCAATGTAACGGAATTGATGGTATAGACACCTTCATCGTTGGAAGTCATGGGAGCAGTGTTGTCGACAGCCCATGCGCCACCGTTGATTGTTCCGATGATGTATAATGCCTTGGGATAAGAGGGCGTTACAGTGCCACCACCTCCCTGAGAGAAAGTAATAGTGGCTACGTGACCGGAGTAGTTGGTAATCTTGAGGGTCACCGTACCGGTGAAAGCTGTTGCCAGCTTTGTGTTACCACCGTTGTAAACAGCGTTGTAGGGACTGTCAAGGGTCGGAGTCAGGTTGGTGTTGTTCAACGTATAGTTGACCGCGCCCCAACTTGAGTCGGCAATCTTGAACTCCTGACCTGCAGGAATCGTACCGGTGAAAGTCCATTCACCGGCAGTACCGGTCCAGCTGACGTTGGTAAACTGCCAGTCGGCAGGCGTTCCCGCCCAGCCGTTCATACCGCCGCGGATATAAACTGCGGGGGCGTTTGTCGGCTGCGGAGTAGACGTCTTGGCCGTCATCTGGTTGGTGTTAAAGTTGACGGTGATGGTATAGTTGCCTGTCCAAGGCAGATCTATATCCTCACCCCACGGTTCGATTGACAATGTCTGACCGTTCGGATAGACACTGCTTCCGAATGTTGTGTTACCGGGACCGTATGCGCCGGCATTGTAACTGCCGTCACCATCCCATGCGGTGGCATTATTCTTCGAAACTTTAAATTTCGTAAGATTATTCACCGTAAAGGTAACAACACCATCTTCTCCTGTGTAAGCCTTACCGGGGAGATCCCAGTTAAGACCGTCACCGGCGCCCACTACATATACTGTAGTAGTCTCGGCATTGATGTTGATGGCGAACGCCGTCATCATCATTGCCACGAGCGTCAATAGAAGTTTTCTCATGTTGTTTTAATTAAATGGTTAAAAAATAGATTTATAGTTAACTTATTGTAAGTTTTCCATAGAGTTAAGCCTGAGTTTTTCCGCTACAAAAGTACGCGAATGGAATTTGTCCATGAAGGTTAACCTCGCAAATTTAAAAAAATTTTTTAAATAAATCAAACTGAATGTAAAAATCTTTAAAGTTTTATTCGAGTAAGTATTAAATTAACCCCGCCAAGTGCCTTTGGCGGGGTTAATTTACTTGCAATGGCAGCCCGGTAGCTGCTTGAAGAAGTCGTTACCTTTGTTGTCTACCAATATGAAGGCGGGGAAATCTTCCACCTCTATCTTCCAGATGGCTTCCATACCGAGTTCAGGATACTCGAGGCATTCCACACTCTTGATGGAGTTCTGGGCCAGGATGGCTGCCGGTCCGCCGATCGAGCCCAGGTAGAAACCGCCATGCTTCTTGCAGGCGTCGGTGACCTGCTGTGAGCGGTTGCCCTTGGCAATCATCACCATCGAACCTCCGGCTGCCTGGAACTGGTCGACATACGAGTCCATACGGCCGGCTGTGGTCGGTCCGAAACTGCCCGACGGCATACCCTCCGGTTTCTTGGCCGGCCCTGCATAGTAGATAGGATGCTCCTTAAGGTAGTCGGGCATCGGCAGACCTGCGTCGAGGCGCTCCTTAATCTTGGCATGGGCGATGTCGCGACCCACCACGATGGTGCCCTTCAGCGACAAACGGGTGCTCACGGGATATTTGTCGAGCTCCTTGAGCACCTCCTCCATCGGGCGGTCAAGGTCAATCTTTATCACCTCGCCCTCGCCTGCGTTGCGCATCTCAACGGGTATAAGTTCGGCGGGGAACTCGTCGAGTTTCTCCACCCAGAGTCCATCGCGGTTGATCTTTGCCTTCACGTTGCGGTCGGCCGAACAGCTCACGCCCATACCTACGGGGCAAGAGGCGCCGTGGCGCGGCAGACGGATAACGCGCACGTCGTGGGCGAAATACTTGCCGCCAAACTGCGCTCCAAGACCTATCTCCTGGGCGGCCTTAAGAAGCTCAGCCTCGAGTTCCTTGTCACGGAAGGCCTGACCGTATTCGTTGCCCTTGTCGGGGAGAGAGTCGTAATATTTTACGGAGGCTTTCTTTACGGCGGCGAGATTGGCCTCTGCCGACGTACCGCCGATTACGAAGGCGATGTGGTAGGGAGGACAAGCGGCCGTGCCCAGACTCTTCATCTTCTCGATGAGGAAGGGCACCAGGGTCTTGGGGTTAAGGATAGCCTTGGTCTCCTGGTAGAGATATGTCTTGTTGGCAGAGCCGCCACCCTTGGCCAGGAAAAGGAACTTGAATTCATCCCCCTCCGTGGCGTGGATGTCGATCTGAGCCGGGAGGTTGCAGCCGGTGTTGACCTCATCGTACATGGTGAGCGGGGCGTTCTGTGAGTAGCGGAGGTTGTTTTCCGTATACGTCTTATACACGCCCAGCGAGATCTTCTCGGCGTCGTTGCAGCCGGTCCAGACCTGCTGACCCTTGTAGGCGGCACAGATTGACGTACCCGTGTCCTGGCAGAACGGGAGCACGCCCTTGGCGGCCACCTCGGCGTTGCGCAACATGGTGAGGGCCACGAAGCGGTCGTTTTCCGATGCCTCGGGGTCGTGCAGGATCTTGGCCACCATCTCGTTGTGCTCGCGGCGAAGCATGAACGAGCAGTCGTGGGTGGCTACGTTGGCAAGTACGGTAAGAGCCTCGGGGTCTACCACGAGCATCTCGTGGCCGTTCCAGTTCTCTACCTTGACGTAATCCTTGGTGATGAGCCGGTATTCTGTCGTGTCCGGTCCGAGCGGGAAGGGTTTCTGATAGTGGAATTCTTTCATGTTATAGTGTTGTTATTGTGTTGTTTTTACATTTCTGTCTGAGTTGTGCTGCCCTGCTCGCCCCTACATTTCGGCGTAAATCTCACGCATCTTCCCGGGGGTGATGGCGTCGAAATCCTCGCGGCGCGGCAATATCACCACGCCCGTCATGTCGATGGCGCCGGGTGATACGAGCATACGGCCGGCTCCCTCGCCGTAACACGACGGTCGGGCCTTCTGTCGGGGCACCACAATCATCCTGAGCAGGCCGTCGGCTCCCTTCCAGCAGAACACGTTGCGCAATCCCTTGTCGGGATTGCCGTCGGCGTCGCCGCCCGTGAGGGCGAGCATCCTGAGATAGTCGCGTCCACCCTCCTCGTCGTCGGTGATAAGCGCCGACAGGAACAGGAAAGGGAGATCGAGGCCCCACATGTCGGAGCGCATTATGCCGGGTTTGTCGGCGGGATGATTCTCCTCGGCGATCCTAAGCAGAGGCAGCTCGCTCTGCAATACGGCCTGCAGGTGAAGGTGGTCGGGAGCGGAAGCCCCTCCCCTGGCGCCGTTGAAGAAGAAGCAGAGCTCCGGGAAATGGTCGGCCATGCCGGCCATCTCGAGCGGCGGGGCGTCCTGCGGCCGGTGGGCAGTGGAGATGACGGTGAAGTGTACCGGGAATATCGGATAGGGGTTAACGAGCATCTCCCAGTCGGCGTTGAGCGGGATGGCCATCTGCTCCTTGGGCCGGTTTTTGGCGCAGAGGAAACAGGGCCGGGCTGCCACGGATGCGGGGTCGGTGGCAGCAGCCGTCGACACGCGTCGCGCGGGGTTATACTGAAAGGCTCCCTCGAGGTCGCCGATGCGGAAGCGCCTCCGCTCCGTCTTGCCCAGGGCGAGGTAGCGCTCGCGCACCTCGGGCCAGACGGCCAACTGTTGCTCTATGAAGTCGTTTATCATGCTCATTGCAGCTCCATGCTTTCTGTCCCCATTCCGGGTACGATCTCCTGCCCGTTCCACGGCTCCGGCTCCATGTCGGTCTCCACTTCCTCGTGGCTCCTCGCGAGGGTCTCGAGGCGCGTGTCGTAGAGGTCCATCAGGCCCATGAGCCCTATGAAGATGGTGTCGTTCTGCCCTTCGGTGAGCAGCATGTCGGTGTTGGGCGCCACGCTCCGGTTGATGGAGTCGAGGCGCGTGTGGAAGCGGGCATAGGCCGCTATGGCGGCCGCGCTGTCTGGCGCCTCGCTGATGGTGTCGGCGTAGGCGGCAATCAGCTTCATCGTGGCGCTGTAGAGGCGTCCGCTGTCGTCGGCCTCCCTCTGTTCGCTTCCACGGCTGCACGAGCCAAGCAGCAGAAGCAGAGCCGCCGTAAACAGGCTAAATGTCTTGCGATTCATTGTTGCGGGGTATCCTGGCCGACATCTCTATCGAACGCAGGAAGTCTTTGTATAGGTTATGTTCGTTCACCTGCTCTATGCTGAGGCGGGCGTCTGTATTGTCTTTCCATCTGCGACAGAGGTAGAGGGAGTCGAATATACGCCCTACGGCGTAGTCACGGCTTATGCGCAGACACATGGCGTAGTCTTCGCCATAGCTGACGTCGGGGAAGAGATACTCCCTAACCAGCGGGGTATAGTAGGCCCGCGGAGCACCAAACCCGTTGATGCGCAGGGCATTGTTGGGTCCGTCTTCGTCGGTCCATTCCTCGTGGGCAATCTTGCCGGGGGGCAACTCGTTGAGGTCGAAGTCTACCAGCGTGTAGCTCCCCACCACCATGCCGCAGCGTTTCTCGCGGAAGGTCCTGACGATGCGCTGAAGGGTGTGGGGCGTCTCGTAAAGGTCGTCGGAGTCGAGCTGCACGGCGAAGCGTCCGCAGAGCGGTGAGAGCACGGCCACGTTCCAGCAGCCGCCGATGCCGTGACCCTCACGCCCGGTGAGGGTGATCACGTTGAGGCGCGGGTCGTCGAAACCGGCGAGCACCTCGGCCGTACCGTCGGTAGAGCCGTTGTCTACCACTATCACGTTGAAGGGGAAATCGGTCTGCTGTCCCAAGGCCGACCTTATGGCGTCGGCGATGGTCAGGACGCGGTTGCGCACGGGGATCACCACCGTGGCCTCGTTGAGAAATTCCTCCTCGTCGATGTCGATGCGCCGGCGATGTTCGTCGACCATGCCGTCCACCTCATAAAGGTAGTCGAGGAAGGCATTTTCCATCTCGATCTGGTATTTGCGCGAGGCGCGGTTGACGTAGTCAAACTGCTTCTCGCCCGAAGTGCGGTGGTCGGTGCGGGTGGCGATATACAGCATCTCGGGAATCTCCACGAAGTAGTTTGACATGGAGAGCCGCAACCGGAAGTAATACCATCCGCCGTCTACCGACGCGGAGTCTTGCTCGGTGAAGTCTTCTGTGGCGGCGAGAGCGTCGGCCACGTTGATCAGCACCACCTTGCCGAAGTCGAAGTCGTCGCGCACCGATCCCCACTGGTAGCGGATTACGGGGTGCGGGGTCAGTGAGCCGTCGGGCAAACGCTCCTGGTAGGAGCTGTAGACCATGGCGGCGTCGGTGTCTTCGGCCACCTGGCGCATCCTCAGCTCACACTCGGGCTTGAGCTCCACGTCGCCATCCCCTATCTGCACGAGCACGTAGGGGTCGAGCGGCGAGGAGAAGATATGCTGCTTGAGGTTTTCTACGTTGGTGAATTTATGTATCATTACGATAGTATTCGGTTTGTTTCGTTTGCGTTTTTCTTATGGCTCGAGGAGGTCGCGCATCAGCTGGGCTGCCTGGCCGGCGTCGAGGAGTGTCTCGAAGGGTACGCTCATCACCACCACCGACCCCTTGCCGCGATCCATACGGAGGGCGGCGGCCTCGCCGGTGTCGCTGAAGGTGAGCAGTGTCTCGGCCTTCACGCCCTCGGCAGGCACCAGTATGTCGGCCGACTCCACGATGTAGCGGTCTTTACGAAGGGTGTTGGAGTAGGCCAGCGACTCGCCGCGCAGGCGTCCTTCCATTGCCTTTAACTTGCCGGAGTGGGATCGCGACGCAGAGCTGTCGGCAAGGCCGAGGGTCCTGACGGCGAAGTCTGCACTGCCGCGCGGGGCGCGTTCGGAGTAAAGCTCGGTGGCGACGTTCTGACCGCTGACGACCAGGTGGCCGCCCTTCTCCACATACTGTGCCAGACGCTCCTGGAGAGCCTCGGGGAAGGCGCCGTAGAGGTGGCGCTGCTTGCCTGACGGGCCCCCGATGTCGGTGAGCTTCTGCTTGCCCAGAATGAGGTCGACCACGGAGTAGTCCTGGAGTCTTACGCGTCCCTCCTCGACGGCCTTGAGACTGCAGCTCACAAAACCGCGTCCCGAGCTGCCGATGGCGGCGCCGTGTACGGCCGGATAGTCGAAAGTGTTGCCGCCGGCTACCGTGGCAACGTGGCCTGACCCGCTGCGGCCGAAGCTCTCGCCGGCGTTGCGCGAGAATTCCTGCTGGTAGCCGCTGAAGGAGATGTCGTATTTATACGGTACGCCGAAATCTTCCTCCGCGAGGAATCCTGCGCGGCCACCCTCGTTGAAACTGGCGGGGCCGCTCACGCGCGTGAAGCCGTTGACCACAAGCACGGGTTTGCCGCTCCCCTCCTTGAAGGCGAGCACCTCGGAGGGGAAGGATACTCCCCCTTCGTTGGCCGCCAACACGTAGACGGAGTGGATCTTGCTGTCGCTGACCTTGAGGTCGAAGGCCGTCGACTTCGTCTCGCCGACCTTCTTGAAACCCAGGTCGCCCTCCGTGCGCTCCATTATTATATAACGCGTGGGTTTGGCGGTGGGCTCTATGGGGTCTTCAACGGGTTGCCACGAGAGGCGGAAAACACCCTTCTTGTCGCGCTGCACCATGAAGGTGGAGACGGGAAGGGGCTGCACGATGAATTCGCGACCCTTCCTCTCGGAGATGAAGCGCCCTATGGCTTTGTAGATGGAGCGCGACACGTTGAAGCGGAACGAGGGGTCGAGGCCGTAACGCATGTCGGCGAAGTTCTGGTGGCTGAGGAGCTCGAGCAGCGTGGAGGGCACCTCGGCAGTGCGTGCCTCGGCGTAGCTCTTGTCCCACATGGATCGGCGCGTCCACTGGGGTTCGTAGAGCCGGCGGATATCGCCCACCACCTGCCGCATTATCATGTCGGTGAGGATGCGGGAGTTGCCGCGCGGTGTGCCGTCGGCATAGCTGCGGCCGCCGTCGGTGTAGTAGATGCCGAGTGTACCAACATAACTGTCGTCAGACCTCTTTCCGGCGTCGGTGTGGAGGGCAAAAGAGATGTCTACCGGTATGTTGAGGCCCTTCCTGCCCGGAAGCACGCGCGAGCCGCCGGCAAGGTAGTTTACCCACCGGCCGCGTGAGGTGAAGTCGTCTTTATAGTCGTCGGTACCGTTGTAGTTGGAATAGACACTTTCCGGAAAACCGGCCCAGTGGAGCCAGTAGCGGGCCCCCTCGAGGAAGCGGGGCAGTCCGGAGGTGGTAAACCGCGGTGCCGGACCCTGCTGGGTCTGCTCGGCGGGTTGC
>JAFLTW010000018.1 GCA_022509085.1 Muribaculaceae bacterium | reverse complement strand
CCTGTGGCAATATTGTCATCGTTCTCTTTGTGTCCGCGTCCCGGCCCCTTCCGGCCGAACGCGAATGCAAAATTACTACATTCCGGCCCCCTTGTCAATACCCCCGCCAAATATTTCTTCACTTTTCCTCCACCTCCTTCCCAAAAAGGCTGAGACTGCGGAAGTTACAGCAGTGTTAATATATGTTAATAAATCTTTAGCGGAATTAACAGTTTATTTGAGCACTAATAATCGTACAGGAGCTCGAAGTCGTCGACATAGAGCACGGCACCTGCTCCACCCGTAAAGAAGTCGCCATATTTGGAGGCTGCACACGTGATCTGCAGGTAGCGCGGCACCCTCGATGTGGAGCGCCACTGGAGCTCGATCACGAATTCCTGCCAGCCGTCGGTGTCATTGCCTCGGATCAGTTCGCCATAGGCAATCACCTGCGGGGAGGTTGGATTGAAGAGCTGGCGGTTGTTGGGGTTGGTGCGTATCTGGTAGGGTTCCGTCCAGTCGGTCATGGCCACATAGATATGGCATGAGTCGGGGCGGTCGAGCAGATACTTGTATTCAGCCGACGCATAGTTGATCGGAGCGCTGGTGTACTTATAATAGCCTCGCAGTTTTGTGGGGCGTACAGTCCAGGGGCGACCGAAGTCGAGGATACCGTTCGTGCCGTCTACCTTGGCAAACTTACCGGTATAGATTGAGCCGGCACCCAGTTTGCCGATACCGGCGATGCCCACAAACCTCGTCTCGAGCTTCGCCGACTGTCCCGAGCCTGTAGGGGTGTCGTCGGAGGGCTGCACATTGCTCTGCCCAAGAGTGGCAGCGCCCGTGTTGCCCGTATCCCAGAACTGAACACCGCCCTCGTTCCAGGGGCACCAGACGCGCCCGTTGAGCCACCACTGGTCGAACGACCCGTCGGGCAGCAACTCGGTGGCCTGCATCACGGCCTCCACCTCGTTGCCATGCTCTATGGAGCCATCCTCATTGTAGCCCACGGCGCGGAAAGCGTAGCGCTGGAGCGGCACGAGATGGTCGATACGCGCTGTGAAGACACCGCCCGTCTGCGACACATTCTCCGCGGGCACGTCGATCCAGTTGCCGTCGTTGTCGACGCAATACTGCACGCCGCCGGTCATCGTATCGAGGCAGCTTCCGTAGACCCAAGCCACCTGGCTCCAGGCGTCTACCGACGTGGTCTGCACATTGCTGTCGGTCTTCTCCACATAGATGGTCCACTCCTCCGTGCGACCCCATGCCGTAACGGCCACAGAGAGGGGTTCTGAGAGGTTGATCACGCCCGGCTCAAGAGCCGGCACCATAGTGGTGATGCCCTCCGGACCCAGTTTTATGGATGTCAGCTCAAGCCGCGAGAGGTTGGCCGTCTCCGGCATGATCACGACAACGCGACGCCCCACGGGGTCGATTACACTCTCGCCTATCTGCCCGGCCACAGTGAAATAACGCTGTATCTCCTGCTCGGCCGTGATTATCCAGTCATAGTCCTGATAGCGCGTGAGGCGCACCACGACAGGCTTGGAAAGATTATAGGTGCCCTCGAGAAGGTCGGGGCTCGACGTTGCCCCCGGAGTGATCTTGAACTTCGTAAACCTCACCTGCTCGATGTCGGTGGTCTCATCGAGAAACACCGTGGCCTTAAACTCCGCAGAGTCGATAACGGCCTCGCGGCTCTCCCCTTCTACGGCAAGCGCCGTGATAAACTGCTCTATGCGCGGATAGGGAAGGTCGTTCTTGATACACGACGACAGCATGGCGACGCCGACACCGGCCAGCGCCACGGCCGCCGCTATATTTATTCTCATACTGAATTTCTTCATCTTAAGGGTCTAAAGATGGACTGCGAGCCCGAAGGAAATATTGAAAATGTTGAATCTGAAATTGGCCCCGGAGGTGGTGCGGCTTCCCGTGCGCTCCCCGTTCTCCCATTGCTTCGTATGGTTGATATAGAAACCGAACACACCGAAGGAGACATTAAACGAGAGCTGGGGCACCACAAACACGCAGAGACCGGGCGAATACGTAAGGCTCGCCTCGAAGTTGCTGTTGTGTGTGCTGCGCATCTCCCCGTTGTAGGGCCGGTTGAAGTCGGCCGTGCCCGACGTGAGCTTAAGCTGTGCCTCGTTGAAGACCCCGAAACGTCCCTTGCGCGTCAGACCGATATACTGCGTAAGGAGCAGCGCGGCGGAATACGACTGGTTCTGATACATCACGTCGTGGATATTGAAATTCATATCCTCGTCGATATCCAGGCCGAAACTGCCGATGTCTCCCCTGACATTGGTATACTCCAGACGCAAACCGGCCGTTATGTTGTTCCTGAAAGCATAGCTGAAGTAGGGCCGTATGGAAAGGGCATGGGCCGAGATGTCGACATCGCTCAGCACGTCGAACATCTGGAGGTCGGAGGTGGAAAACTTGCCATAGCTCGCCGTGAGACCCAGCGTCCACATTCCCTTCGGGATAAAGAGGAAATTGAAAAGCCCGCGGTCGTAGCGCCCCAGTTTGAGGTCTTTCAGCACCATCGGGATGGTGTCGCCCTTATAGAGCACCACCTCCTCCTTATCTACCTTCGACTGGTCGCGCACCACCTTGGAGCGCCCCTTCATCAGGGTGCGCACATCGGCCGCAAGCGAGTCGGGGATATACATTATCACATAATTCGGAACTTCCGGCACCACCACCTCGGCCACCGGTTCCTCGGCCGGAGGCATCATCTTAGAATAGTAGGCCACGATGGAGTCGACATTGATCTCCCCCGAGGCCGGCGCCTGCTGCGCCCTCATACCCATGGCCATGACGCCAAGCAATATCGCTAAAAATATCTTCTTCATCATGACTACAGATAAAAGGCTACGCCAAAGTTAATGGAAAAGAGATTGATGTAGAAATTCGCGGCCATCGACTTCCTGCGGGCCACGTAGATGCGGTCGGTGATGGTCTTGGTGTCGGTCATCGAAAAACCGAGCACACCTACCTGCACCTCCACAGCGGAATAATTGTTGAGGAAAATGGCCAGACCCGGCGCGATACCCACATTAAGGTTGAAATTCCTCTCATAGTTGCCCGAGAGTTCAGTGCCCTTACCCTGCATCAGCTTGCTTTGGCCGCCGCCGAGCTGCAGCTGCAGCTCGTTGAAAAATCCGAAACGCTTCGAATTGCCCAGCGACATATAGTTGCGGAAGATAGCCGTGCCGTAATAGTTATGCGAGAGGCGGTAGAGGTTTTCCATGTTGACCTCCGTCTCCGAGTCTATCACGATATCGGCCGACTCCAGTTTCGTAAGCGAGCGGGTATAGGCAAACCTTGCCCCGGCCCCCATGTCGTCCTTAAATATATAGCACACCATAGGCGATACCTTAAACGTATAGGTGTCGCCCTTCAGATGCTCCAGGATAAGAAACTGGTAGTCGTTCTGGGTTGACTGGGAATAAGACACTGAGAAGCCGCCGACCCACTGCCCTTTGGGCACGAAGACCGTCGACTCGATTTCACGCTCAAACTCCTCCTGAGCCGCCGCCGTAGCGACGCCCAGGAGGAGCAGGCATATAGCCAGAAGTTTTTTCCTCATTATTTACTTCTATGGAATGATGCTTACCGAGAGATTATTTATAGATCAGTGAGAAGTCGTCGACATACATCACGGAGCCGTCGCCGCCGGTGAAGAAGTCGCCATACTTTGAAGCCGAGCAAACGATGATGATATGCGTTGCCTTAACCGAGTGGGCCTTATCGTACCACTGCACCGGGATGGTCACCTTCTCCATGGTGTTTCCCGAGCCTACGGCAGCCGTAAACGTCTTCTCGCCGTAGCCGAGAATCTCGTAGTCGTATCCGGGACGCGTGGAACCGGTCGGTTCGAAATAGTAGCCCTTCGACGTGTCGAGCTTAGCAGCCTTGTTGGCGAAAGCGATGAAGATCTGCGCCTGGTCCATCTGGTTTTTGGGAAGCGCGTCGTTTTCGGAATAGCCTACAGTCTTAGGGGTGTAGTGCACGTAGACCTCCAGGGCTTCGGGGTGCGACCCGTTGTAGGGGCGGCCGAATTCCAGCTCGGCACCCGAAGTGCCCTGCGTCTTGCCGAACTTACCCGCAAAAAGGTTGCCGGCGGCAAACTTGCCCACGCCCAACATTCCTACAAACTGCGACGTGAGCCGTGCCGACTTCTCGCCGCCATGCTTGATGGTGGTGGAGCCCTCCGTAAGCGTCTTGGCCGCCAGGGAGAAGGAAGTGGACCCATGGTTGCCCGAATCCCAGAAATTGTCATAATTTTCGGGGTCGTAGCTTACGCCCGGGAAGGCCACCTTATTATTGTAGAGGCTCCAGGTCTCCATATCTCCGAAGGGGATCTCGAAGCGTCCCTCGGTGGTGAAGCTGTGTTTCTCGCTGCCGGTAAGTTCGCCGGCCTTAAAGGTGTATTCGTAGCTGGTATTCTCACTCAAGCCCGTGAGCTGCACCGTAAACGGGCCCTTAGCTGCCGGGATGGCGGCCTCGCTCCACTGCTGCATGGAGCCGTAAGGACGGTAAACCACCTTCGCTTCGGCCACGTCGTCGGCGTTGACCGTGCCGGAGATGGTGGCCGTAGTGAGACCAATAGCCATATAGTCAGTGGTTTCGGAGAAAGTCACCGGATCGTCTACCACCACGGCCTCCTCGCCGATGGCCAGGCGCAGCTGGGCATCATTGACCCGGTTGTTGCCGTCGACCACATGGATATCAATCACGTATTCATGGGCGCGCTCCTTGAGAGCGTTAAGGAAATCGGGAGTGAAATGCACATAAGATGTCGACACCTCCTCAGGGTCGTCGCTGGGGGAATAGTCCCATTTGATGCCGCGCGCACGGATATCGTCCTCGGCATTCGAGGCCAGCTTCCTGAGGTCGACACCATCGGCCGGGAGGTTAACCTCAGCAGCGTCGGGCGACGTGATCTGGATACTCTTCAGACCATTGAAACCGGCAATCTTGATGATCTTGGCGTCGGAGGCCTTGAAACCGCCTTCGGCTCCCACCACCTGCCTGTCGAGCTCAAAGCCCACGCCCTTGATGGCGGGGCGCGAGAAGAGGCCTACCACCTCCTCGTGGACTTCCATCTCCTCATCCACCACCTTGATGTTGATGAAGCTGCCACCCTGTTCCTCATATTCAGGATTGTATTCAAACGAAAGGATATACTCGTGGGCATGCTCCACGATGCCTTCGCCGTAGCCCTTGTCGCCGCCTATGACGCCGGTCTTAACAAACGAGCTGCCGTCTTTGGCCTTACCCTCAACCCTGTACGTAAGATTGGTGTAGAGCGTCCAGTCGTCGTCGCCCTTCAGGATGCTGCCGTCGTCGGCGCGGGCAATGTCGGCATTGGGCATCATAAAGTAGGCTATGGCATCTTCGGGCGTCGCAGAGTCGAAATCCAGGCTGCCGCTCGAGTTGCTCACGGTGACCTTCCAGTCGGACATCATATCGTCCCGGATAGAGTTTTCATCGATCGAGACGGCCACATTGGCAATCTTGCAGACGAGCTGCACCACGGTGTTGCCGCTGCCTTCGATCCTGAAGGGCATATAGCCGCGGTAGAACCGGCTTTCGAACGAGGCCGGCACGGAGTCGCCCGTCCAGGCTTCGGCCACATAGCCGCCATACTTCATCTGCAGCGACGAGGGAAGCTCGTCAATGCCACGGTATTTATAGAGCACGCCGTTGGCGTTGGAGATGTAGATCACGCAGTTGTCGTTGAGTTCGTCCTCGTTCATCTCCGCGCGGGTAAGGTCGGAATTCACCGACAGGCGCAGCCGGAGGGTTCCCTCCCCGTCACCGTCGGCAAAGGGAGCGTCGGAGACACACGACTGTGTGAGGCCGCCAAGGGCTCCACAGGCCAGAAGGCCTAACAAAATCTTATTCGCTTTCATTGCCGTATGTCCTTATTTGTTGATTTTAAGAATGAGGGTCTTCACAGTAGTGCCGTATTCATCGCCTACGGTCACCTGGAAATTGTGGGTGCCGTTGCCCAGGATCACGAGCATCGGGATGAAGTCGGTGATCTCGAGGTGCACGTCCGTCTCTCCCTTGAGGGTGGTCTTGCCGCCGGGGAGGAAGCCGAAGGCCTGGAGCACGTCGGTATACTTTCCGGGGTTCACGAGGTCGAGCTCATCGGTGAAGTTCATCCTCTCGAGCTCCTCCTTGGTAAGCTGGGCGGAGATAATCTTCACCTCGAACTTGGAGATGCCGCCGGGAGCGTGGCTCTTCACATCGAGTGTGATGGGCACCTCGGTACGGTCTTCGGCATCAAGGGGAATCTGGAACTCCCTGTCCATCTGTATGGGGCTGCCGGCAGTAATCTCGGGAGCCGGAGTGGAGGGATCTACGGGCGTTGAGGGCTCATCCTTGCCCGGGGTGTCTTCCTCCTTGGGGCGAAGGTCGTCTTCCTGATAGGCCTCGTCAACGTCGACATTGCCGTTGATTATGGGCTCCTCCACCACCGTGGCGTCCACAACTATAAGGTCGCTGTCGTCGGGGCTCACGATTCCGCCGGGACCCTCGGCGCCTGCAGAGTGCAGACGGAAGGTGATGATGTAGTGCTTGCCGGGTTCAACGTCGATTCCGGTCTTGGTTTCGGAGGTATAGCCGCCGTCCACCGTACCGGTGAAGGTGGCAGCCAGGGTGTTGGAGCCCTCCACAAAGCGGAAGTAGCCGGACTCACCGTTGTCTACACGTGTCACGGTGAAGTCGAGCGAACCGACCTCGCCTACCTTTACGACAACATTGCAGTCGCTTTCCATCACCTCACGGAGTTCGGCGGAAAACTTGATGGAGACGCGGACGTTGCGCACGGTGCACACCACCGGGGCCACCGTCTCCGTAATCTTATCTTTCTCTATCGTGAACTCCGACTCGCCCTCATAGTAGGGAGCGTCCCAGGCGGCGTCGAGGTTGTCGCCATAGTATGCCTTCACGGAGTATTCGCCCACCGGGAGTGTCACGATTTCGGGCATCTCGTTATAGTTGAACACATTGCAGGGTTCCGTCTCACCCTTCTCGAAGATAGCCACCTTGAAGAGGTTGACGGAGGGAGCAGCCTTGCGCACGCCACCCTCGCGGAGCGAGCGCGGGCCGTCGGCGCTCTGGAGGGAGACGTCGAGGGCCGCCGTGAGCAGACCTCCCGTGTCGCCCTTAAACTCGTTTTCAAAAGGATTCTCCTTGGAGCAGCTGCCCAGCATGCCGGCCATCACCGCCACCAATAAATATATATACTTTTTCATCGGTTAATAGTTCAATTTAACGTTGCTGATAATAAGCTCGGACCCCATGGCAAAGGCCTTGTAGGAGTTGGTGCCGAGATCGCGGTTGGAGGGTGTGCCGAACTCTCCGTCATTCAGTTCATCCTTTCCGGTGGGAATACGGATGCTGCCGGCGGCAGACGATGACTTGAAGATTACGGTGATGGCAGTGGCCTTCTTGCCGAAGGCGTCGGTGCCGTAGGAGAGGCTGAGGGTTTCCGTTCCGTTGCCCTCGAGGGTCACGTTCCCGGAGGCGATAACCTCATTGCCTGAATAGACTGTGATCTGTGCCAGACCCTTCTCATTGTTGTATGCCGTGTACTCATAGTCGAAGGTTACACCGGCCGGGCGGCAATTGAAGGGAGCGCGTGCGGAGGCATCAGTGCCGTAGAAGAGCTCTCCCACTCCGATCTTGAGGTCGGATGCCTGGGGTGAATTTGTGCAATAGTATTGATAGGGGCGGCTGAGTGAGCTCTGCGACTGGGGTATCTCGGCCCTTACAGCGTCATTATATCCTACCGTGCGGATGGTTACCTTGCCGTTCTCAACGAATGTGGAAGGGACCATATACCAGGTGTTCGTCTCCAGACCGGCCACGTCGGCACAGGTAACATCGTTGATGTTGCCCCAACCTGTCGGCGTGCTTCTTACTATAGACGCGGAGTTATGATAGGTGTAGGGCCAGAGCGATGATCCGCTCTTATACGTGCCTCCCACCTGCACATCAGAGAAATTGATGGTCTGCTCGGTTTCCTCGAAATTGCCGTTGGCCAGGGCGGGAGTATTTTCAGTGACGAAGACCCCGCTGTCGGTCTCGTCGCCTTCATAGCCGGAGATCTCATAACGGTATTCCGTACCGGGCTGCAGCCCTGTGACGGTGATGAATCCTGTGGAGGCGTCCCTGCTCACGGTGACGGCCACGTCGGCGCCGCCGGCATCGGTAATCTTCACAGTAGCGTTGTTCGTAATCTCGGTGAGCTTCGTCGGGGCACAAACCACCTTGATAAGAGCTTTTCCGGAGAACGCGTCAGTCTCGAAAGAGGCCGTAACGGGGAGCTCAACCGTGGCAACGGCATAGCTCTTGCCCTTCATGTAGACCTCGACTTCCTCCGTCACCCTGTCGCCGAAGTCGGGAAGAGTGATTGTGAAGAGATAGTCCTTGTCTACCACCGCACCTCTGGTCACTTCGGCCAGCTGCCAGCTCTTTACGGGAGCGTTGACCATCATACCGTTGGCGTTGGCAGCCTTGAAGGATATGTCGGCCGGGTTGCCGCCGTTGTAGGTGACGAGCAGCGTGCCTTCGTGGGTGGTGGCGTTGGCCTTAAGCGGGGTCACCTTCACGGAGGGATCGGTGGTGACGAGCTTCACGCTCACGGGGTTGGAGGCGCGGCTCAATATATCGGTGGCGAGCACCGTGATCTCATATTTTCCGGCCGGGAGTTTCTCGGCCACATGGCTGAGGTCGATGTAGGCCATCTTGTCGGGGTTGCGGAAGACGCCCTTGCAGTCGAAGCCGGCGGCTGCCAGCTGGGCCTGGACACTTTCCGGGCAACCGATAAGGTTGACCGAGTTGCCGAAGGCGGGTTTATAGTCGCCGGCCAGCACGTTGAACGTAAGGTTCACGCGGCTCAGGCCGCCGTAGGAGAGCACATTGAAACGGTAGCGCGTGTCGGGCTCGTCGCCTGCGAGAAACTCGAGGGTCTCTCCGTCTTCAAACCCTTCCGGGCTCACTTCGGGTTCGGGCGCCGTGAAGAGTTCGTCGGTAAGGTCGATGCTTACGGTCTCCTGCTCCTCTATGCCTACGAAGGTTATCTCGAGGGTAGCCGTGCCGGTCTGGCCGTTGTTGATGTTGAGGTTTACATGATAATGGTGGGCTGCCTCGGCGCTAAACTGGGCTGGGAGCAGAGTGAGTTCGCGGCCCTGGGGGTCGGTGAAGTTTACCCAGAGGCTCACCTCGCCCGGCACGAGGAATGCGGGGCGCGTCTCCGTCTTGGGCACGTCGACCGTGCTGTGTCCCTCGGAGTTGAGCTTCGAGGAGTAGTCTTTCATATAGCTCTTGAACTCGTCGGTGTATCCCACGGAGACCAGGGTATGGCCGAGGGATGCGTTGACCGACACCACCGACTCGCGGCCTTCGAGCACAGTGACTTCCTCCGTGCCCTCGAAGTAGGGCTCCACATCGAAGCCCTCCTCTTCCAGCCTGCCGGAGAAGGCCTTCAGGGTGTAGCTGCCCGTCGGAAAACCGTCTTGGGCTATAAATTCCTCGTGTGTAAGGTTTGTGTGGATCTCTCCATCCTGAAGCAGATGTACGTAGAATTTCTCCAGACCCGGAGTCTCGAAATATTCCGAGTCGCCTCCCCTCGTCCGGGGCACGGCGTCCGTGACGCGTGCGTCGGTCTGGAGGCTGAGCTTGATGCCACCCTTACCGGCGTCGCCTACCCAGGGATTCTCGTCGCTACACGAAGCGAACCCCAGGAGCATTAGCGCGGCTATGGCACCATACGTTTTTCGAATCATAATGTCGGTTTATTTTGTGTATTATGTTTTTCCCGTTTGCATGCGATTTGACATTATCTGCCGTCAAAATCCGTTTTCAGATTTTTTAACAAATACTCAAATCGGCAACAAAAGTAGAAAAAAGAAATGAAATAAGCCCTAAACGTGGGCTTATTAGTCCACAAATATCCCTTTTTGACCAATAACCGAAGGCCTGTTTTTCCCGAAGGTCAGTTTTTACGGGTATCTGTTTTTTGAAGTTGGGCGGATGTCTGCTGCATGAGCCATGCCGGCGTGGAAGTGGCGCCGCAGATGCCTATGGAGGAGGCGCCGGCCGTCCACTCCGGCTTCAGTTCGGCCGGAGAGGAGATGAAATATGTGCGCGGGTTCACCTCGCGGCAGGCCTCGAAAAGCACCTTGCCGTTGCTGCTCTTGGGGCCGCAGACAAAGATCACCACCTCGTGGCTTTCGGCAAACTCCCGGATGCCGGTCATTCTATTGGCCACCTGCCTGCATATGGTGTCGCTCCAGCGGAAACCCTCCTTGCCGCGGCGGCTCTCTATCTCGTTTACCATCTCCCGGAAACCCTCCAGGCTGCTGGTGGTCTGCGAATAGAGGTCGATCTTCCTGTCGGGGTCGAGCCTCTCCAGCTCCTCCACATTCTGCACCACGAGGGCCTCGCCGGCGGTCTGGCCCACAAGGCCGTTCACCTCCGCATGGCCCTTCTTGCCATAGATCACAATCTGCGACTCCTTGTCGCGGTCGGCCTCCCAGGCCGCCTTGATACGGCGCTGGAGCTGGAGCACAACGGGACAAGTGGCGTCGATGATCTCGATGTTGTTCTCGCGCGCTATACGGTAGGTGGAGGGGGGTTCGCCGTGGGCCCGCAGCAGCACTTTCACTCCGCGCAGCCTCTTCAGCTCCTCATGGGTGATGGTGACCAGACCCTTGCGCTGCAGCCGCTCCACCTCCTCAGCATTGTGTACGATGTCGCCCAGGCAGTAGAGGGAGCCCTCGCTGTCGAGCACCTCCTCGGCCTTGCGTATGGCCGTGGTGACACCGAAGCAGAAGCCCGACTTGGAGTCGATCTCCACCCGCGGCTCAGCCATTATCTTTCGCATTGGCCTGAGCCACCCGCTCGTCGAAAATCTTATGGAGCACCATCATCTGTTCCTCAAGCGGAATCTCGTTGTTGTAGAAAGTGATGGCCTCGGGAGCCTTGCGCAGCGGGGACTCCTTGCGTGTGGTGTCGATGCGGTCGCGCTCCAGGATATTGTGGAGCACCTCCTCATACGTTGCCTCGTTGCCCTCCTCGAGCATCTCCCTGAGGCGCCTGTGGGCGCGCACTTCGGCCGTGGCCTCCACAAACACCTTCATCTCGGCGTCGGGGAAGACGACAGTGCCGATGTCGCGGCCGTCCATGATGATGCCCCTCTCGCGGCCGTAGCCCTTCTGCAGCCCCACAAGGTATTCCCTCACCGGGTGGAGCGCGGCCACGGGGCTAACCAGGTTGCTTATCTCGAGGTCGCGGATCTCATGCTCCACGTCTTCTCCGTTGAGCAGGGTGCGCTGGTTGCCGGCCTCGTCCTTGCGAAACTGGATGTCGATCTCGGGGAGCAGGGCAGTGAGGGCAGCCTCGTCCACTCCGCGTTCGGCCGAAACGGCGCCCTTGCGCAGGCCGTAGAGGGTCACGGCGCGATACATTGCGCCGCTGTCGACGTATATGTAGCCCGTAAGGCGTGCCAGGGCCTTCGCCATCGTGCTCTTGCCGCTCGACGAATAGCCGTCGATTGCCACTATTATCTTCTTGTCCATAGCTGAGGGGGTTATTGAAGAGATTGAGGGGGTTATTTCCTGTATTTGAGCACCAGTGCCGTCCGGGCAGGCAGGTAAAGCTTGAGCCACCCCTTGCCGGTAGGCTGGAATAGGGGATCGGCCTGGGTGAAGTGTTTCACGGAGGGGTCGAGCAGACCATGGCCTCCAAACTCGGAGGCGTCACTGTCGAGCACCTGTGTATAGTTGCCCTCCGGGGCCAGGATGCCGTAGTCGGTGAAGCTCTTCACGGGGTTCCAGTTGAAGACGAAGAGGAGGCTGCCGCGCTTGAAGGCGAGGACCTGGTCGTCGTCTTTCTTCCAGAGCTCCTCGAGAGGGAGGCGCTGGAAGTTGTAGACGCCCGCCACGGTCTCTACCATGCTGTTGTCGAATGCGTTGAGGAAGCGGTATTTGAGGTCTTGGCGGTCAACGAGATCCCATTGCCTGCGCGCATACTTATGGCTCCAGCCGTTGCCCTCTCGCGGGAAGTCGATCCATTCGGGGTGGCCGAACTCGTTGCCCATGAAGTTGAGGTAGCCGCCGTTGATGGTGGCGAGGGTAACGAGGCGTATCATCTTGTGGAGGGCCATGCCCCGGTCTACGGTCATGTCGTTGTCGCCGGTCATCATATGCCAGTACATCTCCTTGTCGATGAGGCGGAAGATTATTGTCTTGTCGCCTACGAGGGCCTGGTCGTGGCTCTCGCAGTAGGAGATTGTCTTCTCGTCGCTTCGGCGGTTGGTGAGCTCCCACCAGATTGACGAGGGGTGCCAGTCTTCGTCTTTCTTCTCCTTTATCATCTTGATCCAGTAGTCGGGGATTCCCATGGCCATGCGGTAGTCGAAGCCCATGCCGCCGTCGGAGAATTTCACTGCGAGCCCGGGCATACCGCTCATCTCCTCGGCAATGGTGATGGCGTGGCGGTTCACCTCGTGGATAAGGATGTTGGCCAGGGTGAGGTAGACGATTGCGTCGGTGTCCTGGTTGCCGTCGTAGTAATCGCCGTATCCGCCGAAGGCCTTGCCCAGGCCGTGGTCGAGGTAGAGCATAGAGGTTACGCCGTCGAAGCGGAAGCCGTCGAAGCGGTATTCCTCGAGCCAGAACTTGCAGTTGGAGAGCAGGAAGTGGAGCACATTGTTGCTGCCGTAGTTGAAAAGCAGGGAGTCCCAGGCCGGATGCTCGCGGCGGTAGCCGTCGTGGAAGTAGAGGTGGCCCGTGCCGTCGAAGCGTCCGAGGCCCTCCTGCTCGTTTTTCACCGCATGGCTGTGCACGATGTCCATGATCACGGCTATGCCCAGCTCGTGGGCGTCGTCGATGAGGTGTTTCAGCTCGTCGGGGGTGCCGAAGCGGCTGGAGGCGGCATAGAAGCTGCTGACGTGGTAGCCGAAGGAGCCGTAGTAGGGATGCTCCTGGATGGCCATGATCTGGATGGCGTTGTAGCCGTCTTTTGCTATGCGGGGCAAGACGAGGCGACGGAACTCGTCGTAGCTGCCCACCTTCTCATCCTGCTGGGCCATGCCTATGTGGCATTCATAGATGAGGAGGGGCCTTACGTCGGGTTTGAAGTCGTTGACCTTGAATTCGTAGGGATGCTCGGGGCAATACACCTGGGCGGAGAAGATCTTGGTCTGTTCGTCCTGCACCACTCTCGTGGCGTAGGCCGGAATGCGTTCGCCGCTTCCGCCTGGCCACTCCACGATGAGCTTGAAGAGGTCGCCGTCGTGCAGGGCGTCGGCCGGGAGCTCCAGCTCCCACTGTCCGCCGTCGAGGCGGCTGAAGGCGTAGCGTGCCTCCTTCTGCCAGCCGTTGAAGGTACCGGTAAGGTAGATGGCGGTGGCGTTGGGCGCCAGCTCGCGAATCACCCACCCGCCGCCGGGGGTGCGGTGGAGGCCGTAATACTTATACGCGTTGGCAAAGTCGGTAAGCTTGCCGCCGGCCGCCTTCTGCAGCTCGCGCAGCTTCTTCTTCACATCGTCGTGGCGCCCCTCGATGGCGGCCGCATACGGCTCGAGCCAGGGGTCATTGCGTAATATCGACAGCATAATTCAAGATCAGGTTGCAGGTTGGTGTTCTCTTTATTTCCGGGCCTCCCCTTTAATATTGGGTTCCCTTTAATATATAACCCTCCAGTCAGTCTTTGAGTTCGGAGATGCGCGCTATATATTTGCCGAGGATGTCGAATTCGAGGTTTACCCTCGTGCCGGGCTCGATGCGGCAGAAGTTGGTGTGGGTGAGTGTGAAGGGTATGATGGCCACTCGGAATGAGTCGCGTTCGGAGTCGCACACGGTGAGGCTCACGCCGTTGACTGTGACCGACCCTTTCTCTACCGTCACGTATCCCTTACGGGCCATGGCGGGGTCGAAGGGATAGGTAAACTTGAAGTATGTGCTGCCGTCTACTTCCTCCACGCTCTCGCAGATGGCGGTGGTGTCTACGTGGCCCTGCACGATGTGGCCGTCTAGCCGGCCGTCGATCTTCATCGACCGCTCGAGGTTTACCAGGCTACCGGGCTTGAGGTCGCCGAGGTTGGAGCGTTCGAGAGTCTCCTTGATGGCCGTAACGGTGTAGGTGCCGTCATCGTGGATTTTCACTACGGTGAGGCAAACGCCGTTGTGGGCTACGCTCTGGTCGATGTGGAGCTCGTCGGTGAAGGGAGCGCGCAGGCGCAGATTGACATTGGTGCCCTCATGGGTGATGGCCGTCACCTCGGCCATCGCTTCTACTATACCGCTGAACATGGCTTACTTCCCGAATATGTTTTTGAGTGCGTCGGCGGCTTTGTTTACGGCGTCGCCCGCACCGCTGCTACCCTTATATGTGCTCTGCCCTTTATAGGAGAAACCTACGAGCAGACCGTCGTAGCTCTCGAGCACGTTGCCTGCGGCCGAGGCGAGCGAGCTGCCGGTAAGCTTGGTTACGGTGGTAAGCAGGGTCTTGAGCTTTGAGGCGTCAAACATCACGTTCAGGCCGCCGGCAGGTTTCTCCACGTAGGTCTTCACGGCGCCGAGTTTCACGTTGCCGAAGGGAGTGAAGGTGAAGTCGAAGTTGCCGTCGCTGCGTTTCTTGATGGTACCCTTCAGCGAGAGGCTCTTCACCTTGAGCACGAACGAGCCGTCTTCCTGAATGGTGAGGGTCGAGCCCGTAAGGCCGTATTTCTTATAATAGGGGTCGAGTTTGCTCTCTACGGTGCCGGCTATTGCCGAACCGCCGGCCTTCTTCAGCGCGTTCTCGCTCTGGAAAGCCACCGCGGAGCCTTGTGCTGTCCACGTACCGGCCATCTGCTCCACGCTGATGTCGGTCTGGGTGAGCAGGCCGTCCACGACGCCCTGCACGGCCGTGCCGGCGTTGCCCAGAATGCTGTTCAAATCAAAGGCCTGCACGCTCAGGCTGCCGAAGGCAAGCATGGCTGCGGCCAGTAAAAAACTTTTCTTCTTCATATAATCTTCGATTTTCTTTCAACCGCAAATTTACTATTTTTTTCTTAATTTTGCATTCCAATCCGAAAATTATGACAGACGAACATTACATGCAGCTGGCCCTGGGTGAGGCCCGTCAGGCTCTGGAGCAGGGTGAGGTGCCGATCGGGGCCGTTGTGGTGGCCGGCGACCGCATCGTGGGGCGCGGCCACAATCTGGTGGAGACGCTCTGCGATGTCACTGCCCATGCCGAGATGCAGGCCATCACCGCTGCTTCGGAGTCGCTCGGCGGGAAATACCTAACCGACTGCACCCTCTACGTCACCGTGGAACCCTGCGCCATGTGTGCCGCGGCGCTCGGATGGGCGCAGATGGGGCGCGTGGTCTACGGCGCCTCCGACGAGAAGCGGGGCTTCCGGAAGGTCTACGGCTCGGAGCGCGGCCCGCTACACCCCAAGACGCAGCTCACGGGTGGCGTCATGGCCGATGAGTGCGCGGTGTTGATGACCGACTTTTTCAAAGGATTAAGATAGCCGGGGCAAGATGGGAAAGACAGCAAAGGCATGGATAGAGGCCACACGCCCGCGCACACTCCCTGTGAGTGTGGCCGGTGTGATGGGCGGACTCGCCTGCTCGCTCACGTTCGGCCACTTCCGGCTCCTCCCCTTCCTGATATGTCTCGTTTTCGCCCTGCTGGCCCAGATTGTAAGCAACTTCGCAAATGAGTATTACGACTATAAGAGCGGCATCGACCGCAAGGGGCGCGAGGGATTCCGCCGCGGGGTGACGGAGGGCGACATTCGCCCGGCGACGATGAAACGCGTTACATTTATCCTGCTGGGCGCCGACTGCCTGATCGGGGCCTCCCTCATCATCTGGGGCGGATGGTGGCTCATCTTCGTGGGCCTCCTCATCGCCATTTTCGCGCTGGCATACAGCGCGGGCCCCTTCCCGCTCTCGCGCATCGGGCTTGGCGACATCGCCGTCGTAATCTTCTACGGCATCATCCCTGTGTGCTTCACGGCCTACCTCACCGGGGGCACCTCGGCCCATATGCAGCTTACGGCTCCCGTAGGGCTGGCGCTCGGCCTGCTGGCCGACAATGTGCTGATAGTAAACAACTATCGCGATGCCGTCGATGACAAGAAAGTTGGGAAGCTCACCACAGTGGTGATTTTCGGCCGGAAAATAATGCTCGGAGTCTACTGTCTCAACTTCACGCTGGCCCTCACGGTGATAACCGTTTTTTTCGTTATCAACCGTCCTGTGGTGTGGATTGTCTGTTGGGCGGTAATCGAAATTTTATATATCTTTGTAGCCGCAAAAATCGCCGGGAACTCGGGCGCGGCCCTCAACCCGCGTCTGAAACAGACGGCCCAGCTGATGCTGCTCACATGCGCGGCCATGATCGTGGCCGCAGCCACCTGACCCCTCCCCTCTCTAAACCCTCTGACCTCAACCTTTTAACCTCCAACCTCCCCCTATGGCACCAAACAACAACAATAGAAAGAAACCTGACTCCATGCTTCCCGAAAAACTCGGGAAGGTGCCACCGCGCGACACGGAACTCGAGGAGATAGTGCTCGGCGCACTGATGCTCGAGAAGGATGCGTATATGAACGTATGCGACATTCTGGTGCCGGAGAGTTTCTACGACCCCGTCAACCAGATGATCTATGAGGCCATCCAGGACCTGGGGCTCTCGCAGCGCCCCATCGACATGATGACGGTGGTAGACCGTCTGCGCCAGAAGGGAACCATCGAACAGGTGGGGGGTGCGGTGCATATCATGGAGCTCACCGGGCGACTCTATTCGGCGGCCAACATTGAATATCATGCCCATATCATCAACCAGAAGTATCTGGCCCGGCGCCTCATACGCTTCGCAGTGGAGGTGGAGGAACAGGCTTACGATGAGGGGCAGGATGTTGCCGACCTGCTGCAGAACGCCGAGTCGGGACTTTTCGATATCTCCCAGACACAGCTGAAGCGCGAGGTGACGCAGATCGACCCGGTGATCAACCAGGCTTTGGAGGAGATTCAGGCGGCGCAAAACTCCGATTCCGGCATCTCAGGGCTGCCTACGGGCTACGACGACCTTGACCGTATGACCTCGGGGTGGCAGAACTCCGACCTTATCATCATTGCAGGCCGCCCCGCCATGGGCAAGACGGCACTGGTGCTCACCATGGCCAAGAACATGGCCATCGACTTCGCCATACCCGTGGCCATCTTCTCGCTCGAGATGCCCAACGTGCAACTGGTGAAGCGTCTGATTTCAAACATAGCGGAGATCGACGCCAGCAAGCTCAAGAGCGGGCGCCTCACGGAAGAGGAACAGTCGCGGCTCAACAAGAAGATTATCAGCGCCTACAGTGCACCGCTTTATCTCGACGAGACTCCCTCGCTCTCCATCACGGAGATGCGCACCAAGGCGCGCCGGCTCGTGAGGGAGAAGGGGGTGAAGATTATTATGATAGACTATCTGCAGCTCATGACGGCCGGCTCGAGCAAGTTTGGCAGTCGCGAGCAGGAGGTGAGCACCATCAGCCGCTCTCTGAAGGCCCTTGCCAAGGAGCTGAACGTGCCCATCATAGCGCTCTCGCAGCTCAACCGCGGCAATGAGAGCCGCGAAGACAAGCGTCCCGTGCTCTCCGACCTCCGTGAGTCGGGTGCCATTGAGCAGGATGCCGACATAGTGTGCTTCGTTCACCGTCCGGAATATTATACTAAAGCGGCCGTAGATGCCGACAACAACGATATCCGCGGCCTGGCGGAGCTCATCGTGGCCAAGCACCGTAACGGCTCCGTGGGCGATGTGAAACTTCGTTTCACGGGTCGTTTTGCCCGCTTTGAAAACTGGGATGCCGGATATCGGGCGGCGCAGGAGAGCCTTGAATACGTCTCGAGCAACTCGCGCCTCAACGGCCAGACTGACGCCGAGGCCGGGGCGCCCTCCGAGGGTCCGAAATTCGGAGTGGGTTCACTTCCCACCTCCGACCTCCCCGAGATAATGCGCGACCCCGGCGAAACCGACATCCCCTTCTGACCGAAAATTCTTACCTCACCACTGCTTTTTCGGCAGCGCCGTCGCCACTTACAATGTAGATGCCGGCAGGAAGGCGCTGGATGTCATCTTTGTTGTCGGTCTGCAGCCTCAATACGCCGTCGAGCGAGTAAACCGTGTAGGAGCCATTAGTTGCTACTGCGCTGTCGACGGAAGCGGACTCCGTGCCGGGAATGGGATATATCCGGTTTTTTAACCTTTTCCAACCATCGGCTTTCTTGTAAAGTTCCACGGATTGCCCGGGAACGTAAAGGTCTATTTCCATAATTGGAGACATTATGTCACTACTTAGGAATTCACCTTGATTACCCGTTACCACCGGAGGTATCTCAGCCTTGCATGTAAGTTCTTTCAAATCGTAACATTCAATAAATGCCCAAGAAGCAATTGATGTGAGCGTTGAAGGAATTGATATATATGCAATGTCACTGCCACTGAATGCTTCTGCGTCTATGTGAGTTACACCCTCGGGTATCGTGACACTTTCTCCTCCCGGGGCACAATACAATGTTTTTTTGTCCTTACTGAGCAGCATACCCCCTTCTGCGGAATACTTGGGATTTTCAGGACTGACAATAAAGGTCATAAGATTGTTGCATCCACCGAACACCCAATGGTCAATTAGTGTGGCTGATGCAGGTATAGTTATGGTATTAAGACCCTTGCAGGCCATAAAAGCACCGGATATTATCTCAGTCACGCCCTCTGGAATTACAACAAATGAAAGGGAGATACACCATCCGAACAAATGCCGATCAATAACTTTCAGGGAAGAGGGCAGCTTAACATACTTCAAATTGTCACAACGGAAGAAAGCGCTGTCTTCGATAACGCTTACTGAATCAGGGAGAATCAGTTCTTCCAGTCCGTCACAATATTCAAATGCATATGGGCCGATATACTTGAGATTATTGGAGAGATGAAGATTTATTCTGGAATGACATCTATAAAAAGCATACTCTTCTATTCGCTCCACCGTATCGGAGAAATATACGTTCTCGATGTTTTCCGCATACGCAAAGGAATTCTTTGCGATTGTCTTTACTCCGTCAGGAATGGTTATGGTGTTCTTTCCTCCGGGAGCAATCAAAAGAGTGGAGACCTCCTTGTCGTATACCACTCCGTCGACGGATGTAAAATACGGATTCTCAGGGTCAATATTGATGGCACGAAGTTTTGGGCTATTTTTATTATTGGAAAAAGGCCAAAGTCCCGACTCCCAGGTAAAATCATTCACAGTTTTTGGCACCAATACGGTCTCTAATTCAGGACAATTATCCAGGCCACCAACTTTAATTACTGTATAGCTGAGAACAGTTTCCGGAATTTTTACATTGACTGTTGTCTTCAGACGATTAGCCGGTATGAAGGCTGAAACGGTCTTTTCTGTTTCGGAGATTACGGAAAATCCCAGGTGACCCCAATAAAATATAGCACCCGGGTCGGCCAGCATCTTAAGCCAGCAAACAAATGCAAAGCATACCAGGATTATTCTTCTAATTCTATTCATGACGGTTCCTAAATTTCTATTGATTTTTATATTGCATATTACCTAAAGCTATACCACCCTTAAGATTCTATCCTTAAAATTCTATACCCTCCCGGAGGCAGTATTCGAGGATCTCGGGGTTGTATTCAAAAATTGAAGCCATAAATATTGATTGTTAGTTCTGATTACAAAGTTAAACAGGAAATACAAGAATTGCAAATTTCTTCAAAAATCTTTTACCATGCATTATATACCAATAAATATATAGGGAGGGTCTTCTCATTTCTCTTTCCCTTTCCAATTGAATCGTCCCAATTTAGGCCGCATCCCCCCTCTCTTGACTTATACCATAAATCTGATTGTGTCGTGGTTTTATTGATTTTTCATCAAAAACCAGTATAAAAAATGTTAAATGTTTTGGAGAATTGGCTGTTTCATCTTTTTTGTACACACCGGTTCAATTTTTAATGTATATTTGTATCACTTTTCTGATATTAATCGCTTCTCATAAATTTGAGAAGGCCGTTTATTCTTTAAATTTACCTACAGTCCAACATCAAAGACCAATTTTTCACCTTAAACCAATTAAGTTATGAACATCATCAGAAATATTATTATAGCAGGTTTAGCCTTGGGCAGCTCGTGTATGGCATCCGCTGCGGTTGCTGATACTTTTGCCCAGGGAGAGTTCCTTTTTAAGATTCTGTCACAAGAAGAGAAGACAGTAAGTGTGGATCGTAATTCAGATTATATTGGGGAGATTATAGATGTTGTCATACCTGAGACCGTGACTTTCCCCGGAGGTCAGGTATATACAGTAACATTACTGGATAAATTCTGGCCATGCTCCAAATTGGAGACAATTTCTCTACCTAAAACTATCACTGATTTCACGTGGGAGTCTGCCGGGATCTCAAATGTTTATAATTACTTCCATCCCAAACTTCGTGCCATCAACATTGATCCGGAGAATCCGTATTTTACATCCGTCGACGGAGTCGTATACGACAAGGATGTCACTACGCTTTTAATTGCTCCCGGAGGGAAGAAGACCGTAACAATTCCAGACGGAGTAAGGACAATCGCACCGTTTTCGTTTGCATATGCGCAAAATATCGAGAAGGTAGATTTCTCGGATTCCGTGGAACGGATAGAAGAATTCGCTTTTAACGAATGTAAGTCACTATTAGAAATTCGATTCTCCAAAAATCTCAAATATATCGGCCAGTTTGCTTTTGGACAATGTTATGGATTGGAGCAGCTGATTCTACCTGAGTCCGTTAGTGTTATTGGAGACGATGCTTTTTATCACTGTGAGAATTTGAAATATATAAAGGTGCCATCTTCCTTGAAAGTTATAAATCGCTCTGTATTCGAATGCTGCTTTTCCCTCCCATTTGTTGTAATTCCGGAAGGTATAACTGAAATAAAATTTGGAGCCTTTAGAGGATGCAATTCTCTAGCCTCTATCACCTTACCTGCTTCAGTCTCCATAATTGAAGTTTGGGCATTTGCAAACTGTGAAAACCTCGAACGCATTATAATCAGTTCCGAAAACCCCAATTATTCATCAGAAGGGGGTATGCTTCTTAATAAAGATAAAACAATTCTTTACAGTGGCCCGGGAAAAGGATTTGTTAAAATACCAGATGGGATAATCCATATCGGCAATGAAGCCTTTATTGGAAGCAGTGTTGAAGAAGTGTCAATCCCACCATCGGTTACTTCAATTTCAGCTCTAACATTTATTGAATGTGACGATTTGAAAAAAATTACATGTGAGGCCGTAACTCCTCCTGCGATTGATGGCAGTTATGGATCATTTCTCACATATGATTTATCAACCCCTATGGATTTGGATATCTTCGTTCCCGGACAATCCGTAGAACTTTACAAGAAAGCCGATGGTTGGAGCAAATTTAAAAACAGGATATATCCCATTCCGGGTACGGAGTCCGCGTCCATCGACAGCACCGTAGCAACTAATGGCTCCTTCACGATTTACTCGCTCGATGGGGTATTGAGGCTGCAGACCGACAATAGGGACGATATCCAGCACCTGCCGGCCGGCATCTACATCGTAAGCGGCGACGGCACCACCGAGAAGGTAGTGGTGAAGTAAGCCAGTCTCAAGAATAAACATTAAAGTCCGCCTGTCGGGGCGGACTTTAAATATATAATGCATGATAAAAGAATTTTGAAAAAATTTGCAATTCTTGTTTTTCCTGTTTAACTTTGTAATCAGAACCAACAATCCTATTTAACCAACAATCAATAATAATG
>JAFLTW010000017.1 GCA_022509085.1 Muribaculaceae bacterium | reverse complement strand
TCCATTTGCGAGAAGGAGTCGGTCTTAACTGCTTCGATTTCATTCTTGACTTTGTCAATAATGGCTTTTCGCTCTGTCTTGGTTCCGTGAGTTTCATAGTAAGTCTGACATAACGAGTCAATGAGTGCAAACCGATTTTCGAGCAGAGAGTGAAGTTTTGATTCAAGACGGTTCACATCCCCCTTTGTGGACTCAATCTGAGTTTTGAAAGAGGAAGCCTCGGCCATAAGAGCCTCATTCTTCAGAGTCTGCAACTTCAATCGTTGACGCATCCAAACTATTATTCCTACTGCTATAAGCAAGACAACTATTCCGACAAATACTAATTGTTCACGTTTTACTCGTTCCTTATACAGAAAGAACTCCTTTTCTTTCTGCAAGTAGAGAGCTGTGGCAAGCTCATCGTTATTATCCGAAGACTTCATCAACGCCTTTAGGCGCAATGCTTTTTGATATTCTTCTGTCTGATTATGGTGGCCGTAATAGTCAATAGCTATGTTAACTATAGTATCTGTAGGGGCAGACATACGGTTGGCGACCATAGCTTCGCTGTAGAGAAGTGCCCATCGTGCTATTGTCGCGGAGTCTTGAAGTTGCGAGACGTCCACGCTGTTAAGCTTGGATAAAGCAGCGGACGGGTCAGAGTCCATAAGACGCTGAGCCTCGTTAATCGCTCTTGGTTGCGTGCTTGAATAGCTACATCCGGCCAGTATTAACAGAATAACTATGTATAGCAGACCACGCACTTTCTTTGTTTGAAGTTGCAAAAATCGCTTTCGAGTACAAAGTTACAACTTTCTGTTTAGTCAAACGAAAAGTTCAAAGGAAAATTTCACAATCATTGACTCTGAAAATTAGGTAATATCTTATGCGTCTAAATTCTCCCGAAGAAAGGATTCTGACGTTGAGCCAGCCTCCGTAAAAGTCATATTGACAAGATATGCAATTTTTATATGCCTCTTCCGCGTTTATGGAGTCAAACAATTCCTGAACCGTGATGTATGTTGTGAAAACAATCAATAAATTATTATAGGCGGTGTGTAAAAATATGCAATCTGCGGCGTTGCTGTCGGAATTCGCTTTTGGTCATTTACTGGAGTAAACTCCCTGCGAGCTCATCCTCAGCGCCTTGCATCTTACGCATTTTAACGCACCTTAAGGGGCTGCGTCAAAATTCCTCTTTTTGAACCGCACCTTTCATTTTTTTTGATTAAATTTGTGGATTAAAACCAAGACAGCAACCGAAATGAAAAATCGAGAGGAACTGATAGACATGTTGCTTGACCTGGCCTTCGCCGAAGACATAGGCGACGGCGACCACACGACGCTTTCCACCATACCGGCCGACGCCATGGGACGGTCACGGCTGCTCATAAAGGCGCCGGGGATATTGAGCGGGGTTGACGTGGCCATAGAGACCCTTAAGAGAGTGTACCCCTCAATCAAGGTAGAGACCTTTATCCACGACGGAGCGGAGGTAAAGCCCGGCGACGTGGCCTTCATAGCCGAGGGTCCGGTAAGGTCGTTGCTCGTGGCCGAGCGAACGCTGCTCAACATCATGCAAAGGATGAGCGGGGTGGCAACGATGACCCGGAAATATCAGGACGAGCTGAAGGGACTGCACACGAAAGTGCTCGACACCCGGAAGACAACCCCCGGAATGCGCATTCTGGAAAAGCAGGGGGTAAAAGACGGAGGCGGCGAGAACCACAGGATGGGGCTCTACGATATGATACTGATCAAAGACAACCACATCGACTTCGCAGGAGGGATTGAAAACGCCGTGAAACGCGCAATAGACTATTGCAGGAAAAACGGGAAGAACCTCAAGATAGAAGTGGAGGCCCGGAGTCTTGACGACGTAAGGAAGCTCTCAGAGATGGAGGGAGTAGACAGGATAATGTTTGACAACTTCACCCCCGAGCAGACGCGGGAGGCCGTAAAGATAGTGGCCGGACGCAAGGAGACGGAATCATCGGGCGGGATCACCATAGACAACCTGCGCCAATACGGCGAGGCCGGAGTGGACTATATATCTGTAGGGGCTCTCACGCACAGCGTGAAGGGGCTCGACATGTCGTTCAAGGCATGCTGAAAGAGAAGCAGAAATCGGCCGACTGGGGTAAATTTGCAGAAAACCTGACCTGTGAATACCTCACGGAACGGGGACTTAACGTCACCGAACGCAACTGGCGTTGCGGCAATCGACTTGAGGTAGACCTCATCTCGCAACAGGGCGACGAGATGGTATTCATCGAGGTGAAGGCCCGAAACGGGAAATTCGACAAAGCCGAGGCAGCCATCGATGAAAAGAAAATGAAACAGCTCGTAAAGGCTGCCAACGCATACCTGCAGCAGTTTGACAAACCCTTCTACGCACGCTTTGACGTGGCGCTGGTGGAGGGAGACCCGGAGAAATATGACTTCTCGTATATAGAAAACGCATTCATCCCACCACTGACAGCACGATGAACATCACATTGCTCACCATCGGCAAGACACGGACGGCTTATATCAAAAGCGGCATCGAGGAATATCTCGGCAGGTTGCGGAGGTATGTGCCATACGAGATAGTGGAACTGCCCGACGTAAGAAACGCCGGCAAGCTCCCCTTCGAGGAGCAGAAAGAAGCCGAGGGAAAACTGCTGCTGCAGCAGCTGGCAGCCTCCGACCACGTGATGCTTCTCGACGAGCGTGGGAAAGAATATACTTCGAAGCAGTTTGCCTCCAGACTCGAGGGCATACTGGCCAGCGGAAAGAAGAGGCTGGTGATGGCCGTAGGAGGACCCTATGGGTTCTCTAAAGCCGTCTACGACCGGGCAGACGAGCTGCTCTCGCTATCAAAGATGACCTTCAACCACGAGATGGTAAGACTGTTCATTACAGAACAGGTGTATCGCGCCATGACCATACTGCGCGGAGAACCATATCACCATGAATAAAATGACAAAGACAGAAAAGGAACTTAACGAACAGATAGAACGCTGCCGCGACCTCTTCAGGAAGAAGATGGAAGACTACGGAACATCGTGGAGCATAATGAGGCCCAGAAGTCTCACCGACCAGATCTACATCAAGGCCCGCAGGATACGGACCCTCGAAGACATCGGGTCAGACAAGGCGGCAGTAGCCGAGGGGATAGAGCCTGAATTCATAGGCATCATCAACTATTCCCTGATGGAGCTCATCCAGCTCGGTCGCCGTGACTTCGAGCCGCTGGAGCCCCAGGAGGCTGTGCGGCTATACGATGAAGCTGTAGCTAAAGCCACGGCCCTGATGAAAAACAAGAACCATGACTACGATGAGGCATGGCGGAACATGAGGGTGAGCAGCTTCACCGACATCATACTGCAGAAACTGCTCCGCACAAAGGAGATAGAAGACAACGACGGAGTGACCCGGGTGAGCGAAGGAATAGACGCCAACATGATGGACATAGTGAACTACGCATTTTTCGCACTGATAAAACTCTCGGAAGCAACGGTATGAGTTCCAGGCCCGAAGGATTTTTCGCCCGACACACGGCATTGACGCTCTGGCTCACATGGCTGGCACGAATATTCGTGGGCGGACTCTTCATCTTTTCGGGTTTCACAAAGGGAATCGACGTATGGGGAAGCATATTCAAATTCAACGAATATTTCAGCGCATGGGGGTATGAGGTTTGGGATGCGCTTAACATCTCGGGGGTATTCCTGCTCTGTCTGGCAGAGTTTCTGATAGGTTTCTTCCTGATGTTCGGATGTTTCCGGCGCGCCACTCCGATACTGGCCCTGCTGATAATGGTCTTCATGTTGCCGCTGACACTGTGGCTTGCCGTCAAGAACCCGATAGCCGACTGCGGCTGCTTCGGCGACGCCCTGAAGCTAACCAACTGGGAGACCTTCTACAAAAATATCGTAATAACGATAGGATGCATATGGCTTGTGCCGTTCAACCGCAAGGCTCCCTGGCTCATCAACCCCTACCTGCAATGGATAGCCTTGCTGGCTGCCGGAGCCTATCTTCTGTCGGTAGCCTGGATCGGCTATTACTATCAGCCTCTGATTGACTTCAGACCCTATAAAATAGGGACTGAGCTCGTAAGTTTCGACGCGGACGACGGCGAGGCGTCAGAAGACGAGGGATTGCGGTTTGTATACGAAAAGGATGGACAACGGAGGGAATTCACAATAGACGACGAGCTGCCCGACGAGGAAGACGGGTGGGTTTTCATAGAGCGATACGAGGCAACTCCGGCTGAGTATGCTGACGTAAAGATTACTCCGGCGCATGAAACGACGGCGCAGAAAAAGAACCTGAGATTTTTCAGCGAAGACGGCCGCGAAGACATGACGGAAGACGTAATAGGAGGCGGGAAGCAGCTGATCCTTATGATTTCGAAACTTTCTGAGGTGAGCGCCGCCAAGACATGGAAAATAAATTCATTTTATGAATGGTGTCAGGACAACGACATAGAGATGCTTGCCACGGTGGGAGGCAACCCGCGCGAGATAGAGATATGGAAAGACATTTCGCTGGCTGAATATCCCATCTATACTTCCGACGACACTTCGATAGAAGAGGTAGTGAGAGGAAACCCCGGGATTGTATATGCTGAAGATGGGGTCATCCGATGGAAAAGCTCACTAAGGGCCATCAACATCGACGACTTCCAGGACGAGGAAGTGACAGCCGACCCCATGAATTTCGCAAGAGACAACGGCAGGATACTACGCAACCTCACCTGGATTTTCATAGCGGTGGTGGGCGTGCTGGTGTTACTGTCGTTTTCACCCGGAGTGTTGAATAGAATACTGAACGCAACGTCGGGAAAACGGCGTAGGAATAAAACAGAAGAAAATGAGAAGAATGACCGCTGAATGGGATAACCCGACCCGAATACTCCTCACCCTCCCCGGGAAGGATACAGACTGGGACTATATATTGGAGGAAGCCACGGATCAGTATGCCTCTTTGCTTGAAGCCCTCTCCGAGGGCCGGGAGTCTGTGGTGCTCATCGCAGACGGGGAGCTTCCCGAAAAAATAGCCAGGATAGTGGAGGGAATGAATGCCAAAGTAGTAAAGGATATCCCCTTTAACGACACATGGACCCGAGACTATGGCCCGATTACGGTGGAAGAAGACGGGAAACGGCTTGAGCTCGACTTCCGGTTTGACGGCTGGGGAGGCAAGTTTGCCGCCGACAGAGACAACGCTATAAACCGGAGATTGGCCGAATCGGGAGTATTGGAAGGAGAAAGATACCGTGACTGCCTGGACTACACTCTGGAGGGGGGCTCTGTAGAGAGCGACGGCAAGGGCACCATATTGACCACCACCCGCTGCCTCTGCTCGCCAAACCGAAACGGAGGCAAGGCAAAAGAGGAGGTGGGGAAAATCCTGGCAGAAAGACTTGGCGCGGAGAGGGTGATCTGGCTCGACTACGGGTATCTGGCCGGCGATGACACCGACAGCCACATAGACACTCTGGCAAGGTTGGCGCCCGACGACACAATATTATATGTGGCGCCACCGCTCGACTATAATGACGAGCACTACAGGGAGATGATACTAATGCAAAACCAGCTTAAGGGACTCAGTACCCAAAGCGGGAAGCCATACCGGCTGGTGGCCCTCCCCTTCCCCGACCCGGTATACGACGAAGAGGGACACCGGCTCCCTGCAACCTATGCCAACTACCTTGTAACGGCGGAAAACGTCTATATCCCGACCTACAATCAACCCGAAAACGACGCTAAAGCGGTAGCGCAAATAAAGAAAGCGTTTCCGCACCACAGGCCTATAACCGTAAATTGTGAAACGCTCATCAAACAGCATGGATCTCTCCATTGCTCCACGATGCAATTATATTGAGACATGAAAAAGGAACTTAAGATAGGAATCGTGCAACACACGTTTCTCGAAGACATCGAGGCCAACCGTCGAAACAATCTGGCCTCCATACGGAAACTGGCTCAAGACGGGGCACAGATTGTGGTGCTGTCGGAGCTTCACGACAGCCTCTACTTCTGCCAGACAGAAGACGTAGGCAACTTCACGCTCGCCCAGGAGATTCCCGGGGAGTTCACCGACTTCTATGGCGAGGCTGCCAAAGACTCGGGCGTAGTGATCGTGGCGAGCACCTTCGAGAGGCGTGCTCCCGGTCTATACCACAACACAGCCGTGGTGTTTGAGAAAGACGGCGATGTGGCGGGCACATACAGAAAGATGCACATCCCAGACGACCCCGGATTTTACGAAAAATTCTATTTCACGCCGGGCGATATGGGATTTGAGCCCATCGACACAAGCGTGGGCCGTATTGGAGTGCTGGTATGCTGGGACCAATGGTTTCCCGAGGCTGCGAGACTCATGGCTATGAAGGGAGCAGATTTCCTGGTATACCCTACGGCCATCGGGTGGAATCCTGAAGATGCTGACGACGAAAAAGAGCGGCAGCGCGACGCATGGATCACCATCCAGCGCTCTCACGCAGTGGCCAACGGGCTGCCCGTGGTGAGTGTGAACCGGGTAGGGGTGGAAGACGACCCGTCACACCAAACCGCCGGGATAGACTTCTGGGGCTCAAGCTTCGTGGCAGGTCCGCAAGGTGAGATATTGGGAATGTGTTCAACCGACCGACCGCAAGAGGAGGTGGTGACGATTGACCTCGAGCGCTCCGATAACGTGCGGTGCTGGTGGCCCTTCCTCCGCGACCGCAGGATTGAGGAATATGGCGACCTCTCCAAGAGGTTTCTGGTTTAGAACCCGTAACTAGTATCTCTTATCTGACAGGGCCTTAACTTTTTTTATAATTTAAAGGCTTCATAATTGTAGAATTACCAAACACAAAACATAATATTATGATCAAGAAATTCAGACTTGCTTTGGTGGGTATGGCCCTTCTTTCGGGAGCGGGCGCATTTGCCAACAACGAATACGGCATACCGGAAGATATCACGGATGCCAACGTGCTGCACTGTTTCGACTGGAAACTCCTGGACATCAAGAAGGCGCTTCCGGAGATTGCAGAGGCAGGTTTTGGCGCCGTGCAAATTTCCCCGGTGCAATATCAGGCAATGGCCGGCTACATCTGGGCCGATCTTTATTTGCCTTACGACTTCGCCTTCAGGCAAAACGGCCTCGGCACCCAGGGCAACCTCCAGTCGCTCTGTGAGGAGGCGGAAAAATACGGGATAAAGATAATAGTAGATGTGGTGTTCAATCACATCAACAACAATACATATCATGACCCGTGGTGGAACAGCAACGGAAGAATGAGAAGCACCACCTCCATGATCAATTACAGCAACCGTTACAGCATCACTCACGACAGGCTCGGAAACTATCCGGAAGTGAATTCTGAAGATCCCGAGGTAACAGCCCGAGCCAAAAGCTATATCGAGCAGCTGAAAGACCTTGGGGTGAAGGGCATCCGCTTCGACGCAGCCAAGCATATAGCGCTTCCGTCGGAAGGTACCGACTTCTGGAAAGAAGTGACATCCGTGCCCGGAATGTTCTACTACGGCGAGATTCTCTCGACGCCCGGAGGTTCGAACGCCAACGACCTCATGAAGGAATATACCACCTATATGTCGGTGACTGACGACACCTATGGCACCAACGCACGCACCTCGGCAGGCGTGCCCGTATCGAACGGCAACTGGGTAAACAAGGGAATCGACGGCTCAAAGATAGTGTATTGGGGAGAAAGCCACGACACCTATGCCAATGCCGGTGGCGCCAGCAAAAACGTGTCGCAGGGCGTGATTGACCGCGCCTATGCCATCGTGGCCTGTCGCGACAAAGAGATTGCCCTCTACTTCTCGCGTCCGAGCCAAAAGGAATACGGCGACATCAAGGTAGGCCAGAAAGGGAGCACCCACTTCACCGAACCCGTAGTGGCCGAGGTCAACAAATTCAAGAACGCCATGGTAGGTAAAGCCGACTATTATTCGCAAAACGGCAGCACGGCCAGTGTGACCCGCAAAGACGGGGGCGCCGTGATTGTAAACAAAATGGGAGCCGGCGATGTAAAGGTGCCCAACGGCAACAGCTATTGCCCCGTGGGTACATATATAGACCACATCAGTGGCAACACCTTCACCGTAACGGCAGATTTCATCACGGGTAAGGTAGGCGATACGGGAGTGGCAGTATTGTACGACGAGCCCGAGGGAGAAGACCCGGGCAACGATGCAGCCATCGGCGAAGTGGAGGCCGAGAACTTCGACATCGAATCCGCCGCATGGTATACGCTTCAGGGAGTAAGGGTAAGCCCAACCACAGAGCGTGGAGTTTATATCCTTGTGGCTCCCAACGGCAAGACTAAGAAGATTCTCATCTAAAAATGAGGTGAAATTAATTTTTAACATTTCACTTATAATTTTTGTAAAGATCTTATAATGAGAAATATGTTAAAAACAGAAGATTGAGATTTTAATAATCTATAACATAATATATGTTTTTTAACATATAAATTCATGCCGGGCTTGAACTTTTTCAAACCCGGCAATGTTATACTATCAAAACCCACAAAAACAAAAACTCAATAAGATGAATACGAACAACAACTTCCAGGAGCGCCTGATAGGGCTGCAAGGAAATCTTCTTAGCTTTGCATATCAGCTTACGTCGAATCGCGAACAGGCTGAAGACCTCCTCCAGGAGACAACCCTCAAGGCACTTGACAATGAAGCCAAATACGTAGACAACGTAAACTTCAAGGGATGGATCTTCACCATCATGCGCAACATCTTCATCAACAACTACCGCCAGCAGGTACGCCAGGCCACGGTTGTAGACCGCAGTGAAGACCTCTATCACATCAACATCTCCCAGGATTCCGGTATCGACTCCCCCGAAGGCACATACGCAGTAAAGGAAATCACCAAAGCTCTGGCTTGCTTCTCAGACGAATATCGCGTTCCTTTCAGCATGTATGTAGCCGGCTATAAATATAATGAGATTGCCGACAAGCTCGGGCTTCCGCTCGGCACCATCAAGAGCCGCATCTTCTTTGCCCGCAAGCGTCTTCGCTCAGAGCTCGGCGATTATCAGTAAAAAAGACACTCCAAAGATACAGGTAACGATTGATTAATTGATTCATCTTATTGAGAAGGATTTCTCCAGGCCGCGAGGCCGTAAGACAATCCAATCAATCAAACCAACATAGTCATTATAAAAAATGAGATGCATCCTTAAAGATGCATCTCATTTTATTCCGGAAGGTGGGTCAGGGATCAGAGCCACCTCATATAGGCGAAGTCCTGACGGTGAGGCAGGGCCGCATTCTTGGGATAGAGACGCAGAGCGTAGCGGTAGACACCGGCATTCTTTGCCTTGGCCTTAAGCTCATAAGTGGCCTCGTTGCCTTCGCGGGACACCTCCTTAAGTTCCTGACGGTTGTAGTACTTACTTTCACCGTCTTCTTCCTTGAACACCACCATTTCCACGCCGATGGAGTCTCCGAGCCCGGCATTGTCGATGCGACAAGTTACATGGTATTCCTTACCTGTCTGGAGTTTACCGCCCATTTGCTCATCGAAATTGACGGAAAGAACCCTTACCTGATCCCACTTGCTTGCCACCTCTTCTTTCCAGGCAACGATTTCGCGTGCCTTCTCGAAATTATGGGCGATGAGCTTATGGAAGCGTTTGGTTTCGGGGATATAGAATTTGGCGATGTAGTCGTCGAGCTGGCGCTGCATCGTGTAATGCGGAGCAATGTGACCAATCGACCTCTTGATATACTGGATCCAGTCAGGGCTGTAGCCTTTATAGTTCTTGTTGAAATAAAGAGGTATGATCTCGTTCTCGAGCATCGAGTAGATGGTGGCGGCATCAAGTTTATCCTGCTGAGACTGGTCGGTAAACGAACGCTTGTCGGTAAGCGCCCAGCCGGCTTTCTCATCCTTGCGGAAACCTTCGTACCACCAACCGTCGAGCACGGAGAAATTGAGCACACCGTTCATTTCAGCCTTCTCGCCCGACGTACCGGAAGCCTCGAGGGGACGTGTCGGAGTGTTGAGCCAGATGTCGACACCTGTAACGAGCCTCTTGGCAACAATCATATTGTAGTCTTCGAGGAATATGATCTTACCCTCAAACTGGGGCATGCGGCTGATTTCGGTGATGCGTTTGATGAGACCCTGTCCGGCTCCGTCGGCCGGGTGGGCCTTTCCGGAGAAGATGAACTGCACGGGATACTGCTCATTGTTGACAATCTTGGCGAGACGGTCAAGGTCGGTAAAGAGCAGGTGTGCGCGTTTGTAGGTTGCAAACCGGCGCGCGAAACCAATGATCAGGGCATTAGGATTGATCTTGTCTACCACTTTCATCACTGCGGAAGGGTCACCCTGGTTTTTCAACCAGCGTTCCTTGAAGTCGCGGCGCACGAAATTGATGAATTTGTTTTTGAGGATCATCCTCATGTTCCAGATTTCCTCATCGGGCACGTCGAAGATGCCTTTCCAGGCTTCCGGATCGCTCTGGTGATTAAAGAGCTGCTCACCGAGGTATTTTGTATAGAACTCCTTCCATTCGGAAGCGGCCCAAGTGGGCATATGCACGCCGTTGGTAACGTATCCCACGTGGCTTTCCTCGGGACTGTAGCCCTTCCAGACCCCGGCAAACATCTTCTTGGAAACCTCGCCGTGGAGCCAGCTAACACCGTTGGCTTCCTGACAGGTGTTGAGAGCGAACACACTCATGGAGAAACGCTCGTTGGTGTCGGGGTTCTCGCGGCCCATGTTGATAAGGTCGTTCCATGAGATGCCGAGTTTTGCGGGATATTCTCCGAGATATTTTCCGAAGAGATGTTCCTCGAAGTAGTCGTGACCGGCAGGAACGGGGGTATGTACAGTGTAAAGGGAGGAAGCGCGCACCACTTCGAGAGCCACATTGAAAGGAAGATGGTCTTTCTGCACGTAGTCTACGAGTCTCTGAAGGTTAAGGAGCGCGGCATGGCCTTCGTTGGCATGATAGATGTCGGTTTTGATGCCGAGTTTTTCGAGCATCAGCATACCGCCTATTCCGAGGAGATATTCCTGTTTGAGACGGTTTTCCCAGTCGCCGCCATAGAGCTGGTGGGTGATCTGACGGTCGAACTCGGAGTTGAGGTCAAGGTCGGTGTCGAGCAGATAAAGTTTCATTCTGCCCACATTGACTCTCCACACGTGGCTATAGACGATACGCCCGGGATAAGGCACCTCGAGAATCATAGGCTGACCGTCATCGCCCAATACGGGGTCGATTGGCAGCTGGCCGAAATTCTGAGCCTCATAGTTGGCTACCTGCTGGCCGTCGATCGAGAGACTCTGGGTAAAGTAGCCGAACTTATAGAGGAAACCGACTGCCACCATATTGATACGGCTGTCGGAGGCCTGCTTGATATAGTCGCCGGCGAGAACGCCGAGACCGCCGGAATATATCTTGAGGCAGTTGCAGAGGCCATATTCCATGGAGAAGTAGGCCACGGAGGGAAGGTCGTTTCTCATCGGTTCCTTCATATAATCCTTAAAGAGACTATAGACCTCCTTAATGCGGGCCATCATCAGCTTATCTTTCATTATCTCTTCGTAGCGCTCATAGCTGAGGCTCTGAAGGAGCATAACGGGATTCTCCCCTGTCTTGCGCCAGAGCTCTTTATCAAGGTCGCGGAAGAGGGATTTCCCTTCACGGAACCATACCCACCAGAGATTTTTGCTCATCTCCTCGAGGGGCTTGAGAGCCTCCGGGAGCGTGTTGCTTACGGTAATGTAATTCCATTGGGGTTGGTTGGTGTTGCTTACTTGCAGTTTCATTCCTATTTTATATTATTGAAATTGAGTTCGTTTTTTCGCATTCTCAAGTGCTGTGGAGAACGCTTCCTTATACTTTTCAATGAAGAATTTCCATTCTGCCATTCCGGCAGTTTTCTTTGCCGCACTTATGATTTCGGCCTTTTCAGCCTCATTGGCCCGGAGATAATCGAGTGCCAGGGACGAGATTTTCTCGAGAGACTCGTGATAGTTTGTGTCCTCACGGGAAATTACGGCAACGCCCCCCTTCTTGAGGCTATCGGCCTTAATCTCCCTGACCCATTCTCCGAAACCGGCCTTGTCGGTAGTGATTGTCGGCACACCGAAGGCTATGCTCTCGAGCGGCGTGTAGCCCCACGGCTCATAGTAAGACCCGAAGACTGTGAGGTCAACGGCAGGCATAAAATCATAGTACGGAATATTAACGATACCGTCGGCACCGTCGAGATAAGAAGGCACAAAGATAATCTTGACCCTGCGGCTGCAGCCTACCATTTCCATCTCGCCGTTGATTCTTCTGATAGTGCATGCTACGGCATCGGAGTCTTCGTTGTTGAGTCGATGGGTCAGGTAGTCCGGATCGGGTTTGATCCAACCTCCGAAATCGAGGTCAACCAGGAGATCGCCGGAGGGTTGTTTCACCCAAGCGGGCACAAGCACCAGGGCCACGACTTTACGGTCGGCGTCCGTCAACTTGTCGGCAAGCCGCTTCATCGAATCGAGGAAAAGGTCGAGACCTTTGTTTCTGAATTCGTTACGCCCGGAGGTTGCAATGATAAACGTATTGTCGGGCAACTGAGAATCGTTGAGCAGGGAAGCGATTTTAAGAATCTTGTTCCGGCCCTTTGTGCGCAGGCGTTCCCATTTGGAAGATTCCGGCACAAAAGAGGGTTCGAAACCGTTAGGAGTCACCACATCCGGTTCCCTGCCCAAAAGATGGGCACACTCCCTGGCGGTGACGTTACTGACGGTAGTGAAGCAGTCAGCATTCCATGCCGCGGCCTTCTCGAGGGAGTGTTTAGACTCCACGTTGAGTTCGGCAGCCATCTGGTCGCCGTTATAGTTTTCAAAATACTGATAAAGGGGTTTACCGTTACCGCATATACTTCTTCCGATCGTTGTGGCGTGAGTGGTGAAGATCGTGGCCGATTCGGGTTGATGGAGTTTCATGTACAGCAGACCCATACCGGTGGTCCACTCATTGTAATGGGCTACCTGGTTTTCGGGTGCTATTTTCAGTGAGCGACCCAGCTCGATGGCCACGATAGCGGCGGCAATGGAGAAAGCGCACGACTCATCATAGTCGCCATAAGCATGGAGAGAGTCGACGCTGAAGTTTTCCCACATCTTGCCATACGTCTCATTGAGCAGGGAGAAAACCGGCCGGAAATCCACGAGCACCACGAGAGGTGAACCGGGGACATTCCAGCGGCCGCAGCGCACCCTGATTCCGTGAGGGAACTTATGGCTGGAAAACGAGTTCAGAAGCGTCTTCCGCTCCCTGAAGTCGGTTGGCGCGTCAGCGTCGTGACCCTGACCGAGGTCAGGGCCTATAAATACCAGCTTATCGCCAAAAATCTTTTTCAGCTCGAAGGCCTTGGTTGAGAGGACAGTATAGATTCCTCCAATCTTGTTGCACACCTCCCAGCTACACTCAGTGAGAAGCTTAATGTCTTCGCAAAAAGGATATGATTCGGAAGCAGACTGCATCTTGTTTAGAAGGGCAGGTTATCGTCGGCTTCCCCGTTGGAAAAGTCAGACTCCTGAACTGTAAACGGGTTCTGCTGCTCGGGAGCGGGAGTTACGAATGTAGGCTGGGAAGGTTGGGTATAGCCACCTTGTGGAGCGGAGTTGCCGAATGAGTTGCCACCTTGGGCTGGCGCCGGGACCTCGATTTGACGAGCGGCAAAGGCCATTACATCAGTATACCAGCGGCCGTTGAATTCACGGCTTTCAATATCAATAGAGACGGCGTAAGCCTTACCGGCTTCAATAGGGATAGTGTTGATACGGTTTTCGCCAAAAATTGTGAATTTCACCTTGCGGGGGAAGTTGCCGAAAGTTTCGAGGAGCCATTCATGCTTCTTCCAAGTGTTGCCGGTGCGGTTAGAGGTTCCGGATTGTTCTCCGAGATCCTGGATAATCATTCCTTCTAATTCCATCGTTATAGTTGTAATAAATACGTCTAAATAATTCTAAACTGCAAAATTAACTAAAAAATCCCACACCTCAAAATCACATTCAAGGAATGGGAAGAGGTTTGTACTGTTTTTCAATAGAAAACCCCTCCTGCCGGGTACGGCGGAGGGGTTTTGAATATTTTAGGGAACGGGGATCAGATGATGCCCTGACCCATCATAGCGTCGGCTACTTTGAGGAAGCCTGCGATGTTGGCGCCCTTCATATAGTTGATGTAGCCGTTGTCCTGCTTACCGTAGCGAACGCAGTTCTCGTGGATGTCATGCATAATGACGTGGAGTTTCTCGTCAACTTCCTCGGCGCTCCACTGGAGGTGTTCGGCATCCTGGCTCATTTCGAGACCGCTAACAGCGACACCACCTGCATTGACAGCCTTACCGGGAGCATAGGGAGTACCGTTCTCGAGGAAGGTATCGATAGCTTCAGCGGTGCAACCCATGTTGGAAACCTCGGCAACCATGAGTACGCCGTTTTCGATAAGCATCTTAGCGTCGGCTTCGTTGAGCTCATTCTGGGTAGCGCAGGGGAGAGCGATGTCTACCTTCTGGCACCAGGGCTTCTTGCCGGCGAAGAAAGTGCTGCCGGGGAACTTGTCGGCGTAGGGAGCAACGATATCGTTGCCGCTTGCGCGGAGTTCGAGCATATAATCGATTTTCTCAGCGTCGAGACCGGCGGGATCATAGATGTATCCGTCGGGGCCGGAGATAGTTACGACCTTACCGCCGAGTTCAGTAGCCTTGGTGGCAGCGCCCCAAGCAACGTTACCGAAGCCGGAGATGGCGATAGTCTTACCCTTGATGTCAGTGTGGAGGTCTTTCAGCATATCTTCCACGAAGTAGAGAGCACCGAAACCGGTAGCTTCGGGACGGATGCGGCTGCCGCCGAAAGAGAGGCCCTTGCCGGTGAACGTACCGGTGTTTTCACGGGCGAGTTTCTTGTACATACCGTACATGTAGCCTACTTCACGGCCACCAACGCCTATATCGCCAGCGGGCACGTCGCGGTCAGGACCGAGGTTGCGCCAGAGTTCGAGGATGAAAGCCTGGCAGAAGCGCATGATTTCAGCGTCGCTCTTGCCGCGGGGGCTGAAGTCGGAACCACCCTTAGCGCCACCCATCGGGAGAGTGGTGAGAGCGTTTTTGAAAGTCTGCTCGAAACCGAGGAATTTCAGGATCGAGAGGTTGACTGATGCGTGGAAACGGATACCTCCCTTGTAGGGGCCAATGGCGTTGTTGAACTGAACGCGGTAGCCGATATTGTTCTGAACCTCACCCTTGTCGTCGACCCAAGTTACACGGAAAGTGAAGATGCGGTCGGGTTCCACCATACGTTCGATGATGCGGGCTTTTTCGAATTCGGGATGCTGTTCGTAGACGTCCTTTACGGAAATCAGCACTTCCTTAACAGCCTGAAGGAATTCTTTTTCACCGGGGTGTTTGGCCTCGAGATTGGCCAGAAGTTCATTAATGTTCATGATACTTTGTTAATGATTTAGATTTATAGGTTGTTAACGTTTGTTGTTCGGTTGGATTTATGTGGCAAAATTAATTTTTTTATAATTATTCAGCAACTTTTTCACCAATTATTTTTCATTTTTTTTATTCTGAGGGCAGACGCTTCACCTCATCTACCCCGTCGATGGCCTGAATATTCTTTATAATCTCCTTTAATTCAGCAGAAGAATGGACACGGAAGCTGATTTTGCAAACCACGATTCCGCGGTCGCTCTTTGTGTTGAAAGCCTCCATGGAGAGGTGGAGCTTATTGGTGATGCAGTCGGCAAGGTCAATCAGGAGATGATGACGGTCTACAGCCCTTACACTGAGGGTTACGGGATAGAGTGTTTCGTCGGGAGCGAAATCTACGGAGACCACATCGTCACCATACGAAGAAGCCATACTGATGGCACTCGGGCAGTCTCTCTTATGTATCATCACCTTTCCGTCTTTTGTAGCACCCTTCATTCCAATCACCTCTTCTCCCGGGATAGGATGACATTCAGAGCACAGATGGAAGGGGTGCTCGGGGAGCGACTCGAGATATCGCCTTACGTTTTTTCTTGCCTTGAACGTATGGAGGAAAGCATACCATTCGTCGGTAGGATGGGCTTCAGGGTCGGTAAAGATCTGGACGATGTCCCCGCGGCGCAGAGTGGTGGTGATGGGTTCGAGGCGACCGTTAATGCGGGCATATTTGGCATGATTGCCCAGAGAGGTGTGTACCTCGTAGGCAAAATCGATGACGGTGGAGTTTTGCGGCAATATCACCTGCTCCCCTTTCGGAGTGAACACCTGGATGTCATCATTATAGAAAGCCTTGGTGATATCCTCCATATAGCGGGCATCGCGTTTGGGGTTGCGGAGAGTGTCGTGAAGCATCTTGCGGAACTTCTCAATCCACTTTCGTATATTCTCCACATTGCGCTCGTCGAGATATCCTATCTGGGATCGCCTGGCCATAGATTCGCTGCTGATGTGGACCTCCTGCCAGCGGCCGAAATCAGGAAGGAGCTTTACATGGAGACTCTGGTATCCATTCTCTTTCGGGGAATCTATATAGTTGCTGATACTTCCGTGTTTCTCCTTAAACCTGTTGGTGAGAATACAGTAAACCCTCAGAGCAGTCTCCTTCTCGTTCAGAATTGACTCCTTATCGTCGAAGACAACCTCTATATAATGGCGGTATTTAAGGTGGTTGAAATCCTCGCCATATTTTTTCATTTTCCTCCAGAGGCTGAACGGACGCCGGTAGTCTACGGTGATTCGGGCCTTGATACCGGCCTTCTCAAGTTCCTCGGCAATCTGCGACCTGAACGTCTCGAGCTTATGGCGGTTGCGCTCCACATGCTGTTCTATCTCCTTTGAGATCTCCTCATATTCGTCCGGACAACGGAACCTGAAAGAAAGGTTTTCGAGCTCCGTCTTGATATTATACAGTCCGAGGCGGTTGGCAAGCGGGGCATAGAAATAGTCGGTTTCGCCGGCGATCTTCATTTGCTTTTCCGGCTTCATCGACTTGAGGGTGCGCATGTTATGGAGGCGGTCGGCAAGTTTCACAAGGATAGCACGGGTGTCGTAGAGCAACGAGTCGAGCAACTGCTTGTAGTTGTCGAGCTGCTTAGAAAGTTCATACTCTTTCTTATTTTTCTTGGTGACCACACGCACAAGGTTGGCCACATCCTCTCCAAAACGCTTCTTGATGTCAGAGCTCTTGTAAGGTGTGTCTTCCACCACATCATGAAGGAAGCAGGCCATCACGGTGTTGGCATCGAGCATGAGCTCCTCGGCCGCGACATTGGCCACTGCGATAGGATGTAGTATATAGGGTTCGCCGCTCTTACGCTTCTGCGGCGCATGGGCCTCGCGGGCCAACTCGAAGGCGTCTTTTATCCTCTCGAGGTCTTCTTCAGAAACACGCTTGGCCATAACGTCGAAAACGTGTTGGGCTTTCTCCTCAATCATTCTGTCGTAATCCATAATATTCCTCATCAAAAATTCATTACTTATTGTCTTAAAATCTTAGAAACGCGGACGACTGCCTTCACGAAACGGTCTACCTCTTCCGGGGTATTATAGCAGGCGAAGCCGGCTCTCACAGTGCCCGGTATACCCAAGCTATCCATCAAGGGTTGGGCGCAATGATGTCCGGTTCTGACAGCAATGCCGAGTCCATCGAGCAGCATACCCACATCATAGGGATGGGCATCCCCTATCAGGAATGAGAGAATAGCGCTCTTATGGTCAGCCTCGCCAAAAATTCTAAGGCCTGGCACCTCACGCCTCAAACCCTCCGTAGCCTGGTGAAGCAGAGACAGTTCATATTCCTCGGCGCCGGCAAAATCGTCAGATTCCAGAAAATCCACGGCATCCTTATAAGCTGCGAGATCTACGAAATTAGGCGTACCCGCCTCAAATTTAAAGGGTAGCTCTGCAAAGGTGGTCTTCTCGAACGAGACACTCTTGATCATTTCGCCGCCACCCTGATAAGGAGGCATCTTCTCCAACAGTTCATGCCTTCCGTACAGCACGCCCACGCCCGTTGGTCCATACATCTTATGGGCTGAGAAGGCATAGAAATCGCAGCCGATTTCGCTAACGTCCACCGGGACATGTCCCGGACCTTGAGCGCCGTCAATGAGGGTATAGACCCCACGGTCTTTGGCAATCCGCACCATTTCCTTCACAGGGTTGACCGTGCCGAGCACATTGCTCACATGGCAAAATGCCGCGATAGCCGTACTGGAATTAAAGAGCGATTTATACTGCTCCAGGTCAAGCTCTCCCCTATCGTTTATACCGACTACCCGGATTTTGACGTCTTTCCATTCCTGAAGGAGTTGCCAGGGGACGATATTGGCATGGTGCTCCATCACGGTTAGGATTATCTCGGACCCTTCAGGAATCAAACGGCCGAGAGAGGAGGCCACAAGATTGATTGATTCCGTAGCGCCGGAGGTAAAGATAATCTCCTCTTCGGAGGCGGCATTAATATATTTGCGTATGCTGCGCCGTGTCTCCTCCATTCTGGCCGTCGCCTCCTGTGAAAGGGAATGGACTCCGCGATGCACGTTGGCCTTGAAATGGAGATACCCCTCCTCTACAGCCTTTATCACGCTTCCGACGGTCTGGGTGGTGGCTGTGTTGTCGAGATAGACGAGACCTCTCTCCGCATCAACGGGAAGAGAGGGGAAGAGACTTCTTACTTTCCTATAATCGAACATCTGACTTTATTTTCATTTAGGGCAGACCTCGCAGTCGCTACAGGAAAGGTCTTGGCCTATAAAACGGCGTTCCACAAGATTATGCAGTCTGTCGCGCAGGAGGTCAAGGCTCACACCTTGGATCACGTCGGCCATGAAAGCCTGCTTGAGCAACAATCGTGCCTCATCGTCGCTAAGGCCACGCTGACGCATATAGAACAGCTGCATCGGGTCAAGCTGGCCAGTGGCAGAACCGTGGGAGCACTTCACGTCATCGTTGTAGATTTCCAGCTGCGGCTTGGAAAACATCCTTGCACGATCGGAAGTCACGAGATTGCGGTTGCTTTGGTATGCCTCGGTCTTGGCAGCTCCGGGAGCCACGTAGATTCTGCCGGTAAAGGCTCCCCTCCCCTCATCTTCCACTATATATTTGAAGAGTTCGTCGGTGTGGCAGTCTCCGGCATTATGGGCTATCCTGGAGTAATTGTCGAGCAGATTATGATGGTCTTCAATTCCGAGGCCATAAAGTTTCAGTGAGGAGCCTCTGCCTGCAAACTCGCAGTGGAACTCATTGCGGGTCATTCCATTATGGAGTGTGAAACTCTCTACTACGGCATGGCTGTCTTCCTCCTGACGGAGATAGAGCGTAGAAAGACGGTTTGAAAGCGACCCGTTTTCTTCCATGTCGTAGAATTCCACCCGCGAACCTTTGGCAGCGAAAATCTCCGTAACAGTCAGAGATGCCGACGTTTTTTCCCTGGAATTGGAATGGTCGCACGAGAGGAGCTTAATCTCTGCCCCCTCCTCCACAATCAGAAGGATACGGCGCACGGCCATAAGGGGAATCATCGCCTCTATGATATTTACGAGCTGGATGGGGCGCTCCACTTTCATACCCTTCTTGACTTTCAGGAAGAGTCCTTCCTGCACCAGCATAGTGTTCAGGGCCACGATGGGATTCAAAAGGTCGGCAATCTTGCCGTAAAACTCTGTTGCCTCTCCGGCCGGCTGCATATAGCGTGACAACGGACCGATTTCGACACCCTCCGGAAGAACGTTTCGAGCCCCCTTGCTTTCCCCCCACATATCATTGAGCATGAAAAAGAGAGCTGACGAGAGATGGGGAAGACCGCACTTAAAACTGTCGGCCGGATTGACATCGAGAGGGATACGGGCAATATTGAGTCCGAAGTCGGGAGCAAGCATCTCAGCGAGATCTGTAATCTCATAATTCTCGCTACCGTGTTTCGGCAGTCCCTCGGCCAAAAGATTACGGTAAGCCTGCTCCCTCCACACGTTGAACCCAGGCGCCGATTTGGAGCAAATGAGGTCTTTATTCTCGGAATAGAGCGTAAGGTATTGCTGAAGAGCCTTGTTCATATCGGTCAGTCTTCTTTAATCCAGTCGTAGCCACGCTCCTCGAGCTCGAGGGCCAGATCGGGTCCACCGGATTTAACGATTTTACCCTTGTAAAGGATGTGTACGAAATCCGGCTTGATATAATCGAGCAGACGCTGATAGTGGGTGATGACGATTGTGGCGTTTTTAGCCGTCTTCAGTTTGTTGACACCTTCGGCTACAATCCGGAGGGCATCGATATCAAGTCCGGAGTCGGTTTCATCAAGTATAGCGAGCTTAGGCTCGAGGACGGCCATCTGGAAAATCTCGTTACGCTTCTTCTCGCCTCCGGAAAAACCTTCGTTTACCGAACGCGAGGCGAGCTTATTGTCGAGCTCCACCACTTCACGCTTCTCCCTCATCATCTTGAGGAATTCTGTAGCGCTCATAGGTGGCAGCCCGAGATATTTCCTTTTGGCATTGACAGCGGCTCTCATAAAATTGACCATCGAGACACCCGGGATTTCCACGGGATACTGAAATCCGAGGAAAAGGCCCTCATGGCTGCGGGTTTCCGGAGGGAGCGAGAGAAGGTCTTTGCCCATAAATTCCGCCGACCCGCCGGTGACCTCATAAGCCGGGTTTCCTGCGAGCACCATAGAGAGAGTGGACTTTCCTGACCCGTTGGGTCCCATAATGGCGTGCACCTCACCCTCATTTACCTCGAGAGAGAGGCCCTTCAGGATCTCCTTCCCGCTGATGGATGCGTGCAAATCTTTTACCTTAAGCATGGAATGTAAATGTTTTATGATATCTTTTTTGCGTCTTCGAGCTGCTGGTGATGCCCTACCTCCTCACCGTCGGGGAAGCCCAGGATTGCGGGAGCAATCTTCATCACGCCCTCCACCACATTGCCGTCGTGCTGGCGCGACGAGCGGGTGAGACTTCCCGAGGGGTTGAAATCGGCAATCAGGTTGTAGAGGATCGACACCACCATCAGATACTTGAACAACCGGAACACCGAGCCCCCGATAGAGTCGAGCACACCGGAACCGAATACCTTCATCATCTTCCCCACCGGGAAGGTAATCATCTCCACCAGAGACTCAACGATGAGATAGACGATACCGCACGTAAGGGTCTGAACGAAAAAAGATCGTTTAAACCCCGAGATGGAGCCGGGCACCACATCATCGGCATATACCATCCCGTCGGCCGCCACCAGACGTGCAACGACAATGCCGAAAGCCACCGCCAGGAGGGCTCCGAGCTGGCGCAAAAAGCCCTTGCGATACCCGGTGAGAATGGCCAATACGGCCACTGCAATCACTATCAGATGGTAGATTCCGTTGAGCATATGCTGGAACTGACACGCAAAGTTACTCAATTCCCTTTACATACGCAACATTCGCAAGGGTAACATAAGGGGTCATGGCATGGTAATTGCAAAATATTTGGGAATCTAATCCGTTATTATAAGGAGTGAAAACGAATAAGATAATCAAGAAGCTTAATATATCGAGGGGTTTAGTGGCGGTTGCGGCAATCTTGTCGGCAGCCCTTTTCTCCTTCAAGGCATCAGCTCTTCCGGCTTCGCATTACGCATCCGCCTCAGCTTTGGCCACGGGTAACTGGGTAAAGATCAGAGTCAGCGAACCCGGGATGCAATTCGTGAGCAACGCCCAGCTGAACGCCATGGGTTTCAGCGACCCCTCCAAGGTAAACGTCTACGGATTCGGGGGGCGAATCATAAGCGAGACCCTCGACGACACGCACCCCGACGACCTTCCCCTGCTTCCGGCAGTAAGGACATCGGGAGGAATCGTATTTTTCGGCGTTGACCACTTCAGATGGGATCCTGCTTACGTAGACAGCAACTATCGGCACACCATGCAGCCTTATGCCGAGGCAAGCTATTACTTCCTGAGCGACGTCCCGGCCGAAAGTCTCAGTATGGATGCGGCCGACTTGACGGCCGTAGCCGGACTTGAGGCTGCCGACAGCTTCATAGAACGTCTCGTGCATGAGAAAGACCTGTTCGCACCGAGTGTGACCGGGCGCAATCTTCTCGGAGAAGACCTGCGAAGCGGACAGACCCAGCTCACATTTCCCCTCCCCGGCAACGTAGGGGGCGACGCCGCCATCACCGTTCAGGTAGGGAGCAATCTCTCGGGCGCCAACGGTCTGCTTAAACTGTCGAGCAGCAACGCCACCCTATCCCAGACCACCACCACAATCGAGCCTTTAAGGAACTCGGAGCAATTCATGCGCACCAACACTGTGCAGCTCCACGCCACCAAGGCCGGAGATTCGCTCCATCTCGGAGTCTCATTCAGCGGAGGCGGAGTGATCAACCTCATCCGACTTGACTACGTGGAGGTGGAATACGAGCGCGGACTCAGTATGCCCTCCGATCAGCTTTACTTCTACTTCAACGAAAATGAAGCCGTGAAAGCCGTG
>JAFLTW010000016.1 GCA_022509085.1 Muribaculaceae bacterium | reverse complement strand
AGCTTCTCAGGTCGCTGCGGCGCCGGCTTCGCCTGCGCCGGAAGAAGCGGCAACCGCGGGGAATGCCCCCAGATCTGCCGCCAAAGCTTCACCCTCACCGACGCCGACGGCAAGGTGCTCGCCAAAGACCGCTACCTGCTTTCGCTCAAAGACTTCCGCGCCGACCGTCACCTCGAGGCCCTCATCGAGGCCGGAGTAAGTTCCTTCAAGATAGAGGGCAGGCTTAAGGAGGAAGGTTATGTGAAAAACATCACAGCGGCCTACTCCCAACGGCTCGACGACATTATCCGCTCCTCCGGCGGGAAATACCGCCGCAGCTCTTTCGGCGAGGTGGAACTGAAATTCAAACCCCAACCGGAGAAGAGTTTCAACCGCGGTTTTACCGACTACCGACTCTCCGGCAGCCCCGACAGTGCCGGCCTCGCCTCCATACTCACCCCCAAATCGCAGGGTGAACCCATCACCGACATCAACCAACTCCGCCCCGGCGACGGCATCAGCTACATCGGCAACGACGGCCGACCCGATGGACTGCTCGTAAACGGAATAAAAAACGGCCGCATTATAGGCAACCGGCCATTCACGCTGCCCAAAGGAGCGGAGATAAGACGCACTGCCTCCGTGGAATGGAAGAAACTGATGGCCTCGGAGACGGCTACCCGCAAACTGCGTGTCGACATAACCCTCTCCAAGGACTCCCTCAGCGCCGTAGACGAGACGGGCATTGAAGCCCAAATTCCCAATAACCTCGAGGGCACGCCGGCAAGCAGTCCCACCGACTACCGAAAGATTTTCGAAAAACTCGGCAACACCCCCTTCCGACTCGGCTCTTTTACCGACCTTACCGACGGCACCTTCTACCCCGCCTCGGCCCTCACTGCGTTGCGCCGATCACTGATCAACACCCTCCTGGAGGTGAAGCGGCAATCCTATTGCCCCGAACGGCGCCGCGAGGAAAACCTAACCTTCCCCTATCCCGCCGGTTCCCTCGACTACCGCGACAACGTCGCCAACAGTATGGCGGAAGCTTTCTACCGCGACCATGGGGTCGCGGAAATCCAACCGGCGCTCGAGGTTAACGCCTCATTGAAGGGGAAGAAGGGGCTTCGGGTAATGTCTTCGCGCCATTGCATCCTGCGGGAGCTCGGTCTCTGCCTCAAGTCGCACCCGCGCCTTCGCCTCCCCCTCACGCTCCGCACAGGCTCCCTCTCCTTCCGCCCCTTATTCGACTGCTCCTCCTGCCAGATGCACCTGGATGTATTGTAAAGCAATTTGCGATTGAGCGCGAAGCGCATAAAGCTCACCTGAACCAACACCCACGCCAGCGCGTTATACCTACACAAACCTTAATTCTGAATATTATGAAAACAATCACCATTTGGAGCGACTATGCCTGCCCTTATTGCTATATAGGGGAAAGGCGGCTCAAAGACGCCGTAAAAGAATTAGGCGTGGAGGAAGCGATACGGTTTGAATACCGTGCCTTCGAACTCAACCCCAACGCTCCCATCAAGCCCGAGGCCGGCACTACGGCCGAAAGACTTGCAGCCAAGTATGGCATTAGCGTGGAGCAGGCAAAGAAAAACATTGAAAACATCGACAAACTCGCCAAGGAGATAGGCATCAACATGAAGTTTGAAGGTGTGAAATCCACCAACACACTCGATGCCCACCGCCTCATGAAGTTCGCCCAGACCACCTACGAGCCGGCCATATACGAGGCCCTCAACGAAGCCCTCTTCAAGGCTTATTTCGTAGAAGGAAAATCGCTGGCCGACCGCAAGCTACTGCTCAATATTGCCGAGAGTGTGGCCATGGACCCCATCCAGTCGAAAGACGTGCTGGAATCCGACCTCTACACCAACGACGTGCGCTATGACGAACAGGAAGCCCATATGCGCGGCGTGAGCGGCGTGCCATACATGGTGTTTGACGGCGAATTTGCCGTGCCCGGCGCCATCTCTACCGAAGACTGCAAGCATGCCCTGCGCGACCTGCTGGGCGGCGTGAAGGAGAAACCTCAGGGTCTCCACGGCGCCGAATGCGACGAAACGGGTTGTAAGGTAGGCTAACCCCCCTCTAATGGCACCTTTTTTGCATATTTAGCTGACTATGACAAACAGGGAAATAAGCATCAAGGGAGCCAAAGTCAATAACCTCAAGAACATAGACCTCAACATTCCCCTGGACCGCTTCACCGTGATTACGGGTGTGAGCGGTTCGGGGAAATCGTCGTTGGCCTTCGACACTCTCTATGCCGAGGGGCAGCGCCGCTATGTGGAGAGCCTGTCGGCCTACGCCCGCCAGTTTCTCGGCCGTATGCCGAAACCGGAGTGCGACTTCATCAGGGGGTTGCCCCCGGCAATCGCCATCGAGCAGAAGGTAACCTCGCGCAACCCGCGAAGCACCGTCGGCACCTCCACGGAAGTATACGACTACCTGCGTATGCTCTTCGCCAAGGTGGGCCACACATTCTCACCAGTGAGCGGCGAGGAGGTGAAGAGAAACACCATCGACGACGTTGTGGGTCGCCTGCTCTCATTCCCTTCCGGCACCCGTATGGCCATCCTCGCCGACATTTCCCTCCCGGAGGGCCGCGACCTCCGCACCCAGCTCGACATCTATATGAAGGAGGGCTACTCGAGAGTGGAGAAGGGCCGGGAGTTTGTTGATATCGCCGAACTCCTGGGGAGCGACGGGGAACCGTCGGACGTGCGACTGCTAATCGACCGCCTCTCCGTGCCCGACCCCTCCGACGCCGAAGCTCTCGGCGACGTGCGCGCCCGACTCGCCGACTCCCTCGAGACAGCTTATTTCGAAGGCCACGACGCCGCTACGGTAATTGTCTACGAGAAAGGGAAAGACCCGCAGGAACTGCGGTTTTCCAACGCTTTCTCGGCCGACGGTATAACCTTCCGCGAACCCTCCGACCAGATGTTCAACTTCAACAATCCCTACGGCGCCTGCCCCACCTGCGAGGGGTTCGGCAAGGTGATGGGCGTGAGCGAAGACCTGGTGGTGCCCGACAAGACCAAGTCGATTATGGAGGATGCCGTGGTGTGCTGGCGCGGCGAGAAGATGAGCGAGTGCAAGCGCGACTTTATCCGCGCTGCCAAAAGCAAGAATTTCCCGCTCTTCGCCCCTTATTCCTCGCTGACCCCCGAGCAACTCGCCTTCCTGTGGAAGGGTGAGGGCCGTTGGTATGGCATCGACGGCTTCTTCAAATGGGTAGACGAACAGCAATATAAGATACAGTATCGCGTCATGAAGGCGCGCTACCGCGGCAAGTCCACGTGCCCCGACTGCGGAGGGGGGCGCCTACGCAAGGATGCACAGTATGTAAAGGTGGGCGGCAAGAGCATCACCGAACTCGTGAAGATGCCTATCGACAGGCTATCGGAATGGTTTGACGCCCTGCAGCTCAGCGAAACCGACGCCCACATTGCCCGGCGACTGCTCACCGAGATCCGAAACCGTCTGAGGTTTATGAAGGAGGTGGGCCTGGGGTATCTGACCCTCGACCGGCTTTCCAACACCCTCTCGGGAGGAGAGAGCCAGCGCATCAACCTCGCCACATCCCTGGGGTCGTCGCTCGTCGGCTCGCTCTATATCCTCGACGAACCCTCCATCGGCCTACACTCACGCGACACCCACCGGCTCATCGACGTGCTCAAGAAACTACGCGACATCGGCAACACGGTGGTTGTGGTGGAACACGACGAGGAGATCATGCTTGCCGCCGACGACATCGTAGACATCGGCCGTGATGCCGGCACGGGCGGCGGAAACGTCGTATTCCAGGGCAACCTCAAGGAGGCACTCCAGACCGACGAGGGGAAAGACAGCGGATCGTACACCCTCGACTACCTGCGGGGCGAACGCTCAATCCCGGTGCCCAAACTCCGGCGCCCCTGGAAGGAGTTTGTGGAGATCAAGGGGGCTACGGAAAACAATCTGAAGAACGTTGACGTGAAGTTCCCTCTCGGCGTGATGACCATGGTTACCGGCGTGAGCGGCAGCGGGAAAAGTACACTTGTGAAGGAGATTCTGTACAAGGGTCTCAACCGCAAACTGGGTTTGCCGGGCGATACGCCGGGCAAGCACGCGGAGCTCTCGGGCTCCGTGGCCAAAATCGGAGCCGTGGAGTTTGTCGACCAGAACCCTATCGGAACATCGACCCGCAGCAACCCCGCCACCTATCTCAAGGCCTTCGACGAGATAAGGAAACTGATGTCAGACCAACCACTGGCCAAGCAGATGCGCTTCACTCCCGGCTATTTCTCCTTCAACTCCGAGGGAGGTCGCTGTGAGGAATGCAAGGGAGAGGGCAAACTCACCATCCCGATGCAGTTTATGGCCGACATCCAGGTTGACTGCGACGCCTGCGGCGGCAAACGCTACAAGCAGGACGTGCTCGAGGTGGAATATCGCGGCAAGAATATCAACGATTTCCTCGAGATGACAGTAGACGAGGCCATAGCCTTCCTCGAGGAGGTGAACGGTGCGCAGGAGAAGCGGATCATCTCCCGTCTGCGGCCGCTCCAGGATGTGGGCCTGGGATATATCAAGCTGGGGCAGTCGTCGTCTACCCTCTCCGGTGGCGAGAACCAGAGGGTGAAGCTGGCCTATTTCATAGCCAAGGAATACCAGCCACATACGCTTTTCATCTTCGACGAACCCACCACCGGACTTCACTTCCACGACATCCGGCTCCTCCTGAAGTCGCTCAACCGCCTTATTGAGGAGGGACACACCGTAGTGGTTATCGAGCACAATATGGACATGATAAAATGTGCCGACCATGTGATCGACATCGGTCCGGAGGGGGGCGACGAAGGGGGACGCATCGTTGCCACAGGCACCCCCGAGACCATTGCGGCCTGCGAGGAATCCTACACCGGACGCTTCCTCAAAGAAAAACTCTAAGAAAAATTATGCGGCTGTAAACTCCGCAGCTGTAAACTCTGCCGCTGTAACCTCCGCTTTACCCTTTACAACGCTGCAAGCGCCGCAATGGCTCCGGAGGGGTCGGCTGCAGAGAATACGGAGTTGCCCGCCACCAGGATGTCGGCGCCGGCAGCCGCAAGCTGCGCACCCGTCGCTACATTGACGCCGCCGTCAACCTCAATCAGGGCTTTCGAGCCTGTGGCGTCGATGAGCCGTCGCAGTTCCTCAACCTTTTTCACAGAATGCGGAATGAAGGGCTGACCACCGAAACCGGGGTTGACCGACATGATGAGCACTAGGTCCACATCCCCGATGATGTCCACAAGAGTAGCCACCGGCGTGGCCGGACAGAGCGTCACACCCGCCTTCATGCCGGCGTCGTGGATGGCCTGCACGGTGCGGTGAAGGTGAAGACACGCCTCCTGATGCACGTTCATTATCTCAGCCCCGAGGTCGCGAACCTGCGACACCCATTTCTGAGGCTCAACTATCATCAGATGCACGTCGAGGGGTTTCTCGCTCCGCGAGGCTACAGCCTGCATCACCGGAAAACCGAATGAGATGTTGGGCACGAAGACGCCGTCCATCACGTCGAGATGCAGATACGAGGCCTGCGACCGGTTTACCATATCTATATCTTGCTCCAGACGGAGAAAATTTCCTGACAATAAGGAGGGTGCGACTTTCATAGTTATACGAATTTAAGGTTTGGCTGTCGTTGTTTTCTTGGGTCGGAAGGCGTTCCAGAGGATGTAGAGGATTATGAGTCCCAACAGTATGAAGCCTCCCCACGTGAGGTATTTGTTGTATTCCTCCACCTTGTCGAAGAGGTCTTGGGGCGGAATGGTGAGGCTGAGCCAGTAGCCGAGCGCGGCAAGGATGGCGTTCCATACGAGACCTCCAAGGGCCGTGAAGAGCGCGAAAGTGGCCACGTTCATACGCGAGATTCCCGCGGGGATGGAGATGAGCTGGCGAATCACCGGGATCAGTCTCCCGAAGAAGGTGGAGGCGGCGCCGTGGCGGTCGAAGTAGGCCTCGGCCTTGTCTACCTTCTGGCGGTCGATGAGGCAGGCATGCGCGAAGCGCGTGTCGGCGAAGCGGTAGACGATGGGACGCCCTACCCACATGGCAAGGTAATAGTTGATGAAGGCTCCGGCCAACGCGCCGAGTGTGGCGAAAAACACCACACCCCATACGTTCATGTTCTCACCCGCGCCGATGCCCGCACAGGCCACATAGGCCGCCGGGGGCACCACTACCTCGGAGGGGAAAGGCACAAAGGAGCTCTCGAGCGTCATGAACAGAAACACGAATACGTAGGTGGCATTCTGGGTAAACCACTCCACAAACTGCTGGGCGTCGAATATTGCCAGTGGTATAAGGTCAAGCATTCTCGGTGTAATTTACTGCAAAATTAATAAAAAACCCACAACGGTAAAATATCAGAAGGGATAGCCTATCGAGAAATGGAAGGCGGAGTCGCGGTGCCACCTGGGATGGATGATGGGCCAAGGCTCCTCGCCGTAGGCGGGGTTGTGGGCCTTCATACCCAGGTCGAAACGCAACAGGAAGTAGTTGAAGTCAAGGCGAATGGCAAGACCATAGGCAGCTGCGAGCTGCTTGTAGAACTCGCCGAAACGGAACAGGCCGTATGGCTGGTTCTCGTAGTTCTTGATGGTCCAGATGTTGCCGACGTCGATAAAGGCGCCGAGCTCCACAACCCAGAACAGCTTGGCACGGTATTCGGCCGACATCTTGAACCGTATGTCGCCACACTGCTCCAGGAAGTCGCTCACGGAGTTCGTGCCGGGAAAGGCGCCGGGACCGAGCGTGCGCACCGACCATCCCCTCACACCGTTTGCCCCGCCGCCGTAGAAACGCTTTTCAAAGGGGAGGATGGTGGAGTTGCCGTAAGGGAACCCTATGCCGAAGAGGGCCTGGAAGGCCACGGAGTTGCGGCGGTCGAAGATATGGAGCAGAGCATACTCCCCTTCTGCCTTGACATATTGCGAGTAGGGGATGCCAAACACCTTGTAGGGGCTCTCCTTGAGGTTGTGGTGAGGCTGGAAGATGTTGCTCAGGGCGAAGAGCAGATTGCCCGCTATCTCGGCGTTGACGCGGATGGTGTAGGTGTCTTTCTGGAAACCGCGCTGCCATGGTGTCTCGGGCCGCTTATTGGTATGATAGAACGAGTAGCCGAGCCGCATTATGAAGTGGTCTTCGTAGCTGTATCGCAGCAGGGGATTGTCGGGCGCTATCAGGTCGATGAAGTTGTTGGTCGACCGCGGCAGGTACACATAGTTGATGTCGATGGGGGTGAAGACGTGCCGGTTGCGCTTCAGGGGCTCTGTGAAGCGGTAGTTCCAGCCCAGGGTGGAGATGATGCGCGTGTATTCGGGCCGCTCCTGATAGTTGATCGACATATTGAGGTCGGTAGTGGCGTTGATGCGACGCTTGAAACTCTCGCGCAGGAAGGGGGCCTTGAATTTGGGGAACTTCAGGTTGAGGTCGAGCGACCCCTCGAGGTAGCGGTCGTTGATGAGGCCGTCGAGATTGCCGCTGAGGCTCTCGTAGGCACCCCTCACCTTGGCTGTGAAGGTCTCCGATCCGTGTCCGAGGTTGGCGTGGGAATACGACACGCCGAGCGCCGCCCCAAGGTCGCCCTCGGAGTTTGTGCCCTCGAGCTCTACGGCGACGCCCTGACTGTTGCCGGGCGTCAGCAGTATGTAGGCGTCGAGCAGTCCGTCGGCTCCCAGTGTGCCCACCTCCACAAAGCGGATGTCGATAAAGCGCAGGATCTCGAAGCGCGAGAGGGCATTGTAAGTGCGTTGCACCTCACGCTCCCTGAACGGGGCGCCGGGACGGATGAAGTTGTTTTCCCAAAGCACCGACGGACGCAGGTAATGCCGGCCGCCGTAGTAGATTTCTATATCCTTGTAGCTTACGGTGTCGACCACCTCGAGGCCGCCGCTGCTGAAGTTGGCGCGGGCATCGAAGTTGGTGACGTAGATCACCTTCCTGACGATATACTGCTCGGGAGTGAGCTGCTCGGGGTTGCGGCTGCGCGGTGCCTCCACGGTCATGGTGAGCTCCACGTCGAGGCTCCCCTCCGTGGTGTCGGCGTTGAAGGTGATGAGCTCCTTGTTGAAGGTATAGTATCCGCGGTTGCGCAGGATGGTGGCCAGCCGCTCCCTCTCGGCCTCAAGAAGCGTCACGTCGAGTCTGTCGCCCTTACGGATGGCCGTGCGCGTGCTGTCGCGCTGCAATATGGCGGCGATGGTGTCGTTCGGATAGATGCGCTCTATGCCGGCAATCTCATGGGCCTCGCCGGGGGTGACTGTGTAGCTTACGGCCATCTTCTTCTTTCCCACCACCACCGTGTCTGCCGCCACCTCGGCGCCGAGGTAACCCTTGTTGATGAAGGCCTGCCGGAGCTGGTCGGCGCTGGCCGTGGTGAGGAGCGTGTCGAAGATTACCGGTGGTTCGCCCAGGGCGCGAAGCCGGCGGTTCCACCATTTGGTGGAATCCTGCCCGCTGAGGCTGTAGATGCCGAGGCGAAACTTGGTGAGCCATAGCATCTTGTGGTTGGGCAGCTGGCGCAGGTAGGTGGTGAGTTCCTCGCTGCTGTAGGGGTTCTCGCCGTCTACGTTGATCGAGACGCGGTCGAGCAGGTATTCGCCGTCGGGCACGAACCGTGTGGAGCGGCAACCCCACAGCAGCAGCACTGCCGCTGCCGCAATGAGGAGTATCCATCGCTGCCGTCGCCGCATCCCGGTATAGTCTTACTTCTCGAAGTGCTGGTAGTCCTTGAGCTGGCGCCACGAGCCGCCCCATGTGAAGCCGTGGGCCTTGAAGAGCTTGTAGCAGAGGTCGTCTTCGTCGATCTTATAGTCGAAGTCGCCTTCGCGGTCGGCGTAGGGTGCCCCCTCGGGAGGCGAGATGGTGGTCTTGCCGCCGCGCGTTATCACGTAGGGATTGTATAGCGGGTTGATGTCGATGGCCATCCCTAAGGCGTGGTTGGAGAGCTTGCGCGAGCCGGCTATCTCGCGATAATTGAAACAGGAGGTGTTGTTGGCCTGCATCGACTTGATGTCGTCGGCATCGAACTCGTCGATCAGTCGCACGCTCTCTATCGGATAACCGGCCTTGTAGAGCTTGCGGAAGATGTCGAGCAGGTCGTCGGCGATATACTTGTTGCAGATCAGTTCGCCGCGATGCGCGTTGCCGTCAGGGCCGCAGTAGGCTATCGTGACGTAGCGGAGCTGATCGAGGGGTACCCGGCAACCCTCCCGGTAACTCTTTCCCTTGATGCGGGCAAAGATGCTGTCGGGAATCTCCCGGACAGCAAACCAGTCTTCCGGCCGTTCGGCCTGAACACCTATGGGTAGCAGCAGAGAGAGGAGTAACGCGTATAGAAGGCGCCTTGTCATAATGCAATTTTTTTAGTGAAATCGTTGAGCAGTATTATGTATATTCCCTTTCCTAATCCCTCTACCGTCACGCTGTCGGCTCCCTTCCGGCCGCGGAACACCACGTTGCCGCCTGCGTCGAGTATCGTGAGCATTCCCTCCACGCCGTCCACTCTGAGGCAGCCTCCGTAAGCGCTTACGGCGAGTTGTTCGGCTTCCTGACCGTCCACTCCCGAGGGTTCCTCTTTCTCGGGAACGACGTTGACGAACAGGCTCCAGGGGGCAGTCTGGCGGTAGAGAAGCCGGTAACCCTCGGGCACCTGCAGCCAGGCGTCGTTATAGACCGCCTCGGTGAAGGCAGTGTTTGCCGTGATGGGGGGCACCGTGGCCAGACTCACCACCGAGGTGATGCCGTCGCATCCGCGGAAGGCCCGCTCGAGAATGTATTTCGTGTCGGAGCCGATGGTGACGGCCTTGAGTGCGATTGCGTTGGCGAAAGCCTCCTCCCCCACTTCGTAGACGCCCGTCAGCTTGAGCTCCGTGATAGCCGTGCAACCGCTGAAGGCAAAGCTACCTATCTCGAGGGTCGTGCCCGTAACGGCGCCGCTGCGCAGCGACGTACAGAACGAGAAGGCATTTGAGCCAATCCTATTGAGTGTCTTGGGGAAGGTGAACGCGCTAAGTCTTCCGCAGCCTGAGAAGGCCTGGGCTCCTATCTCGGTGAGGGCTCCGAGGCCCTCCACCTTCTGCAGGTTGCCGCACTCGCTGAAGGTATAGGCCGGAAGGGTTTTAAGCCCTGTTGCCGTCACGCTTTCGAGAGCCGCGCATCCCGTGAAGACGCCCTCGCCGAGACTGCACCCGGCGGGGATTGCGAACGTGGCGAGCTGGCTGCAACCGCGGAAAGCGCCGTCGGAGATGCGTCTGAGACTGCCAAACCGGCAGCCTGTCAGCGAAGTGCAGCGGAAAAACGCGGCATCTCCTATCTCGGCCACTCCGGGAGCCTCCACGCTCTCCAGAGCCGTACATTCGTAGAAGGTCTGCGTGGCTATGGCGGTGACGGCCACGGGCAGCGTGATGGCCCTGAGACTCTGACAGCTCTGGAAGGCGTTGCGCCCCAAGGTCTTGACCGTGGCCGGGAGAAGCACCGACGTCAATTCCCCGCAGCCGGCAAAGGCATAGTCGCCAACGGCCGTAACGGTGTAGACCGACGCTCCATACGTCACCTCCTGCGCCACCTCTACCGCGCCTGAATAAGGCGCGCCCTGACTCCAGGTGACTGTGCATTCTCCGGAGCCGGGTGAGGCGATACTGTAGTAGAGGTCGCCCACCCGGAAGGTCTGGGCCCATAGGCCCAAGGCCATCAGCAGGGCCGCCAACGTTATCATCTGTCGTTTCATCCCGGTGTGTGTTGCTGTCTTTTCCACAAAATTACGAACTTCCCTCCTCATTTGCAAAAAAATCGTTAAATTTGCAGAAAATATAGATTCCAAGAAGTAGATATGGCTAAAGAAGTATTGGAAAAGGATGAGGCAACCGTAGAGGGTGGCCTTAACTTCGTAGAACAGGAAATAGTGAAAGACCTCGAGGCCGGGAAGAACGGTGGCCGACTCAACACGCGCTTTCCGCCCGAGCCCAACGGATATCTTCACATAGGCCACGCTAAGGCTTTCATCATGGACTTCGGCGCAGCCGAGAAGTTCGGCGGCACGTGCAACCTCCGTTTCGACGACACCAACCCCCAGAAGGAGGATACGGAATATGTGGAGTCGATCATGAGGGATATCCACTGGATGGGCTTCGACTGGGAAGACCGTCTTTACTACGCCTCCGACTACTTCGAGCAGCTCTTCGATTTCGCTATCCGGCTCATCAAGGAGGGCAAAGCCTACGTTGACGAGCAGACATCGGAGGAGATTGCAGCCCAGAAGGGTACGCCGACGCAGCCCGGTACGGCCAGCCCATATCGCGACAGGCCCGTAGAGGAAAACCTCGACCTCTTCCTGAGGATGAACAAGGGGGAGTTTCCCGAGGGCTCTATGGTGCTCCGCGCCAAAATCGATATGGCCAACTCCAACATGCATTTCCGCGACCCGGTGATCTACCGTATCATCAACAAACCCCACTGGCGCACGGGCGAGAAGTGGAAGGTTTATCCGATGTATGACTTCGCTCACGGCCAGAGCGATTACTTCGAGGGCGTTACACACAGCATCTGCACCCTGGAATTCGTGCCTCACCGTCCGCTTTACGAGTATTTCGTGAGGGAACTGACCGAGGATCCCGAAAAATACTGTCCGCGTCAGATTGAGTTCAACCGCCTCAACCTCACCTACACCGTGATGAGCAAGCGTAAGCTGCTCCAGCTGGTGCAGGAGGGGCTGGTAAGGGGCTGGGACGACCCGCGTATGCCGACTCTCTGCGGTCTGCGCCGTCGTGGCTATACCCCTCAGTCTATCAAGAATTTCGTAAATAAAATCGGCTACACGAAGTTTGAGGCTCTCAACCAGATTGAACTGCTCGAGAGCGCAATACGCGAGGACCTCAACGACCACGCCACGCGTGTGTCGGCTGTGGTAAACCCCGTGAAACTGATCATTACCAACTATCCGGAGGGTCAGACGGAGACCGTGACGATGGACAACAATCCGGAGCATCCGGAGGAGGGTAGCCACGAGATGCCTTTCACCCGCGAACTTTGGATTGAGCGTGAAGATTTCATGGAGAATCCGCCGAAGAAGTTCTTCCGTCTCTCGCCCGATAAGGAGGTTCGCCTCAAGGGAGCCTATATCATCAAATGCACGGGCTTGAAGAAGGACGAGAACGGTGAGATTGAGGAAATATATGCGGAGTATGACCCCGAGACGAAGAGCGGTATGCCGCAGGCCGACCGTAAGGTGAAGGGCACCCTCCACTGGGTGTCGGCGCCGACGGCTGTAAAAGTGGAGGTGCGCGACTATGACCGCCTCTTCCGTGTGGAAGACCCTTCGGCCGAAGAGGGTGACTTCCGCGAACTGCTAAATCCCGACTCGCTCGTGGTGCGCGACAATGTGATGGTGGAACCCTGGCTAGCCGAAAGGGCCAAGGCCGGCGACCATTACCAGTTCCAGCGTATCGGCTATTACACGGTCGACCCCGATACCACTCCGGACCACATCGTCTTCAACAAGACCATCGGTCTGCGCGACTCCTGGGCAAAAGCCAACAAATAATCCGGCCCGCTTACGCCAATAAGTAACGGTTTCCTCAAAATATTGAGGAAACCGTATAATTTAGCTCAAAAAAATTTGAGGAAACTGTACAAATCGGCTCAAAAAATTTTGAGGAAACCGTATAATTTAGCTCCAAAAATTTTGAGGAACCAACTTAATTATTTAATTTTGTGCCTATTATATACACCTTCAATTTCAACTTTATAAATAGATTTTTAACTCGATCAACGTAATTTTGGGAGTGATGAGTCTATAATGTCTGACTTAATTGAGTTTATCATTTGGAGTGGTACATCACTTTCGGTCGCAATGGAGGGCCAACCGGCCACAGTCTCCACAATGGAATCAATAATCTCATTACCCTCCTTGATGCTGTTTCTATTAGCTACCTCAAGAAGGTCTTTGCGCGTAATATCGTCAAATTTTCCATTGATTGACATCTGATGACGCGAGGTCCATTCACCGGTGGGATTGTAGGCGTAGCCCATATCGTAGGCCGGTGAAAGTCGCCATGTACCGTTCTCATCCATCAGGAAGGATATGTTTTTTGTATGGTCATCCTGATTTCTTACCGCAACATTGAAAACCATCCTGCGAAACATTTCCACTGCGTCAGAATAGGGAAGCTTGAGCATTCTCATTATGTTGAAAGCCTGTTCGTAAGAATAAGCTCGGGGCAAATGAAAATCATAATGAGCTATGGCACAAAGCGTCTGCATATGAATTTTCTTCCCATCTACTCTGTCGAAACGTTTGGTGAGAAAATGAGCCCTTCCGTTTTCCTCGATGAGATGACTGACAGAAATTTCAATACCGCTTTTCCGGACCAGTTGATAAAAAGAATATTCCAGACGTCCGAAGTTTTGGGTCTCGCGAAACCCAGCCTCACCGTTTACTCCGTCAAGTTTGATGATATAATAGTCAAATCCTGCCGGAGCAGCCACCTGTCCGGAGCGGACTTCTCCGGTGGCTCGGTTGTAGGCTATGATTGCCTTGGCCCTTTGACCGCCGGCCGAAGTTCCCAATCTTACGATTTCAGCGATGGCAGCTTTCTTATCCGCTGAGAGATTAACTCCGAAATGTTCTTTCTCACTCAACACTTCATTAGCGACATCCACCAGCGATGAAATCTCCAGCAATGAGTTTTCATCCTGTGCCCTATCCATTGCGGGTTCGAATTCCAAAGCACCCATACAGCGTTTTCCCAGATAGCAGAGTGTTTCAATCGGGTTGCTGCTTGTATGGCCGGTCAAAGCCAACCAGCGGTCGAAGAGGGCCCTGCCATAAGTGTCGGGCAGTGAATCGGCGATAAGTCCGGGAAGTCCCTTAAAAGTTTCGCGACCGATATCGGCAAAAGAATATACGACACCAGATGTGGCCGGCATAAGAATCGGAGAGGGCTGCAGGCCCGTAGAAATGAATGCAGGGTCATATTCAAATTCGGCCACGTTCCGATTGGCGTTCCAATGCAGGGTACCGACATTATTGCCGTAGAGTGTTACGTTTGCCGTGTCTACCATTTGGAAAAAGTGTTTTGTGTGGGAATTTGGGACTTAGATTGGGTCTTAGCTTTGGTGGCCCGTTTGCGCAGATGCTTCTTTGCTGACTGTCTAAGCTTATAATACTCCGACGGGGTGAGATCTTCCTCTTCTACGAGGGTGGTGAGGCAATCGAGCTTATGGAGCATACGGAGCACCCGTAGGAATGAGTCGAACGAGGCTATTTCTCCCTTCTCAATCTTTTTGATTGTGGAAAGTGAGAGCAGAGTATCCTCTGCGAGTTGCTTCTGCGTAATATTCCTTCGCAGACGCAGGAATCTGAATTTCTCACCGATAGCCTTCAATATCGAGACATCGGGCATTATATAAATATTCTCATTCATAAGAGGCAGAATCTAAACCATTAGACTGCAAATTTAGCAATAAAAGTTTAAATTGCAAACTTTAGAATTACTCTTTTTTAATTAGAGAAATGGAATTAATAGGAGTGCGCAGGTATAGAGTACGGCAAAATGTCAGGAGTGCGCAGGTTTGGAATGCTTTAAATTATCAGGAAAGCGCAGGTATATAGGGAATCAATTTGTCATGGGAGCGAGGCTACCTCCTTTTATAATAGCTTAAAAAAGAACCCTTGTGGGGATATTTCGCTCACAAGAGTTCTTTTTAAAGCTGTTACCGATTGGAGAGAGGCCCTCTATTTCTTCACGTCGTAGCCTTGTGCCTTGAGATAGTCGAGGATGCGGTAGTCGCAGGCATAGGCGTAGTAGCCAAGGATGTGGCCACACCAGTCGTTGTCGGTGGTGGCGCCCGAACGCGTGCGGTTGTATTCGCTCACCTCCTCGTCGTAACGTGCAAGGTCGGCCAGTAAGGCGTCGGTGTCCTGATTGTAGCAATTGCGGTGGAACACCACGCTCTGCGGTTCTTTCGGCTTGAGGTCGGGATGCTCGCGCGGAACCCCGATGGCAAGCCCGCACACCACAAATACCCCCTTCGGGAGCTTCAGCAACTCAGCCACCCTGGCAGGGTCTACAGTGCGCAGATAGCCCACACAGTTGCTACCCAGACCTACACTCTCGGCCGCCACCACGGCACTCATCATAGCCAGCGAGGCGTCAATCACGCCGATAATCACTCCGTCCATCGTGTTGGTGATGGGCGGCATCTCCAGGCCCTTCTTTTGAGCCAGAAGCTCAATCTTGTTGTAGTCGGAAAGGAATATCAGAAGCCGGTTGCATGTCTTGAGCTGCTTTTGCCCGGTCAGCTCGTAGAGCTGCTCCTTCAGGTTCTGGTCGGAAATGTCGATCACGGAAAACTGCTGACCGTTGTAGCTGGTAGGAGTGTTTCGTATGGCCTCGAAGATAAACTGCATCTTGTCCTCGGGGATGGACTCGCGTTCGTAGCGGCGCACCGACGTGCGCTCGAGCAGGGTGTCTTTTACAGATTTCATGGAATTTATTTTTTCAGGTTGTTGTTTTGTTCTTAAAATAACTTAGTCTCTGCATATATAACAAAAAATTCGACCAAACAGGTCGAATTTTTTGTAGAAAAACCACATCAAAGGAGCGTGATGAAACTCCGATTGACAGGATTTGAGGGCTGCGACTCCTTTGTAATCCGCCTGTCTCCCCGAAGGGAGATCCCCCGAAGGGGTGGGGCCCGCCATTAGAGGCGCAACTTGTCTCGGCATTTCATAAGATTTGATGAGTTTCCCGATCGTCTTTGATGTGGAGATTTTTATTGAAGAATGAAACTTACTTCACCTTGTCTACGATAGCCTTGAATGCCTCGGGATTGTTCATGGCCAGGTCGGCGAGCACCTTGCGGTTGATCTCGATCCCTGCCTTGTGGATGAGGCCCATAAGCTTGCTGTATGAAAGGTCTTCCATGCGGGCTGCAGCGTTGATACGCTGAATCCACAACGCGCGGAAGTTGCGTTTCTTTTGCTTGCGGTCGCGGTATGCATACGTCAGACCCTTCTCCCAAGTGTTCTTGGCTACGGTCCATACATTGCGACGGCTACCAAAATAGCCGCGGGTAAGTTTCAGGATTTTCTTCCTTTTTGCACGTGAAGCAACGTGATTTACTGATCTTGGCATTTTTCTTTTCTGATTTTTGAACGTGAGCGGCCTAATATTCTTTGGGCACTTAGGGGCTCACAGCTCGGTTAATATTAAGTGATTTTAACGAAGGGTGAGAAGCGATTTTACCTGACGCTCGTTGGCCGAAGCCACCAGAGTGGTGTGGTCGAGGTTGCGTTTGCGTTTCTTGGTCTTCTTCGTCAAGATGTGGCTGTGGTAAGCGTGTTTCCTCTTGATCTTACCGGTGCCCGTCAGTGCAAAACGTTTTTTTGCTGCACAGTTTGTTTTAACTTTTGGCATTGTAGTTTTAAAAATTAGTAGTTATTAATTTACCTCGGCACTAAGACCCCATCCAATAAGAAATGTTAACGCAGGGTCGCAGATTTGCGTCAGATTTGGCTCTGCAGTTTAAGGAGCATACCGGGAGTATGTGACTTAAACAAAGAGTCAAAGATGGCGTGAAGCTGCGAGACAACGGTAACTTTACTTCTCATAGTGAGGGGTTTTGTTTAACATTCGTTTAGATTTTGTATTCTAGTTTTGCGCCTTCCGGTGCCTTTTTGTGTTTTTCAGCCAAGTCTCTTCAGTCATGATGCCCGCATCATTCCTTCATCAACTTGCTGAAAATCATCAAAAATTCACCGTCCTGCGTTTTAACATTCATTATTGGATGGGGTCTTTTATCCTGTCAATACTTCCATGCGTGCCTACGGTCACAATTATTTGTCTTTTACACTTCTCCCGTCTCTTCCGGCGCCGCCTCGGGCTTGGCTTTCTGTTCGGGTTTGGGTTTGTCTTTCTTCGGGGCGCTCTTCAGGGGCGAGATCATTATCGTCATCCTCTTCCCTTCGAGCACGGGCATCTGCTCTACCTTACCGAGCTCCTCGAGGTCGTTGGCGAAGCGAAGCAGCAATATCTCGCCCTGCTCCTTGAAAAGGATCGACCTGCCGCGGAAAAATACGTAGGCCTTAACCTTCGACCCCTCCTTCAGGAAGCCCTGGGCGTGCTTGAGCTTGAAGTTGTAGTCGTGGTCGTCGGTCTGCGGACCGAAACGAATCTCCTTCACCACAACCTTCGTAGCCTTCTGCTTCTGCTCCTTCTGGCGCTTCTTCTGCTGGTAGAGAAACTTCTGATAGTCGAGAATCTTACATACGGGGGGCTCGGCTGTCGGAGAGATCTCTATGAGGTCAAGTCCCTGCTCCGCGGCAATCTGGCGTGCGCGTTCTATGGGGTAGATTCCCTGTTCCACGTTGTCGCCTACGAGCCTAACCTCGCGTGCGCGGATCTGCTCGTTGGTGTAGTAGGGGTCCTTGGCCGACCTCTCGTCTCTCCTGCCTCTATCTCCCGGTGTAGGGCGAGCTCCCATTGGTCTGCGGGGAGCACCGAATTGGGGCTTTTTCTCCATTCAGTTCTGTTTTCTCGACTCTGTTTTTAGGTTTATTTTTTGTCTGCCTGAGCCTCGCCGGAGGTCATTGCCTCCACCTCGGCGTTCAATGCGTCTGCAAAGTTAACTATTTTCATCGAACCTTTATCACCTTCACCCTGTTTTCTTACAGAAATTTCACCATTTTCCTGTTCTTTTTCGCCTACAATGAGCAGATAGGGTATTTTTTTCAGTTCGTTGTCGCGTATTTTCTTGCCGATTTTCTCGTTGCGGTCGTCTACGATGGCCCTTACGCCGTGCTTGTCGAGCTCCTTCACCACCTCGAAGGCGTAGTCGTTGAATTTCTCGCTGATGGGGAGCACCACCGCCTGCTCCGGAATGAGCCAGAGGGGCAGCTTGCCTGCCGTGTGCTCGAGGAGCACGGCCACGAAGCGTTCCATCGACCCGAAGGGGGCACGGTGGATCATCACCGGGCGGTGTTTCTGGTTGTCGCTGCCCGTGAATTCGAGCTCGAAGCGCTCGGGCAGGTTGTAGTCAACCTGTATCGTGCCGAGCTGCCACTTCCTGCCGATGGCGTCGCGCACCATAAAGTCGAGCTTCGGACCATAGAAGGCAGCCTCACCCTCCACCTGCGTGGCGTTGAGTCCCTTCTCGGCACAGGCCTCGATGATGGCCTGCTCGGCGAGCTTCCAGTTTTCGTCGGAGCCGATGTATTTTTCCTTATTGTTGGGGTCGCGCAGAGATATCTGGGCCTCGAAGTTTTTGAAGTCGAGAGCCTTGAAGATGTAAAGTATGATGTCCATCACCTTGAGGAACTCATCCTTGATCTGCTCGGGGCGGCAGAAGATGTGGGCGTCATCCTGCGTGAAACCCCTCACGCGCGTCAGGCCGTGAAGCTCGCCGCTCTGCTCGTAGCGGTAGACGGTGCCAAACTCCGCCAGACGCAGCGGCAGGTCGCGGTAGCTGCGCGGGAATGCCTTGTAGATCTCGCAGTGATGGGGACAGTTCATAGGCTTGAGCAGATATTCCTCGCCCTCCTCGGGGGTCTTGATGGGCTGGAAGGAGTCCTTTCCATATTTTGCCCAGTGGCCGGAGGTTACGTAGAGCATCTTGTTGCCGATGTGCGGGGTGATCACCTGCAGGTAGCCGTATTCTTTCTGTATCTTGCGCAGAAACTGCTCCAGGCGGTCGCGGAGCGCCGCTCCTTTGGGGAGCCAAAGGGGAAGCCCCTGCCCTACTGTGGGCGAGAATGTGAAGAGCTCCATCTCCTTTCCGAGCTTGCGGTGGTCGCGCTTCTTTGCCTCTTCGAGCATTACGAGATATTCGTCGAGCATCTTCTTTTTGGGGAAGGTGATGCCATATACGCGCACAAGCTGCTGGCGCTTCTCGTCGCCGCGCCAATAGGCGCCGGCGAGCGAGGTCACCTTCACGGCCTTGATCGGGGCCATGCTCGGAAGGTGCGGACCGCGGCAGAGGTCGGTGAAGCCGCCCTGCGAATACGTGGTGATGGTGCCGTCTTCGAGCTCGTCGATGAGCTCGCATTTATACACCTCGCCTTTCTCGCCAAACATCTTGAGGGCGTCGGCCTTGGCTATCTCCTCGCGCACGATGGGCTGCTTTCTTGCAGCTATCTCCATCATCTTCTTCTCGATGCGGGGCATGTCTTCGGCCGTTATCTTGTGTTCCCCGGGGTCGATGTCATAATAGAATCCGTTTTCTATGGCGGGTCCGATACCGAATTTCACACCGGGGAAGAGCTCCTGAAGCGCCTCGGCCATAAGGTGGGCAGAGGAGTGCCAGAAGGCATGCTTGCCCTCCGGAGAGTCCCATTTGAATAACTCGATCTTGGCGTCTTCGTCGATGGGACGGGAGATGTCCCATTTGTTGCCGTTCACTTTGGCTGCAAGCACGTCGGCCGCAAAACGCGGACTGATGCTCTCGGCTATCTGGTAAGGAGTCGTTCCTTTTTCGAATTCTTTGACGTTGCCGTCGGGAAATGTAATCTTAATCATTAGTCTCGATTTTTCTTTCAACTTGCAAAGTTAATGATTTTTCAGCAAATATCAGGCCGCAACCAACAAAAATTGTTAACGCGGAGCTACAGATTTTCAGCGGAGCGACTTCAGTACGCGATACCCCTGCAGCACTCCCAGCTCGCCGGCCTTGCTGAAGTCGGAGAAGGCTTCGTTTTTCTTCCCCTGCTGCATCCTCGAGAGCCCGCGGTTGTAGTAGGCCTGCCCGAGGTCGGGGTTAAGCTCAACGGCGCGGTCGAAGCAGTATTCGGCCATGCCGAACTCGCCGTTCTGATAGTAGAGGTTGCCTTTGTTAAACCAGGCATAGACGAGCCGAGGGTTGCGTGCCAGGGCGTCGTCGTATATGTCGATCACAGCCAGCGGTTTGGCATCTTTGTCGGTGGCCAGCAGCATGGCGGCTGCATACCCCTTGCCCATAAGGGCCACGGTGTAGTCGGGCATGAGCTCGAGGGCCTTGTTGAAGTCGGCGAGGGAGCTCTCGTAGTTGCGCAGCATGGAGTAGAGCACGCCGCGGGCTATGTAGTCTACGGCGCGTGGCTTGGGCTTGCTCAGAGCCAGGGTGTAGCTCTCCACGAGCTCGAAGGCTTTCTCTATCTCCTCCTGTGTGAGGGGTGTGGCGTCTTCCTTGAGGTAGATGGTCTCCTCTATATAGCCGCGACTGTTGAGCTCGCCAAGCTCGCGGAAGTAGTTGCCTACAGCCTTGAGGCTCTCCTTGGGTGCGAGGAGCGACAGCTGGAAGAGGGGTTCGGGAGCCAGGGAGGTCTCGCGGTCCTGCACGCGTCCCTTGTAGCGGTCGTTAAACGAGAGGGCGGCCTGCGTATCCACCTCCGTGGTGACGAGCTGGTTGAAGCGGTCCATCATCTCCTGGTCGGTCTCCTCCTCACCTTTCTCGTGGCCGCGGCTGTTGGCCATACTGTCGATGGTAGGCCGGTCAAGCGGGTTCTTTTCGGGGTTTTCCACGTAGCGGCGCACTATGTCGTCGGCTATCATCATATTTTTAACGGCTCCCCTCTCGTCGCCCTTCTCGTGCAATGCCTGGGCCATGGCGTAGTATGCCGGGTAGAAGCGGGGATATTGCGCTATGATGCGCCGTATGTCGGGCTCGGCCTTGGCGTAGTCGCCGGCCGAGAGGTATACGAGGGCACGGTTGTATAGGGCGTGGAAGTTGCCGGCGTCGAGGTCGAGCACCCGGCTGAAGTCTTCGGCGGCGCCGTCGAGCTCCATCACCTCGAAGCGCAGCAGACCGCGGTTGAAGAGCGCGGAGGAGTTGTAGGGATCGATGTGCAGGGTCTCGTTGTAGTCGCCCATGGCTCCATAGTAGTCGTCGTCTTTATAGCGCAGGAACGCGCGGTTGATGTAGAGCTCGGGGCGGTCGGGGAAGAGACGGATCACTTCGTCCATAGCCTCTATGGCCTCGGGCCAGTCTTCGCGTTCGGTGTAGATCTGGGCCTTGAGGATGTAGGGGTATTCCTGCGATTTCGAGATCTTGAGGCTGGCGTCGATGTCTTGCAAAGCGCCGGTAGTATCCCCGCGCTCCACTCTCAACTGGGCCCGGGCCGTCATGGCCTCCTGGAAGCGGGGGTTGGCGGCGATGAGGCGACCGAGGGTGGTGTCGGCACTCTCATACCGCTTGAGGTTGATCTCGGCCACGGCTTTGTAGAAGAGGAACTCACGATCGGTGGGATTATGGCTCAGCCCATAGTTGAAGTCTTCTATGGCGAGGGAGTCGAGCCCCATCTGCTGCCTCACGAAGCCGCGCAGCTTGTAGGCCTCCGTCATGAATTTGCTCCGCTCTATGGCTGTGGTGCAGTCGGCTTCGGCACCCTTGTAGTCGTCGAGCTTCATCTTGGCGAGGGCGCGCAGGAAGTACGGCTCGGCGAGGTAGTCTTTGGCCTTTATGGCGAGGTTGAAGTAGTGGATGGCGAGCATATAGTCGTCCATGGAGAGCACGTTCCGGCCTATGGCCGTCACCTGCTCGGCGTTCACTTGCGCCCGTGCGGGCATAGCGAACGCGAGCATCGCCACCAGCAGCGGCAGCCACACTCTCCGGAACTTCCTTGTATCTCTTTTCGCTTTCAATCCACTACAAAGTTACAAAATTTCCTCCATCCCACAAAAAAAGCCCCCTCCGGAGCTTTCTCAAAATCTCATTTCAATCTACCAGTACTTTACGGCCATTAATGTTGTAAAGTACGTGAGGCAAAGGATTATATTTGCTGGGGTAAATAATGTTAATCACTTTTTTTGATTTTTTTATTAACTTTGCATTCCACTTAGATCTTTTTATCAGTATGAGAATATCACTTAAACCCGCCGCATTTTTCATTGCAGCAGCATGCGCGATGTCGCTGACCTCGTGCGACCTCTATAATAAGATGTTTAACAAGGAGAAGGAAGACAAGACAGCCGTGAAGAAGGAAGTCGTGCTCCCACAAGACCGCGTTGCCATCGAGGTAAAACCAGACCCCAAAACCTACTCTCCCGCCGAATTCGCCAAGGGCGTGGTCAAGGGAGACTGGGCAATCGAGCGTGTCTACGACCGGGAAGCCGTCGGCGCCACACCCCCATACCTGAAATTCTCGGCCTCCGACGGCAGAATCTACGGCAACAACGGTTGCAACACCGTCAACGGCGACTATATCTACAACCCCGCCGACTCTACCCTTACCTTCGACCATGTGGCCGTTACCATGATGCTCTGCCACGAGGAAGGCATCACCGACTTCTACATCAACCGCGCCCTGAGCGAGACCAGAAAATATAGCCTCCACGAAACGGACGACGGCTACACCATGCGCCTCTACAACGAACGCGGCGAAGACATCATGCTCCTTACCCACCAGAACCTCGACTTCCTTAACGGTACATGGAAAGTTACAGCTATCGATGGCGAGGATGTGAATGTGGATAAGATGAAACTCGTTTTCGACGTCGACGAGCACAAGGTGCACGGCAATACGGGATGCAACGTGCTTAACGGCCGACTCGAAACCGACATGGACGAACCCAACACCTTCTCGTTTGAGGCTATCGGAGTCACCATGATGATGTGCCCCACAATCGAATACCAGACGGCTATGCTCGTGGCCCTCGAAGACGCCTGCCGCGCCAAACCCATCGACAAAAACCGCGTCCAGCTCCTCAACCAGGAAGGCCAGCCGGTGATGACACTCCAACGAACCTCTGATAAGTAATGGCCGACGAAGCAAGAATCGACAAGTGGCTGTGGGCAATGCGCGTCTTCAAGACGCGATCAATCGCCACTGACGCCTGCAAGAAGGGCCGGGTGATGATGGCAGGCCAACCCGTTAAACCCTCTCGCCTTATCAAGGTAGGCGATGAGATCGACGTGAAGAAACCGCCCGTAACGTTCCGATTCAAGGTGCTCAAACTCACCGGCAACCGACTTGGCGCCAAACTCGTGCCCGAGTATATGGAAAACATCACCCCCGCCTCCCAGTACGAGATCCTCGAGATGGCCAAAATCTCCGGATTTGTCGACCGCAGAAAAGGCCTCGGACGCCCTACAAAACGGGAAAGCCGCGAACTCAACAAGTTCGCAGCCGAAACTTATGCCGACACTTTCTTTATGGATTTCGATGATGATGACGAAGACCTCGACCTCGATTTAGATTTCGAAGAAAACGGCCCGGCCGGAAATTCCTGACGTCCTTTAGCTGAAGGAAACAGACGCGGAAATCACTTGCTGTTGTAGTTGGTCATGGCGTGGGCGAGTCCGCTCAGGCAAAAATCCCTCACCGCTTCGGCAGCTACCTTGATTCTTTCCGGCAATTGCCTCTCTTCCTCCTCGTCGAAGCGTCCCAATACGAAATTGATCTGCGCTCCCGGCGCAAAGCCGTTGCCTATGCCGAAGCGTAGCCGGGCATAATTCTGCGTGCCCAATTCCGAGGCTATGTTTTTCAGCCCGTTGTGGCCGGCATCGGAGCCATTGCCACGCAGACGAATCTTGCCAAAAGGCAATGCGAGGTCATCTACGAGCACAAGGAGGTTTTCCAACGGCATCTTCTCGCGATTCATCCAATAACGCACCGCCACCCCGCTGAGGTTCATGAACGTGGAAGGCTTCAACACCATCAGCTGGCAATTCTTCACGCGAAAGCGGGCCATATCGCCATAACGGCACGACTCGAACGCCGCGCCGGCATCGGCGGCCAACCTGTCGGCTATCATAAAGCCGGCATTGTGACGCGTGCCTACGTAGTCGGGGCCTATGTTGCCCAACCCTACTATCAGGAATTTCTTCATCTCTTCCTCTCTCTCATCTCTGGCATCTCCTTCTGAGGGAGATAAAATTTTGGGGGTTCCCCGTCGCGGCGAGCCCCCAAATATCTTGTTGAACAGTTTCCTTATCATTCTTCTGCCTTGGCCTGAGCACCACGGGCTGCCCTTGTAAGCTTCACTGCGCATACTACGGCGTTCTTGGCGTTCATCAGTTCCAGACCTTCGAAGTGGAGGTCGCCAACCGACATCGACTGACCCAGACCGAGGTTGTCTACGTTTACCACCAGCTTTTCGGGGATCTTGTCGTAGGTGGCTTTCGTCTTGAGCTTGCGCATGGTCAGCGTGAGCTTACCACCGGCCTTTACGCCCTCTGCGTGACCCTCTACCTGTACGGGCACTTCCATCACGATGGGCTTGTCGGGATATACCTCAAGGAAGTCGATATGAAGCACTGTGTCCTTTACGGGCTGGAACTGGAGGTCTTTCATCACCACCTTCTTGGTCTCGCCGTTGAGGTCAAGGTCTACCTCGAATATGTCGGGGGTATAGATGAGCTTCCTTACATCTTCTGCCTTTACGGAGATGTCTGTGGTGATCACGGCCTTACCGTTCTCGATCTCTACGAGCTTCTCACCCGGCTTCAGAGTACCCTCGAAGGGAAGGTCTACTATCTTGCCACCGCTGATTACGGCGGGGATGCTTCCCTCCTTGCGGAGTTTCTTCAGGTTCTGCTTCGTGAGTTCCGTACGGGGCTCAGCCTTCAATGCAAACTTTTTCATTTTCTTTGTTTAAATTTGTTGTGTTACTAAAAATACCGGAAGTTATTTTGTTGAATTGCAATGGAATACTTCCCTCTTTCCCATCACACGTGGCCGCTTCCCATAGGGAAGGCGGTCTTTTTCGGCTGCAAATTTACTACTTTTTCTCCTTATCTGCAAGTGTCTCACCACTTTTTGTGATCTCCACCGCCTCTTTCCTCCAGGTCAAACTGCCGGGCCAGACGCATCTCACACCGCAACTTGTAGTCGCAGTAGAGGCACCGCTCCTCTGTAGGCTCCGCCTCAAAGGGCTGCCGAGTGTCGAGAATCCCCATGAGCATGGCGTCAAACTTCTCCATGAAGCTGAATTCCATTTCCTCTTCCAATTCCCGGAGCTCTCCGATGTTTTTCACCGTTTTTTCCGCTATCTTCGGATATATGATGCCTTTGGTGGTATTCGGCAGACTCAACACCTTGTAGATGGCAAACTCCAGTCGGCTTATGAAATCTTCTATCGAACTGCACTCCGGAACCTTTATCGTGCCGTTCTTAACAAGCATGGCGAAGAGCTCGGAATAAAGCAGTAGCTGGAGGATGTTTTTGGCTTCTTTGGCTCCGTTGAAGATGTCGTCAGGTGTCTTGGCAGTCAGATGCACGTTCCCTGTCTTGTAGTCTACAATCCTGAAGGGCTGGTCACAGCCCTCCGCTCCTGCCTGGTCGAGTCGGTCTATCACCATTTTCAGGTTCACCTCACGGCCGTCCGGCAGCCTGTAGGGCATCGTCTCCTTTATCTCCGTTCCCCAGAGCCTGAAGGGAGCCTGCGCAATGTCAGCCCGGATTATATTCCTCACGTAGCCGATGATGTAGTCTACGATTACGGCCGCGCTCCCCCTGAGTTTCCTTCTGTCAAGGTCTTTTTCCTCCACCCCGAAATGGGTGGTTAGGATGGCGCGCCTGGCCTCCTTCTCTATCAGGAGTTCACCGTCGGCTTCACGCTGCCGGAGCAGCGCCTCGAGACGTGCCGCCGTCATCAGCTCGGGTTCTTTAAGCATCACCTCACGCTTTGAGGGGTCCTGGATGTAAAGGTGTTCTATGATAGAGTGCACTATCGTGCCCATGTCCATGGCATCGATGGTCTCCATCTTCTCCTTCTGGATGTAGAGCTCCATAACGTTGTTGTACAGGAACTCGAGCTGGCAGTGGCAGTAGTGGTTGAGGGCCGAGGCCGAGAAATTTTTCTGCCCGTTTTTCTTCAGTGTCTCCGAAGGCTCAGACCCTACGATATATCGGCGGAGCCTTTCGGCCACTTCTCCACTTTTTTCTATGCGGATTATTCCTGCACGCTTTCCTGGCATGCCGAAACGCTTCTCAGTCTCATGCACCATACCGGGCTCGCCGAGATACTTCATCTGAAGCAGATAGCGCGAGGGACCCGGTGTCCGGCTCTCCGATGCCCGGGAGTCGTAGGTCAGGACGCCTTTCGTACACCGTCCGAGCACCCTGAAGAAGTAATAGGCGAATATTTCCTCCTGATAGTTGGCCGGGGGCATCCCGAACACCACCCTTATAGCATTGGGAATGTAGGTGGTGTTCCTGCCCACGCGTGGCATCACCTTCTCATTCACACTGAGCATGATGATGCGCTCGAAATCGAGACAGCGGGTCTCGAGGACACCCATCACCTGCAGGCCCTCAAGGGGCTCACCTTTGAAGGCCACCGTCTCCCCGGCTATTAGGCGGTCGGCAAGGTGGAACACGGTGTCGGGCAACACGGCATGGGAATATTTCGATATGCAGTTGTCGAGCCTTACAAGTGCGTCGGTATAGGTGGCTATATATATTTTCTCCACTCTCGAGCTGAGATATGTTCGCTCCGGCCTTTCCATCCCTTTCCTTATAATGGCGAGTATGCCCGTGATGTATTTTATCACCTCCGTCGGCCGGGTGTCTTCGGGTATGTAGCGGAAAACAGCCTTCCACTCCGCCCCAAGCTCCTCGAGAGCCGGAGTTCCCACCAGGATTCTGCGCTCTTTCTGCGCTTTCTCCACCATCTTACTGATGTTGACGCGTCCGAACAATATGGTGGCGTAAGGGTGAGCCAGAATGTCTTTTACGTCTTCGAAGAAGAAGAGCGGACTGCCTGCAGAGTCGAGCCTCGAGCGGCGATGGAGCCGACGCAAGAGAGCCGCAAAACTGATCACAGGGGTGTGCTTTAGCGGAAAACCCATGGTGAGGTTGGGATTGGAATACTCCTCCGGCAGTGAATACAACACCGGCAAGAGTAGATTCTCGTCGGGGAGCACGAGTGCCACCTTTGCCTCACGGATCTTCTCTTTACCGAGTTCGGAGGCTATCTTTACCAGTTCATCGTGGGCCACCTTGGCCTGCATGATGTTGGAGGGTACGGCTATCACCTCTATCTTTGGCTTGTGGGTGGGTATATTGAGCTCGAGCTTCTCCTCAAGCCATGTCGGCGAGGGGAAATTGCGGCGGTTGATCACCACGAATTTCACTGCCGGGTCATCTTTGTCGGAGAAGACCGGCGAAACCACGTCCCATATAAAGTCGGCTTTGGGCTCCTTCCCTATCCCTACGTCTACCTTCATGCGTCTCAGGGCCTCAAACATTCTGCGCTCTGACTCCGAGAGGGCGTTGAATCCTACAAATATCAGTTTTTCGCCGGCGAATGGCTCCCTCTCTTCCTCCAGCTTTTCAGCCACTTCCCGGTAAGCCCCGCCTCCGGTAGTCAGCCCTTCCGCGGCAAGCCGTGAATGCAAGGAGCGGTAGAGGGGGCCCAGCAGTTGCCAAAGGGCCACAAACCCGCGTCTCACTCCCTTTGCCTCGGCGCCTTCAGCCTCCAGCTCCTCCTCCCCTTTTGCAAACTGCTCCCAGAACCTCTTAGACTCGCCGTATACCGTCTCGCGCGAATATCCGAAATAGTCCACCATCACCCTTTTCTGTTCTTCAGTGAGGAAGGTGCTTCGGATGGCGTTGAGGTCTCTCACGTTTTTGAATATCTCCCCGGGGGGAACCATCTGCATATCGATCTCGTTGAAGTCGGACAGTATGGTCTCGCCCCAGGAGCTGAAACGCTCGAATGGCATCCTCGATGTCTCGGCCACCAGCTCCTTATAGCAATCGTAGAGCATAAACAGCAGGTCGAGCCTGGAGTCCTGAACCTTCTCGCTCACCGAGGCCACGAACTCCGTGATGGAGAGCACTCTGGGCGCAAACACCGGGTCGGCGCTTCTGCGCTTGAACATGTAGGTGAGAAACGATCCGCTACGCTTGTTGGGCATCACGAAGGTGAGCCGGGAAAGGTCGGGATATCTCTCCTGATACCCTCGGGCTATGACGTCGAGAAACTGCTGCATTTTTCAGATTTTTTATTTTAAAATGGCTACAAAAATAAAGAAAAAAGACTAACTTTGCAAGGAAGTTTTCATGGCATGAAATTTAGCGACATTACTGGCCATGCGCCACAGATAGAGCGACTGCGACAGATGGTCGACGCCAACCGCATCCCTCATGCTCTCCTGCTTCACGGTCCGTCTGGCGTAGGCAAGATGGCCGTGGCCCGCGCCCTGGTGCAATACGTCAACTGCACGGCGCGCCGCAACGGCGACAGCTGTGGGGAATGTCCGGCTTGCCGTCAGACCGCCAAGCTCAACAATCCCGATGTCCATTTCATCTATCCGGTGCTGAAAAATTCCGCCCATCCCCGGGGCCTTTCCGAGGAATATTCCGAGGAATGGAAGGACTTTATCTCCCGTTTTCCCTTTATGCCTCCCGAAGAGTGGCTCGAGATTATCAATGCCGGCAACTCGCGCCCCGTAATCTATGTGACGGAAAGCGAGGAACTCCTGCGCGTGAGCTCGCTCTCCACCTACGGTGACGGCTATAAGATTTTTATTGTCTGGCTCCCGGAGAAGATGAATGTGGAGACGGCCAACAAGCTCTTGAAAGTGATCGAGGAGCCATTCGAAGACACTCTTTTCATACTGGTGAGCAACGATGCAGGCTCGCTCATGCCTACGGTGCGCTCGCGCCTTCAGGGAGTGGAGTTAGGTCCCATCCCCGATGCCGACATCATATCGTTCCTCTGCAGAGGAGGCAAGAGTTATGAGGAGGCCGAGGGCCTGGCCCGAATCGCCGCAGGAAATATGAACAGCGCCTCGGCGCTGCTGCAGCACGGCAGCGAACTGGCGGAGTTTACAGAACTGTTCATCGCCGTGATGCGCGCCTGCTACGCCAGGAAAATGACGGAGCTCATGCAGCTGAGCGAGTCGTTTGCCGCTATGGGCCGCGAGAAGTCTCTCCGGCTGCTCGACTATTTCGCCCGCATGCTCCGCGAAAGCTTTATCTCCAACCTTCATTGCCCTCCCCTCGAGGCAATGAGACCCGAGGAGAAGAATTTCGTGGCTCGCTTCGGTCCCTTTATCAATGAGGCAAATGTGGAGGAAATGGCAAGGGAAGTTGACCGCGCCCGCGAAGACATCACCCGCAACGCCAACCAGAAGGTGGTCTGGTTCGACCTTCTTATCGAGTTCACTCGCCTTATCCGCACAAAAGGCATGAGGAAATAAACAGCAAACCTCTATATACGATTCAAGCACCAATTCAGAAACAATCCATTATTTATAACTATAACTGCTTATGAAACCAACACTTTTTATCCTTGCAGCCGGTATGGGCAGCCGCTATGGCGGCCTCAAACAGCTCGACGGCCTGGGCCCCAACGGCGAAACTATCATGGACTATAGTGTCTACGACGCTATCCGCGCCGGCTTCGGAAAGATTGTATTCGTGATCAGGCATGATTTCGAACAGGATTTCCGCGACAAGGTGCTCGCCAAGTATGAGGGCGTTATTCCTACGGAGGTCGTGTTCCAAGACATCACCTCTATCCCGGAGGAGTTCAAGGCTAAGGTGAACCCGGAACGCAAGAAACCCTGGGGCACCAATCATGCCGTCCTTATGGGTAAGGATGCAATCCGCGAACCCTTCGGCGTGATCAATGCCGACGACTATTACGGGGCTGAAAGCTTCAAGCTGCTCGGCGACTTCCTGCGCAGCGTCGAGGGCCGGAAGGGTAAATACTGCATGATCGGTTTCCGGATCGAAAACACCCTCAGCGAAAATGGCGGCGTAAGCCGCGGCCTCTGCGAGGTGAATGCCGAAGGCTATCTCACCGGCGTGAAGGAATGCCACGGCATTGAAATGAAACCCGACGGCTCACTGATACAGGTGGAAGACGGCAAGGAACTCCCCTTCCCCGCAGGCGCAAGCGTATCGATGAACATGTGGGGCTTCACTCCCGACTATTTCGACTATTCCGAAAAGGCCTTTGTGAAGTTCCTGGAAGAAAATGCCGGCGAACTCAAGAGCGAGTTCTATATCCCAACCGTTGTCAACGACCTTATCAATGCAGGCGAGGTGACGCTAAAGGTTGAGCAGACCCCTTCCAAATGGTTTGGCGTTACTTATGCCGCCGATCGCGAGGCTACCGTCAACCAGTTCAAACGCCTCCACGAGGAGGGCCTCTATCCCGCTAAACTGTTTTAACATATGAAAACCAAGATTCTCGTAACCGGCGGTACGGGCTACATAGGCTCCCATACCGTCGTCGAACTCCAGCAGTCGGGCTACGACGTGGTGATTATCGACAACCTCTCCAACTCCAACCGCGAGGTGCTCGACGGTATTGAGAAAATCACCGGCATCCGCCCCGAGTTTGTAGAGGGCGATTGCACCGATATCGATACCCTCCGCAAACTTTTCACCGACCATCCCGGCATCAAGGGCATCATCAATTTCGCTGCCTCCAAAGCCGTGGGAGAGAGTGTGCAGAAGCCGCTCCTTTACTATCGCAACAACCTGATGACGCTGGTAAACCTTCTCGACCTTATGCCACAGTTTGGCGTGGAAGGAATCGTCTTCTCCAGCTCCTGCACAGTCTACGGCGAACCCGACGTCAACCCCATCGACGAGTCGGCTCCCATCAAACCCGCCACTTCGCCCTATGGCAACACGAAGCAGATTTGCGAGGAAATAATAACCGACTATATCTTTGCCGGAGCCCCCATCAAAAGCATCATACTCAGGTATTTCAATCCCGTCGGCGCTCATCCCTCAGCTTATATCGGCGAACTCCCCAACGGTGTGCCCAACAATCTCGTGCCCTTCCTTACGCAGACCGCTGCCGGCATACGCGAGAAACTCACCGTCTTCGGCACCGACTACGACACCCCCGACGGCAGCTGCATCCGCGACTTTATCGATGTGGTCGATCTCGCCAAGGCCCATGTCGTGGCAATGAAACGTATGCTCGACCGTAACGACACCGACAACATCGAGATCTTCAACCTCGGTACGGGTCGCGGTCTGAGCGTGCTCGAGCTAATCGCCTCCTTCGAGAGAGCCACAGGCGTCAAGGTGCCCTATGTGATTGGCGAACGCCGCGCCGGCGACATCGAGAAGATCTGGGCCGAACCCACCAAGGCAAACACCGTACTGGGCTGGAAAGCCGAAACCGACATCGACGACACCATGCGCAACGCCTGGCGCTGGCAGTGCAAACTCCCCAAGTAGCATCCCCGATGCCCAAGTAGCATCCCCGCTCCCCATAATACAAGGAGGCAGCCTTCCCGGCAGCCTCCTTTTATTTTACTTCATTTAACAAGTCAGTAAGGGACTTGTCAAAGTCAACTTATACATAGAAACAGTCCTTATTCCAATTTAACGGGTTATTTATAATCTATTCAGAAATTTTGTCACCCTCTCTTTAGGGACATGGCGTGCCATGTCCGGATTGAAATTCTCAATTGCATGAATATGATTAGGCATTACACAATATAACTTTTCATTTATCAGCCGTTCTATGGAGGCTTGGTCGCGTTGGGATGAAAGCAGCCACTCGTAGTATTGAGTTGCAATCTGGCGTTCAAGCTGCCGCCTACTCCAGTTTCCCTCTGAAGCTTCTTTTGCGTAATACTCTCTGGCTTTGAGATTTGAAACCTTAAGTAATTGGCGTATATGAGTCCAACTCAATTTGTCACTCACTGCGTGACCAATTGGAAATGCGATATAAAATTGGCGCATATATTTAAGGTTAGTAAGGGTAAAACCTTTGCAAAACTCTTTGGTCAACTCCCTGGAGATGTTTTTTAGGAGTTCATCGCCATATTTGGCACGCGACTCGCCGCCTTGTGCATCCACAATCAGTTTGCCGATATGCCAATAAGATTGCACCATAGCGGTATTTACCAATGAGTAAACACGGGGTCGTGCCTCCAAAAGCACACTTCGAACCGATATTTCTTTCGAGCGTTTTAACTGACCACATTTGGTTGGAAGATTCAGCGAGATACCAGTCTCGCGCTTTTTCATCTTCTTCACCTATAATTGACTGAATATGAGACCATGACAAATTTTGCAGACGCGTCTGCAAAATTTGCCAATTGGGATAGTAAGAATATAATTTACGATAATATGCCAAAGCTCTCTCACTAAAACCTTTCCCTAAGTCCAAGGTCAGTTGCTTGGAAAGTACAGGAATAAGTTGGGTCCCATACTCAGCCCTCTCTTGCCCTTTCTGGTCTTCCTCAACAATGCGACGGCCAATTTCCCAACGTTCATGGATAATGGTCTCATTGAGTTTTATGGATGCTTCTGTTCGATATTTTCGAACCATATCGCGAATATCTTTTACAATGGAAGACATTTGAGATTGAGCCCTAACTTAGAGGATATGTGTGTTTATCTTCTTTTCATTTGAGTAGAGTGCGATTATTTGGTCTAAGTTATATCTCCTTTACCTCAATATTTGGGATAAGAGGACTTTCGCCTCAGACAACTGTCCTTTCTGATACCGCAGAAGATCAGCGTAGAAAGATTACCCCGGACTGTTCATGATTTTTTCTTTGAGCGGATGCGTTGCACTTTCTTCTGGCGCTTGTACATGTATGGCGACTCAGGAAGCAGAGGCACCAGATGTTCCCAGTTCTCATCAAGATTCACCGCTCCCCGATCTCACACAGGATGTCCAAGGGTGATAACAAGCATGTCATACTTTCGTAAGCATTAACTAAAGTACACCTTGGAGCTACAACTTATAAATACATCAGCGACAACTTATGCGAGTTATCGCTGATGCCGTATTTCTGCATTGACCCCCTGCAGTTCCCTGATGGTGATGGGAGCCATGGGGTGGGATTCCTGCTCCGCTCTTCCTTAACCAATAAGTTGTAGGTTGAGTAGGCGATGCCTTCGGTCTTTAGGAAGGACTTTAGAGTACCTCCACTTGTCTTGATTCTATTCCTTAGAGCTTCAAATTCTTCTCTTGTCATATAAGTTGAAGGTTTAAGTCGTTGCAACTTGCACCGGGTGCAAAGTTACAACTCAACTCAAACCTCCAAAAGGTGTACTTCAGTTAATGCTTACATTCATTCTGAGGAAACCCAAGTTCTAAAAGCCAACTTATATTCACTTCTGAAGTTATATGGGGTTAAGGTAAATCCGAAATGTTGGAATAAAAACAACCCATATAATCAGCGATATTGAATATAAGACTATCCTTTTTTCTAATCTTCTGAAAGCACATTATATCCTGATGTACGTCTTTTACAAGATCATTGACCGAATCTAATCTGTCTTTTAGCCCATTAACGTTCCAACTTAATAAATCTTCATCCTGTTACAAGAAATAATCTATAAATTATTCTTAATCAAAATATTTAATTAATAGAATCAATATTGTTAATACGAGTTTATTTAGAACTTTGTGACATTAATGTCCCTTTAAAATCGGGAAGAGTACAATGAAATTATTGAAATTTAGTTAGTTGCAGAGGAATTTTGAGCGAACGGACTTGATTTTCTATATTAGAGTTTCCAAACCGGTGACCCTATGTATAATGTCAAATACGTTTTTGCTCAACTGATAGCCTTTTTGAACCGAAGCAAGCTTAACAGAATAGTTACCAAATACGAAGGTGACAGGTATGTAAAACACTTCACATGCTGGAACCAGCTTCTTGCGATGATGTTCGGACAACTTTGTAATCGTGCAAGTCTTCGGGATCTCATCACGATTCTGGAGGCTCACAGCTCAAAATGCTATCATCTCGGACTCGGCAAAAATATATCCAAGACCAATCTGGCCTATGCAAACCAGAATCGGGATTGCCGTATTTTTGAAGAGTTCGCATATTATATGATCGCTGAGGCTCGAGAAAAACGCAAGACTAAAATCTTTGATATCGGAGGCAACGTATATGCGTTCGATTCCACTACCATTGATTTATGCCTGGCGGTCTTCTGGTGGGCTAAGTTCAGGAAGAGAAAGGGAGGTATTAAAGTCCATACCCTTTATGATATAGAAACCCAGATTCCTACTTTCTTCCATATCACAACGGCCTCCGTCATCGATGTGAAGGCTATGGATGTAATAACGTATGAACAAGGTTCTTACTATGTATTTGACCGTGGATATAACGACTTTAAGAGGCTATATAAAATCAATACAATTGAAGCCTATTTCGTGGTCAGGGCAAAGAAGAACCTCCAGTTCAAACCCATCAAATGGAAACGCAGACTTCCCAAGAATGTCCGTTCGGATGCCACCGTCGAATTGACGGGATTTTATCCTGGAAAATACTATCCTGACAACCTGCGTCTGGTGCGGTTTTGGGATGAGGATCAGGCGCGGGAGTTCACGTTTCTGACCAACAACTTTTCTCTGACGTCTCTTCAGGTGGCCAATCTCTATAAGAATAGATGGCAGATTGAACTGTTCTTCAAATGGCTCAAACAACACCTCAAGATAAAGAAGTTCTGGGGTACTTCAGAGAATGCCGTGAAGATCCAAATCTATTGCGCAATCTGTGCCTATTGCCTTGTGGCAATACTTCAGCATGATATGCGTCTGGACAGATCTACCTATGAAGTCTTACAGATTTTAGGTGTCTCTCTGACTGATTCAACCCATCTCCAAGACCTCTTCGACAAAACTAAATCTCAAAATTTCAATGTTCTCACCGACCGCAATGGGCCTAATTTATTCGATTTTTAACCAGCTCCCATTTTTATGGGACACTAGTGACTTTCTGATATAATAAAACCGGTATTAAAAAAATCTGGGAACCAATCAGCTTTATAATGAAAATGCGCCAGATATAACAAAAAGGCATATCTGGTTTGTTCCGTTTTTAGATGAATATGATTGTATGGTTTCTTCAAGAAGTTTTTTAAATCGCATAGGTTTTCTGGCAATTGAATACCGGTTTCTACAGATAAATCTTTACATAGTCCTTTGGTAAATAAATTATTTTCTAAATTTTCTGAGTTAATTGGATAGGAAACCTGTAGATCAACCCCACTTTCTCCAATTGTTTTTTTTAGATCTTCATATAAATCAGCACAATCATAAAGATACAATAATTCGATTATAGTCAAAAGTAATAATGAAGATTCATCGCGATAATTGATAGATTTTTTAACTATACTCTTTGCTAATTCTTTATGATTACCATAAAGTTCTGGGAACATATTAAGTGTATTTTTTCGTAAAATTACATTGTTAACCATACTATTCAACCAGGAAAATAAGTCAACCTTATCTTTTTCCCAATCTCTAGAATTATTCCATATATATTTAAAAATAGCAAGTATAGGTATTCCATGAGTATCTAGTAACGGCATATTGAATCCTGGATTGTTTTTTATGATTCTTAATATTATTTGGACTGAATTTTTACATAAGTCGTCTCTCTTTTCCAAAGGATACAACCTCTTTATGGCTTCATAATAATATATAACATCCTGAATGAATTCAAAACAACGTAAAGGATAAAAAATTTGTTCTGAGGCCATTCTATTTATTACATATAATCCTTTATAAGATACTGCAAGAGGAATTAATTTAGATAAGTAACTCTCATAAATTCGCAGTTGTAAAATAAGAAGTTTAGTAAATAGATCTAAGTAAGTCTTTTCATTTATTTTATTATTAGTAATCATCCATCCCCAACATTTTAACACAGCGATATCAGATGTCTTTTTTGCTGGCAGTAAGTTGTTTACAATTTTACACTCTTTATATAGAATAGCCACTAACAAAGAAATTGAGTTGAAACACTGATTAACTATACGTTTCTTTTTTTGAGACTTAGGACATTCGGACAAAATCCGATCAAAAATAATTTCGATGTCCTTAGTAGTCCACCCTGGTGCATCAAAAGTTGCTAATACACGTTTTACTAGTCGATATAGATCTTCATCTCTGTAAAGACATTCATCGAATAGATACTTTGAAAATAAATCTACTAATTTGTCTAGATCCCATCTTTCAAATTCTCCTTTTTTGAACTCTCGTTCTATTAAACCATTTAACTGATTTGCAACATTTGATTTAAGTATCCCATTATGAACGAACACTATTTTCTGGGGTAACTTTTCCAATTCCGGAACACCTAAATCGTAAAATTTAGCATCTTTGGCTGCTAAAATCGAATCACGGACACCATCGTCTACATTAAAGTTGTTAGAGGTTATATCTTTTGCTGCATTCCCTTTTAGTTCAAAATACCATTTATGTTTCTTACCTTTATTATCTTTGCCTATTGCAACCACGTCTTTCCCAAACTGGGGCTGTCCTTTAGAGTTTTTAGGTGTTGAAATAATTTGAAATCCCATACTCTCTAAAAGTAATGGAAAAATAAAATCAAGTTCATTATCCTCTTTTAAAGATTCGAGGTAATCACGAATAACGCGTTTATTCATTTCATTTATGTTTTATATTCCAGTTTTCTAACATTTTGCATATTTGTAGATGCCATTCCCATGGCGTCATTGAAGAAATAAACATTGGCGCTATAGCCGATGCGCTTATTCTGGCCAATTGTTGGACTTGGCCGTCATTATTTCTAAAACCTCCGCCTCTTCCTAAAATAACGTTTCTGAATAAAGCACGAATGTGAGAAATTGAATTCTTCTTAGATTCAGTAATTAAATCTTGAATATGTTCATTTGCTTTATTTTGTGCAATTTCATACTCTTGGGGATACATATATTCCGGCATCAATTCGGTGCAATTATGTCGTAAATTAAATTGCTCCTCGACATCAATCATGAACGATTGAAATAATTTAAGTTCCTCAGACTCCAATAATTTATTTTGGTTTAATAAATCCTTAAAATATCCAAAATAATTGAATATCAAGTCGGGCAGAAGGTTTATAAGAACTTCCCTAACTTCTTTAAATGGAGAATTAAACAAATTTATTAAGAAAGGGCCTATGATTTCTATATTAGTATATTCTTGAGTTAACGACACTATAAATCGGACTTGAAAATCAGCATTATATATGAGGGGATTTATTTGACGTGTTGTCAATTTGTATTGGTTTAGTAATTTTCTACCTATTAATCTAAAGAAGCCTAAATCAGAAACTATAAGATCCTTAATTAATTCTATTATCTCTTCATTAT
>JAFLTW010000015.1 GCA_022509085.1 Muribaculaceae bacterium | reverse complement strand
CGCAGCTTCACGCCATCTTTGACTCTTTGTTTAAGTTGCATACCCCGGTATGCGCCTTAAACTGCAGAGCCAAATCTGACGCAAATCTGCGACCCTGCGTTAACATTGCTTATTAGATGGGGTCTAAACTACTTTAAGCTTCGCGGTTATATCAACCCGACAGCTTGAGACGATTATCCAGTATCAAACATTATATAGTTAATTTAAATATCAAATATGAGACTGAACGGAAGGCGGATGAGCCGCAATGTGGTAGACAGGCGCGGAAGCGGCGGCGGAGGCAGCGGCTTCGGTGGCTTTAATTTCGGCGGTGGCCGCGGCATGAAGCTTACGGGAGCCGGCAGCATCATCGGATTTCTGATTGTGGGTGCCATCCTGCTTCTGGGGGGAGGCGACGCCACGCAGATTCTAAACGGCGGGATGCAGAACTTCCAGATTCAGACCTCCGACCCCAACTACACGCCCACGGCCCACGAGGAGGAGCTGGCCGAGTTTGCCTCGCAGATCCTGGCCGGGACGGAAGACGTATGGAGCGAGAAATTTCGCGAGATGGGGCGCACCTATGTGCCCCCGAAGATGGTGCTTTTCACGGGGTCGGTGCAGTCGGCATGCGGCGGTGCCACGGCGAGTGTGGGGCCCTTCTACTGCTCGGCCGACCAGACGATATATATCGACCTGTCGTTTTTCGACCAGATGGAGCATGAGATGCATGCCGGCGGCGACTTTGCCTACGCCTACGTGATAGCGCACGAGGTGGGCCATCATGTGCAGTACCTTCTGGGCACGCTCGACCAGGCCCACTCGGCCATGGCGCGCACGTCGGAGACGGAGGCCAACCGCATAAGCGTGCGCACGGAGCTCCAGGCCGACTATTATGCAGGCGTCTGGGCCCACGGCGACAACGAGATGTTCAACAGTCTCGAGCCGGGCGACATAGAGGAGGGGCTCAACGCCGCCTCAAAGATTGGCGACGACTACCTGCAGAAGCAGGCCTACGGCTACACGCAGCCGGAAACCTTCAATCACGGGCGCAGCGACCAGCGGGTGCGCTGGCTGAAGAAGGGAGCCGAAAGCGGCTCGCTCTCCGGCGGCGACACCTTCAGCCCCTCCTATTCCTCCCTCTGACCATATTATTTGGTGGTTTGAAAAAATTTATTTAATTTAGCACCGAAATATTTGAGAAATTTCGGTGCTAAAAAATGTTAAATGAATAGAATCGAACGAGGACATATAAAGCATGCTGTTATGAAGAGCATTGAAGAGAGCCAACCTCATTCAATTTTCTTCATATCGGATTATGCCGAATTGGGAGCAGCCGAAACAATCAGAAAAATACTTCATGAGGCAACAATAACAGGGGCGTTGGAAAAAGCCGGTCATGGGATCTACGTCAAACCAAAAAATTCCAGATTCGGACATGTTCCGGCCCCTCTCGAAAAAATAGCAAAAGAAATTGCAGCAAGAGATAGATGCGTGATACTACCCACTGGCAATACGGCGGCAAATCTGATCGGACTCTCAACGCAGGTGCCTATGAATTTATCCTACATTACGACGGGATCAACAAGAACAGTAAAAATAGGGGAAAGGAAAATTTCATTTCATCATGCCTCGCCTAAAAATTTTGCAGCGAAAGGGAGTGTCATGCCTTTACTTATTCAGGGATTAAGAGAGATTGGAGAAGGGAAGATTTCTGAGGCCGATATGACCGCCCTTAAGAGCTTTATTTACCGGCAGAAAGACCCTCATCTTCAGGAAGATCTACAGCTCGCTCCGGCTTGGATGCAAAGAATAATAAAAAAACTGATGTAACAATGAGACATTGGCAACAATTAAGCATTGACGAACGCATCTAATAAAAAGAAAGAATGGTTATACCTTCAACATCTCCGATGTTGATTTTGGGGGTGGGCGTTGAATAACCTTCATAACGTCATTTTCCCGTCCGTTATTTGTTCTACGGAGGCTGGCGCAACGTGAAGTTGCTTAACTCCGGCAAATGCAGACGCATCCGCGGCGTATGTATTATTCGCGTAAATAATCTATCGGTGTTCCTCTAAAATTTTGTAATTTTGCAATATAAAAACTAAACCCGATAGCTTGACGAATCAGGGGCTACCGGGAATCAACACTGCAAAAATAGTGTTTTCTTTTGATTTAAACAAATCTTTAATCATTAAAGATTAAAATTATATGAAATTTAAGGAATTTCAATCAATTTTATCCCAAGAAAGGTTACAGCGTTACCTTACAGCTTGTGGTAATAATACGAGAAAGACGATGACTCTCTACCGTCTTAACCTAAATATGTCGCAAGAGGTTTTCACTCTTTTAAGTTGCTTTGAGGTGGCCATAAGAAACGCCATCAATAATATTCTTGTTTCAAGATTGGGGAATGACTGGCTGAGAGATGCCATTATGCCCGGAGGTATATTTGACGGTCCAGGTTGCCGCGACAGTGCAAATATTATTCGCAAGGCATATAATCGTTTGCTGAGGAATAATAATTATTCCCATACAAAGTTGCTTGCCGAAATGGAATTTGGTGTATGGAAATACATGTTTGCCAATCCTCAATATAGGGCAGTAGGTCGCTCATTATTGGCGATTTTTCCAAACAAACCTCGTTCAACTGCACAATGTCAATATAATAACACTTATATGTTTAATGAACTGGACGGTATCAATATTTTAAGAAATAGAATTGCCCATCATGAGCCTATTTGTTTCGCCTTAAGGCAACCTGTAATTGATACTTCCTACATAATGAATTCCTATAACAGTTTACACACTCTGTTTGAATGGATGGGTATTGACAGTAGTTCTCTTCTCTATGGTTTGGACCATGTCAAAAAAGTATGGTCAAAAATTAACCAGCTATAAGCACGTCTTTTCCGAAACCGCATAACTCCATAACTTCACTGACAACTTCAGCAAGTTATGGATTTTCTTTACAACCTAATCTCAACCTTTCTTCGGTCGAAGACCTTCCCGGTGTTCAGGCAAGGGCTGCCTTCACCGTCAACTCCGCAGCGGGATTCAAGGGGACACCGACATCGTTCCAGTAATCGTAAATGAAAACCTTTCCTATATCCCATGGGGAGGCGACAACTGACTTCCATACAACATCCTGGAACCTGAATTTTTCGTTAAAATTTATTAATGTGTGTCAGTAAACTATATATGAGTCAATTGTTAATAACTGTTAAGGCACATTGTCTTGTATTGATGTTCTATTTAATTTTGCTTTGTGATAAAATAAAAAAAGAAATGCCCTCTCGTAGTACTATTGCAAAATTAGGTCACATTACCCGTGAACTTAAGTTGAATCGAGCTTTGAGCGATAAATCGCGTCAAAGACTTATCAAGGTTTTGACCATCTTGAAAGATGGTTTTTCAGCTCCAGAACAAATTGATACAATCATTGATAATTTCAAAAAAGGTAAGACAATAAATGAATTGTCAGATGAGTTAAAATTCTGGGTTTACGAATCAATTGAGTGGGGAAATGCCGGAGTGTTGGAAATAGAATTTGAGCCAGAAGAATAACGAACTTATTTAAAATTGTCTTTTAGACATCGTATGTATTATCCTACCTTCGCGGTAGAATAAAGCACTTATTTTATGCAGGGGCTGTGCACCCGAAGCCGAGCTGTCGTACCTTCAACATCTCCGATGTTGATTTTAGGGATGGGGTTACGTAATCCCCAGACGGCGCTATCGCTTCGCGATTTGCTTGTATGGGGTTGCGCACCTAAAGCCCCGCAGGGGCTTTTCCCGGTGGACGAGTACACACTGGGAAATACCGCGCCCTCGCTGACTGGGAGGTGCCGCGCCCTCGCGGTACATTCTCTCTTTCTGAACCGCGGGGGCGCGGTTCTTCCCAGTCAGAGAGGAGCCGCGACGCGGCTTTTTCTTGGGGCGGAGGTCGCGGTTACTGCGGCAGGTCGTCGCAGCCCGTGGTGGCGTAGAGGCCGATGACGGCGCCGATGAAGCCGCCCGAGAGGGAGGTGCTGAGGTTGGAGGCGTCGACGTCGAGGGCCAACGGGAGCCAGGAGGCAGAGCCGGAAGGCTGATAGTAGAAGGAATAGAGTTTTCCCTTGCCCTCAATTCGCAGTTTTACCGGTCCGTCAGCGAGCGGTGCAGACGCGAGCAGACCCGTTTCTGAAGTGAGCAGTCCGGCTTCAGATGCGGCCTGATCCGTATCGGGCGAGGCTGCGAGAGATGCCGCGGGGCCGGCATTGCGACGGAGGATGAGGATGTCGCCTTCGGTGCCTTTGGTCTTGCCCAGGATGAAGTTGTAGTCCTCGTTTTGCAGCAATACCATGCCTGCCAGGTCGCCCGCTGCGGAGGGAGTGAAGTCGAGCTCCGTCTCGGCCGTGAAGTCGGTATGCTGCTGGCGGCGGAAGATTGCCGAGAGACGTTCCTTGCGGGTAACGTCGCCCGAGGCCGGATGCAGCGTCAGTCCACCCTCACCCAGTTCGTAGAAGCCCGGAAGGGGGTTGCGCAGAAAGATCCACTTGTCGTCAAGTCGGTCGCCGTCAAACCTGTCGGTATAGTTGAAATTTCCCGTCAGGAAATCACCCGTGCCGGGCTGTAGTCCTTCCTTGCAAATCACCGTGGGCACAGGCACTCCGGGCTCGAGGATCACGGGCCAACCGTCGCGCCATTCCACCGGGAGCAGGAACGTGTCGCGTCCCGTATTGTAGAGGTCGCCCTCATAAGGGCGGCAACCCAGGAATACGGCCCACCAGTTGCCGTCGGCATCCTGGATGATGTCGGCATGGCCGGTGCTGGTTACAATGTCGGCCCGGTCAGCCGGCAGCCCCTCACGCTGGGTCAGGATAGGGTTGAGCGGCGACTCCTCCCACGGACCTTCGGGATTCTTGGCGCGGAAGATCACCTCACTGTGGTCTTCGCACGTGCCACCCTCGGCACACATCAGGTAATACCAGTCGCCGATATGGTAGAGGTGCGGACCCTCAATCCATATGGGGTTGGGTCTCACGTGGGTGCCGCTTCTCACTATCTCTATGGGGTCGCCCACAGTGGCGTCGCTGTCAACATCGAAATGCAGCAGACGGATAGCCCGTTCCCCTTCATATGCAGCCGTGCCGAAGACGGGAGCATTATGCACAATGTAGCCCTTACCGTCATCGTCAAAAAGAAACGACGGGTCGATACCGTCGACTGCCGGCAGCCAGATGGGGTCGCTCCAGCCCTTGGAAGGGTCTTTGCTCTTCACGAAGAAGTTTCCGCCGTTGTCTACGAGGGTGGTGACCATATAGAAGGTGTCGTTGTTTTTGTTGTAGCTGATGGCCGGGGCATATATGCCGCGCGATACGCCAAGGTCTTTAAGCTCGAGCTGAGACTCACGCGAGAGCACATGGCCAATCTGCCTCCAGTTTACCAGGTCTTTGCTCTCGAAGATAGGCACGCCCGGGAAGAAGGAGAAGGAGGAGTTTACGAGATAGAACGTGTCGCCCTTCCTGCAGATCGAGGGGTCGGGATAGAAGCCGGCCAGGATGGGGTTGAGGTATTGGGTCGAGGCGTTAAGCTCCTTGTCGAAGCGCGCGTCGTTGCCGCTGTAGGTATAGTAGGCAAAGCGTGCATCGCCGGCAGCCATCGTGCCGGCAACGGCCATCATAAGGGCACCACACATAAACTTTCTCATACGTTTATTAATTTTCGAAATTATCCACAAAATAACATTAAATTTCTCAATCCGTGGCAGAAAAATTTGTGGATATACGGCTTATGTAACATTACAGTTCGCAAAATGATACATAGCCAAAAACGTAAATCGGTAACATTTCCCTAATTTTGTGAAAAAATAAAATGAATATGGCAACTTTATATCTCTTAGGATTAGACATTGGGAGTTCGTCGGTAAAGGCCTCGCTGGTCGACGCCGCCACCGGAGAATGCGTAGCCTCCGAGTTTTACCCCAAGACGGAGGCTCCGATCCTGGCCGTCAAGGCCGGCTGGGCCGAGCAGGACCCGGCCATGTGGTGGGACAACATGAAGCTCGCGCTGCGCAAGGTGATGGCCGACAGCGGCGCAACGGGCGAGCAGATAGCCGCCATCGGCATCTCCTACCAGATGCATGGCCTGGTGTGCATAGACCGCGACCACAAAGTGTTGCGCCCCTCCATCATATGGTGCGACTCGCGCGCCGTGCCCTATGGCGAGAAGGCCTGCCGCGAGATAGGCGAGGAGACGTGCCTCTCCCACCTGCTCAACTCCCCGGGCAACTTCACCGCCAGCAAGCTGGCGTGGGTGAAGGAAAACGAACCCGATATTTTCGACAGGATATATAAATTCATGCTTCCGGGCGACTACATCGCCATGCGCTTGAGCGGCTCGGTCAACACCACCATCGAGGGCCTTTCGGAATGCATGCTCTGGGACTTCAAGGAGAAGCGCCCCGCCTCGTTCCTGCTCGACTACTTCGGCATCGGCGAAGACCTGCTTCCCGAGCTCACCCCCACCTTCGCCGTGCAGGCCGAGGTGTCGGCAAGCGCCGCCGAAGAGCTGGGACTGCGCAAGGGCACACCCATATCCTACCGTGCCGGCGACCAGCCCAACAATGCCCTCTCGCTCAACGTGTTCAACCCCGGCGAGGTGGCCTCCACGGCCGGCACGAGCGGTGTGGTGTATGGCATCTCGGGCAAGGTGGAATACGACCCCAAGAGCCGCGTCAACACCTTTGCCCACGTAAACTACACCCCCGAGCTCACGCGCCTGGGCATTATGGCCTGCATCAACGGCACGGGTATCCTCAACGCATGGATGCGCCGCAATGTGGCTCCCGAGGGCGTCTCGTATGAGGAGATGAACGGCATGATGGCCTCCGTGGCCATCGGCAGCGAGGGCGTGAGCATCATCCCCTTCGGCAACGGCGCCGAGCGCGTCCTGCAAAACCGCGAGGTGGGCTGCTCCATCCACGGCATCAACTTCAACAAGCACGGCAAGGCCCAGCTGCTCAGGGCAGCCCAGGAGGGCATCGTCTTCTCCTTCGTCTACGGCATGGACATCATGCGCGGCATCGGCATGGACATCGAAAAGATCCACGCCGGGAGGGCCAACATGTTCCTCTCCGACATCTTCCGCTCCACGCTCGCCGGCACGAGCGGCGCCACCATCGAGCTCTACGAGACCGACGGCGCGGCCGGCGCGGCAAAGGGTGCCGGAATGGGAGCCGGAATATATAAAGACAACGCCGAGGCCTTCGCCTCGCTCAGGAAGCTGGGCGTGATCGAGCCCGACATCCGGCACAAGAATGAATATCTCGAGGCCTACAGCAGATGGAAAGAGATCCTCGAAAACATATTAAGGAGCAATGGATAAGACAGCGGATAAGACAGCGGCAGCAAACGGTAGCCGGAGCTACCTATTCATGATTGTTCTCGTGGCCGTATGCGGAGGGCTGCTCTTCGGCTACGACACGGCGGTGATCTCCGGGGCCGAGAAGGGTCTGCAGGCCTTCTTCCTCGGAGCGAAAGACTTCGTATACACCGACGTGATTCACGGCATCACGTCGTCGAGCGCCCTGATAGGGTGCATCATCGGCAGCGCCCTTTCGGGCATCTGCGCAGCCTACATCGGCCGCAAGAAGTCGCTCTTCATGGCCGGCGTCTTTTTCCTGCTGTCGGCCCTGGGCTCCTACTGGCCCGAGTTTATGCTCTACGACAAGGGAGTGCCCCATCTTAACCTTCTCATCGTCTTCAACATCTACAGGGTGTTGGGCGGCATAGGCGTCGGCCTCGCCTCGGCCATCTGCCCGATGTATATCGCTGAGGTGTCGCCGGCCGAGATAAGGGGCAAGCTCGTGTCGTGGAACCAGTTTGCCATCATCTTCGGTCAGCTCGTGGTCTATTTCGTCAACTTCCTCATCCTCGGCGAGCACACCAACCCGGTGATAGAGAAGATAGGCGAGACGGTGTATCAGGTGAGCGCCACCTCCGACCCCTGGACCATCCAGACCGGCTGGCGCTACATGTTTGGAAGCGAGGCGTTTGTAGCCGGCGTATTCACGATAATGTCGCTTGTGATCCCTGAGTCGCCGCGCTATCTGGTGCTTCGTGGCCGCGACCGCAAGGCCCTCACCGTGCTCGAGCGGATCAACGGCCGCATCAAGGGGCGTCAGATCCTGGAGAATGTGAAGACTACACTTACCGAAGAGAAGGGCAGACTGCTATCGTTCGGCATGCTGGTGATCTTCATCGGCGTGATGCTGTCCGTGTTCCAGCAGGCTGTGGGCATCAATGCCGTGCTCTATTACGCTCCGCGTATCTTCGACTCGATGGGTATGGGCAATCCTATGGAGCAGACGGTGATAATGGGTATCGTCAACATAGCCTTCACGCTCGTGGCCATCTTCACGGTAGAGAAGCTGGGGCGCAAACCGCTGCTGATTTTCGGCTCGTTCGGCATGGCGCTGGGTGCGTTGGGGGTGGCCTTCAGCAACATCGTGGCTGTATCGCCCTTCGTGCCCGTTGTCAGCATCATGGTCTATTCGGCGAGCTTCATGTTCTCGTGGGGCCCGATCTGCTGGGTGCTGATCTCGGAGATTTTCCCCAACACCATCCGCAGCGGGGCCATGGCCATCGCGGTGGCCTTCCAATGGATTTTCAACTTCATCGTCTCCTCGTCGTTCGTGCCTCTATACAACATGACGCTGGGCGACATGGGCGAGAGTTTCGGCCACTTCTTCGTCTACGTTCTCTACGGCACCATCTGCATCCTTGCCGCATGGTTCGTCTCCCGCCTCGTGCCTGAGACCAAGGGCAAGACTCTGGAGCAGATGTCGCAGCTCTGGAGCTCGAAGCGCCGCAAGGCCGTTGCCGCCGAAGACTCCCTGGTGGGCTCCTGAGCCATCTCCCTCATTAACAGCATAGGGTTACCCCCGAAGGAACAACCCATAGCATAAAAAAAGCCGCATCGATCCGGAATTCCGACCGATGCGGTTTTTTTACTCAGGCCTTAATCAGACCTTGCAGTGGAGGGTATGCCCTATCGTGTCTTGAGATATTCGAGTGAGTTTTTCGCAAGAGTGAGCACGTTGTCCTGATACTGGTTGTTTTTCGGATGAGCGCTCTTGTCGGGAGTGCCGTCGGCGTTCTTCATCGAGAACTCGCAGCCGCCGTTGCCGATGCAGAGGATTGTGCCCTTGAACTCGGTGTTGCCCTGCTGGGCCTCCCAAACGTTCAGCTGCGACACAAAGTCGATCTGGGAATCCCACGTGCCGAGCGGATAGATACCGTAGACGCTGGTGAGCGTGTTGTAGCAGGCCTCGTCCTGGGGGTCGAGTCCGGTAAGGGCCGAGGGAATGTTGAAGAAGAGGCAGTTGTGGTCTTCCGTCCAGCCGGGTCCCTTGAAGGGGATGAGGGTGCAGCGGTCGTTCTGCACGGTCTCGATGCCGCGGTAGATGGGATGGTTGGAGTGGTCTTTGGAGAACTTGCCTCCGGGGTTGAGCGAGACGGCCATCTGCCAGACGTCGCCGTTCATGCCGCCCTCGCCGGTGCCTATGGCGCGGTCGTTGCCCTTAAGCATATCCATGTCGAGGCGTCCGAGCGCACCTACGTACACCGTGGCGTGGCTCCAGAGCAGAAGGCTGCCGCCGTCGGCATACCATTGCCTGATGTAGGGAGTGGCGGCGCCGACAACCTCCGGCATTGTGAATACGGCGGTCTCGTCGACCCCCTCAAGGTCGCGCATCCAGAAGAGCACGCGGTAGGGGTCGAGGGTCTCGGCCGACGTGATGTCGGCGAAGGGGACAAACTGTGCGGTGGGATATTCCTCATGTAGCCAAAGCCATGCGGAGGCCTCGTCGTCGTCGCCGTCAGCCACGAGTTCCTCGGGAGTGGCGTAGACGCTAAGGAACCCTATGGCGGTCTTGCCTATCTTGAGGGCTGCGCCCACCTTCATGGATGGGCCCTCGGCATTGACGGCCACGATGCTTACGTTCCATTCCTCGCCATACACCACATCCTTGATGGTGTAGGAGGTGGCTGAGCCGGGCAGGCTTTCGCTGAGGGTGCGGCTGCCGTTGTCGGCTGTGAGCTCGATGCTGCTGGCGGAGTCGCTGGCGTCCCATTCCACGAGGGCGTCATAGCCGCCGGCCTTGTCGAGCTGCGACATGGTGAGGCCGGAGATCTTGGATGCCCCGGGGCGGGTGTAGCGTTTCACGACTCCTGAAGAGAGGTTGGCTCCGTCGGTGAGCTTGAACACGTAGGTGTATTCGATGTTGGTGTCCACACCGGGATGGGTGAAGCTCGTGCCCTCCACGGTTTCGGCCAGGGTGAGGGTGCTCCCGTTGTAGACGCTCACCTGCATTGCGAGGTCGGCCTGCGCGGGCCATGTCCACACATAGTCGTCGCCCTGGAGCGAGCCTGTGATGGCATCCTCGGCTATGGGAGCCACGATGGGTTCGGCTATCTCGATGTCGTTCTGCTGGCAGGAGGCCACGGCCATTCCGAGCCCCAGTGCCATTGCCAATATTCTTATAGTCTTCATGTCTGTTTTCGCTTAAGGATTAGTTGTAGCCCTTGTTTTGGGTATAGAGGCCGGGCACGTAGTAGAGCTGGTTGTAGGGGACGGGGAAGAATTCGTTCTTCTCGGGGGTGAAGTGTGCTTCCTGGAGATACTGTGCGTAAGCCTGGCCGTCGTATTCCACATTCTTCTCGCTCTCGAAGTATGCGTTGAGTGTAGAAGAGGCGATGCCCCAGCGGCGAAGGTCGAAGAAGCGACTGCTTTCCATAGCCATTTCAAGGCGGCGTTCCCATTGGAGACACTTGCGTGCCACCTCCTTGGATGAGAAATAACCCATGGGATATTGCGCGATCTCGCAATAGTCGGCCGCATACGCGATATGTTTTCCAATTGAATTGGCGGCACGACGACGGATGTCGTTCACGATGTCTTGCGCTTCCGTGAGCCTACCCAGCTCGATCAGAGCCTCGGCGCGCATCAGCATCACATCGGTGTAACGGAACACGTAGTCGTTCATTGCAAAGGCCTGCCATGAGCCGTTGTAGGTCTCTCCGGCCGAACGCTGGGGCACCTCTTTCAGAGATGTATAGTAACCATAAGTGTTGGGTGTGCGGGAGTTGTCTTTCGTCATCATGAATTCCGACTCGTATTTGTAGGGCCATGAGGGCATACCTACGGTGTGGAAGAGTCTGGGATCCCATTTCTGTTCGGAGGCGACGCCCATAACGGGGTAGGCCGTCTCGTCGTTGTAGGTGTCAAACATCGGCAGCCCGTCTTTGGTCTTGAATGCATTCACGAGGTTTTGCGAGGGTTTGTGGAAGTCCCATCCGCAAGACCACATGCCCCAGCAGCCGTTGAGGGTGTTCGACCAGTTGGCGCGGCCGAAGGTAGTGTTGTCTTCGGAATAGTCGGAGGTCTGCACGGCGAACACGGACTCCTGCGAGTTTTTGAATTCGGGCAGGAAGATGTCGCCGAAGTCTTCGAGATAGCCGAAGCGTGAGCTTGCCACCACCTGGGTGTATTTCTCCACCTCTGCCATGAGTTCCTGGCTGATGTGGCCCACGCCGGTTCCCGACTCGTAGCCGTCGCCCCAGGCCAGGGTGAGGTAACACTTGGCCAGGTAGGCCGCGGCGGCGATGCGGTTGGCACGTCCGGCTCCGTCGGGAGCCTCGTCGGGCAGTATGTCGTAGGCAAAACGGAATTCATCCATCACCTTCTGGAAGAGTTCCTCGTAGCTCAGGGCGTCGTTGCGCACGTCTTCGTGAGCGTTGTTGCGGAACACCTCCTCGTCGATCCAGGGAATCTTGCGGAAGACGGTGAGGAGCTTGAAGTAGAAGTGGCCGCGGAGGAAGTGCACTTCTGCCACCCTGCGGTTGGCGGTCTCCTCGCCGAGTTCTTCCACGCCGTGCTCCTCGAGGGCCACCAGGGCGCGGTTGCAGCGCGAGATGGCGCGGTAGAGCAGATACCACATGGAGTCGAATTCGCCCGGGGTGGAGGTCATGGTGGAGAAGATCTCCATGGGGTGGTAGCCGGTGTCGGTGGTGCCGGAACCGCCCTTGAGGCAGTCGTCTGAGCCGAGGTCGCCGTATGTCCAGAGGTTGAGCGGACAGTCATACCAGCAGTCGCCCAGCGAGGCATAGGCGGCGGTCACCATTTCTTCGGGGTGGGCGTAGGCGGTGTCGCCGTCTACCACCCCCGTAGGCGGCACGTCGATGAAGTCGTTGCAGGAGGCCGTGGCCACCATCAGTGCAGCGCAAGCTAATATCTTATACAGTTTCATGGGATAGCTTTTTATTGGTTGTTGATAATCATGACTCTCCGTTTAGAAGCCGAGCTGGATGCCGAATGATACGGAAGTGGGGATGGGGTATGCCCAGTTGCCGTTTTCCGGGTCGGAGCATGTCAGGCTCTTGCTCTTTATTGTGCAGAGGTTCTGGCCGGAGACGTATACACGCGCGCTGGAGAGGAAGCACTTCTGGAGCACGCTTTCCGGGAGGCTGTAGCCCATCTGGAGGGTGCGCAGCTTGGCATACGAGCCGTTCTCCACATAATAGGTGGATGCGCGGCCTTCGTCGCCGGTGTTGTTGGTGGTCAGAGCCGGGATTGTGGAGGAGGTGTTGGCGGGAGTCCAGGCGTCGAGCAGGCGGCTGCCCTTGTTGCTGCCGGCGTCGGTGATGCTCCAGAAGTCGGTCTGGAATTTCTGGTTGTTGTAGACGTCCTGTCCTATCACGCCCTGCCAGAACATCGTGAAGTCGAAGTTCTTGTAGCGGAGCTCCACATTGAGGCCGAACGAGAAGTCGGGCACGGGGTTGAAGATCCATGTCTGGTCTTCGGCGTTGATGCGTCCGTCGCCGTTGAGGTCAAGGTAGCGCAGGCCGCCTACACGTGCGTTGTCCTGGCCGGAGGCGAGCACCTGGTCCTGGTTCTGGTAGAGGCCGTCGGCCACGTAGCCTACGATTGAGCCGTAGGGCACGCGTGCCTGCACGAGGTTTTGCGTGGTGGTGTGCACGTAGGAGCCGGTGGTTGTCTCGGGCAGATAGGTAACGCGGTTGCGGAAGAAGTCGGCGTTGGCGTTGATCTGGTAGTAGAGGCCGCAGGCGAGGTTGTCGCGCCAGCCGGCGGCGAATTCCATACCCCAGTTGCGCAGCGACGGACCGTTGAGCCAGGAAGCGCCGCCCTCACCCATAGAGCCGAGGTAGGCGGGGTTGATGAGCATGTCTTCCACGTCTTTGATGTAGGCGTCGATGCTGCCGTAGAGGCGGCTGTTGAGGAAGCCGAAGTCTACACCGAAGTTCCACTGCTTGGTGGTTTCCCACTTCAGGTTGGGGTTCTCTGTCTGGTTGCAGATGTAGCCGGAGGGGAAGATTCCGCTCTGCTGCAGGTAGAGGTCGTAGGCTGTCGATGTGATGCGGTCGCTGCCGTAGTCGGCTGCATAGAGTGCGTAACGTGCCGTATTGGAGATGGCCTGGTTACCCGTCTTGCCCCACGAGGCGCGCACCTTGAGGTCGTTGAGCCAGGGCTGCTGGATGTTTTCCGAAAGGCGGTAGCCCAGGGTGAATGCGGGGAACGTACCGTAGCGGTTGTTGCGGCCGAAGCGCGAGGAGCCGTCGTGGCGGATTGTGAAGGATGCCAGGATGAGGTTGCGCCAGGAGTAGTCGATCTTTCCGAAGAACGACACCAGGGAGTAGGCCGACTGGTTGCCCGTGAAGCGTTCGATGCCTGTGGAGGCGTCGGGCCACATGTATTCGGGTGTCTCGATGGCGTAGTCTTCGTTGTATCCGCTCATGTCGACGCGGGTCTGGTGGAAGAGTTCGATACCGGCCAGCAGCGAGAATTCATGCTGCTCGCGGAGCGAGAAGTTGTAGTTGATGGTGTTCGACCATGTCCACTTCGAGTCGTTGGCCTGCGAGAGTGTCGTGGAGTTCACGTCGTTGTTTACGATGTCGCTGTGGAATGTGTAGTTGTAGCTGTGGATGAAAGCGGCGTCGTAGTCAAGGCCGAAGTTGCTTCGGAAGAGGAAGCCGTTGAAGGGTTTCACGTCAACGTATGCGTTGCCGAAGAATCGCCAGATCTTGAGGGCGTTGTCGCGGTTGAAGTAGATTTCGCGCGCGGGGTTCTGGCGGTCGCTCATGCCGCCTACGGGTCCGCCGAAGGTCTCGCCGTCGTCTTCATAGAGAGGCACGGTGGGCGCCATCTTGAGGGCGTTTTCCATCGGGGCGGCGTCCACCTGCTTGGTGTAGGTAAGGGTGAAGTTCTCTCCCACGGATACATAGTCGCATATATTGTAGGAGGTGTTGATACGGGCCGCGAGGTTTTCGAAGCTCGTGTATTTGATTATACCGTCGTTTCTCTTGTAGCCGAACGAGAAGAGGGCCGAGCCCTTTTCGGAGGCATGGGAAACGGAGAGGTCATAGTTTTGCGCGAAGCCTGTGCGGGAGATCTCCTTGAGCCAGTCGGTGTCGCTGTAGCGCATGGTTTTCCGGGCGTTGATGTAGCCGTCGTAGAGGCCTCCTACGGTGTAGCTGAGTCTCTGGCCCGTTGCGGGGTCGTAGACGGAGATGGGGGTGCCGTCGGGGGCGTTGAGCGCCAGGCCGTAGTTGGAGGCGTAGGCCACGGGGTCAAGGCCGTCGTTGATTGCTGCCTGTGCCATTGCCGTGGCATACTGCTGGGCGTTGAGCAGCCTCATCGTGGCCTGGTTGGAATAGAACTGTGCAGTGAGGTTGAGGCCGAAGTCTACCTTCACCTTGCCCTCTTTCTTACCCTTCTTTGTGGTGATGATGATCACACCGTTGGCTGCACGCGAGCCGTAGATTGAGGCCGAGGCGGCGTCCTTGAGCACCTGCATGCTCTCGATGTCCTGGGTGTTGAGCGAGTTGAGGGCGCTGGTGGTAGGCACGCCGTCGATCACGATGAGGGGGTTCTGGTCGGCGTTGAAGGAACCGATACCGCGGATGCGGACGGTGCCCGTGCCGGAGGGTGAGCCCGTGCCGGTGATGGTCATGCCCGGCACCTTGCCCTGCAGGGCTCTCATCGGGTCGGGGTCGGCCGTCGTCTTGAGCTCGTCGGTCTCCACCACAGAAACCGAACCCGTAAGGTCGGCCTTCTTCTGAGTGGTGTAGCCCACTACCACCACCTCGTCGAGAAGCTCTGAGTTCTCCTTGAGCACGATGGTCATCTCGGGCTCTGCGGGGAGCACCTGGGTGACGTAGCCGATGTAGGAAATCTTGATCTTGGAGCCCTCGGGCACGGTGAGTTCGAAGTTGCCGTCGAAGTCGGTGGCTGTGCCCAGAGTGCCTTTAGCTTCCGACATCACGGTGGCGCCGATCAGCGGCTCGTTGAACGACCCGTCGATCACCGTACCCTTCACGGTAATGTCGGCTGCCCGGCCCGCCATGACGGCGAGCATCAGCATTAAGGCAGTCAGAATTGATTTTTTCATGCTATTGTTGTTTTTGTTGGAATTGAGGTCAGGTTTGTTTTGACGCCACAAAATTATTCCCTCTTCTTATGCCCGGGTATAAAAAACCGTGCAAATGCTATGATTTTCAGTCGTTGACTGATTTTTCATAGCATTTGCACAAAAAGTAATATCTCGGCGTCTCAGGCCTGCCTCAGCCTCTCATGCGCTCCCGCAGGGCCGTAGGTGTCTCGGAATACACCTCGCGGTAACATTTGGTGAAATACGCCGGGGTTGAGAAGCCCACCTCGTAGGCTATCTCGCTGATGCTTTTGTCGGATGTGAGGAGCATGTCGCGGGCCCGCTTGAGGCGCAGGTCGCGCATCAGCTCCACGGGCGAAAGATTGGTGAGGGCCTTGATCTTGCGGTAGAACTGCGAGCGCCCCATACCCATCTTCTCGGCTATGCTGTCTACGGTGATGTCCATATTGCCCATCTCGGAGTTGAAGAGCGCCAGAAACCGATTGTAGAATTCGTTTTCCATATCAGCTCCCGGACGCGACTGCCTCGCGGGGGCTCCTTTGGAGTCGGTGGCAGCCTCACGCCGGGGGGCGTCGCCGTTTCTGCCGAGCAGGAGCCGGCGGTTGGCCAGCAGCGACTTGAGGCGCGCCTTGAGCACCTCGCTGTTGAAGGGCTTTGCCATATAGCCGTCGGCGCCGCTCTCGTAGCCCTCCACCCGCTGCTCGTCCATGGAGCAGGCCGTGAGCATCAGCACGGGGATATGGGAGGTGGAGATCTCGCTCTTGAGGGCCTTGCAGGTCTCTATGCCGTCGGTTCCGGGCATCATCACGTCGCATATTATAAGGTCGGGCACGTAGCGGGTGGCCATGCGTATGCCCTCGCTGCCGTCGGAGGCGCCTATCACCCGATAGGTGTCGCCCACCAGTTCCCGGATCATAAGGCGCACGTCCTCATTGTCGTCGATCACGAGCAGAAGGGGTTTGCCGCCGGTGTCTTCCTCCCTTACTTCCACCACGCTGTCGTCTACAGTGTCTACTATTGCCACATACGTCTTCACGTCCCGGCGCGACTGCTCGAGCACGTCTTCGGAGGCGGCGTTCTCTACGTGGGTCACCGGCAGGGAGACGGTGAAGACCGAACCCCTCCCCTCCGTGCTCTCCACCGTGATCTTGCCGTCGTGGAGCTCCACGAAAGCCTTCACGAGGCTCAGCCCTATGCCGGAACCCTCGGGCCTGACGTTGTCTACCTGATAGAAACGCGCGAAAATATTGTCGAGGTGGCCTTGCGAGATGCCGCGTCCGCTGTCGGAAACCTTTATCATAAAGTTTCCGTCATACAGCTGCATTGCCAGCTTCACCTTCCCCTTCACGGGGGTGAATTTGAAGGCATTGGAGAGGAGATTGAACACCACCCGCTCCACCTTCTCCACATCCATGGCCATAGAGAATCCCTCGGGGAGGTCGATGTCTACCTCATAATCCATATGCTTCTTGGCGGCGAGCGGACTGAAAGCGGCGGCCCAGTCGCCCCCTATCTCGCCGGGGCGCGTCTCCTCGAGGTTGAGGGTGAGCCTGTCGTTCTCAAACTTGCGGAAATCCAGGATCTGGTTGATGAGGCGCCTCAGAATCTTTATGTTCTTGTCGGCAATCCTCATCAGGGTCTTCTGCCGGTCGGTGAGGTTTGGGGCTCCGGCCATCTGCTCCACTGGTTCGGCTATGAGGGTGAGCGGGGTGCGGAGGTCGTGGCTCACGTTGGTGAAGAATACGAGTTTGGAGTGGGTGGCGGCGGCCAGCTGCGCATGGTGGCGCCTGTTTTGCCAGAAGTTTCGGAGCACGACGAAGAGGAGGATGCAGAGGAGCACGAGTACGGCAATCGAGGCGTAGAGGAAGGCCGTCTGTGAGTTGTGGCGGTTCCAATAGTCGTCAACCTCGGTCTTCAGGGCCCTCATCTGGCGGGTCTCCTCGTCGATAATCTCCGTCTGGCTGAGCAGCAGGTCGATGTTGCTGCTGTCGATAGCCGGTGATGTAGGGAGCAGCACCCTTTGGGGGTAGGGTTCACCTTTCAATATGGCCATGGCGGTCTTCACGAGCCTGCCACCCTCGGTGGGATAGAAGAACGTTGCGTCTATTTTTCCCTCCTTCACGGCTTTCATGCCGATGGCCGAGGCGCCGTCGATACCTATAATAAAAGGATTCAGGCCCCGGGCTTCGGCCGCCTCTGCCGCTCCGATGGCCATGCGGTCGTTGTGGGCATATATCAGTTGCGCGTCGGGATGCAGTGCCAGCAATGAGTCTGCCACGTTCACGGCCTCCTCATAGTTCCAGTTGGCCGGTGCGCTCGCCACTACCTTAAGGGGGGCGCCGAGGCTGTCGAGTTCCTGGCGGAAACCGCGTGAGCGGCCGGCTGCCGGAGTTGAGCCGGGGAGCCCCTGCAGCTCTATCACGCTGCCGCCTCCCGGCAGCTTTGCGAGCGCATACCGCGCCGCCTCGCGCCCTATGGAGGCGTTGTCGGCCCCCTGGAAGGCCGTGTAGTCGTCGCCCAGCACCTCACGGTCGAACACCAGCACCGGGATGCCACGGTCGTATGCTTTCTTTATCACGGGAGTCAATGCCTCGGCCTCGTTGGGGGCCGCGATGATGATGTCGAATCCTTCGTCGATGAAGTATTCGATGTCTCTGATCTGCCTGTTGCTTGAGTCGGCCGCCGACCGGATTTCCACGGTGGCTCCGGGGTTGAACATGATTTCGCGCTCTATCTGCTCGTTCATCTGTGTGCGCCAGTCGTCTTCGCTACACTGCGACACACCGATGCGGTAGGATGGATCCTTCTTGCAGGCTGTGAGTATCGTTATGATAATCAAGAGCGGCACGTAATGCCGTAGTTGTTTCATAATGATTAGTCTGTCAGGGTCTATGTATAGGTTTGTAGATGTAAAGTGGTTTGCTTTGGAGAATTTGGCTGCAAATATAATCGTTTTTCCATAAATTTTTGAGCAAACTATGTTAAATATGGCTCATATTATCATTTTTTATAGGTTATGACCGAATTTTTATATCCGGTCACCCCCGGTTTAGGTATTTTTGTGCTGAAAAAGTTTAGTTCATTTTGGGTTTTATGAGAAAATCAATCTTCATCCTTACCGCTCTGGCGGCTGCGATGACGGCCAATGCCTCCACCGAAGGGATTTCGGTGGAGCATACCGGGCCTACCAACACCTTCGTAAGAGTTGATACCGACAAGGCGCCCTATCTGATGATCCCCATAGAGGAGAACCAGGACGACGCTCTTGTCACCATTATAGCCGACGGCGTGGCCGTCGGGAATTTCTACGTGCGGTTTTCGCGCGAGGAGGTAGACTTCAAGGTACCCTTCGACCTCACCCCCTATCGTGGGAAGAAACTGATACTCGATTTCCAGAAGCCCCGGAGCGTCGTGCTTCGCAAGGGAGAGGAACCCGTAGGGTTCGAGGCTCTGGAGCTTGCCGACAGTTTCTCTACAGACAATGTGGAGAAATACCGTCCTGCCTACCACCACACTCCCCTCTACGGCTGGATGAACGACCCCAACGGAATGTTTTATAAGGATGGCCTCTGGCACCTCTACTACCAGTGGAATCCCTACGGCTCCAAATGGCAGAACATGACGTGGGGACACTCCACAAGCCGCGACCTCGTAAACTGGACCCCGATGCCCGAGGCCATCCGGCCCAATGCCCTGGGCACGGTCTTCAGCGGCAGCGCCGCCGTCGACCGCACCGGGAGCGCCGGATGGGGAGAGAACGCCGTGGTGGCCATGTACACCTCCGCCGGCCATTCCCAGATGCAGAGCATAGCCCGCAGCGCCGACAACGGCTACACCTTCTCCATCTACGAAGGCAACCCCGTGCTGGTGATGGAGACGGAAGCCCGCGACCCCAAGATCTCATGGAACGGAGAGACCGGAGAGTGGAACATGGTGCTCGCACACGCCCTCAACCATGAGATACTCTTCTTCACCTCGCCCGACCTCAAGGAATGGACCCGCACCGACTCAATAGGCAATGTGGGGGCCACGGGAGGCGTGTGGGAATGCCCCGACCTCTTCCCTCTCACCATCAACGGGAAGCAGAAATGGGTGCTTCTGGTCAACATCAATCCCGGCGGACCCTTCGGCGGCAGCGCCACCCAATATTTCATAGGAGACTTCGACGGCAAGACATTCACGCCCGATGCTGACGCCAACGGCGAGATTCCCACCAAATGGATGGATTTCGGCAAAGATCTCTATGCCACCGTTACGTGGAGCGACGCCCCGCAGGATCGCCGCGTGGCCCTGGGCTGGATGAGCAACTGGCAGTATGCCGACCAGGTACCCACGATGCAATACCGCAGCGCCAACTCCCTGCCGCGCGACCTCTCGCTTTTCGAGGCACCCGACGGGCAGCTCTACCTTGCCTCGGCCCCCTCGCCCGAGCTTAATGACATCCGCGGGCGCAAATATGCCGGCTCCGGACGCTTTGCCGTCTCGAAGAAGGGGAAAACGTTCAGCCTGCCGAAAACGGGCGGCGGAATATGCGAGATTACGGCCGACATCGACGCCTCCAAGGGGAGCGCTGTGGCCTTCACCCTCTCGAACGCCGAGGGTGAGAAGGTGACGATAAGCTACGACGCCTCGGCCCACACCCTGAAATTCGACCGCATGCACGGCACCTTCACCGACATCTCCCACCATTTCCCAGCCGTGACAGGGGCGCCGACATTCGAGACAGACGGCCACCTCAGCCTCCGCATCTTCGTAGACCGCAGCAGCATCGAGGTGTTTGCCGACGGCGGCAAGTCGGTGATGACAAACCTTACCTTCCCCGAAAACCCCTATACGACACTCAGCGTGAGTGGCGACGGCAAAGCAGCCGTAAGCTCCCTCAACGTCTACGAGATAAAGACGAAATAAACCCCAGATAAAACAAAAATCAAGACATATCCTTTTTAACGAACTGAAATCAATATTATGGCAACCGTTTCATTAGACAAACCTACCGGCCGGAGCATGATAATGCAGATAGTCCCCGTCATGTTCTGCTTCTTCGCCATGGGCTTTGTCGACCTCGTGGGCACAGCCTCCAACTTCGTGCAGCGCGACCTCAACCTCACCGACTCCCAGGCCAATCTCTTCCCCTCCCTGGTGTTTTTCTGGTTTCTGATTTTCTCGGTCCCTACGGGGATGCTCATGAACCGTATCGGGCGCAAGAACACTGTTCTGGTGTCGCTGGTGGTTACGCTTCTCTCGCTCGTGGTTCCCATTTTCGGCAACAGCTACGGCATCATGCTCGTGGCCTTCTCGCTGCTTGGCATCGGCAACGCCATCATGCAGACCTCGCTCAACCCTCTGGTGTCCAACCTCATCTCACCCTCCAAGCTGGCCTCCACCCTTACGTTCGGCCAGTTTGTAAAGGCCATCGCCTCCTTCCTGGCCCCCATCATCATAGCCTGGGGAGCGGCCAACACCATCTCTACCTTCGACCTCGGCTGGCGTGCCATCTTCGCCATCTATGCCATAGTGTGCCTCATCTCCATCTCTGCCCTGGGAGCCACTCCCATCAAGGAGGAGAAACCTGACAAGGCATCGGGCGTGGTTGAATGTCTCAAGCTGCTGGGGCGCCCCTTCGTCCTGCTCTGCTTCATCGGCATCATGTGCCATGTGGGCATCGACGTGGGCACCAACACTACCGCTCCCAAAATCATGCTGGAGCGTGTGGCCGGCATCGCCCTCGAAGACGCCGCCTATGCCACGGTGATCTACTTCATCTGCCGCACGGCGGGATGCTTTCTCGGCGGTTTTCTGCTCCGCCTCATGTCGCCCAAGGTGTTTTTCGGCCTGAGTGTGCTCATAATGCTCGCTGCCATGGTGCTCCTCTTCTCGGCCTCAAGCATGAGCCTTATCTATGTGGGCGTCGGCATGATCGGTTTCGGCAACTCCAACATCTTCTCCGTAGTGTTCGCCCAGGCGCTCAACCATGCCCCCAAGGAGCAAAACGAGGTGTCGGGGCTGATGATCATGGGTCTCTTCGGGGGCACCGTCTTCCCCCTGGCCATGGGTTTCGCCTCGGAGGCTGTGGGGCAGGCCGGAGCCGTTGCCATCATGACAGCCGGAGTGGCCTATCTCCTTTTCTACACTCTCCGCATCAAGAAAGCCTGAGTATTTTTCCCTAACATATACCCTTAAAACCTGAGTCATGAAAGTAATAGGAATGGGAGAAGCCCTTTGGGACGTTCTCCCCGAAGGAAAGAAAATAGGTGGCGCTCCGGCCAATTTCGCTTACCATATAAAGCAGTTCGGCCTTGACTCCTGCGCCGTCTCCGCCATAGGCGACGACCCTCTGGGCAAGGAGCTCACGGAACGCTTCGACGAAAAGGAACTCTCGTATCTGCTCGACGTTGTGCCCTACCCCACGGGCACGGTGTTGGTGGAGCTCGACGCCGAGGGGGTGCCGCAGTATGAGATCAAGGAGAATGTGGCTTGGGACAACATTCCCTTCACCGAGCAGCTCACCAGGCTTGCCTATGAGACAAAGGCCGTATGCTTCGGCTCTCTGGCCCAGCGCAACGTCGTGAGCCGTGAAACCATCAACCGCTTCCTTGACGCCATCCCGGAAGAGAACGACCCTCTGGTGGTGTTCGACATCAACCTGAGGCAGGATTTCTACACCAAGGAGGTGATTCAGGAGTCGATGAAGAAGTGCAACATTCTAAAGATCAACGACGAGGAACTTGTAATAGTGTCACGTCTTTTCGGATATCCCGGCATCGACCTGGAGAATAAATGCTGGCTCCTGCTGGGCAAGTATAATCTGAAGATGCTGATTCTTACATGCGGCATCAACGGCAGCTACGTCTTCACTCCGGGCGAGGTTTCCTTCCTTCCGACACCGAAGGTTGAGGTGGCCGACACTGTGGGTGCCGGCGACTCCTTCACCGCGGCCTTCATCGCCAACATCCTGAAGGGCAAGGACGTAAAGGAGGCTCACCGCATCGCCGTTGACACCTCGGCATTCGTCTGCACCCGGAATGGAGCCATGCCAACATTGCCCGATTCCTTGGCAAAACAATAATATCGCCAACAACGGTAAAAACTGACACTTTCGGTAAAAATAAGTATTGTAATCGGATTGTTTAAGGTTTCGGCGGCTGCGTCAAAATTCCATTTTTGACGCAGCCTTTTAAGGTGCGTTAAAATGCGTAAGATGCTAGGCGCTGAGGATGAGCTCGCAGGGAGTTTACTCCAGTAAATGACCAAGAGCGAATTCCGATAGCAACGCCGCAGATTGCGTATTTTTACACACCGACTTTTTTTCTTTATAGATTTTATTTATCTTTGTAGGAGTTTGAAATAGAGATATGATCAAATAATTACCGATATGAAGTTAAAATATAAGAAACTGGGGATTATGGCAATATTGGCCACGCTGCTGGCCGCAGGCCTGAGCTCATGCTACGGCGACGAACCCAATGGCTCCTCGCCATCCAAAAATTTGGTCTTTGCCGGAATTAAGGGGCTCTATACCGTAGATTACCTCTGCGACGACAATGTCACGACTCAGGGCCGTGACGCCATCTACGGCTTGGAGGCTAACGGTTACGGCGTCTATATGAACGTAAATTTCAGGAAAAACACCATTGCCATGAATGAGAAGACCACCCTGAATCGACATGGCTATATCAAGGATTCATATGAATTTATCCCGGAGAGAGGCGACGGTGGCACAAATCATACCTGGAGTTCGGATTACACCTATAACTACACTTGCCGATATGACGGCGATAAACTGGTGGAATTCAGGGCGGAGTTAGAGTGTAGTGCGGAGAAATATCAGTTTTGGCCCGAAAAAAAAACCGTATATGAACAGACCCACGTCTACAATACATATTTAGGCTGGGAAAAGGAGCGCATAGTTAAGATCAACAAGGTGCATACGTTTACTGCTTACGAAGAAATCACGTATAGCAACGGGCGCAAAGAGATTGTTAGGGATGATAAAACCGAGGAGACTGCAACCTACAACGTAATCTACGACAAGTCTCTGCCGGCAATATCGCAGTTTCCCTTCTCGTTGGCTTCATTTGTTACTGACGACACGAAATGGGCGGCAGCCGCCACCGTCGGGCTGTTGGGTGCCGCCCCGGACGCCGCGCCTGCCGGCGTGGAGGGGACCGACTGTGACGGCCAAAGCGTAAGCCTTAATTTCGAACCCACCTTCCGCAAGATAGACAACCAGACTGTGTACGACACGGAGAAAGCCCCCTCGCTGAAAACCGGTAAGCTCGCCACTTATCGGTACTCCTACCGCGACGTCCGCGAATCTCCCCGGAATGAATAGCGGCAACCTTTTAGCATCCTTATAGTTACGACCAATTTTTTCTTTATTTATTTTTGTTTTCATTTATTGAGTTAATAACCCTTGTCTATAAAGTAAAAAATATGAAAATGGCAATGATTAAATATCTACCATATTTATTTACTATCGCTACTTTTTGTCTGGACATGAGTGCTGCCAAGGTTGTCATTGACGACATTACCTATGAGACTTTATCCGTAAAAGACAAGACGGCAACAGTCTATGTTGAGAATGGCAGTAAAGCCCAGCTTGTAAGCGCACACATTTTAGAATCTGTAGAGATTGACGGTGAACAGTATACGATAACAACTATTAAAGAAAGTGGCTTTAGAAATTGTGGGAAATTAAAAGATATCGTTCTTCCACCATCATTGAAAATAATAGAGGGGGGTGCCTTTATTTCTTGTCCGGAAATTACTGAAATTGTATTTCCTGATAAATTGGAAAAAATAGGATTAAATGCCTTCAGTTTTTGTTCGGGAATTTCAGAAATTGTAATTCCTGATAATTGTCACGTTATAGAAGGCCACGCATTTAGCGCATGCTATTCCTTAAAAAGTATAAGGTTGCCAAGGGAGATGGAAAGTTTGAGCTTTGGTCTGTTTGGACTCTGTTCAGCTTTGGAGAAGATTGAAATGCCGACATCTCTCAAAACAATTGAATCAAGTGCCTTTGCTTGGTGTAATACCTTAGGGGAAATCACTATACCTCAAGATACTGAAAACATTCAGGACGGAGCTTTCATAGGCTGTGTTAGCCTTACGACCTTCAATGTGGACGAAAACAATCCATATTACTGCTCTCAAGACGGAATGCTATTAAGTAAAGACAAATCCACCCTATTCAGCTATACCATCGGCTATAAGTTCAAGGTGCCTGAATATGTATCGGTAATTAAGAATGAGGCATTTTCGTATTCTACACTATATGAAATCACACTCCCCCCCACTGTCAAGAAACTTGGGTGTACGACTTTTTCAGACTGTGAAAAATTGTGTTACATCTATTGCGAGTCTTTAACACCGCCGGAAGTCATCGGCCGTGAGTGGTTTTTCATAATAGACAGTGGTGAATTGCCATCAAAAGCCACGGTATATGTTCCAGCCGAATCCCTACAACTATATGAAGAAACGTACGGATGGAGAAACACTCGGTTGAGGCCGAAGAAAGGATTGGGAGTAGATGAAATTCATTCTTCGAACAGTGGTGCCTATTTAACAGTCTATACTCTCGACGGTACTCTCATCCTGACAACTACGGAAAGGAGGCAAATCCAGAGCCTCCCCAAAGGGATTTACATAGTTCGCTCCGGCGACAAAACCGAGAAAATAATTCTCTAAGACTCCATCATTTATACCTAACTATCTATGAGTAAACATATTAAAATCTCGTCGTTTTCATTTATAATGGTGCTCCCCTTGCTTCTGACGCACCTGCCTGCTTACGGAGTAGGGTTTACCGTTGGAAAATTATATTATTACAGCGAATCGACTTCCGAGCCTTACTGTGCAAGCGTTTCCGTGGATTGGGATTTTAGAGAAACTATTGAAAGCATTGTAATACCTGAAACAATAACATATTCAGGCATAACCTATACAGTCACCCAAATACGGAATGGGGGATTCAGCCGTTGCCCCCGATTAGAAAGAGTGGACATCCCCAAATCGGTAACTGAGATAGGTGAGAGGGCTTGGTTTTACAGTCCCTCTCTAAAAAAGATTAATGTAAACCCGGGGAATCCAAAATACTCGTCGGTTGATGGAATTGTCTACGACAAGGATTTAACAGTTCTCCTGAGTGCACCGGGAGGAATAACCTCCGCCGTCATCCCGGAGACTGTAACGAAAATTGGGAATCGGGCGTTCTCCCAATGTGAGAATCTGGAATCAGTATGTCTGCCATCCTCACTCAAGGAAATTGGCACCGATGCTTTTGAATTTTGCAAATCGCTTAGGGAGATTGACATCCCGGCTTGGGTTAATTATATCGGGGATTTTGCTTTTTTCGGATGTGAATCACTACAACGAGTCTCTCTGCCTGAAATGCTTGAAAAAATAAGCGACCGGTGTTTCATGAACTGCAGGAGCCTTGAGAGCGTGGAGATCCCGGAAAGAGTAAGGGAAATCGAATTTGATGCATTTTCCTTTTGTGACCGACTTAAAAGGGTCTCAATTCCTTCAACGACGGAAATCATTGAGGTAGGCACCTTTAATGGGTGCCCCGAACTCTCCGATCTGATTGTTGATGAGGGCAATCCTTCATATTGCTCTATCGACGGAATGTTGTTAAGCAAAGACCGAAAGTATCTGGTGTCGTTCCCTTCCGCCAAAAATTTTGTTGTCCCGGAATATGTCGATACTCTCGGCTATCTATCGTTGGCCTATTCCAATGTTTCAAGTGTGACGTTACTGCCTTCTCTTAAGGTAGTATGTGCTTCCGCATTTCTCAACTGTCTAAAACTGCGTTCGGTTAGTTGTTATTCCCTGATACCACCGGAAGTTATAGGATATAGGTTGTTGACCGATGACGGGATTGAGCCTTTAAACTGTATCGTTTATGTTCCTGCTGAAGCATACGATTTGTATAAGACAGCGACCGGATGGGAAGACACCTATCTTAAACCAGTTGAAAACCTGGGAGTTGAAGATGTTTTGGTGGAAGGCAAGCATAGTCAGATATACGTCTATACCCTCGATGGTACCCACGTCCTGACAACTACGGAAAGGGAGCAAATCCAGAGCCTCCCCAAAGGAATCTACATAGTTCGCTACGGCGACAAAACCGAGAAAATAGTAATATAATAAAAACCCAGAGCTTGAGAGATGACCAAATATATATTAGGAATATTTGCCGGCATAGTTGCGGTCTGTAATTTCACGGCAAGTGCGGTAGTGTTCAATTATGTCACCTACCAACCCTTATGGGAGCCGGATGGGGATGCCTGCATCTTTGTGGCGGAAAGCAACCGCAACAATATCCGCTCGGCCAACGTCATGGGGACGTTGACAATCAGTGGGAAAGAGTATACCGTCACCACAATCAACGATTACGGTTTCATGTTATGCAGAGGACTTCAGCAGTTGCAGTTGCCTCAGACAATCACGAACATAGGGAAAGAAGCCTTTTCATGCTGTCGGGAGCTGAAAAGCATAAACATTCCCTCACAAGTGGCCCGGATAGAAGCTGAGACCTTCCTTGGCTGTAATGCTCTGGAAGGCCTGGAAATACCGCCCTCTGTAAAATTCATTGACTATATGGCTTTTGCCTTTTGTGAGTCTCTGACCAATATGGTTATCCCATCAACCACTGAATATATCGCATCGTCGGCTTTTATAGGATGCTTTAATCTTACCGATCTTATGGTGGAGGAAGACAACCCCTTCTACTGCTCGGAAAACGGTATGCTGATGAGTAAGGATAAGGAGACACTTCTTGCTTTCCCCGGAGCCCGCTACGCAACGTTGCCGAATTCGATTAAGGTGATAGAGCTGGAGGCTTTCGGATATTCCAAATTGAGATCAATCACCATACCGGAATATGTTGAGACCATTGCCACAAGCGCATTCCTGAGCTGCACTGATTTAAGCTCCATAAGGTGTCTTTCGATGACGCCGCCAAGAATAGCGGGCAACCCGGCAGGGTTTCTGCTTACCGACGGGATGGAAAAGTTGAACTGCACGGTTTACGTTCCTGCTGATGCATATGATCTTTATAAGGCAGCCGACGGGTGGGGACAAGTAAAACTGGTGGCTGATAAAAGTCTGGGAGTAGAAGAAACGACTATGCCAATCCAACCGACTTTGCTGAACGTCTACACCCTCGACGGAACCCACGTCATGACAACTACGGAAAGGGAGCAAATCCAGAGACTCCCCAAAGGGATTTACATAGTTCGCTCCGGCAACAAAAGCGAGAAAATAATTCTCTAAGGCCGCATCCTTTGAAACAGAGAAATGATCAAGGATGAGCAGCGGCTTACAAGATCAGGAATGAGAGCAGGGCGCCGAGTTTGTTCTTGAGGCGCACGCGAGGGTCGCGGAGGGCACGCAGGCGCCCGGCGCGTATCACGGCGCGGCAGCGCTCCATAGCCTCGGGATGCCCGGCGCCATGACGCCGCATAAGCAGCAGCATGTTGTAATGGGCGCTGAAACGGCGGTCGGCCGCCGCCGGCTCAAGAGCCGGATAGCGTTCGCGGAAAAAATCCAGCAAGCGGTCGGTGACGTCGAGCACGTCAAGACGGCTATCGCTCCAGTTGTTGAGAAAACTTCCCGGATTCTCCCGGTAAAGATAAAAGGGATATGGCATGTAGGCTATCGCCTCGGCATGCTCATAGAGGCGATAGAACGCATCGAGGTCTTCATACCTCGTGCCGTCCCTGAATCCCCCGGCCTCAAGAAAGCGCCCTCGCTCCATCAACACACCCCAGGGAGAGTTGAGGAGCCGCTTCTGGTAGAGAGCCACCTCCATGGCCCGCTCATAAGGCATAAGCTCGGCCCGGAGCATCGCGGCCGTCAGACCCCTATCCCGCTCCTTGCGGGCCCGTGACAGAAGGGAGCCTATGGCCCGCGCCTTGCGGAAACCCGTGACGCATACCTCCGCCCCACGACGCTCCATGACGGCAAGCATCGCCTCCAGAGCCAGCGGATGGAGAGCGTCGTCGGCATCCACGAAGGTGATGTAGCGCCCGCGGGCATGCTCCACACCGAGGTTGCGCGCACGCGATACACCTCCGTTGGCCACCCTGAGCAGCCTCACACGAGGGTCGTGCCTGGCAAATGCCTCCACGATCGAGGCCGTGGCATCCGAAGACCCGTCGTCAACCACAATCACCTCCAGGTCGCGCACCGACTGGGCCGCAACCGACTCCAGGCACTCCCCGACAAACTCCGAGGCATTATAGGCCGGTATTACTACCGAGACCATGCCTCGAGCGTGTTTTCAAGCAGGCAGGCCCTGGTGAGGGGGCCAACTCCACCCGGAACCGGCGTGATGGCACCGGCCACCGGCGCGGCACTCTCGAAGTCGACATCGCCGCAGAGCTTGCCCGTGACAGGATGGCGGTTAACGCCCACATCAATCACCACCGCTCCCGGCTTCACCATGTCGCCCGACACGAGACCCGGCCGACCAACGGCCACCACCAGAATATCGGCCTGACGCGTCACGGCCCCAAGGTCGGGCGTGCGGCTATGGGCCACGGTAACCGTGGCGTTGGCATCAAGCAGCAGCTTGGCCACCGGCAGACCTACGATATTGCTGCGCCCCACCACCACAGCATGCTTGCCGGCTATCTCGTAGCCGTTGTCGCGAAGCACGTGCATCACTCCCTTGGGAGTGCAGGGCACCACGCAGGGTTCCTTCAGCCAGAGGCTGGCCACATTCATGGGATGGAATCCATCGACATCTTTTTCGGGCACTATGGCCCTCAGAATACGGTCGGAGTCAATGTGTTTCGGCAGCGGCAGCTGCACGAGGATGCCGTCGGTGGCAGGGTCGGCATTCAGCTTTTCCACCTCCTTAAGCAGATCATCCTCCGAAATGTCTTCGGGCAGCCGGATGGTATTTCCCTCAAATCCCACCTCCTCGCAGTCCTTGGCCTTTCCGGCCACGTAAGAACGGCTTCCGGGGTCGTCGCCCACAATGAGAACAGCCAGCCCGGGGCGGCGACGCCCTGCGGCAACAGCCTCATCCACCCTCTTTTTTATCTCCTCCTTCATGGATTTGGCAAGCATCTTGCCGTCAAGTATCTTCATATAGTTCAGGTATTTTTCAAATCACTACGTCAAGAATCATCATCACTATGAATCCGAGAGCGAACCCCACCGTGCCGAGATTTGAGTGTCGGCCGCTCTGAGTCTCCGGAATCAGCTCCTCTACCACCACATACATCATGGCTCCTGCCGAAAACGAAAGCAGATACGGCAGAATCGGCACCACAAGGTCGGTAATAAGCAGCGTAAGTATCATAGCCACGGGCTCCACCACTCCCGAAAGCACACCGAGGCCGAAAGACTTGCGGCGTGAATTGCCGGCGGTGCGCAGAGGCATCGAGACTATGGCACCCTCAGGGAAATTCTGAATTGCCATACCGATGGCAAGAGCTACCGCCCCGGCAACGGAAAACGATCCTGATGCCGACGCCGCAGCCGCAAACGCCACCCCGACGGCCATCCCCTCGGGGATGTTGTGGAGAGTGATGGCAAGCACGAGTTTCGTCGTCTTCGACAGGCTGCTCCTCGGCCCTTCGCTATGATCCTCGTCGATATGCTGGTGGGGGATAAGGACGTCGAGCGAAAGCAGGAAACCTATTCCGAGCACGAAACCGACCACAGCCGGCAGCACGCTCATAAAGCCCTCCCTGCCCGTCATCTCCATGGCCGGAATCAGAAGAGACCAGACCGAAGCAGCCACCATCACACCGGCAGCAAAGCCTATGAGCAGTTTCTGCATGCCCCCCTCTATCGCCTTCTTCATGAAAAGCACGGTAGAGGCGCCCAGAGCAGTGCCTATAAAGGGGACGGTGAGGCCTATCGCAATGCCGTGGACCATACTCTCAGGAGAGACGTGAAATTTCCTCCAGTTCGGCGGGAGTGAAATCGCGGCGGCGCAACGCCGCCAGGTTAGACTCCAGCTGCCCCACGGAGCTTGCGCCTACGATGACACTCGTCACTTCCTCCGAGCGCAGGAGCCATGCGATGGCCATCTGAGCCAACGACTGGCCGCGGCGTTCGGCCAGTTCATTAAGCCCCCTTATCTTGGCCAACACCTCGGGCGTGAGGTCGGAACGCTTCAGATATCCTCCGCGGCCGATACGCGAGTCGGCCGGAATGCCGTGGGCATAACGGTCGGTGAGCAGACCCTGGGCCAGGGGAGAGAATGCCGTGAACCCCACTCCCGACTCCGCCGCCTGACGCAGGATGCCCTCGCGCTCCACCGCACGGTCGAAAATATTATAGCGTCCCTGATACACAAGACACCTTACGTCGCGCGCGGCAAGATAAGCGTAAGCCTCAAGGGCCTTCTCCGCCGGATATTTGGATATCCCAACATAAAGAGCCTTCCCCTGCCTTACGATATCGACAAGCGCCTGCATCGTCTCCTCCAGTGGAGTGTGGGGGTCATAACGGTGGGAATAGAACACGTCAACGTAATCGAGATTCATCCTCCGGAGGCTCTCGTCGAGGCTGTTGAAGAGATACTTGCGCGAACCCCATTCCCCGTAAGGACCGGGCCACATGTCATGGCCGGCCTTCGTGGAGATAAAGAGCTCATGGCGGTAGGGGGCCATGGAGTGCTTCATCACCGTTCCGAAAGTCTCCTCGGCCGTGCCGAACTCCGGCCCGTAATTGTTGGCCAGATCGAAATGGCATATACCGTGGTCGAAGGCATAGTGGATTATTTCTGTAGATTTCCGGAGGGTATCCACGCTGCCGAAATTGTGCCAGAGGCCAAGCGAGAGTTCGGGCAGCAGTATGCCGCTGCGGCCGCAACGACGGTAACCCATGCCCTTTTCATATCTTGAAGACGATGCCGAATAAACAGGAGGTATCATATCATGCTGAGATTTCAAAAGCTAAATTATCTGCAAATTTAACAATTTTAGCCAAAATAAACCATTTTGTCGGAAAAGCAGTTTATATAATGAAAAGACTAACGGACAAAATTCGATATTATGAAAATTTCTAAGACCATTTTCGCGATGGCATTGGCATGCCTGGCGCTGACCGGTTGCGTAAGCAACAAGAAGTATAACGAGCTCCAGCTTCAATACAACACCCTTCAGGACGACTACCGCACCACCCGCGAGAGCCTCATAGAGTGTAATGCGGAGAGCAAGAACCTTACAAGCCAGAACGAGCAGCTGCGCGGCGCCCTCACCTCGCTCAAAAGCACGCTCGACCAGAGCATGAACCAAAACCAGCAGAGCAACGTCAACATAGCCAAGCTCGTAGACGAGATCAACGCTTCCAACAAATACATAAAGCAGCTCGTGGACGCCAAGTCGAAATCCGACTCACTCAACATCGCCCTCACCAACAGGCTGACGCGCTCGCTGAGCAACGACGAACTGCGCGACGTAGACGTGAAGGTGCTCAAGGGTGTGGTCTACATCTCGCTCGCCGACAACATGCTCTTCAAGAGCGGCAGCTACGAAATTTCGCCCAAGGCAAAGGAGACCCTCGACAAGATAGCCAAGATAATCAAGGACTATTCCGACTACGACGTGCTCGTGGAGGGAAACACCGACAACGTGCCCATCTCCAAGACCAATATCCGCAACAACTGGGACCTCTCGGCCCTGCGCGCCTCGAGCGTGGTGCAGTATCTCCAGGACAACTGCGGCGTGAACCCCTCGCGCCTCTCGGCAGCCGGACGTGGCGAATACAACCCCCTGACCGACAACGACACCGAAACGGGCCGCGCACGCAACCGCCGCACGGAGATCATCATTACCCCGAAGCTCGACCAGTTTCTTGACCTGATTGACCAGGCTCCCGCCGAAGAATAGGGGCAAGCTACAAAAGGATTACACTTCAGTGAACTTAAGGTCGGGGCGAAGCTTCGGCCTTATTATCCATCTATGCACACAGTAGGCTATCGCGAAATAGCCGGCAGCCAGGATCCAAAGATAGATATAGGGGTCACGCACCTGAGCGAGCGTGGCTCCGTTGGTGTTCATACGGATGAAGCCCTCCATGCCCCATGTGGCCGGGACTATGTCGGACACGGCTTTCCAGAATCCGGGCATGGCAAACCGCGGCCATGTGAGCCCCGACAGGAAGAGAAACATCACGGAGGTAACGACCCACACCACAAACACCGACTCACGCTGGCCCACAAAGCCCTGGATGACGAAACCAAGCGACAGCGCCGCAATGACCATCGGGAGCAGGAACACCAGCTCCGCGAAAGGATTTCCGGCCATCGGGAAGGCAAAGATGAGGGGCACATAGTGATACAGAAATATCGAGGGCACGAAAATGATGGTGATGTAGCAGAGCATCTGCCCCAGCATCGTCATGCTCACCGAGGGCATCTCGTTGACGGGGCGGTAGCCGATCAGCCGGGGGTCTTCCCTCTTGGCGCCACCTGCCATACACGTGGCCAGAATCAGACACTGGTGAAGAATCAGGATCACTATGCCGGGCATGATAAAGGAGTCGAACCCGTTTTCGATGTTGCCCATCGATATGTTGCCGATGCTCATGAGGTCGCCCGTGGCAAGGGTCTCGGCCAGGGGAGCCACCTCGTCAACCCTCTGCTCCGTGATCTGCGCGCCCATATCCATGGCCACATTGGTGGTGGCCACCAGGAAACCGCGGTAGCGTAGCAGGAGCGACATCTCGCAATACATCACGGCCTTGGCGGCCTCCAGGCGCCCCACATGGCGCTCGAAGCCCTCCGGGATTTCCAGGATGGCGTAGCAGTGATGGCTGTCCATGGCCCGGCGCCCCTCGTTGAGGTCGGCCGCATAGCCCACCACCCATGCCTCCTGCGTGGCGTCGATGCGGCGCACGAGCTCCCGGCTGGTGGGCGTAAGGTCGTGGTCTACCACAACCATCTTCACGTCGCGCACCACCTCCGGATTGTATATCAGGGAATAGAGCACGGGGTATATGAACGGGAGGAAGAGGAAAAACAGGAGTATACCGCCGTCGTGAAACGTGAGGTAGAACTCATGGCGATACACGTAGAAGAGCTGCCGAAGCTTATACCGGATCCATTTCATAAGGCTACGGGGTATAGACGGGTTTGGCGAATTCCTTCTTCAGATTCCACACGGTGAAGACCGGAAGGATGATGAATATCACATAGGCTGCAAACCACATCCCGGAATAGGCTATGTGGCGCCCGTTGAGGGCCTGGTCGATATAGATCAGGAAGTTGTAGCGCGTGGGGAGGATCCAGCTGAAGATTCCCATGGCCGGATACATGCTCTCGTAGGGAAACGAGAAGGCGGCCAGCGAGAATGAGAGTATGCCCAGCAGGGCGCAGATGGAGAGCGAGAGTCGCAGGTTGGGCACGATGCTGAAGAAGAAGAGCGCGAAGCCCTGGCTCGCCAGCACGAAGAGCACCTGCGAGAGGGTGATCCAGCCCCACGACCCATGCATCGGGTAGTGGTTGAACTTGAAGAGCCACACCTCCATGAAGAGGGCAATCACCGTCCATATCACCGTCTGCGGCAACAGCTTGCCGAATACAGCCACATAAGGGGAGCCGCCGGCCATCTGCAGCAGGCGCCGCGACGTCTTGTATTTGATCTCCTCGCCCAGGGCATAGCACGTCATCAGCATCACCATGAGCTGGAGCACGGCCGGCACGAACGAGTTGGAGAGATAGACACCGTAGTTGAGCCACGGGTTGCCGATGGGGCGAGTGGCAATGTTGATGGGCTGCAGCAGCGAGGTTGGAGCCGAGGCGGCGCCTACATCGTCGAGTATCCTCACGGCCACTCCGGCCTTGGCATAGACGGCCGTGGCCTTGAATGTCTTGAAGAGGAGGCTGCCCGGCACGAAGTAGGTCATGTTGGTATAGAACGTGATTTCCGGCGATTTGCCTGACAGGAGGTCGGCCTGGTAGTTCTCGGGGATCATGAAGAATCCGAAAATCTTGCCCTCCTGCATCCTGTGGCGTGCCTCGGTGAAGGAGTTGGGATTGTCCACGAGGTCTACGAGCTGCATGCCACCGAGGTTTTGCGTCATCTGGCGCGACAGCGGGGTGCCGTCGCGGTCTACGATGCCGGCGGGCACCTTCTCAGGAAGCCCGGCCTCCATCAGAGAGGTGATGAGAAGGAACGTGAAGAGCGGCAATGCGAAGATCCCGACCCAGTAGATCGGTTTGGAGCCAATCTGCACCAGGCTCCTCCATATTATGGCCGCCAGTCCTTTCTTCATTTCTTCACCACTTCCTGGAAGACGATCGACATACCGGGGCGCAGGCCCTCGATCTTATCCTTCGGGCGGGCCTTCACCTGGAAGGTGCGGGCGTCGAAGTCGCCGGTGCTCTTTGTGGCCTGCCAGTTGGCATATGTGCCGAGGTCGCGGATGTAGAATACGGTCATGGTGGTCTCCATGTCGAGAGCGGGAATCTTCACCCTGATCTCAGAACCCTCCTTGAGGTCTTTGAGGGCTGTCTCGCGCATGTTGAATACGGCCCAGTGGTCGGAGGTCTGCAGGGTCATGATGGGTGCGCCCGTAGCCACGAGCTCGGATACGTTGGGATATATCACGACGATGCGGCCATCGCAGGGGGCGGTTAGATACTGGTCTTCGAGCAGGGCCTCCACCTCGCCCACGCCTCCCCTGGCGGCGCTCACCATGGCTGAGGCTGCGGCCTTGTCTTCGCTCTGGGGGCCGGCCTGCGCCAGCTCAAACTGCGAGCGTGCAGCTTCGGCGCCGGCTTTGGCGGCCTCGTAGGCTGCCTTGGCCTCATCGCGCTTCTGCTCGCTCACCACACCCTCCTTGTAAAGATTCTCGAGCCTTTCGTAGGTCTTTTTGGCGATGCCGAGAGCAGCCTCTGCCTGAGCCCAGACGTCGCGTGCCGACTCCACAATCTGCTTGCGTGTGCCGGAGTCTACCTTACGGTCGGTGGCCTTGGCCACGTCCTCAAGCGCCTCGGCCTGGGCCATTCGGGCATCCATGAGGGTGGAATGGATGTGGACCAGGGTGTCGCCCTGCTTCACGAGCTGCCCCTCCTCCACGTAGATGTCTACGATGCGCCCCGGCAGCTTGCCGGAGATGCGTATCTCTGTGGCGTCGGCCTGACCCTGGATGGTGTCGGGTCCCTGCCTGATGGTGAGGAACCCCACTATGGCCAGGGCGGCTATGATGAGGATGATGATCAATATGGTGATCACGAGTGTGCGCTCTTTCTTGGTCACCTCGCCCGGGTTGGCAAACATTGCGTCCTGCGGGTCGCTGAGTGCGGGTTGCGGCTGCTTCTTTATTTCGTCCATTGCTGCGGGTCTTTGTAGATATGGGTTATGTGGTTGTGGTTAGTAGTCTAATACGGCATCAGCCCCAACACCTTGGAGAGGTAGACGTTGCAGAGCTGCACGCCGATTTCGGCGTCGACCTCTTCGGAGTGGGCCTGGAGCCAGGCTGTCTGGGCGGCGGTGACGTCGTCGACGGTCAAGACGCCCTCCTTGTAGCCGAGCTCGGCGTTGCGCAGGTTCTCGTCGGCCTTCTCCATGTTGGTGCGCGTCATGTCGAGGGTCTTGTATGCTTCCTCGAATTTATATTTCGCCTGGTTTACCTGCAGCTCCACCTTCTCCTCCATGTCTTCGAGAAGGAGTTGCTGTGCGAGTGTGGCCGACTTTGCGGCGCGATACTGATGGTAGTTGCCGCCCCAGTGCCAGAGGGGAATGGTGAGGGCCGCGCCCACGCTGAAACCGCCGCCGAAGCGCTTCTCGAAGCCGTGGATCACGTTGGGATTGGAGAAGGCGTAGGTGCCCACGGCGGCTATCTTGGGGAGCATAGCGCTCAGGGAGAGCTTCTCCTTACCGCGCAGCAGCGAGATGCTGCGGCGCAGGGCCTCGAGGTCCTGGCGGCGCTGATACACCTGCTGCAGGTCGTAGTCGGGCAGTCGCTCCACCTTCGGTGTGGCCATGGTCTCCTCGTCGGCCAGCGTGAGGGGGGCGCCGATGGGCAGCCCGCAGAGCTGCTGCAGGGCCATGCGGGCAAGCGACAGTCCGTTGGTCACCTTGGTATAGGCTATGCGGGCCTCGTTGAGCTTTACCTCCACGTTGAGCAGGTCGCTGCGGGTGGCCATGCCGTTCTCAAGCAGTTTCGTCACGCTGTAGTTGAGCGAGTCGACGAGCGCCACGTAGCCCTCGGCCAGCTTCTGCTTGGAGCGGAGCGACACCACGAGCCAGTAGGCCTCGTCGACCGAGTAGAGGAGATCCTGCACGGCCACATTGCGCGCCGATACCGCCACCTCCTCGCCTGCCTTGGCCATGTCGTTGAGCGCCCGGATCTGGCCGCCCATATAGATGGGCTGCGTGAGGGTGAAGGCTCCGGCAAAGACGTTGTGGACGTCATAGCTCATCGCCTCTTTGGGAATCACGGCCACCTCGGAGGGTATGTAGCTCCCCGTGGCCGGGTCTTTCACGGGAGTGCCGTCGGGCATCTTCACCAGGTTGTAGTCATACTGCTGGGTGGCCGGGTTGAAGGTCATCGTAGGCAACTTGGCGTCTTCGCCAAGGAGCTCAATGATGTGCTGGTTGTACATATAGCCGGCCGTGAAGTCGATGCCGGGAAGATAGGCCGCGAAGGCCGACTTCTTTACGTATCCGGCTCCTCTCACGGCCTCGTCGGCCATCTTGATCTGCTTGTTGTTGGCCAGAGCGAAAGCCCTGCACGAGTCAAGGCTCAAGGCCTCCGAACGCGCAGCGCCGGGCAACAATAAGGCAATGAATGTCAGTAATATAAGTTTCCTCATCGGAATAGAGATTGGATTCGTATGGTGCGGAAGTGGGTTCCGTGGTGCAAATTTAGATAAAAATGAGTTAACTTTGCAAAAATTTTGCAAAAAATGTTGAGGTTGCTCCCCGGAGAATATCGTGCTATCGGGAAGCTGGGTCTGCCGGTGCTGGTGACCCAGCTTGGCATCATCACCGTGAGTTTCGCCGACACGATGATGGTGGGGGCCTACGGCACGCCGGAGCTGGGAGCCGCGTCGTTTGTCAACAATCTTTTCCTCGTGCCCATCGTGGCGCTCATCGGGTTCGGGACGGGCATGACGCCCATCCTGGGCGCGCTCTTCGGCAAGGGAGAGCTGCGCGAGGCGGGCAACTCGCTTAGGGCCGGGCTCGTGCTCAACGTGGCGCTTGCCATGGCTTTCACCCTGGCCATGGGTATCATCTACCTGCTGCTGCCATGGTTCGGACAGCCCGACGAACTGATGCCTCTCATCCGTCCCTACTATCTGATCATACTCTCGAGTGTGGTGTTCAACGCCATCTTCACCTGCTGCCAGAACGCCTCCAACGGCCTCACCGACACGGCGATGCCGATGTGGATCATGATCGGGGGCAACGCGCTCAACGTCTTGGGCAACTATCTTCTAATCTTCGGGAAGTGGGGGTTGCCGGAGCTGGGACTCATAGGGGCCGGCATCTCCACGGCCATCTCGCGTATGCTGATGGCGGCGGCCATCCTTATAGGCCTCGGGGTGCGCAGGCGCTACGGCGAGCTCCGAGAGGGAGTGGCCCGACGGGCGGCGAGGGCCGTATTCGGCAACGTGTGGAGGATCTCCTACCCCATCATGATTCTCAACGGGGTGGAGTGTTTCCTCTGGGCGCTGGGCGCCGTGGTGTGCGGATGGTTCGGCACGGCCCAGCTGGCCTCCTACCAGATAGCCAACATTGTGGGCCAGTTCGGCTTTATGATATATATCAGTGTAGGTGTGGCCGTAACGGTGAGGGTGGCCAACTTCACGGGCGTCAGGGATACTGGCGCCATCAGGGTGTCGGCCGGCGCTGGCCTGCATCTGATGCTTGTGCTCGCCACTCTGGCCTCGCTCACCTTCATATTCCTTGGGCGGCATCTTTTCGGACTTTTCAGTAGCGACCCTGCCGTTATCGAGGCCGGGCTGCCGCTTGTGGCCCCGCTCGTGCTCTACCAGTATTTCGACGCCGTGCAGGTGAACTACGGCGGCGCGTTGCGCGGCACGGGCCAGGTGAAGCCCCTTATGATTGTGGCCGTGGTGAGCTACATCGTGGTGGGGGCCGGTTCGCTTTTCCTTCTCGCCAAGGGATTCAATCTTGGCAACGTGGGGGTCTACTTCAGTTTCAGCCTCACGCTGGTGTGCGCGGCCGTGATGCTGCGCCATTACTTCCTGCGTGCCGTTGGCCGCATCGCCGACGGCTCCGCTCCGCAAAACATCTGAACGCCAACAAAATGAAGAGGCCGACCCTCTTGTCAGGTTCGGCCCCTTAAAATTTCAGGGAAGTCTACCTTACGGTTACTTTACCACTACCTTCTTGCCTTCCACCACGTAGATGCCCTTGCCAAGGCCACGCAATGCGGCGGCATCGGCATTCTCAAGAAGTTTGACACCCTGCAGGCTGTAGACCGTAACGCCCTTGCCATTTGCAAAGATGCTTTCCACGGCACTGTCGTCACCGTTGTCATCACCATTGTCATCACCGTTGTCATCGCCGCCGTTGTTGGATTTTGCAGTGATGGTGAAGTCATAGCTTGCCCCGGCGTTGATGGTGTATTCATCAAGCAGGAAGTATCCTTCGGGGATGTCAAGGGTATAAGTGCCCGGCTGGAAGGATGAGAAGTCAAAGAGTACCCTTCCGTTGTTGAATGTCATGTAGGGAACCACTACCTCGCCACCGGCAACAAGACCTTCGGTAGTGTTATAGCAGAGGGGTTCCTCGCCGGCGTCGGGATTGACATCCACTTCCGGATAGTCGGTCCAGGAGAGTATAACGGTGCAGTCACCCTCTGTGAAGCTGGCCGCATCCTTTGCGGGGAACCATACGATATCATCATTCAAATCAAGGGGAGAGTCCTGAGTAACCGTATATTTGAGTACTATGTCTTCCGTGATATAGACTGTGCCGTTGTTTTCAGAGGCTATCTGGAGGCAATCGCCGGGGATGGTAATCACGTATTCACCGGCTTTCCTTCCTATTGCGTCTATTGTGATCGAGGGGAAGTGGTTCCAGAATAATTCGCTTTCCACTCCCTGATAGGTGGTCTCAAGATTTTGCGGTTCACCGCCGTTGTAGGTCATGGTGATGTTCTTTTTATATCCGCCATAACCGTCGCCTGTGCGGTTCACGGGGAAACCTTTCCATGAAAGATTCACGCCTGAAAGCACATCCAGTTCGCCGGGAGCCGGAGAAATTACGGGGTCGGGCACCGGGTCTCTTGTACTATCCTTAAGAGTGAACGAGAACTCAACCTTCTCGTTGGGGACTGCCTTATTGTCGACAATTACATTGAGGGCTCCGGCAGGGATGGTGAGAGTAAACGTAGAGCCCACATTAAACTGGAAGTCGGCGAGCTGCACCATAAGCGTTCCCGAACCATAGTTGGGAGTATCCTCATCCAGCTGCCATTCCACTGTGTAGACTTGGAGAATAGGAACATTCTGCGTCGAGTTTCTGGTGACCTTGATACTGCTTGAGTTTACTATCTGGATGTTGTAGGGCTCCACATTGGTCTGCTTCCAATAGTTTACGCAGAAGCCGTCAAACCAGGTTACCTCGCTCGGAAGGGCGCGCACCACGGGGTTCGGAAGGTCGGCAGCGGAGGCCGAGCCAAGCATCATGGCAACGGCGAGCATGCCGAGAGCCATAATCGATCTGAAGGAAATTTTCTTCATATTATCTCTTTTTTTGTTAAAATTTGCAAATCTACCTTGCAAATATATACATAATATTCCTAAAATCCAAAGAATACCAAAATTAAGAGAATTTAAGATTTTAAATTGTGAAAATTCACTAAAAATAGTTTAATTTGCATTCCGAAACCGGCCGTGCCTCCACACAGCAGGGGCGCTGGCCGCAAACTGACTGAAAATGGGTAAGATAATAGCTATAGCCAACCAGAAAGGAGGCGTGGGGAAGACGACCACAGCCTTCAATCTGGGCGCATGCCTGGCCACCGGCCTCCGCGGCAAGCGGGTGCTTCTGGTTGACGCAGACCCGCAGGCAAATGCCACTTCCGGGCTCGGGGTGAACCCCCAGGAGCTCGAGGCGGGGATTTTCGAATGTCTCGTCGACGGTCTCGAGGCCTCCGAGGCAATCAGCGACACCGTGATCGACAAGCTGAAAATCATAGGCTCCTGCAACGACCTGGTGGGCGCCGAAGGTGAGCTCATGAAACGCCGGGGGCGCGAACGCATCCTCACCAACCTGCTCGAGCCGATCAAAGACATGTACGACTACATTCTGATCGATTGCAGCCCGTCGCTGGGCATCATCACCATCAACGCCCTCACGGCCGCCGACTCCGTGCTGATTCCGGTGCAGGCCGAATATTTCGCCCTGGAGGGAATATCGCAGCTGCTCAACACCATCCGCATCATCAAGCGCCAGCTCAAGCCCGGCCTCGAGATCGAGGGCTTCCTCCTCACTATGTACGACGCACGCTTGCGCCTGGCCAACCAGATCTACGAAGAGCTCAAAGACCACTTCGGCGACATGGTGTTCTCCACCGTAATCCCGCGCAACATCAAGCTCTCCGAGAGCCCCAGCCACGGGCTGCCCGTAATGCTCTACGACCCCGACTCCCGCGGCGCCATTGCCTATGCGCAGCTGGCACGCGAGCTCAACAACAGAAACAAGACCAAGAAAGCAGCCGAGACTGCAAAAGCATAATGAAACCCACATCCACACCCAAACGACGCAACGCCCTGGGCCGCGGCCTCGAGTCGCTCATCGGTTCGGCCGAGGTGGATCCCGGAGGTTCGTCGGCCATCAGCGAGATCGCCGTGGCCAGCATCGTGCCCAACCCCGACCAGCCACGCACCGACTTCGATGAGGAGAGCCTTGAGGAGCTCGCCGGCTCCATCCGCGAGATAGGCATCGTGCAGCCCCTCACCCTCCGCCTGGCCGACGACGGCTCCTACCAGATCATAGCCGGCGAACGCCGCTGGAGAGCAGCGCGGAAGGCCGGACTCAACACCGTGCCCGCCTACGTGCGCACCGCCTCCGACATGGAGGTGACCGAAATGGCCCTCATTGAAAACATCCAGCGGGAAGACCTCAACGCCGTAGAGGTGGCCCTCGCATTCAAGAAGCTTATCGACGTATACCACCTCACCCAGGAGCGCCTCTCGGAGCGCGTGGGTAAGACCCGCTCCACCATCACCAACCACCTGCGCCTGCTCAAGCTCCCCGCTGAGATCCTGCTGGGCCTGCGCGACCGCAAGCTCGACATGGGCCACGCCCGCGCACTGCTCCCCGTGGAAGACCCGAAGAAGCAGCTCAAACTCTACAAACGTATACTGAAGGAAGACCTCTCCGTGCGCCGGGTGGAGCAGCTGGCACGCGAGGCCATGGAGGAGACCGACGAACCGGCCGAACGGCCCGCTCGCAAGACTCCCGCGGCCCAAGACCGCACCCTGGCCCGCAAGCTCTCCGAACGCTTTCCTGCCCCCGTAAAGATAAAGCGGACCGACGACGGAAAGGGGACCCTCACCTTCAGCTTCAGCAACGAAACCCAGTTTAAGGCACTGCTCGCACTCCTGGAAAGCGTAAAATGACACTCCCCGGCAGCTGGATAAGACGCATGGCATGCTCGGCCACCATCATGGCGGCCGCCCTCGCCGCCTGCGACGCCGCTGCCGCCCCGGCACCCCGGACCGACACCGAATCATTCGACACCGTGCCCTCCGACAGCACTGTCTACGTAGACGGAATGGTGCTTGCCCGCACCCCCATCGAGGTGGAGGCAGAGCTGGAGGGAGACACTATCAAGACCGTACTGATCGACCCCCACTCTCCCTACGCCATGGACGGCAAGAAAATCTTCAACCCCGACCCCACCCGGGCCGTCTGGATGTCTGTCCTGTTTCCGGGACTCGGGCAGGTCTACAACCGCCGATACTGGAAACTCCCGATCATCGTGGCCGGATTCATGGGCCTCGCCTACGGCACCACGTGGAACAACGGTCAGTATCAGGACTACTCTCAGGCCTACCGCGACCTGCTCGACAACGACCCCTCCTCCAACTCCTACATGAACTTCTTCCCGCCCAACACCACCGAGGGAAGCCTCGACAAGACATGGCTCACCAACGTGATGAAGAGCCGCAAGGACTTCTACCGCCGCAACCGCGACCTCTGCATCATATGCATGGTGGGCGTCTACCTGCTCTGTATCGTCGACGCTTACGTCGACGCCTCACTGGCCCACTTCGACATCTCCCCCGACCTCTCCATGGACGTGGCCCCGACCATCATGGTGCAGCCCGGCCACACCAAACCGGGAGTCGGACTCCACTGGGCCCTAAACTTTTAAGACCTGATGAAAATGAAATCACTGCATATACGCCTGCTGCCCCTGGCCTTCGTCGCCATCGCAGCATTCCCCGCCCTCTCCCAGAAGAAGAGCTCCAACGTGTTGGACCTCAAGCACTCTATCGAAGACAGTGCCATCGTCTTCCCCGAGAGCTTCGAGACCGACACGCGCCAGCTCATGGAGAGATGGTATCTCAAAAACTACACCTCCTCCAACCTCGAAACCACCACCGACTACGACCCCGGAGCCTCCGACGCCGAGATACGCCGACGCCTGGCCGACCTCCCCACCGTAATCGACATGCCCTACAACGACATCGTGAGGCAATACATAGAGCGCTATACCAAGAAGGGGCGCAAGCAGGTGACCGCCCTGCTGGGCCTCTCATCCTACTACATGCCCATCTTCGAGCAGGCCCTCGAGGAGGCAGGCCTGCCCCTGGAGCTCAAATACCTCCCCGTGATAGAGTCAGGACTCGACCCCAACGCCACCTCACGACACGGCGCTGCCGGCCTCTGGCAGTTCATGCTCGCCTCAGGCCGCGGCTACGACATGGAGGTGACATCTCTGGTCGACGAGCGCCGCGACCCATACATCTCCTCCCAACGCGCATGCCGCATGCTCAAAGACCTCTATGACTCCTACGGCGACTGGAGCCTCGCCATCGCCGCATACAACTGCGGCCCCGGCACCGTCAACAAGGCCCTCGTGCGCGCCGGCGGCGACCCCGCAAACCACGACTTCTGGAGCATCTACTACTACCTCCCCGCCGAGACCCGCGGATATGTGCCCGCATTCATCGCAGCTAACTATGTGATGACCTATTATCCCGAACACGGCATAGCCCCGGTGCTCGTCACCAAACCCCTCGTAACCGACACCGTACATCTCACCGAGCGTGTCCACTTCAACCAGATTGCCGCCGTGCTCGACATCCCCGTCGAGGAAATCCGGATTCTCAACCCGCAGTTTCGCGCAGACATTATCCCCGCCAGCGCCGACAAACCCTACAACCTGATCCTCCCCTCGCAGCAGATGCACGCCTACCTGGTGAGCGAAGACCAGATCCTGGCCTACGAGAGCGAGAAATATGCCCGCAAGACCGACGCCACACCCGGCGGCGACCCCAATGCCGTTGTGGAAGAGGTGGTGGAGACCGAGACCCTCAACCCCGCCGACCCCGCACCCGTGGAGGCTGCGGCGGCTGAGATAGCCTACGAGGAGACCCACCCCGAGGAACGGGAAGCCACCGCAACCCCCAGGCGACGCCGCTCCGAGGGAACAGTGAAGGCCGCGGAGGCCCAGCCCGCACAGTCGGCCAAAGCCACCGCTGCCAAGACCCCAAAGACCGAACAGGCAGCCCAGACTCCGGCATCTTCCAAGAAAGCTACCCCCAAGAAGGAGACAGCAAAAAAAGAGACCAAGCCCAAGACCTCAAACCACACCGTGGCCTCAGGCGAAAACCTCACCACCATCGCCAAGAAACATGGCATAACCGTAGAGCAGCTCAAGAAAGCCAACCCAAAGCTTAAGGGAGACATGCTCCACCCCGGCGACAAGCTCACCGTCCCCGCTAAGACCTCCACTTCGAAATCCGGCTCCACCGGCGCCAAAAAGAAAAAGAAAAGATGAACAAAAACCAGAAGATTTTGCTCTATGGCGCCATAGGGGTTTTCCTCGCCCTGGCCGCCCTCATCATTGTGCTGATTGTCCAGAACGCCCGCCACTCCCGCTCCGCAGCCGAGATGCAGGAGCAGGCCGACAGCCTCCGGGTGGAGAACGACCGTCTTGAGCTTGCCAACCTCACCAGCGAGTTCGACCGCCTCAATGCCGAATTCAACCAGTATGAAGACCGCGAGCTCACCCTCAAAAACGACTCCCTCATCCAGCAGTACAACGAGGCCCGCGACCGCGTGAACTCCCTGCTGCAGGAACTCGACAAGGAGAAGAGGTCAAACCGCGCCAACCGCGAGAAGATAAAGCAGCTCGAAGCCGAGATCACAACTCTGAAGGGCATCGCAAAACACTACCTCGAGGAGATTAAGCGGCTCAACGAGGAGAACGAGGGCCTGCGCCAGGAACTCAGCACCGAGAAAGGGCGCAACGAGACCCTCGAGCGCGAGAACGCCAACGTGAGCCGCAGCAACGCCGAGCTCACACAGACAGTGCAGCTCGCCAAGAAGCTCAACATCACCTCCCTCTCCCTGCGGGCCTACAACAAGAAAGACAAGGAGGAGAAAAACATCACAAAGGCCAAGAAACTGGGCGTAAGTTTCGTGGTGACCCCCAACAACACCGCCGCCCCGGGTATGAAGACCTTCTACATCCGCATCATCTCGCCCGAGGGAAGCCTGCTGGGCGCCGGCCCCACATTCAGCTACGACGGCACCACCGTGACCTCCACCGCCTCCCGACAGATGGAATATGCCAACCAGGAACTTCCCGTAAGCGTCTACTGGAACGTCAACACCACACTGACGGCCGGCGACTATACGGTAGAGGTGTTTGCCGACGGCTACCGCCTCGGCGCTGCCCGCTTCACGATGAAGAAATAATCTCCCTCCTCACATCACGCTCCTCACATCAAAGGAAACAACCAGACTCAAGATAACACACACAGAACAACAGCCATGCAAATCAAGTCGATCGGAATTCTCACCTCCGGGGGCGATGCCCCGGGTATGAACGCGGCAATCCGCGCGGTGACAAGGGCCGGCATCTACGCCGGGTTCAAGGTATTCGGCATCTACAGGGGCTACAAGGGCCTCATCACCGACGAGATAGAGGAATTCTCCACACAAAACGTCTCCAACATCATACAGCGCGGCGGCACGATACTGAAGACAGCCCGCTGCAAGGAATTCACCACCCCCGAGGGGCGGCAGTGTGCCTACGACGTCTTGAAGCGCCGCGGCATCGACGCCCTCATCGTGATCGGCGGCGACGGCTCCCTCACCGGCGCGCGCATCTTTGCCAACGAATACCAGTTTCCCATCGTCGGGCTCCCCGGCACCATCGACAATGACCTATACGGCACCGACTCTACAATAGGCTACGACACGGCCCTCAACACCATCATGGACTGCGTGGACAAGATACGCGACACGGCCACCAGCCACGAGCGCCTCTTCTTCATAGAGGTGATGGGACGCGATGCCGGCTTCCTCGCCCTCAACGGCGCCATAGCCTCCGGAGCCGAGGCCGCCATAATCCCCGAGATCTCCACCCAGCAAGACCAGCTGGCGGAACTGATCCGCAACGGTTTCCGCAAATCGAAAAACTCCTCTATAGTGCTCGTGGCCGAATCTCCCCAGACCGGCGGCGCTCTCGGACTCGCACAGAGGGTTAAGGACGAATTCCCGGGCTACGACGTGCGAGTGTCCATTCTGGGCCACCTCCAGCGTGGCGGAAGCCCCACGGCCTTCGACCGCATCCTGGCCTCACGTATGGGCGCAGCCGCCATCGACGCCCTGCTCGACGACCAACGCAACGTGATGATCGGCATCAAGAACGACGAGATTGTCTACGTGCCCTTCACCCGCGCGATCAAAGACGACAAGCCCATCAATCCGGCCCTGCTCAGCACGCTCAAGCGCCTCTCCATCTGACGCCCGGCGCCTCTCCGCCAAGAGTGCGGCATAAGCCGGCCACACGGGCATTTTGATGCAAGAATTTGCAAATTTGAAACAAAAGCATTAATTTTGCACCGCAATTCAGGGCGTGTTCCAGAGTGGCCAAATGGGGCAGACTGTAAATCTGCTGGTTGATACCTTCGGTGGTTCGAATCCATCCGCGCCCACAAAAAAGAGTCTCCAATTTCGGAGACTCTTTTTTGTCTATATGTCTGTCTCTGGATCAGAGAGCGGTCTTGAACGAGCTTACGTTGCCTGCCTTGTCGGTGGCTACCACTACGTAGATTCCCTTGGCCAGACCGGTTGCCGTGGCTCCGGAAGCTGACGTGCGGCAGACGAGAGTTCCCGCCATGTTGTAGACACATACCTCTGCCACGCCTTCGCCGGCTACAAGTGTGCCGTCAGACAGGAGCTGAACGCCCTCAGCCTTATCGGCAACGACGCCCTCAACGCCTGCTGTGGGGTCGAAGAAGATGTAGGTCTCGTAAGGCTGGCGGTATTCGTCGATGAGCCATGCAGGATAGGCACCGGTAACTACGGAGAATTCCTCGTTGGCACATACCAGACCGGTCATGAGCACATCCCGGAATACGCCCTCAGCCACGTTGACGTTGTAATACATATTGTCGTCAATCCACGTTCCCCAGGCCGGACGTGTGTCGCTGAGATACACCTCGATGGGTATGAACTCAGTCTCTCCGGGAACGAGCACGAACGACTGCACCAGTTCGGCAGCCCCATAAGACGCAAGGGCTATACCGTTGTTGAAGAGCTGGTTGATATGGATGTTGCCGAATTTTGAGGGGTAGGTCTTAAACGTGCCGTCAGTAAGGTTGAAGATATAGTTTACTGCGCTGGTGACGGGCATCTCATTCACCATAGTTGTGGCTGTGGCGGTGGAGGCGAAAGCCGTTCCCTTGGAGTTCAAAGCCATGGTCATCTGCTGGAAGTTGGGGGAATCCCTTACAATCGCCAAATATGAATCGCGGTAGGCGTCAAACTCCTTGTTAAACTCGTCGTTGGCCTCCTTATATTTCTTAAATGCCTCCTCATACTGGGCCCTCTCCTGCGCATTCATATAGTCTTTGGGGTCCGGATAAGGTGCGTTGTCGCTGAATCCCGCGTCTGCCCATATCTTATACTTCTCAAGATACTCGGCCTTCTTCGCGTCATCCTTCATATATTCGAGTGGATTGGGCTCCTTTACCTTAAGCTGGGGATACGGGAGGAGCTCAAGATGGTTGGGGTTGAAAAGGGGAAGAGCGGGTTCGGAATAGCTCCATGTGCCGTCGGAATCCTGTGTATACACTACCGGGGTCATATAGCCACCGAAATCGTCGCAAAGCTGCCCGAGGATGGTGCGGCCGTCGTCGCTCACCCATACGGCTGTACAGTACTGGGGAGTCTGTCCGAAGGGATCCTTCGGGGGGTAAGGGAGATACACCGGATCGCCAAGGGAGCCGTCGGGGTTGAAGTCGGCATAGACGGGATAATAATACATTGACTCCTGCTGCCCTTCGGCCGCTTTCTCCACATAACCGACCACACGCGTGCCGTCGGCAGTTATGCCCTGAAGGTTGGCCATCGTGTAGCGGCGGAACGAGTAGGGTATCTCATACTTGCCGTTGCGGAATATTGCCGGCTTGTCGTTGTCTTTGTATGTACCCACGGCAAGACCGGAAAGGGCGATGCAGTTGCCGTGGCCGAGGATGCAGTTTTCGAAAATTGTCATGCCTGAGTCGGCAAGTGTCGGGTTATGGAACAGGAAGGCATGGCCGCCGTCGATTTCACCGCCCGACCAGACGCCGTTGGGCGACAGCTTCTCTACGTAGGCATCGTTGAGGATAAACGGCTCTGTCACGGTCTGGGCCGTCGCCGAAACGCCCGCCATGCATGCAAGTGCCGTCAAGATGTAAAGGTTTCTTTTCATAACAGTCAGTAGATTTTTGGGTTTTTCTTTCTGAATTTTTACTCTTGATATTTCTCAAAAAAGGCTTATGAATTGCAAATATACAAATTATTCATCATTATTTTATAATTTTGCACTCCGAAACTGATAAAAAATTGTAAAATGAGAATATTGATACTGGGCGCAGGCAAGATGGGAAGCTTCTTCTGCGACCTCCTTTCCTTCTCTCACGAAGTGGCCGTCTACGACCCGGACCCCCGAAAACTGAGGTTTACATTCAACACGGAGCGCTTCCGGCGGCCGGAGGAGGTGGAGGCTTTCGACCCCCAGCTCGTTATCAACGCTGCCACCGTGAAATACACCCGCCGGGCATTCGACGAGGTGCTTCCCTTCCTGAAGAAAGGCACCATCCTGAGCGACATAGCCAGCGTCAAGACGGGGCTCCCGGAGTTTTACGCCTCGAGCGGACATCCCTACGTGTCGACCCACCCCATGTTCGGGCCCACGTTCGCCTCATTGAGCAATCTGGCCGACGAGAACGCCATCATCATCACCGAGGGCGACGACCTGGGCAAGGCCTTCTTCCGCGACATCTACAGCCGCCTCGGCCTCCACATCGAGGAGTATACCTTCAAGGAACACGACGAGACCATCGCCTACTCCCTCTCCATCCCCTTCGCCTCCACGCTGGTGTTTGGCTCGGTGATGCGCCACCAGTCGGCACCGGGCACCACCTTCAAGCGCCACATGGGCATAGCGAAGGGCCTGATGTCGGAAGACGACTACCTGCTGAGCGAGATTCTCTTCAACCCCTACACGCCCGCACAACTGGAGCGCATCACGGAGCAGCTCAACCTGCTGCGCGACATCGTTAGCCGCCGCGACAGCGAGGCCATGAAGGCCTTCCTCGACAGGGTGAGAGACAACCTTAAATAATCTCCTGTTTTTTCGCCTTCTCAGTGGGCGTCGAGCCAGTTGGACGCCGCGCCCGACGATGCCGTGAGAGGCACACGGCCGCTCCAGGCTCCCTCCATCTCATGCAGCACCATCTCCTGCAGACGCGGCAGCTCTTCGGGCACCACGTCAAAGTTCAACTCGTCGTGCACCTGCATTATCATCTTTGAGCGGAAGCCCTCGCGCTGCAGGCGGTCGTAGATGCGTATCATAGCCACCTTGATGATGTCGGCCGCCGTGCCCTGCACGGGGGCATTGATGGCGTTGCGCTCGGCATATCCGCGCACCACGGGATTCTTCGAGTTGATGTCGGGCAGGTAGCGCCGGCGCCCCATGCGTGTGCTCACGTAGCCATGCTCGCGGGCGTCTTCCACACTGTCGGCCATATATTTGCGTATCTTCGGGAAACTCTCGAAGTAGCCGTCGATGAGCTCCTTGGCCTCCGAGCGCGGGATGCCCAGACGCGATGCCAGCCCGAAGGCCGTGATGCCGTAGAGGATGCCGAAGTTGGCCGTCTTGGCCTTGCGCCGCTCGTCGGCCGTCACCTCCTCGGGGCTCTTGTGGGCAATCTTGGCCGCCGTGATGGCGTGGATGTCGCGGTCGTGGGCAAAGGCCTCTATCATGGCCTCCTCGTCGGCAAAGTCGGCCACGAGCCGCAGCTCGATCTGCGAATAGTCGGCAGAGAGGAAGAGGTTGCCCTCCGAGGGTATGAACGCACGGCGTATCTCGCGTCCTACGCTGTCGCGCACCGGGATGTTCTGGAGGTTGGGGGCCGAAGAGGATATGCGTCCCGTGGCCGTCACGGTCTGGTTGTAGTTGGTATGGATGCGCCCCGTGGCAGGGTTGATGCTCGCCGGCAGGGCCGTCAGGTAGGTGGTGATCAGCTTCTTGAGCTGACGGTATTCCAGTATCTTGCCCACTATGGGGCTCTTGTGGGCCACCTTCTCGAGCACGTCCTCGCTCGTGGAATACTGCCCCGTCTTGGTCTTTTTCGCCTTGGGGTCGAGACCCATCCTGTCGAAGAGGATCTCCCCTACCTTGGAGGGGGAGCCGATGTTGAATTCCTCGCCGGCCAGGGCATATATCTCGCTCTCAAGCTCGGCGAGCTTGCCGTTCATCTCCACCTCGGCCTCGCGCAAGGCGTCGACGTCGACGCGAACGCCGGTGACCTCCATGTCGGCCAATACCCTCACGAGCGGGAGCTCAACCTCGCGGTAGAGGCGCAGTGTGCCCTCCCGCTCGAGGTCGGCCTTGAGCACGGGGAGCAGCCTGAGGGCCACCATGGCGCGCTCGCAAGCCCGCCGGGCCTTCT
>JAFLTW010000014.1 GCA_022509085.1 Muribaculaceae bacterium | reverse complement strand
TGGATGCCGTAGGCTATCTCGTGGCCTGCAAGACGCGGACCTGCGGTGATGGCCTTGACGGTCATGCCGGCCGGTACCTCTACGAGCGTCTCGAGTGCCGAGTAGCTGTAGCTGTCCTCAAGCTGTACGCCGATCGTGAACTCGCCCGTGCGTGCCTTGTAGTTGTCGGCAACCAGGCGGTCGGTGCTCAGGATCTGACGCGTGTGGCGGCGTACGTTCTGCGGGTTGCGGTTGCCGTCGAACTTGCCGTTGTCAAGCGCGATGTTCACCGTTGCCGTCAGGTCGAGTACGTTGAGCTGCTGCTCGCCGTCCACCTCCGTCAGGATGACGTTGGCGTTCGGGAAGTCGAGACGGGTCACGGGCTGCGGTACGGTGGCGATCACGTTGGCAGTGGTCACTACGTCGGCTACCGTTACAATCTGGTTGTTGTTCGAGTCGCCGAGGATCACACCGCGGAGCGTGAAGGTGTGGCTTACAGTCTTCTGGTTTTCACCTTCGCCGATAGTACCGGTTACGGTTACAGTCTTCTGCTCGCCGGGTTTGATGTCAACGCCGCTCGTGTCGACGGTGAGTTCACCGGTGGTCTCGTCGTAGTCGAATTCTACGCCGTCAACGTCGGAAGTCCATTCGAGGACGTCGGTGGTATCGGCGGGAGTAACCTTAACTGTGATGTCGAGGTCTTCACCTACGGTAACGTCGTCGATCATAGTGTCAGCGCTGAAGCTGGGTTCAGCTACCTCTACGCTTTCAATCTCAACACTTTCTACAGAAACTGCCTTGACAGTAACCTCAATCTGGCCGTCGAAGCCGTTGATGAGGATATCTTGGCCGGTTACAGAGGAGAAGTATACGGGGTTGGAGATGATTACATCATACATACCGGCCGCAACATCGCTGTAGTTGGTTGCTTCGAGCTTCATCGTAACGATATCCTTCACGAGGTTGCTGGAAGTACCTTCTGCGAGAGTTGCCATCACGCGGAACGTGTGAGTCGGGATGCTTGCGGGTTCGGAGATTTCAACTGAACCCTTAAGGGTGCTGTTGAGAGTAGCTTCCTTAACTGCGAGCCAGTCGGGAGTAGTGATGTCGAACTGGAGACCCTTGTACTGGAATGCATTTTCCTCAGGAACGATGCTTACAGGTACGTCAACGGATACCGGAGTGGTAACGTTCTTGGTGAACGCAATCTGGATGGGAGACGAGAAGATGAGAGAAGTCTCAGCCTTCGGTTCCTCAAGGGTATAGTTGAGAGTCATTTCGGCGTTGATTGCACCGTCGGTAGTCTTAACGAGGCCCTGAGGTATCACGATAGAGAGATTGCCTGTCCAGTTGAAGGAGTCATCACCGAAGTAGAGCATGAGAACAGCTTCAGTCTCAGGCTCGGCTGCAGTCATGATGCCGGGTTCGTTGCCACCTTCGGGAGCAACAGTCCTGTTGACTGCCTCAACGTAGCCACCGTTGTTTCTCCATTCTGTCATAGGAAGTCCGTCGAGATGAACAGTAACGAATGTGTTGTCGAGTTCCTTCGGAGTGTTGTCTTCAACGCCGAGGTCGAATACCACGTTGCTCCAAACAAGTTCAATCTGGCCGAGGCCTGCTACTGTGGAGTTGTTTGCCGGGTCGATTGTCAATACTCCCTCTTCAGGCGTATCGGGAAGGAATTCCTGTTGCGGGTTGACAATAGTGAAGTAGTATGAAGTCTCACCGTTCAGAGCGTCAGTGCCCCAGTTGTCGTAAATTCTTACAGTGCCTTCCGGCAGAGTGAGGACGTACGAGCCTTCAGCAAGGTCGTTGAAGTTGAACGTAAGCTTCTTACCATCCGCCTTCATCTGGTCAGAGGTTACCGGAATCTGACCTGAACCGTTGGTCGTGTAGAAGATAGGAATTGCAGGTGAGTTTACAAGCTCAACATTGTAAGCATAATCGAAATATTCACCCATGTCTGCATTGTACCACCAAGCATAGAATTCCACTTCTTCCTTATTGAATTCGTGCGAAACTTCGGGAGCCTCCTGAGGATTCCATACTACGGTAGTGAAGAGGTCTTTCACATTATAGATGAGGGTTACGGGCTTGTTGATTTCGCCTGTGGTCGACGTAACTGCGCCCTCGGCGATTTCAATCTTAACCTCACCCTTCCAGAAGAATGCCATGTCGGGGAGCTTGATAACGTAAGCGTTACCGTAGTCAACACCGGATGCACCACCTGCGTTGGGATCTGAACCGGCCTCATTGGAGCCCTGGAGGTCAACTACATATACACTACCTTCGTTCATCATATCTGTCGGATCGGGGAACGCTTTCTGAACTCCGTCGAGGAAGATCTTAACCTTAGAAGCGTCAACCGGAACCTCTACGTTCTTCTCGACACCTACAAGGTTTTCGAACTTAACGCCGGGCCATCTTACCTCGATAGTACCGAGGGACGGCTGAGTTGTGCCGCTAACGGGGTCAGCAACCGGTTCAACCGTGATGTATTCGGGAGCCTTGGGAGTCTTGTCGATGAGGTTGAGCTTGAGAGTAGTAAGATCGAACGTGATATCGACAATCATACCTCTATCACCGGTATTGGCCGGGAGGTTCCACTTATATTGGCTGTCGGCTACACCCTGATACTCACCGTAAGTGAGGAGGATGTTGGCGCCGTCTGCATCGGTAGCCGGGCCGTAAGTCTCAACCACCTTCTCGCCATTCATCTTCTGGATGTTGAAGAGCTGGGGCTGAGTCTGGATGTCGGTAAGCGAAAGGGTCGTACCATCGAGGTTCATTTCCTTCTTCTCGGGTCCATTCAGGAAGATCGGACCGTTGAGAACGTAGGTGAAGTTGGGCTGAGCAACAGTGAAGGAGAAGCTAACCTCAGCGTTAGGAATCTCATTCTGGGAGTTGATGTAAACCTTGAGAGCTTCAGCCGGAATAGTAAATGTGTATTCACCGTCGGCGAGAGGAGCTTCAGGAGTATAGACGAGTGTGTAGTAGTAAGCACCGTCGATACCACCGCCGAGACCGTCGTCGGTACCCTCTTCAGACTGCGTTGTGCGAACAACGTCGAAGATAATGTCAGACTGTACACTGTTGAAGGTCATCTTGCCGCTTACGGGGTTGGGAACACTTACGAGGGGATCGTTCGGGTCGGGAGTCTCGCCTGTGATGAGTTTCAGGTTGTTGCCCCACCAAACCTTCACTTCTTCTACAGATTCCAGAGTCTCGCCATTGGCGGGAACAGTGGTGACGGGGATAGAGTTGATATCTACTGCATGACCTGTGATGGAGAAGAAGATTGCATGGAAGTCCTTGCCATTAACCTTGCTGACATTGTCATACTTGAATGCGGTCCAGTTGGTCACGCCGGTGAGAGCACCGTCTTCAACAACGAGAGTGTACGTACCGTTGAAAACGTCGTAGTTCGGGAAGGAGATAACGATGTCATCGCCTTCTATAGCGGATACACCGGATGCAAGAGGCTCTGCTGCCAGATAATCGGAAGCTGAATCGAACATACCGGAGTAGAGCTTGACGAGAGAAGCATCGGCAACCTTAACACCATTGGTAACGGCATTGCCGAGCACGAGGCCCTTCCAGTTGGAATAGTCCACATACTGATACTGGCCGGGAACCACGGTCATGGCACCTTCACCTGCTACAGTATAAACGAATTCAATAGGGTTGGTATAGTCGTCCGCATAATGGTCGGTCTCAATATTCTTGAACGTAATATTGTAACCGGGGATTACGAGGTAATACCACTTCGAATTGTCGTTAAGCTGGGTAGCGGGCTTCACGATGATGCTTTCGAACCAGCGGGAACCACCGGGAACGTTGGGGTTGACACCCTGGATTGTTACATCCATTGGAGTACCCTGGGTGAAATTCCCTTCACCTTCGTCGCAAACATAGATTTTGGCAGCTTTCTGAACTGCACTCCAGGAATCGGAAGTTTCGCTGTAGCCAATCCAGAAGCCCTCCATGGAGAGTTCAATCTGGTCGATAACGTCTATCTGATGGTTGATACCCCTTGCGGGTACGGAAACGAGGTTATCGATATTGACACCACCCGTACCGGGAGCCCAGGTGACATCCTTAGAAACACCATAACCATCGTTTTCAAGTGTCTGGCCGTTTACGGAAATACCACCATCGTAAACTCCAATCCATCCAAACTGCTGGCTTGGAGTTTTGTTTACAAGCGGTCCGTTGGCTACATTAACAACGAGAGAATTGCCTTCTACACTGCATTCAAGACCGTCGGCACCGGTAAGCTGCTGACCCCAAACACCGGGAACATCAACATAAATCTTTGACGGGTCAAGAATAGCGACAGGATAATTCCAAGTAAACTTAAAGCTATAGAGTTCGGTGATCTCATAGTTTACCATTGTATTGAACTCTGCTTCAAATTTCGTGAAGTCAACCTTAATTACCGGAGCGGTAAGATCGATTGTGAAATTATGAGCGCGAGCGCCGCTGTAGAGTTTAATCCAAATAGCGTTCTGACCGGGGTAGTTACCAAACTGGGAAGCATCGCCAAAGTCTTCTATATAATAAGTATCCGAACCGGGAGCAATACCTTCGCCAGTTACCGCACACTTATAAGTAGAATCGTAGAAGATGTACAGTTCGGTTGCATTGTATTCATCTGCATCTGCGGGCACGAGCACGCTGAACTTGTTGTCTGTTACAGGAAGGGGCTTAAGATTAAAACCGCCACCAGGTTCACAGACCTGTTTGAAACCTTTGGTGTCGCCTGTGATATTAAAGTGGGTGCTATAGTCGATTTCAGTAATATTGAAGGTTATGTTTGCACCCTTGTCGCCGACAGCAGTATTAACTGTGAAGGTATAGAACTGCTGACCCGGAAGAGCATCGGGATTAGTGTCGGGAGTATCAGACACCATCCATGTGTTGGAACCGGAGTTGGTACCGGAAATCGTGGCTTCATATCCTTCATCGAAGAAGACGAAAAATTGGTAACCATTCTTAGCCGGAGGATCCATGGTGAAGGTATTGCCTTGGAATACGCTACCTTCAACTTCATCCAATTCCTCGTTGTAGACACCAACGTTGGCCTTAGCCCAGTCGCCCGTGAAAGTAATCACGAGAGGATCGGGAAGTTTTGTCACTTCCGTAGTACAGCTTTTATTGGGAAGGTTGAGTTCAAAAGCAGCTTCAGCCTTAGTAAAGGAATAGCTGCTTGAAGAATAGAACCACCACCACCAATCAGCATATGTGTCAAAAGTAGACCCTTCGGTTACTCTCCATGTTGCCTTGCTCGGATTGAGCTGAACCATACCGTTGGCTGTGGGAACGTAATATTTTTCAGGTTTACCGTTGTCACCTACGCTATAGAAAATAAAGCAGGTAGACTCTTTGCCACTACCCACAACGGAGCCGGTATAAACACCATTTACACCTGTGAAACTTGCATCGGTGGCAGGATTTGCAACAATCGATTGCAGATATGCACCACCTGTACCTGTTGCCACATAAATCTTATCGGGATAAGTATCACCGGGACCCGGTTCAGGTTTATCGGTTTGAAGTACAAACGTTACATCTTTCGTGTTAGTATTAACAGTAATTTTAACTGTGCCTGATGTAGCGTTAGAGGGGAATGTAATAGACCAGCAACCAAGTTTGGAAATATCTGCATTTGCTATCCAACCGTTTACAGTAGAAGTGTCAGAACCGTTCAGATTGACATTTCCCACACTTGTACTGCCATTCACGGGTCCATAGTACGTACCTCCAAGTTGCATCTTTACATACCTCGCTGTCAGACTGAGGACACCTTCATAAACACCGTCGTCAATAGCGGGAAGATCAAGGGTCTGAGCAAGATTGGAGAAATTGTACTGGTTTGAACTGGTAAGAACCTTTAAGGGCTCTGCTTCTTTATGCATTTCGAACACTACGGATTTGTCAGTAAGATTTACCGTAATGTCAAGCTGCATCTCGTTACCTTCATACGCAGAGCTCAAATAGAGCTGCCACCAGCCTACATTAGTCTTTGCGCCAGATCCTTCATTCTTAATGGAGGTGGTAACTGAAGGTTTGTCTTCAGTAATAGTCAAACCTTCTTCGGCGAATTGATTTGCGCCGGCGCCATAGAAGGTGTACGGGGCTGTATCCCCCGAATAGAAATTAAAGTACCTCTTGTTACTGTTAATAACAACAGTTCCTTTATAGACACCTTCACCTTTACTCTCAAGAGCCTGGTCGCTTGCTGGATTAGGTGTTGGAGAGCTATAAGTGGAGTTGGTAGCCTCCACATACAGTTTGTCCGGGTTTTGAGCGGACGCAACAAGCACCGTCACCATCGCGACTAAACATAAAAATAGTCTTTTAAATCGCATAGATTAAAGTGTTGGTTAATAAAAAGTTGGTTATTGATCACTAATATTTTTCTCGTATGGTGTGCAGGAGATTTTACCCTGCAAATCTTACTCAGAATGGTTTTTTATATGTTGGTCAACGTGCAAATTTAAACAAAATATTTAATATTATGAAATTTTCCCAAAAAAAAGTAAATTTTATTTCACGGCCGGATGCCCTTACAGGCGCTCCTTGATCATGCCGTGGCGGTAGGCGAAGAGGAGCTCCTTGAGCTCGTCGATCTGCGACTGCAGCTCATGCCCCTTGTCGGTGTCGCGCACAAGCACGCGGTCTTTCTTGCGCTCCACCAGCATGGTCGTGGACTTGATGTCGGTGCCGTTTTTCACCGCGTCTTCCGGCGAGGTGAAGGGCTCGTGCTGCACCAGCTGCAACCCCCTCGAGTGATATACGAGCGTATAGCCGGCAATACCCGTTGTGTCGTGGTATGCCTTCGAGAAACCGCCGTCGATCACCATCAGTTTGCCGCCGGCCTTGATGGGGTTTTCGCCCTTGCCGGCCTTCACCGGCACGTGGCCGTTGATGATGTGGCGGTGGTCGCCGGTGACGCCGAAATCATCGAGAATCCTGTCTATCACGCTCTCCTCGTCGCGAAGCCGGTAGTAGTTGCCCTTCTCCTCATGGTGGGCCTCCTTGTCGGCGATGAGATAGCGCTCGAAGGTGGCCATCTTGCTCTTGTCGAAGAGGGGCGAGTCGGGCCCGCACCATATATAGAAGTAGTAGTCGCGGGCATACTTGCGGATTTTCTCGGGGGTGTCCGGGGTGAAGGCCGCGCGCATCAGCATCCCAACGCGGTGGAGCAGCTCGCTGCCGCGGTATTTCTTCTTCATTACGGTGACGTCTTTGAGCGAGCCGTCGGCGTTTAGCGGCACGGAGGCATGGAAGAGGAGGTTGGAGTTGTAGATGCCATACATGCAGCCGTGGCTGAAGAAGACGTCGATGTGCTGACGCAGCTTCTCGCTCGTTATGAAGGAGTGCACGAGCTTATGGATGAGCTCCTGCTCCTCCGCCGTGAGGCGGTCGGGGTCGGAGGGGTCGACGGTGGGAAAGTTGGAGTCGAGCAACGCATACTCCTTGCCGTCGACGGTGACGGTGCCTTTCTTGAAGTCGATGTTGTCGAGCAGGAGGCGCGACTCCATCTTCCATTCCGGGTGACGCTTGATCATCTGTTGCTCGAGCTTGAACTGAATCACTGAAATGGCCTTGTGCATCTTTGCGATGAGGCGGCGGCTCTTTATGGAGAGGGTGGTGTCGTCGGCTCCCACCTTGGGCTCGAACACAGTGCAGGGGTCGTCGGCATACGTCTCCATGGCGAAGGTGACCAGTGGCACGAGGTTGATGCCATAGCCGTCTTCGAGGGTGGCGAGATTGTCGTAACGCAGGCAAATCCTGACAACGTTGGCCACGTTGCACTCGTTGCCGGCCGCCGCACCCATCCATAGGGCATCGTGGTTGCCCCACTGTATGTCGAAGTTCTCGTAGTGGCCCAGGGAGTCCATGATGAGGTGGGCGCCGGGACCGCGGTCGTAGATATCGCCCAGGATATGGAGGCGGTCGATGCTCAGATGCTGTATCACGCGGCAGATAGCCTTGATGAAGGCGTCGGCCTGCCCCGTGGAGATGATGGTCTCCACGATGCGGTTGTAGTAGGCCTGCTTGTCTTCGCCCGAGGGTGACTCATGCAGCAACTCCTCTATTATATAGGCAAACTCCTTGGGGAGCGACTTGCGCACCTTGGAGCGCGTATATTTAGACGACACCTCCTGAAGCACCCTGACAAGGCGGTGGAGGGTGATGTTGTAGAAGTCGGGGAGGTTTTTCTCCTGCTGCTTCATGTTCTCGAGCTTGCGCCCGGGATAGTAGATGAGCGTGCAGAGCTGGCGAATCTCCTCCTCGCGCATGGCCGTGGAGAAGATTTCCTGCACAACGCGCTTTATATTGCCCGAGGCGTTCTTGATTATGTGGGCGAAGGCCTCGTGCTCGCCGTGGATATCGGCCACGAAGTGTTCCGTGCCCTTGGGCAGGTTGAGGATGGCCTCGAGATTGATTATCTCGGTGGCTGCGGCAGAGATGCTCCCGAAGGTCTGGCTCAGGAGCTCGAGCACACGGCGGTCGGCCTCTATCTGCTCGGGAGTATACTGCGGGGGTTCGGCGTTTTTCACGGTTTTCTTCATGGCGATGTCAGGTCTATGAAAAAAAATTAAAATTTTAGGCAAAGTTAAGACAACTTTTTAAAACAACAAATGTTACTATATAAAAAAGCAATTTATCCACTTCATTACAGCACCCCATTATTGTCTTATCTTATCGAGGACCAAGGTCTGAGTAAGTCAAATTAGTCCCCTGTGTAGAATGAGAAGAAGAAGTGTAATTATATTGTTTGCGGTCTCCCTGATGGCATTGGGAGCGCTTTGGCAGGGTTGCACTCCCAAGACGGAGGAAGAACGGGCAAAGAAACCCGTAGCCGCATCGGAATCGGAGGTGAGGGGCCACGACCCTCTCCCCGGTGAACTCGTAGCGCAGGCGCTGCGCGAAGACAGCGTGCGCACGGCGCGTAAGGCTGCCGTGAAACGCCACATGACAGAGGTGATAGCCAACTACCGCAAGCGCTTCCAGGAACCCTACTTCAACGGCTACTTCCTCACCGACTTCGATGATGACGAAGTGCCCGAACTCTGGGTTAAGGTGGGCAGCTACCACGACAACTCGCGCCTCGAGCTTTACTACCCCATGCCCGACGGCACACTGAGCCGCAGCGACGTGCAGTCGGAGCCGGGACAGTATTACGTTGGCGACGGCTACATGATGCAGGTGGTGGGCGATGGACCCGGCGTCATCAACATCAACCGCATCACCATCAGGCGCGGACAGATGTATATCGAGAATGTGAAGCAGCTCGACATCCACAGCAACCCGGGAGCGCAGATGCCCAAATTCAGCGAGACGGAGAAGCGCTACTCCGACTTCACCAACCTCAGCACTCTCTACAACGCCTTCAACTAAGGCGTGAGAGCTGAATATATCTCTTTGAAACAGAAGAATAACTGAAGCGGGACTCCACGGAGTTCCGCATTTTTTCGCGCACGCCCCCGGCGTCGGCGTCGAGGGCTGCCACGGCACGGGCTATGCCGTCGGCAATCGCCGCGGCACGCTCTGCCGGCGAGTCGCTCCAATCGGCCAGCCATCCCGTCTCGCCGTGGGTGATGATGTCGCGCTGCCCTCCGCGGTCGAAGGCCACGGGAACGGCTCCGTAGAGCTGACCCTCCACCAGTGTGCCCGGGAGGTTCTCGAAACTCGAGGTGTTGACGATGACGTCGGCACGGCTGTAGACGGCCGCCAGCTCCCGCTCACCGCTCACCACGCCGAGATATTCCATCGGGAGGGCAAAGCCCTCGAGAACCGCAGGACGTTTCACACCCCCAATCAGCAGCACGCGGCAGCGCGCTCCCACCTCGGGGTGACGCCGGACGAGCTCCGCCACCGCCTCGCGGAAGGTGTCAAGGCCCTTTATCCAGTTGTCGAGCGTGGCAGCCGCAAAGAGTATCGTGAACTCCTTATTATTATAGGGCTTTCGTTCTGCCCCCTCTCCCCTTCCAACTTCGCGGATGGCGTTGGGCACCACCTCCACCTGCCCGGCGCCGAGCAGTGACGAGAGCCTCCCCTCCGCCGCGAGCCAGCTGCTCACGGCCACAAACTGTATAGGTGAGGCATCGTAGAGCCGCTTCTTTCGGCGCCACACCTTATGGGAAAGGTCGCCGGGACGGCTTGACCCTAACAGCGGACAGCAGCCGCACTCCTGCTCGAAGCGCCGGCAACCCATGGCGTGATGGCAGATGCCCGTCATGGGCCACATGTCGTGCATGGTCCAGATTACCCTTTTCCCCATGGCGGCGATGCGCCTTACTCCCTTCAGGGAGAGCATACCCTGGTTTACCCAGTTGAGGATCACCACGTCGGCATTGCGCACCACGGGGTGGCGCCACAGCGGCAAGCCGAACTCTCCTGCGTCGACCTTGAAAAGATTGCGGCGTCGCAGCCCGTTGGCAAGCAGCACGCGGAGCAGCCCCGCTGCAAACGCAAAACGGGCCCGCAGCGGATAGCGGGCCTCTACCACGTAAGGAAGGTCGGTAGACTTCTCAAGCACGAGGAGCGTGGCGTCGACACCCTCGCTGCGCAAGGCCTCGGTGAGCCGCCGGCTCACTACGGCCGCGCCTCCCCGGGAGTCGCTCCTGCAGAGCACCGCCACCTTCATACCTCTACCTTGAGATCTCAAACCTCTGATAAGTAAACTGCAATCCCCCGGCCGAAGTGTGGCGTTCCGACTCCTCCACGAGTCGCCAGTCCTCCCCGACCGACGGGAAGAATGTGTCGGCCTCGGGGTCGACGGCATGTATTCTCGTGAGCTCGAGTCGCGTGGCCAGCGGCATGGCCTCGGCATAGACCGAGCCGCCGCCGATGATGAACACCTCGCGACCCTCCGCGGCAGCCACGGCCTCCGGCAGCGAACCCACCGCCAGGGCGTCGGGGCCGATGCCCTCCAGGGCCTCGGGTCGCGACGTAATCACGATGTTGAGGCGCCCGGGGAGCGGCCGGCGCGGAAGTGACTCCCACGTGTGGCGACCCATGATTACGGCTCCCCCCATCGTCAGCTCCTTGAAGCGCTTGAGGTCTTCGCGTATATGCCAGCAGAGCTGACCCTTTCGGCCCAGCTCTCCTTTCTCGCCCACAGAGGCTATTATCGTCATGTCTGCTGCAGCTTTTAGTGGCTCGAGGGGGACTGCGTCACCTGAGCTACGCCGGCATTATTGTAGAGGAAGGCCACCACATAGAGGTTGGAGGCGTTCCACTTCTCGTCGATGGCCACGGTATATGTCTTGGTTTGAGGCGAGTGGGCCTTGAGGCTCACTGCCTCGCCGTCAACGTCGGCCGTGGCATATGTGCGGAACACGTGGTTGTGCACATAGTCTGTCACGTAGACGCCGTGGTCGAGCTGCAGGGCGGTGATGTCGTTTTCGAGCACCCACACCATGAGCTTGCCGTCGTAGTCGTCGCCCGAGGAGAAGGCCACCTCGATATTGTAGTCAGTACCGCTTACTGCGGCCTTGGCAGCCACCGTGAAGGGCGTGGGCTGCACGATGAGGGCATCGATCTGCGAATCCCAGTCGGCCACCTGCAGGGGCGCCGTGACACGGTCGATCACACCCGTGGGGAGTGCCGGACTGCCAACCTGCGCGTAGTAGGTCTCCCCGGCCTCCGTGCCCAGGCCGCCCGAGGCAACGGAGATGGAGAGGCCGGAGGCGTGGATGCCCACCGGCACGATGGAGTCGCCCAGAGTGGCCACAAGCTTATTCACGGCGGCGTGGCCGTCGGGACAGTTGGTGCAGAGCTGACCCGTAAACTCCTCGAGGAGCACGGCGCGCTGGGGCTCGATGGTGGCCTCGACAAACCTGTCTTCCTCACTCACGCTGTCGCAGGCCGTAAGCCCGACAGCAGCTACGGCTCCCAACATCAGCAGCTTTATCTTGTTCATATTTTTCATCCGTGTGTAATAACATTTAGGTTTAGCGGGGTAAAGTTACTCATTATTTCTCATTCTCGCAAATCTGAGAGGCGCAGCTGCAGCAGGTCGAGGTCTTTGAGGGCCGAATTGCGCATGAAGACGCGAAAACCCTCCAGGATGTCGGCAAGACCCGTGATGGCGTGGCGTGTTTGCTGCTCGTAAAGCGTGCCCGAGATGTTGCCGCGCGCCAGCTGACCCTGGAGGGCGGAGTTGATGCCGCTCACGTCTTCCATCATCTTGAGCTGGACACCGAGCAGTTCGGAGATTCCCACGTTGGTAGAGTTGGTGCTCACCTGCTGGGGCAACGGCTGACCCGCCTTGGCGCGGTAGCGTATCACTCCGTTGAAGCGGCTCCACTGCGCAGCGATGTCCTCGAGGTCGAGGTCGTCGGGGATGGCACCCTCCGGGAAGAGGAGCACGCCCTTGGCACTGGCGCGTATTATCCAGTCGTTGAGCGTGATGAGACGGTTGATGTAGCGCTGCTGGTCGATGCAGTCGGCCACGAAGGAGTGGATCTCGCCGTCGAGGAATGGATATGCCTTCATCACGTAGGGGTGACCGCCGGACGGGAAGGGGGAGTCGCCCTGTTGCAGGATGCTGCCGTCGTCGGCAAGGAAATAGTAGCGCCACCGCTCCCCCTCGCGGCGCCAGAGCTCCGTAACACGCACGCCGCAGAAGCCGGCGTAGGCCGACCGTTCCGCCACGGCCGCGCCAAACCGTGAAGTGCCCAGGGAGCGCAGGGCCGTAGCGTCTACCATATGAAACTCGCCGATTGTGTGGATGTCCCAACCGCGGGGGTCGACGGAGTCGGTGTTGAAGAAAAACGACTCCGGGCGCACCACCTCCGTCATGACCCTGCCACCCTCCGCGTCGGCCTCGAACCGCTTGCGCACCACGGCCAGACCGCCGATGAGGTATTCCTCGAGCACCCGGCTGTAAAGCTCGGCCATCTCGTTGCCGCTCACCGTGAGGCCGTAAGCCTCGCGCAGAGGTTCCTGACCGGGGAGTGCCACGTCGTCGAAGGCCGGCAAAGAGTAGTTGTTGCGGAAGACGCCGATCACGTTCCTGACGATGCGCCTGATGAGGTTGTTTTTTAGCGGGGCACTCCCCTGCTCGCGGATGTATTCCTCTTCCGTCATGCGGCGCCCTTCGACGGTGACGATGTCTTTCCATTGGCGCCCGTAGGTGTAGTTCTTGCAGCGATGACGCTCGCTGCGGTAGGGCTGAAGCTCAGCCCAATACTTACTTGCTGCTTCCAACATAATCATATGGATTATAAGAATTTATAAGAATTATAAGAGTTTATAAGAATTATAAGAGTTATAAGAGTTTATAAGAATCAATCGGCCCTCTCAGAATATCCCGAAGGCATCCTGCGGACGCGCCCCGCGTCCCGGCCCGCGGTCGGCGCGGAAGCCGCGCCCGGCCGTCTCCCGGCTGAGGCGGCGTCGCGGCGCCTCCATCTCATGCTCATGGATGTGCATGGCGATGGCGCGGGTCATGAGGATATCGTCATGGCAACCGGTGTAGGCGCCGAAGCTGCCGTTGGGCTTACGCTCATACTGTATCAGCTCGTCGATGGCCCGGCTGTCGCGCTCCACATAGAGTCCCTCGCGCACGGCCTTTACCAGGCAACCTATCACCATGGGTTTGGTGGAGGTGTTGGTGTGGAAACCGGGGCGCGGACTGCCGGAGAGGGTGGTGCGCATATACAGGTTGGGATAGGAGTTCTCAAGCTCGCGGAGCAGGAAGGGGGCCTGCAGACCGTCTACCTCGCGCTCGCGGTCGGCCGTCTCGAGGGTGTTGCTCTCGATGACGAGCAGGGCATTGCCGTAGTAGCGCGCCAAGGCCTCAGCCTTGCGCGCCAGCAGGTCATGGTCGATATGGCCGCGCCACTGCGCCACCACCTCCGGGCGGTCGCCGTCGTCGCCGAGGCGGTCGAAGACGGCGATGACGCTCCAGTCGGCCTTCGACGAGCGACCCCCGACGTCGACCACCACCAGGTAGCGGTTGGCAAACTCCCCCTGGGAGGGGTGGCGCCAGATCTCGAGGCATCCCAGGGAGTCGGGCTTGGGCGTTCCGTCAATCTCGCCCACGAACCCCGGCTCCTCCACGCCCCTACGCAGACGCTCCACAGCCTCCGGCGAGAACACCCGCTCGCCGCTGTGTACGAACGCCTCTATGTCGTCCGAAGGATACTCCGAGGCCATGCCGCCATGGTCGGAATACTTGCGGCGTTCGGAGATATACCAGTGGATGGCCTCGAGTGTGGCACCCCGTTCCCAGAGACTCCAGAGATACTCGCCGCTCTGCGCCCTCCCCGACGAGAGGGGGTCGCGGCGACGGGCGAGCAACGTGGAGGCAAATTCCCGGGTGTCAGGAATCTCGAGGCGGTAGGCCTCAATCTCAAACCACGGGATGAAAAGCGCCCTGAACTGGCTCTCCCCCGCCTTCGCGGCAAGATATTCGCGGTGGAAGTATGTGCCGGCGCCGTTGGCCGTGCTCTCGAGCGCAATCATAGTCATCGGCTTAAGCAGCACGCCCGACGTGGCCGAGCGCACAATGTCTTCGGGACTCTTGCCTGCCGTCTTCTTCCATAGCCCCACCTCCGAGAGGTGGACAAGGTTGTAGTCGCCGCCGCGGCTCGAGTCGGGCCGCTCGGCCGTGCCGATGGAGATCTTGCAGTCGCGCTCCACTATGCGGTACGTTGCTCCGGAACGACCCACCTTCTTGAGGGTGAGCTTCTCGGCCTCATAGTTTTCCACCATGCGGTCAAACATATCCTTGATCTGCTCGGAGCCGCTGATCTGGTGGGCGATGATCAGGGAGTTGAGGCCGGTGGAGTGGCAGAGCTGGAGCCACGCCATATACAGCTGGATGCACGTGCTTCCGCCCCACTGACGGGCCTTGAGCAGGATGAGGCGGATGGGCAGCCCGGCGAGGCGCATCTCCTCGAGCACGCTTACCAGCCGGCGCTGCGGCGCGTTGAGCAGGAACGGGATGGCCGCACCTCCACCCTTGGGCTTGATCTTGACGTTGGCCGCAGCCCACTCCTCGAATGCCGACGGCTCGAGGGCCGACTGCCGCTCGTTGCGCCGACGGTTTTCGGCCAGAATATCCTCTATAGTAATGTTTTCGGGTATATTTGTTTCCATACCGACAAAAATAGAGCGCCAGCTCTCCCCAAAACTCATAAATATTGAAAAAATTTGCATCGATTGGAAAATTTTACTATATTTGCGGAATAAAGACAAAAAGAGCCTTTCCGCGAACCCTGAAAGCACACGCAGAGACACACTATAAACACTAAATATTACCGTTATGAAGAAATTATTTACGAGTATCGCAGCGGCCATCTGTATGGCTGTGATGAGCCTGAGCGCATCGGCCGCCACATACATGCCCCAGCCCTCGATCGAACCGGCCAACGGTACCACCCTCGAGCAGTATATGGGCTACTTCACCCTGGTTTGGACAGGCGTGACCCTCGACCTTCCCAACACCGACAAGGGTGTCAGGAATCCTCTCCCCCTCAACATGCTCCACGTCTATGTGAACGACGTTGAGCAGAACAACTCCCTATACTTCAGCGCCGACGACTTCTACGCCAGCAAGATGGAGACGAGCAACGAGCAGGACGGCGGCTCCGACATCGGTACCATTTGGGCAATCCGCATCTGGCCCAACGCCATAATCATGGGCGATAAACTCAACGCAAACAAAGACTGGGTAGGCAACATCCGCATCGTGCTCGACGAAGGGATCGTGAAGACCACAGCCGGGGCCATCTCTCCCGAAATCGTAATCAACTACAAGCATTACGAGACCAACGGCAACATTACCTGGGATCCGGCAATGCCCAACGTAAGCAACGACCAGATTCCCTATGCCCCTATCCGCCAGGGTGGCACCATCTACGCTTCTTGGGCAGGCGGCGGCCAACTGGCTCTCGGCCCCAACAAGAACGGCATCTACACGGAAATATCGGGTGAGGACTCCTCCTCACGCACCAACCTCGGCAACAACATCTCCATCACGAGCGACAACCGCCTCCAGATAAACCTTCCGGAGAGCATAGGTCCGGGCTTCTACCTCCTCACTATGGGCGAGGGCGTGGTGACTATAGGCGGCAGCGACGTATTCAACGCCATGACCTACTACTACATCGAGATTGTGGAAGCCGGCGGAATGCCGAAGGCTGAATCATATCCCCGCAACAACTATCTGGACTCCTGGCTCTACGATCATGCCAGCATCACTTGGGGAGGCAATGCCCTGCGCCTCGCCAACGGCTCAGGCATCAGCCTGACCTGCGACGGCGGCCCCACGGGCTTCACACTGAGCTCCAACGTGGTATACCTCCCAGTTGACGAAGAGGGCAACTCACAACCCGACACGGGCGACGGCAACACGCGCGCCGACGACGGAGCTCCCAACACACTCGTGGTAAGCTGGGGTGAACCCATATTTACAGAGGGCGTCTACGTGCTGACAATCCCCACCGGCACAGTGGAAATCAACATTGACGGCGAATGGGTGCCCAACAATGAGGTGTCCTTCACCTACAATGTCTTCAACGTGGAGACTACCGATATCAAACCCACCATCGACGTGAAAGACGGCGTGGTATCCATTGACTGGAACAAGAACGCAATCGAGTTCGCACAGGAAAACCTCGACCTTCAGATCACCTATGTGGGCGGCTCCACCACCGTGGTGCGCCAGGGAAGCCCGGCTCTCGAAATCGTTGACGGCAACACCCTCACCGTAGACTTCAACAAGCTCAACCTCGAGAGCGGCAACTATACCTTCTTCCTCAACGCCAAGGAGATCCTGATCCATGTAGGCTCAGGCCTTGCCTACAACGACTCCATCGAGTTCGAGCTCAACTATTCTTCGGAGGCAGGAGTGAGCGCCATCGGAGACAATGACGCCGAGGTCGTATACTATGACCTTCAGGGCCGAAAGGTGGCCAACCCCGACAAGGGCATCTTCATCAAGGTGGCCGGCGGTAAGGCCGTGAAAGTCGTGAAATAAGTAATCTCTTACAAACAAATCCCGAAAGCCTCGCCCGCGGGCGGGGCTTTCTATAAAAACAGACAGATGCCCCGAAGGGGCTTGAATTTATGAAACACTCATTAGCATTTACTTTGACACTGGCGCTGGGCGTGCTATCGGGCGCCGCGCAGACAAGTCCGGACCAGGGGAAGGGCTTCACCGAGCTTCCGTCGACGATGACCGTCTACTTCTCGGGAGACATCCAGAAGAACCCGGACTATGACCCCAACGTCATAATAACGCTGCCCGACATAGGACAGGTGACGCAATATCGCGAGGGTCCCTTCATGGCCCGCGAGAACGGCGACGGCATCACATACGTAGGCATTACGCTCAACAACGGTGAAGGAGTTCACAGCGCCGTATTTGACCTCTCGAAGCTCAGGAGCACCTACGACAAATGGACTCTCTACATACCCCACGGCTACTTCATCTACGACGACGAGCCATGGCCCTTCGACGAATATTACGAGGTAACCATCAACGTGTCGCGCACGGGCACCGGAGTAGGGGGCACCACGGGAGGCGGAAGCACCATCGACCCCTCGGCAACGGTAGTGCCCTACGACTTCCTGCGCATGGAGGCCTCCGACTTCAAGGGGCTCCAGCTGAAAGGGCTGAACTACACCGTGAAGGACGCCTCCGGAGTGCTGCTCTACAAGAAATGGTATGACATCGACAACCCCATCTCGGAGGCCGAGCCGTATGCTATGGGAGAGCTTGGGTCAAGCTCCCTGAGCGAGAAGATAATCACCTTCGGCGGAGTGCCAATGTATGACGGCCCCTACACCATCATCATCCCGGAGAGCGCCGTAAGCGGAGTGGAAGACCGCGAGATACAGTTTTTCATACTCGGCAACCCCATGCCCATAGAGGAATTCCCCGTATTCTCCGACCCCGAGCAGGGTGAGGTGGAAGGTCTTACCGACATCCGCATATATTGGGACGACTACGTGATCCTCACCGCAGCACGCCAGAAGATGGGCGGCTCGCTCCAGACTCCCGACGGCAATGTCACCCCCATTGAATTCACACTACAGAAGGATGAAGTGCTCGATGAATCCGACGACGGACTCGGAGGCGCAGTGACGGGACAGTATACCTATTATCTGCAGTATATCCCTGACCAGCCCCTCACAGAGGCCGGCGACTATAAGGTGACACTCAACGCAGGCGCCGTCAAGGTCTACATCCGCGACGACAACCAGCCCCTCAACCCCGCTGTAGAACTCTACTATCATATCGACCTCCTCTCTGGGGTGCAGGCCGTTGAGGCGACGGGAACAGACGCGGTATACTACGACCTGCAGGGACGCCGAGTGAGAAATCCCAAGGCCGGTATCTACGTGATAAAACCCGGCGAAAAAGGCGCTGCAAAGGGCGCGGGCACCAAAATATTGGTGAAATAAAATTAATTTGCTAATTTTGCATGCGCAACTGCCGCTTAGACGTATGCAAAAGATCATCGACCCCGTAGATCCCGGGCTTATCGAGGCTGAACTGACGCCCGAGAAACGCCTGAGAACCACCAACAAGGGCGACAACGAAATCTATATCGTTGATGCTTTCGACTCCCCCAACACCATGAGGGAGATCGGGCGTCTGCGCGAAATAGCCTTCCGCAGCGCCGGCGGGGGCACCGGCAAGGAGGTTGACATCGACGAGTTTGACACAATGGACCCTCCATGCCGCCAGCTCATCGTGTGGAACCCCGACGACCGCGAGATCATGGGCGGCTACCGCTTCATACTCGGACGCGACATAAAACGCGATGAGAACGGCACGCCGCGCATCGCCACCTCCCATATGTTCCGCTTCTCCGAGAAGTTTCTCAACGAGTATCTCCCCGTCACTCTCGAACTGGGGCGCTCGTTCGTGACCCTCGAATACCAGAACACCCGCTCCAAGCCCAAGGCCATCTACGCCCTCGACAACCTCTGGGACGGCCTGGGCGCCCTCACCGTGGTGTATCCGGAGATAGAATACCTCTTCGGGAAGGTGACGATGTATCCCGACTACGGCGAGGAGTGCCGCGACATCCTGCTCGGCTTTCTCCACAAGCATTTCCCCGACCCCGAACGGCTCGTGGAGCCCCTGCGGCCTCTCCGGACTAAGGCGAGGAGCGAGGAGGTGCAGAAGCTCTTCTGCGGCGCCGGCTATAAGGAAGACTACAAGATTCTGAACCAGGCCATCCGCAACGGCGGCCGCACCATACCGCCCCTGGTGAACGCCTACATGAGCCTGAGCCCCACGATGAGGATGTTTGGCACCGCAATCAACGAGGAATTCGGCGATGTCGAGGAGAGCGGAATATTCTTCAAGATCTCCGAAATCTTCGATGAAAAGAAGGAACGCCATATCGGCACGTACAACGGCGACTACTCAGACACCAAACCCCAATAACCAGCTCTTATGACCGATACGAAGCCCCTGATGCTCGTGACCGGAGCCGACGGTTTCATCGGATCGCACCTTGTGGAGGCGCTCCTGGCCCGCGGCCACCGCGTAAGGGCCCTCGCCCAGTATAACTCCTTCAACAACTGGGGCCATCTCGAAGGCCTCCGGCACCCCGACCTCGAGGTGGTGACCGGCGACGTGCGCGACCCCGACTTCTGCCGGCATATCTCCCGCGGCGCGGACACCATCTTCCACCTCGCCGCCCTCATCGCCATCCCCTATTCCTACATCGCTCCCGACTCTTACGTCGACACCAACATCAAGGGGACCCTCAACATCTGCCAGGCAGCAAGAGACGAGGGTGTGAGGCGCCTGCTGGTTACGTCGACCTCAGAGGTGTATGGCACGGCTCTCTACGTGCCGATCGACGAGAAACATCCCCGCCAACCCCAGTCGCCCTACTCGGCCACCAAGATCGGGGCCGACGCCATAGCGCTCAGTTTCCACAACGCCTTCTCGCTCCCCGTGAGCATCGTGCGCCCCTTCAACACCTACGGCCCGCGCCAGTCGGCCCGTGCCTTCATCCCTACCGTCATCACCCAGATTGCCTCCGGCATGAGGGAAATCAAGGTGGGCGACCTGCGTCCCTCGCGCGACTTCAACTATGTGGCCGACACCGTGGAAGGTTTCATCGCCATAGCCGGCTGCGACGAGGCTATCGGCCGTGAGATCAACATCGCCACCGGCAAGGACGTAAGCATGAAGGAAACCCTTGAAATCATCGCTGAAATCATGGATGCGGACGTGAATTTTACGGTGGATCCGGAGAGGATACGTCCGGAGAAGAGCGAGGTGATGCGTCTGCAGGGCGACGCCACGCTGCTTCGCAGCCTCACCGGCTGGGCGCCGCGCCACACCCTGCGCCAGGGCCTCGAGAAGACCGTGAGGTGGTTTGCCGCCCCGGGTCGCCTCGACGCCTATAAACCCGACATTTACAACAGATAAGACCAAGATGGGAAAACCCAAACTGACGGTGCTGATGCTCGGCGGAGCCAGGAGGGTCTCGATGGCCGAACTCCTGAAACGCTCCGGCGAACGCCTCGGCTACGATATACGCATTGTGAGCTATGAGCTCGACGACCAGGTGCCAATCGCCACCGTAGGCAAGGTGGTGAAAGGGCTGCGATGGACTGAGCCCGGCGTGGTAGACGACATACTGCGCGTGGTGATAGAGCACGAGGCCCGCATAATCCTCCCCTTCGTCGACGGCTCCATCTCCGTGGCCGCGCGGTGCAAGGAGAAGATGCCCGACCTCTTTGTGCCCGTGAGCGACCCCGACACGGCCGTGCTCATGTTTGACAAGATCCTGGCGGCCGCCGCCTTCCGTGAGGCCGGAGTACCCATACCCACCACTTATAAGATAATCGACGCGGAGATGCCCGTGATAGCCAAACCGCGCTTCGGCTCCGCCTCGCGCGGCATACATATCTTCGAAGACATCGACGACCTGATGCACCTCAAGGATATCTCCGACTACCTGCTCCAGGAATATATCTCCGACAAGAGGGAGTATACCGTTGACTGCTACGTGGCCGCAGACGGCGAGATTATGGTGACCGTGCCCCGCGAACGCCTCGAGGTGATGGGCGGAGAGGTGACACGCACCATCACCACCCGTCTGCCCCAGCTCGAGAGCATGACCCGCGATATCATCGCGAAATTCCAGCTTCGCGGCCCCGTGACGCTCCAGTTTCTCTACGACATCAGGCGCGACCGCTACCTGCTCATGGAAGTCAACCCGCGTCTGGGCGGAGGCGTGGTGTGCTCGATCTATGCCGGGGCTCCCATCCCCGACTACATCCTCTCCGAGGCCCTCGGCATACCGCTCCGGCCATGCGACGACTGGATCGACGGCACCCTCATGGCCCGCTACCAGAAGGAAACCATCTTTTTCAACAGATAAATGGACCACGTAATCGTAATTGCGGAGGCCGGCGTAAACCATAACGCCGACCCCGAAATGGCGCGACGCATGGTGGTGGCCGCAAAGGAGGCCGGCGCCGACTTCGTGAAGTTCCAGACAGCCGTGCCCGAACTCGTGATTTCATCGGTGGCTCCCAAGGCCGAATACCAGAAGGAGCAGACCGGCGACGGCGAGAGCCAGCTCGACATGTGCCGCAAACTCCACTTTCCCATCGAGTTCTACCGCGAGCTCAAAGACTACTGCCGGGAGGTGGGCATCGGATTCATGAGCACTCCTTTCGACCTCGTATCGCTGCGCTTCCTCATCGAGCTCGGCACCGACTATATCAAGATTCCATCGGGCGAAATCACCAATCTCCCCTTCCTGCGCGAGGTGGCGAAATCGCGTATCCCCACCATCCTCTCCACGGGTATGTCGACCCTCGGGGAGGTGGAGCGGGCCGTATGTGTCCTTGCCGACTATCCGGCTCCCGGCGAGGGGGTAAAACGCGATGAAATCATCGTTTTGCACTGCAACACGCAGTATCCCACTCCCTTCGGCGACGTCAACCTACTGGCGATGCCGGCCATGGGGAAAGCCCTCGGGCTGCGCTATGGCTACAGCGACCACACTCCCGGCACGGAGGTGCCCGTGGCGGCCGTGGCCCTCGGAGCCTGCGTGGTGGAGAAGCACTTCACCCTCGACCGCTCCCTGCCGGGCCCCGACCACAAGGCATCGCTCGTACCCGACGAGCTCCGCAGGATGGTGACCGAAATCCGACATATCGAGGCCGTGCTCGGCAGCCCCGAGAAGAGAGTCTCGCCCAGCGAGAGAGCCAACATCGAAGTGGCCCGCAAGAGCCTCGTGGCCGCCCGCGACATCAGGCAGGGCGAGCTCCTGTCATATGAAAATATTGCGGTGAAACGCCCCGGAAACGGCATTTCACCGTGGGAAATCGACAGCGTGGTAGGCACACGCGCCAAACGCGACTTCCCCTACGACACACTCATAGAGTTATGAAAAAGATAGCCATCGTCACAAGTACCCGCGCCGACTGGGGACTGCTTCATCCGCTGGTGAAGGAACTCACCGACCGCGGGGTGAAACCTATGATAATCGCCACCTATGCCCACCTCTTCCCCGAGATGGGAGACACGATTCAGGAGATGGTGGAAGACGGCTTTCCGCCCATGATGTCGGTGCCCACGCGCCGCGAGCCCGACGAAGCCGTGGCCGACGCAATCACCGGTTTCACCAAGGCTTTCCGCTTTCTGAAGCCCGAGATGGTGGTGTTGCTCGGCGACCGTTTCGAGATCATGGGGGTGGCCACGGCCGCGCTTTTGGAGCGCATCCCCATTGCCCATATCGCGGGTGGAACAGTCTCCGAAGGGGCCTTCGACGACGCCTTGCGCAACAGCATATCCCAGATGGCCACACTCCACTTCCCCGAAACCGACAAGGGGCGCCGGCGCCTCATCCTGATGGGTGCGAAGCCGGAAAACGTTGTGGAGAGCGGCGCTCTGGGCGTCTACAACACCACCCACGTGGAGGAAATTTCAGCCGATGAAATCAGGGAATTTCTTGACTTCGATCTCGGCGGATGCTACCTTTTGGGCACATATCATCCCGCCACCCTCGCCGAGGAGAGCCCAATAGCGCAGATGAACGTCTGGCTCGACGGCCTGCGCCTCTCGCTCGAGGGACACCCGGAGTTGAAGATTCTGCTCACCTTCCCCAACACCGACACCGACCCCACCTCGCTCCTTAGCCTCATGTTCACCTTCGAGGCAGAATGGCGCCAGCGCGTCAAGGTTGTGTCGTCGTTGGGAAGGGTGAGGTATATCAACGCGGCGCGGCGCGCCGCCGTCGTGGCCGGCAATTCGTCGAGCGGTATCGTGGAGATTCCCTCGCTCGGCGTCCCCGTGGTTGACGTCGGCATACGCCAGCAGGGTCGCCAGCGCTCCAAGGCCGTGATACACAGCGAGCTGAAGGCCGACGCCATCGCCGACGCCATCAGCCTCGCCCTCACCTCAGAGGCACGGCATCGCGCCCGCGAACTGAAAAACCCCTACTTCAGGGAGAACACCCCCTCCATAATAGCCGACCGACTGCTGAAATGAAACCGCTCTTCCTCATCCCGGCCCGCGGCGGCAGCAAAGGCGTACCCGGCAAGAACATCCGCATCCTCGGCGGCAAACCCCTCATCGTCCATTCCATCGAGCATGCTCTGGCCGTGGCCGACGACCCGGCCGACGTGGTGGTGACCACAGACTCCGAGGCCATTGCCGACGTGGGGCGCCGCGCAGGAGCCAACGTGCCCTGGCTGCGACCGGCCAGACTGGCCACCGACACAGCCGGCAGCAGGGAGGTGATGCTCCATGCCGTAGATGCCCTCAATGCCGAGGGCGGCAACTACGACACCATCGTGCTGCTCCAGCCAACCTCTCCACTGCGCAACCCCGACGACATACGCCGCGCAATCGAACTTTTTGAGCAGCGAAGACCCGACATGGTGGTGAGCGTGCGCCCGGCAGCCACCAACCCCTACTACAACGCCTACGAGTGTGAGGCCGACGGACGGCTCCGTATATCAAAGGGAGACGGCACCGTGACACGCCGCCAGGACGCTCCCCCGGTGTGGGAATTCGACGGCGCAATCTACGTGATCAACGCCGACTCGCTGCGCAACGCTCCCTCGCTGGCAAGGCTCGGGAATATCCTTCCCCTGTCCTCCTCGGCACGACACGATGTGGACATAGACACGGAGCTCGACTTCTTGATAGCCGAGCAATTGCTTAAGCAACAGTAAAAAAAGAGGATCAGTTGAGCGGGGCCGGCATGGCTGCGCGGCGGATGTGGCGCACCTGCCACCACAGCATCAGGCCTGCGATGATGGCCGATACGTAGTCGCAGATGGGAAACGCACCCCAGACTCCGTCAAGGCCGAAGTGGGGCGGCAATATGAACAGAAGCGGAATCATGAAGATCACCTGACGCGTGAGCGACAGGAACACGGCCTTACCCGCCATTCCCAGACTCTGGAAGAAGTTGGTGGCCACAATCTGGAATCCTACCATCCAGAACCCGAAGGTGGTGATGCGCAGGCAGTTGATGGCACACTGTATCTGCATCTCGTCTTGCATGAAGGCAGAGGCGATGGCCCCGGGCATCGCGGCGCCGATGATGCTCCCTATAGTGGTGATTATCACGGCCACCGTAGCCGCAAGGCGCAGCGTCTTGAAGAGGCGGTCGAGCTTGCCCGAGCCGTAGTTGTAGCCCAGGATCGGCTGCATGCCCTGGCATATACCCAACACTATGAAGACGAAGATGGTGACGAAGCGGTTGAACACCACTACGGCCGCGATGGCGTCGTCGCCGCCATATTTCAGCAGCGAGTTGTTGACGATGGCGTTGATGCAAGCGCCCGCCACGTTGATCAGGAAGGGCGCCATACCGATGTAGAGCACCGACTTGATCACCGGCCATTGGAATTTGAAGGTTCCCCTCACGAAGTGGAGGGTGTTTTTCTTCTGGAAGAAGTGGCCCATCACAAAGAAGGAGGTGACGAGCATCGAGATGTCGGTGGCTATGGCCGCTCCCTTGATGCCGAGATGCAGGCCGAAGAGGAACGTAGGGGCAAGGATGGCGTTGAGTCCGGCTCCTATCATATTGGTATACATGGCCTTACCGGGATAGCCGGAGGCTCGCATCACGTTGTTGTAGCTGAAGGTGAGGTTCATCAGCACCATCCCCGGGAGCACCCATAGCATGAATTCGCGGGCATAGGGCAGCGTGTTGGGCGAGGCACCGAAGAGGTTGAGGATGGGGGTGATGAAGACGGCCAGCAACGTTATGTAGATGATACCCACTATCACGGTGAGCTGCACGGAGTTGCCCAGTATCAGTTCGGCGCGCCGGCGGTCGTTCTGCCCCATCACGATGCTCACCCTCGTGGCCGCGCCGGCGCCGATGAGCATGCCGAGTGCCGTGCCGAGGTTCATCACAGGGAAGGTCACCGCGATACCGGCCACGACGTTGGGATCGTCGATGGCGTGGCCTATCACGATGGAGTCGATGATGTTGTAGACGGCCGAAATCACCGTGCCCACCACGGCCGGGAGGCTGTATTTCACCAGCATCCTCCATATGGGGGCCGTAGCCAGTTCCTGAAGCCGGTTTAGCGACGCTGTGTGTGGCATCTCCTCTCTTTTCTCTCCTCTCTCTTAACTTCTCACTCCCCGCTCTTCACAATCGCGTCGGCAATCTTGCGGTCGTTGCTCAGGCGCGGCACCTTTCTCTGGCCGCCGAGTTTGCCTGAGCCGCTCGTGGCGAGCCAGCGGTCGAAGGCGCCCGGCGCCACGGCCGTCACCTCCGGGAGGTCGAGGAATATGTCGTGGGAGCGCTTGGCGTCATAGTCGGAGTTGAGCGAGCGGAGCGTGGCGTCGAGCACGGCCACAAACCGCTCCGGGTCGGCCGGAGCCACTTTCCACTCCACCAGCCACTGGTGGCGTCCGCGCTCCGTGCCGTGGGCATACACCGGTGCCACGGTGTAGTTGTGCACCGACGCGCCGGTGGCGCGGCAGGCCTCGGCCATGGCCCGCTCGGCGTTGTCTTCCATCAGTTCCTCGCCGAAGGCGTTGATGAAGCTCTTTGTGCGCCCGGCCACGGTGATGCGAAGCGGCGAGAGGGTCTCTACCCTCACGGTGTCGCCCGTGCGGTAGCGCCAGAGGCCGTTTACCGTGCTCACTATGAGCTCGTAGACCTTGCCCGGCTCTACCTCGCCCGCTCCTATGGCCGTCTCTGAGCCGAGCGGCAGGAACTCGTAATACACGCCGCTGTCTACGAGCAGCACCATCCCGGGGGCTCCTGTGTTGTCGCTAACGGCGAAGTAGCCCTCGGAGGCGTTGTATACCTCGCTGTAGTGCATGTCGAGCCCGTCGCAGAGCCGACGGTATTCCTCGCGGTAGGGAGCGAAAGAGATGCCGCCGTGGAAGAAGACCTCGAGGTTGGGCCACACCTCCTTGAGGGAGGTGGCGCCGCGGTCTTCGAGCACCCTGAGCAGCACCCTCATCATCCAGGAGGGTACGCCGGAGATGTTGGTGATGTCGGCAGCTGCGGCTTTCTCGGCTATCAGAGGCAGCTTCACCTCCCAGTCTTCGAGCAGCGCCGTGTGCTTGTCGGGCACCCTGAACCAGTTGGCCATCGGGTAGATGCGCTGTATGAGGGTGGCCGAGAGATCGCCCACCACCGTGCCTTTCCTCACCTCCACCACATTATTGGCGAAGGAGCCCCCCAGGATTAGTCCCTTGCCGGCAAACATGCGGCTTCCGGGGTTGGCGTGGAGGTAGAGCGCCACGGAGTAGGAGGCGCCGCGGTAGTGGTTGGCGCGCAGTCCCTCCTCCGTGATAGGTATGTATTTGGAGCGCCCGCCGGTGGTGCCTGACGACTGTGCGAAGTTGCGGCACACCCCGGGCCAGAGCACGCCTCGCGCGCCCTCTATCATCTTCATCACGGCCGGACGGAAGTCTTCATACTCGCGGAGCGGCACGGCCTCGGCATATGCCGCCGCCACGGCCGGCGCCGAGCCGGCGCCGAGAATGTCGGCAAATCCGCTCGAACGGCCGAATTCAGTGTCTTGAGCCCGACGGAGCATATCGGCCAGCAACCGCTGCTGATACGCCTCCTCCCGGCCCCGCCAGGCGGCCACCTCACGTGTGCGCCCGGACAATATTTTCCTTGCAATTCCTGTTAAATTCATTTCGTCTACAAAATTATATATAAAAATCGGTTTTTTTACCTAACTTTGCATATTATTTAATAGATTGCCACCAGAAGGATTTATTTTCAACTTCCTCAATTGATGAACAACAATACCAAATACATCTTCGTGACCGGCGGAGTGGTGAGCTCCCTGGGCAAAGGCATCGTGGCCTCCTCGCTGGCCCGCCTGCTCCTCTCCAGAGGCTATAGGGTTACAATCCAGAAGTTTGACCCCTACATCAACGTCGACCCCGGCACGCTCAACCCCTACGAGCACGGCGAATGCTACGTGACCGTAGACGGCAAGGAGACCGACCTTGACCTGGGCCATTACGAACGCTTCACCAACATCCGCACCACGGAGGCCAACAATGTCACCACAGGCCGCGTCTACAAGACCGTGATCGAGAAGGAACGCCGCGGCGACTTCCTGGGCAAGACCGTGCAGATCATACCCCACATCACCGACGAGCTCAAACGCTTCATGAAGAAGCTCGGCAACACGGGCGACTACGACTTCGTGATCACCGAGATCGGCGGCACCGTGGGCGACATCGAGTCCACGCCCTTCCTGGAGGCCGTGCGCCAGCTCCGCTGGGAGATGGGCGGCAACGCCATAAGCATCCACCTCACCTACGTGCCCTACCTCTCGGCCGCCAAGGAGCTCAAGACAAAGCCCACGCAGCACAGCGTGAAGCAGCTCCAGCAGATGGGTATACAGCCCGACATCCTCGTGCTCCGCGCCGAACGCGACATCCCCGCCGGAATGCGCCGGAAGGTGGCCCAGTTCTGCAACGTGCGTCCCGAGGCCGTGATCCAGAGCACCGACGTGCCCACAATCTACCGCGTGCCGCTGATGATGCACGACCAGAAACTCGACGAGATCGTGCTCGACCTGCTGGGCGTCGACAACCCCCGGCCCATCGACCTCAGCGGCTGGAACGACTTCCTGCAGCGCATGGAAAACGCCGAAAAGACCGTCACAATCGGTCTGGTGGGCAAATACGTGGAACTCCCCGACGCATACAAGAGCATCCACGAGAGCCTGATTCAGGCCGCTACCTACTGCGACCGCAAGCTCGACCTCCGGTTCATCCACTCCGAGAAGATCACCGGCGAAAACGTGGCCGAGAAACTCGGGGACCTCGACGGGGTGATCATCGCCCCGGGCTTCGGCCAGCGCGGCGTGGAAGGCAAGCTCATCGCCCTGAGATGGTGTCGCGAAAACGACGTGCCCACCTTCGGCATCTGCCTCGGCATGCAGTGCATGGTGATCGAGTTCGCACGCAACGTGCTCGGCCTTGAAGACGCCGACTCCGTGGAGATGGAACACAACACCACCCACAACGTCATAGACCTCATGGAGGAGCAGAAGAGCATCTCCAACATGGGGGGCACCATGCGGCTCGGCGCCTATGACTGCCGGCTCGAGGAGGGCTCGAAGGCCGCGGAGGCCTACGGCAAGACCCTCGTCTCCGAACGCCACCGCCATCGCTACGAGTTTAACGGCGACTACCGCCAGGCCTTCGAGGAGGCCGGCATGAGGTGTGTGGGCGAAAACCCCGAGACTCACCTTGTGGAAGTGGTGGAGATACCCGGCAAACGCTGGTATCTCGGCACCCAGTTCCACCCCGAATACCAGAGCACCGTGCTCAACCCCAACCCCCTCTTCCTCTCCTTCGTGCGCGCAGCCATCCATAACGCCGCCAAGAAATAAAACGCTCTTCTCTCCTCCCTAACCTAACCGAACAATGGACAGAAATACGATTATTGGAATTATACTCATGGCCGCCGTCTTCTTCGGCTTCATGTGGCTGAGCCCGAAGCAGAACGAGAAGAAAGGCGCCGCCTCCGACGGCAAGGCCCCCACGGAGCAGGCCGCGGCCGCGCCCGTGCTCGCCGACTCCCTCACCGCCCAGGAGCAGGTGTGGCTCCGGCAGAACATCGCCGCCGTCGGCACGCCCGTAACCCTCGCCGACGGCCGCAGGGCTGTGCAGATCAACGACAACGGCATCAACCTCACCCTCACCGGCGACTCCATCTTCGGCACGGTGGCCGTTGACGGCAAGGAGCTCTCATGGGCCGACATAGAGGCCAACGACCCCTACAAGCTCACCCTCCAGGAGCAGCGCCAGGGTATGCAGCGCGTGAAAGACCTCTCCCTGCGCCTCGGGAAATACGGCAAGTTCGCCCGCTTCCTCGAGGGGAAGGAGGAGATCGTGACTCTCGAAAACGACGTGCTCCTGCTCCAGCTCAACTCCAGGTCGGGCTCCATAACACGCGCCGAACTCAAGAAGTATGACTCCGAATACAACGCTGACGAAACCAAACGCGACAAGCATAAGGTCGTGATCTTCGAAAACGGCAGCAACACCTTCAACTTCTCCCTACCCACCTCGCAACCTCTCGAGACGGCAAGCCTCTACTTCACCCCCACGGTGGTGGACACCCACACCGTGCGCATGACGCTCGAGGCTGCCCCGGGTGCCTTCTGGGGCATAGAATACACCCTCCCCGAGGGCGACTCCTACCTTGTGGAGGCAAAGGTGGTTCAGCAGAACATGACGCAGGTGCTCGAAAGCAACAACCGCCTGCTCGGATTCAACTGGAACCAGGAGATGCGCCGCCAGGAACAGGGCCGCATGTTCGAGGAGCGCCAGAGCGGCCTCTTCTATAAGTTTGCCGGCGGCTCCGTGGAGCACCTCTCGGAGAACAAGAACGATAAGGAAGACCGCCAGCAGAAACTCAGCTGGATAGGCTTCAAAAACCAGTTTTTCTCCACCATCGTGGTGCCCTCGCGCCCCTTCACCACCGCCGACTTCCAGAGCCAGGTACTCAAGGGGAGCGACTACCTGAAAAACCTCGCGGCGCAGGCCACCATCAACGACTATGACTGGAGCGCCGAAAACCCCGTGAACTTCACTTTCTTCATCGGCCCCAACTCCTACCCGCTGCTCTCCGACATCCAGAGCGAGGTGATTCCCGACGAAAACCTCCAGTTCACCCGCGTGATACCGCTGGGTTGGAGCGTCTTCCGCTGGATCAACACCGGCATCGTGATCCCGGTGTTCAACTTCCTCGGCAAGTTCATCTCCAACTACGGCATCATAATCCTGCTGCTCACCATCTTCATCAAGCTTATCCTCTTCCCGCTCACCTACAAGAGCTACGTGAGCCAGGCCAAGATGAAGATCCTGCAGCCCGACATCAAGGCCCTCCGCGAGAAGTATCCGGGCAAGGAAAACACGCTCATCCTCAACCAGAAGACGATGGAGCTCTACCGCAAGGCTGGCGCCAACCCCATGTCGGGCTGTCTGCCGATGCTGCTCCAGATCCCCATCCTCTTCGCCATCTTCAACTTCTTCCCCAGCTGCATCCAGCTGCGCGGCGAGAGCTTCCTATGGGCCCACGACCTCGCGGCCCCCGACGCCATCATCTCCTGGAGCGGCCACATACCCCTCATCACCGACTATTTCGGCAACCATGTGTCGCTCTTCTGCCTTCTGATGACGGCCACCAACATCGTCTACACCTACATCAGCACCCAAAACCAGCCCAACACCATGCCGGGCATGAAGTGGATGATGTATCTGATGCCCATCTTCTTCCTGGTGTTCTTCAACAACTATGCTGCCGGCCTGAGCTATTATTACTTCCTCTCGCTGCTCATCACCATCATCCAGACCTACGCCATCCGCCACTTCATCAAGGAGGAGACCGTAAGGAAGACGATGGCCGAGAACGCCAAGAAACCGCGTAAGAAGAGCGGCTTTATGGCGCGCCTCGAGGAGATGCAGCGCAAGCAGCAGCAGATGCTCCGCGAGCAGCAGGCCCAGCAGCGCCGCGGCAGATAAACGCGCTTCCCACCCCTCTCTGACCATGAAGACGGTAAGGATAATAAGAATGATTGTGGCGGCGATTTTCCTCGGCGCCACAATAGCCTATTTCCTCACCTTCGACAACAGCCGGGAGAGCATCGAGCTGCTCCGCGCCCACGAGAGCCTGGAGTTTGTGGAGGTCTCCCAGCTCATACCCTCAACCATAGCCCTCTCCATGGGGGCTTTATTGTTCTGGCTCTGCGCCACATTCGCCATGGGCCGCATCTACTGCTCCACGGTGTGCCCCGTAGGCACCCTATCCGACCTCTTCATGCGTCTGCGCCGCGAGCTGGGCAAGCTCTTCCCCAAGCAGCTGCGCCTGCAGTTTCGATGGAAAAACCCCTCGCGCCTGCGCTACCACATCATGGCCGTCTATTTCATCTGTCTGGTGATAGGCATCATGGCCGTGCCCTTCCTTATGGAGCCCTGGAACATAGTGCGCAACGCCGCCTCGCTGGGCAACGACCGGATCCTGGATCAGACGTGGGCCCTGCTGGGGGTCAACATGTTTCTTGGCGTCAGTATTACCGGCGTGGTGACGCTCGCCGCCGTGGCTGTCTGGGGGTTTCTGGCCGGCCGCGACTACTGCAATGTGGTGTGTCCCGTCGGACAGGCGATGGCCCTCATCGACCGCTATGCGCTGCTCCACATAGAGTTTGACCCCGACCGCTGCATCTCGTGCCTGCAATGCGAGGAGGTGTGCCGCAGCAGCTGCATCAAGGTGACGGAACGCCGTGTCGACAACAGCCGGTGTGTGAAGTGTCTCGACTGCGTCACCCGCTGCCCGGCGAATGCCATCCGTCTGCAGGCCACCCGCAACCGCGCCGCCACACCCCTTGCCGAGAAGGGCTGAGGGGACTAAAGTATTATATTTTTTATGAAGGAATATCAGGATCTTCTCAGGCATATATTGGCCCACGGGGTGCGCAAGGACGACCGCACCGGCACGGGCACCGTCTCCACGTTCGGCTATCAGCTGCGCCACGATATGAGCCGCGGCTTTCCGTTGCTCACCACCAAAAAGCTCCACCTCAAGAGCATCATCCACGAACTTCTGTGGTTTCTGAAGGGCGACACCAACGTGCGCTACCTGCAAGACCACGGAGTGCGCATCTGGAACGAATGGGCCGACCCCGACGGCTCGCTGGGCCATATCTACGGTTACCAGTGGCGCTCATGGCCCGACTACGACGGGGGCGCCATCGACCAGATTGCGGAGGCTGTGGAGACCATAAGGCACAACCCCGACTCGCGCCGCATCATCGTGAGCGCATGGAACGTGGCCGACCTGAAAAACATGAACCTGCCTCCCTGCCACGCCTTTTTCCAGTTTTACGTGGCCAACGGCAGGCTCTCGCTCCAACTCTACCAGCGCAGCGCCGACTCCTTCCTGGGCGTGCCCTTCAACATCGCCTCCTATGCGCTGCTGCTGCAGATGATGGCCCAGGTGTGCGGCCTCGAGCCCGGGGAGTTCATCCACTCGTTTGGCGACGTGCACATCTACCTTAACCATCTGGAGCAGGTAAAGGAGCAGCTGGCGCGTGAGCCGCGTCAGTTGCCCCGTATGGTGCTCAATAAGGATGTGAAGTCGATATTCGATTTTACCTTCGACGACTTCCGTCTGGAAGGCTACGACCCCTGGCCCGCTATCCGCGGCGAGGTCAGCGTATAAGGGTCTTTTTCCCGTTTACGATATAGAGGCCTTCGGGCAGCGCTTCGCGGACCGATTCCGCGGGGTAGCGTCCTTTCGACACTCCGTCGAGGGTGTAGACGCTCACCCTGCCGTCGGCGTCAGGTTGCACGGCGCCTACCGCGGCCTCGCCGGGGCTGTCCTCTCCTTCATCATCCGGGTCTTCTCTCGGATTGTCGGTGTCGTCTCCGGGATTGTCGCCGCCCGGCTCATCCGTATCACCGGCGGGAGTCTCCTCCTCAGCGGAGGGAGCGATGTTGTAAGACATGAACAATATGTCGTTGATGGTGCCGTCGCTGAACCATACGCTTGAATTGTCCCACTGGAAGGCATACACGCCCGGGTTGCGGAACACCTCCTCCACGTCGATATATGCCTCTTCACCGGAGTCGGAGACGGTGACGGGAAGATACACCACGCTGTCTTCTTCCGGACTTGAAATCACTACGAACGGGGAGGCCGTGATGCGTTCTATCGTCAGCCCTTCCCACTTCACGGTGATACGCTCGAAGGGGGGCAGCGGCTCGTCATCGTCGCCGGGATTGGGCAGGGGCGACACCACGGGATTTTTGGTGGTGCCCTTGATTATCTTGAAGCTGAACGACTGTTCGGGATTGATTGCGCCCTGGGGATTCTGCACGATACCCTCGGGGAGGGTGATGACGTAGGTGCCCGCTTCGGGGTTCACTTCACTGCGCACTATATCGTAGAGCTCGATGCGGAGTGCCGTGAAGAGGACTGGCGCGCGCTGAGGTGTGTCGCCGCCTTCAAGGTTCAGGTTGGCGGGATGGTCGGGGCTCGCGCCGGCGGCGTGCCACACGGGACCGCCGTCGCCGTCACCGTCGCCCATCGATACGTTATGGATCGACATGCGGTTGATGGCGATGGGTTTGCCGTCGTTGATGGTGAGGGTGCCGCGCAGTCCGCCGGGCGTTGCCGTCACGGTCTGGCCGGTCCATTCCACCGAGATATTGGGGATGTATTGGTACACGCCGGGCGACGTGGCGCCCTGCAGGTTTACCTTCGCCGGCGCCATATACGCCGTTTCGGCCGCCGCCTCAGGTGTGGAACCGGCCATCACGGCGATGCTTGCCATCGCCGCCATCATCATGCTGTAAATCTTCTTCATCCCGCAAATATAGCAAGAATTTATGATAATACACAAACAGAAACCCAATTCCTGCCCCAACGGCCCCAAAAATGGCATCAAAAAACACCGATTTTGGCACCAATGGCACTAATAATGGCACTAAAAAAAGATGGTGATACTACCCAGACAAATTCTTACCGGGGATCTACGGCCGTTTATAGAGGGGATGCAGGAGGAGCTCGCCAAAGGTCTCGGATGAAATTTTCTCAGCAAGAGCATTCATAGCGAGTGATTCTTGGCGCGTGAGTTTTTCCGGTTGGGAGGGGTGATAGGTGGAGATTATTAATAATCGGCCCTCATTCCAAAGATCGTGGAGCATTTTTGAGGGTTTGAATCGCTCCGGGATAGGATTTCGAGTAAGATAGATAAGATTGGCGCCATTGGCTATGGCCTGGTTGCGATAGGCCTTTTCCTGATCATTTATGAAGGGGGAGACGAGGACGCCGGCCCCACGAATCGTTTCTTCGTATTTGGCGAGGCAGGCGTTGAGTTCGGATTCAGAATATTTGCTGCTGATCCTGACCGGCGTTAGGTCGGGATCTTTAAGAAGGAAGAAATTGCCGAAAATCACGTAATCTTTGCCGAAGAGATTGAGAAGCAGGGGAGTTTTGAAATACCAGGGCATGTTTTCTTTTATGAGTCGCCTGCGGGGGTTGTCTTGGATGTAATTGCGCATATTGTTGAGCTGGCCGCGACGGCGCAGGATACGGTCGTGGTAGCCGTGCTCGAAGATGCGCTCGTATTTGGGATTCGCCACGTTGCAATCGCGGGTAAAACGGCTGATGATATCTCCGAGATGGTAGCGGTCTTTTTCAAGGATTTCGATGATGAAATGCAGATGATCGGGCATCACGATGTAGCGGTTAATGCGGATGCCCGGGAAGCGGTCGGGGAGGGCTCGGAGGGTATCTACGATTAGGCGCCCAAGGGGCGAGTATCTGACGCCTGCATCCTGGAAGCGCTGCTCTTTTGTGCCGAAGAGGAAAGAGAAGGGCTCCACGCCCGGCTCTTTCATGAGGGTGATCATGTAGATGCATTTGGAGCGGTAGTCGTGGTAGGGGCAGCGAGTCTTGTGGTAGATTTTCATGGCTTCGGGGGGTTAGGGACAAATGAATTGAGGACAAATGAATTGAGCCTGCATCTCAATTCACGAACAAACATTGCCGCTCCTCGGGGCCGGGCGGGGGCTGGGGCTGCAGGGCAGGGGCCGGGATGGGGGTGGCATCGTTTGTTGCCGAATGGAGCCGGAGGCTCCATTCATTTGTTAATTAAATCAAAAGGAGCCGGCGGCTCTATCGTGATTGCGGTCGGTAACTTTTCGCTTCGCGAACCGCGCACCAAGGCTTCGCCTTGACATGCGCTAAGTTCCGACTCGCGATCGTGATTGAGGTGAGTCTTGATGGCTTCGCCACCGAACACCAGCCCTTCGGGCTGACGTATTCTTCAAGCTCACACTCTATCACAAGAAAAGCGGCCAAGGGCCGCATTTCTTGTGATTCCGTTGGGATTCGAACCCAAGACCCACAGCTTAGAAGGCTGTTGCTCTATCCAGCTGAGCTACGGAACCAGGCTTTTGCGGTGCAAAGTTAATAATTTTTGAGCGCACCGCAAAAAAATGTAGCGATGTCAGGTTTCAGGTTAGAGGATTACTTTCTTTACCTCCTTGCCGGCCTTGACCACGTAGATGCCCTTCTCGGGATTGGTCACCTTCTGGCCCTGCAGGTTGTAGTATACCGGAGCGGCAGACTCCTCTACGAGACCCTCTACGCCAGCCCCACCGGGGTTGTAAAGAAGCTCGATGTTGAATACGAAGTCGCTGTCAAGTCCTGCGGCTGCAATGGTGATCGTGGCTGCGGCAATGAAGGCGTAGTCGGGCTCTTTGCCCTGTTCACCTGCAAATAGAGGCACCGTGTCGAAAATCAGCGGAGTGGCCTGACCGGCAGCTACCACCTTCTTCTGCGTCAGCGAACGGCCCTTCTCGAATTGTACACACTGGCCGCCGAAGCAGAGCTGCAGGTTGGGAGCGCTCACGTCTACAGTCGTGTTGAGAGCCGTAACCGTCACCTCGGCCTCCTCGCTTATCGTAACCATCACCTCGGGGTCGAGCTGGAAACCGGCACCGGCTGCCAATGCTGCCTCGTTGATGTTGTAGCTCTGTACGGTGGCGTTGTTCTGGATCTCCTGACCTTCTACGGTCACCTTGATTGTCTGCTGGGCACCGGCGCTAAGGCCAAGACATGCCACTGCTGCAAGTAGTAAAAGTTTTTTCATAAATCAGTATTTTTAGTATAATTTGTTGTTTTTCATGGTTGGTCTCCTCCCTCAGCGGTCAGTGTCGGAGAGGTCGTTGACGCAAAATTAATCAAAATTATTTAAATATCGTGCAAAAGCACGGGAAAAACTTCCTTGAAAGCATATCTGCGTGTCTCGCCGTTGCGCAGGCGCAGGCGCAGATGGCCCGTCAGCTCCACGCCGTCGATGACGGCCTCTACCCTCTCGCCGCCAGCCTCCACGAAGGGATGAAAGGCGCCGTCGCCGCGCCAGAGCCGCGCCGTATACTCCTCGTGTAGCGCCCGGCTCCCCAGGGAGCCCTCCGCGAGCCGGCGTCGGAGCGCCCGGCCGAACGTCGCCGTCACCTCCTCCAGGGGGTAGCGACGTCCCGTGAGCCCGGCCATCGACACGGGATTGGGCGCATCGCTCTCAAAGACGGTCTGGTTTACGTTAAGCCCGATGCCAATCACGCTCTCCGCAATCTCGGTGCCGGCAATCACATTCTCAATCAGTATGCCGCACACCTTCCCGTCGGCCACATATATGTCGTTGGGCCATTTCACCGCGGCCTTCACGCCGTAGGCGGCGAGGGTGTCTACGGCAGCCAGCGCCGCGGCCTCGCTTATGGTAAACTGCTCCGTGGGCCGTATGCCTCGCGGCACGAACCTCAGCGAGAAGGTGAGGTTCTCTCCCGGGGCCGACTCCCACGAGTTGCCCCGCTGACCGCGTCCGGCGGTCTGGCGCCGCGCCAGCACCATGGTCATCGGCTCCACGCTGTCGCGATGCTCCTTCACGTAGGCGTTGGTGGAGGCCGTCTCCTCAATCCAGAGCTGCCTCATCGCGGCGCCTCCATTCTCAGCAGGCGCCTGCCGTCGGGCAAGACGCTCAGCTCCACGTCTACCGTCTCTTCGGGCAGCAGACCCTCGATCTTCTCGGGCCATTCCACAAAGCATGCGCAGCCGGAGGCGAAGTAGTCTTCCACCCCTATATCGTAGCCCTCCTCCTCGCTCTCGAGACGGTAGCAGTCGAGGTGATACACCCTCCCCCAGCGCTCCGTGTCGTAGACGTTCACGATGCTGAATGTGGGACTCGACGCCTCGTCTGCGCTCTCCAGCCGGCGGCACAGCTCGGCTATGAAGGTGGTCTTGCCGGCTCCCATCGCCCCCCGGAATGCATACACCGCGCCGGGGCGCGCCACCTCCAGAAAACGCCTGGCGGCATCGGCCAATCCCTCACGGCTCCCTATTTCTATCTCTATCGGTTTCATATCAACAAAATTAATTATTTTTGCCCTAATTTCAACCCTGATAATGATTTTTTTATTAATTTTGTGGGCAATAACCAGGTAAACAAAAAATCTTAAACATGGCAAATTTAGATTTATCACGTTACGGCATCAAAGACGTAAAAGGAATCATCCACAACCCCTCGTTCGAACAGCTCTTCAAAGATGAGACTGCACCGGCACTCATGGGTTATGAGAAGGGTGTGCTCACCGACCTCGGAGCAGTCAACGTAATGACCGGCGAATACACCGGCCGCAGCCCCAAAGACAAATACCTCGTAAAAGACGAGATTACGGAAAACACCGTATGGTGGACCTCCGACGAATATAAGAACGACAACAAGCCCATCTCCACCGAGGTGTGGGACAAGCTGCGCGAGAAGGCTACCCGCGAGCTCTCCGACAAGACCCTCTACGTGGTCGACTGCTTCTGCGGCGCCAACGAGAGCACACGCCTCAACGTGCGCTTCATCATGGAGGTGGCATGGCAGGCCCACTTCGTCACCAACATGTTCATCCGCCCCACCAAGGAGGAGCTCGAGAAGTTCGAGCCCGATTTCGTGGTGTTCAACGCCTCCAAGGCCAAGGTGGAAGACTATAAGGAACTCGGCCTCAACTCCGAGACCGTCGTTGCATTCAACATCAAGCAGAAGGAGCAGATCATCCTCAACACATGGTATGGCGGCGAGATGAAGAAGGGTATGTTCTCGATGATGAACTACTTCAACCCCCTCCGCGGCATCGCCTCGATGCACGCCTCTGCCAACACCAACATGGACGAGACCGAGACGGCCATCTTCTTCGGCCTCTCCGGCACCGGCAAGACCACCCTCTCCACCGACCCCAAGCGCAAGCTCATCGGCGACGACGAACACGGCTGGGACGACGACGGCGTATTCAACTATGAGGGCGGCTGCTATGCCAAGGTGATCAACCTCGACAAAGACTCCGAGCCCGACATCTTCAACGCCATCCGCCGCAACGCCCTGCTCGAGAACGTCACCGTCGACGAGAACGGCCATCCCGACTTCGCCGACAAGAGCGTGACGGAAAACACGCGCGTTAGCTATCCCATCGACCATATCCACAACATCGTGAAGCCCATCTCGAAGGGTCCGCACGCCACACGCGTAATCTTCCTCAGCGCCGACGCCTTCGGCGTGCTGCCTCCCGTCTCGATCCTCGACGCCGAGCAGACCAAGTATTACTTCCTGAGCGGCTTCACTGCCAAACTCGCCGGCACCGAACGCGGCATCACCGAACCGCAGCCCACCTTCTCGGCCTGCTTCGGCCTCGCCTTCCTCTCGCTCCATCCCACAAAATACGCCGAAGAACTCGTGAAGCGTATGGAGAAGACCGGCGCGAAGGCCTATCTGGTCAACACCGGCTGGAACGGCTCCGGCAAGCGCATCTCCATCAAGGACACCCGCGGCATCATCGACGCCATCCTCGACGGCGCCATCGACAAGGCCCCCACGAAGACGATACCCTACTTCAACTTCACCGTGCCCACCGAGCTGCCGGGAGTAGACCCCGCCATCCTCGACCCGCGCGACACCTACGCCGACCCCGCGGAATGGGATAAGAGGGCCAAAGACCTCGCCGGACGCTTCATCAACAACTTCCAGAAGTTTGAGGGCAACCCCGCCGGCAAGGAGATCGCCAAGGCCGGTCCGAAACTCTGACACAACGCTCCGGGCAACATATCAGACAATGCGCCTGAGAGCCACCAGCATTATACTCATACTCATCGCCGCGCTCTACGCGGCGATGAGTTATATTACCCCTCTCTATCTCGACGACTGGGGCTACATGTCCGTATGGCGCGACGACGTCGGGGGCGGATCTTTCTCGCTCTCCACGCTGGCGCGCTATGCAGAGTATGTGCGGGGCTTCGACAACGGCCGCATTCCCAACATCACGGCTCCCCTGGAGTCGATCTTCTCGCCGGGCCGCGAGCTCTTCCCGCTCTTTACCGGCCTGCTGCTGGCACTCTCCATATGGTTCGCGCTGCGTTTTGCCTCATCCCGGCCTTCGGCGCTGCGTCTGGTGGTGATGTGGGCGTTTTTTATCCTCTTCATCCACTGGCGCGACACCCTCTTCGAGCGCATCTACTCCTTCAATTACATCTGGGCCGGAGCCGTGACGCTCCTGTTCCTATGGTTGCTGCGCCGCGGCGAACGCCAAGGCGGCAGCTCCGGCAGCGACAACCGACGCGGCAGTTCCCCCTGGCTCTTCGCGGCCACGCTCGTCATGGCGTTTCTGGCCGGTGGCTGGCACGAGGCTTTCGCCGCCGCCACCCTCTGCGGACTCTTCCTGCTGGCCGCCACGCGCCGTTTCCGCCTCTCAGGCCGCTTCTACGCGGCTGTGGCCGTCTACTTCATAGCGATGCTCATCTTTGCCCTCTCGCCGGGCATGCTGCGCCGCCTTGGCAGCAGCATGGGTGGCCCGCAGTGGCACCTCTCCTGGAAGTATTTCCTGGTGGTCTACGTCTTCGGTCTCACCGTCGTCTGCCTGCTCCTCTCGCGCAAGGGTCGCGGTGTGCTGCTCGAGGCTTTGCGCTCCGACGTCTTCATCGTCTGCCTGGGCATCATGGCGGCGGGATTCGCCATCGGGTTCCTTACGGCCAACACGCCCCGCAGTTTCTACTGGCCCTCGCTGGCCGCAATCGTGGCCACACTTCTTCTCATCTTCCGGATGCCGCTGCGCCTCTCCCCCCTGGCGCGCCGGCTCTCCACGCTGGCCATCGCCGGCCTCTGCACGGCGCAGACCGCGCTGGCCATCTACTGGCAGGCACGCTATACGGAAGACTTCAACCGGATTATGGCCCTGCTCGAGGAGTCGGAGACAGGCACAGTGTTCTATGACTCCCCCAACCCCCTCTATCCTCCCAAGGCCACGCTGGGCATTCCCTATGCCAACGCCTGGCGCTCCCCCTTCCATTACCATCTGCTCTGGCAGTGGTACATGACGCCGGTGATCGGTGTCGTACCCTCCGACCTGCGCGACGCCGACCTCAGCGAGGGACAGCCCTCGGCGCAGGTGCCGCGCGCCGTCAACTACCGCGGCCATCTCATTGCCCCCTACGAACGACTCGACACGACCATCCATATGATCGTGCCGGCCTATCGTTATGATCGTGTCGCCATCCCCTTCATCACCGTCGGGGGCGACACCCTGATCTATTACGCTCCCCTTTAGTTACCTTCCTTTTTTACAGTTTGATCTCTACGGTCTCCACGCTGTAGGGCCAGGGGAACATTATGTTTACGATACGGTTCTTGAGGTCGTAACACCATCCATACTGCCTTATCGCCTTCGGCGTCAGGGCCTGCGGAATCACGGTGCCGTCAGAGAGGGTCACCTCCTTGGGCATCGGCACGTCAACCACCTGCAGCGTCAGCTGCTTGAAGTCGGCCATTCCGGGGTAGCTGCCGCCGTCGCTCTCCATCGAGATGCGGATATACCCGTCGTCTTCCAGTCCGGTGAAGGTGGTGAGCTGATACTGCCCGTCTTCGAGCGATGTGGGCGAGAGGCGGTCGTCGTCAAACATAGTGTATTCCGACTCCTCCCTCGAGGGGTAGTAGCGCACGGTCACCAGCTGCGGGTCGTAGTCCTGCACGTTTTCCACCGGCTGGAGGTAGAGGGGTATGAAGGAGCCGGCCCTCACGAAGAGGGGCAGCTTGTCGAGCGGGGCGTCCACGGTGCGCTCCGTGCCCCCGGCATAGCGCTTGGAGGTGTTGAAGAAGTCGATCCATTCGCCGGCGGGAAACACCACCTTGCGGCTCCGTGCCCCCTGCTCCATCACCGGAGCCACGAGCACGTTGTCGCCCCAGAGATACTCGTCGGCTATGTCGGCATACTTATCCTCTGGATTCTCGCCGCGGAAGTTGAGTGGCCGGGCCAGCGGGAGTCCGAAGGCGGCGTTCTCGAAGGCGAGGGTGTAGTTGTAGGGGAGCCATTCGTAGCGCATGTTGATGTAGCGCTTCGAGATCTCCTCCACGTCAGGGTAGTGGTAGGGCTCGGGGAGCAGCTGGGCATGTGTGCGCAGCGTGGGGGTGAAAGTGCCCATCTGCAGCCAGCGCACGTAGAGCTCCTCGTCGGTGGGGTTGGCGGGGTCGACGGCGAAGCCTCCTATGTCGCTGCTCATGTAGCCCAGGCCGGAGAGTCCCGAGGAGAGCATGAGCTTCACCTGGGGTTGCAGGCCGCCCCATGAGCGCGACACGTCGGTGGTCCAGGGCATCACGCCGTAGCGCTGCAGCCCGGCCGTGCCGCCGCGCATCATCAGCAGGGGCCGCATCTCGGGGAAGTCCTTGCGCAGGCCGTCGTAGATGAGCTTGCTCCACACGTTGCCGTAGGCGTTGTGGAATTCCTCGGCCGTCTGGCCGTTGGCGTGCACGATCGTCGTGGGGTGCACCTCGGGTTCACCCAGGTCGCCCCACCATCCGGCCACACCCTCCTCCGTCAGCTGGCGCAGGCGGCTCCAGAGCCAGGCGCGGGTGTCGGGGTTGGCCATGTCAAACATGCCGGCCTCCCCTACCCAGGTGGTTACGTCGTGGGTGTTGCCCTCGGCGTCGTGGGTCAGCATCCCGAGCGAGTCGAGGAGGTAGTAGTTGTCGAGGGCTCCTATCTTGTTTATGTAGGGCTGGGTGATGAGCACGGTGTTTACGCCGAGCCGCTTCAGGGAGTCGAGCATGGCGGCGTGGTCGGGCCATTGCTTCCTGTTCCATTCGAGTCGTCCCATGTCGGTCTCCTGGCCATACCAGTAGAGGTCGAGCACGATGCCGTCTACGGGATAGCCGCGTGTCTTGAGGGTGTCTATCACTCCGAGGGTCTCGTCCTGGGTGTGGTAGCCGTATTTCGAGGTGATGTATCCCAGGGCCCAGAGCGGGGGCAGGGGCTGCCTGCCGGTGAGCTCGCCGAGGCCGCTCACGGCGTCGGCCATCGACTCGCCGTTTACGAAGTAGTAGGTCAGGGGTCTGTCGGTGCGGCTGCTGTAGGTGATGGTGTCGCCCAGGCTTATGGCGGCTTTGTTGTAGTCGTCGATGAAGACGCCGAAGCCGGCGTCGCTCACCAGCCAGGGCACGGATATTCCCATCTGCGAGATGCGGGGGTCGCCCTCGGTGTAGCCGTAGTTCTGGCGGTTGTAGAAGGTCAGGGAGTCGCCGTTGAGCTGGAGCCGGTGGCCGCGTTCGCCGGCGCCGTAGAGGCGCAGGCCGTCGGAGTTGAGGAAGCTTACGGTCTTCACCTCCGAGTCGTTGCCCACGGGGGCTGCCTCCTCGAGCAGGAGGGTGCCGTCGGCGTTGTAGAAGCTTACCCGCCCCGTCTCGGCATCAACCCTTACGGTGGTGGTCGGGGTGGTGTAGACGTATTCCTGCGGGCTCAGCCACGAGCTGCCGGCCACGGCCTGCGGCTCGATCACTATGGCCTGGGTGGGCTCGCCGCCCGCGCCCGTGGTCACCTTGATTATGTTCTCGGTCACCGGTTCTACGCTGACCCCTCCGGCGAGCCTGACGGCCGCCATACCGATGGGGAGCGCGAGCGCCCCCATCATCCAATACCTTACCTTCATATTCTCTTACCTTTTATTTACCCTTCTGCCTCTTCCCTCTTTATTATTTATACCTCGATATCCTCGTTCTCTATCACATGCCAGGGCAGGCCGGAGGCGGCGAGTTTCTCGAGGAAGGGATCGGGGTCGAATTCCTCTACGTTGTGCACGCCGGGTTTCACCCATTTTCCGGTGAGGAACATATATGCGCCCACCATTGCGGGCACGCCTGTGGTGTAGCTTACGGCCTGCGCGCCGGTCTCCCTGTAGGCCTCCTCGTGCGAGCAGTTGTTGTAGATGTAGTAGGTCGACTCCTTGCCCTCCTTGTCGAGGCCGCGGATGCGGCATCCTATGGAGGTCTGGCCGGTGTAGTTCTCGCCCAGTGTGCCGGGGTCGGGCAGCACGGCCTTGAGGAACTGTATGGGCACGATCTCGCGGCCCTCATACATCACGGGGTCGATCCTGGCCATGCCGATGTTCTGTATCACCCTCAGGTGGGTGAGGTATTCCTGTCCGAAGGTCATCCAGAAGCGGGCGCGGCGCAGGGTGGGGAAGTTTTGCACGAGGCTCTCCAGCTCCTCATGATAGAGCAGATAGCTCTCCCTCTCGCCGATGTTGGGGTAGTTGAGCGGGCGGTGGATCGAGAGGCTTTCGGTCTCTATCCATTTGCCGTCTTCCCAGTATTTCCCTTTCTGGGTTATCTCGCGGATGTTGATTTCGGGGTTGAAGTTGGTGGCGAATGCCTTGCCGTGGTTGCCGGCGTTGCAGTCCACGATGTCGAGATAGCGCATCTCGGAGAAGTGGTGTTTCGCGGCGTATGCCACGAAGACGGCGCTCACTCCGGGGTCGAAGCCGCAGCCGAGTATGGCGGTTAGGCCAGCCTTCTCGAAGCGCTCGCGGTAGGCCCACTGCCAGCTGTATTCGAAGTGTGCCTCGTCTTTGGGCTCGTAGTTGGCCGTGTCGAGGTAGTTCACTCCGCATTGCAGGCATGCCTCCATGATGGTGAGGTCCTGATAAGGCAGGGCCACGTTGATGCAGATGTCGGGTTTGTGGCGGTTGAAGAGTTCCACGAGCTCCTCCACGCTGTCGGCGTCTACGCGGTCGGTGGTGATGTTGGGCGCGCCGATCCTGGCGGCGAGGCGGTCACATTTCTCCTTGGTGCGCGAGGCGATCACGATCTCGTTGAACACGTCGGGGTTCTGGGCGCATTTTGTGGCCACTACGGTGCCGACGCCCCCGGCTCCTATTATCAGTACTTTTCCCATTTCGTTTTTGTGTTGCTTTTTGGTATTAAATTTCAACAAAATTAAGTAAAAAACGCGACATTCAGCACTGATAGCTGAATTTTTTGCTAATTTTGCGGATAATGAGTGAAAAAGAGCGCAAACTGGCCTCCTCGGCGGCTCCGGTGATGGAGGCGGAGGAGCAGATAGAGCACGCGGTGGAGCGCCGTCCCCGTGGCTGGCTCACGCTTGCGCTGCGCTACCTTCTTCCGCTGGCCCTGACAGTGGCGCTGGTGTGGTATATGTTCCACAAGGTAGACTTCTCGAGCATGATGGCCATCCTGCGCGAGGGTGTCGACTATTGGTGGATCCTGCTGGCCATGGGCATCAGTGTGTTCAGCCATGTGGCGCGTGCGGCGCGCTGGCGGCTCCAGCTGCGCTCGCTGGGCATCGATGCGCCCTTCATGGCGCTCTGCTGCTCCATCTTCGGGTGCTATGCGCTCAATCTGGTGTTCCCGCGCCTGGGCGAGGTGTGGCGCTGCACGTATATCTCGCGCCGCGAGAAGGCACCCTTCACCACGGTGCTGGGCTCGATGGTCTCCGACCGCCTCACCGACACGGCCTCCGTCCTTCTCCTCACGGCGCTGACGTTTATCGTGGCCAACGGTGCCATCCGTGCTTTTCTCGCCCGGTATCCGGTGGGCCAGGATTTCCTGGCGCTGGTGGAAAATCCATGGCTATGGACGGCCGTGGCGCTCTTTGTGGCGCTGGTGGTCTGCGCGTTTCGCCTCGGGCGCCATACGCCCGTGGTGCGCAAGCTGCTGCAGTGGCTCGGGGAACTCTGGGCCGGGTTTGCCACTCTCTGGCACATGAAGGGGCGGCTGCGCTTCGCGCTGCTCACGGTAGCCATCTGGGGCTGCTTTTTCGTTCAGCTCTACGTGGCCTTTTTCGCTTTCCCGTTTACGCGCGCTCTCTGCGCGGAGCCGGGTCTGGCGCTGGGGCTCACGCCCTGCCTGGTGGCCTTCGTGCTCTCCTCTATCGGCATGGCCATCCCGAGCAACGGCGGCCTGGGCCCCTGGAACATCGCCATCATGTTCGGTCTGGCCATCTACGGCGTCTCCGACGCCGAGGGCACGGCTTTCTCCATGCTCCAGTGGAGCGGCCAGACGGTGATGCTCATCCTGCTCGGCATCTTTACCATGATCTATATTTCGGTTTCCAAACCTAAAAACTCTTTGCCCCATGATAGAAGATAAGGAAGATTTTTTCGAAGACTCTCCGGCCGACGTGCCCAAGAAAGTCAAGCCTCCGAAGCAGCCGAAGATCGGCCCTGACGATCCGCTCTACTATGAGCGGGAGGAAGACCGCTGGGAGCATCTCAAGCCGTCGCCCTACCGGCGGGGGCCGCTGCTCTGGATCGTGGGGGCGGCTGTGGTGGCCGTCTGCATCCTCCTGGGCCTCTATGTCTATATCTTCACTCCGCAGGTCGACCGCGCCGTCCAGTACGGCTATGTCGACTCCCTGCAGCGTGAGGGCCGTTTTTTCCACACCTATGAGGGCGTGATTCTCCCCTATAAGTCGCTGATGGACTCCGTGAGGCCCTATGAGGGCGACTTCGTCTTCTCCACCACCGACGAGCATGTGGCCGCAGAGCTCTACCGCCGCCAGGGCAGCGGCACTCCCGTGCGCGTGGGCTATGAGGTCTATCGCCAGCGCCTCCCCTGGCGGGGCGCGAGCAAGGTGATGGTGGTGTCGGTCGACTCTGTCGACCCCGCCACGATTCTTCCCCCAGACCGTCAACCCGAGTTCGTGAGATGAAGTATATGCTGATAGCCGGCGAGGCCTCTGGCGACCTCCATGCCTCGCGACTCATCGGGGAGCTGCGGCGCCTCGATGCGGCGGCGGAGTTCCTCTTTATCGGCGGCGACCTTATGGCGAAGGCCGCGGGCCATGCGCCGGCCCTCCATTACCGTACGCTCAACGTGATGGGGTTCAGTGAGGTGCTGCGCCGCCTGCCCGCTATCTTCTCCACGCTCCGCAAGGCGAAGAAGCTGCTGAGGGAGTTCCGGCCCGACACGCTTATCCTGATAGACTACCCGAGCTTCAACCTGCGCATGGCGCGTGCCGCCACGCGTCTGGGCATCCGCACCGACTGGTATATCTCGCCCAAGGTGTGGGCCTGGAAGGAGTGGCGCGTCAAGAAGATCCGCAAGTATGTCAGCTATATGTATTCCATCCTCCCCTTCGAGCCAGACTTCTACCGCTCCCGGGGGTTCGACCGCATCACGTATGTAGGCAACCCGTCGGTGGAGGAGACGGAGCATGCGCTGGGTCATCTGCCTCCGCGGCGCCATTTCCAGGAGCGCAACGGCCTTGACGACTCGCGCCCCATCATCGCGCTGCTGCCCGGCTCGCGCCGCGGCGAGATACGCTGCAATCTGCCCCTTATGGTGGAGGCTGCAAGGCAGTTTCCCGACCATCAGGTCGTGATAGCGGCGGCTCCCTCCATCCCGGAGAAGTTCTACCGCGAGGTGGCCCGCGACCCGGGGATCTCGCTGGTGTTCGGCGCCACGCCTACCCTCCTCAAGTATAGTGCGGCGGCGGCCGTCACCTCGGGCACGGCCACACTCGAGACGGCGCTTATCGGCACCCCCCAGGTGGTATGCTACCGCTCCAACGGTTCGCGGCTCACCTATAAGATTATGCGGCGCCTGGTGAAGGTCAACTATGTGTCGCTGCCCAACCTTATCGTGGGCAACAAGATTGTGCCGGAGCTGCTGCTGCATGAGTGCACGCCGCAGGCCGTGCGCCGCGAGCTCTCCCCGCTGCTCCAGCCCTCACCGGGCCGCGACTGGGAGGTGCAGGGCTATCGGCTCATGCGCCGCAAGCTCGGCAACAGTGTGGCCCCGGCCTATACCGCCGAACTGATCTACAGTGCTCTCCAAAAATGACTATTGCGATATGAAACATCTAATGCCGCTCTCGCTGGTGATGCTGCTCCTGGTGGCTCTCTCGGGGTGCATCTCCGACGGCTTCACCACCTCCCCGTCGGCCCTGCTCTCATTTTCGGCCGATACGGTAAATTTCGATACGGTCTTCACCGACCTTGGCACGCCCACGGCGCGCCTTAAGGTGTTCAACCGCAACAAGAAGGCGGTAAACATCTCCTCCATCTCGTTTGTCGACCCCGACTCGCCCTTCTCGATGAATGTCGACGGCCAGAGCGGCACGAGTTTTCAGGATGTGGAGATCCGCGGGGGCGACTCGATTTTCATCTTTATAGAGTGCCGCATCCCGGAACTCCCCACCAACTCTCCCTCGCTCGTCGACGACCGTCTGCGCTTCGTCACCAACGGCGTGTCGCAGGATGTGCTCCTGCAGGCGTGGGGTCAGAATGTCACGCGCCTCTACGGTCTCACCGTCGAGAGTGACCTCACCCTTACGGCTGAGCGCCCCTATGTGGTGTTCGACTCGCTTTGCGTGGCCCCAGGGGCCACGCTCTCCGTGGAACCCGGTGCGAATATCCTTTTCCACGACGGAGCCCGGATGACCGTGCGGGGCACTCTCCTGGCACGCGGCGAACCCGGGATGATGATCAATATGCGGGGCGACCGTCTTGACGACGTGCTCCCCGATGTGGGCTACGACATTCTGGCCGGCCAGTGGGACGGTCTGCGCTTCGCGCCCGAGTCGTTCGGCAACCATCTGGAGTATGTCGACCTGCGCTCCACCAAGATCGGGGTCACGGTAGACTCCTGCGGCAACCTGTCGCGCCATAAGCTGATGCTCCTGAATTCGTGGCTCCATAATTCGCAGGCCAACGCCCTGGAGGTCAACTATGCGTGGGTTGACGCCTACGGCTGCGTGTTCTCGGAGGCGGCCGGGGCAGCGGTGCGCCTTACGGGCGGCCGCCACGACTTCCTGCAATGCACCTTCTCCAACTATTACCTTTTCTCCTACCCTACGGAGCCGTTGCTGTCGCTCCACCACTGCATGCCTCTCTCGCTCGACGACGACCCGTCGCAACCCCTGATGAAGGCCTCCTTCCGCAACTGCATCCTCTACGGGCTGCCCGACGACATCAATGAGGGCGACCTCACGGGGAGCGAGGTGTTCCTGGAGTGGTGTTCGCTGAAGTCGCCGGGAGAGAACGACGCGAATTTCATCGAGTGTCTCTGGGACACGGACCCACTTTTCCTGACCATCCGCGAAGACTACGTGTTCAACTACCATGTGATGCCCGACTCACCGGTGATCGGCCGCGGCAACGCCTCGTTCCTGTTCCCGGTGGCGCTCATCGACATGGACGGCGTCAACCGCCTGTCGGCCTCGCCCGACGGCTCCCCCACCCTCGGCGCCTACGCCTCCCCGCAATAACCCCCGGCGCGCGCGTGAAGAGCCGCGACGTCCGAGAGGTTGTGCGCGAGAAATGAGGGAAGAGCCGCGACGTCAGAGAGGAATGTGCGCGAGTGGTCAGGGAAGAGCCGCGACGCGGCTCAAGGTATCCAGCCCCAGACAAGCAATCGCGAAGCGATAGCGCCGTCTGGGGGGATTCGGGATGATATATTATAATTTAACAACCTCGGAGAGGTTGCATGTACCTTCAACATCTCCGATGTTGGTTTAATTGGATGGGGGATACGGGTTTACATATAATAATATAACAACCTCGGAGAGGTTGCATATACCTTCAACATCTCCGATGTTGGTTTAATGGGTGTGGGATCTTCGATACCCCAGACGGCGCTGTCGCTTCGCGACTGCTTGTCTGGGGCTGCGCACCTGAAGCCCCTCCGGGGCATTTCCCCGTGCCGATTATGCATTCTTCGATACCCCAGACGGCGCTGTCGCTTCGCGACTGCTTGTCTGGGGCTGCGCACCTGAAGCCCCTCCGGGGCTTTCCCCCGTGCCGACGATGCACATACCGGTCCGTGCCGACGATACATACCACGTGGTCCGTGCCGACGATGCATTCATGCGGGTTGGGGTGATGGGGGGCGGCTATTTTTTCTTGCGGAGGTCGTCGGGGAGCTGGCGGTCGACGGGCGTGCGGAAGACGTCCCAGTCGAGCTCCTGGCTCCAGTTGGCCTTTAACTCCACCGGTTGAGGGTAATAATATGCTACGTCGGGCTGTATGCCCAGCTGAAAATTGCCGGCGTCCCAGACGCCGTTGCCATTGCGGTCTTCCACCACACGCGCATTATACTTCCCGGCCAAAAGATACTCAAACAATACCCGGCCATCCACCACCGGCAACGACCGGAGGGGTTTGCCGCTGCCGTCGAGCAACTCCACGTAGCGTGCCACCGTGTCAGGTCCCATCCCCAGGACATTGAACTGCAGCGAACTGTACTCGCTCTCGTCGCGTATCTTGAACTCCTGCGTCAATCCGTCGGTAAAGAGTCCGTAGATGCTCTTGCCGGCCAGCGAGTCTACCTGCAGACGGTAAGACGTGCCGTAGACCCACGGATAGTCGAGGCGCAGCAGGCGCGGATTGAGCGAGTCGCCCCGTATGCGGCGCGCCGAGAAGTCGGGCGCCGGCAGCCATAGCGTGTCTTCCCTCACCTCCAGGCTCACCATAGCCGTGTCGAAGCTTTCCAGCGGCACCGGCGCCTCGATGAGCAGCGAGGAATAGACCTCGGGTTTGGCGGTGAGCAGCTTCAGGTCGATCAGCGGCGGGGGCGGCGGCAAGGTGTCGGGCGCCTCGGTGCCCTTGGCGCGTTTCTCCTCCTTGGCCTTCGACTGCTTTATGGGCGCTCGTTTGGTGAGCAGGCGCAGAGTGTCGTTGGCCGCCACCATATTATAAGCGGAGTCGGCGCGGAGGTATTCGATGGCCACGCGCAGCGTGTCGCGTGCTATCACGGCGGCGTCGCGAAGCCAGAAGGTCAGCGTGTCGTTGGTGGCCGAGCGCTCCACAACGGCCACGTCGGCAAGCGGCGTGACGCTGCCGTCGGTCTCCACAATCTCCAGGCGCGGCATGGAGTCGGCCGGCGCGTTGAGCTGGAACTCAAGGCGCGTGGAGTCCTGGCGCTCATACTTGGTGATATACTGCTGGCGGTAGCCCGTATTATAAGAGCGCAGCAGGATGTCGTTGGGCAGAAAACGGGTGCGCCGGCGCTGCCATACGGAGTCTACGGCACCCGTGGTGAGGTTGAAGAGCGTGTCGTTGGCCCAGGCCTCCTCGGCCGTGGGCACGATGATGTCGGAATAGAAGGCCATCGACTCCTCGGGCGACGACCAGGCCAGGTCGCCGTCCTTATCCTCGAGGGCGAAGATACGGTAGGCACCGGCGGGCAGACCGGCCAGTACGAAGCGGCCCTCGTCGTCGGTCTTCGCCACGCGCTCGAAGCGTTGACTGGTGAAGGCCGAGTCGGCCTGGTTGGAGTGCAGCCCCACATACATCCCCTGGGCAGGGGCGAGCGTGAGCGCGTCGAGCACCATCCCCGACACCATCAGAGTGTCGAGCACAGGCCCGGTGGAAAAGGTGTAGATGAGGCCGTCCATCTGGTTGCCCTCATTGTTGTCGGCTATGGAGTTGCCGAAATCCACGGTATAGGTGGTTTCGGGCAGGAGGGTGTCGCGAAACTCCACCGTGACGCGGCGCCCCATTGAGGAGACGCGCGGCGTCTGCGACCCCGGGGGCGAGACCACCACCTTGGAGAAGGCGTCTTTGAGCTGGACGAGCTCGTTGAAGGTCAGGACGACCCTCTGCGGAGTTACCTCCACCGAACCTTGGGGAGGGTTGGCCCCCATGAAGCGCGGCGGATCCTCGTCGCGCGGACCGCCGGAAGGGGTGCCGATGGAGGCACACCCCGCACCCAGCAGCAGGGTCAGGAAGAGGAGGAGGGCATAGAGACGGGATTTTCGCATTCGAAAGTGTAATTACAAAGCGAAATTAGTAAAAAAATTCATAAAAACGGTCGTTAGTTGGAAAATTTAAGCTATCTTTGCAAGTTGAAAAGCACGCACTTGCGTCCGGACGCCTCCGGCTACGGGAAGCAAGTGGTGCAATTCGTTGACCATTAAGATAATAAATTAAAACAACAAAATAACGACACAGAAAATGCAGAACAAAGGGTTTATCACCACGATTGCCATCCTGCTCATTCTGATATGTGGTTTTTACATTTCGTTCTCCTTCATCACCTCCCACTATGAGAAGGAGGCGAAGGAGTATGCCACGAGAATGGCGGGAACTGACGACGCGACCAACGACGTCTACAAGCAGCGCCTGAAACAGTATAACGACTCTATCGACAACCAGAGGGTTTGGTTTGGGCTCTACTCCTACAACCAGGCCCGCCAGATGGAGATAGGTCTCGGCCTCGACCTCAAGGGAGGTATGAACGTAGTGCTCGAGATCTCCGTGCCTGACATGCTGCTCCAGTATGCCGCCGGCGAGCCCCAGAAAGAACAGATACAGTCGGCCATCAACCAGGCCATCGCCGCCGGAGCCAAAGGCAGCGACAAGGACTTCATCTCCAAGGTGGCCTCCTACTTCCAGCCGGGCACCATGGCCGGACTCTTCAGCCGCGAGGGTGAATACCTGAGCCGCCTCGAGCCGGGCGCAAGCAACGCCGACGTGGTGGCAGCCCTCAACCAGCAGGTGCAGGGCCAGGTAGACGCCGCCTTCAACATCTTCCGCACGCGTATCGACCAGTTTGGCGTCGTGGCTCCGAACATCCAGAAGCTTCAGGACCGCAACGGCCAGATCCTGCTCGAACTCCCGGGCGTGAAGGAACCCGAACGCGTGACGGAGCTGCTGAAATCGTCGGCCAACCTTGAATTCTACGAGGTATATCTCGGCAACGAGATCCAGGCTGACTTCGCCAACTTCGCCAACACATATGCGGCCAACGACACCGTAAACCACCTCGACATCCGCGCCCTGGGCGTTCAGCCCTCGCAGGGCACGCCCGTGATCGGCGTCGTGTCTGCCGACAACAAGGCGCTCGTAGACAGCATCCTCAACAGCGACATCGCCCGCCAGAAGCTTCCCAACGACTTCTCGGCCGTATGGGAGGTGAACCCCGTCTACGTGCTCAACGGTCAGAGAGTGGATCGCGGCACCTCCGGAGCCGTGCCCTACTGGAACCTCATCGCCCTGAAGGGCGAGGCCGCACTGGAGGGTGACGCCGTGACAAGCGCCAGCACCGAAAACGACACCTTCAAGGGACAGACCGTCAACATGAAGATGAACGACCGCGGCGCACGCGAGTGGGCAAACCTGACGCGCAACAATATCGGCCGTCCGATAGCCATCGTGCTCGACAACGCCGTATATTCATACCCCAATGTCAACAGCGAGATTACGGGAGGCAGCTCGGAGATTACGGGCAACTTCTCGGCAGCCGAGGCCAACGACCTTGCCAACGTGCTCAAGAGCGGTAAGATGACGGCCAAGGTTGACGTGGTGAGCAACAACGTGATCGGTCCGTCGCTCGGTGCAACGGCCGTCGAGCAGGGCTTCCTGAGCTTCATCGTGGCCATCGCCGTGCTGATGGTGTTCATGATCCTCATCTACGGTTTCATCCCGGGTCTGGTGGCCAACGTGGGCTTGATCCTCAACCTCTACTTCACTCTCGGTATCCTTGCCTCGCTGCAGGCCGTGCTCACCCTCTCGGGTATCGCCGGTATCGTGCTTGCGCTGGGTATGGCTGTCGACGCCAACGTGCTCATCTTCGAGCGTATCAAGGAGGAGCTCGCCGGAGGCAAGAAACTGAGAGCCGCCATCACCGACGGCTACGGCAACGCCTTCAGCGCCATCTTCGACTCCAACCTCACCTCGATCATCACGGGTATCATCCTGTTGCTCTTCGGTTCGGGTCCCATCAAGGGCTTCGCCACCACACTGATCATCGGTCTTGTCTGCTCGTTCTTCACGGCAGTGTTCCTTACCCGTATCGCTATGGAGGTGATCACGGCCAACGGCCGCTGCGCCAACATGACGTTCACCACGGCCGTAAGCCGTCACTTCCTCGCCAACACCCACATCAACTTCCTCGGCAAGTGGAAGATCTCTTCCGCCGTATGGTTGCTGCTCATCGTGGTGTCGGTGGCATCTCTCGCCATCCGCGGCATGAACCAGGGCATCGACTTCTCGGGTGGCCGCAACTATGTGGTGCAGTTTGACAAGCCGGTAGACGTGGAGGCCCTGCGCAGCCGTCTGCTCAACGACCTGCAGACCGCGGCCAACGACCAGACCGTCAGCGTGGGCGTCATCACCATCGACAACCCCACCAAGGTGCGCATCTCCACCTCTTATAAGATCAACGAGGAGACTCCGGGCATCGAGCAGGAGATCACCGACCTTCTCTACAACTCGCTGCAGCCCGAGCTCACCGACGCCAACGGCAACGTGATGGACAAGAACGCCTTCACCATCGCCGACGAAGACCGCGGTATCATCTCCATCCAGAAGGTGGGTCCGACAGTGGCCGACGACATGCGCCGCGACGCCTACTGGGCAGTGGGCATCGCCATCGTCTGCATGTTCCTCTACATCCTTCTGAGGTTCCGCAACATCGCCTTCTCCGTAGGCGCCGTTGCCGCCGTGGCCCTTACGGCCTTCCTCATCATCGGTTTCTACTCCATCTGCTGGGGCTTCCTGCCCTTCTCGATGGAGGTTGACCAGAGCTTCATCGCGGCCGTGCTGACCATCATCGGTTACCAGATCAACGATACGGTGGTAGTATTCGACCGTGTGCGCGAGATGATGCGTCTCTATCCGAAAGAAGACAGGTATCTTACCATCAACAAGAGTCTTAACACGACCTTGAGCCGTACGATCATGACGTCGTTCTCGACGCTGCTCGTGCTTGGCTGTATCTTCTTCCTGGGTGGCGACACCATCCGTTCGTTCACCTTCGCCATGATCTTCGGTGTGATTGTGGGTACGTTCTGCACGCTGTTCCTGGCTGCCCCCGTTGCCTACAACATCCTCAAGTGGCGCAATAAGAAGAGCCGTCCGGGCGAGCAGGTTAACCTCCAGGGCAACCGCCGTTTCAACTAAGCCGGAAGGTATCGTAAAAGGGAAATTATAGATTCTCCATAATAGATTCTCCATTTGAAGGGGGCTTGCGGATGGTTCCGCAAGCCCCCTTGCTTCCGCCCCTGCGCGGTGTTCCAATGCAACCTCTCCGAGGTTGTTTTATTATAATAATATCATCCCGTATCCCCCCAGACGGCGCTATCGCTCCGCGATTGCTTGTCTGGGGCTGGATACCTTGAGCCGCGTCGCGGCTCTTCCCTTACCACTCGCGCACAACCCAAGAGAAGGCGGCGGATATCGTCGGCACGGACCACGTGGTATGCATCGTCGGCACGGGCCGTGTGGTATGCATCGTCGGCATGGGGAAAAGCCCCGGAGGGGCTTAAGGTGCGCAGCCCCAGACAAGCAGTCGCGAAGCGACAGCGCCGTCTGGGGTATTTCGGTATGATATTATTTTTTTACAACCTCGGAGAGGTTGCATGTATCTTCAACATCTCCGATGTTGGTTTAATGGGTGTGGGACATACGCCCCCCAGACGGCGCTATCGCTTCGCGATTGCTTGTCTGGGGCTGGATACCTTGAGCCGCGTCGCGGCTCTCCCCACATTTCTCACGCACATCCTCTCCGAAACCTCGGCTCTTCACGGACATCCCTGGGCATATGATGCGATGACACCGCGGCTCTTCCCACATTTCTCGTGTACATCCTCTCGGACGGCGCGGCTATTTCCGGACGTCTCCTGCGGCATTTACGATGCGATGACACCGCGGCTCATCCCGGTACATCTATCGCTTTATTATCACGATGCGCGACGCGACACGGGTTATTATTGCGTTGTAATTTGATTATTTTGATTTTTTATGGGGAATAATTTGTCTATGTGGTTTCTAATCCCTATTTTCGCATTTCCTCATAACCCTCCACACATCATACACCTAACATTATGAGCAAGACAAGATCTTACTTCCATATCGTTTTCAGCACCAAGTTCCGTATAAAATGTATCGCCCACGACCGCAAAGAACGGCTCTATCAATATATCACCGGTACGGTGAAAAACAAGAAAAGCGAAATGATACAGATTAACGGTGTGGAAGACCATATTCATATGCTCATAAACCTGCATCCTACCGTCGCATTGGCCGATCTTGTAAAGGCTGTAAAACAATCCTCTTCGAAGCGATTGCAGGAAACCCACTACCTTCCATTGTTTGACGGCTGGACATCGGAATATTTCGCCTGTTCCGTATCCCCCTCACATGTGGATGCGGTGAAGGAATACATTTGCAGTCAGGAGGAACACCATTCACATAAGGATTTTGTGTCGGAAGTAACCGATTTCGTCCACAAGATGGGCATGGAGGTTTACCAAGACGAGATATAACCGCCGGCAAACCCCGCGTGAGTTTATCGGCGGCATGGGTCGCGTTAATGCATCGTCGGAATGGGGAAAAGCCCCGGAGGGGCGGCGGATATCGGCGGCATGGACCGCGTGGTATGAATCGTCGGCACGGGGAAAAGCCCCGGAGGGGCTTCAGGTGCGCAGCCCCAGACAAGCAGTCGCGAAGCGACAGCGCCGTCTGGGGTATCGAAGATCCCAACCAATTAATCAACATCGGAGATGTTGAAGGTATATGCAACCTCTCCGAGGTTGTTATATTGTTATTATCGACCGTTATCCCCCAACCAATTAAATCAACATCGGAGATGTTGAAGGTATATGCAACCTCTCCGAGGTTGTTAAAATAATAATATCATCCCGAATCCCCCCAGACGGCGCTATCGCTTCGCGATTGCTTGTCTGGGGCTGTATACCTTGAGCCGCGTCGCGGCTCTTCCCACATATCCCTGGGCATATGATGCGGACGGCGAGGCTCTCCCCTGTGCGGGTGGCATCGGCCCGGGGGAAAGGGTTTTCTTTTGCACAGGGTGCAAAAAAGTGTGCAGAAAATTTCGTAATTTGAAAAATTATAGTTTACTTTGCACTCTGAAACAGAATTTAGAGATTATTAACACTAATTTCTCTAAAGGAAACATAAATATAAACCCATACTCCTGAGCCGGGAAGATGGGTTGGTGGATAAAAGGAAATAGTTAACAAACCATAAAATTTTTACACAGTTATGTCAGAAATAGCAGAAAGAGTAAAAGCAATCATCGTTGACAAACTTCCCGTAGAGGAAAACGAAGTAACTCCCGAAGCTGAATTCAGCAAGGATCTCGGTGCAGATTCACTTGACACGGTAGAACTTATCATGGAATTCGAGAAGGAATTCGGTCTCACGATTCCCGAAGACGAAGCCAACAACATCAAGACAGTAGGCGACGCCGTTAAGTATATCGAAGAGCACACCGCATAAGGCGTGACCGTGCAACCGTGCGGCAACGCACAAACCTTAATGTGAAAGGAGACGGGAGCTTGCTTCAGGCCGGCTCTCGTTTAAAATAATAGGCTCTCTCTAAAATAATAAGTAATAAATGGAATTGAAAAGAGTAGTAATAACCGGTTTGGGCGCGATCACCCCGCTTGGCAACGACGTGGAAACCACGTGGAAAGCCGCCGTTGCGGGCGAGAGCGGCGCCGGCCCCATCACCCATTTCGACGCCTCCAAGTTCAAGACTCAGTTTGCCTGCGAGGTGAAGGGTTTCGACCCCAACGAGCACTTCGACCGCAAGAAGAGCCGTCAGCTCGACCTCTACGCGCAGTATGCGCTTGTAGCGGCCAAGGAGGCCGTGGAAGACTCCGGGCTCGACAGCGAGGACGTGGATAAAGACCGCGTAGGGGTGGTATTCGCCGCCGGCATCGGCGGTCTGCACACCTTCGAGGAGGAAGCCGGCTATTATGCGCGCCACGGCGAGGAACAGGGTCCGAAATACAACCCCTTCTTCATCCCCAAGATGATAGCCGACATCGCCGCAGGCCACATCTCCATCGACTACGGCTTCCGCGGCCCCAACTATGCCACGGTATCGGCATGCGCCTCGAGCAACAACGCCCTGATCGACGCCTTCAACATCGTGAGGCTCGGCATGGCCGACGCCATCGTAGCCGGTGGTGCCGAGGCCGCCATCTTCCCCGCCGGTGTAGGCGGATTCAACTCCATGAGGGCCCTCTCGACACGCAACGACGACCCCAAGGGCGCCTCGCGACCCTTCAGCGGCAGCCGCGACGGCTTCGTGATCGGTGAGGGTGCCGCGGCTCTCGTGCTCGAAGAGCTCGAACACGCCAAGGCCCGCGGCGCTAAGATCTACGCCGAGGTGGTAGGCGGCGGCATGAGCGCCGATGCCCACCACATCACGGCCACCCATCCCGAAGGCCTCGGCGCCAAACTCGTGATGGAGAACGCCCTGAGAGACGCCGGCATGAAACCCGAGGAGATCGACTACATCAACCTCCACGGCACCTCCACCCCCATCGGCGACCATGGCGAGGTAAAGGCCATCAAGGACGTCTTCGGCAAGCACGCCTATGAGATGAACCTCAGCTCCACCAAGTCGATGACGGGCCACCTTCTCGGCGCCGCAGGCGCCCTCGAGGCCCTGCTCAGCGTCAAGGCGCTCACGGAAGGCATCGTGCCCCCGACCATCAACCACGCCGACGGCGACGAAGACCCCGAGATTGACTACGCGCTCAACTTCACCTTCAACAAGGCCCAGAAGCGCGAGATCAACGCCGTGCTCTCCAACACCTTCGGCTTCGGCGGCCACAACGCAGCCGTCATCCTCAAGAAATACAAGGAATAACGCAGGGCTTGCAGGCAAGCCAGCGGAAAAAGCCCCGACCTCAAACGGCCGGGGCTTTCTCTGTGATATAAACTAACCGTGTGTATTTAATCCTTAGAACCTCACGTTTACGCCCAGCTGCAGGCAGAGGGGCATGAGCTTGCTCTTGGAGGTGTAGTCGGCAAGGGATCTCACCTGTGTGCCGCCTGCAACGGTGTAGGTCACCGGTGCCGTCTCTGCCGTGTAGGCCGTCCCAGTGGCGCTCTTGCCGCCCGGGAAGACGTTCGTCAGGCCGGCGTCGTAGGTGACGCCCACCAGGAACGACACGGGACGGGCAACGTAGAACTCCAGGCCGGCCCCCACCATGATGGAGGCGCCGAAGCCCTTGGCTCCCGACTCGCCGTTGGAGGCCCCGCTCAGGGTTCGCTCGCCGAAGTCGTCGAGGTAGTCCTCGTCGATCAGCAGGTCGTCATATTCGGGGAAGACGCCCCATGCCTTGGCCAGGCCGCTTACGCCGCCCGTGAAGGAGCGCGTGCGGAAGGCCAGGCCAACGCCGGCGCGGGCCCACAGGCCCAGCCAGTCGAGCGCCCTGTACTGGTATTCCAGGTAGACGGGCACCGTCAGGTAGTCAACGCCCGTCTTCT
>JAFLTW010000013.1 GCA_022509085.1 Muribaculaceae bacterium | reverse complement strand
AAACAGAAAATCCGTTTCATTGACCTAATGAAATAAACCATATGGCAAAAGAAATTAAAAACCCTCCAAAATTTGTTGACCGCTCCCCTTCCGTTGCAGGACAAGATTATTCACGACTGCTTTATGAGTTAAAAGAAAATTACCGAAAAGCTCAGATTAAAGCAGCTGTTCGCGTTAACTCAGATTTGCTTGAATATTACTGGTATATGGGAAGACAAATTTCTTCCCTACAAGTTAAATCAAAATGGGGTTCTGCATTTTTTGATACACTAAGCATTGATTTGAAAGCTGAATTTCCCACACAAGCCGGTTTTTCAGTAACTAATATTAAATACATCGTTCGATGGTATAATTTTTATAATCAATCTGATACAATTCGTCAACGAGTCGTTGACGAATTACAGATGCCTACAGATTTCGGGTTAATCCCTTGGGGACATCATATTGATATTTTTACAAAAGCAAAATCTGTTTCCGAGGCACTGTTTTATATCGAAAAAACTATTGAGGCGAATTGGAGTCGTCCTGAGCTAAATGAAAAAATAAAAGAAGACCTTTTCAGAATCCACGGTAAAGCTATTACTAATTTTGAAGATAGACTTCCAGCGCCTTATAGCCGTTTGGCTGATTCTATATTCAAGAGCCCCTATAATCTTGAATTTATAGGAGGTGGTATTGAAAATGAAAGGCAGTTGGAAGATGCCTTAGCTAAGGACATAACTCGATTCTTGCTTGAACTGGGAAATGGATTTGCTTATGTGGGTCGACAAATGCAACTTCAAATGCCCGGAGGCCAAACATTCATACCCGATATGGTTTTCTATCATACCCGATTGAAATGCTATGTTGTCATTGAGTTAAAATGGGGGGCGTTTATCCCGGAATATGTCGGCAAACTCAATTTTTATATTTCGGCACTTGACGAACTCCTAAAACAAGATGACGATAATCCGTCAATTGGATTGCTTATTTGCCGTTCAAAGGACAATGCCGTGGTAGAATGGGCTTTTAGAGGAACGAACCAACCTATGGGGGTAGCGGCTTTCGAACATAAAGCTGTCGAGCTATTGCCGACCGCCGAACAGCTACAAAAAATAATTGAAACATATCATTATAAAAATAAATGAGCCTGCCCGAATTAAATGACAAAGCGGAGTTTGACAGAATTGGCCAAATGCCTGCCAATCGGAAATATATTTGTGGTCATTTACCTGTTTCGGGTATATAAAACTCTTTTTCTCCTAACTCCGAAAAAATGTACTCACTGAGTACACAATTCGGAACATTTCTCTCATGGATCCATTATCGTATTCTACTTCAAGAACTTAACGATGACGCGCGTAGGTGGTATGAACGGGAAGCTGCGCCAGGAGATAGAAAGACAGAAACGCATCTATTATCTTGAACATGCCAAAAAAACAACACTTTGAAATCCGGTTTATCGACCTAATGAAATAAAACCTTATACAACCAAAAAAAGTTACATAAGCACTTGATAAGAAGGGTTGTAGACCTGCTAAAACCTGTTGGTCGTCCCAATCTGTGGATTACGAATGCTATACAATCCGGATTTTAATTCTGTCGAATTCGATACAATTAAAAATAGAGACGATTTATTTTGGTAAGCTCAAAATATTTTACCACAACAGTAGAAAAACCGATGTTTTAATCATGGACGAACTTGACAACCTCGCTACATATAACGGTGACACCGAACACGATATGTGGGTGGATTTCACTATCCATGAGAACACCGGTGAACTCGGAGAATACTTCAATAATGCCGACGAGGATGGCTGAGCCGTCTTTTTGAGTATCGCGAAGAAGTTTGCTAAGATCTCCAGCTCATGCCAGTTTGCGGAAAGATTCTAGGATTAGCAAATTGTGACATCAGTGATGTCACAATTGTGTGAAACCCAGACCCAGCCCCGAATAATTTATTTGGATGAAATAAATTCATTGTTCGGATGAAGGTTCGTGTAGTAAAGTGGGCAGAAGCCGGAAAACCATTTCGTTGTAATGCACGATATGGTGGAGATAGGCTCAGGTGCTGTGAGACAGGCAGATAACATCAAACTGGGGATTAAATTTCACCCGGAGACAAACGAAGTCAAGGCTGCGAGGCGGGAGCATCGCGCATCAGCTGAAGCTGACGCCCCGGTGGCGCGGCAGACAGGTAAACCCCAGAGACAAACCGCATGTGGCGTTTGTTGGGGGTTCGGGTTAGCGGGGGGTGATGGTGAATGTGAGGGTGCCGGTTTCGGGCTTGGCGCCCTTCTTGGGCGTCCACTTGGAGCCTAAGGCCATCTTCTCGCACTGCGAGCGGAGGTTGGCAGTGCCGGCCGTTGAGGTGGCCCGCGCCGCGGTGCAGTTGCCGTCGGCATCGACCGTGATGCTCACCGTGACGGTCGTCTTCCGGTTCAGACGCAGTTTCCACGTGGGGCAGCTCAGCATCTTGCGTCCGTTCAGGCTCCCCTTCATCGACACACCGTCGCCGCCGCTGCCGGAGTTGGCCGAATCCTGTCCCGTGGGGCTGCCATTATTGTCGGTCTTGAGTTTGCCCTGCATCGAGGCGATGCGCTTCTCCTCCTCCGCGCTGAGCTTGGGCGTGGACGTCTTCACGTCGCTCTCCTTAGGCGTCGACACCTGCTTGGGTTTGCTGCTTACGGGTTCAGACTTCGGTGGTTCCTCGTTTTTCACCTGCCTCACCTTCGTCTCCTTGGCCGGCTCCGGCACAGGGTCAGGTTCGCCGGGAGGCTGCGGGGCAGCCTCGTCTACGGCCGGCGCCTCCTCATCGCCCGGATTGTCTACCACCAGGAGCTCCGGCTCGAGGAAGATCTCCTCGTTGTCCTGGATTTCGGGGGTAGACACCTGGGCCAGGATGCTGCGGTCGCTGCCCACCGTGAGCACGAAGAGGAGCACGAGTACCACCAGCGCCACGCCAAACGTGACGGCAGCCGCTATGATGGCAGCCTTCCTCTCGCGGGGATCCTGGGGGAGTTTCATTTGCTGCTTTGTCCTACCTGTGTGGCGAGCACCATCTTAAGGTTCTGCCGCGCCGCGGCGTCAAGGATCTCCACCACCTTACCGTATTCCACACTGCGGTCGGCATATAGCGCCACCGTGCGCAGGGAGTCTTGGGCGCGGATGGCGGCAAGGCGGTCGGCAAGCGCCGCGAGGTCTACCTCGCGCGGATAAGACTTCTCCATATTGACCGTGTCGGTGCGGTCTTCCACAATCGAGATGTTATAGAGCGAGTCGAGGTACACCTCCGTGATGGGCTTCGTGGCCACCTGGTTGTTGCTCGAGGGCAGGTTGACGTCTACTGCCGAGGGGAAGATGAAAGAGGAAGTCACCATAAAAAAGATGAGCAGCAGGAAAATCACGTCGGTCATCGACGACATGGAGAAGAGCGACAGGGGCTCGTAGGGTCTCTTCAGTGCCATATTGTCACAGTCTTCTGAAGGTTATCTTTCGGCAGGAGCGTTGAGGATGTCGAGGAAATCCATGGTGCGCGCCTCCATGAGGTTGGTGGCCCGGCCTATGCGTGCCTGCAGATAATTGTAGGCGAAGAGGGCGATGATGCCTACCACCAGACCGGCCACTGTGGTTACCAGCGCCTGGTAGATGCCGCCCGAGAGGAGCGAGATATTGTTTTGCGCCCCGGCTTTGGCCAGCGAGAAGAAGGCCTCAATCATGCCGATCACCGTACCGAGGAAACCGAGCATCGGCGCACCGGCAGCCGTGGTGGAGAGCCAGGTCATGCCGCGGCCCAGCGAGGCCACTTCTATGTTGCCCGTGTTTTCGATAGCCGAGGTCACCTCATTGATGGGTCGGCCGATGCGCTGCACTCCCTTGAGGAGCATCGTGGCATACGGCGAGTCGGAGTTGCGGCACAGCTTCTCGGCGCTCTGCAGGTCGCCCTCGTTGAGATAGTCGCGTAGACGGCTCATAAACGAGGGATCCTCCTTCAGCGTCTTGTTGATCACGATATAGCGTTCTACGAAGATGTAGACTGTAAGCAGCAGAAGCAGAGCGAGCGGGATCATGATGTATCCGCCGTCCATCACCAGAGTCCAGAGATTTACTTTTTCCATCTTATTGTGAATCGTAAAGGGGGTCTTGATTATTCTGAATGAAAATATGTATATTGGTTTAATTGTTGAGCTGGAGCAGGTAGCGCCTGAGGGTTTCGGGCAGCCCGAGATAGAGGGCGTCGGCAATGAGGGCATGGCCGATGCTCACCTCGTTGAGCAGGGACAGCCGCATGGCCAGAAACCTCAGGTTGTCGAGATTGAGATCATGGCCGGCGTTGACACCGAGACCGCATCTCGCGGCTTCCGCGCTCGCCTCCACATAGGGAGCCACGGCCGCATCGCGGTCGGCGGCATAGCCGTCGGCAAAGGCCTTGGTGTAGAGCTCCACCCTGTCGGCACCCACCTCCCTGGCGGCTGCCACCTGAGCCGGGTCGGGGTCAACGAAAATCGACACACGGATGCCGTAATCTTTAAGCCGGGCAGTGACCGTGCTTAGGAAGTCGGCGTTGGCCCTGACGTCCCAGCCTGAGTTGGATGTGATCTGGCCCGGCTTGTCGGGCACGAGCGTCACCTGCTCCGGGGCATTGGCCGTCACCAGCTCCAGGAACTCCTCGGAGGGATAGCCCTCGATGTTGAATTCCGTGGTCACCACCCTGCGGAGCTCCGGGATGTCGGAGTAGCGGATGTGGCGCTCGTCGGGCCGGGGATGCACCGTGATGCCCTGGGCGCCGAGTTGCTCGCAGGCCACGGCAAAGGCCACAACGTCGGGGTTGTTTTCCCCGCGCGCGTTGCGCAGGGTGGCCACTTTATTTATGTTCACACTCAGTCGTGTCATTTCTGTCAGGTTAGGCCCGGGGTTGTGGGCATGATTTTTGTAAAACTTAACTCGCCTCTCTTACTTTTTAGCGTGTTTTAACGTTATTAATAGTGAGCGGGCAAAGCAACTGCAAATTTACACAAAAAAGTTGACGTTACCACTCCCCGGCCTCATAAAATTGCTCAGGGGTGCGAAAGTCAGGAAGGAGAACAGAATGAAAGCAAAAGATATCATCTCACCGCGATCGGCATCAGCCGGGAGTTTACCGCAGAGGAACGTGTCTGCGGAGACGGCTCTTGTCGACGTGCTTCCGCGCCTGCTCGACACGGCCGACCGCCGACTTGGCGTCACGGAGGGCGACAGCCTTCTGGGCATCATCGACGAGGCATCGCTGCTCGAGGGGCTCGGGCGGCTCATCGCCCCGCGCGACGACAGCAGCACCGTGACGCTGCGCGTGTCTCCTTCGGCCTACAGTGCCTCGCAGATTGCCCATGCCGTAGAGGATGCCGACGTGCATCTGGTCGACCTCTGGTCGGCGCCCGGCGAGGGCGACATGCTGACCGTGACACTGCGTGTGCGCACCTCCGACCCCTCTGGGGTTACCTCAAGCCTCGAGCGCTACGGATTCGATGTGGTGGAGGCTTCGGGCGAGACCAACCGCAACATGGAGACGGCAATGGAACGCATACTCTCACTTAACACCCTGCTCGGCGTTTGATGACCACCGGCAACACCCTGCGCGAAGTGAAAAACGTATCGCTCTACGGGAGCCGATACCAGGAGGGACACATCTCGGGCATATGGGCCCTGATAGAATCCCTGCTCTCTCACGGCGTGGGGGTGAGCGTTGAGAAGCGGCTCGCCGGCGTGCTCACCGAGGCCGGCTATCGCCCTGCCGTACACGGCGTCAAGACCCTCTCGCGCTTCATGGGCGACTCCGACGTGGTGATCAGCGTCGGAGGCGACGGCACATTCCTGCGCACCGCCCGCTGGATCGACGGCCGCGAGGTGCCCATCCTCGGCATCAACACCGGCCACCTCGGTTTTCTGGCCGAGAACTCCACCGACAACATTGGCCCCATCGTCAGTCTCCTGCTCTCAGGTAACGCCCTCATCGAGCGCAGGATTGTGCTCCGTGTCGACTGCCCCGCCCTCCCCGCCGCCGAATGGCCGTACGCCCTCAACGAGGTGGCCTTCCTGAAGGGAGCGGCCTCCATGATTGACATCAACGTGGGGCTCGACGGCTTCCATCTTGCCACCTACCGCGCCGACGGACTGCTGATAGCCACCCCTACGGGTTCTACGGCCTACAACCTCTCGGTGGGAGGTCCCATCCTTGTCCCCACCCTCAGCAGCATCGTTCTCTCCCCCATCGCGCCCCACACGCTCACACTCAGGCCGGTGGTGATTGGCGGCGACTCCGAAATCGAGGCCGTCGTGGAGTCACGCGCCACTGAATTCAGGCTGAGCATCGACGGCCGCTCCGTCTCAATCCCTTGCGGCATCCCCGTAAAGATAAAAAAAGCGAGCCACGACGTGCTCACCCTGCGCCGGCCCGACGAGAACTTCGCCACCACCCTGCGCTCCAAACTGCTCTGGGGCTCCTGAGCCCTCCTGCACCTCAGATTATCTTACACATCCGCCCCTCTCTTCAAGTATTGCCCTTACGGGAGCGTACGAGAGCCTGTGATGGGGCGTCACTCCCAGCTTACCTAACGCTTTCAGATGTTCCCTGGTGGGATAGCCCATGTTGCGCTCCCACCCGTAGCCGGGATATTCAGCTGCCAGCTCCGTCATATACGCGTCGCGCGCTGTCTTGGCCAGAATGGAGGCCGCCGCGATGGAGAGATACTTCCCGTCTCCCTTCACCACCGTGTGGTGAGGGATGCGGCTGAAGTCTTCGTCGACATACTCCTTAAACCGGTTGCCGTCAACAATCAGATGCTGCGGCCTCACCGCGAGCCGGGCCACGGCCCGGTGCATCCCGATGATGGAGGCATTCAGGATATTGATACGGTCGATCTCCTCGGCGCTCACCAGCTCCACCGCCCAGGCCAGAGCCGCCTCCTTGATACACTCCGCCAGCCCCTCGCGCTGCCGGGCGGAGAGCTTCTTGGAGTCATTGACATCGCCATTGCGGAAGTCGGGCGGCAGGATTACGGCCGCGCAGGCTACGGGGCCGCAAAGGCAGCCGCGTCCGGCCTCGTCGAGACCGGCCTCCGCCACGCCGCCAATCATATAGGGGAGCAGCATCCTGTCAGAGCGTACGTTCAATAATAAAATCGAATATCTCCTCGAAATATCCGCGTGCGGGCGACGAGGGATAGGTGTGAAGGATCTCCAGACCCTCCTCCTGAAGGCGCCTCATCTCGGCGCGTGCCACCTCGATGCCTCCGTTGTCGATGGCAAAGCGCTGGATGCACGCCACCTCCTCGGGCGAAAACTCACAGTCGCCAAGCAGCAGGGTCCTCACCTCCTCCGCCTTCTCAGCCGGAGCCGACTCGAGCGCCGCCAGAATCGGGAGCGTAACCTTCCCCTCCAGAAGGTCGTGGCCCGAGGGCTTGCCTATGTCGTCGGAAGGGAAATAGTCGAAGATATCGTCGCGGATCTGGAAAGCCAGACCGAGCAGCCGCGCAAACCTCTCGAGGGAGCCAAACTCCTCCTCGGAGGCACCGACAGCCTGGGCGCCGATGCGCACACAGCCAACGAAGAGCGAGGCCGTCTTGCGGCCGATCATATCGAAATATGCCTCCTTGTTGAGCACGTGGCTGCGGGCGTTGAAAAGCTGGTCCATCTCGCCCAGCGAGAGTTCCGTGCCCAGGGCCGAGAGAGTGTCGAGGATAGCCAGGTTGCGCGTACGCACACCCGTAGAGAGGGCCTTCGACACGAAGATGTCGCCCGAGAGCACGGCCAGATGGTTGCCCCACACGGCGTTGACCGTAGGGCGACCCCGCCGCAGCGGCGTCTGGTCGACCACGTCATCATGGATCAGTGTGGCGTTATGGAGCATCTCCAGGGCCGCGGCCGAATGGAGCACCGTCTCCGTGATTGCGCCAAACATGCGCGCGGAGAGCATCACCAGGATGGGGCGTATCTGCTTCCCCTTGGTGAGCAGATAATTGTCGATGATGCTGTTGACGAGAGGATGGTCCGTTGCAAGCGACGAACGGATGATGCCGTTCATCGCCTCAATCTCCGCCGACATGGTCTGCTGGATCCGGTCCAGAACCGTCGGCTGCTTCGTCTCTTTACTCCTGTCGGTGTCCAACTCGGTGTGGTCTATGGCCAAAAACTCTGCAAATTTAGTAATTTTTTATTAATTTTGCACCATATGAAAGACTTGTGGAGGTTCTTTCGAAGGTTCGGGCTGAAATATAAGCGCAACATCATCCTGAACTTCATCTTCAACATCCTTACGTCGTTGATGACGATATTCTCGTTTGCGTTCATCATCCCCATCCTGCAGATGCTCTTCGGCATCTCGCAGGAACACTACGACTATATCGAGCCCACCACCTCCAACCTCAAGGAAAGTCTCGTAAACAACTTCTACTATTACACCGACCGGATCATCACCGACTCCGGGGCCTCGCTGGCCCTGGCCTTCCTGACGGCCGTGCTCATCTTCATGACACTGCTCAAGGTCGGGACGGCCTACCTCACCGACTATTTCATCATCCCCATGCGCAACGGCATAATACGCGACCTGCGCGAGACCCTCTTCGACAAGATCCTTGCCCTCCCCATCGGCTACTTCAGCAACGAGCGCAAGGGCGACATCATCTCAAGGGTGATGAACGACGTGGGAGAGGTGGAAAACTCCGTCTCCTCCAGCATAAACGCCGTGCTTAAATACCCCATCATGATCATAGTGTGCCTGGCGATGATGATCTTCATCAGCTGGCAGCTCACCATCTTCGTCTTCGTGTTGCTGCCGCTGGCCGGCTACGTTATGGGGCGCATAGGCAAGAAGCTCAAGGCCAAGTCGCTGCGCCAGCAGCAGATGTCGGGCTCACTTCTCTCCACCACCGAGGAGACCATCGGCGGCCTGCGTGTGATCAAGGCCTTCAACGCCGAGAGCCACATGGCCTCCCTGTTCCGCCAGCTCACCGACACCTTCTACCGGCTCTCGAACGCCGTGGCGCGCCGCAACGCCCTGGCCCACCCCATGAGCGAGCTGCTCGGCACCATAGCCATCGGCGCTATCCTATGGTTTGGCGGTTCGCTGATAATCTCCGGCGACAGCACCATCGACGCCGCCGGCTTCATCTACTACATGGTGATCTTCTACAGCATCATCAATCCAGCCAAGGAGCTCGCCAAGACCGGCTACGCCATGCAGCGCGGCCTCGCCGCCCTTGAGAGGGTAGACGAGGTGATCAACGCCGAAAACCCCATAAAATCGCCGGCAGAGCCCCGTTGCGTGGCTCCCGACGGCCCCAACAGCTCCATAGAATTTCGCGACGTATCCTTCGCCTATGTGCGCGACGGCGACGAATGCCACTACGTGTTGCGCAACATCAACCTCCACATCCCCCCTGGCAAGACCGTGGCCCTCGTGGGCCAGTCGGGTTCCGGCAAATCGACCATGGCCGACCTCATCCCCCGGCTCTGGGACGTCAGCGAAGGCTCACTCAGGGTGAACGGCACCGACGTGAGAGACGCCGACATACGGGCCCTCCGAAGCCTGATGGGCATCGTAAACCAGGAGCCCATACTCTTCAACGACACCATCTACAACAACATAGCCTTCGGCTCCCCCGGAGCCACCCGCGAAGACGTGGAACGCGCCGCACGTATGGCCAACGCCCACGACTTCATAATGCAGACCCCCGACGGCTACCAGACCAACATCGGCGACCGCGGCAGCCGCCTCTCCGGCGGCCAGCGGCAGCGCCTCAGCATAGCCCGCGCACTGCTGCGCAACCCCTCGATACTGATTCTCGACGAGGCCACCTCCGCCCTCGACACCGAAAGCGAACGCCTGGTGCAGGAGGCCCTCGACCGCCTTATGCACGAGCGCACCACGCTGGTGATCGCACACCGGCTCTCCACAATCGTCAACGCCGACATCATCTGTGTGATGCAGGAGGGACGCATCGTGGAGCAGGGCACCCACAGCGAATTGATGGCCCTCGAGGGAGTGTATCACAAGCTTGTGGCCCTCCAAAGAGTAGACAGCAGGGAATAATTATGAGTTAAGAGACAAGAGATAATGAGGATAGCGATAATTTCATCCGGAGCAGGCGAGAAAGGCCTGAGCATATACGAATTTTTCAAGGAGGGCAACCGCGTGACGGTAGACAGCCTCCTCACCGACAATCCCGAGGCACCGATAGCCACCACAATGCTCCGCGAGGGCGTGGAGGTGGTCTACATCCTGCCCGACACCCCGGCCGACACCCTTACCGCGATGCTCAAGGAGCGCGGGGTGGAGCTCCTGGTGGTCGACGGTTTCGACTCTTCCCTCCCCCGCGAGCTCGAGGAGGCCTATGCCGGCGCCATCCTGACTCCCACCTCGGCCGCCGCAGCGCCTCTGGAGGTGATCGAGGCCGGGAAACGACGGACGGCACCCCCCGCAGCCACCACGGTGGAGGTAGTGGAGGTGTTTGACGGCATCGAAAGCGAATGGGCCGAGGCGCTCAAGGAAGACGGAGAGCAAACCGAGGGAACGGAGATTCCGGAGACTCCGGAAGCCTCCGTACCTACCGAAGTCTCTGAAGTCTCTGAAGAGCACGAAGAGTCCAAAACTCCTGAAACTCCCGAAGCATCCAAAGAACACGAAGCCCCGCAACCAACGCACCATGGCGCCACTCCCCCGCCCTACTACGGCGCCGGGCCGCAATACGGCCAACCGACTCCCCCTCAGTACCGGCAACCGGCTCCGCCGCAATATCAGCAGCACACAGAGCATCGCGAACCGATGCCCAACACCTACCTGATATGGTCGGTGCTCATCACCATCTTCTGCTGCCTCATCCCCGGCATCGTGGCCATCGTCTACTCTGCCAGCGTAAGCTCCCGCTACTACAACGGCGACATCGAGGGCGCCAAACGCGCCTCGCGCAACGCCCAGATATGGTGTATCATCTCCATAGTGGCCGGCATCATCTGGGGCACACTCTACCTTCCCCTTACTCTCTTTATGGATTAGGCGCCAGACTCTTTATCTCTATAAGACAGTCGGTAAACTCTGATGGCACGCAGAAGGGTATGGCTTTGGCTTGGAGTCGGGGTAGCGTTATGTTTCCTGGCGCTCTACACACTCGTCGACCCCTCCACCAGCGCTTGGCTGCCACGCTGCCCTTTGCTGACGCTCACGGGGCTTGAATGCCCGGGCTGCGGAAGCCAGCGAGCCGTGCATGCCCTGCTCAACGGCGACCTCCCGGGCGCCTGGGGCTTCAACCCTCTGCTTGTCGTGATGCTACCCGTAGTGGGACTTATGGCCTACGCGGAGCTGCGCCGGGAGCGACACCCGCGGCTCTACCGCGCGATGGCCCACCCCGCCTTAATTTTCACTGTGCTCGCGATGGTGGTGGGCTGGGGCGTGATGCGCAACCTCATTTGAAGTAAATCTAAAAAATCGATAGCAAAAAAGAGGGGGTGTGGCAACCACTGCCACGCCCCCTCAGTCGTAAAGAAACCTTAGTAACGAAATTACCAAACAATTTTTTTACCGTTAACGATATATATACCTTTAGGAAGATTGCTTACATTTTCAGTAGTGCCAACCTTGATGCCCTGGAGGTTGAATACGGGAGCGTTGGGAGCAGCGCTTTCCACGTTGTAAACGCCATTGTCATCACCGGGCTCGTCACCAGGCTCGTCACCGGGCTCGTCGCTGCCGGGGCCGTATACCTTGAAGTTGGTGAAGTATGCTGTGCCTACGTATGCGCCGAGGTTGAGCACCACGCGGTCGGCGGTCATCTCAGTGCCGTCTTCAGCTTCCTTAGCCGTATATTCACCCTGGAGCACCACCTGCTTCCACTCGCTGTCGGAAGAGATCTTGAACTCGTTGAAATCGCTGTAGCCGAGAGCTGAGTAGGTAGCCTTATACTGATACCATGCGGAATTGGCGGCAGTGGAGGGAGTACCCTTTACGTCGAAAGTGATGTAGTATACGGTCTCGGGGTCGTAGTTGAGGTCGAGGGCAATCTGGTGGGTATAGCCGTCGCCAGCAGTGGCGTTGACATACTTGATGCACTCCTTGCCGTCTTCAGAGCTGTTTTCAAATTCAGCGTCCCAAGCGGAGATGAGGGTACCATCGGAGGTGTCGCCGGAGAGAATCACCTTGTAGCCTTCGGGAGCCTGGAAGCCTTCGCCACCTTCGTCTTCTACGGGTTCGCCGAATTCGATGTCGTCAACATAGAACGTGCCGACAACCTTGCCGAAGCTGATGAGGATGCGGTCAACGCCGTCTTTTTCGATTGCGAAGTTCTTGGTAAACTGTTTCCATTCAGTAGTGAGTTCTAAAGCAGTATAGCCACCACCACTGTAGTCGGTGCTGTTCTGGTAAGCCACCTGAATCGAGCCGCCGGCCTCAGCGCTCTTGGCCCACAGAGTGAGGGTGTAGTCGCCCTGGGCGAGGGGTTCGGAGAAAGTATAGGCAGCCTGGGCCACATAGTAGTCGTCGCCCGCTGCGGGATTCTTGAGCTCGAGGCAGTATGTGCTGTTGTAGCCACCTTCAACTACGGCCGACTCGGAGCCGTTGCCCCAGCTTGACCAACCGTTTTTCTGGCCGTTCTCAAAAGTGGAGTTGTTGGCGTCGAGCAGATTGTCGACTGCTGCGGATGCCGTCATGGCAATCATGGCAACACCTAATGAAAGTAAAAATTTTTTCATAGAAATAAACTGTTGTTAATTAAAGGTTAATGTGTGTTCTAATTGGGATATGCATCCAAAGAGGGTGGCAGGAGGGCCTTCCGGGGAAGCGGAGGCCTCCCTGCCGTAGGTAAGGTATTTATTCTTCCGTTTCAGTATCTTCGGAGGGGACTGCCGAAGGCTTCTTGCTGAAGTCGGGGCTTTCCCAGTCGCCGGAGGGGTCGAAACCTATGATTGCGTCGCAAACACCCTTATAGGCGAGCTTACGCTGATAGTCGGCGTCGAAGATGTTGGGAGTGTCGCCATTGAGCCAGTATTCGTGCTCCTTGGCGTTGTCGGTAAGGCTCCAGATGGTCACACCATGCTGCTGCTCCTTCGGGATGTTCTCGAAATAGGAGGTGAGGATCATCTGGTAGACATCGGACTGGAGCTGCTGCTCCTCAACAGAGGGTGCAGCGGTGCCGAGAGCAACGTCGAGCTCCGTGATGCGGATGAGCTTGCCCGTCTTGGCCATCGTCTGGAACATGGCGTCTACCTGCTCCTTGGTGATGCTGGAGGCGGTGACGTGCATCTGCGTGCCGAGACCGTCTACATGGGCTCCGTTATTGTCGATATATTCGGCAAACTCGATGAGCTTGGCAAGCTTGGCGGGGTTGGTCTCAAGGTTGTAGTCGTTGACGAAGAGCTTCACCTCGGGGTTCACCTGGTCGGCATACTTGCGTGCGAACTGGAAGGCCTTGACGGCGTAGTCCATGCCGATGTAGTATCCCCAGTAGAAGTGGCCGTTACCGGCGCCGTTCTCCCAATTGAGGTTGAGGCCTGTTACTGTGTCTTCCACGGGTTCCTTATCGTTGCCGCTCCAGCCGCGCGCGTTGATGCCGCGGAAGGTGGCGTCGTCGCCGATGGGCTCGTTGATGACGTCGTAAGACGTGCAGTATTTGCCTACGTGGAGCATGGCTTCCTTAATCCATTCTTCCATTGCGCCGAGCAGGAGGGCCTTCTTCTCGTCGGCCGACTTGAGCACGTAGTATACGGAGGAAGCGCGCGTAGTGAAGCGCTTGGGAGCCTTCAGGGAGCTGAGCGAAGCGCCAAACTTGATGTTGTCGATATAGTATGTGTCGCCAACGGCGCCGAAGTTGAGGATGATACGGTCAACGTCGTCATAGTCGCTGATCACGAACTCATATTCGCAGGGAGTCCACGATTTGCCGATCTCGAAGGTATGGTAGCCGCCCTGGCTGCCGTAAGACGTACCGTTCTGATACTGGAACTGGAGCTGACCGGCGCCCGATTCGCTCTTGGCGTCGAAGGAGATGATGTAGGTGACGCCCTGCTCGAGAGGCTGGTCGAAAGTATATGCAAACTGAGCTTCCCAGGCGTCGCCGTCGCCGTTGTTCTTGAGCATGACGCATACGGAGCCGTCGGGGCCTTCACCGGCCACGCTCTTCACCTCGTCTTTATTGCCGCCCCATGAACCCCAGCCGCCGGTTGAGCCGTCGGTAAGGCCGTCGAACGTGCTGGCGTTGGCGGGGAGCACGTTGATCATCGGGTCGGAGGGTTCGCCGGCTTCCTCGTTCACGAGGCCGAACTCAATGTCGTCCACGTAGAAGGTGGTGGCGTCCTGGCCGAAGTTTATCAGGATCTGCTCGATGTCTTCGTGGGTAAGCTCGAATGCCTGCTCGCAGAGGGTCCAGTCGGTGCCGACGTTGAAGGCGGCGAAGTTGGGCTGGTGGCCATACTCGCTGTTCTGATATCTGAACTGGAGCTGACCCGGAGCGTCGGCCTTGGCATAGAAGCGCATCTTATAGTTGCCCGGTTCAAGGAATGACGAGAAGGAGTAGGCAGCCTGGGCCTGGTAGAAGTCTGCTTCCGCGGGGTTCATAAGCTTGAGGCAGTAGCCGGAGTCGCCGCGGCCGGGAGCCACTACTTCGGTCTCGCTGTCGTTGCCCCAGGAGTTCCAGGAGCCCTTGGTGCCTCCGTCGAAGTTGGAGTCGTCGCCCACGAGCATGTTGAAGATGTCGCTGTCGGTAGATCCCATCTGGAGCTCTGGAGCGATGAGGCTGCGCAGATACGACTGGTTTTGCTGGGTGTGCCAGAGCATGTTGTGGCCGTGCACCTTCAGGCCCGTTTCCTTGGCCAGGAAGCGGTCGACGGTGCCCCAGTTGTAGGAGCCGTTGTTTTGCACCACGCTCTGGTGTTTCAGGGCGTTGCCGAAGGTGCATCCCTGGAAGTTGTCGAGCACGGTCTGTTCGTAGATGGGTATGTCGAGGAAGTTGTCGAGACCCATGCCGACGGTGATGTCGACACCGGGACGGTATTCCTCCATATAGTTCTTCACATAGTCATACCTGGCAATCTTCTCGCGGAGCTCGAGAGGGAGCTCCTCGGGACGTACGGTGCCGTCGGGGTCGCGCCACTCCATAAGGTCGTCGTTACACGAAGCGAAAGCCATCGAGACGCCAAGCAGACCTAAAACTAATCTGGTATATTTCATAATGATTCCGTTCTTAAAAAATATTAGTCAAATCAATATTCTTATTCTGCCTCTGCGGCGTCTTCCTCGGGGCTCTCATAGTCGGAAGCCTCGTAGGCCTTGCAGGGCACGATGCGCCAGTTGTCAAGATAGACTTTCGGGCCGGTCCATACGAACGATTCGAAGTCGACGGTCTGGCCGGAAGCGTTGCTGTAGCTGAAATCCTTGTTGGAGAAGCCGATGCCGAAGTTGGGATATGTGGCGGCGTTGCGGTCGTCGATCACATTCTGGAATGTCGGGGTTTCGCCGTCGAGTATCATATTGGCATATTTGTGGAACTGGCTCCAGGGAATAGTCACCGTCATCCACTTTTCGGCCTGGAAGGGCACCACGTCGCCTCCGGTGCCGTTGGATAGCCAGGGAGCCCAGATGAAGAGCTGGCCGTTGGTGTTCTTGTCGTCGTCGGAGCCGAAGCCGCTGAAGCTGTAGTTGTTGATCGACTGGATCTGGAGCATACCGCCGGCGGTCCAGGGTTCGGGGCAAAGGATGTCGAACTGGAAGGCCACGTCGGTGAGCGGGGTGTCGGCGGGGATGAAGTCGGTGAGGCGCGTCCAGTCTTCCCAGGCCTTGTCGCCGTCGCCAGCCGTATGGCACTCGGTGACGCGGGTCTTGTTGGCAGCTACGCCTTCAGCCAGCAGACGGTCAGGGACAATCTGCACGCAGTAGCCGTTCTGGCCGAGGGGATCGGGCACGAGGTCGCCGTCGTCGCGGTTGTTGCTTATCATGGATCCGGTCTCGCTCCAGCTCCAGGCGCCCTGCTTGTTGAAGTCGTCGAAGTTGAGGAGCATGCCGCGAGTCTCGTTGAAGTAGGCGGGCGACTGCGTGATGCCGTTGGGGCTCTCGAACTCTATTGCGCCGCCTTCGGAAACACCGGCGGGCATAACGAACGAGCACCATTCGCCGTCTACCTCATCATAGGCAAACGTGGCGGGGTCTGCCTCCACACCGCCGGGGAGGGTGATGCGGGTAGGCTCGTGGAGATACGTGCCGTAGAGCGTCACGGTCTCGCCCTGGGCGGGCAGCGTGTTGCTGACGCGCTGGATGGTGGTGTAGCCGTTGCGGATCACGAACTCATAGACATACTCGGCGCCGTCTTTCACCAGGCGGATGGTGTTGCGCACCTCCGGGTCGCAGTCGGTGACGGGAGTCTTGGAGTTGATGGAGATGATCATCGAGTTGTCGGTGACGTACGCACGGTTGAAGTATGTGTCGTAGCCGTTGATGTAAGCCTTCTTGAGCCCGTAGAAGCCGGAGCCCTCGAGGCGGAGCATCTGGCCGAGGCGGGCGAATTCCACCTCGCGGTCGGGCACGTCGCTCTTATAGTCTTCAAGGTAAACCTTGGTGACCTGCATGGGAGCGCTCTGGTTGGAGCTGTCGAAGTAGTCGTCCTGGCTGTTGCAGGAGGTAAGTCCACTCAATCCAAGCGCTGCAATCGAGAGAAAGATATATTTATACTTTTTCATAACTGTATTCGACTCTTGAGGGGTTAGAATAATTCGGAATGCAGCACTTCGCGTTCGCCGAACTCATAGGGCACGGGGCTCTGGTTGAGCATGGGGTTGCGGCCGAGGTCGACGTCGGAGAGCGGGAGGGTGAGGTGGTAGGCCGTGGCGGTGGAGACGCCTGTGCCGTCGCTGGTCTTGGCATACTGGCACACTTCGTTTTCGTCCCACTCATAGCCGGCGTTGCGTTCCTGGGCGTTGAGGTAGTTGACCACTTCCTGCTGGCGGTAGTAGCTGCGGCGAAGGAGGTCGTACCAGTACTGGCCCTCGTAGGCGAGCTCGATGCGGCGCTCATAGTGGATGTCCTCATAGGTGAGGGTCCTCTTCTCGTCCATGCCTGCGCGGCGGCGCACCATGTTGAAATACTTCAGGGCCTCGGCGTCTTTCGTAGACTCATTGTTGCCCATCACGGCCTCGGCATAGTTGAGGTATACCTCGGCGAGACGCATCATGTAGGTGTTGACGCCCGACGACTGCTGGTAGGAGATACCGTTGTCTTTGTTGGTGCCGATCACGTGTTTCACCACGTTGCACTTGTTGTCGTAGCCCGACTCGGTCTCGTTGTAGATGTAGCCGCCGCCCTGCACGTTGAGGTTGGGATAGTATTCGCCTACGGTGGCGATGGTGGCGTGGCGGCGCTTGCGGTCTTTGGGATCGTAGGTGCGCACGATGTCGTAGGACGCATATGTGGCGTTGCCCCAGTTGGTCTCGCCCACCATCGTGCTCCAGCTGAAGAATGCGGATATACTGTTGTTGCAGCCCCAGCCGATGGCGGAGGTGGCGCCGTCGAGCCACTGCAGCTGGAATACGGACTCAGCGTTGTTGTTCCACTGGGCCACGGTGAAGAGGTCGCCGTATTCGGGGAGCAGGGAGTAGGGACCCTCGATGCATTTGAGGGCAGCCTGGGCGGCGAGGTCGAGATAATACTGGTTGCGGTAGCCGCGGTTGAAGTCGGTGGCGATGTTTGTGCCGTCGTAGATGCCGTCGGTGGTAAGTCCGGCCATCGAGAGGTAGAGGCGGGAGAGGATGCCGTAGGCGCTGTAGCTCGTTACGCGTCCGGGGTCGGAGGCTGTCTTCGAGAGGTTCTTAGCGGCAAACTCAAGGTCGCGGATACCGAACTCGATAACGTCGACGCCACGGTTGGCGGGCACTACGGAGTGGTTGATCTGTTCCTTGGTGTCGGTGTAGATGATGGCCTTGTTCCATACGGAGCCGAGATACCAGTAGGCCAGGCCGCGCATGAAGCGGGCTTCGGCGATGCCCTGTATCTTTGCTTCCTCGCTCACGCCATCGCCGGCCTTGTTCTCGATATCGGAGATCACGTAGTTGCACTGTGCGATCACGGAGTAGAATGAGCCCCAAGCGTCTTCAAGACCGGGGGACAGTGAGGTCTCCGTGAAGTTGGTGTAGGGGTAGATATAGTCGCTCCAGCGTGCCGTGAGGTTGTTGCTTCGGCCGTCGCCCACACTGTAGTAGAACTTACCGTTGAAGTCGTTCCACACATAGTTGTAGAGCGGTGCTGTAGCCTGGCGGATCGACTCGTCGGTGGTGAAGAATCCCTCCTCGCTTGCCTGGTAGGTGTTTTCCTGCTCAAGGAAGTCGGAGCAGGAGGATAGCCCTATCAGCGCGGCGGCCGCCATAGACAAATATATTCTGAGTTTCATCTTGTCTCTATATTTATGCTTGTGAAAACTTGTTTAGAAAGTAACGTTTACGCCGAAGGTGTAGATACGTGGCGAGGGATATCGGCCGTAGTCGACACCGGTGCGGAGGGCGTCGCCATACATGGCGCCGACTTCTGGGTCGAGGCCTTTGTATTTGGAGACGGTGAATACATTCTGCACGTTGAAGTAGAGCCTGATGCTCTCGAGATAGATCTTGCGCATCCAGTTGCGGGGGAATGTGTAGCCGAACGAGAGGTTCTGCAGGCGCAGGTAGGAGGCGTCTTCAACGAAGAGGTTGCTCACGCGGGTGTAGTTGGCGTTAGCGTCGCTGCGCTGCACGGCCGGCATCGTGGTGGCCTCCGGGTTGGAGACGTAATAGTTGCGGTAGTCGTCCGGTCCGTTGGGGTCGTACATCTCGACATGGGCATAGTTGAGCGAGCTTTTGAGAATGTTTCCGTTTTGGCGGGGATCTTCAATGAGCATGCGGGTGAGGTTGAGAGCCTTGTTGCCCACGCTTGCAGAGAAGAAGATGTTGAGGTCGAAACCTTTGTATTCGAAAGTATTGCCGAAGCCGAGAGTGAATTTGGGTTCGGGGTTGCCGATGAATGTACAGTCTTCAGAGTTGATCACACCGTCGCCGTTGACGTCTTCATAGATGTAGTCGCCGAGCCATGTGGAGGCGGGGTCGATGGTGTTTCCTTCGGGGATAGCCACGGGCATCAGGTTGCCGTTGGCGTCATGATAGTAGAAGTCGGTGGGCTTGTCGAAGCGGCCGATCACCTTGTAGCCCCAGAACTGTGCGATGGGCTGGCCAACGACGGTCTTGGTGACGATGTAGTTGGTCGACGAGGGTTGGAACGAGCGCTCGAGCGATGCGGTCTCCGTGTCGAGGCTCAACACCTTGTTGCGGTTGAGCGAGAATACGAAGTTGGTGAGCCAGCGGAATTCCTGGTTGGCGATGTTGGTGGTGTTGATTGTGAGTTCGAAACCCTTGTTGGCGAGGCTGCCGATGTTCTGCCAGGGGTTGGAAGCGGCGCCCTGACCGAACGAACCGAGGTAGGCGGGGAGCTGCACCTGGAGAAGCAGGTTTTTGGTCTTCTTATAATAGAGGTCGAAGATCACTTCGATGCGGCTGTCGAGGAAGCCGAGGTCAAGACCGAGGTTGTAGGAGTAGGTGGTCTCCCAGGTCAGGTCCTGGTTGGGCGTGTTGCCGGTGAGCACGCCTGTGCCCCACGGGGTGGTCTTGTAGCTGAGCAGACCGATCGAGGCCCACTGGTCCACGTTCTGGTTACCCGTCATACCCCAGCCGAGGCGGAGCTTGGCGTTGTTGAACCATGTGAGCTGCCTCATGAACTTCTCGGAAGAGGCACGCCAGGCGAGAGCCGCTGAGGGGAACCAGCCCCACTTGTGGCCCTTGCTGAACTTCGACGAACCGTCGCGACGGAGGGTGAAGGTGGCAAGGTAGCGGTCGTCGTAAGAGTAGAACGCGCGGCCATAGTATGAGAGGATCGAATTGTAGAACTTATAGCCGGTGGTGGTGGAGGAGGTCACGTCGCCGGCCGAGAGGTCGGGGGTGGTGTTGGAGAGGAAGCCCGTGGCTGCGCCCACCTGAGTCTCCCAGTTGAAGCGGCTCATTTCCTGGCCGATCATGGCGTTGAGGCTGTGCACGCCGCCGAAGGTGTTGACGTAGGTGAGGAAGTTGCGCCACGACCAGTAGCGGGTGTTGGTCTTCGTCCAGCGTGAGGTGCGCACCTCCTGCTTCTTGATGCCGAACGTATAGTCGGGTTCGTAGAAGTAGTAGTTGTTGAAATTCCAGTCGCCGGAAACCTCGGTGCGGAAGGTGAAGCCCTTGTAGAACATGATGTCGAGGAAACCGTTGAGGCGGAAGTTGTCCTTACGGTTGTTGTTGGTGATGAGCGAGGCGAGACCCACGGGGTTATCGGGCATCCAAACGTCTTCCGGTCCGTCGAAGGAGCCGTCGGGAGATGTCACGGCCACTGTGGGTTGCTGGCGCAGGGCGCTCATGATGGTGTTGTTGTCGGTGCCTACATTCTGCTTGGCGTCGGCAAATGAGAAGTTGACGCCGCCGCGGAGCCAGTTGGTGATCTGGGCCTCGATGTTGGAGCGCAGGGAGAGGCGGCGGAACGATGATCCGCGGGCGATACCGTCCTGGAGCAGATAGCCGCCGGAGAAGGCGTAAGTAATCTTGTCGGAACCGCCGGAGATGGAGACGTTGTGGCTCGTCATCAGCGCGTGGCGGAAGAGCTCCTTCTGCCAGTCGGTACCCTTGCCGAGAGCATAGGGGTTAACGAAGGCGCTGGAGGTCTCGAGCAGGTTGAGCTCCTGCGAGCGGTAGTTATGATGGATGGCGTATTCCTGGAGGTCGAGCATCTCATACTTCTTGGGCATCTCCTGCCAGCCTACATAGCCGTCGTAGGTGACGGTGGAGTGGCCGCTCTGGCCCTTCTTGGTGGTGATCATGATCACACCGTTGGAGGCCCTCGAACCGTAGATTGCCGTAGCGGAGGCATCCTTTAGGATGTCGAGGCTCACGATGTCGGAGGGGTTGATGGTGCTCAGGGGGTTTGAGGTCTCGTCGTCGGTAGCGGAATCGATCACAACGCCGTCGATCACGAAGATCGGCTGGTTGGTGGCGTTGAGGGAGTTGATACCGCGGATGCGGATTGAGGTTGAGGCACCGGGCGTACCGGAGTTGGCCTGGATCTGCACACCGGCGGCGCGTCCCTGCAGGGCCTGGTCGATGGTGGTGGAGATGGATTTCTCGATGGCGCCCTGGCCTACGGAGGAAACCGAACCCGTAAGGTCGGAACGCTTCATCTGGCCGTAACCGACCACGACCACTTCCTGAAGCACTTCGGAATTCTCGCGGAGAGTAACGTCCACGTTGGTGCGGCCTTTAAGGGCAACCGTCTGTGAGTCGTAGCCTACGTAGGAGACCGTGAGCTCACCTTTCTGGATGTCTTTGATGTCGAGCTGGAAATTGCCGTCGATATCGGTGGCAGTTCCGTTCGTTGTGCCTTTTTCGAGCACGGTGGCGCCAATGAGCACTTCGCCCTCACTGTCGTAGACCGTACCCTTAACAATAGTGGCATAGGCACCCAGGGGCGCGGCTGCCAACATCAGAACAGACACAAAAATGCATCGAATTAAACTCTTTACATTTTTCATGACGTTTCGTTAGGTTTGTATTGTAGTTTTAATTGAGTTTTTCTGCGTTGGTGGGTTTTCAGGCGCAAATTTATCTCATTATTCATTATACAGTAACATAAATACGTAACACAACACATTTGCCATGTAACATGTTAAAATTTTGCTCTGTTTCATTTGTTACCTTGTAACAATCCATAGGGGTTTAGGTAGTATGAAGCGGGTAATGAGCGTTAGAGGATACATTTTTTTGGCCGGGAGCGGCACTATTCGGCGGAGGTGTCGCCGGCGTATGCGGTGGGGGTGACGCCGAAGAGCTTCTTGAACGAGGTGGAGAAGGTGCTGGTGCTGTTGAAGCCGGTGGCGTAGGCCACCTCGGCCACGCTGAGCTTCTTCTCCTTGAGCAGGCGGGCGGCCTGGCGCAGACGCGTGTTGCGGATGAAGTCGCTCGGCGACTGGTTGGTCAGCTCCTTGAGCTTGCGGTGAAGGTGCACCCGGCTGAGTCCTACTTCGGAGGCCAGCGACTCTACGGTGAGCTCGGGGTCGTTGATCTTCTTGTTGATGTGGTTCACCACACGGCGGATCAGTTTCTCGTCGGCGCTCTCCACGTTGATCTCGTCGATATGCTCGTCAAACTCCTGCTTTCCGCTATATTTGTTTTTGAGTTCGCGGTAGCGTTGCAGCAGGGCAGCTATCCTCCCCTTCACAATCTCCATATTGAAGGGTTTGGTGAAGTAGGAGTCGGCGCCGGCCGAGATGGCGCTGATGTTGTCTTCGTCGCGGTTGAGCGCCGTGAGGAGCACCACCGGGATATGGTTGAGATTGATGTTCTGCTTCACGGTGCGCGTCAGCTCGAGGCCGTCCATCTCGGGCATCATTATGTCGCTGAGGATGAGGTCGGGTTCGTTTTTGAAGATGGCCTCAAGGGCCTCCCTGCCGTTGGAACAGGCCTTTACCTTATAATAAGGTGCGAGTTCGGAGACGATATAGCGGCGTATCTCCTCGTCGTCTTCCACCACCAGGACAGTCTGGGCCGGAGAAGCGCCTCCCTTGGAGGCCTCGTCGCCTGATTCGGGAATCACCATACCGATGAGGCGTGAGCGATGGATCACCTGTCTCTCCTCCAGCGGACGAAGGTTTTCCACCTCCTGGGCCACCACCTCGGCCTCCGTCTGGCGCAGGGGGATGGTGATGGAGAAGCAGGTGCCCTGACCGTGGGGATTGTCGCCGACGGTGATCTCGCCTCCATGGAGGAGCACAAGCTGCTGGGTGAGGTGGAGCCCCACGCCTGAGCCGCTTGTGGTGTTGCCCTGCACCTGGTAGAAGCGCTCGAAGATCCTCACCTTGTCGGGATCGGGGATACCCACTCCGGTGTCGGTCACCTTGATCATTGCGTTCTGGCCGTCGCTTTCGAGCGATATGCGGATCTCTCCCCCCTGGGGCGTGTTTTTCACCGCGTTGGAGACGAGATTCATCAGAATCTTGTCGAAGTTGGCCGCATCGATGTCGGCCGTGATTTCGGAGTCGCCGCATATCAGGCGCAGCGACTGGCGTTTGTCGGCCACGGCCTGCGCAAAGGTGTCGCAGATGTCGTCGATGAAGGGTTTGAGGGGTATGGGGCGGAAGGTGAGCGCCATCTGGTGCTTCTCGATCTTGCGGAGGTCCATCAGTTCGTCGATAAGCCGAAGCACCCTCTTGGCATTACGCATTATCAGGCGGTACTCGCGCTGGCGGGAGGGCTCGTTGTCGTTGTTGATAAGCTTCTGCAGCGGACTGATCACCAGCGACATCGGCGTGCGTATCTCGTGGGAGATATTGATGTAGGAGCGGATGCGCTGCTCGTTGAGCTGGTCGGCGTGCCTCAGCTCCATAAGCTGGGCGTTGCTGCGCTCGCGGTGGCGGTTGACGTGGATAATCCAGCCCAGCAGCAGCAGACCGATCACCACATATCCGGCGATGGTCCAGGGGGCGGAATACCACGGGAATGCCACAGCCAGGCTGAGCTGTTTTACGGGCGACTCCGTGAAGCCGTCGACGGTCTTGTAGGAGAGGGTATGGTGGCCGGGCTCGAGGTTGTAGAAGTTGAGAGTGGTGGTATTGGCCGGCAGCACCTCCCAGTTCTTGCCGTCGATGGAATAGGCAAACCTCACGGAGCTGGGGCGTCCGAGCTCGGAGGTGCCGAACTCGATGGAGAATGTGTTTTCGTCGGAGGCCAGCGAGAACTCGTTGGCCAGATATACCACATCGTTGCCCTGCAGCGGCACCCCGTGGCTGTAGATGTCGACGATGCGCGGGGTCCACACCTTGCCGGGGTTGCTTATCTCTCCCGGATTGAAGTGGGTGATTCCGCCCGTGCCGCCGAAATATATGTGGCCCTCGGAGTCCTTGAACACTGAATTCTTGTAGAACTCATTGCCGTGCAGGCCGTCGCCCACGAAGAAATTGGCAAACACACCGGTGCGTGGATCGAGCTTCGCCATGCCGCTGTTGAGGCTCATCCAGACGTTACCTCCCTCACAGCGCACGGCGTAGACCGTGGTGGAGGGCAGCCCTTTCTCCACTCCGTGGAGCGTCACCTTCCCGTTCTCCGGGTTATAGCTCACCAGACCCTTCGAGGTGCCGATCCACACCGTTCCGGAGGGGTCTTCGTCGATGGAATGCACGATATAATCATTGAGGATACGGGTCACCTGCGCAGAGCTTCGGGAGAGGTTGCGCACAATCTGCATGCCGGAGTAGGTGCCGATATAGAGGCTGTTGGTGCGTCCGGAATAGTGGAGCGAGGCGATAAAGGGATCGACTTCCTTGCGCCAAGGGAAATCGATGGAAGCCTCCCCCTTTTCGAGGTCGTAGCGTATCAGGCCGGAGTGCATCATTCCGAGCCAGACGTTATGGTCGCGGTCTTCGGTGATGGCGAAACACATGTTGGCGGGGACGTCGGCATCCCATGGAGTCTTGATACGGCTGAACCTGCCGGTGGCGCGGTCGATGGTGCCGGCGCCGCAGAGGTAGGTGCCCACCCATATGTTTTTGCGGCTGTCTTCGAAAAGACACATCGGCACGGAGATATCGTCGTTGATGAGATGGGCACGCCGGGAATAGTCGGGGTTCAGGACGTAGATGCCGTCGTTGTCGGCACCCACCCAGAGGAGCCCCTCGGCATCTTTATATATCGAGGATATGCAGTTGCTGCCGATCACGTCGAAATTCTCGGTGTCGTTGCCCAGATAGCTGAAGGAATTGGAGTTGGCCCCGATCATGGCCACCCCGCTCTGGAAGATACCGACCCAGAGATTGTCGCACTGGTCGCGCACCACGCAGTGGGTCTTGGCGTTGGCCGAGTCGATAAACCTGTTGCCGAAACGTAGCGGGCGCGAGGAGCCTGAGGAGGGACTGTAGACCACGATGCCCTTGCCGTCGGTGGCCTGCAGGATATCACCGTTGGAGTCGGCAAAGAGGTTTTTTATCTCCTTGCCGACCGAGGGCGACACTATTTCAAAAGATGCATTGTCAGGGATATAGCGCAGAAGACCCCGATTGGTGGTGCCAAGATAAAGGTATCCGTCCTTGCCTATGGCCATGCTCGACACGGAGGGGTCGCCGGGTTTGCCAAAAAAGCGCGTCACCTGGTTGCCGGAGCCGATACGTATCAGGCCCTTTTCGCTTAGCGAGAGCCATATGTTGCCCTCCTTATCGGCAATTCCGGAATGGATATGAGAGAGGTTGCCTATACTTTTCGGTAACAACTCCAGGCGCAGGGTCTTCTCACGGCAATCCGAGGGCTTGTTGAGGATGCGCACCGAATCGCCGATGACCCAATACTCTCCGTTGCCTCGGTTGATTACCCTTACCACCGATGCCGTAAACTCCTTCCTGTCAAAATCGCACAGGCGTTCGCTGAAACAGCGCGTCAGGGGGTTGTAGATCTGGATGCCGCGGTTGGTGCAGACAAACAGCTTGCCACACTCTGTCTCAAAGAGCGAGTTCACGTAGTTGCTGCAGAGGGAACGGGGGTCGGAGGTGACATGTCGGAACTCCCGGAACTTGTTGCTGTCGTAGCAATTAAGCCCCTCCTCCGTGGCTACCCACATCAGCCCGTAGGAATCCTGAAACAGATTGTTGACAAGCGAGCTGGAGAGCTCATAGTCAGCATCGAAAAATCTTACCGAGTGCCCTCCGGCGCGGGTCACGGTAAAGATCACAAGGAAAAGTAAAGCGGACAGTGGAAGAAATGATCGTTTCAAAATTGAAAAACTTGGATAATTTGATTCGAATGTTACAAATTTTCCGCAAAATTGGCAACAAATCGTCAAATAACAAAAAATCAGACCCATTTTTAACATTTTAATGTTACATCACACGTCATAAATGTTACCTGATACAAAATTCTCTCGCCTCCTACAGAGAAAATATGGCGGTATTGTTACGAAATGAATTTATTCAGTTACGATATCACTTTTCCATTACTTGGAATGGATTTAACTTTGCGTACGTGTTTATAGCAACATGTGATCTGTTGTAAAATTTGCGAATCAATGTCAAAAACCTCCCGCACCTTAATCACCGCACTGCTGCTCCTTGTAGCCGCCACGGCTACAGGGAGGGCAACGCGTGTCGGCATCAACCCCGGCGGCTGGATTGACGTTGACGGCTCCCCGATGCTCATCCTGGGCGGCGAACTCGGCAACTCGGCCGGCTCCTGCAGGGCAGACATCGAGGCCAACCTCATATTGCTCGCTGAAAACGGGCTCAACACCGTCCTGCTCCCCGTGACGTGGGAACTCCTCGAGCCCGAGGAGGGAAAATTCGACTACTCGCAGATCAACTCCGTGATCGACACCGCCAAGGCCACGGGCCTGAAGGTGGTGGTATTATGGTTTGGCGCCTGGAAAAACTCCATGAGCTGCTACGCCCCGGAATGGGTGAAGCGCGACCAGAACCGCTTCCCCCGGGCACGGACGGAAAACGGCAGACCCCTCGAGATCCTCTCAGCATTCTCCGGCAACGTACTCGACGCCGACCTCAAGGCCTTCAAGCAGCTTCTTAACCATATCAAGGAATACGACAAGGACTCCACCGTAGTGATGATACAGGTGGAAAACGAAATCGGGATGCTCGAAAACGCCAGTGACCACTCCCTGCAGGCACAGCAGGCATTCAACCAGGGAGTGCCCGCCGAGCTTACGGCCTTCCTCGCAGCCAATAAAGACACCCTCCACCCCCTTCTGCTCGAAAAATGGAGCAGGCACGGCTACAAGGAGAAGGGAAGCTGGACAGAAGTGTTTGGCGACGACCTCTTCTCCGACGAATACTTCACCGCCTGGAACTACGGCCGATATGTGGAAAACCTCGCCCGAGAGGGGAAAAAGATACTCCCGGTTGTATACTACCTCAACGCCGCCCTCAACAGTCGCGACAGAAAACCCGGAGAATACCCGTCGGGAGGACCGCTTGCTCACCTTAAAGACATCTGGCACGCCGCGGCGCCCTCCATCGACTTCCTCTCGCCCGACATCTACGACACCGGTTTTGAGGGCTGGACAGCAAGCTACGCCCTCCCCGACAACGTGCTCTTCATTCCCGAAGTGAGACGCGACCCGGCCAACGGTCCGCAGGCACTCTACGTAGTGGGGCATCACAACGCCTTAGGGCTCAGCCCGTTCGCGATAGAAAACGGCGACACCGACTATTTCAACAATCTCCGTGGCGCCTACTCCATATTGAAAGAGCTCACTCCCGTGATAGCGCGGAAGCAACTCCTCAAGGAGGGCGTACTGCTCTCGGCCGAGAAACCCGAGCAGACACTTAGCGACGGCGAGGCGCGCATCACCCTCTCCCACTTCTTCACCCTCCCGTGGGATCCACGCGCAGCCGACAAGGCCAACTGGAAAGAGACCGGAGCCATACTGTTCAAACTCGCAGACGAGGAGTACCTGCTGGCCGGCACGGGCATCGTGGCCCGCTTTGAGAACGAAAGCGAGGCCGGCACAGCGGCCAACCTCGGCGAAGACGGCTTCGCAGCACAGGGCAACGGCGATACGACCGGCGCCCGGAGCGGCTCCGCCACCGCAAGGATTGGCCTGGCAAAGGTGGAGGAGGTGGCCGTGAACCCCGACGGCACCCTGAGCACGATACGCACCCTCAACGGCGACGAGACCCACCAGGGTCGTCACGTAAGGATCGGGGTAGACGACTATAAGATATTGCATATAAAAACATATAAATACGAATAAATGGCAAAGAAACATCTCATAACGGCAGCGATAGCGCTATTTGCCATTCCTGCGAGCTTTGGAGCCGTGACACTCCCCTACATCATCGGCGACGGCATGGTGGTGCAGCGTAACCACCCCGTAGAGCTCTGGGGCTGGGGCGAACCGGGCGAAAAGGTAAGCGCTCGCCTCTCCACCTCCAAGAAAGCCCACACCACCGAGGTGGACACCGACGGGAAATGGCGGCTCACCCTCGAGACTCTGCCTGCAGGCGGACCCTATGAAATCACCATAAACGACAAGAAGATAGGCAACGTGATGAGCGGCGACGTGTTTCTCTGCTCTGGCCAGTCGAACATGGAGCTCCCCGTAAGCAGGGTGATGGATATGTTTGCCGACGAGGTGAACGCCTACGAGAACCGCAACATAAGGCAGTTTCTCGTGCCTCAGGTGACGGCCTTCCACGGCAGGGCCGACAACACCGCACCTGCGGAATGGAAAGAATGCACGGCGCAAAACGTCATGGAATTCTCCGCCCTGGCCTACTTCTTTGCCAAGGAGCTCAACGCCGGGAGCGGCATCCCCGTAGGGATCATCAACTCCAGCTGGGGTGGCACCCCCGTCGAGGCCTGGATAAGCGAGCCCACACTCTCCGCATGGCCCGAGAAAGTGGCTCAGAAAAAGATATATGAAGACGACGGCTACCGCGACCGCACAAAACAGCTTGAGGGAGAGAACTACTACCGCTGGAACCTCGAGCTCGACGGCACAGACCCCGGTCTGACCTCGCCCGTAAAATGGTATGCGGAGAATGCCGACGACAGCGACTGGACAGCCGTAGACCTCGTCAACACCCGCTGGGGTCAGGACTATGAGCGCGGCTCCTACCGACCCGTAAACGGCGCTCACTGGCTTCGACGCCACGTAAACCTCACGGCTGCCCAGGCTCAGGGTGAGGCCACACTGCGCCTCGGCTGCATAGAGGGCGCCGACTCAGCCTACGTGAACGGCAAGTTTGTAGGAACCGTGGGCTACCAGTATCCTCCACGCATCTATAAGGTGCCTGCAGGGACGCTCCACGAGGGCGACAACGTGGTTGCCGTCAGGGTGATAAGCGGCAGCGGCGAACCCAAGGTCGTGCCCGAGAAGCCCTACAAGCTTCTCACGGCCATCGGCGACGACATCTCGCTCGAGGGCGAGTGGCGCCACCGCATCGGTAAGCGTATGCCGCAGGGCCCCGTTATGATGTTCTGGCACTACACCCCGGTGGTGCTCTACGACGCCATGATCTCCCCTCTGTTCAACTATCCCGTGGAGGGCGTGGTATGGTATCAGGGAGAATCTAACGTAGGCAACCGCGAGCAGTATTTCGACCTGCTGGGGGCAATGATGGCCGACTGGCGTGCCGGCTACGGCGAGCCCGGACTCCCCTTCTACATCGTTGAGCTCGCCGACTTCCTCCACCCCTCCGACACGGGAGGCCGCACCGCCTGGGCAGAGATGCGCGGCGAGCAGGCCAAGGTCGCCGACGCCGACGCCAACGCCGTATTGATAAAAAACAGCGACCTGGGCGAATGGAACGACATCCATCCCCTCGATAAGAAGACGCTCGGCATAAGAGTGGCCGACGCCGTAAAAGCCAAGACAAAATAATTGAAAAACAAGAACAACACCTCGCATCATGGAAAATGAGTTAAACCTTACCCTACCTGTCGGCGCCACCGACAACACCGGGAAACTCACATGGCTCCAAAGGATAGGTTTCGGTTCGGGCGACCTTGCCCAGAACCTCATCTACCAGACAGTGAGCATGTATCTGCTCTTCTACTACACCAACGTGTTCGGGCTCGACCCCGCGGTGGCCGCAGTAATGTTTCTGATTGTCAGGATAATCGACGTGATATGGGACCCTCTGGTGGGCACCTTTGTCGACAAGCATAACCCCCGTATAGGCAAATACAGAGCCTACCTCGTGCTCGGCGGCATACCTCTGACGGGCTTCGCCATCCTCTGCTTCTGGAACGGCTTCACCGGCTCGCTTCTCTACGCCTACATCACCTACGTGGGCCTCTCGATGTGCTATACGCTCGTCAACGTGCCCTACGGCGCCCTCAACGCCTCGCTGACGCGCAACACCCACGAGATCACCGTATTGACCTCCATCCGCATGTTTATGGCCAATCTCGGCGGACTCGCCGTGGGCATGGGCATCCCGATGATGGTGAAATATTTCGACCCCACGGAGGTGAGCGACCTGTCGTCGAACGACCATGCATGGTTCATGACGATGCTCATCTACGGCCTGGTGGGCCTCGGCTTCCTGCTCTTCTGCTTCAGCCAATGCCGCGAGACGGTGGTGATGGACAACAAGGAGATGGACCAGGTGAAGGTGAGCGACCTCTGGCTCGAGTTCGTGAGAAACAAGCCCCTGCGCATCCTGGCCTTCTTCTTCATCACGGCCTTCGGCCTGATGGCCATCAGCAACAGCGCCGGCGCCTACTACGTCAACTACAACCTCGGAGGCTCGGCCGAAGAGCTTTCCGTCTTCATGGGACTGGGCTCCATCCCGGCCTTCATCTTCATGCCTATGATACCCTGGATCAAGCGTCAGGTAGGCAAGAAAGGGATGTTCTACATCTTCCTCACCACGGCCATCGTGGGCATGGGCATGCTCTACGCCATCTCCGAGATTGAGGTGCTCAAACAGCATATCTATCTGGTCTATCTCGCCCAGTTTGTCAAGTCTACGGGCATCATCGTTGCCACAGGCTACATGTGGGCTCTCGTGCCCGAGGTGATCAGCTTCGGCGAATACACCCACGGCAAGCGCATCAGCGGCATCGTCAACGCCCTCACCGGCATCTTCTACAAGGCCGGCATGGCATTGGGCGGCGTAGTGCCGGGGCTCGTGCTCGCCTTCGTGGGCTTCAACAGCGAGCAGACCATGCAGACCCCCATGGCCCAGCAGGGCATCCTCTGGCTCGTGGCAGTAATCCCCGCCGCCCTCCTGATGCTGGCAATGTTTATCATCTCCAAATACGACCTCTCCGACGAGCGCATCGACGAGATCAACGCAGAGATAGAATCACGTAAAGGCAACGGCAATGACTAAGAGGATATTGGGCAATCTGGTTTTTGCGCCTCTGGCAGCCCTGACGCTGACCGCCTGCGCCTCAACATCCGCTCCCACCGCTACTGACGAACCCGGCATCAAAGACGTCTTCGGAGACAGATTTCTTGTGGGCACCGCCGTCAACGTAAACCAGATGAACGGCACCGACACAGCCGGAGCCGACGTGGTGAAGCGCCACTTCAACGCCATCGTGGCCGAAAACTGCATGAAGTCGGAGGAGATACACCCCGAGAAAGACCGCTACAACTGGACCGACGCCGACCGACTCGTCAGCTTCGGCGAGGAGAACGGCATCACCGTCACCGGCCACTGCCTCATCTGGCACAGCCAGCTGGCCCCATGGTTTGCCGTCGACGACGCGGGTAACCCCGTGAGCGCCGACACCCTCAGGCAGCGCATGAAAGACCATATCTACACCGTCGTGGGGCGCTACAAAGGGAAAATCAAGGGCTGGGACGTGGTAAACGAAGCCATACTTGAAGACGGCAGCTACCGCCACAGCCCCTTCTACGAGATCCTGGGCGAGGAATTCATCCCGCTTGCCTTCCAATATGCCCATGAGGCCGACCCCGACGCAGAGCTCTACATAAACGACTACGCAATGAACATGCCCGCCAAGCGCGACAGGTATGTGGCTCTGGTAAACGACCTCAAGGCCCGCGGACTGCGTGTGGACGCCATAGGAATGCAGGGGCACATGGGGATGGACTATCCCGAATTAGATGAGTTCGAGAAATCGATCGAGGCCTTCGCCTCCACGGGCTGCGACGTGATGATAACCGAATGGGACATGAGCGCCCTGCCTACCCTCAACCGCGGAGCCAACGTGGGCGACCATGTGGACTACGCAAAGGAACTCAACCCCTACCCCGACGGACTTCCCGAAGATGTGGCCGCGGAGTGGAACAGGAGGATGACCGACTTCTTCGAGCTCTTCCTTAAGCATTCCGACAAGATCTCGCGCGTGACGCTCTGGGGCGTCAGCGACGGCGACTCCTGGAAAAACGACTGGCCGATGAAGGGACGCAAGGAATACCCCCTGATCTTCGACCGCAACCACGAGATGAAACCCTTTATGCAGCAACTGATTGAAAAATACAAATCATGAAAAGATACCTCTTTCCGGCCGACTATATGGCCGACCCCGCCACCCACGTGTTCAACGGCCGCGTATACATCTATCCCTCCCACGACCGTGACGCCCATGTAGGCGAGAACGACAACGGCGACCACTTCCAGATGAAAGACTACCACGTGCTCTCTACCGACGATCTGATGAACGGCGAGATCACAGACCACGGGAAGGTGCTCGACGTTGACGACATACCCTGGGCCGGCGCCCAGCTCTGGGACAGCGACGTGGCCGAAAAAGACGGCAAATACTACCTCTACTTCTCGATGAAAGACCGCACGGGCGTCTTCCACATAGGCGTGGCCGTGGCCGACCGCCCGGAGGGTCCCTTCATTCCGCAGCCCGACCCCATACGCGGAAGCTATTCCATCGACCCCTGCGTATTCAAAGACGGCGAAGACTACTACATCTACTTCGGCGGCATCTGGGGCGGCCAGCTGCAATGGTATAAAGACAACCTGATGGTGGAGAACCCCGCGCTACCCAAAGGCACGGAGGTGGCAATCCGCCCAAAGGTGGCCCGTCTCAGCAAAGACATGCTGCAGTTTGCAGAGCCCCCGAGAGACCTCGTCTTGCTCGACGAGAACGATGAGCCCATCGTGGCCGAAGACCCCCACCACTTCTTCGAGGCCTCATGGATGCACAAATACAACGGCAAATATTACTTCTCGTGGAGCACGGGCGACACCCACCTGCTCTGCTATGCCATCGGCGACAACCCCTACGGCCCCTTCAAATTCCAGGGCGTGATAATGACGCCGGTTGTGGGCTGGACCACCCACCACAGCATCGTGGAACACAACGGGAAATGGTATCTGCTCCACCACGACTGCAAACCCTCCAACGGCGTCACGTGGCTCCGCAGCCTCAAGGTGTGCGAGCTGGAATACGACGCCGACGGCCGCATAAAGACCATCGACGGCATCGCCGACTAACCCCTCAGGCCTCCATGAGCATGAAGCGCAACCTCCTATGGCTGATGCTGACGGCACTGCTGCCGGCGGTAGCTCTTGGCGTGCGGCCCGGCGGAGACCCCGCCTCACGCTCCGCGCTCCGCGAGGCCATCGAGGCCTCCGGAGAGAGCGACGTGGCGGTGGCCATCGTGGCGCGCAGCGAGGCGCTCCCCACAGGCGAATCGTTCAGGGTGACGGCACGCGACGGTAGTTATACCATCTCCTCCCCCTCCGTCACCGGACTTCTCTACGGAGCCTGTGCCCTGCCCCGGCTCAAGACCATAGGCGAGAACTTCGACACCATCGAGACCCCGGCCTACGAGCTGAGGATCCTGAACCACTGGGACAACCTCGACGGCACCGTTGAGCGCGGCTATGCCGGCCGAAGCCTCTGGAAATGGAACGAGCTCCCCGACACGCTCAGTCCGCGCTACCGCGAATACGCCCTGAAGTGTGCCGAAGTGGGAATCAACGGCACCGTGCTCAACAACGTCAATGCCTCCCCGCTCATCCTCTCAGACGAATACCTCCCCAAGGTGAAGGCCCTGGCCGACGCCCTGCGGCCCTACGGACTGCGCACCTACCTCGCCGTCAACTTCGCCTCCCCCATGGTGATAGGCGGCCTGCCAACGGCCGACCCGCTCGACGGCGCCGTGGAGCGATGGTGGGCAGACAAAGCCGCCCAGATTTACGAGTTCATACCCGACTTCGGCGGTTTTCTGGTTAAGGCCAACTCCGAAGGTCAGCCCGGACCGGGCGACTACGGCCGCAGCCACTCCGAGGGCGCCAACATGATAGCGCGCGCCCTGGAGCCCTACGGCGGCATCGTGATGTGGCGCGCCTTCGTCTACGCCCCATCGGCCGACGACCGCGCCAAGCAGGCCTACACGGAATTCAAGCCCCTCGACGGCAGCTTCCTACCCAACGTGATAGTGCAGGTGAAAAACGGCCCCATCGACTTCCAGCCGCGCGAGCCGTACAGTCCGCTCTTCGGGGCCATGACGCAGACGCCCCTCATGGCCGAGCTTCAGATAACGCAGGAATACCTCGGGCATGCCAACCACATAGCCTACCTTGCTCCCATGTGGGAGGAATTCTTCGGCCAGATCGACCCCTCGCAGCTTGCGGGTGTGGCCGGTGTGGCCAACATCGGCGACGGCGAGGTGATGACCGGCAATCTCCTGGCCGACGCCAACCGCTATGCCTTCGGCAGGCTCGCCTGGAACCCCCGGCTCACGTCAGCGCAGATAGCGCGCGAATGGACCGGCGCCCACCTCTACAAGGATGAGGCCGCCACGCCCGAGGCCGTGAAGCAGGCAGTAGAAGACATGCTGCTCGCCTCGCGCGAGGCCGTGGTAGACTACATGATGCCACTCGGACTCCACCACATATTCGCCGGCAACCATCACTACGGACCCGAACCATGGTATTGGGTGGAGGGGATGCGCGAAGACTGGGCCCCCCGCTACTATCACCGCGCCGACAGCCTCGGCCTCGGCTTCGACCGCACGGCCACGGGTTCCGACGCCGTAAGCCAGTATCCGGAGGAGCTGGCAGCCGTCTACGGCGACATCTCCCGCTGCCCCGAACGCCTGCTGCTGTGGTTTCACCACGTGCCCTGGACCCATACGATGGCTTCCGGCCGCACCCTGTGGGACGAGCTCTGCGTCGCCTACCAGCGCGGTGTGGACACCGTAGACTCCTGGCAGGCCGTATGGGAGCAGGCCGAACCGTACGTTGACGGCGCCGTCTATGCCGATGTCAGCACACGCCTGGCCACCCAGGCCAAGGACGCCCGATGGTGGCGCGACGCCTGCCTGCTCTACTTCGGCCAATACTCCGGAATGCCGCTCCCAGAGGGCGTGGAGCCTCCGGCCAGGACGCTCGAGGAGTATATGAAGGTGGCCCTCCCCATCACCAACTTCGAGAGCCCGGCACCCGAACTGCTCGACCAATACCGATAATTGACAATCAACAAAAATTAAATCATAAACTAAAACAACCTAAAGAATTATGGCAACGAAAGAGTTTTTCCCCGGTATCGGAAAAATCAAATTCGAGGGTACCGACAGCTACAATCCCCTCGCCTACCGCTATTATGACGCCGAGAGAGTCGTGCTCGGCAAGAAGATGAAAGACTGGTTTAAGTTTGCTATGGCATGGTGGCACACCCTCTGCGCAGAGGGCAGCGACCCCTTCGGCAGCGACTCGAAGAAGTTCCCGTGGAACTGCGCCACCGACCCCCTGCAGCGCGCCAAAGACAAGGCCGACGCCGGCTTCGAGTTCATGCAGAAGATGGGCATCGAATATTTCTGCTTCCACGATGTTGACCTCGTGAGCGAGGGCGACTCTATCGAGGAGTATGAGAAAAACGTGAAGGAGATCGTGGCCTACATCAAGGGCAAGATGGCCGAAACGGGCATCAAGAACCTCTGGGGCACGGCCAACGTCTTCAGCAACCCGCGCTATATGAACGGCGCCGCCACCAACCCCGACTTCGACGTCGTGGCACGCGCTGCCGTACAGCTCAAGAACGCCATCGACGCCACGATAGAGCTCGGCGGACAGAACTACGTGTTCTGGGGCGGCCGCGAAGGCTACATGAGCCTGCTCAACACCGACCAGAAACGCGAGAAGGAACACCTGGCCCGCATCCTCACCATGGCCCGCGACTATGCCCGCTCAAAAGGTTTCACCGGTACATTCCTCATCGAGCCCAAACCCATGGAGCCCACCAAACACCAGTATGACGTCGACACGGAGACCGTAATCGGCTTCCTCCGCGCCCACGGCCTGGAGAAAGACTTCAAGGTAAACATCGAGGTAAACCACGCCACCCTCGCCGGCCACACCTTCGAGCATGAGCTCGCCGTGGCCGTAGACAACGGCATGCTCGGCAGCATCGACGCCAACCGCGGCGACTACCAGAACGGCTGGGACACCGACCAGTTCCCCATCGACAACTACGAGCTCACGCAGGCCATGATGCAGGTGATCCGCAACGGCGGACTCGGCAACGGCGGCACAAACTTCGACGCCAAGACGCGCAGGAACTCCACCGACCTTGTAGACATCTTCATTGCCCACATCGCCGGCATGGACGCCATGGCACGCGCGCTGCTCAGCGCCGCCGACGTGCTCGAGAAGTCGCCCTACAAGAAGATGCTCGCCGACCGCTACGCATCCTACGACTCCGGTAAGGGCAAGGAATTCGAGGAGGGCAAGCTCACTCTCGAAGACCTCGTGGCCTATGCCAAGGAGAACGGCGAACCCAAGCAGACCTCAGGCAAGCAGGAGCTCTATGAGGCCATCGTAAACATGTACGTATAAACTGTTGTATATCCGGGAGGCTGGGTCAAAATGAGAGTTTTGATTCAGCCTCTGATTTACCTCGTTTTCGTTATGGAAAATCTTTTTGACATCACAGGAAACGTCACCGTTATCACGGGCGGTACGGGCGTGCTGGGGCGCGCCATAGCGCGCTACCTGGCCTGCAACGGCGCCAGGGTTGTGATCTTGGGCCGCAAGGAGGATGTTGGCCGCCAGATTGTGGGCGACATAGAGGCAGCCGGCCCCTCGGGCAGCATCGAGTTCATGCAGACCGACGTGCTGAACAAGGACGTCGTGGAGCGCAACTACCGCGACATCATGGAACGCTACGGCAGGGTCGACACGCTGATCAACGCCGCCGGCGGCAACATGCCCGGCGCCACCATTCCTCCCGACAAGACATTCTTCGACCTTGACACGGCCGAGTTTGAGAAGGTGCTCAGCCTCAACCTGACGGGCACGGTAATTCCGACGCAGGTGTTCCTGCGCGCAATGGCCGGGCAGGGCACCGGCAGCGTCATCAACTTCTCATCGATGGCGGCCTTCCGCCCTATGACCAGGGTGTGCGGCTACGCCGCGGCCAAGGCCGGCATCTCCAACTTCACGGCCTTTATGGCCACGGAGTGCGCCCGCAAGTTTGGCGAGGGCATCAGGGTAAACGCCATAGCTCCCGGCTTCTTCATCACGGAGCAGAACCGCGCCCTGCTCACCAACCCCGACGGCAGCTTCACGCAGCGGGGACAGGACGTGGTGCGCCAGACGCCCTTCGGGCGCATGGGAGAGCCTGAGGAGCTCTGCGGCACCGTCCACTACCTGATGAGCGCCGCCTCGCGCTTCGTCACCGGCACCGTCGCCGTCGTCGACGGCGGCTTCAACGCCTTCGCCATGTAACCCCCTTCTTTTTCCATCATACTTATCCTATCCCCCCGGGAGAAAAATCTTTAAGTTAAAAGGGGAGCAATGGCTCTGTTACCACTGCTCCCCTGACTTTTAAAACTATTTCACAATCAGCTTCTTGCTTTCTTTTCCTTTAACTATGACATACATACCCGGTTCGAGAGTACTCATATTCGCCTCCGGACCTTCATATAGCACCACACCGTTATAGTTTACAACTATTATATGGTCATCGATGTTTTCATCAAAGTCAGGGATGGAGGTGGTATCAGCATCAAGATTACCTTTGGTCACCATCAGCAGACACGCTTCCTTGTCGACTCCATCAAAGACCGAAGCAGAAATTTTCGGAGGAGTGGGGTTAAGGCTGTATAGTTTTACAAGACTGGTGCATCCCTTGAAAGCATTGTCTCCAATTGCCGGCAGTTTGTCGCCAAGAACCACGCTTTCCAAACTATTACAGCCATTGAAAGCATATTTTCCGATTGAGGTGACCGAATTAGGGATTTCTATGCTTGTCAAGGCTTTGCAATTATAAAGGCAATAAGCCGGCAAAGAAGTTACCTTATCGCCGATTGTGACTTCTGTCAATTGAGTTTGATTTGCGAAAGGAGAATAGCCATAAGAAGACCCAGTGTCATAAGATAGTTTTCTGCCGATATGCAACGTCTCTAACGGACAATCCGCAAACAGGCCTTCCCCTTTGCCGGATGAATTATAGGTTTTGTATCCAAGCGAAATTGAATTTTCTCCGTCGACAAAATTGACATTGCTAAGGGAGGCACAATAGAAGAATATGTATCTAATTGATTAACAACACGATATATCCAAAACGGTAGAAAAGTGATTACAAGATCAATTTTGAGGTAAATGAGTGCAAGATTTAACGTTTTTAACTTTTATTATGATTGTCTACATGCTCTATCAGGTTATACCCAAACAAACACAAAATATTAACTTATCGTAGTACGCCCATTTTAAATATACCCAATTATCGTAGTTTGAAGCATGGTATTTTGTATGTTTATCGAAATTTCGTATCTTTGCACTATAAATTCAAGATATTAATGGATAATTCAATATTGCTTGAAATATTACGTGACCAACGAGAGGAGCTCAACTCACTTCGATCCCAATGGTTCTGCAAACGAAAGGAAGAAGATTTGATTAAACTTGAGAGCAAAAAAGCTCAAGTGGTAATAGGTGTGCGCCGTAGTGGAAAATCGACATTGTGTTTCAACGTATTGAATAAGGCTAAGGTAAAATTTGCTTATGTGAATTTTGACGATGAGCGTTTAGTTCGTTTGTCAGCTGATGATCTGAACGATGTCTTAAAAAGTCTCTACCAAATTTATGGTGACTTCACTCACCTATTTCTTGACGAAGCACAAAATGTAGAAGGATGGCATCTCTTTGTCAATAGATTGCTCCGACACGGAATAAAGGTGATTATAACTGGCAGCAACGCAAAATTACTTAGTAGCGAGCTTTCATCATATCTCACCGGACGATATAATGAAATTGAATTGCTTCCTTTTTCGTTCCGTGAATTTTGCGAAATGGAGAAAGTTGAAACAACGAATCTTTCTACAAAAACAGACGCTTTACTCCGCAGAGCATTTGACAGGTACATGGAGGAAGGTGGGTTCCCGGAAATAATCAGTGGTGAAGAAACGGCCGATGAATATATAGACACACTGGTTTCTAATATTCTGGAAAGAGACATAGTGCAGCGTTTTAAGATAAGATATAAAGAGGCTTTTAAGTCACTATCCAATCATCTTATGAATAATGCTCCCTGCGAAATTGTATATACGGCTTTGCAGAAGACATTTAATTTCAAAAACGATAAAACAGTTGAGAATTATGTCGGATACCTTTATCAGGCTTATCTACTTAAACAGTTGCGCAAATATTCTACTAAGAGTAGCGATCGAATTCGTAATGCGAAATGCTATCCCATAGATGTATCACTTATGAACGCCAGGAAGAATGCATTTGCAAAAGACAATTATGGGTGGAGACTTGAATCTTTGGTTTATTTGGCGTTATGCAGGAAATATGGAACTGGATTTGACATCTATTATCACAAAACTGACTCTTATGAAGTAGATTTCGTAGTTTGTCATCGAGCAACGGTTGTTGAGCTTGTGCAGGTTTCATATGCAATATCCTCTGAAAAAACTCTCAATCGAGAAACATCTGCTTTGGTGAAAGCTGGAAAGTCGCTCAAATGTGAAAAATTAACTTTGGTGACCGCCTTTGAGGAGCGTGTGCTGAATGTTCATGGACAGATTATTAATGTCTGTGCTGCTTACAAATGGCTACTGATATAACCTAATCGAGCCTCTCAGATCTTCGACCTAACTTCGACAACATCGAATAGTAATATATAATCTGAGTTTTTCTGCAAAAAGTACCTAAATTTGCTGGGTCTCGGTTTTGGGGTTGGCCGGGCGACCCCGTTTGCCGGTATTGGTCGGTGCCTTTGAGGTGTATGATGGGGCGCATCCCGCCGGTATCTCAAATCCGAAGATCTTGCATATTTCCACCTGGTCTCCCACAAAAGGAGTGACGAACTTCATCTTCCCCTTATGCTCGATACATCTATGGAGCTCTGCGGCACCGTCCACTATCTGATGAGCGCCGCCTCGAGCTTCGTCACCGGCACCGTCGCCGTCGTCGACGGCGGCTTCAACGCCTTCGCCATGTAACCCCCTTCTTTTTCCATCATACTTATCCTATCCCCCGGGAGAAATCCCGGTAAAAACCTGTAGGAGAGGCGCTATCGCCCCTCCTACAACTTCTTCCTGCTCATCCGTCAAAATGAGTCCCTCTGAAAGGTCTGCCCTTGGATGACTACAGAGTATAGACCAACCGTTTATTAATGCAAACGGAGTTACCTTCTTAGGCTCCTTCTAATACAATATCATAGTCCGATAAAGTAATAGGTAAGGACTTGCCATCAGCGTACATGTGACCTTCATAGCCCTCTTCTTGGCTCGTAGCCTCTATGCGGAAGTCATTATGTCCGGATTTACCGGAGATGTATAAATGTTTACCATTAACTCTAACATCAACCGGGAAACTCACATTATAACTCAAGTTATGATATGAAGCATCCTTAAATTCACCTTTTAGATTGGTTTGAGCGGTTATTTCTACCTTAAAAATCTTTCCTCCTCCAGAAACTTCCCCATAAAAAACACAGTCTTTCCAGTTTGTTTCTGGAACCATATATTTCTGAATTAAAGGATCTTTCGAGTCAGTTAAAACAGAGTCTACCTTCAAGTCAAAGGGCATCTCCTTCCCGAGGAAAACCCCATTGCCTGTGAAGTTATAATCTGTTAGTGTCCCATACCATTTCTCATTTTTATCTCCATTGGAAGTTGCCATGGAAATAATAATGGCCCATTGACCGTTCCCCATAGCCCTTAACTGAGAGACCTCTATCCCCATTGAATTGGAAGACCCATATTTATCGTAATAATAGACTCCAAAGCGCTGCTTTAAATCAAGGGTCATATGCACCGGATACTTGCCATCAATCTTACCGGAAAGATAAACTATATCATTAGCCGAGATTACTGGTGTCGAATTATTTGATTCCGTAGCTTCCTCAGGTGTGGCCGCTTCCTGGATTTCAACAATTTCAGTATTTTCTTCGGTTTCTTGAACTTTAGTACCAAATATTGAGTCTTGATAAATCCAAATAAGGATAGCACCGACAATTACAACCAAACTTAGGATTGTAAAAAACATCGGCCAAAAATTACTTTCTTTCCCATTTGACACCCTCCTTTGTGGTTGCCTTGGGATGCGCTTGGGTCTGTATTCACCTCTAGTTGGCTGGTACGGCTGTTTTCTCGCTTTGCTTAACGGTCTGCCATAATATGGATTTGTCTGGGAGGGAATTCTTTGATTTGAAGCCGGATAAATTTTATGGTAATCTTCACCATGCGTCGTAGATCGGATTGTTGAGGTCTCTTTTGGAGTTTCTTGTGGAAACGGAAATCCACATTTCTCACAAAATTTATTTTCATCCGTATTCTTTGCCTGACAATTACTACAATTTTTCATGTCGATTGCATTTATTTAAAAAAGTATTAATAGAAGGTTCAATTTGAAGCAATTTCTAAAAGTCTGTAGAAATCCTCTATGTCGGCATTCTCTTCCCATTCTTCCTTGACAATTTGCAATCGATCCATCATAATTTTTGCTTCCTCAAAATTTCCTTGTTCTATTTCGTATTCCCATTGATTATAATAATTAGCCATTAGAAGGAATAGTTCATCCGCTGTCATATTATCATAATGCTTATCGGAATAGCCAAAATTATTCGAATTTTCGGCATCTGAATATTGGCCTCTTACTATAGTGGCACCTATTGAAGAATGACTCTTATTCCACTCTTCATTATGTTCGTTTTCATCATTATATTCTTTTTCATCAAACTTACTGGTGTCAGAAGGAGTATGCACACAAGAATTTAATCCCAACAAAAATACAACTTCAATCAGAATTCCTATCGCTTTCAGTCCCATTGCAAGTTTTTTATAAAGGGAAAGACAAAAAACATTAAAACGCAGAATTGTTTCATAAAACCAGGGATAGAGTGTAAAAACGCTAAGTCAATATAGCATATTTCAAACTCTATCCCAAGACTACTATTTATTATATAAATTTATTGCATATACTGTGTTTCATCATAACTCTCATCGTACACTTCATTTTCTGAATAGTAATAATCATTAAAGAAATGTCTCAATCGACTGTTGATTTCAAATGCATACCAAAGGGTTCCTAAAATGAAGAAAATGCTGGGTATAATGGAATTAGAAGCAAACATACTGACCACCCAACAAACAACGGCTATTATCAATACTTTGCCGGTCCAAGAGAAACTACGTATGCTTCCGCAAAGAATACCTATAATCCCCACACATACATAGTATGCCAACTGTAACATATTTAATGTTTTGGCATCGTCATAACTTCCCGTATCTGTAAGGGCGAGAATCGTCATCAAAATCAATACTATTATCCATATACAGGGAGTAATGTATAATAACGGCCATGTGGCTCCCGCCTTATAAAGCCCGTTTACCAAATGCATGAAGAGGTAAAGAATCGAGAGTTGAATAATATCAATCATTAGCCATAATGGGATGTAGTCCCGGATACTTTCACTTATATCCAACAGGGTACCTCTGAAATTGAGATACACTCCATCCCAAAAAATATTAAGCACAAGAGCTGCAATACAGAGACCTAAAGACCATCCTAAGGAGTGAAAACTACAGTATCTGTCTGCAAAATTCACTACAGCCTGTTCCACAGGATTAGGCTCTTTATAAACATTTTGAGGAGCCTGATAATTAGGCTGTCTGTGCACCGGCTGCCGATATTGATTTTGTTGATTCGGTTGGTGATACTGATGTTGTGGCTGCCCAGGTGTCCTTAATGGCTGTTCTGATGTTTGTGGCGCGCCACATGAAGCACAAAACGCAGCATCATCTTGAATTTGATTCCCACATTGAGAGCAAAACTTCATAATTTAATCCTCACTTATGCTTCCTGGCTCAAGGAAGCTGAATTATCTACAAAAAGAAAAGTGTGAGCCTTCTTCACGACTATCCTCGGTTGGCTCTGGACTGCCTCGGTATCGATAGTCAGGGGAAACTCACACTGAAGGCAGTCTATGTAAAACCATTCCGTGCTCTCGCACAGCGCGTACATATTTACTTACCTCAGCAAGAGCGTCCTGCTTTTCCGATACCAATGAATTGTCCAGATTCACCAAGGGAAATGCGAAACGCTTTTCTTCAATATGTCTCGTCAATAGTGGCTACTGCCGCTATGACGGTGCAAATATAACATTTTTTTCATAAACTGCCTTCATGCGAGTCTTCTTTGTTTTGCAAAAATATGTTGCTTTCATGAAAGCGCCAATATCCAAATTGTCCAAATCAGGCGCACTCATTCACCTGACTCGGATGGCCCTGAGCCGGCAGGAGGATAAAGCTTAATCTTATCCCCCTTCAACCGGTGACTGTACTTCTCTACCGATAATCTTTATATTCCCTTAGAGTCTCTTTAGCACTCTCCTTTAAATTGTCAATGTTGTCTATTTTCCATACGCCATGTTCCTTCACTAAATAAAAAATTCTTTCCGAATTATTTTGTAATAGGGTAACTTTGGCTTCAGTTGAAGATTTTAAGTTAATATTTTTAATATCAACATATAACTTAAAAAAGCCCTCTTGTGAACATTCAAAAATATCCCAATCGAATCCAATTATATCTTCGACTTTTCTATCTAAGTCACAGAGGTCTTGGAGTGTTTTATTAAAATCATCAGAATAAAATACACGATATTGCCAATTCTCGTTTCTAAAATTTTCATTAACTGGATAGTCCAACTCCTCAGTTATTCCATTCTTAAGGAAATTAACAAGCATACCATATGAATACGATGGTTCAGGCATACCAGGTATCGTATCTAAAAGTTCTGAATAGTAGTAAGTCTGATAAACAAATTTTTTTATCTCATCCTCTCTGTTTATCGATTTATAATTATCGGTTTTAATTTCAGATGAGGATATCGTATCATTTTTACTCTGAGAAATATTTTCTTTGCATGAATTAGAATTATTTTCTTTGCATGAATTAAAGGATATAATCGCGAATATGATTACCATCCATGCTATAACTGGCCCCTTCATAGGTTAGTCAATATTTTTAAATAAAAAAAATTTTTAGACAAGAATTTATTAAAATGAGTTTCCTTATTTTAATGCCTATAATTTCTTTTCATTTCATCTCCGTTAGGCATATACAGTTTGTTTCCCTTTATATAAAAAACAGTTGGAGCCTCATAATCCTCAGGATACAAGGTTGATACTTCCAATTCATTACCAATCCTCCTTACATTTACATTTTCATTCATAAGTGTAACGGTTTGGAATCCTTGCTGGTAAGTCCATTCTACATGCCCCGTTCCATCAGAGTGTATTGTAAGATACATTATGTTGAGCGACCCCATATCGTAGAAACCACATTCCCAAGTACCGGAAATTTCAGAAAGAGAAGACTCTGGTGTGTCTGCATAATTCTCATTGCCGGAAGAACTATTCCCCCCAATACATGATATTAACGTAAAAGAGGCAATTAACACAAGCACAAGCGTTCTGATAACCTGTTTCATAAAGTCTATGTGTTTTAAGATTTTTAAATATATGTAATTTTTACCTTTGATAGATCTACATCATAAAAAATATCCTTCAGTTCATTTTTAAATTTGGCAGGGATGGTAATGGTTTTTAATCCATCACAACCTTCAAAAGTGTCAAAGTCAATCCTTTCCACCGTTCTGGGAATTGAGACCGCAGATAAACTTTTACAGTTTTCAAAGGCGTGATTTCCTATTATTTTTACACCTTTTGGAATTGTAATTGAAGTTAGATTTTTGCACCCTGCAAATAAATAAGCTCCGATTCTTTCTAAAGAATTAGGTAATTGAACGTTTTTGAGGGAAGTGCAATCTTGAAATGCGTAGTTGTCTATTTCAATTATAGAATTCGGTAGCACAATCGATTGAAGGCTTGAGCAATTCTCAAAAGCATTATATCCAATCGTCTCCACACTGTTGGGAATATTAATAGACGTTAATGAAACACACTTCTTAAAAGCTCCCTCTCCAATAGTTTTTACCCCGTTGGAAATATAAACTGTTGTTAATGAACTGCACCACCCAAAAGCCCCATCTTTTATTTCTTCTACACTTGGAGGCAACGTGATACTTTCTAAATTTTCACAATCGGCGAAAGCCCTATAATTAATGAAAGTTATACTATTAGGTAACTCTATTGTTTTTAGATTAATGCAATACTCAAAATTTGGTATCCTTTTTAATCCGTTGGGTAATTTAACTGAAGTTAAATTACTACAATCCCTAAAACTTCCTTCAAAATCCGGATTGCCCTCTAAGATAGTTACATTTTCAAGACCTATAAGTCCGTCAAAATTTACGTTGCGTGCGCTGCCGGGAATAACAAGAGACTTAACCTTGGGGCAATCAGGAAATGGAGGATAGTAAATTCCTTCCGATCCACTACCCATTCCATTGATTTTTGTGCCCTCTGCAAATGAAATAGAGCTTATATTGGGACAACCTTCGAAAACACTCGCAGCTATATACTCAACTGAGGCTGGAATTTTAATTTCGGTTAATGCGGAACAACCCTTGAAAGCTTCATAAGAAATCACTTCAACACCTTCCGATATTATAATGTTCTTTAGATTCTTACACCCTTCAAATGCATTGGGGCCTATTTTTGTAACCGGGAACTGCTTGTTATTGTATTGAATAAACTGAGGAATTTTATAATAACTTATATCCTTATCAAAGAATTCGTCTAGTTCAACACCCCATTTATATAACTCGGCATTTTTATCGCTAAATTTAAAGCTATTTTTGTATTCCCAGTCATTTTCATCCAATGGCACAACGCCATTATCCAGTCGATACATTTTAAAATGTGTGTCATCTATGACGCATTCACCATCCTTTATGTTTTCCACCTTAACTACTTCGGGAACATTAGCTGAAGCTACATTTTGAAACAAAATTAACGCTATCCCCAGAAGCGTTATTGTTATCCCCAGAAACAATAGTATCTTTTTCATTTTTCCTAATATTACGTTATTTTACTAATATTATCATTTTATTTTAAAATTAATCTAATCGGTAATTTACAATCATTTTTATATGTTGGTGTGGATGGCCCAAGATTAATGTTCCCCATAAATCTAAGCACAAAAGAATAAGATTGGGTTTCTGGAGTTGAACTCCAATAAGCACCTTCCACATGGGGGAAAATTAGAGTATTCCCGTTGGGCCCTATGCAGATATAATATATTTTATCATCTATCTTTTGGCGAACCCAATTTGTGTTATTGATTAATTCACCATAATCTTTTATAGTGGGAACTTTCCAATTTGATTCCCATGAGGCTGCAATGGCAGTTCCGCTCAACATATCCCAAGTGGTTTTATCACCATCCTCCATAGGATCCGCGGCGCCCCAGTTACTATACGCCCATTTGTTGCCACTAGGTAATCCTAAATCTACATATTCGCATCCATCTTTAGATTTCATAGGTTCAGTTGGAATTTTACTTTCGGAATAACTGACTTTCTCATTTGGATTTATTCCCAACTCTTCTAAAGAATATGATGAAACTGGCCGAATGGTATGGGCATTTTTATCAATATTTGATTTTGCGGCATCACCATTGCCCCCAATATTATCTGCTTCAAAATGAAAAATTCCGCTATAATCGTACTTCCAATACAACCCAAACTTATTGCTCCCACTAAACCCATGTTGATCATTCCAGGAGCCTAAATGTGATGATTCAATACCGGCAGCCGGAAGAAAAATACTATTACCATTAGGGCCCGTTATTCTAAAGCCACTGTGTCCATTTATTACGGTCCAATCCCAATTACAATTAGTCTTTAGCTCGTAAAATTCCTTGTCTGAGGGTGTCCTCCATTTATCCCCCAATTTTGCGGTAGCGGCATCATATTTGGGATTTCCTCCCATTTTATCATGACCACGCAATTCTTTTTCCCATTCTGTATACTCTGATATAGTAATACTTCCCGGCGAAATTTTGCCAAATGTATAATAGTCACCGAAATCGGATGGATTCGAAGCACCAAGATTACAGGTAGCCCATATTAATCCGCTGGGCAAGCCTAAATCAACCCCATCAACAAATATTGACGCTGTTCCCTCCTCAAGTTCTGTAACCGGAACCATTCCAACGGGTTCAATCCCCGACTCACATTCTTCATCGGAACATTCAACGTTTTCATTAGTGTACGTCTTTTTGCACGAAGAAAGATTAAAACTAATGCTTAGTATACTCGAAAAGATAAATATATTCAAGAGAGTGTCCCGCTTATAAACAAAACGGGGGAAATATATTCTTTCATACTGGGAGAAAAAGGCCATGACTGCTTGATGAAAAATTATTTTCGAGGATTTTTTGTTAAATAGAATGAACCTTCAATAACCTTTAGCATTGAATCGCCAAACGATCCATCTTTTCTTAAAAACAGCCTCCCTGATTCAACTGGATATTCCTTTGCATTTGAATCAAGTTGCCAAATCCCACTTTTAGAGCTACTTACTGTCATGGAATTATAACTTAATTCAATTGTATCATCATTGAATTCTCTCCACTTGCCTTCATAGGAATAAACCCTATCATATCTCGGGTAATTTTGAACCAAAAAGAACGTTTTATCTTTTTTTATTTTTAGAGTGTAATTATACTCCCCTTGAGATCCTGTCCATTCCCCTATATATGGGTTTTTAGAACAAGAAAACACCCAAAAAGAAAGAAATACAAGTGTAGCTAATAAATAAGATGATTTTAAATAGTTGTTCATAATCTACTCTTCTTTTGAAGTTTTATAAAGATAACATATCGGATCCTTTATTGAGGAGGGCTTTCCGTCGGAATATATTAACCCTGATTCAGACTGAGAAAATGCTCCGTCGGTCTGAAGGTAAAATGTAGTGTTTACATTTACTATTGTCACTTGGGGGTCTCCTGCGCGTCTGTTTTCGTTCGGGTCACGCCTATATGCGTTTGAATTTAGAGCGATAATATTATCGGAGATCTTTTCCCATTGGCCATTATAACAGGCATCATAACGTTCTCTTTTTTGAATAATTTTCAAGGAATACTCGCCATTGGAGCATACTTCCAATTTTATGAATTGACTATTACCAACCGAACCTTCCCAAGTCCCTATACATTGATGTGATTTTCCACAAGACGAGAAAAGCATCATCATGACAAACGAGAAGACAGCAACCAATTTAGTTGCTCCTTTTGCATTTTTATAAAAAAATAATTTCATAGGTATGTAATAATTTTATTAAAAGAATTTTGTAAAAAAGTTGTATACTATGTTGTAAGAATAAATGGAGTTTAATATTATTGTGTCTTCCGAAACGGTTGGCCATCATAAGAATATAACTTACCATCTCTAACATAAAGATGGGCCGGGTTCATTTCGGGGAAATTGACATAATACAGATAAACATTGTAGCCGTCAACTTCAATCTCAACATCTTCCATCAATATAAGCTCATTTTTGCCATCATAACCTATACCGGACATATCCATACTACCACTGCCATTGCCATTAATTGTGACACCCATATGGTCATTGCCGCCATTGAGATCCAAAACCCATCTCCCTTCCAGATCTTTTAATGAATTTCCACCTCCACATGATATTATTGTAAAAGCGGCAATTACAATAAAGATAAAAGCTTTTATAACCTGTTTCATAAAATATTTTAAGAGTTTTAAATATATGTAATTTTTATCTTTGATAGGTCTACATCGTAAAAAAATTCATCTAAAGGATGACCAGGTCCGATACTTGGAGTTATCTCATCTTCAATTTTGAGGGGGATTGTAATGGCCTTTAACCCGTAGCATTTTCCAAAAGCACTCCTTCCTACGTCTGCTACAGAATTTGGTATTACAATGGATTGAAGTTTTGAACACCCAAAGAATGCCCAGTTTCCGATTTCAGTGACGGAATTGGGAATTGTCACGCTTGTCAGGCTGCTGCATCCACGGAAAGCTTGATCTCCGATTGAAGTAATCGAATTGGGGATTGTCACACTTGTCAGTCCGCTGCAACCCCAGAAAGTATCTTCCCCGATTGAAGTGACGGAATTGGGGATGGTCACGCTTGTCAGGCTGCTACATCCACAGAAAGCACCTTCTCCGATTGAAGTGACGGAATTGGGAATTGTCACGCTCGTCAGGCTACTGCAACCCCAGAAAGCATGGTAACCGATTGATGTGACGGAATTGGGAATTACAATGCTTCTCAGGCTCCCACAATGAGCGAAAGCAGCCGTTTCTATTGAAGTTACCGAATTTGGAATTGTCACACTAGTCAGAGCGCTGCAATAAGAGAAAGCTTCTTTCCCGATTGAAGTTACGGAATATTCAATCGAATTGTAGTTTACAACAGCAGGGATTTCTAGAGCTCCAGAAACATAGTTTTCATTTTCCGAAAAGTCTGCATTATAATTTGGGAGGGAAAAATAAGTTACCTCTGCAGTCTTGCTGCTTGCGTTAAGATTGTAATATAACCTTCCAATCTTTGTTGATGCAGAAGCAAGCAGACAAATAAAAATTGAGAGAATAGTGAGGATTATTCGTTTCATAAGTATGATGTATATAAGTAAAGAAGTTTATAAGTTTATTTTATCTTAGAACTGTAGCGATGTCTTTTCTCAGTCTTCGAAGGTTTTGCTTCAACACAAAAAGAAAAGTGTGAGCCTTCTTCACGACTATCCTCGGTTGGCTCTGGACTGCCTCGGTATCGATAGTCAGGGAAACTCACACTGAAGGCAGTCTATGTAAAACCATCCCTTGCTCACGCACGGACTCGGTACATATTTACTTACCTCAGCAAGAGCGTCCTGCTTTTCCGATACCAATGAATTGTCCAGATTCACCAAGGGAAACGCGAAACGCTTTTCTTCAATATGTCTCGTCAATAGTAGCTTCTGCCGCTATGACGGTGCAAATATAACACTTTTTTTATAAACTGCCTTCATGCGAGTCTTCTTTTGTTTGGCAAAAATATGTTACCTCCATGAAAGCGCCAATATCCAAATTGTCCAAATCAGGCGCCCTTATTCACCTGACTCGGATGGACGGTCAAGGGCAGGAGGATAAATAATAGAATGACGGGGTGCTGACTAGCATTCAAGAGAGTTTAATGAAAAAAATGTAAATATTTGGCAGGCTTAGCTAAAATCATTATTTTTGCACAAAATTACAATGTATGATTATGAGCAATATTCCTGAATATATAAAAACGGCAATAAACCGTATCAGCGAATTCTTGCCAGAACCAATAAAAGTGGTAGACCTACCACCCACAATCAAAAAGAAAATTCCTTTCGGTTTGAGTGGTGCTTATGATTATTACCAGACCAGTGTCTACAATACGGTTTTTATTATTGCCGGAGTGGGCGATGATGAAGAAGATATGACACCATCTGTTTTAGCCAAACATAAGGAAGTATTAAAAACACAAACGGGTATAGTTCCAATATTTGTCTTCAAGAAGATTGCATCCTATTTGTTCCACCGCTACACACAAAAAAACATAGACATTGTTGTCGGTTGTAAGCAACTTTTCCTGCCTTCTATATTTTTAATCGTTAGTCGGGAGAAAGTAGAAATACATAAGGAAACCGAAAAGGCACCTGTGTTTTTTCAGTTAGCAGTCTTATACCACCTTGAAAGAGGAAACATCGACGGGATAACCATGCGGGCTTTGGCTGACAAATTGCATACCTCTTATGCTACCGTAAACAGAGGTATAAGGTGGATGAAGGGAAAAGAATTCATCACCCTCTCTGGAGGCAAGGAAAAACAGATTCGATTTAACTACCAGGGAAAAGACCTGTGGGATAAGGCTCTGCCTTATATGGGAACCCCGGTTGATTTCATCGTTTATACTCCAGAATTAGGAGTAACCCACAATGGGCTTATTTCTGAGCAGAATGCCTTGGCTGAATACTCGCTTTTGAATGGAGGTCCTTACCGACTGGCAATATCCAAAGAAGAGTATAAGAAACTCAAAGATAAGAATATCCGTTTGGATCCATTTGGTGAGGCAGGAATAGAGGTATGGAAGTATGATCCTGCTCTTCTATCTGAAACCAATGTTGTGGATAAACTATCATTGTATCTGATGCTGAGGGATTACGAAGACGAGAGAGTACAGATAGAACTTGAACGTATGATGAACAATATAATATGGTTAAAGGAATAGAGAAATTCAAGGTTCGTTATTCATAAAACTGTTTTGCAAAAATATGTTACCTCCATGAAAGCGCCAATATCCAAATTGTCCAAATCAGGCGCACTTATTCTCCTGATTCGGATGGCCGGTCATGGGCAGGAGGATAAAGCTTGAGCATGAGTGCGCATGGGAGAGCCCGAGGAGCTCTGCGGCACCGTCCACTACCTGATGAGCGCCGCCTCGCGTTTCGTCACCGGCACAGTCGCCGTCGTCGACGGCGGCTTCAACGCCTTCGCCATGTAACCCCCTTCTTTTTCCATCATACTTATCCTATCCCCCGGGAGAAATCCCGGCAAAAGGAACTATCACCTTAACACTGCATCAGCGACAACCCGCATAAGTTGTCGCTGATATCTTTATAAGTTGTAACTATATGTGCTTCAGTTAATGCTTACGAATAACCCATTTATCTATAATTAAACCTTCTGAACATACAAAAACAGAAAAGGCATCAGCCCATTGTCAATGTCTTCTCTTTTTGTTTTAGTAGTAACTTATCTAATGACATACTTCTTACCATTGACGATATAGATGCCCTTTTCAAGCAGGTTTAAACCATCATTATTTGTTTTAGTCAACCTTAATCTTCCCATTATGTCATAAACACAATAAGAAGAATCATCAATTGGGAGAAGACATACTGAATCAGTATTATTTTCCACTTCTTCATATTCGTCTATGGATTTGATATTATAAAAGTTTTTCCAGCCATCGGCTATTTTGTATTGCTCTATTGCTTCACTCGGAACATATAATATAGCATTTTCGTAGCAAGTCTTTGTAAAATCATAATCTCTACATGTCGGTGGAGTAACAGCAGGCAAGATTATTGTCTCTAAGGCGTTACATCCTTCAAAGCACCCATTATGTCCCTGAATAGTTTGTAAGTATTGAGGAAGCACGATATATTTTAATGAAGAACAATCTAAAAACTCAGAAGCAAGAAGAGGTATAAAAGGAGATAATTCAACCCTTTCCAAATTTTTGCATCCAGGAAAAGAAGCGCTTACGTCATTAACTGAACTTGGAATCACTACGCTTTTTAGGGATTTGCTGTTATAAAATGCATTCATAACACAAACGACCAAATATTCTTTTCCATCTACAGATATTGAGGAAGGGACTACAATATCATCCATATTCCTATAACCTACTAAGGTAGCACCACCATCATAATCCTTGAAATCAAAGGAATCAAAATACTCCGAAGGACAACCATTTTGGGATGAATAAGAATTATCCTTAATAATATACCTTAAATCATCGACCCAAGCATAGGTTCCTTTATTATCTACAATTCCACCAAACATAGTTGAAGTGGAAAGCATTATTATCGTATAAGTAAATATAAATCTCAATACTTTGTTTCTCATATTAGTTAATATCATAAGTCATTGAACCATTAAATTTATATTCTATCTCTTCATTACCTCTTTCCTTTGTGAACGAGAAGTTTGAGAATTTCAGAGTAACAGTACTGCTTGTAAGTTTCTGAACCTTCACACTGCCATCAATATCGTGGAAACGTGGACTGCCCCCGGCGAACCCTATGTTTGAATCATTTTGGCCAAGCAGTACAAAGAATCCACTTATATTAATATAATCAATTAGTTCTTGACCTTCTTTAAGTTGTGAGATAGATTTAAATGGTACATCAATTTCAAAACTTACCATGTCGTTTATGTAGTAGAAATTAGAACCAAAAGCAACCCAATATTCTCCAGCAAAGTGGTTTTCCTCACATGATGTACTTAACAGTCTACTAATTTCAGTTCCGTTAATTTTCAGCGTTGAGGAGGTAATGGAAGAATTATCGTCTCCAGAGTTACCATTATCGTCTCCTAAAACATCCTCAATTTCCTCTTGATATTTGTTCATTACACTGTCTGAAACTTTGGTAAACGTAAAGTTCAGATTACCAAGATAAAACTCAATTTTGCTTGAATTTTGGGATTTGATGTTATAGGTTATGACATAGGGAATTATTGGTCTTTCGTTTTGGGCGATAGCATAATCCAAAGTGAACGTATTTCCTGAAACAGACCATGTCCCATTAGAAACCATAACCTCATCTTCGTTCGCATTGACTAGAATAAAGGAAGAGTCATCGTAGAAGCGGATGTAGTTGTTTTTATACTCACCTGAATGACCAATCATATTCATAGACCATGTGCCAACGAACCCATTGCCAGTAGTATTATTACCTCCAGAGGGTTCATCATCGTCATCATCATTGCCACAAGCAACAAAGGCAAATGACATGCTGGCAAAAATTGCCAACATCAAAAGTTTAAGATACTTTTTCATAGTTATAAATTTAATTGATAATTTGTTTATAAAATATTAATGATGTATTACTGAAAACTTTTAGAACAATATCTGGAATTTTTCCCGGATAAAGAAAAACTGACTAAAATATTTGAAAAGTTATTTCAACCACATACGAGGACTGTCGAGATAGTCTTCAAACACATGAGCGGCTCCATCTTTCCTAATATAATATGTAACATGATGGTTAGCCATCTTAGAGCGAACTATTCCATCTCCGTTTTTTATATAATTGGTTTCGACTTGCCCGGTTTCCAGATCCAATTTTATCACATCATCAGAAACCGGATCCCAGTTGCCAAAATATTCTCTTACATAATTGAAACTGCCCCTACCTTCCTCTTTTGCATAGCATGTGCCATCATTCTTTACTTTGAAACTCCATGATTCTACCACGTTTTCTCCAGGACGCTGGTATTCTCCATGCCATGAACCGACATTGGGATGAGTTTTGCCACAACTATTTAAAAAAATTGTGGATATTCCCATGATGATTAAAATTGCTAATAAAGTTTTTTTCATATGATCAAAATAAGAAAAGTGTGAGCCTTCTTCACGACTATCCTCGGTTGGCTCTGGACTGCCTCGGTATCGATAGTCAGGGGAAACTCACACTGAAGGCAGTCTATGTAATCTAAGCCATCGTGCTCTCGCACGGCGCGTACATATTTACTTACCTCAGCAAGAGCGTCCTGCTTTTCCGATACCAATGAATTGTCCAGATTCACCAAGGGAAATGCGAAACGCTTTTCTTCAATATGTCTCGTCAATAGTAGCTTCTGCCGCTATGACGGTGCAAATATAACATTTTCTTCATAAACTGCCTTCATGCGAGTCTTCTTTTGTTTGGCAAAAATATGTTGCTTTCATGAAAGCGCCAATATCCAAATTGTCCAAATCAGGGCCCTCATTCTCTTGCCTCGGATGGCCGGTCAAGGGCTGGAGGATAAAGCTTGAGCATAAGGGCGGAAACTTTCATTTCCATAATGGAAAGACATTCTTTTTCTATGTAATTCCTTTCTTCCGGATATTCCGATGCCAGTCCGGTCCCATAATCCACGGCTGCCCGGTAGGCCTGTTCTATGGCTCTCTGCAACGCCCTATCCTCCTCAGCGGTCAGTCTTCCGGCGTCGCCTCCCAATGCGTCCCGGCAAATAGGATATAAGTATGTGGTATAATAGCGGTCGGTGAAATCCAAAATTTTATTTTCAATCACTTTTTTAGCGTCACCCTTATTGCTGATTTCTTGCCGTTTGCTTTCAGGTTTCTCTGTAACTTCTATTGCCGGATGCGAAATTTTCTCAATCACAACCGTATCTTTTGTCGGTTTGTACTTCTCTTCCGTAACGGGCTCGGCAGGTTTAGAGGCAAATAGTATTACGGCTATTGCTCCCAAAATCATCAACGGAATTATTGCCCAGAAGAGTAGACGGGATTTATGCTGCCCTCCCGGAATTAACTTTACCGCATTCTCCAGAGAGATTCGTTTTTCGATATTCCGGTCTGTTGTGGCCGCTATAAATCTTCTCCAAGGTTTATTATATCCGGCCCGGCCACAGAGCACCTCCATCACTTTGCCTGCCTGATATAGATCGGAGGTTGATTCCGAGAGTCCCAGTCCTTGCTCAGGCGACTTATATGGAGCCGAATACCCCCCAAGGAGGTCATTCTCCGCACTCTGGGCACAGTTGAAGTCAATCAGTTTAAGGGTGTTCCCAATTCGGGTGACAATGACATTCTCGGGTTTTATGTCATTATGCACCACTCCCATATCCCTGAGATACCGCAATACATCAATAAACTGAAGGCAAAGACTCCGCAGAAAATATTTGTCGACTAACCTCGGGTCGTTCTCATCTATGAGTTCACGCAGACTTTTCCCGTCTATGTATTCCTCAAAGAGTGTATCGTTTTCAAATCTGTAATATTTAGGAATGTTGGGATGGTCAAGGGAATATCCTATTACAAATTCCTTTCGCAAGGACTCTATCGCTACAAGATCATTCCTGTATTCTTCGGAAGGACGTTTCAAGAAATGCATCCTTCCGTAGATCCTTTTCTTTGAAAAGACGAATCTTCGGGATTCTCCCAAAATTATCTCATTGTCAGATACCTCCTCGAAGGTATCTGAATTGAATTCACTCTCCACCTTCCGTTTCTATAGAATCTATTCCCAGTTTCTTGGCAGCGACATAAGTGCCCAGACTCTCACCATTTCTCTCAACCGTCTTCACCATAAACGGGAACCCTTGCGCCACCTGGCTGAGATGCAGAATATCTCCGGCATTAAGCTTGCTGTTCCGGGATTCCTCAACCTCATATCTGCCTTTCCCCAAATGCCTGATTGAGACGTATCTGTCAGGCTGCCATCTCAAGATTACGACCCTGTCGAGAGGTTGAGTTGTGAGGTCAATGAACACATCCTCCACATTAAAATCTGAAATACGGCCACTCAGATATTCCTGAAGGAGTTGCCAGGAGCTGAATCCCAAATACTTGGATACAATATTCAGAGTTACCATTCTTGGAGTTGACTCATATGGAAGATTGCCCACCAGTCTCTTTACCGTATTCCGAGACAGAGACTCTCCCGTAACGGCCTCAATGTCATTACGCAAATACTCGGCCCCATTCGCGGTGGTCACGTCTCTCCCTGCCTTTTCAGAGAGGAGGTTGATCAGGGTCTGATTCAGTTTCATAGATACATAATTTTTGCTCTGGCAAGCATACCGCGGCCTATTTCAAAGTCAAAAATATCAAAAATATCTGAATCAAAGAAATTTGAATAAAAAAATGCTTGTTTAAGGATTTATCTTGGACCTAAAAATTTATCACCGTTTAGATGTATCATATGGTCAGGCATAGAAGCTATCCATACTTCCGTTTCCCAAGCCAAAGATTCTGAGAATTTCTTGAATGTTGGGAAATCTAAAAATGCTGTCACGAATATTTTTCCGGCCTTTACATTCTTAGTCATTTCTTGTAACTCAATAATTCTTTTAGGATCCATTGGTCCCACGGAAGTGACAGATTCTATGAAATAAACCCAATCTTTTTCTTCATTATAAAGAACAACATCAGGCATCTTATCATGGAGAGTTATCTCAAAACCAAGCTCATTAAGCTTTTCTACATTTTTTACCAAATCTTTTTGGATGGTGTCTCCAACATATAAGCATTCAGAGTTTGGTGCGAACCTTGGTGCGAACTCTTCTATTATTGCTTTCTGCAACCTGTTATGTTTGCCGGGACTGAAAGTAAAATCGACATTGTTGATTTTTACCGGCATTTTTTGCATCTCTTTTTTAGATGCATATATTTCCTTAAGGGCCTTGTGCTTAGATTGGAATTTCAATAAATCCGCGTTATTTTTCTCCACATGTTTTTTTGCGAAAGAAAGTGTTTTAAGTACGTTTAGAAATTCATCCGTTAACCGGTATCTATAGTTTGGGCTATTTGTAGCCTTTCCGTTATCTTCAATCAAGGCAGCAGTTCGGAATGGATGCATCGCTTGTTTACGAAATGTCTCACGGGAATTTTCCGCATATTCGATTTTGTATTTACTCTTAATGAAGGCGATTATATCATGAATACGAATCCAATTATTAGTGGCATCTTTCCATGGAATTCTTTTAGATAGACCGGCCATTGCCAATACGGTAAGGGCACAAAGATCACTTTGCTGCTTCTCCGGCATTCCTAAAATATTCAATAATTCCTTTACGGCAGTTATTTTATCCATCTGTCGATTATTGTATTACAATTATTAACACTGAGTTCTTTATGCATCAGCTCCCGGCCCATTTCTTCAATAACATGGCGTTCAGGCATGGGCATTAAATTAATTTCTGTAGAATTAACTTGGGTTGATCCATTAAGAATTCGGTAATAATTATCATAAAGAGTGGAATTCAAAATAACAAACAACCCGTAAGTAAGACAGGGGGAGTCACACTCGATGAAATTTATTTTATTCTGAGTACTGATATATTCAAATTGCTCATAGTGTTTTTGGAGAAAGATTCCACACTGTAGCCTTCTTTTTTCTTCCTTAGAAGTAAATCTCTTTACCATCAGAAAATTACCATTAGGTTGGAGATAAGACATCCTATCAGTTTTTATTACCTCCCCCTCCTTCCCGATAGGCCAAATCACTTTTCCGTCTTTAATATGTTGTGAGTACAAAAGAGGGAAAGCTCCAGCTTCCATTTTATCCCTTAAAACCTCAGTAGTACGGAAGTCTACGATTAAACCCGTCTTCATTTTCAAATGGCTTTGAGGCAGTGTAGAAGAAAGACGGTTAACTCTATCCAAAACAGCAGCGTCATCAGGTGATGTAATAAGATAGACTAACTTATTGGATGAAACAACCGTATTATATGGAGCCAGGAAGTCTCTTACATCCGCAAAGTTTGAATCCGAAGAAGTGGTTATTTTAATCGTTCCCGGAGTCTTTCTTATTTTCTTTATTTTAATTATCACGGTTTCCTGTAATACAGACTCACCGTCAAAAACTTTATCACGGCTTTCAAAAAGATGAATATCTGTGATTACAGAATGGCGGAATAGAAACTCCCTAAATTTCTTGAAATAGGCTCCGGAGGTCCAGGATCGAGGTACGATATATACCAATTCACCGTCAGGCTTAAGATTAAAAATGCCCATCGCCCAGAAAAGGAAATACAAATTGGGTGCACCGTGGCAAACCTCTTTCATTGAAAGTGCTTCCCTGGCATCTTTGGCTATCTTTTTATACGGAGGATTTCCTATAATATAGTCATATTTCTCAGCATCGTCTGTAAGAAGAATATTCTCCCCAAATAATTGGGAAGTTATATAGTTTTCGTTTTTTAAATCGAAAGATAAATCAAAAGTTTCACTTAATAAGTTTAAGTTTCTGTTAAGAACAGGTAAAACCTTCGGGTCATTTTCATAACATGTTACGTGAACATGTCCCGTATATCCGAGTTCAAAAATTCTATCAATTACAGCAGCTGTCAATATACCCGTACCCGCACCGGCATCCAGCAATTGAATACTCTCATGTTGCAAATCGAAGGAAAACTTATTGGCCATAAAACGCGCAGTAGTTTCCGAAGTGAAAAACTGGCCGTATTCCTTCCGTTTTGACTTGGGAACGGAAGATATAAACTCATTTGTATTCCGAATTATTTCTGCGAGCATAATCCTTTCCTTGCTGATAATGCAAAATTAAACAAATTATTCGAGATGATAACAATATAAACCTTAGAAGATTGGTATTATGGCCGTATTGCGAAACTACACATCAACTTCGACCTTCTCTAATTCCTGACTTCGCACTTCTCTAAGACCTTTTATATCCGTTGTAATTTTCCTCTAAAAAGTGTATGCGAAATTCCCTGTTATTATGACCAATATGATAATTTTCACAAACTTAGGTGCATAGATATCCTTTCCACGGTCATTATTCACACATGGAGGCAGATAAAAGTT
>JAFLTW010000012.1 GCA_022509085.1 Muribaculaceae bacterium | reverse complement strand
AAGGTCTCGAACATAAGGGCCGTCGCAGACTACGACGTCGATAGGCCGCAGGTGCAAGCGTGGCGACACGTTCAGCCGAGCGGTACTAATAGCCCGAATACGACTTGAAGAAAGCAAATGCTCGCCATGAGCGGTTGCGTCCGCGTGCCCCCGCAAGGGGAAGGCACGCGACTCCATTGGGGACACTTCTCCCGCAGGCTTCCGCCGCGTCCCTCGATCCTAAACTTATTTCAGGTGACGATAGCGCAAGGGCTCCACCTCTTCCCATTCCGAACAGAGAAGTTAAACCTTGCCACGCCGATGGTACTGTGAAAACGGGAGAGCAGGTAATCGCCGTCTTATTGAGAGCCAGCAGCAAAAGCTGGCTCTTTTTTTTATTGTTTTAGCAACGGTTAGGGGAATTTTTACTATATTTGTAAAACTTTTGCGAATTTTATGAACATGAAATATATTCTGGCCGCGTTGGCCGTTTGTCTCGGTGCGGCTGCCGCTATGGCAATCCCCGCCAAACTGGGTGTCAGAACCTACACCCAACCCGACGGCTCCGTAATCAACATATGCAAAGTGGGCGACGAACACCTCAACTTCACTACTTCTGAAGAGGGCTACCTGCTGGCGATGGATGCCGACGGTTTCTACAAGATCGGTGAAATCGACGCCGACGGCATGATCGTGGCCACCGACTTTCTACCCACCCCTGAAGCAAAAGCCGCAAGAGGCAAACGCCTCTCCGACCTCAATACGGAGGAAATTCGCGGTCGACGTATCGACTCGCGCCGCATCGCCCAGTCGGGCATGGGAATGTATAAGGACACTTACCCCACCACCGGAAGCCCCCGCTGCCTTATCTTCCTCGTAGAATACCAGGATGTGCGCTTCTCGATGGAATATGATCCGTATGAATACTTCTCGCGCATGATGAACGACGACGACTTCGACCTCGCAGGGGGCACGGGCGGCGTAGCCCGCTACTTCCGCGAGCAGTCGGGAGGCAAGTTCACTCCCATCTTCGACATCTACGGCCCCGTGACGCTTCCCAATTACCAGGAATACTACGGCGGCAACTACGAGCAGGGATGGGACGTATTCGCCCACTATATGGTGAGACACGCCGCCGAAATACTCGACCCCAAGGTAGACTTCTCCGTCTACGATGAGGACGGCGACGGCGACATCGACTTCATCTACGTGTTCTATGCCGGCCAGGGAGAGCACAACCTCGGAGACGAGAACACCGTATGGCCACACTCCGGATACCTGAAACAGGTGGCCGACTTCAAGATTGTAGACGGCAAATGGCTCAACCTCTACGCGTGCTCCAACGAGCTGGAGGGCGACGTGCCTGCCGGAATGGGCAATTTCGTGCACGAATACTGCCACGTGATAGGGCTTCCGGACTTATATACCACCGATATGAGCGTGGTAGACCGCGACTTCACCCCCGGCCAGTATTCCATCCTTGACTACGGCGTCTACAACAACGACGCCCGCACCCCGCCCAACTTCACTGCGTATGAGCGCAACGCGCTGGGCTGGGACGAGCCATTCGAGATAAAGGGTGCCACATACGTGGAACTCCCGGACATCTCCACCGGCGACTTCGGCATCATCCAGACCAATAAGGACTCCGAATTCTTCCTGCTCGAGAACAGGCAGCTGAAGGGGTGGGACGCCGGACTGCCGGGCCACGGCTTGCTCGTATGGCACATAGACTACACCGCGAGCGCCTTCAAGAACAACCAGGTGAACACCAACCGCAACCACCAGCGTGTGAGGCTATTGAAGGCCAACGGCGAGGAGAGCTTCATACGCTATGCCGACGGCTTCCCCTTCCCGGGCACGGCAAACATAACGGAACTGACACCTGAGACATCGCCGGCTCTGCGCTCCTGGAGCGGGCAGCCCGTCAACGTGCCCCTCACCAACATTCGCGAGCAGAACGGCTACATCGGCTTCTGTGTGGCCGGTTACGAGCCTGACGAGGATATAGAGCTGAGTGTAAAAGAGCTCGGCGCCGAAGACGTCGAGCCCGTATATTTCAACCTGCAGGGTCAGCGCATCAATATTCCCGAGAGGGGGATGCCCGTAATCGAGAGGCGTGGCGCCTCAACCCGTAAAATCATATATCAGTAGGGGTCGTAGAGCATCTCGACCTCACCCACGGGAAGGCTGGCGCCGAGGAAAACCGGTATGCGGTCTGCCACTCCAATCTTACATTGCACGGGATAACCAGACATATCGGCTCCATAACCATATTCAAAGGAGCAGTCGTAGGTGCGGTAAGTATCGCCGTTTACCTCATAGGTGCCTTGACCCTGATACGTTATCACAAGCTGACGTGAATAGGGGCCGTCGATGGGCACTACAATCTGGTTGCCCGGCTTTAGAAGGGAGAAGTCAACCACTTTGGCTATGTAATACATCCCTATCATATCGGAGGTGATGGTAATTGCCTCCATTGAATTGTTGCTGGCATCGTAGGTGCCCTGTCCGGCGATACTTTTATAGATGGCGGGGTCGGCGGGATTGTAGGAAGGGCCACGGAAATCGCTGACTGAGGGGTGGCGATACCAGCCGTTCTGATACACCACCGACTCGCTTATGCGGCCACCCTCCACATACATATTGGCGTTGAGGGTGTCGGATACACAGATTATATGGCCCTCCCAGGGTATGCTGGTGCCGTCGAGGGTGCCGTAGAAATTGGTGCCGTTGCCCTCGATGGTGACGATGCCGCGGGCAATCATGACGTCGATGAGGCCCCAATGGTAGCGTACGTTATAGGGTATTTCCTGACGCGGGATGGAGATCTGTGCGTTGGCAATTTGGCAGGCGCAGATGAGCGAAAGGAGAATCAGAAGCTTTTTCATATGCAAGTAGATTATTGATCAGATAGATTATTGATAAGGTGGGTTGTGAAAGGGAGTCGTCTGCGCAGGCCTGCGATGCCCCTTTCATATATTTTAACAAATGAGTTTTCCCTATTGTTTATCGGAGGCGATCAGAACGCTGCCGAGGCGGCGTATCTCGGCGGGTGAGACCGTGGCGCTCAGCGAGAAGCGCAGGCGTTCGGTGCCGGGGGGCACCGTAGGGGTTCGGATGGGGAGCACGTTGAAACCTTCCTTGGCGAGAGTGCGGGAGAGCTCCACGGTGAGCCGGGCGTCGCCGACGATGAGAGGCCGGATATGGGAGGGGTCGGCGCCGGGAATGATGTCGGCCAGCAGTCGGGCATTGAGGTTAAGCGCCTCGCGCAGTGAGTCGCAGCCGAGAGCATGGCGCCATACGGTCTCCGTCCAGGCCACCTGCAGCGGCGGCAGGGCTGTGGAGAAGATAAGCGAACGGGCCTTGTTGACAAGGAAACGTTTCACCACCGGCGAGACGAGTGCGAATGCACCCATGGAGGCCAGGGCCTTGCCGAAGGTGCCTACGATGACATCGGTGTCGGCGGCTACGCCCTGTGCGAGCACTTCGCCCAGTCCGGCGGGTCCGCGCACGCCGATGGCATGGGCCTCGTCGACATAGAGCATCACCTGCGGGTATTGGCGCCTGAGGGCAGCGAGTTCACGGAGCGGAGCCGTGTCGCCGTCCATGCTGTAGACACTCTCCACCACCACCAGAATGCGGTTGGAGGGGCCGAGGGAGGGGAGATACTGAAGGATAAGGCGTTCGAGGGCCACGACATCGTTGTGGGGGAAGACGCGGTAGTCAGCGCGGCTAAGGCGTATGCCGTCGATTATTGAGGCGTGGGCAAGACTGTCGTCGAGGATGAGGTCGCCGCGCGATGCCAGGGCCGGGATGATGCCTGTGTTGGCATGGTAACCGCTGTTGAAGAGGATTGCCTCGCGGCGATCCATCGCAGCTCCGGAGGCTGTGGCGGCGTCGAGGAAGCTCTCTTCAATGGTCTTCTCGAGCGAGGAATAGGCTTTCTGGGTGCCGGCGAGGAGCCGTGAAGCGGAGGAGGAGAGGAGGCGGCTCCCGGGGTCGTCGTGCCCGCTGAAGAAACGGTCTCTGAGACCTGCGTCGGCCGCGAGTCCCAGGTAGTCGTTGGAGGTGAAGTCAACGAGTCCGGGTGGCAGCTCAGTTGGGAGCTGTCGCAGGTTGCCGCCGGCAACGAGCCCGGCGAGCTGAGTCTCGAAATTCCTCTCCCTCATCTTTTCATTTTATGTAACATTGACGTTGGTAAATCCATTGCAAAATTAATAAAAATCACGCATCCCTTATTTTTGTTTATCCGAAAAATTATATTAACTTTGCCATGCGAACCGGCCTGAAAGCCCCGGTGATGGGTCGAGGGTGGGTTAGCTGACATATGGTAAAAGCGTTTATCAACGCTCATTTGACAATCTGAAATCTGGTAAATTTCAAAGGGGTCAAATGCAGCAGTGATGGATGCCTTTCGAGTGTGAATACTGTAAGTGTCTCCGCGAGGAGATTCTATATTCACATATTGCGTGAGGCTCTAACTGCTCGTTTCATCCCGAAAGGTATACCAGAGCCTCAGATTGTGAGACGAGTAGAGGATACAGACTCTCACGCTTTTCTTTGTATAATTTAACGCCAACGAGGAGAGACCCGAGGCACCAAATGATTGTATCATGGAATCCAACAACCACAAAAAGAAAAAGGTTCCTTTGAAAGAATTAAAGAAACCCAGGCCGGGTGATACTCTCCAAAAAATTATTGACGATTATGATTCCGACCGTCTTGCATGTTGGAAGCAAATTGATGACCTCCGGAGTATGGAAGATTTAATTTGCGGCAAACCTGGCAATCCTTTTTATAAGGAAAACGGAGAGATATATTATAAACGTGCCTCTCATCAGAAGCACATGATTAACAGCACGATTAAAGATGCCACTTCCGAGTTGCAAAAATTAGAGCCGACGCTTAAGAAGAGCAAAGATTTTGAAGCCTTATATAATGAGGTGAAAAAAATTAATGTTTGGGGATTCGGTCCGTTGGCAACTTACGATTTCAGTTTAAGGTTCGGCTATAAGCACGGGTTGAAACCTGAAAAATATGTGTATGTACATGCAGGAACTTTAGAGGGGGCAAAGGAATTAAAAAGATTGAAACCTTCCATGAACTGGGAAGGAGTTGAGGAATTGCTCTTGGTCGATGAGTTGCCCGCTCCTCTTCAGAAATTGGAGTCAATGGATATTGAGAACTTGCTATGTATCTTTAAAGAGCGTCTCAAGAACCTGAAAAAGTTATAAAGAAAAATTATCCTTTACTTTTATATAATTTTATATGAAAAGAATTTTTACTTTAATTTTAGGATTTCTGCTGTTCCATTGGGTTTCAGCAGAGGCCCAGAATGTACGGGTTGATGACCTTTGGTATAGACTAAATCCAGACAATCTAACTGCTGAGGTTACTTACTCAACCTCGATGGCACCTACTACTAGTAGTGATAATAATTATCCGGGATTGACCCAGCTCTCAATACCGGAATCAATACAATATGGCTCAGCGACATATAAAGTCACTACTATCGGAAATTATGCATTCTCCCAATGTTCACATCTCTCTGGATCACTGACCATTCCGGAATCAGTTACTTCAATTGGCTCCCGTGCATTCGAAGGTTGTTCCGGATTTACAGGCTCGCTGACCATTCCTTATGGAGTGACTTCAATCGGAGGCGCTGCATTCCGTTATTGTTCCGGTTTTAACGGTTCGCTGACTATCCCGGAAAGCGTTATTACAATAGGCACTAATGCATTCCAAGGTTGTTCCGGATTTACTGGATCGCTGATTATACCTGATTCTGTAACTACTATGGGGTCACAAGCTTTCTCGGGCTGCTCTGGCTTTAATGGTTCATTAACTATCGGGAATTCGGTTGAAAAACTTGAGTCTTTTGTATTCACCGGATGTAACGGCTTTACCGGCACGTTGACCATCGGAAATTCAATACAATCAATTCCCGCTAATTATTTCAGTGACTTTTCCGGATTTTCATCTCTTATTATTGGCAATTCGGTTAAAACAATAGGCAATTCTGCTTTCAGTGGCTGCACCGGTTTAACCGGCACCCTCACTATTCCGGAAGGTGTTACATCAATCGGGACCCTTGCTTTCTACAAATGCTCAGGCTTGACAGGAGAATTGAAATTTCCGGAATCCGTTATTGAAATTGGAATGTCTGCTTTCGAGGGTTGTTCTGGATTTACCGGCTCGCTGACTATTCCAGTAGGAGTGACTTCAATCCAATACAATACATTCCGAGAATGTTCCGGCTTTACCGGACCGCTGACAATTCCTGAATCTGTCACTGAGATTGGCAGTTACGCATTCTATGGTTGTTCAGGCTTGACCGGCTCGCTGACCATACCTGATGCTGTTCAGACAATAGGGGATAATGCGTTCTATAGTTGTTCGGGCTTTACCGGCTCGCTGACAATCGGTGAAAATGTTCAGTCAATCGGAGAGCGTGCTTTCTATGATTGTAGAAAGTTTACCGGCTCGCTGACCATTCCGGAATCCGTAACTTCGATTGGGAATTATGCTTTCCTGTATTGTTACGGCTTTGATGCTGTAATGACCAGTTTGAATCCAATACCTCCTACATGTCAGTCTTTGCCGGGTTATGTAACTACCGTGTATGTTCCCAACGGTTCTAAAGAAGCATATCAGCAGGCTAACTACTGGAAAAACTACACTATCCTTGAGCTCGCCGGTGAACTCGAGGGAACTCTCAAGGTTGAGGATTTCGCTATCAATGCGGGCGAAACCAAAGATGTCAATGTAAGTTTTACGGGTGATCTGAACGGCAACACGTATGCCGGTTTCCAGTTCAACCTCTCCATGCCCCAGGGGCTTACCATTACCGATGCTTCCCTGTCGGAACAACTGGCTGCCGCAGGCTTCAGCCTCCGCACCTCCACCACCGGCACCGACAAGATTCTCATAATCTCGGCCAACACTTCCGGAAAGTCTTCCGAAATTACCGACAATCTGGTTACCGTTACCGTGGCCGCCGCTCCTGACGCGCCTCACGGGCAGTCGCAGATCTCGCTGACCAACGCCTCCTTCTCCTCCCTGCTCGGTTCGGACCTCATCCTCACGGAGAGCAAGTCAACCGTCACCATCAACAATGTCCCCGTAACCGGTTTCACGGTCACTCCGGAAGAGGAACAGAACATCTATGTGGGGCAGCAATGCACCCTCGAAGCTGAGGTTGTGCCCGCTGACGCCACAAACAAGAACTTCACCTGGAGCGTGCAGAATATTGACGACGGTTACGTCTCTGTTGAGAAGAACGAAAACGGACAGATCACCGTCAAGGGTCTCAAACTCGGCAAGGCCGTGCTGCAGCTTACCGCCTCGGACTATAAGGGATTCTCCACCACAGTGAATGTAAACGTGGTGCCCACTCCCGCCAGTTCAGTAGAAATCAGCGACGAGGACCTTATCCTTCTTGAAGGAACCACCTGGCAGCTCTCTGCAACCGTATTGCCTGAAGACACCACCGACAAGACCATAACCTGGAGCAGCGAGAGCGATGACATCGCCACCGTTACCCAGGGCGGTCTCGTTACGGCCGTAAAAGAGGGCGAAACCACCGTCAAGGCCACCTGCGGCGAAGCCGTTGGCACCTGTACCGTTGTGGTTAAGGCGCTGCAGGACATTACCGTGACTCCCGGCGAGGGCGCTGCCGACGGTGACGAGGATGACAATCCGGGCGAGAACACGCAGGATGGCCTTGCCATTCTTGGCGACAACCTGATTCTGCGCGTGGGTCAGACGGGCACAGTCAATCTCGATATCCAACCGGCTCTTAATTATGACCCGGCTCTCGTCTGGGCCCTCGGCACCGACGGTGAAAACTATGTGCAGATGACGGTCGGCACCGACAATACCGTCTCCGCCACATTCAAGGGTCTTGCCGTTGGCGAGACCACCTATACCGTGAGCACTCCGGCCGACAACGCCGTGATCCTTACCGGCTCGGTCAAGGTGATTGCCGAAAACCCGGTGATGAGTCTCTCCGTATCGCCCAATGAAGTCTCCCTGGCCAAGAACGCCCTCTCCTTCCATCTCACCGCAACAATATCTCCCGAAACGGTTACCACAGCCACGCTCCTCTGGGAGAGCAGCGACCAGACGGTTGCGACGGTCGATCCGCAAGGCAACGTTTCTCCCGTGGCCATGGGTGAGTGCGACATAACCGTAAGGACCACAGACGGCACCGACCTCTCGGCGGTTTGCCACGTGACGGTGACCGAGCCCATCGACGACAACTTCGATTTCGACTTCGACGATGACGTGATGCAGGGAGCCGAGGGTATCGAGATATATCTCGGCGCCACCTATCAGTTCACACCGAAGGCTCAGGACGGCTATGTGCTTCCCGATGAGATTTCCTGGACCTCCAGCGAACCGGCAACCGTCTCCGTCACCAATGCCGGTCTCATCACGGGTCTTGAGCTCGGCTCGGCTACCGTCACAGCTTCGGCTATGGTAAACAATCAGGAGGTGAAGGCGGAATGTCTGGTGACCGTAATTCCCGTTCCCGCCAGGTCCATAAGCATCGACGGCGGTGGCGTTGAGTCAATCAAATGTAAGGAAACGCTCACTCTCACGGCCACAGTTCTCCCCTCCAACACCACGTATCCGGAAGTAACATGGCAAAGCTCCTCAGACGAGAACGCCATCGTCTCGCAGAAGGGTGTCGTGACAGGTCAGAAACCGGGTATGGTGACAATCACCGCTTTCGTCACCGAATATCCGGATGTAAAGGCCACCTATGAACTCGAAATCACCGATATCCTGCTCGGCGACTCGAACGACAACGGCTTTGTCACTGTGGCAGATGTGGTGACCACCGCCAACCATATCATCTCCATGCCGGTGGCTGCCTGGAGCTTCGTGAACGCCGACGTGACCCAGGACAACACCATCTCCTCGGCCGACGTGACGGGTACCGTCGACATCATCCTCAAGGATTTCGAGGATGGCCTGAAACTGTTCGCAAGGGCTATGGTGCCGCGTCTGCTCTCCGACCGTCTCGTTTCCGACAATTTCATCGGCGGCAAGACCGAGGCCCGTATCAACGTGTCGCTTGAAAACAGCGTGCCCTACTCCGCCATGCAGGCTACCGTGGCCATACCCGACGGCATGACGGTCAAGGGTGTCGAGGCCGGTCCCCGTCTCTCCGACCACATGCTCCTCTTCAACGTCACGGATGAGGGTCTGCTCAAGGTGGTCATCTTCTCTTTCAGCAATTCTGAATTTGAGGATTCCGACCAGCCTCTCTTCACTATCGTGGCCAATACGGCCAATGCACTCGGCGACCTGCTCATTTACGATATCTTCGGTTCGGACGCCCGCTCCAATGAGTATGAACTCGGTTTCGCTGGTGGCCAGAACGACAATTTCACCACAGGTCTTGAGGCTGTCAATGGCGCAGATGTCGTGATCCGCGTCGTTGCCGACGGCATCGAGGTGCTCAACGCTACAGAGCGTGCCATCACCGTCTACCGTTACACCGGTGAGACGGTCGCCAATGTGAAGGCTGCCGCACCCGTTGAACATATCAGCCTCGAAAGCGGTATGTACATCGTCAAGTGTGCCAGCACCTCAGCCAAAGTCCTGGTTAAATAATCCGTTCCCGTCAGGAGGGTGACTCAATTCGGTTTGATTCACCCTCCTTCCCTTATTTCATCCCTCCCATAGCTATTCGTAGCTTACTTTATCGTCCATAGCTGATAATCCAAACTAAAGAGAAAAACCATGTCTTCCGGTAGAATAAGATACCTGTTTCCTTTATTCTATTTTTTCTGCTTCCTGTCTCTTGCTCAGGCTGCACCCGCGCCTTTAAAGGACGCCAAACTGGTCTCGGACAACCAGTCCGTCAACTCAGGACAAAGTTTTGAGGCCGTTGTCGGCATTGACTTCGGATCATCCCCTGCGGTTGCCTATTCCGGGTTTCAGTTTGACGTTATTCTTCCCCAAGACATCTCTTTCGAAGACGTTACCCTCGCTCCCGCTCTGGCGGGTATTTTCACCCTGTCTTCCAAAATGGATGCCAACGGTTCGGTCAGGGTGATCGCCTACTCCTCCGGCGCATCGAGCTCCACGCTTGAGAACGGTATCGTCACGCTGAAACTGAAGGTCGACAGGGCACCGCTGGGCAATACGGCGGTAATAACCCTGAATGATGTTGACCTCTCGTCTCCCGAAGGGGTCGACTTACCCCTCATGGACTCTGACTTTACAATTGATATCAATATCGTTGCCTACTCGCTGGAGCTGGATCCTTCCGAACTTACCCTCCTGACAGGGCAGTCCGAGGATATCACAGCTACAATTCTCCCGGCCAATGTCACCGACAATACCGTTACCTGGAGCTCGCAGGACGGGTCGGTGGCTATTTATGAGGACGGCAAGATTCTCGGTCTCTCGGCAGGCACCACAACAATCACCGCCTTCTGCGGAGATGTCTCGGCATCCTGCTCGGTAACGGTGAAGAGCGGCAGCGAAATCACCGTGACACCCGGAGACGGCACCGGCAACGGTCCCGATGATGACGACGGGAACGGCTGGATTACAGGTAACGACGTCTACGTTCACGTCAACCGGACGGTCACGATGGATCTGCAACTTCCCGACGAACTCTCCGAAATTCCCTCCCTGACATGGTCACTCGCCAATGGTGGCGAGAGCTTTGTAAGGCTCACCCCCTCCGGCGATACCCTCTCAGCTGCGTTCACCGGTCTGTCTATGGGAGTGACAAGCTATACCGTCTCCCTCAATGGCGAAGAATTGCTAACAGGCAAGGTAACCGTTATCGCGGAGATAACGATGAAGAGCCTCGAGCTCGATCCTGCAAGCCTTTCCATGGCGCAGAATGCGCTACCCCAGACCATCAAACCCGTCTATACTCCCTCAGAGGCAACGATGCCGGAGTTCAACTGGGAGAGCAGCAACCCTGCAGTAGCCTCTGTAGACAACGAGGGCAATGTGACTCCCCATTCCCAGGGCCAGACCACAATCACTGCCACGGCACTCGACGGAAGCAGTCTGAGCGCAACCTGCGAAGTTACCGTAACCGCTCCCATAGCGGAAAGCTTCGAGTTCGATTTCGACGAGTCCGTGATGGGAGGCAAGGAAGGCATCAGCCTCTATATCGGCGACACCTATCAGTTCACTCCGAAGGCACAGGCCGGTTATGTTTTGCCCGAGGTAATCAACTGGACCTCATCGGATCCCACCACAGTTTCCGTAACAAACGACGGTACGATTACCGCCCTGGCCCTCGGCCAGGCAACCATCACGGCCACCGCCACAGTCAACGGCAAGCAGGTGACCGCTACCTGCAAGGTGACTGTGATCCCACAGGAACCAGACGAACCTGAATATATAGCAGATACCCCTACGGAACTGCTCAGGAAAGGAGACGGAACGAGCCATACCTTCGTGGCCATGATGGAGAAAACCGACGAGGTGCTCGAGTCCGCAGGTTATCACTACGTGTTCGGTTATACCAACCTTAGGGAGGGTTCGGTTACCCTGGAGGATACTCTCTGGCGATACACATACACCACGGAAGAGGTTTACTGGAACCCGTCCAATGATTTCTGGGTGTTCGCATACTTTATTGATGCGGACGGTATGCTCCACATCAGCTCCCGCCGGCACCTTGACGGCACTGTTGACGAGGACTTCAATCCTATGGATTTCATTGGAAAGAATACCCGAAGTGACGATATCATACTCGGTATCTACAATATGGAAGGGAAATATCTGGGCACGAACTTGGATTTGCTTGAATCCGGCATATACATTATCCGATCCACAAATTCCTCTTACAAAGTAATCAAATGACAATGAAAAATCTTGTATTTTCATTACTCCTCGTGGCTTGTGGCGGTATGGCAACACAAGCTGCCGCTCAAAAATTCGCAGTGAAGGCCTCCGGAGACATCGGACTGATGAAAGCGGCTTCGATTACCACTGCCCTTCCAGGACTTTCAAATAAGGCTTCCTCCAATTCTTTCGGACTGGATTTCGGTTACACTTTCTGGCGTAGGGGTGCCAGTTCTCTGGAAGTTAATGTTGGCGTCGGGTATGACATGACGTCATCCTCATTCGAGGCTCAGGAACTTAATTTCAATTATGCGGCTCCGGCTTCGGCAGACGAGGACGGTAACCCATACCGACGGTTTACGGATATTCGGAACCTTAAACAGAAGATAAACGTCGGATATCTGAAACTACCGGTCTATCTCCAATACCAGTATCGTGCCGCCAAATGGCTCGGCATACATGCCGATGTGGGTGTGGGATTCGGTTTCAAATGCACCGGCTCTGTGGTCTCCGTAACCGGTACCGCAAATTCTTACGGTATCTATCAGGAATACAACCAGCTCGTAATAAAGGCCGATTATCTGAACGATTTCGGCGAATCCCACCTGGCTCAGATTACAAGGGGCGAGGCCGACATCAAGGGGTTTTACGCCTCGGTAATGGCCGGCGCTGGCTTTGAGTTCTATTTGGCCGAACCGGTTTCCATCGACCTCGGCATACGCTACAACGCTGGCCTGACCGACGTCTTCGTCGGCCGATATGACATTAATTCGTTGTCTGAAATAACAGCCGAAACAGCTCCACTCACCTACACCGTCTCCGAAGGACAGAAACTCAAATCCTTCAGTGACTACGTCACCAAGAGCCGCCTCTCGCCCCTGTCGCTCCATCTGGCCCTCAACCTCCGCTTCTAACCCTCCCTTTCCATCTACAAATGGGGGCAAGCCAAATTTGGCTTGCCCACTTTAATGTGTATTAAAACGTGTGAGATGCGTAACCGTTCCAAACTCCGCGAGGAGGTTGTAGCAAGGTTGTGGAAGCTGGTAAAATTTAACCCAGAAGTTTGGCGAGTGCCAGTAGGTATGGTTATCAAATGTCAAATATCAAATCAGATATCAGATTATTCGGAGGGACGGTCGTAGCCGTCTTTCTCGCATTTCTTGGTGATGTTTTTTATGCGGGCCTGGGTGTCGGGGTGGGATGAGAACATCTTAGAGAAGCTGCTTGACGAGCCTCCGGCCTGCTGCTCCATCTCGAGCAGTTTTTCAAAGGAGCCGACCATACCCCAGGGGTTCTTTCCGTTCTTCTTGAGGAACTCGTAGCCGTATTCGTCGGCTTCCTTCTCCTGTTTCTGGGAGTATTTGGCGTTGATGAGCGACTGGCTGAGGGCACCGAGCTGAGAGTCGGTCAGGGCGCCGGCTATGCCACCCGTAGAGGAGACGGCATCTTTGAGGGCGCCGGTGAGGAGTTCCTGTTTGAGGGCTTTTTTGGAGTGGTGGAGTCCGACGTGGCCTATCTCATGCCCGATGATGCCGAGGAGTTCATCGTCGCTCATTATGTCCATGATGGAGGAGAACACTCTGACGCTGCCGTCGGCGCATGCGAAGGCGTTGACATCGATTACTTCATAAACTTTGAAGTTGAGGGGAATGCCGTCTACGTCGGTGAGTCCGTCGGTAAGTTTCTTAAGGCGTATGGTATATGGGCTGTCGTCGGGCGAGACGGGGTTGTGCTGGTCCATCCAGTTGACAGACTCGCGCACGTAGTCGGCCATCTGCTGGTCGGTAAGGGTGAGGGCCTGGGTTGCCTTTACGGCGGCGCTGGCAGCTTTCTTGAGGTTGAATTGGGCTGCGGCGTCGGGCGAAGCGAAAGCCATGCAGAGAGCGATGGCTACGATTGAAAGTACGTTTCTTTTCATTTTATGTAACATTGACGTTGGTAAATCCATTGCAAAATTAATAAAAATCACGCATCCCTATTCTTTAGCGTTTCTATAATTCGGGGAAAAAGCATAATCTTCGAAGCATCCGAAGGGTTGAAAATAAGGTGAGTAAAGTCTCTGCGTTTTACATCCAAATCTGTGTTTGCCACGACTTTTTCTAAAGCTTCAGCCAGTGACTCACTATTATCAATACCACATTTTTCTTTTAGGAAATTGTAGTCGGGTAAAGCCCCATTGCTCAAGAGAAAGAGAGTGTCGTAAAAGTCTCTTCCCTTGGCACGATTCAGTAAAGCACTGAGTTTCATAGATAACAATACATTCAGAGGAGGTGTCTGAATAGGAAAGAAAAAACCATTGCGCCTAATGTCTACAAACTCAGGCTTATATTCCACCTTCTGGTCTTGTGCCTCTATTTTAAGCAGAAAGCGTTCCTCCTTATGGCCGGTCAATCCAAGGCTATAGAGCAAACCCGGAAAATAAAGGTTTCGTCGAAATGCCGTCAGTTTGGAATTGTATTTATCCCTAATCTCCACGGGAAACCCGTTTGACTCAAGAAAGGCGGCCACCCCATCTGTCATTTTTATAAACTCGGTTTCCGAAAAATCATGAATATCAAAGTCGAGATCCTCGGAAAACCTGTTGATACCTCTTACGAGTCGAAGATTGGTGCCTCCAATAAAAGAGAGCTTAGCAGCGTGAGGGGTTGTGGAGAGGTATTCTAATACGAGCAGCTCAAGATATTCCTTAAGGATGTTTTTCTCAAAGGAGATGTTGTTTTGAAGAGTCGAGGGAGTATAGAATGACTTCAATTGGGATAAATCAATCATGAGTAAGAGTCTATAAGTGTAGTTATTCTATTTTCAAGTCTTTTATTGTTAAAACGGGAGAGAAGAGAAAAGAGGAGGTCTCTGTCGAGTTCTTCTTGCATAAATGTTTCATCGAAACGAAGCTCAATCATATCTTTTTGCGTATTGTAGAAACTATTGAAATACAAGAAGTCCAGTATGGCTTTTTCCGGGGTGGCGAATTTAATGGCTCCAATCTTATCAAACTCCATAACTCGATAGCCGAAAAATAGTTCCCGTTTTATCTTAGAATAGAAACATAATCCAAGGGGACTTTCAAAGTGCTTAGTGTCGCGAGCACTAACGGACGTGACATCAACAACACTTTCTGGAATAATTCCGTAGAAACAGAGGGCACTCTGCAGACTCACATAGGATGGAGCATATATTTTATTGGCAATCAGGTACTGAATTCCGGGATAGGAGAGGCAATCGGAAAAAATATACCATTCCTTTCTAAGTTTCCTTATATAGCCCTTATTAATCCACCGTGAAAGGTTGCTCCTCTGGAATGAAACATCCCACGCCAATACCTGATTGATATTGAAACAAATCCGGTGGTGCCATATATTATAGAAATCAAGATAAGACATATTTGTCGTTGATTTTTGGCAAAATTATCAAAAATCAACGACAAAACCAAATTCAATTAAAAGATGTACAATTTTCCTCATAGCGAAATAGGCTGTGCTTTACCGGCGCAGCCTATTATTAGGATGTTTAGTAAAAGGAATTAGTTGTTCTGGAGAGGAGAGGGGTCGGTATAGGTGCGTGTGGCGAGTTCGGTGTCGAGCTGATAGATGCCGTAGCCGTTGTCGCCGATGAGGGTGAAGTTGTCGATAAGGGTGCGGGCGGTGTCTTCCTCCTCCACCTGCTCAGCGACAAACCAGTTGAGCATCTGGCGGGTGGCGAAGTCTTTTTCCTCTTCGGCCAGGGCATAGAGGTTGTTGATGAGGGCCGTCACGTTCTGCTCGTGTTCAAGGGTGGCCTTGAATGCCTCCAGCGGGGTTGCCCATTCGGTAGGCACGGCTGCTATCGGAGCCAGAAGCACCCTGCCGCCGCGCGAATTGAGATAGTTGATAAAGATTTGGGCATGAGCCAGCTCCTCTTTGTATTGGATTGTAAACCAGTTGGCTATTCCCTTATGACCCATGGCCTCGAAATTGTTGGCCATGGAAAGGTAGAGATAACCTGACCACATTTCCCAGTTGATCTGGGCGTTGATGGCATCGTTGATTTTCTTGCTGATTGTTACCATTTTATTCTGTATGACAATTATGATGCAAAGGTATGAAATAATTCCGTAACACACAACAAGAGGCTGCACCATGCCGGATGCAGCCTCTTGCGTTATGGTTAGGGGGGAGGGGGATTATCTGTCATTATAGCCACCGACGGTGCCGCGGGAGTTGTTGCCACCCTGTCCTTTGCCGGGTTGGGTGGGCGGTGGAGTCGTGGGGCCGGAGGGCTTGGCGGGAGCCGAAGGCTTGCCATAGCCGGGCTGACCATAACCGGGCTGACCGTATCCGGGTTGACCATAGCCGGGTTGACCATAACCGGGCTGACCGTAGCCAGGCTGACCGTATCCGGGCTGACCGGGCTTGGGAGGTGTAGGAGGCTTCGGAGCCGGCTTCGGAGGCTTAGGCTTTACCACGGGTTTCGCCGCAGGCGGAGGAGCCGGACGGTTGGGCCTCACAGAAGTTCTCATCATGCAGCCACTCGAGAGGCTGCTCATCATCACTATCAGTCCCATTAGCAGGAAGCGTTGCAGTTTCGTTTTCATGGCTGTGAGTTTTTGAAAAATTTTTATTAACTTTGTAATTCCCTTTCTGCCGCGAATGGCAGAAAGTTATTACTAAGACTCCAAATCAGGCTTAAAGTTTGAAATAATGAAGAAATTTTATTGTAGATTTATCGCCGCATGCCTTCTCCTCAGCGTGGCATTCGGCGCCAAGGCAACCGGTTGGCCCGCTAACTATCAGGGCGTTATGCTACAGGGGTTCTACTGGGATTCCAACAACGAGACAAGCTGGTCGAAACTCACCAACCAGGCCGACGAACTCTCGCAGTACTTCTCGCTCATATGGGTGCCCAACAGTGCCAAGAGCAACGGCATGCCCGCCATGGGCTACATGCCCATCTACTGGTTTACCAACCACACCTCCTCTTTCGGGTCGGAGTCTCAGCTCAAGAAGATGATCTCCACCTACAAGGCCCTTGGCGTAGGCATAATCGAAGACGTGGTGGTGAACCACCGCGTGGGCGTGAGCAACTACTACGACTTCCCCTCCGAGACATGGAACGGCAAGAAATACCAGCTTACCAACGGAGCCATCTGCTCAAGCGACGAGATGTGGCGCGAGGGTGGCCACGGCTGCCCCTACACCAGGGGAGCCGCCGACACGGGTGAGGACTTCAACGGAGGGCGCGACCTCGACCACACCAACGCCACCGTGCAAGACCACGTGAAAAACTACTGCAAATTCCTTATCGACGACCTCGGCTACGCGGGCTTCCGCCTCGACATGGTGAAAGGCTACGGCGGACAGTACACCAAGATCTACAACCAATACAGCAAACCTCAATTCAGCGTCGGGGAATACTTTGACGGACAGTATGATGCCGTTGCAGGCTGGATCGAGGCCACAGGCCGCGAGTCGGCAGCCTTCGACTTCCCCTTCAAATTCCAGGTAAACAACGCCTTCCATACGGGTAACTACGAGGAGCTCGTATGGTATGCCCAGTATACCACCCCGCAGCCAGCCGGCCTCATCCACTACGGCTACCAGCAGTATGCCGTCACCTTCGTGGAAAACCACGACACCTACCGCGACGCCGGCTGCAAGCTTCAGAAAGAGGAGCTGGCCGCCAACGCCTTCATGCTCTGCTCGCCCGGGACGCCCTGCGTGTTCTGGCCCCACTACACCAAATATAAGAAAGACATACAGGCCCTCATCACGGTGCGCAACCAGGTGGGCGTGCACAATATGAGCGCCGTCAACGTGCTCCAGACCTCACGCGACTGCTACATGGCCGAGGTGACAGGCACCAAAGGCAAGCTCATAGTGCGCATCGGAAGCGCCAGCTACGACAGCAAGGTAGGCTCCGGCTACACCGTAAAATGCTCCGGCTCCAACTACAAGGTGTGGTCTACCACATCTGGCGGCGTGAGCACCTCCTATCCCGCCACGCTCCACCTCATGGGCCACATCAACGGCTATGAATGGGCCACCGACAAGGGCATCTCGCAGAAGGGCTCCGACGGTATCTACGTATGGAAAAACGTCACCATCGACAATGCCGCCTCCGGCAAGGGATACATATCCTTCGCCACCAAGCTCGGCTCGAACTGGGACGAGGTGAACAGCTCCGACCGTTACGGCGCCGCAGCGCAAGACACGCCCCTCAAGCAGGGCGAGACGTCCACCGTAACGCTCTACAACGGCGGAGGCAACGCCGCCGACGCCAAATCGTGGGAGATAGCCGCCGGTACCTACGACATCAAGCTCGACCTCGGATCGTCGAGAATCTCACTTGGAGCACCCGGCGACTTCGACGTCAAGGATCCTGAATCGGCGGTAGGCGAGATTGACTACGATGTGGAAGTCCCCGTGCAATATTTCAACCTTCAGGGCGTACGCGTAGAGAACCCCACTCCCGGCATCTACATCATGGTGAAGGGCAACAAAAGCTCGAAAGTTGTGGTCAACTGACCCCGAGCTCTATAGAAGGTACAATCAGGAATTCCGTTTCCGGAAACTTTAGGGATGCCCACGAGCGTATAAACTCGCGGGCATCTTCCGCTATGATGCGGTCGGTGTCGAAGTGGCTGTTGTATAGGAGCCACCGCAGGCGTAATCCGCGAGTTCTGATGGCCTCCAGGGCCAGCAGCGTATGGCTTATCGACCCCAGTTTGCCGTTGGTAACCAATGCCACGTCGAGGCCGCGCGAGGAGATATAGTCGATGGTGAGTGTGTCGCGGTCGACGGGCACCATGAGTCCGCCGGCTCCCTCTACCAGGAGCACGTCGCACGTCGCTTCCAGGCGCTCGCGCGCCGCATCAATCTTCGCCAGCGATACGGGTCGGCCGTCAATTTCCGCCGAGAGATGTGGCGAAGCGGGATACGTGTAGATTTCGGGCGCCGTGAGCTCCCATGGCTCGTCGGCAAGTCCCTCGCCGGTTATCTTCCTGTGGAGCTCGATGTCTTCGGAGCGCCCCTCGTTGCCCGTCTGGATAAACTTCTGGGTACGCACCTTCAGGCCTTTGTCGGCGAGGCGCGCGGCGAGCCATCCCGTAGCATAGCTCTTGCCGGCATCAGTGTCGATACCGCTTATAAATATCGTGTCGGCTTTCATAGCGTCTTCACTATTTCTATGGTTTGCTGCAGCAGATGGCGCAGCTGGGAGTCGGAGATCACATAAGGGGGCATCACGTAGACATTCCTGCCAAACGGACGCACCCACACCCCTCTCCTCACGCATTCCTTCTGAAACTCGCCCACATCTACGGGCTTCTTCATCTCGATGACGCCGATGGCGCCGAGGCTCCTCACGTCGGCCACACCCGGCAGGGCAGCCGCGGGGGCCAGAAGCTCCGCAATCATGGCGTTGAGGTGGGCAATGCGCGCCTCCATATCCTGGCTGTTGAGCAGGCGTATCGACTCCACCGCGATGGCGCAGGCCAGGGGGTTGGCCATAAACGTGGGGCCGTGCATCATCACTCCGGCTTCGCCGCGCGATATGGTGTCGGCCACCTCGCGGGTGGTGAGCACGGCGCTCATTGTGAGGTAGCCGGCCGTCAGACCCTTGCCGATACACATGATATCGGGCTCCACGCCGGCCCACTCCCAGGCGAAGCGTCGCCCGGTGCGCCAGAAGCCGCTGGCAATCTCGTCGAAGATGAGGTAGACGCCAAACTCGTTGCAGAGGCGGCGCGCCTCGCGGAGGTATTCGGTATGGTAAAACCACATGCCGCCTGCTCCCTGCACAATTGGCTCCAGGATCAGAGCCGCAATCTCCTGATGGTGCTCCTCGAGCGTCTGGCGCAGCGGGGCGATGTCGGCAGGGTTCCACTCGCCGTCGAAGCGCGAGCGGGGTTGGGGCACGAAGAAGCGAACCGGCAGCGCCGAGCCGAAGATGGAGTGCATCCCGGTGACGGGGTCGCAGACACTCATGGCGTTCCATGTGTCGCCGTGGTAGCCTGAGCGGATGGTCACGAAGTTGGTCTTGCCCGGATTGCCGCTGCGGGCCACAGCCGCCTGCACGGCCATCTTCATGGCCACCTCCACGGCCACGGATCCGGAGTCGGCATAGAAGATATTGTGCATGGAGGGGGGCGCCATCTCCAGCAGGAGCCTGCCGAGGTCGACTGCCGGCTGATGGGTAAGGCCGCCGAACATCACGTGGGCCGTCTTGCGCAGCTGGCGCTCGGCGGCGGCGTTGATCGCAGGGTTGTTGTAGCCGTGGATCACACACCACCAGGAAGCCATACCGTCTATGAGCTCCGTGCCGTCGGCCAGACGTATCACGCACCCCTCGGCCGAGTCCACCTTATACGTGGGCAGGGGGTCGAGGGTGGAGGTATATGGATGCCAGAGGTGTTCGCGGTCCCAGGAGTCGAAGTTGGGACGCGGGTCCTCCGGAGGGTTGGAAGTTTCCTGTTTCATAATGCAAGGAGTGTCGACATTAGGTGGTGCAAAAATATAAAAAAGTCTCCATATGGCAATATGGAGACGGAGGGTCAGCGGGAGGTTTCGCGGCTTGCGGACGAAACGGAAGATTTGGGACTGGCGGGAGGGTCGGGGGCTGAATACTTATACCTGTATCTCATGCCGAAGACTGCGCCCGCAAATGTGAGGATCTCGCCGAAGGCAAGGAGCACGGAATTGTGTATCTCGCCCGGGGGAGCCACGATAAAACCCGCGATGAGCAGGCCGGCGCCGACGGCTATCAGGAAGAGGGCGGAGATGAGTTGGAGGGTGGGCTTCATGATTTCATACGTTTTTTGTGCAAAATTAGTCCGTGGTCGGGGTGCAAGGGAGATAATTATTGAAAAAATCATTAACTTTGCAAGTTGACACAACGTAAAAGAGACCGCATATGACTCACGAAGAATTAATGAGGGAAGCCATCAGGCTTTCGGAGGAGAATGTGGAGAAGGGGGGAGGCCCCTTCGGCGCGGTGATAGCGCGCGACGGCGAGATTGTGGCCACGGGCGTCAACTGCGTCACGGCCTGCACCGACCCCACGGCCCATGCGGAAGTGAACGCCATACGCACGGCCTGCCACAAGCTGGGGACGTTCGACCTCAAGGGCTGCACCATCTACTCATCGTGTGAGCCCTGCCCCATGTGTCTGGGGGCGATATATTGGGCCCACCTCGACAAGATATATTTCGGCAACAACAAGACCGACGCCAAGCGGATAGGCTTCGACGACTCCTTCATCTACGACGAGATGGAGCTGCCGCGCGGCCGCAGGAAGCTGGCAAGCGAGGCGCTGCTCGAAGAGGAGGCCGCCAGGGCCTTCAGAATGTGGGATGAGAAACCCGACAAGATAGAATACTAAAACACGCGGGAAAACCATGTGGTCAAGCAGGCCCTATACGTTCGACAGGGTGGTGAGGATGGTGCTCACCGCCATAACGGGCTGCATCATACTCTACTTTCTCTACATCCTTCGCGACGTCTTGCTCCCCTTCTGCGTGGGAGCCCTGATCGCCTACATCATCGAGCCCTGGGTGAGATGGAACCAGCGCATCCTTCGCCTCAAGAGCCATACGTGGGCCGTGGTGCTCTCCACGTTTGAGGCCCTGGTGCTCCTGGTGGCCTTCTGCCTGGTGCTCATCCCCGTGATCGAGAAGGAATTCTCGGAGCTGGCCGTGCTGCTCGACCGCTATCTGCGCACCGAGCACTCCGACCTGGTAATGCTTCCCGAGGCCTTCCACAACTTCGTGCACTCCCACATCGACATGGACAAGGTGATAAGCGACATAGAGCGCATCCACATCACGGAACTGGCCGAGGGGGTATGGCACGGCATCTCGAGCGGCCTGAGCAAGATCCTGGGCCTTCTGGGCTGGCTCATCTGCTTCGTCTACGTGCTCTTCATCCTGCTCGACTTCGACAAATACATGAACGGGATAAAGAATCTCATCCCAACGAAATATCTCCCGCAGGTGACGGCCGTTGGCCACGACGTGTCGTGGACAATGAAGCGCTACTTCCGCAACCAGGCGCTCATCTCCTTCATCACCGGCATCTGCTACGGCATCGGCTTCTCCATCGTGGGCATACCGATGGCCGTGGTGATCGGACTGTTGAACATGGTGCTCTTCATGGTGCCCTATCTGGTCTACATCTCCCTGATTCCGGTGACGGCGATGTGTGTGTTCAAATCTATGGAGACTGGCATAGACTTCTGGGTGATCTGGGCCGAGTGTATCGCCGTCTATGTGGCCGTGGAGGCCTTCTCCGACCTTGTGCTCACTCCCCACATCATGGGGAAGGCGCTGGGCCTAAATCCCGCCATCATCATTCTGGCTCTTTCCGTATGGGGATCGCTTCTCGGACTGCTGGGCATGGTGCTGGCCCTCCCGGCCTCGACCATCATAATAAAATGGACCAAGATCATACTAACCGGCTGGCGCGACAAGGTGAACGCCTCGACGCAGCCCCAGCCGCCCCCGAACTGACATGGCAGGCAACCTACTCTTTTCCACCACGGCGGAACTGATCCGCGTGCCCCCCGGTTCGATAGTCTACATATCGGCCAACGGCAACTACTCGTCGATAAAACTGGCCAACGGCGAGGAGTTTGTGCTCACCCTCCAACTCGGGCAGATGGAGAAACGTATATCCGGCATGGTGGCCCCGGACGACAACCGGTTCATAAGAATCGGCAAGAGCCTGATAGTAAACCACGACTTCTTAATATTCATCAACCCGGCTCGGCAGAAGCTCGTGCTCTCCGACTGCCGCAGTTTCCGCTATGAGCTCTCGGCCTCGCGCGAGGCCCTGAAGGCCCTGAAGGAATTTATTGAACAGGAGGAAAGTGAATTATGAGTAAAGACTTTAAGGATAAATTCGGCGAGATAAACGACGACGAGATAAGGATAATCTCCTCGCGCAAGACACCGACACCGATGGCGGAACCGCTCAGGTCGGCGAATAACAGTGAGTCTTTTGGGACGAGGGATTTCAATGAGTATAGAGCCTGTGCCTCAGAAGACGTTGATCCGGACGCGGAAACAGTCACTGAGGAGTGCTCGATAATGGAGAAAAAAGTCCCGATGCTCCCGTTACGGGAGGAAGACCCGGAGGGAGAGCTTGAGGAGAGCCCGAAGGAAGTGCCTGCGAAGGTGTCGGCCGACGGCAGGCCGCGCCTAAGCTGGACCAAATGGACCCTCATCGGCATCATCATCCTTGTGGGCGCCCTGGCGGTCTTCTTCTGGTGGGAGGTGAAACGCGATGTGGACGGCATCGAGCTCCGCCGCGGCAGATATTCGGAACTGGAGGCTTCCGCCATGAGGACAGAGCCCCTTGCAGAGACGCCGGCCATCACCTCGCCCCGCGGACATGTGGAGATACGCGATACGGTGGTGGGAGGCGAAAAACTCACAATCCTGACCCCGGTGGGAGTCACTCCGCAGCTACATGTAGGGCTTGACGCCCTGAGCGACCCGGCGGCCACTCTCGTGGTGCAGGCAGCCGACATCCGTGAAGACAACGGCGGCATCGTAGGAGCCTACGTGCTCAACGGCGAACTCCTGAGCAAGGGTCAGGCCAAGAGCGGCTTCTGCGCCATCATCGACGGCAAACCCACTATCGGCGTGGCCACAAGCACCCCCTACCTCGAGGAGGCCATTGAGACGGGCGGTGACTTCTTCAGGCAGTATCCGCTCGTGGTGGGAGGCCAGGCCGTTGACAACAGGCTCAAGTATTCCTCCTACCGCAAGGCGCTGGCCGAGCTTGACGGCAACCTGGTGGTGATCCTCAACCACAACCCGGCAACACTTAATGAGTTTGCACAGACACTCGTAGACCTCGGCGTGAGCACCGCCATCTACCTTATTGGAAGCAAGGCGGCAGGTTTCGCTCTCGACAGTGACGGCTCACGCGTAGACTTCGGAGAGGAATATGCCGCCCCCCCGGCCAACATCAACTACATTGTATGGAAATAACCCTCCCGAAGATATTGTTTTGTCCGGAAAATAACCCGGAAGGAAGTATCCCGGCGAATAATATTCCGAGAGCAAAAGGAATTTGACGGATTGAGGGATTATTTGTAATTTTGCTACAGTCTATACGTAATGGGGGCAACTGACAGAAGAGAGACAACGACCTGCGGAAGGGTAGCCACGGTGGGCACCTTCGACGGGCTCCACCGGGGTCACGCCCGCGTGATCGGTCTGGTGAAGCGTCTGGCCATGGAGCGCGGTCTGGAGCCGATGGTGATCAGCTTCGACCGTCATCCGCTGGAGACGGTGGCGCCCGGGCGCGCCCCGCTGCTGGTGCAGTCGCCCTCGGAGCGCACAAACATGCTCTACCGCGAGGGGCTTCGGCTGCTCACCCTTGAGTTCACCCGCGAGCTGGCGGCCATGACGGCCGCCGAGTGGCTTCGTCGGATGCATAAGGAGCATGGAGTGGAGGTGCTCGTGGTAGGTTACGACAATACCTTCGGCAGCGACGGCACGGCGATGAGCATCGCCGACTACCGGCGCCTCGGGGCCGAGGCGGGGGTAGAGGTGGTGGAGGCTCCCTACGAGCCTAAAGCCGCCTCGTCGGCCATCCGCAGGCTCGTGGCCGCCGGCGACATCGAGGAGGCCTCGCGTCTGCTGGGGCGCCCCTTCACTGTGGTGGGTCGCGTTGAGCCCGGCAAGCGTATGGGCGCTTCACTGGGTTTCCCAACGGCCAATGTGTGCCCCTGCTACCGCGCGCTGCTGCCCGCCGACGGCGTCTATGCCGTCGAAGTGGAGATGCCCGAGGGAGGCGTGAGACGTGCCGTGGCCAACGTAGGGCGCCAGCCCACCGTGGCCTCCGACGCTCCGAGACGCCTCGAGGTGCACATTCCCGGCTTTCAGGGCGACCTCTACGGGAGCCGCCTCGCCGTGAGGTTTCTGCGACGCCTCCGACCCGAAAAGAAATTTGAATCCACAGAGCTGCTGCGCCGCCAGATAGCTCTCGACATAAACGACGCCTTATGGAAATAATAAACTTTGACGACACCGCGAGCCTCGTGAGCCGCTACATGCTCGAGCTCCGCGACAAGAAGATTCAGCAAGACCCCATGCGCTTCCGCCTCAACCTTGACCGCATCGGGGAGGTGATGGCCTACGAGATCTCGAAGCGCCTGGCCTATAAGGAGGTGGAGGTGGCCACGCCGCTGGGTACGGCCATCTGCCACGACATAGCCGACAGGGTGGTGCTGGCCACCATCCTTCGCGCCGGGCTGCCGCTCCACCACGGCTTCCTCAACTTCTTCGACCGGGCCGAAAACGCCTTCGTGAGCGCCTACCGCCGCTATAAGGAGAAGGGCGACAGCTTCGACGTGCTCGTGGAATACCTCGCCTCCCCCTCCATCGAGGGGAAGACGCTGATCCTCGTTGACCCCATGCTTGCCACGGGCCAGTCGATGGACCTCGCCTACCGCGCCATGCTCCGCAAGGGGACGCCGGCCAGGATCCACGTGGCTTCCGTAATCGCCTCGCGCGCAAGCGTCGACTATATCAAGGAGCACTTCCCCGCCGAGAAGACCACCGTATGGATCGGAGCCATCGACGAGGAGGTGAACGCCCACAGCTATATCGTACCCGGGCTCGGCGATGCCGGCGACCTTGCCTACGGCGAGAAAGAGGATGACAATAAATAAGGTAGACATACTCAACTTCAAGAACATCGCGGAGGCCCGGCTGGAGTTCTCGGCCGGCGTGAACTGCCTGCTCGGCAGCAACGGGATGGGGAAGAGCAACCTCCTGGAGGCGCTCCACTTCGTCTGTATGGCCCGGCCTATGAGCTCGCTGCCGGAGGCCGGACTGTTACGCCACGGGCAAGACCTGATGAGTGTGCAGGGCGCTTTTACCTTAGACTCCGGCTCGGAAGAGAAGGTGAGCATCGGCATAGTGAAGGGGAAGGGGAAGAGCCTGAAACGCAACGGTAAGGAATACGACCGCCTGGCCCAGCACATCGGGGTCTTCCCGATTGTGACCGTGACCCCGGCCGACACCGAACTGATAGGCGGACCGGCCATCGGACGCCGCAGGATGACCGATATGGTGATCTCGCAGGCCAACGCCCCCTACCTCAACCAGCTGATGCGCTACAACCGGAGCCTCGAGAGCCGCAACAGCATGCTGCGCGCCGGAGTAAGAGACCCGCTGCTCTTCGAGAGCGTGGAGGCCGTGATGGCCGAGGCGGCCAAGACCATAAGCGAGGAGCGCCGGAAATGGGTGGATGCGATATCTCCCGTGGTGGAACAGACCTACGCCGCCATAGCCGGCGAGAGGGAGGAGATAAGGATTGCCTACCGGAGCGAACTCAACGGGGCCACCATGGAGGAGCTGCTGCAACGCAACCGCGCCAAAGACGCCGCGCTGGGCTACACCTCGGCCGGCATACACCGCGACGACATTTCCGCCCAGCTCAACGGATATGCCCTGCGCAGCTACGGAAGCCAGGGGCAGCTCAAGACCTTCACCATAGCCCTGCGCCTCGCCATCTTCGACTTCCTGAAGCGCACGGGAGGGGAGAGGCCCCTGCTGCTGCTCGACGACATCTTCGACAAACTCGACTCCGACAGGGTGGGACGCATAATGCAGCTCGTAAGTCGCCCCGAACCCTTCGGACAGATATTCATAACCGACACCAACCGCGAACATCTCGACGAGACCCTCGCGGCCCTGGGCGGCGACAAGCGGTTGCTCATGGTGGAAAACGGCAGCTTCAGCGCCATAGACTGACGACATATGGAACGCACAGACGCGCAGAGCATCGGCGACCTGCTCCGCCAGGCGGTGGAGGATAGCCAGGGAGCCTTCGGATTCTACGAGATAAGCGCCATCAACGCCTGGCCGAGGGTGGTGGGGGAGGCATTGGCAGCCAAGACCCTGCGCCCCTTCATCAGAAACGGCGTGATGACCATCAGAGTGCCCGCGGCGCCCCTGCGCCAGGAACTCAATATGATGCGCTCGGCCCTGGCCAGGGCCATCAACGAGGAGGCCGGCAAGGACGTGGTGAGGGAGTTGCGGTTTCAGGCTTAGATACGAGAGATATGCATAAGATAAGAGTACAGTTACGCTTTAACGACATCGACATCCTGGGCCACCTCAACAATACGGTCTACTTCTCGCTCTACGACCTGGGGAAGGCCCGCTACATGGAGGAGGCCGGGCTACGCCGCGGCCCGGAGGCTCCCGCCTGTGTGATAGCCGACATCCATTGCTCATACTTCCACCCCGTGCACTACGGCGACGAGATCTACATCACCACCCGCTGCGACGAGATCGGCGACAAGAGCTTCGTGTTGCGGCAGCAGATGGTAGACGGCGCCGGCGAGGTGCGCTCGGAGTGCCGCACGGTGATGGTCTACCTCGACCCCCTTACCGGACGCCCGGCCCGCGTGCCCGACGATTACAGGGAGAAGATCCGTGCCTTCGAGCAGGCTGAACCCGACAGCGACATTGTTTGTTATTAAATAAACCCCTGCATTCGAGAGGGGTCAACATACCATGCCTAAAAATTTGAAGATGAATACTACACAACTTTCCTCCAACCTTAAATCCGGAAAACTTTCCGACAAGGAACGCACGCTTCTCGAAGAGGCTCTCTCCACACGCAAGACGGCCCGCGAGTTTGTAGAGAAAGAGCAGTATATGGACGCTCTGGAGCGAATCATCTCCGCGATGAAGTCGCTGCGCGACTTCCCCTCTTACGAGGTGAAGGAGTTTCGCGAGGTGCTCGTGCTCCTGCTCTTCGACCTTGCCGAGGTGCACTTCTTCCTGAAAGACTATAAGCAGAGCGAAAAGGAACTCGATTCCCTCTTCAAGATCCTCGACTCGATGATCAAGGAAGACGCCGAGCATTTCGGGCATCTCCACATCCTTGCCATGGAGCTCTCCACGCGCATTCTGCGCTCGCGCAAGAAGGTGATGGATCTGCTGGTGAAGCAGAAAATAAACGCCGACCAGCTCTACGAGAAGGTAAACTCGGGTGTGGTGGCAGCCACCGACAAGCTGGTGGAGGCCCTGCGCAAGGTAGGGCAGCTGCTGGCCGCGAGCGGCGACTACCGCGAGGCCCTGAAATTCTATGCCGAGGCAGTGAAGTTTTCCAAGAAACGCACCGGGAGGGTGAGCCGCCGCGAGGTGAAGCTCACCATCGAGATGGCTGAGATTATGATGAGGGTGCGCCAGCTGCGTCCCAGGGCGCGCCGACTGCTGGCCGCCATCCTGCCGCATGCCATATCGCTCGAGACGGTGGAGCTCGAGGAGGAGATCCTTGCCCTGACCGAAATGGTGGAAAACCAGATAGAGAACGAGCCGCGGTGGCGCCAGTTTTTCATGCGTATCTCCACGGGCATCAAGAAAGATAAGAAGAAGAAATAATGTCGACCGTACTCAACACCAACGGTGAGACGCTGGCCGTACCCCGTGCCGCGTCAGACGCATATGAGTTTCACATCGTTACGGCGGAATGGAATCCGGCCATAACGCACGCTCTGCGCGACGGCGCCGCTGCCACGCTGCGGGAGGCCGGAGTGGCGGAAGCCAACATACACCTCCACGGCGTACCCGGCACGGTGGAGCTCGTCAACGCCGCCGCGGCCATCATCGACGCGTGCCATCCGGCCGGTGTCATCGTGATCGGGTGTGTGATTCGCGGCGACACCCCCCATTTCGACTACGTCTGCATGCACACGGCCCAGGGGGTGGCCCTGATCAACGCCCGCGGCGACAGCCCCGTGACCTTCGGCGTATTGACCGTCGACAATCTGAGGCAGGCTGAGGAACGTGCCGGCGGCGTGCTCGGCAATAAGGGTGCCGAGGCGGCTTGTGCCGCCATCGAGATGGCAAACCTCCACCACTCCCTGCATCGGCGTTAAGGGCCGAAAAGTAACGCCGAGGGTAGTGCATCTGAACTCCCCGGCGTCAAGATTTATGATTTCCATGGCTTGGCCGGCAGATACCTTTGCGGCAAAAAAGCCATGGAAATTATTGTTGAAGGGCTGCAACGTCCTATCCGTGAGATCATCATCCACTGCTCCGCCACCCCCGAGGGAAAAGACTTCACCGTGGAGCAGATACGCAACTGGCACGTAAAAGGCAACGGCTGGGCCGACATAGGCTATCATTACGTAGTGTACCGCGACGGCTCTGTCCACGCCGGCCGTCCGCTGCGCCTGGCAGGCGCCCACACCACGGGCCACAATGCCTGCTCCATCGGCATCTGCTACGTAGGCGGCCTATGGGCCGATGGCAGCGGCCGACCTAAAGACACGCGTACTCCGGCACAGCGCGCCGCCCTGGTGGCTCTCGTAAAGGAGCTGAAGAGACTGTTCCCCCAAGCAAGGGTGTGCGGCCATAATGAGTTTGCCGCCAAGGCCTGCCCATCGTTCTGCGTGAAGACAGACCCTGAACTGGGGATGCTGTAGGAGAAAAAGACCCGTAGCCGGAAGGCTGCGGGTCTTTATTTCGCTGTGTCGAGGGGCGTGAGTGTGCCGTCGCGTCCTGCTTTCAGGAGGGGTCGGCCGGGGTTGTTGAGGCGGATGAATTCCACCACGCGGTCGGCCATCGCTCCTCTACCGGGGGGCACACTGTCGGGTGTGGCCAGCGGCAGCGACTCCTCGCCGGGACGCCGGAGCTGAATGCGATACCAATCGGCGGAGAGGTAGGGGGTGGCCACCACCGTAACGTCGCGCCGCAACCCCAGCACCTCCTGCCCATACCATAAGGGGAAGATGGTGTTGTCGCCCGAGGCGAGCAGCACTGCGTCGCGCGGAGCCGCCTCGAGAAGAGTGCGCGCCAGAGCGTCGGCCCCGGGCATTCGGCTGCGGTTGTGGTCGTCGTAGGTCTGGGTCAGCATCTGCAGGGGCACTCCCACACATATCGTTACCGCCACTATCCGGAGCATCCTTCCAATCGAGGGGCGCTTCGTCTTTATCGCGAGCAGTGAACGCACAATGGCTGCCAAGCCGCACCCTATCCATATGGCATAGGCCATATACGACCCCAGGAAGGAGTAGTCGCGCTCGCGTGGCTCCCCCGGGTCCTGGTTGAGGTAGACCACTATCAGCAGCCCCGTGAAGAGGAAGAGGGTGGCCACAACGGCGCATACCCGTCGGCCGTTGCGGCGTCGGCATAGCGCCACGATGCCGATCACGCCCATGGCCAGCGGGATGAGGAAGTAGCGGTTGTAGCCGGGGTTGTCCTCGCGCATAGAGGGGCTGAGGCGACTCTGGTCGCCGAGCATGGCGTCGTCGAGGGGCGCTATGCCCGTTATGAAGTTGCCCGTCTCGGTGCCTCCCGTGGAGTGAATGTTGTTTTGCCGGCCGGCGAAGTTCCAGAGCAGGTAGCGCATATACATGTATCCCACCTGGTAGGCGGCGAGGTAGCGGAGCTGCTGCAGGTAGGTGGGGCGGAAAGTGCTCCGCATCTCCCTCCCGCCGGTCTCGGGGTTGAGGCGCCCGTTCTGCTGCCCGGCCGTGTCGACTACGGCTGAGGCCTCCACGGGCGTCATCTCGTCGGGCGTCATACCGGCCCATGCTTCGTAGAATTCAATGTCGGCGGGGTCGCTGCTCGTCATGCGCGGCAGCCACATGTCAAGCTCGCGGGGGTAGATGTATTCCTTTTTACCGTCGCCATACTGGCGGATTGCATAGCGGTCGTAGAGGAGCTCTCCCGTGGCGCTGTCGAGCCTTTCCTGCAGCAGGGGTTTGCTGTAGGGTGTGCGCCCGTAAAGGAGGGGCTTGGAGCCGTATTGCGTACGGCCGTAGTAGTTTTTGAAGGCGCTCCATGTTGAGGGGTCTCCTTCGTTTACTGGCGGGTTGGCCGCAGCACGTATGGGTATGAGCAGGTAGGTGGTGAGGCCTATGCAGAAGAGCAGCAGGCTCCATCCGGCTGTGGGGTAGGAGGAGCGGCGCCAGCGGCGTGAACCCCAAAAGAAGTAGATGAGAGCCATGGCTGGAAGCACCAGGAAATTGAGCTCGTGGACGCCCACGCCGAGTCCGGCGAGGTAGGCGGTGAGGATGAGCACACGGCGCGCGGCGGCGATGCGGCCGCGCCTGCGCAGTATCGCCCAGCGGAGCGAGAGCAGCAGCATCAGGGCTGTGAGCAGGGCGGAGAGGGCATACACCTCCGCCTCCACGGCGGAGAAGATGGCGGAGTCGCACCACGCGTAACACAGCGCGCCACAGGCGGCGCAGAGCGAAGCCCAGAGACTTGAACGCGCCACGGCGCCGCGCCGCAGCAGCGACATGCGAAGGAAGATGTATATAATCTCGGAGAGGCACAGGGAGGCCAGGGCCATGCAAAGGGCGCTCAGGCCGTTGATCATTACGGCGGCATGCTCGGCCGAACCGCCGAGATGGGACGTTACGTTTGCCAGCAGCTGCCAGGTGGGGTTGCCGGGGGGATGCCCCACCTCCAGCCTCCATGCTATGAGGATGTATTCGGGGCAGTCCCAGAAAGAGGCTCCCCTGTCAAGACAAATCAGATAGAGGATTAGGGCGCCGAAAAATACTGTCGTCCGCCTAATCCACATCCTAACTTAGCTGACGCAGCGGGAGGGCCGTGGTCTGCTTCACCTCGGCCATCACGAATGTCGACTCGATGTTGCCGATGGTGTCGATGCCCCCAAGAACGTCAAGCACAAAGCTGCGGTAGTAGTTCATGTCGGGTGCGTAGACCTTCATGAGGAAGTCGAAGCGTCCCGCCACACTGTAGCACTCCGTAACTTCCGATATGCTCTGCACTACGCTGATGAACTCCTCGGCCGAGGGGTTGCTCTGCTTGTTGAGCTTCACGGCCACGTAAACGATGAAGCTCAGGTTGAGCTTCTCGGGGTTGAGCAGGGCCACATAGCGGTCGATATACCCGTCGCTCTCCAGGCGCTTGACGCGCTCGTAGACCGGCGAGATCGAGAGCCCGACTTCGGTGGCCAGTTCCTTGGTGGTGAGCCGGGAGTTCGTCTGCAATAGCTTCAGTAGTTTCAGATCAATACTGTCAAGATTCTCCATGTCTGTAAGTCTTCAGTCTGCACATTGGCAGCTTGTTATGTTGGTTAATAAGTAATTAGACTGCAAAATTAGGCATTTTTTTAATAATTTCAACCCGTTTTACCTGATCCGTTATGTTAACGTTTGTTAATAAAAACTATATTCGTAAGGCGGTTTAATCGGTGCAGAGTGTTAAAACGGGGTGATTTTAGTTAAAAAATGTAAAAATATATGTAAGAATTAAAAATTTCTAACGTGTTATAGTTGCCATATGAAAATTTAGTTATAACTTTGCATCGTTTTTGATAGCAACAAATTGTTTTATTATTTTAAAGTTTTAAAGAAATGAAAAAATTAGCTTTATCTCTCGCTGTTCTCTTCGCAGTAGGTCTCGTATCCTGCGGTGGCAACAAGGAAAAAGAATGTGACACCACTTGCGACACTACTCCGGTAGAAGTTGCCGTTGTAGAAGAAGCCGTTGTTGCTGACAGCGCTAACGACACAGCTGCTGCTGTTGAAGCTGCTGCTGAAGAAGCTCCCGCTGCTGAAGCTGCTAACTAATCGAGAGGCATCGAAAAGTAAAAAATATCCCCCTTCGGGCGGGATATTTTTTTTATTGAAATTAAAATTGTAATTTTGTCGTCAAATCTCTAATAAAAACATTTAACAGAATTTAGACAATGAAGAAATTAGTTCTTTCCCTTTCTGTAGTTTTCGCACTCGGTATGGTTGCCTGCAGCAGCTCCGACAAGGCTAAGGAAGCCGACACTTGCGCAACTGACACTGTTGAGACAGTAGCTGACGAAGAAACTGCCGAAGAGGCTCAGGAAGAGGCCAACGAAGATGCAGCCGCAGCTGTAGAAGACACCAAGGCCGCCGTATCCAACCAGAAGACTTCCGTAAAGGAAACTGTGAAGAGCACCGTAAAGGAGACCACAGAGAAGGCTAAGGAAGCCGTTACAGACGCTGCCGAAGAGGTAGTAAACAAGACTACTGAGGCCGTTCAGACGGGCGCTGAGAAGGCTGCCGACAAGGCTGAGGCCGCCCGCAGCAAAGCCCAGAAGCGTCTCAACCGCTAATCCCGGCAGAAAGCCCAACCCATAAAAGCCCCCGCAAGTCACTGCTTGCGGGGCTTTTTTTGCGCCCGGGAGCAGAAGTGGAAGCCATTTAACAAGGTTGTTTTAAACAAGGGTGTTAAATAAATTTTAAACAGGGTTGTTTAAAACAATCCTGTTTATTATCTTTGCAGGCAAATATCATACACCAGAGACAGATGGAGAAGCAGACATTCGTATTCGGAACGGCTGCCACGGGCCGTAACTTTACCGACAGGAAGAGGGAGACGCAGCGTCTTTGCGCCAACTTTACATATGGGGTGAACACGATTTTGATTTCACCGCGCCGGTGGGGTAAGACTTCGCTGGTGAAGAAGGTAATTGAGACGGTGGATAAGGATAAGGTCAAACCCGTATATATCGACATCTTCTCATGCCGCGATGCCGGTGAGTTTTATGCGCGCTTTGCGGAGAGTGTGGTGAGGCAAACGGCTACGAAGAATGAGGAGTGGATCGAGAATATCAGGAAGTTTCTTCAGCGGTTTCGCCCCAAATTAAAGTTTTCTACAGGGGGAGAGGTGGAGTTTTCCCTTACGTTTGAAGTCACACCCAAGGAGGAAGATGCGGAGAGCATTCTCTCGCTGCCCGAGAAGATAGCCGAGAAGAGGGGATGCCGCATCGTGGTGTGTATTGATGAGTTTCAACAGATAGGAGAATTCCCGGACTCCCTAACGTTTCAGAAACGGTTGAGGACGGTGTGGCAGCATCAGCAGCTTACGTCGTATTGTCTGTTTGGCAGCAAACGGCATTTGATGACGGAACTGTTTGAGAAGTCCAGCCATCCGTTTTATAAATTTGGCGACGTGATTTTTCTGAAAAAGATTGACACAGCCGACTGGGTGGAATATATCAGGTCTAGATTTGCGGAAACCGGAAAGGAGATTGGGGAGGAATTGGCCACCGAGATTTGCGAGAGGGTAGACAACCAGTCGAATTATGTGCAGCAGCTTGCCTGGATTCTTTGGATTGGCACAAAGCACGTGGCACGGCGTGAGGACCTCGATGAAGCATTTCAGGAGCTGACAGACCACAATTCCATGCTTTTCGAAAGCGAGACGGAGAGTCTTACGGCTCCGCAGTTGAATTTTCTTAGGGCCATCCTGGAGGGTGTAGACCGTGAATTCACGCGTAAGGAGGTGTTGAATAACTATCAGCTTGGCACTGCGGCCAATATCAAGCGCATCAAGGACTCCCTGCTTAAGAAAAACCTCATTGACATTGAGGGGGGCCGCACTTACATCCCTGACCCCGTCTTGCGCCATTGGCTTACGCGCAAGCTCAATCTCTGACCTCGAGGCCTATGGCCCCGCTGCCTGCCAGTAAATGCGATGGGTATCTGTACTACATGAGGTATTGGGACGTTCATGCGATTAGAGAGGGCTACAACTATTGGAAGGGCAGCATGTAGATGGGAAGGTAGAGGATGCCTCTTTCTCTTGACAACGGTTTTGTGTAGACTACCATAGGAGAGGTAACCTTATTCTTGTATTTGTCAATGAAAGCGTCAAGGGATGCATGTGTCTTATATCCTGAAGATTTCACTTCTATGGGCACAATCTTATGGCCTGCGGATATCAGAAAATCAACTTCATAAGAATGACGCGATTGGGAAGGAAAGGTGTAGTAAAACAGCTCGCGGTTTAAGGCAACAAGAATCTGGCCTACAATATTTTCGTATACATATCCCAGATTAGCCTCCAATTTATCCGTGAGGAGTTTTCGGTAAATGATATTGTCGGTGAAATCCTTATCCTTAAAGGCCAAAGTGATGAATAAGCCCGTATCGGCCACAAACATTTTAAAGAAATCCTTGTCATAATCCATGGCCAGTCCGTTTGCCGGGTTCAAGGTATGATATGAAAGATTTACGGTCATTGACTCTTTCAATGCAGAGATCAGGCTGTCTTCCGTTTTCTGCGTTACGTTGCTTCCTATCACTGACGAAGGAATATACCGCGACACGTTTTTTGAAAGTTGCCCCGGAATAGCGTCATAAAGTCGACCGGCTCTGCCTGTCTGGTCAAATTTTTTGAAATCCTTTTGATAAAGTTTCAAGATACCTCTTTTTACCTTATCCACTTCCATAAAATTGTTGGAAATCAGGAATTTGGATATGGCTTGGGGCATTCCTCCAATGAGCATGTAAAACCTAAAGAGCTCCATTGCTTTCCGATGGGCTACCTGTCCGATATCCCGAAGGTCGGCGGTTGCGTTTCTCAAAAGGTCCGCCACGATGTCATTGCCGGTTGCCCAAAGGAATTCTTCAAAATCCATCGGATTCATTTTGATAGAATCTTCTTCGCTCGGAATTAATATATTCTTTACATTTCGGCTCAACGAAATTAAAGAACCGGTCTCGATATAATCAAACCGGCCGTCAGCTACAAGATATTTGATAGCCTGACGAGCCTTCGGACAAAGCTGCACCTCGTCAAAGACTATTGCAGACTCCCTCTCATAAAGACGGATATTATAGGCGAATTGCAATTGGGCGAATAGCGTGTCAAGATTGGAAAGATTATCGAAAAGACGCACCACCTCCTTATCCGCGTTGCCAAAATCTATAATAATAGCTGACTTATATTCCTTATTTACAAACTCTTCCACTAATGTGGACTTGCCGACACGGCGTGCACCCTCTATCAGGATGGCGCTGTCGCCGTGGCTGTCGGTTTTCCAATCTAAAAGTCGCTGATACAGCTTTCTTTTAAAAATGATTTTTCCTTCCATTGCATTCCGCTAATTATCAGCGACAAAGATAATAAAAAATATTGTTTGCGCAAAATTCAAAACGCCCGTTTGGCCAATGAGCGCAAAATTTGAAATGCCTATTTGGCCAATGAGCGCAAAATTTAAACTGATATTTTAGGCAGTTCGCCCACTCCGCGGATGAAATGTCAATTGCGCCACAACAGGGAAAGGTTGTGAACAAAACAGAGGCCCACTCCCGTGAGTGGTGCGTGGTTTCAGTTCGTACAATTAGAGAGGGTCTTCATACAACGGCGCTGCGCCGGGGCGGTTTTGTTTTACTGGAGAATTTCGCTAACTTTGCAACTATCGGAGTGCTCCGGGACGTCCGGGCGAGCCGAAGAATTCATCCTTAACACATAAACTGACACGAGAGCAAATGAGATTCAAGGATAAGGTGGTAGTGGTGACCGGCGGTGCCAAAGGCATCGGTGCGTGTACGGCGCAGCGCTTCCGGGAGGAAGGCGCCAAGGTGGAGATAATCGACAAGGCTGAGGGGAGCGGGTGGTTTGTCGGCGACATCGCCAGGCCGGAAGTACTGGAGGAATTCAGCGCCTATGTGATTGCAAGGCACGGCCACATCGACATCCTGGTAAACAATGCCTTGCCTCCGATGGTAGGTATCGACGAGTGCAGTTGGGAGGAGTTCGTGTATGCACAGAAGGTAGGGGTGGCGGCTCCCTTTTATCTCAGCAAGCTCTTCAAACCCCATTTCGCCCCCGGAGCCTCAATCATCAACATCTCTTCCACGCGCGACTCGATGAGTCAGCCGCAGACAGAAAGCTATACGGCGGCAAAGGGAGGCATAGCGGCTCTGACGCACGCCCTGGCCATCTCGCTGGGTCCACGGGTAAGGGTGAACGCAATCTCTCCGGGCTGGATTGACACCACAGGGGAGATGCCGGGTGGAGCGGATGCGAGGCAGCAGCCCGTAGGACGCGTCGGCCGTCCCGACGACATCGCCTCCCTGATCCTCTACCTATGTTCGACCGAGGCCGGCTTCATCACGGGTCAGAATATCGTGGTAGACGGCGGCATGACACGCCAGATGATCTACCACAACGACAACGGCTGGACCCTGACGTAGACTCCCTGGTACCCAATCACTACCTCCATAAATTGAAAATGACAGATTGAATAGGACAATAAAAGTAATGTGGAAGCAGATTGAAATAGCATTGAGGCCCCGCAGAAGAGGATGCCATCTCGTCACGGCGGAAATAATGCGGCAACTCCCGGAGTTGCCGACAACAGGATTGATGAATGTATTCATCAAGCATACATCGGCTGCGCTGACCATCAACGAAAATGCCGACCCCGACGTGCAGGTTGACCTGGGCGCCATCCTCGACCGGCTTGTGAGGGAACGGGAACCGTACTACCTCCACACAATGGAGGGCGACGACGACATGCCGGCCCATGCCAAGGCCTCGCTCATCGGTCCCTCCCTGACAATTCCTATCACCGACAGCCGGCTGAACCTCGGCACCTGGCAGGGCATTTACCTCTGCGAGTTTCGCAACTACGGCGGTTCGCGCAGAATCGTCGTCACCATCGCCGGCGAATAGCCCCAATGGATACTAACAACCAGGATTTAGCGGCAGAGCTCAAAAGGCTCCGCGAAGAAAACACCTGGCTGAAGGAACTCCTTCAGGCCCACTGCATTCCTTTTGAGGCTCCCTCACGACCTGATGTAAAAGCTCCGAACCCGAAGGAGACTGAACCGGCCATACAGCTGTCACTCGAGGAGAAAGTAGACTTGTTCCGAAATACTTTTCAAGGTCGGGAGGATGTGTTTGCACGGCGCTGGATTAGTCCCTCTACAGGCAAAAGTGGTTATCAGCCAGTATGCCTGAAGGAATGGAATCGCGAATTTTGCGACAAGAAGAAGTATAAATGTGCCGAGTGTCCCAACAGGGAATTCAAAGAATTAGGTTACGAGGATTTATACCGACATCTTGAAGGTCGGGAGCCAAATGGGAGGGATGTGATAGGACTGTATTCCATCATGCCCGACCATACCTGCCGTTTCCTTTGCTGCGATTTTGATGACAAGAGTTGTGAACACGGATTCCAGAAAGATGTCATGGCTTATGTAAATGTGTGCCGGGAATGGAATATTCCGGCATATATCGAACGCTCGCGCTCTGGAAACGGAGCTCACGTATGGATTTTATTTGCCGAACCGGTCAATGCCCAAATTGCAAGACAGCTAGGTAATGCAATCCTTACAGAGGCGATGGATCGGGAGGGAAAAATTACTTTCAAGTCTTACGACCGGTTCTTCCCTAACCAAGACTTTATGCCGGAAGGAGGTTTTGGTAATCTGGTAGCACTGCCTCTACAGGGTCAGGCGCGCAGAAAAGGCAACAGCGTTTTTGTGGATGATAATTTTGAACCATTTGCTGACCAATGGGCATATCTGCAAAACATGAGGAAAATGTCTTTAGCCGATGTAGACAATGCCGTAAATCTTCATCGCAACGCGGAACCTTTGGGAGAATTATCCAAATCGAAGGAGTCGGCTCCCTGGGAAAGGCCAACTCCGAAACCCATGAATAAATCAGATTTTCCAAAAGCAATCCTAATAGTGCGTTCCGAGGGCGTTTATGTCCCCTTGGAGGGTTTGTCGGCAAAAGTAATCAATCATCTTAAGCGGCTGGCAGCTTTCAAGAATCCGGAATTTTATGCCAAACTGGGTATGAGGTTGCCTACTTATAATCTTCCGAGAGTCATTTCCTGTTCCGAACTTACAGATGACTATTTGATAATGCCGCGCGGTTGTGAGGAGGCGGCAGTAGACTTCTTTGCTTCAAACAATGTGGATGTTTATGTAGAAGATAAAACCAACTTCGGTGTCAAAATTGATGTGGCTTTCAACGGGATATTACGACCTGAACAGCAAGAGGCGGTTAAGGCAATGACTCCCTATATGTGCGGCATCTTATTCGCAAGTCCGGGGTTCGGGAAGACAGTTATTGGAGCAGCTTTAATTGCAGAAAAGAAAGTAAATACCCTCATTTTAGTGCACACAAAAGCATTGCTTGACCAGTGGCAAAAAAGACTTTCTGATTTCCTGATTACTGACTTCAAGCCCCCAACAGAAGTAAAAGGACGTGGCCGACGGAAGCAATTCAAGCAATTCGGGACCCTCTCTTCGACTGAAAATTCATTAAACGGCAGGATAGATGTCGCGCTGCTGCAATCTTGTATGAGCGACAACGATGTGAAACCCTTTGTCCGCGAATACGGTATGGTGATTGTGGACGAATGCCATCACGCTCCCGCTGTAAATTTTGAAAGAGTTTTGAAGGAGGTAAAGGCAAAGTATGTTTACGGCCTCACGGCTACTCCAATCCGTAAAGACGGTCATCAACCAATCATCTTCATGCAATGTGGGGAGATACGGTACTCCTCCGATGCCAAGTACCGGCAAGTCCAACAAGATTTCAGCCGTATACTTGTGCCGAGATTCACGTCTCTCCGGCCATTGAATTCTGATGGCAAAGATTATAATCCTGCCATAGGCGAACTGCTCTCTTCGGAATACCGCAACAAACTGATAATTGAAGACATAGCTTATAATCTCGCCGAAGGTCGAACGCCGCTCGTGCTCACGGCAAGGACTTCGCATGTAAATATTCTTGAGGAGGAATGCCTGAAAATCTGCCCCAACGTGATAAGATTGGTTGGAAATGACTCCGCAAAAGCTAAGCGCGAAGCGTTGGCAACTCTCGTATCTATCCCAAATGATGCACCTTTGGTAGTAGTAGCAACGGGAAAATATGTTGGAGAAGGATTCGACTTGCCAAGACTCGACACCTTGATGTTGGCACTCCCTGTTTCGTGGAAAGGATTGATAGCTCAATATACTGGCCGATTGCATCGTGACTTCCCCGGGAAGAAGGAAGTCAGGATATATGATTACGTGGATTTGCGTTTTCCGATTTGCGAGAACATGTACCGCAAAAGATTACAGGGTTATAGAAGCGTAGGCTATTCGCTTGGCTTGCCTGACGAAGGTTTGTTTGGCGACCCAATAACTGAAATCTTCTTTGACACCGGCAACTTTGAACGTCAGCTGTTAACCGACTTATCTTCTGCCAAGAGAAGCATCGTCATATCTACATATCGGCTGAAATGGAATCATGCGCCTAAGATAATAGAATTGATTCAGGCCAGACTTACACGCGGTGTCTCCATAACCATTGTCATCGCTGAAACCGGACATCGCGAACTGGAAATGGCCCAAATGGGCATCAACATCCTGCATCGGCCAGATTGCAAAATGCAGACCGCGATAATAGACCAAATGCTCAGCTGGTATGGTAACATCAACTTCATAGGCCGACCCCTCGCCGAAGCCAACGCCATCCGCCTTGAATCCCCCGACTTCGCAATGCGCCTCCTCGAATCATTAGAGGTATAATCGAGGCAAGAGGATGCTCGAAATCCTGAAACGCAAACTTCGAAAAGGATGAAAAAATTAGAATATCTTAGATGAAGGACTGTGCAGAATGCTTAAGAACTAATTGCAAAGTCATAAGATAGTTAAGCATTAGCTAAAGTATATTTAGTAGTTACAACTTATAAAAGCATCAGCGACAACTTATGAGGGTTGTCGCTGATTTGTATCACCCAGGAGGTACAACTTATTTGGCTTTGGTGGGGATGTTCTTACAGTAGATAGAGACCGAATCCTCCGTTATGCCTTCCACTATGACCACAAGGTCGGTCCATTCCATGGGATGGCACTTGCTCTGATGATTATACTCGGGCACGCGGAACCTTCCCGCCTCCAGACGCTTAACATACATCACCTTCTTGCCGTCCTCGGCATGAAGCAGCTTCATCAGCCGACGGCTTCTTCCGATGAACATGAACATGTCGCCATTCCTTACGTCGGCTCCCATCTTTTCCTTGACAACTCCTATAAGCGAGTTGATCCCCTTGCGCATGTTGGTCCTTCCCGGACACAGATGGTAGCGCATAGTTTCGTTAAGTGAGAACATGGCCTCAGTCCAGACTGCGGTTCAACACTTCCATCATCATCCTCTCGCTCCCCTGGCCGAAGTGTGCCCTCAGTCCGTTGGGGAAGGCAAGGGTCACTCCCGGCACTCCCACTCCGGACAGCATGGTTTCTGAAGTGTATCCTCGACCATCCCTAATGGTGATCGGTGCGATTGATTGTTCCTCTTTCTCTCGGCTGTCACCTTCTTGCTCCAGCAGTTGTAGGTTGAGTAGGATACACCTTCGGTCTTGAGGACGGACTTTAGGGTCTCTCCATTTACCTTGACCCTGGTTCTTAGAGCTTCAAATTCTTCTCTTGTCATATATGTTGAAGGTTTAAGTCGGTGCAACTTGCACCGTGTGCAAAGTTACAACTCAACTTAAACCTCCAAAAGGTGTACTTCAGTTAATGCTTACCAAATTTTCGTCTTTTTATCTTCAACTATTTCATTAATTAATATGTGGATTCTAAGTAACAACAATAATTAAAAGAAGTCAAAAGGAATAAACAATTCTTCTAATATCAGTTGATTTGGTGAAAAAATTTCACTAAATTTGTGAACCGATAATTTATTTATGAATTATGGAAACTGACATGAATAGACTAAAGGTAGTTTTGGCTGAAAAGAAAAAAACAAATAAATGGCTCTGTGAACAGTTGGGTGTGAATCCATCTACTGTATCGAAATGGTGCACAAATTCTTCCCAACCAGACATTGCCATTTTATTAAAAATTGCAAAACTATTAAATGTTGAGCTTGACGAATTAATAAATCGCAAATTTGTTGAATCCCTTTGAACTGTTATTAAATTCTCTTTCATGAAATTCAAACTCGAAAATCCCGAACATCAAACAACTGCCATACAAAGTGTGACTGAGGTATTTCGTGGGATGGAAAGAAATACATACGATAACGCTCATATTGAAGATATTCATTCTAATGTTTGTTCACTATCTCAACAAGAAATTTTCGATAATATTCAACAAGTTATAAATGAAAATGAAGTGCCTGAAAACCAATCGTTCCTTATCCAAGAGAATGATGCATGTATAGAAATGGAAACAGGCACTGGTAAAACCTTGACATATCTTCAGACTGCGTATGAATTATTCAAGCATTATGGATTATCCAAATTTATAGTGTTAGTACCTTCCATTCCTATTCGTCAAGGAGTGATTGATACATTTGAGAACTTTAAAGCACAACTTACTGAAAAATATGATATAACGCCAAATGTATTTGTTTATGACAGTTCTAAGTTAAGTTTGCTGCACGACTTCATAACTTCGGACAATCTTCAGATAATGGTGTTAACAATGGCATCATTCAATTCTGAAAATAACATTCTCAATCAAGCCGAAAGAGAAGGCCTTTTCAACAATCTCCCCCATCTTGAGGCACTCGCACACACCCATCCTATAATTTTTATGGATGAGCCGCAAGAGGGTATGGATACAGATAATTCCAAACAATGGATTGAAAAATTACATCCATTGTTTAAATTTAGATACTCCGCTACACATGCTGTTAAAAAAAATGTTCTTTACCAATTAACTCCTGCTGAAAGTTATCGTCTTGGATTGGTAAAAAAACTGGAAGTTTTAACTGTTTCAGAAAGTAATGATGAAGCTACTCTAAAATTAGAAATAAGCCAAGTTCAGTCTAGTGCTTCTCAAATTAAAGTTAAACTCAAATTTTGGAAACTCAATAGAACGAAAGGTCGTTTTGAATTCAAAGAATCGGGGTTGCTAAAGAAAGATGATAATTTAGCTGACAAGTCAGGAAATGAATCATATCGAGATTTTACGATTGAGCGAATTTATAAGTCAATGACTGATCGTAAATGGCATGTAAGATTCACAAATGGTACTGAAATCATCGAAAATGCATCGTCAGCAAATAAAGAACAAGTATGGGCACTTCAGCTTGAATGGCTTATTCGACGTCATTTTGAAAATAAGAATAGACTTAAGCCTAAAGGTATAAAAAACTTGTCGCTCATTTTTATTGATAGGGTCGCAAATTATATGAGTTCAGAGAGGCCTGTAATAAAGCAACTCTTTGAGCAAAAGTATCGTGAAGTTTACCCGGAATACCATGATGGTAAAACACCCTCGGATTTAGAAATACAAGCGTGTCAGGGATTTTATTTCGCAAAAACGACACAAGGAGAATATACAGACAAAGAAGATGCTTGTAGAAAAAATAAAGAGATTTTTGATGAAATTCTGCATAATAAACAACGCTTACTTTCTTTTGACAGTCCTATTGAGTTCATTTTCTCTCATTCTGCTTTAGGCGTAGGTTGGGACAATCCTAATGTATTTGGAATTGCCACCCTCAATGAAAGTTATTCGGAAAATAAAAAACGACAGGAAATTGGGCGAGGTTTACGTATCTGTGTAAACCAAGAAGGAAATCGTGTTTACGATGATGAACTGACTCCAGAAGATGAACAAATAAATCAACTTACCATCGTTCCAAATGAAACATACGAGACATTTGCCCGCAGTTACCAGCAAGAGTATGATGAAATTTATGGTTCGGGAACAAAGTTGCCAACGACTAAGCATACCCACAAAGGACAGAGAAGAAATCGTATCATATTCAAGATAAAAAGAAATGAGACATTCTTAAATGTCTTCAGAAGATTCTGGGAGCAAGTCTCGAAGAAGACCACCTATAGAGTACACATGAACGAAACAGAATTAATTCGAAAATGTGTCATCTCACTTAACGAAATCCGAATTAATGATTATGCTATAGAGGTCAATAGTATGAGAGTTACTGACATCAGTAACCTGACAAATGCTGAATATTTTGGTTCTGAAGCTTATGTGGGAAGAGCTAAATTCAACCCTCATGACCTTATTGAAGAATTAAGTGAGAAAACAGGATTATGTTATGCTTCAATTATTAAAATCATTGAGAGCATCAATAATCAAGAGGAATATATTAAGAATCCGCCTGTATTCTTGGAGCAAGCAGTATTCAAGATCCATCAAATACAACTTGAAGAATTGGTAAGATGTGTAGAATATCATCCTACAGGGACAAACTATGTATTTGAAATCAACGACTTCTATAGGGATGGGTGCGAAAATTATATCGCAACACCTAACCATGGATTATGGGATAAAACACTTTATGATAGTATTCTCGAAAAAGATTTTGCTGAAGAAGCTGATAAGCAAGCAAATACAGAAGTTTTATGTTTCCTGAAATTTCCCTCGTGGTACAAGATTCCCACTCCTATAGGAAACTATGAACCGGATTTTGGTATTGTGCTACATAAAAGAGCACTAACTAATCCTTCGCAGGATAGAGAATACTATTTTGTTGTAGAAATAAAAGGAACAAACGACTTAAATGACACGCGTGCTTTAACGCCTCATGAAATTGGTCGAATCAAATGTGCGATTAAGCACTTCGAATCATTAGGAATTGAGGCATATTATAAGGCACCAATAAAAGATTTTGAAACATTCAAGGCCCAAGCTAATCAAACAATAAACAATAATGGAAACATTTAACGACCATATTATACAATCTCCAGATATTAACGCTGAAAGGCTTGAAGCTCTTCGTAAATTATATCCTGATTGGTTTACTCAAGAAGGGAAACTTGATATTGATGAGATTAAAAAAGCCGTCAATCCAGAAGGAATTGATGAAACAGAACGCTATGAGTTCCGTTGGTTTGGAAAGTCAAAGGCAAAACGAAATGCCTTTATGCCAACTCGTGCGACACTTCATTATGATACTGAACGTAGTGTAAATCCCGATAATACAGATAATATAATAATTGAAGGAGAGAATCTTGAAGTCCTCAAAATATTATTAAATGGATATCGTAACAAGGTTAAAGTCATTTATATTGACCCACCCTATAATACGGGCAATGATTTTGTATATTGTGATGATTTTACAGAAGATAAACATTTTTATTGGGAAAAAATTGAACAAAGAGAAAATGGGATTACATTAGATACAAATTTAGATTCTGATGGACATTACCATAGTAATTGGTTGGATATGATGTTCAGCCGATTACTTGTCGCTCGAAATCTCCTTCGTGAAGATGGTGTAATTTTTATTTCTATTGACGACCATGAGGTTCATCATCTAAGAAAATTATGTGATGAGGTTTTTGGAGAAAAAAATTTCATAGCAAACCTGACAATAATAGTTAAGCCAGAAGGTCGTGGATATGGTCCATTTGCGAAAACACACGAATCCCTATTAGTTTATGCCAAAGATAAAGATTTGGCCAATTTCAATGAAGTTGAGGTAGAAGGTGCCAAATATCAGTATAGCGATGAAAATGGAGGATTTAATCTGAAAGGATTAAGAAATAGAAATGTTCAAGCATTTAATTCATTGAACAGACCGAATTTACGTTATCCCTTCTATGTTGATATAAATAATCCCAATCAAGATGGTATATGTAAGGTCTCTGTATTTGCTCAAGAAGGATATGTTGAAGTTTGGCCGTCAACAATAAACGGGATACAAAGTGTTTGGCGTTGGGGCAAAGAGAAAGCCAATACGGAAAGGGATAATCTTGTAGCCTATCGTGGTAATGATAATGAAATTAGAATATTTCAAAAAGAGCGAAAATTAACTCAAACGCCAAAGACTGTATGGATTGATAGATCTATTATCTCAAACAAGGGCACAGCAGAAATTCAACAACTTTTAGGTAATGGGGTGTTTGACTTTCCGAAACCTGTTGAACTCATAAGGCGTATTATTGACATCGCTTCTGATTCTGAAGATATTATTCTTGATTTTTTTGCTGGCTCTGGGACAACTGGAGATGCCTTGATTACTCAAAATCTAAAAGATTTGGGTTGTCGTAAATTTATTTTAGTACAAGTTCCTCAGGCAATGGAGGTTGACAGTAATGCAAGGAGAGCTGGATTCAAGAAAATTAGCGACATAACGATTGCCAGAAATAAAGCCGTAATTGAAAAGATTAAAGAATCTTATAACGGTCGCATTTTAACTCCGGAAGATGAAGAGCAACTTAACCAACTTGGGTTCAAAGTCTATACTTTAACAAAATCTTCATTCCCACGTACTGATTTTGCACCTGACCCTGACAAATCCGATGAAGAAAATTTGGCTCTATTTAGACAATATGTTGCAACCAAGGAACAACAGTTATCTATTAACTTCAATGAGCAAGATTTAATCACCGAAATTCTAATCTCTCGTGGTTTTATGCTCACTTATAAAATAGTAGAACAGTCATCATTTACAGAAAATAACGTATATCTTGCCTCTGATGGAATAAAAGAGGCATATATCTGCGTAGATAACACTTTAGCTGATTCAACAGTAGATTACTTTATGCAGCATCCCGACAAAAAGTTCATATGCATAGAGCGCGCTCTTGATTCGACAAAGAAATTCAATCTCAAAACTCGAATGAAAGACAAATTCTTCGCCTTCTAAAAGCTATAGGTATGAATGATATAATCTCCGTTCTTAAACAACGTGCATCAATGAATCCTAACAACCTTGATAATAGACTTTTTTTGTTAGCACAACATATTATTGAGTTATCAAGCGAACATCAGAAGCGGGTTATAAAAATAATGCCCGAGTTCGACCTTCATGATGTTTCCCATTTAAAAAAAGTAGAAGAAAATATTACGCTGCTATTAGGGGAGGCACTAATAACAGAATTGTCATCGATAGAGTTATTTCTCCTATTAGCAGCATCTTATCTTCACGATTGTGGCATGGCTCCTGCAGATTGGGAATTATCATTAATGAAAATGACGGAGGGATATGATTCTTATGTAAGTTCTAAAAAGTCAATTTGTAATGATGGAAAGAAACCTTATACTTTCAGAGAAGCAAAAGAGTTTATAGAAAAAAATAAACCGGACATATATAATAACTTTGATGAAATAAAAAATTGGGACTTCGCACCTGATAACGAGAATATTTTAATAGATTATCTCTCAGAGCTGCTTATTGAATATCAAACATTTAGAAATGGTCATATTAATTTAATAAAGGATGCGGTAGGAAAGGGCACTTTTGATATCATAAATTATTCTATTAGAATAGATTTTATACGTACAACCCATCATATAAGATCAGCTAAATATATTAAGAACTTACAAAAAATAGGCACTGATATTTTAGGTGAGGTATGGATTCAACGTCTATTTTCTGATTTAGCAGATGTTTGTATGGCTCACGGAGAAAATCTTGAATTTATACGTAAACTAAAGAGAGATGTGAAATACGTTGGCTTAGATGGGACAAATTTGCAATTTATATCTATGATGTTACGTATTGGGGATATAGTTCATTATAGCTCTGACAGGGCTCCTTCTATTATTAGAAATGCAATGTCCTTTCAATCGGAATATAGTAAAAATGAATGGTTACACAAAATAGGACTTAATTACACTATAAAAGATGGTGCAATTACATTTATGGCTAGTTGTCAAACACCAAAGGACTATTATCATTTGCAAGATTATTTGAATTGGATAGATGAAGAAATTAATAACTTAGATCTATTAAAAAGAAGCTGGCAACAAAAATACCAAATAAACATTAGTGAAATAGAAAGAAATAATATTGAGCCGGATAAAAGCAAGTTCATACCCGTTAAGGATAAGAAATTTATTCTAAGCCAGAATAAAATTATCGAATTATTAATGGGAATAAAATTATATAAAGACCCATTTTCCTCTATTCGTGAATTATATCAAAACTCTCTTGACGCTTGTCGCTGTCGTTTAGCTATTGCTAAAATGAATGGACAACTATTCAAGGGGGAAATCGAGTTTGGAATAGATCATGGGAATGAGGACCACTTTTTGTATTGTAAAGATAATGGAATTGGAATGGACGAATTCATAATTGAGAATTACCTTTTAAAAATAGGAAATTCTTTCTATAATTCCAAAGAATTTTATAGAAAACAAGCTCAATGGGGAATCTCTCATAGTCCAGTATCTCAATTCGGTATTGGTATCTTATCATGTTTTATTATCGGATTTAGAATAGAGATAGTGACAAAATCTATAGAAACACATAAATGCATTGTTTGTTGTATAGATGGAGCTAAAGAAAATTTTTATTATAAAGTGCCAACAAGAGAAGATGAGGAGCAAATTATGGAAAGCGGTACACTAGTAAAAGTATTTTTGCATCCCGAATACGAAAATAAAATTAATAACTTGCCCATACAAAAATTGGGTTTAGTACTTCAGTACAAACCTGATGGAATGTTAATGAATGAGTTTGGTAAATATAACAATATCTTCAAAATTTGGGAAACGAGTTTATACCATTACCTGAATGATTACATAAATAATGTTCCTTCAGAAATAACACTAAAAGTTCGGTTTGCTGATAATTCCACGCAGAGAATATATAACAAACCCTTCACCTTGAATATAGGTGATTTGGGTATAGAACCGGATGACCAACAATTTATTGATAGAGTTCTACATAGAGGATCGTTCTATGAATATAATGGATCTATTCTTGAGCTTCAGAGACATCTAAAATTATACTCTATTCACATTGAAACTGAATCAATAGAATATAATTCTATAATAGCTCTTCCTCTTCCAGACATGGAGACTATAAACAGAGAATCTCTTTTATTTCAATTCCTACAAGTAAGGGGCTCTTCAGTTTCAGTTGATGGAATTAGTGTTGAAGATAGATTTTCTGATTGTAATAATTATTTTAATCGTTTAGTATTAAATGGGAATATCAATTATATTGGTTCAACCAAACCTCAATTAAGCGTTGATAGGAAAGATATCATCTCTTTTCCTACTAATTATTCGGATAAATATAGAGAAGTCGTTGAAAAATATATTATAGAAATTATAGATATCGCTCATTATCATATTAGACAATATAATCTATCTGATAAGATTGAAACTGTAGATCTAATATGGAAGTATATTTTTAATAGACAGGGATCTGTTCAATCGATTTTTGTCAATAATTTGGCAAAATCTGAATTGGGTAATATAAGGTGGCCTTTAGTCAAGAAACTTACTCAGAAAGATATAACAATAAAAGAATTCCTATCACTGCCTGAAATTACATTATATCAATATGATTACGCACAGCTAGACAATTTGAGCAAAATGCTTGTATGTGCATTATTTTTAAGTGCTACTAATATAGAAGTAGTAAATAATACTATAAAAATAACTCGAAATTCAGATAATCCAATCCCTGAAAATGAGGATTTTTGGGAGTATTCGCGATATCTGGTTCCAGTCGCAGATAGTGAAGTTTTCAAAGAATACGATATAATTTCTAACTTATACCCTTTGGTTCCTCATAGGTTGATAGACAATTTGTCCTACTTTAATATAATACCTAATAGTAAGGCAGTGTCCGTACAGGCATATGGGAATTGTTATAATGATCTTTTCTTTCAAGATTCTCGATTAGTTAATCCTGGAATTGGTTTATATAGAGCTGATAGCCACTCTCGAACCTATAGAGATTCATATATTCAAGGATTTGATAGTAAAAAGAGTAATTTTCAATGTATGGATTTTGACACAAGTTTTCCTTGTGGAAAAACTTGTACCCCATATTTTGCATACATCTCACCAACTTCACTAACTTCTCGTGATATTGAATTGTTGGAGTCAATTAAGGAGTCAAACCCCATATATTACGAAGGCGTAATAAAAGGGTGGAGTTTACTTGTTACTAACATGGATATTGACAATATTATAATTCGTCCCGGTAAAGTTGATCGTAAAACAATGATTGAACAAATAAGTGCAGAATTCTGGGATAAATATTCTGATTGGACATTTAAATTTCTGGATGGAACTGAAATGAAAAAGCCTTAATAATCATATTGTGTAGGGTGGATAAATGATGATTAGGAGACGTAAGGGAAAAGCCTTAAACTATAGATTCTGCATGTATAAATCTGAATAAGTTGCTCGTAACCATACGCTATATCCCTTTATGACTATCCTATAAAAATATTTCATATTATTAAGCATGAATAAAATTTCGATACGATTTTATAAAGACCGGGAAGTGAGAGCCATATTGAACAGAAGGATAAATGGAAAGAGGAATTTCTTCTTAAAATTGGAGAAGATGCTATCCTTTCATTTGAAACTCCTAACAATAAATATCGTATATGGGGATTGCCATTCTTCAAGGAAGATAAAAAACAATCTTTTACTAATGGAATGAGAGAAACACTTAAAATCTAAAAATTTGATACTCATAAGAATCGGAAATCTAAGACTAATTCTAAGCCTTCTAAAACCATAGTATATGCCAAAATCTATTCGTACAAAAATTAAATGTGAGAATTTAGCTCCTATTTCATTATTAGAAAAAGAGCTTAATACTAGTATGCTTAGGATTGGGATATTTGCCAATAATGGAAGTGGAAAGACTTTTCTGAGCAGAATGTTTAGATTATTAGAGGGTTCCACTTCATCTGCAGTTGATGGTAGCAGTCCCACTGATTATTTAATTCGGTTTGGTTGTAATCATGCAAAATTCTCGTTTTCTATATCTGACGAAAGTGGCATAAAAGAGGATATTAACCTTGATATTCATTCCGCCACTATGCCCGTAGTACCTACCACAAACTATTTATATCATACGTTTACCCACGACTACGTTGAAGAAAATATCAGAGCTCTGAACTTTGAAAAAGAGTCGAATATCACAGGTTATATATTGGGCAAAGCAAATATAGATGTATCTGATGAGGAGAATCAGTTGAAAGATATATTAGCAAAAGGAAGTCTTCTTAAAACAGAAATTAATGATTGGTTAAATGCTTTTTTACAAGAAAAACTCAATGCAATAAATCTTTCTCGACTTTCAGAATATAAATACCTTAATATTGATTATATTCTCAATTGTGACCAAAATGGAATTGTACCCGATATCAAGCCATTTGACTCTGTAATTGAAGATTACAATAAAGTAAAGTCTATTCCTGAAAATCTGGAGGATATTCCTTTGCTTCAGTTCCCAGAAATTGACATGCAATTATGCGAAGAAGTAGTTAAAATCTTAGAAACTGAATACTCCATTAGTACAATTGCAGAAGATTTCAAAACTTTAATTAGAAAAAAAGAAGCATTTGTTGAGTGGGGCTTAAAATTGTTTAATCCACAAGAGAACTGTCCCTTTTGTGGACAAACTTATGATGATGCAGCTATAGAGCTGATAAATCAATATGTGGCATATTTTAAGGATGTAGAAACAAAGATTGTAAGATTTATGCGTGTTAGTATTGAAAAATTGAACAATATACTGTCCAATTTAGACGTATTACGCACGAAATTTGAATCCCAACGAACTCGATTTGACGATTATAAAAATAAATATATTCCATCATTTGAAAACGAGACTCTTTCAGAGATAAATATTAAGGATATTTCTGACGCAATTAAAAAACTTCGTGTATTGTTGGAAGATAAAATAAAAGCCATTAATATTTCTATAAGAGTAGATAATAATGTAATGTCTCAGTTAGAACATAACAAAAACAGTCTTATTGCCATTATTAATTCAAACAATGCATCTATAGAAAGAATAAACTCTCGAAAAAGTAAAATTGCAAATGAAAATATTAAAATCCGAAGGGAAATCTGTTGTAGTGCATATAATCATATAGCAGAGTGCCTAAAAGATAAGATTATTGAACGCAAAAAACTTCTTGAGGAATACAGGCAACTTGATTCTGCTATAAAAAAGAAAAAAGAAAAAGGAAAAGTAGGTAAGAAAGAAAAAGTCGCAGAAACAATCCGAAAAGTTTTGGATTATTTCTTTGCTGGGAAATACACTTTAAACAGTGATAATTTTCAGCTAGTATTTAACTCAAGGGAGTTAGCCAAAGGACAAACTGGCAAAGTATTAAGTGAAGGAGAGAAAAGTATTGTAGCTTTTGCATATTATTTAGGAGATACACATTTAAAAGTAAATAGAGAGGAGGATTATGCACGTCTGTTCTTTATTATTGACGACCCAATCTCTAGTTTGGATTTTTCTTATGTATATTCTCTTAGCGGAGTTATACGAGAGATACATAAAATTATACCAAATATTGGGAACAGGTATCGATACATAATATTTACTCACAATAACGACTTTATGCGAATTCTCAATGAGAATAATATAATATCAACTCCACTACTATTGTCTAATAATAAATTAGAAGAATTCAATACTAATTTTTCTGTTCCTTATATCAGTCATTTAATGGATATATATAGGATTGCTCATAAAGGAGGTACTCCCTCCCATACTACAGCCAATTCCATACGCCATATAATTGAAACATTAACTAAATTTGATTGCATAAGTGTAAGAGAAGATAGTATTGCTGAATATATCAGACGGAACATTCCTGATGATAAAAAAACATACACGTTAATCAATGATTTATCTCATGGCGGATGGCGCAGTGAACAAGCTCCAATAACCCAAAATGATTATAAGGATATTTGTGAAGTTATAATCAACCACATTCATGAGAGATTTCCTCGACAGATAGATTATTGTAAGTCTATCATAAAATGAAATATTGATTTTCATTAAAATTACAATTTAAAAGGGCTTCCATTGAAAAACACATACTTATATGTCCACACAGTTGATATGACCAAATCTCTTTTATGAAATATTTATAATGATCTTTCTTTAAGATTATAAGTGTAAGACATTATGCTGAAAACTGAAACTTCTGCTAAAAGAAAAATAAGTAATAAAGTGTGAAAGTTGAATTCATTACAAAATACGAAATGCCACCAAATACGACCAAATCTTGGGGTTGGAGAAAAGAAAACTCTGTAAACTATTGATTTTCAATAAGTTTACAGAGTTAAGTTGTGCCCAGAACAGAACTCACACGTATTCTTCCTATTACTTTCTATTATATTCTAATATCTTTGTAAATCAACGGATTAAATGAAATTAAATGGGTTTGAGTTGAAAAAATAACTCTTAAAAAGTAAGAAATTTGCCTGTAAATTTGCCTGTAAAAATTAGTTTGATTAACTTTGCAAATAGAAATAATAAAGCTTTTTACTATACTGCTTATGGCATCTTTCAGATTTGAACTTAATGGGAGACCTACTAAGAATAAAACCTATGTAGTGTATTTACGCATTACGGTGGCCGGTAAACGCAAATTGATTAAAACCAGTATTGAGGTTTCAAGACCATCTGACTTTAATGCAAAATGCAAAGGAGACAATTGGATTCGTAGTAACGTCCCGGATTCGAAAGCATGGAATGCTTACCTCGCAGATTTATTGGCAAAAGCAAAAGATAAGTACAAAGAGTTGGATAAGGAGGGAGAAGTCTCTTCGGTTTCCTTAGCCAATGAGATGAATACCGAGTATGTTTCCCCATCTTTTCTTGCTTTTGCGAAAGAAAGAACGCAGATGATATACGATAATGGCGGATGGCGTAATTGGAGGAAATATTGTGGTCTTATCAACAAGTTGGATGCCTTTCGTAAAAAACGGAGGATGCACGATATAACTATCGATGACTTGACAGTTGATTTTCTCACAAAGTTTGATACATTCTTGCATAAGTGGGAGAACGAGAAAGAGCCCGGGAAACTTCTTCACCCTAACACTATTGAAGTACAGCTCAAGATCCTGAAAACATTAGTACACCGTGCTATTGAGGTTGAACTTATGGAGCCAGCCAAAGACCCATTTCTGCGTTTCAAATATAAAGGAGTCAAAACTACAAAGGAGAAGCTTACTGAAGCAGAAATGAATCGTATCATTGCTTTGGATCTTGAAGTAGGTTCATTGATATGGCATTGTAAAAATTATTTTCTTTTCAGTTTCTATTGTGCCGGAATACGTGCTGCCGATTTAATCCAACTTCGGTGGCGTAATATAACCGAGGATGGTCGATTGCATTATCAGATGGGAAAGAATCATAAAGATAGAGACCTATTACTCGTGGAACAAGCTCTGGAAATTCTGAGCTACTACCACAACGACAAAGTTAGACCAGATGATTATATTTTCCCGTTATTGAGTAACGACGCTCCATACGCTAAGTTCGTGACCTTGGCTGATCGTGATAGAATGAAGCCTGAGTTAAGACATGTTCTTTATCAAGACGTATCGGCTAAAAATGCCCTAATAAACAAATACCTCAAAAAGATAGCGGAGAAGGCAGAGATAACAACAAAAGTGTCTATGCACATGAGCCGTCATGCGTTCGCTCATATCGCCTTGGAGTCCGGAGTTGAAAGTTCGGCAATCAAAGATATTCTCGGGCATAGCAACCTTGCCACAACTGAACGGTATATGGGTAGCTTCGATACATCAAAGACTGACGGAACCATACTATCACTATTCAAAAAGAAAGAAACTCCCAAAGAAGATACGAAGCTCAACGGAGAACTAAGCAAAACCGAACAAGCTATCGAGTTACTCAAAGAATTATCTCCCGAACAAATCATGGCCGTCATCAGCGCCATCAACAAATAGTTGTAATAATGGGGTAGCGCCTTATATGGATTGAATGACAATATTATATTTATAGCCCACTAATTCTCAATAATATAAAAACATAAAAGTCATTATTTTATATAAATAAAATCCATAATCGGCCCAAATTGGAAATAATTTTGTATATTTGTGGGAAATATATAAGATATGGAATTATCACAACTGAATAAATTGCGTGAACGAGAGGACCACGTTGAATTTAAGGAGGCAAAGCACAACTACCCTTTTTCCGGAGGCTCATCATCAGATCCAAAGGAACGGAGAAAATGCATTTTAGGATATATTGTTGCTATTGCAAACGAAAAGGGCGGAATGCTTGTTCTTGGGATGGCGGATAAAATTCCACATGAAGTGGTAGGTTCAGATTTCGCGGAAGGTAAGACCGGTCAGCTTGAGGATGAGATATATAAAAGGTTATATATTCGTGTCCATTGTGAAGAGCTTTTCGATGAAAATATGAAGCGCGTTCTTGTAATACATATTCCATCTCGTCCGATAGGTAAAGCCCTTAGATTTGAAGGGGTCCCTTTGATGCGAGTGGGTGAAAGCTTGCGAGAAATGGACGATCAAGAATATTTTTCTATACTACAAGAACAAGATCCTGATTTCTCAGTACGCACATGTAATGGTTTGACTATGGACGACTTATCCGAAGAAGCCATTGTTCGAATGAGAGAATTAATCCACAGTAAACGAGGTAAAGAAGATGTATTAACCATTCCCACAGAACAGTTGATATCTGACTTAGGATTGGTGTCTCCGGAGGGCCTGAATTATGCAGCTTTAATTCTATTGGGAAAGCCCGAAATAATTGGCAAATATCTCCCTCAAAATAAGGTAATTGTTGAATATCGTATTTCAGAAAATCAAATACGATATTCTGCCAGACAAGAATTCTGCGAGCCGTTATTTTTAGGAATTGACAAAATCTGGGAATATATTAACCAAGACGCAATCAATCCCATAATACACATAGATTCATACCCACAATTAATCAGTGTGCCCTCTTATTCAGAAGAAACAATTAGAGAGGCAATATTGAATGCAATACAACACCGTAGCTACCAAATGGGTGGGGATATCCTGATAAAGGTATCTCCCGAATCAATAGAAATATCGAATTCCGGTGGTTTTCCTTACGGCGTTAATTTAAGTAATATTCTAACGGTGAATAGTTCTCCTCGTAGCAGACGTTTGGCAGAAGTAATCGAAAAAGCCGGTTTGATAGAACGTTCAGGACAAGGTGTTGACATCATGTTTGCCAATTGCATAATAGAAGGTCGAAGTATCCCAAGTTATGATGCATCAGATGATTTCCAAGTAAATTTAAGAATTGAATCAAAAATTGTCGACGCGCACCTACGAAATTATTTAATGACTCTCATGGCATCACGGTTACCCGTTGATAGATTAAATGTTTTTGATTTGATTACTATATATTCTATCATTCGGAAGGATGGAACGGGCATTTTTGACAGATCAATTCAGAGATTAGTAGAGGAAGGAATAATTGTCAATCATCCTGTTTATGGTTACCAGATGGGGAATCAATTTTTTGAACATCATCCTAAGGTTCTTAAAAATCTTGTAGATTCCGATACACTACGAAGATTGTATTATATTTTAGAAGATGGGCCTAAATCAATGTCTTCGTTCCTAGAAGAATGGGAACAAGAATTAACCATAAAACAAATTAGAACCAAGATTGAAAAGTTGGTGGGAACGGTATTGATGAAAAACGGTAAGGGGCGGGGAACGACTTATACACTTGTTAATTAAGGTTAATTCAAAAAATATAGCCCACTCACAATCAAACTGTTATCTTTAAACTAGAAATAAATTCCAAAATATAGCCCACAAATCATGGTCAACTCAGAATTATTCTCAGAATTTTTAATAGAGCTCCAACAAAAAGGATATCAGGTTGCAATTGAAACATTTAAGAAGGGAGTGGATAAAAGCAATATGACAGAGACTCAAAAAAAGATAATCAAGTCATATATTGATATGGGAGCCGATATATTCATCGAGAATGATGTAGATAAGACATTAAAAGAATCTATCGTTTTCAGCTACCTTTTAAACGAATATAAAACTGAGAGTTCTCATGAACGATAAAAAAGGATACGGACTGATTATTCCGGAGAATTTGGCCCCTGAAAGTTGGGAGGGTCTAACCCCTCAACAGATGTTGACCGAGTTGAAGGATTACAACGTTGAGGCATTCTACCGTATGGCTGAAGATGCGGGCATTGATGTCGCTTTACTGGATAAATCAGGTTACGAGTATGACGGTCTCTCACAACTGGCTCTAATGGAACTGGAGGCGTTTAAAGGAGAGGAGACGGCTCGGCAAGTAAAGGAATTGCTAACCAAATCCGACTATAGCAAAGAACGAGATTTTAAATACGTTCTTCACACCTACTTGGAAGAGAACGACTCTGCAAGCGAATTATACCCGGAAAACACCTTGGAAGAGGTACTTGAATATCAGAAATATTCCTATCATAGGGAACGAGAGTCATTCCTTAAACTCACGGAACTCTTTATCGAAGAATTCAAAGACGATAAGACAGAAGCCCGTAAAGAGCTTTTGAAAAAATATGATGGGCGTTTCATAAATCTGCCGGAACTGACTTCGTTTCTTGGGAAGAGGATGGAGGTTGCACGGTACAGAGGAGACATCTTGAATCCTCAATACGAGCAATCTATCAAGGATGCAGAGGCTATGAAAGAATTGGTTGCATTATACCGACTAATATCCCAAGGGGATGAGTTCCAGATTAAGTCATCGAAAATCCAGCATCTGAAGATGACGATAAAAGGTAAAACAGTTGAAATTCTGCAAGATGCCATTGCCTATGCATTGAAAGTTCATCACGATGTGAATTCGATTTTCCCATTAGGACATGAGATTAACAAGGATATAGATCTTGGTTCTGATGAAGAGACAGGATTATCTCCTTCCCCGATAATTGAACAGGGAATAGATGCCGAAATGAGTAAGTTTGTAAAACTTGCCGACATGGAAGTTGCAAAAAGATATGTCGATGAAATAGCTGTGTATGTTGAAGCAGATATTGAAGGATATGCAGATGAAAAGGACTTGAGACTTTTTTATTATTTAGCCGACAATGCCATCAATTGGCCTGATGAAATAAGACAAACCGACAGATACGTATTCCTATATAAATTGGCCTCCTTCTTCGGATATGTAAAGTTGACCGAATTGGATGATTTGAGTAATGCACACGTGAGAAAAGAAATAGTGGCAAAGATCAAGAATCAACTAAAATATTACGAAGAGAAAGATCCCGACAAAGAAATTCTTAAACTATATTTTTCCTGAAGGAAAAGATAAACGAAAGAGGCTGCTTACTATAAAACAAGCGGTCTTTTTCATTATCCAACGGCCCCATAACAAAATTTTTGAAATAGATTGCTTTTTTATGATGAAAAATTCGAGAGGATTTTTCGCAATAGATTTTGGCATGGGGATTTCTCATAAAAAATACGCTCGTCTTTTCTCCAATCTTCTGATTTACTGCATTATACTTTTGTAATCGCGAAGCAGAAAGCATTGCGACAATTAAGTCACCTCGTTATTCTGCTAATTGAAAGTATATGCGTAATAATCATTCTTTCCCCAATTCCCAACCTATCAATATGGTTGTCCTCCCTCAGGAGACTCTCGATGAAATCATGGAAGTGGTGCATCGAGCAGCAGAAAATCAAGAAGCGGCATCAAAAGCAAAAGATGATGAGTGGCTCTCGTCAGAAGAAGCGCGTCAGATCTTGGGTGTATCGCCTAAGACCTGGCAGAACTACCGTGACCGTGGTATTATTCCATTCTCACAGACAGGTCGCAAGATCTATGTTCTTCGGAGCGACCTTGACAATTATTTGAAGTCTCACCGAATTGCACGACGATAAATTATGGAACGAACCGACTCATTACTCATGGAGCTAATGAAGAATGCCCCGAACGCCATTCTTCAAATATCTGTCGGCGATCTCTATTCCTTCGCCGGGGAATTGATAAGTGGTGTGATAGAAGCTCTCAATAAATCCCATGCAAGGAAAACGGCAGAACAGCTGTTGACTACTGATGAAGTTGCCGATATCTTGAAGGTATCCAAGATGACATTGCACCGATGGAATAAAAGAGGTATTCTTCCAAAGATTGAAATCGGATCTAAACGGAGGTATCGCCGAGCCGACATAGAAGCCTTTATAGAAAAATCAAGAGAGGAGGGAAATCATGCAAGAAAATAAAGTATTGAATCAGGCTGACTCAAATTCGGAAGATACCATATGTCAGGAAAACAAAAAGACAGTCAAAACTTCCGGTAAAATATCCTTGAGCACTTTAGGGAAAACGGAGTTGCCGATTGATGGCTTACCTCCATCAATACAGAAATATATAAACAGTGTCTGCGAAATTTATCATTGTCCGAGAGAATTTGTTACCGCCTCAGTTTTGGCCACCGCCTCAACCGCAGTCGGCAAGAAAATCAAAATCAACGAGGGTAAATATCAGAATTCTATAGTGCTTTGGTTCGTGCTTGTGGCCCGAAGTGGAAGTAATAAGTCTTATCCAATGAAATTGGTTACAAGGCCACTACGAAAGATAGATGCGGAGTTGTACAAAGTCTATTCCGAGATGCATGACAAATGGACCAGATTAGACCCCAAAGAAAGACGAGGGGAAGAACCACGTTGCCCGGCTGTTGTCATTGACGATTGCACTGATGAGCGTAGGAGTGAAATTCTTTTCACCAATACCACTGGCAAAACTAACTATGAAGATGAGGTTGATATGGGGCCTTATCATACCATGCGAGGAGCAATTGGTATCTACCCGGAGTTCAAAGGTATGCTTGATTCAAAGAACCAATATCAGCAAGGGGGTACGGCTGCGATTTCCAAAATGCTTAGATTATTTGATTGTGAGGATATAAAGGTAGACCGCCGTAGTGGTTTCACCATGCTTGTAAGAGATCCTTTCTTCAATATTATAGGCGATTTGCAGACCGGTATGCTTAAGGCAACTTTCGGGAACGAACTGTTTATGACCAACGGCCTCAATCAGCGCTTTCTTTTCTGTATCGCCCAGGATATAGAATATCCTAACCGCAGCAAGGAAAGACTCCCGAGGGAAATTGAATGGCAATGGGAGAAAACAGTAAGACTTCTTTATGAAGGTATTTATCACGATGGTTTCGGCAACCATACAACTCTATTTCGTTCTTCTGATGGTATAGTCAGTTTGAACGATGGTGCAGATAAACTATACGAGAAATATTTCAACTCCTTGCAAAAGAAGAAGGAGCTTTCTCACACCGATTATGAGGCCTCCATCTATAGTAAGTTGCAGATTCAGGTGTTACGTTTCGCTGGTATAGTTCACGCGCTTGAAGTTGCAGAAGAAAAAGGCTACCGGGAAGATTATAATATTCTGCATGAAGATACAATGGAGTATGCTGTCCGGTGCATGGACTATTTCGAAAAGATGGCGCTATTGGTTTATAGCAAGATTTCAGACAATGCAGAAGGCAAACAGTCGCAAAGTATGTCTAATAGTGACGTGCTCCGTCTCTTTATGCAACGGTTCCCTGAAGCAAGTCAGAACCAGATTGCACTTGCCATCAAGCGAACACCGGCTTATATTTCGCAGGTCAAAAACGGCAAAGCATGAAAGGCTGGCCGAAAAATCGACTAAAAAACAATCCCAAAAATCGGACTTAATATTAATTCTTATATAACGAACTAATATTCAATACAAAAGATATTAAGTAGGGGTTAAGGAACACGTAAAATTTTATGATTTCATTTTTTCAAAAATCCTTAACACCGATTTAATGCCTAATAAACTGAGTATCAGTTATAACCAATGTGTGTTAATGTTAAGTCCAAATTTCCCAAAAGAATTTCAACTATGGATTTTCAAAATATAGAAATCAGCGTCTATCGAGGTGTCAGGGATACTATTGGGCACAAATCCACGTTGTATGATTTTCTCAACTATGTTGAGTATGACGCTATCAAAGAACTGCGGTCAACCAATGACCCCGAACGAAAGAAGGAGATAAAAAAGTCACTACTGCAAGCGACCATTAGCGGTGTCTTTGCCCCGAAGCGTTCCGCCGATAACCTTGTCAAACATAGCGGATTGATATGCGTTGATATTGACCGCAAGGACAACCTTCATATCGGCAACTTCGATAATCTTATACCAGATGCTCTCCGAGATATTGAAGAAATCTGTTATGCATCCCATTCCGTCAGTGGTGCAGGTTACTTTTGCATTATTCCAATCAAATATTCTGAGAAGCACAAACAACATTTTGAAGCTCTTGTTCGAGACTTCGAAAGTATGGGTATCAATATCGACAAGGCCTGTGGAGACGTGTGTCGACTTCGCTGTCAGAGTTATGATTTGCATCAATACATCAATTTAACTGCAAAGCCTTACACAAAACTTTATCGGGAGGAGAAGCAAATTAGACCTCGGTTTGGTTCCTGCCAATCTTTCTCTAATTCCGATACAGATGAAAAAGTAGCCATGCTATGCAGAGAGATTGCACACCAACATATTGACATTACAGTAAATTATGATGATTGGATGAAAGTCGGTGCCGCATTATCTTCGTTAGGAGAAAATGGTAGACAATGGTTTCACCTATGCAGCTCCATGAACCCCGGTTATAATCCTGCAGAATGTGACCGTAAATTCACTAACTTGTTGAAATCAACCCGCAGAATTGGCATTGGAACTTTCTTCTATGCATGCCAACGGGCAGGACTTAAAATATAGATAACTTTAATTTTCGTAAAAATTGGAGGATGTGAAGGAAAGATAAGAATTTGCTCACATCCTCCGTTTAACTCACTCATTGGATAACATCCTTAAATAAAAAATGGTATTCAGTGTTATCTTTAAAAATTTCGTCTTAAAAAATTTTTTAATTTGTATAGGGTTGAAAATGAATTTTTCTTGATTTTCAATCTTTTACGGGGTTACAGGGGCTGGCCCCTGTAGTGGCTTCAGACACCCCTCACCGCCCTCTTCGTTCTTTTCCATCTTGACTTGGACTCCATAGCGGAATATGCAGAGCAACCCACCGAATGGGCGGTAAAATCCTGCCGTGTGCGTAGAAATTTCCGCTTGCGAGAATTTCGCACA
>JAFLTW010000011.1 GCA_022509085.1 Muribaculaceae bacterium | reverse complement strand
ATATGTGTATTCCACAGACGGCAGGCTCGTTCAACACTTTGCAGGAGGCCGGCACGTAAGTTTGACAGGAGGTCTATACGTGGTCGTTGTCTCCGACCTTGACGGTGTTCGCTGTTCCTATAAGGTGGCGGTTCCATAAATCATTATAATTAGGTATTGCCGGGCAAATCCTAATTTAGGAATTTTGCAGGCAATGAACAGAGCCAGATTCTTCATAGCCATACTTTTGGGTTTTCTGTCTGCCGGACTAAGTGCGGCAGAACATACCGCCTATGGAGACTCCATTACTGTCTCTGAGCTCCCGGAACTGAATATCGTTGCCATCAAGCAACCGGGAGCCATTGGCAACCAGGCTGTCAGCGCCACTAAGGTAGGAATAGCTGAAGTGGAACTCGACAATATCGTGGATATCAAGTCACTCTCCGACGTTGTACCAAATTTCTATATCCCGGTCTACGGCTCGCGTATCACGTCAACCATATATGTTAGAGGTATCGGGGCGAGGATGGACCAACCCTCCGTAGGACTAACCGTAGACAACCTCCCCGTGCTCAATAAGGATGCTTACGACCTGGAGATTCCCGACATCGCGGAGGTTGAGATGCTCCGCGGTCCGCAGTCCAGTCTATATGGCCGCAACACTATGACAGGCCTAATCAACATCCGCACACTCTCCCCAATGAATTTCCAGGGGGTGCGCCTGCGCGGTGAGGGTACTGTCAATGGGAGTTGGCGTCTCTCGGGCGGCTGGTATCATAAGTTTAATCGACGCGTGGGCCTCTCAGCCACCCTGGAACTGAATTCTCTCCATGGAGACTACCGCAACAGCTATAATAATTCCGAAGTGGGTCGCGAGGAGTCAGGCAGCGCGCGGGTTAAGTTCGAATGGCTTCCCTCTTCCCGTCTCTCGATTCTTAACACGTTCTCCACATCGCTGCTGAAGAACCATGGGTATGCCTATGCCTCGGCGATCAACCATGTGATCGAATACAACGACACATGTTTCTACCGGCGGTTCCTGATCAATGATGCCCTGACGGTCAACTACAATTTCGATTCCTGGAAACTGACGGGCATCGCTACCGTGCAGCATATCAACGACAATATGTCTCTCGATCAGGATTTCCTTCCCGATCCCTATTTTACCCTCACCCAGAAGAAACAGGAAACCGACTTCACGGCCGAACTCCTGGCGCAGCGACGCGAAGGCCATCCCTATCATTGGCTCTTCGGGGCCTTCTCCTTCTACCGTCATCTCGATATGCAGGCGCCCGTGACGTTCCGCGAAGACGGTATCTCCAATCTTATCGAATACTACCGCAACAAGGCAAACCCGTTTTTCCCGATTAAGTGGGACTACGACAGTTTCCTCCTCGACAGTGATTTCAGGCTTCCCTCTTTTGGGGTTGCGGCCTACCACGAGTCGCGCCTGGAGTTGGGTAAATGGCTCCTTACAGGCGCGCTGCGTCTCGACTACGAACGGGTGACGATGAACTACCACAGCTTTACCACCACTTCCTATACCATATACGATAACCCCTCCGGAAGTCTCGACACTCCTTTCTCGCAGATGACGCCCTCGCGCGTGGTGCCCATCGACATCGACGACTCGGGGTCGATGCATATGCACTTCCTAACTTTCCTCCCTAAGGTCAGTGCCGTTTTCCGTCTGCCGGCCTCGGTAGGCAATCTCTACGCCTCTTTCGGTAAGGGCTATAAGGCGGGCGGCTACAATACCCAGATGTTTTCCGACGTCCTCCAGCAGCGCATGATGAATATCATGGGCCTCGGTATGACCTATTCTATCGATAAGATCGTCAAGTATAAGCCCGAATACTCTTTCAACTATGAGATAGGCTCCCATCTTGATTTCCGCGCCCTGGCTTCCTCTGACCTTGCGCGCCTCTCGCTCGACCTCTCTCTTTTCTACATCGATTGCCGCGACCAGCAGCTCACGCAGTTTCCCGCCGGCGACACCACGGGGCGCATCATGACCAACGCGGGTCGCACCCGCAGTTTTGGCGGTGAACTCTCCCTCTCCTGGAATCCATGGTCAACTCTGGCTTTTAATGTCGACTACGGCTACACGAACGCACGCTTCGTACGATACAACGACGGCAAGGAAGACTACAAGGGGAAGCGCCTCCCCTATGCCCCCTCCAACACGTTATATCTGCAGGCACTCTATACGCTGCATACGAACTCACTGGGCCGAAACGCCCTGGTGTTCGACCTCAACATGCGTGGCACGGGCGATATCTTCTGGAATGAGGCAAATTCACTGCGCCAGAATTTCTACGCGCTTCTCGGTGCAAGCGTCTCCTTTAAGGCACCGAAGTGGGAACTCCAGCTCTATGGCCGAAACCTTACAAATACCGAGTATTTTAATTTCTATTTCGTCTCTATGGGCAATGAGTTCCTCCAGCGGGGCGTTAAAGTCAATGCGGGTCTCGTCCTTAGAGTCAATATCTGATCAACCAAACATCCGAATTATAAGAACACTAAAAACCAATTTATTATATTATGAAGTTCAACAAACTGTTTTTCCTCTCTGTCGCTGCAGGTCTGGCTCTATCCTCCTGCAGTCTCGACAATGATAATGATGGCAACAACAATTATGTCACCAACACTTACCCCTGCTGCAACCTGGTGATCCCGGCTGCCGGAGAGGCTCCTTTTGCCACGGTGGCTACCTACAATCTGACGTTTTATACCACTACGGGCGATGTCTCTATCAGTACCACCGACCTCGTTCTGGGTTACGGCACTCAGAAGTTCACAAGCTCTACGATGCCCAGCGAGACCAAGTTTTACTCTGTAGATTGGACCAACCAGACTCTCGATGTCACTTCTTTCGCCGGGGGCTCCTGCAGCGAGAATGGCCTCGTTATCCAGAATATCAAGGGCTATGCCTCATCCGTGGTGAATGTCCTGGGCTCGGAATATCCCATCATCAGCGATTATCCCTATAAGTTCCGCATCCCTCTGGTGATGTCTTACACGGCCAACCATGACTATACGGTCAAGACGTTTATGCCCGACGCCATCTATCGCGGCACGAATAATGTGGTGGGCGGCAATATGGACGGCTCTGTCTTCACCAGCGAAGACCTCCTCCTGCGTGTAGTCTTCTCCGATAATCTTAAGTCGGCCGACGTGATTTTCTATAACGCCAAGTTCTCGAGCATGATGCCCCGTGCCATCAATTTCGTGCTTAAAGACCTCCCTGTAACCTATACGAAAGACGGTTATGAGATCAAGAACCCCGACGGAAAACCCGTCAATCCGTGGATGTATGAGGGTGGCGGCCTTACGGAAATGCCTTCCTATCAGTTCACTTCATTTGAGTTCTTGAACACGAGCTCCGACCTCACCTCCGGTATGGCCTCCTATACCGTTCAGATGGGTCCGTCTGCCTTCCCCTGCACATTCTCCGGTTCTTACGTCTACTCGGGCGAACAGAAGTAAACCCCTCGCTGACGATATTGGCTGATATGGCCCATCCGGCTCTTTCAGTCATCACTTTTACCCTCCGGCCTCCCCGGAGGGTTACCTTTTCCATCCTTTCCGTCCTTTTCCTTCCTCTCAGCTAAACCTCTTCTCCCCATTGAGCGTTATTTTTATAGGAAGTTTTTTCGCTCCCTAAATATTTTTTAACTTTTTGGCTTAAAATTTGTAATACTATGAAAAAGAATAAACACAGGCATTTTGCCGAAAATGCAACCAAGGTGAACAACGAGAATTTCGATAACGCTAACCCCGCTGAAGAGACGGCCCAGCAGGTCGACCAGATGGTAGAGGGCGAGGATGAACCTCAGATCCTCGACAATTTCGACGCTGTTGAGGATGGCGACGAAACCGCCGACAGCGACGACGATGCCGCAGAGGCGTCCGCTCCGGAGGACAACTCTCCGGAGAAGGAAATCGAATCGCTGCAGGCGCAGCTCGATAAGGAGAAGAAAGACTACCTTTTCCTTATGGCGGAGTTCGACAATTTCCGTAAACGTACCCTTAAGGAAAAGTCTGAGATCATCAAGAATGCCTCCGAGAAGGTCTTTAAGGGCCTGCTCCCCATCGTCGACGATATGGAGCGCGGCCTGAAGGCCTCCGAGAATGCCACTGATGTCAATACTGTCCGCGAGGGCCTGGCTCTTATCTACAATAAGCTTATCAAGTTTATGGAGGCCAACGGTGTGAAGGCCTATGATGAGGCCGACGATACGTTCGATGCCGACCGCCATGAGGCCATCACCGCAGTTCCCGTAGCCGATGAGGCCCAGAAGGGTAAGATTCTCGACACCATCGAAAAAGGTTACACTATCAACGACAAGGTGCTCCGACACGCCCGTGTGGTGGTCGGTCAATAATTCCACTTTATTATGGCTGCTAAGAGAGATTACTACGAGGTGCTGGGCGTCCCTAAGTCCGCTACCGACGACGAGATTAAGAAGGCCTATCGAAAGATGGCCATAAAATACCACCCGGATAAGAACCCGGGCGATAAGGAGGCCGAAGAGAAGTTTAAGGAGGCCGCCGAGGCCTACGATGTCCTCAGCGATTCCGAAAAACGCCAGAAGTACGACCGCTTTGGCCACGGTATGGGTGCCGGAAATCCTTTCGGTGGCGGTGCCGGAGGCGGTGGCTATTACTCCACCGGCGGTATGAACATGGAGGATATCTTCACCCATTTCGGCGATATCTTCGGCGACATTTTCGGCGGCGGTGGCCGCGGTAGCTACGGCCACACTGCCGGTGCACAGCCGCGCAAGCGTACGGCTAAGGGCACTGACCTGCGCATCACTGTCAAGGTGACGCTTAAGGATATCATGAACGGAGTCGACAAGAAACTGAAGATTCCGCGCATGGTTGCCTGTGAGCATTGCCACGGCACGGGTGCTAAAGACGGCAATTCCTTCTCTACCTGTCGCCAATGTGGAGGCACGGGCTATGTCACCGGTGTGCAGCAGACGATGTTCGGTCCCCAGCACGTTCAGTCGGAATGTCCCGCCTGCCATGGTGAGGGAAAGACTGTCGATCAGGCTTGCTCCCACTGCTCCGGTGGTGTGGAGAAGAAGGAGGAAGTCGTTTCCTTCCACATCCCGCCGGGTGTCGAAAATGGTCAGGTGCTTACCCTCCGCGGCAAGGGCAACGCGCCCCGCGGTGGCGGCATAAGCGGCGATCTGCTTATCGTGATCCAGGAGGTGGCCGACTCCGAACTTATCCGCGACGGTCTCGATCTGATCTACAACCTTATGCTTGACTTCCCCACTGCAGCCTTGGGAGGTACGGCCGAGGTTCCCACTATCGAAGGCCGCGCAAGACTGAAGATCGCTCCGGGCACCCAGCCCGGTAAGGTGCTCCGCCTCCGTGGAAAGGGTCTGCCGCGTCTCCATTCTTCCCAGCGTGGCGATATCCTGGTGAATGTGATGGTCTACGTTCCCGAAAATCTTACCGATGCCGAGAAGGCCGCCATTGAGTCGCTGAAGAATCAGCCTAATGTGGTGCCCACAGAGTCCACCTCGAAGCGCATCTTCTCCAAACTGCGCCATATCTTCACCAAGGAGAACAACGGGCAGTAATGGTTCGCTTCGTAAATGCGAAAATCAACCTGGGTCTCGACGTCGTGCTCCGCAGGCCCGACGGTTATCACGAACTGAGCTCCGTTTTTTTCCCCATCGGTCTACATAACGGGTCGCCGGAAAATCCGGAACCTTTCAACGATATTCTTGAAGTTCATCTTCGCGGCAACGGTCGCGAAGATGAACTCGTTTTTTCAGGCCGTAAGGTTGCGTGCCGGCCTGATGAGAATATCGTGGTGAAGGCGGTTTCCCTTTTCCGGTCGGCGCTTGCCGCCAGGGGGTCCTCGCTCCCTGCGGTCTCACTCCGCCTGGATAAGCATATCCCCGACGGGGCCGGACTGGGCGGAGGCAGTGCGGATGCATCCTTCACGCTTCGGGTCCTCAATGACCTTACCGGCTCTACCTTCTCTACGTCAGAACTTCTGGCTATGGCTAAGTCGCTCGGTGCCGACTGCCCGTTTTTTATCATTAATTCCCCGGCGCTGGCTTCAGGTATCGGCGAGGTGCTAACCCCGGTCAGGGTCAACCTCGACGGATGCTGGATTCTTGTCGTAAAACCCGATGTCTATGTCTCTACGCGCGAGGCTTTCGCCGGTATAGTTCCGGCTTTACCTTCCCGCCACATCAGCTCCATTATCTCTCTTCCGGTTGCCGACTGGGCTGCCGCAGGATTGAAGAACGATTTTGAGCCCCACATCTTCCGTCTCCATCCTGAGCTTGCGGAACTCAAGGCTTTCCTCTATTCCTCGGGGGCTCTCTATGCCTCAATGTCGGGCAGCGGATCGTCCATCTTCGGAATCTTCCCCTCCCGTTCGGCCGTTGTCGACGCCGCTTCCGCCGTCTCTTCGAGTTTCCCTGACGCACTTCCCTTCATCATCAAACCGTAACTTCTCCCGGTCGCCTCTGCCCTCTCCCCTCTTCCCTCCTTCGGGCTCCTCTTCACTATTTTTTGCCATTCTACAATCTTTTTGTTAAATTTGCACCTATTATGAAAGGTGCGACCTCCGATTTCATCTCGGCCAATTTCACCGACACGGGTCAGTGGAAACTTATCGTCTATGTTTCCGCCCATGGCATATGCGCTCTCCTGAAGAATACGGAGCTGCCTGACCTGCCTCCGGTGACGCTCCTCTCTCGCTCCTGGAACTGCCCCGTCGCCGACGTCCTGCCGAATATCGAGGCCGCTGTCTACGACAATCCCCGGATGCTCGACGATTATGCCACTGAGATTATCGTATGCACCCCCAAGGCTCTCTGGATCCCCTCGGCTATCATGGAAGACGAGGAGTTCGACCCGCGTTGGTTCTCGGCTGTCTATCCTGCCGCCGACGAGGACATCTCCATGGAATATGGCTCCATGGAGTCGGTGCTTTTCTCTCTGGTTCCGGGGCTGAATTCTTTCCTGCGGCGCACTCTCCCGGGATGCCGCGTCTCTTCCCATCTCTCCGTGCTCAAGTCTCTTTTCCGGAGCCTGTCGCCTCTTGTGGAGCCATCGCCGGCCTCGGGCACCGTATTTGTCAATGTCCGTGAGGGGGAGGCCGACTTTTTTGCTTTTAAAGACCGCCGCTTCTTCTGCGGTGTGGTACATCCCTGGTCCACCCACTCCGACATCGCATATTTCGTTACTCTTGTCGCGGAAGCTAACGCTCTTGAGTTGCGCTCCCTAAATCTTAACGTCGTGGCCGACGGTGCCGCGGCTTCGGGTGTCGCGAAATGTCTTGAACCCTATGTGGCCTCCATATCACTCTGGAGCCGTCCTGACTCTGTAGAGAGGGAGGGCCTGCCTCTGGCTGCCGCCGTGGCCGTGGGCGATTCAATCTCTTTGCTCTTATGAGAATTATCCGTGGTAAGTACGGGCGTCGACGCTTCGATGTGCCCCATAACATATCAGCGCGTCCCACCACTGACTTCGCGCGCGAGAATATCTTTAATGTAATCGATAATCTTGTAGACCTTGAGGGAATGTCGGCTCTCGACCTTTTTGCGGGCACCGGAGCCGTGAGCTATGAGCTCCTCTCCCGGGGCTGTGCGAGTGTCACGGCTGTCGAGAAGGCCTCAACCCAGCTCGCTTTCATCAACAAGGTGAAGGCGCTCCTGGGCGATGAGAACCTCCATGTGGTCCGGGCTGATGTGTTTAAGTATATTGCCTCCTGCCGCGATAGGTTCGATTTTATTTTTGCGGATCCCCCCTACGACCTCCCGCGATTCGGGGAGATTCCGGGCCTTATCCTTTCGTCTGATATGGTCAGGGAAGGCTCGGTAGTGGTTGTGGAGCATTCCAAGGCTTTCGATTTTTCCGATAATCCCTTTTTCCTCGAACACCGTGCCTATGGTAGCGTTAATTTCTCTATCTTCCGCGTCACGGCTCCCGAGGGTAACCCATAAATCTGTTTCTTATGTCTCTTAACTCTATAGAGGAAGCTCTCGAAGATTTCCGCCAGGGTAAGTTCGTAATCGTTGTCGACGATGAAGACCGCGAAAACGAGGGCGACCTGATTGTGGCTGCTGAGAAAATCACTCCCGAGCAGGTCAATTTTATGCTTAAGAATGCGCGCGGGGTTCTCTGCGCACCCCTTCCCGTGAAGCGTTGCGAGGAGCTGGGTCTCACACGCCAGGTAGCCGACAACACCTCCGTGCTCGGCACTCCCTTTACGGTGACTGTCGACAAACTGGAGGGCTGCTCCACCGGTGTGTCGGCCAACGACCGTTGCGCTACGATCCGGGCGCTGGCCTCTCCCGACTCTACACCCGCTACGTTCGGGCGCCCGGGGCATATCAATCCACTCTATGCCCAGGACCGGGGTGTCCTGCAGCGCACCGGCCACACGGAGGCGGCTATCGACCTTGCTCGCCTTGCCGGTCTGACGCCGGCGGCGGCGCTTATCGAGATCATGAACGATGACGGCACTATGGCCCGGCTGCCCCAACTCATGGAGAAGGCCCGGGAGTGGAACCTGAAGATAATATCCATCGCCGACCTTATTGCCTACAGGCTTAAGCATGACTCGCCTGTGGAACGTGGCGAGGAGGTCGACCTCCCTACCAAGTATGGCCATTTCCATCTCATTCCTTTCCGCCAGAAGGATAACGGGCTGGAACATATTGCGCTGATCAAGGGTGATGTCAACATCGACGAGCCAGTCCTCGTGCGTGTCCACTCCTCGTGCGCTACGGGCGACATCTTTGCCTCGCAGCGCTGCGAGTGTGGCGAGCAGCTCCATAAGGCTATGGAGATGATCGAGAAGGAGGGTCGCGGAGCCGTGATCTATCTGAGCCAGGAGGGTCGTGGAATCGGCCTGATGGAGAAGATTAAGGCCTATAAGCTCCAGGAGAACGGTATGGACACTGTGGAGGCCAATCTTCATCTGGGCCATAAGGCCGATGAACGCGACTATGGCATCGGGGCAAGCATCCTGAACAGTCTCGGCATTAAGAAAATGAGGCTGATGACCAATAATCCCACGAAGCGAATCGGACTTGAAGGCTTCGGTCTCGAAATCGTGGAGAATGTGCCCGTGGAAATCGAGCCTAACGACCATAACCGGTTCTATATGCACACCAAGAAGGAACGCATGGGGCACGACCTCCATTTAGTCGACTGATCCTGATATGAAGACTTCCATCTACAGATCTCTCTTCCTCTCTCTTATCCTTTTGTCGCTGGCGCCGCTTGCGGCGAAGAAGCCGTTAGACCATGATGCGTTCGATTCATGGTGCAAGCTGAAAAACTACGCTGTCTCGCGGGATGGTGTCTGGGCAGCTTTTGCCACGTTGCCTCTTAACGGCGATGATACGCTTTACCTCCGCAACCTGAAGTCGGGCAAGGAGATCACGGTGCCACGCGGTTATAACCCTGTGTTTTCGGCCGACGGCAAGTGGGCCGTGGCTCTTGTGAAACCTTTTTTTGCCGATGCGCGCCAGGCCCGCATCGACGGGAAGAAAGACCTTAAGGCACCGCAGGATTCGTTGGCTGTCGTCAACCTCCTCAAAGGTTCGGTGGAGATGATTCCGAATGTGAAGTCATTCGCCACCGGTGAGAAGGGTGGCAACTGGATGGCCTATGTCTCAGTCGACACTATCCATACCTCGGCTTCCGACCTTGCAGCGAAGGATGCCGGCAAGCCTCTCGTGATACGCCGTTTCGACGGTAAGGTGCAGAAGGTGGTGAAGTGGGTCGACGATTTCTGCTTCTCGAAGAATGGCGCCAAGCTTGCCCTTACGGTACGCAAACCCGATAATGATTCGGTGTTTACCAACGGTGTGGGGGTGATGGCGCTGCCCGATACGGCTTTCTATCTTGTCGACCGCGATAAGGCCTTCTATGGGCGTCCGGTCTTCGATGAGACCGGTACGCAGCTGGCTTATACTGCCGGCAATGATTCCGTGAAGTCGGGCACGAAGAAGCTGCAGCTTTTCAGGCTCTCTACGGCCGACCTTATGAGGGAGCCGGAAATGTATAATGTGGAATTCCTGCCTTCTAAGGGCCGCAACCTTCGCAAACCCGGTCCGTCGGCGCCCGGTCGGGAGCGCCTGTTGCGCGAGTGGGAGGAGCGGATGCAGGCTTCTGCCGACGACGGTCTCTACATCAACCAGTATGCCGTCCCGGAGTTTTCCTACGATGGCCGGCGTCTCGTGATAGGTGTTGCGCCCTATGTGGCTCCCGACGATACCACTATTGTGGATTTTGAACGTGCCGACCTTGACATATGGCGTTGGGATGCCCCGTATACGCCTCCACAGTCGGCTAAGCTGCTTAAGCAGATGCGCGAGAATCAGTATCCCGTGGTCATAGATATCGCCACGGGCAACTGGGTGCTCACCACCGACCGTCTGTCGGCCGTGGTGTCGGCACCAAACCGCTGGGATGGCGACTGGGCACTTGTCCAGGACCCGACCGACAATCTTGTGGAGCAGCAGTGGAACTATATCGCTCCGGAGGCTCTTACGCTTGTGAATGTCATCTCCGGCGAGAGGCGCTATCTTGGTAAGGCTCAGTCGGAGAACTCACTTCTCTCCCCTGCCGACAGGTTCGTGGTATGGTATAAGGCGCGCAACTATTATGCTTATAATATAGCTACGGGCGACACGGTATGTCTTTCTCGCGAGATTCCTTTCCCTTTGTGGGATGAGGAAGACGACCGTCCGCTCGAGAAGCAGCCCTATGGCATTATGGGTTGGGCCGATGGCGATGAGTGGGTGTTTGTCTACGACCGTTTCGATGTCTGGGGTGTCGACCCCACGGGCCGTCGCAGTCCTTTCTGCCTTACGGCCGGCGAGGGTCGCAAGTCGGGCCGCAGGTACCGTCTTGTCTCTACCGACCCCGACCGCCGCTGGCTCTCGCCGGGCTCGTTGCTCCTTTTCTCTGTTTTCGACATTGCCTCCAAGGAGCAGGGACTGGCCACTGCCAGATTTGAGCCGCGTCCTTCCGCACCTGTGGTCCGTCTGCTAGAGGGAGCGTCGTTTACCCAGATACTGAAGGCTAAGGAGGCCGACTCTTTCACGTGGCAAAGGGCTTCGTTCGATATTGCTCCCGATATATGGGGTGTCACTTCCCTTAATTTCTCCAAGGCTCTGCAGCTTACCGCGGCCAACCCCCAGATGAAGGACTATTCCTGGGGCACTCCCCAACTTTTCAAATGGTACGCCTACGATGGAAAGCCAGCCGAGGGTATTCTCTATCTGCCGGAAGATTTCTCGCCCGATAAGAGCTACCCTATGCTCACGGTGTTCTACGAGATCGGTTCCAATAATCTCTACACCCATTATCCGATGGAGCCCTCCTGGAGCTGGGTTAATTACCCCTTCTATGTCTCGCGTGGATATGTGGTGTTTGTGCCGGATATCCACTACACTGCCGGTGTGCCCGGTGAGAGTGCCTATAATTATGTATGCTCGGGAGTGGAGGCGGTCTGCGATATGTATCCGAATATCGACCGCTCGCGTCTTGGAATCGACGGCCAGAGCTGGGGCGGATATCAGGTGGCGTATCTGATCACACGCACTGATATGTTTGCATGCGCCGGAAGCGGTGCACCGGTGGCTAATATGACGTCGGCTTTCGGCGGCATCCGCTGGGAGTCGGGTTCCTCGCGTCAGGCGCAGTATGAGCAGGGGCAGAGCCGCATAGGGCGCAACCTCTGGGATGCCCCAGAACTCTATGTGGCCAATTCGCCCGTGTTTCATGCCGACAGGGTCCATACCCCTCTGCTCATCATGCACAATGATGCCGACGGTGCAGTGCCCTGGTATCAGGGCATCGAGCTTTTTATGGCGCTGCGTCGCCTCCGCCAGCCCGTCTGGATGCTACAGTATAACGGGGAGGCCCATAATATCAAGGATAAGAAGAACCGCCGCGACATCACGGTGAGGCTTCAGCAGTTTTTCGACCATTATCTGATGGATGCGCCTATGCCGCGCTGGATGAGCGAGGGTATCGATCCTCTGCGTAAGGGTCAGGATATGGGATATTAATCGTTTCGGCTATGAGAAGGTTTGCTCTTTTGTTGGTCCTGGCTATGGGCTACGTGGCTCTTTCGGCACGCTCTCTTCCTCTCCACTGCCCCGGCGATACGGTCAGGGTGAATGCCATCATCGCCCAGCTTCGCTCGGGCAATCTGTCGCTCGGTGAACGTGCGGCCGCTGCCGCTCTCCAGCTGCTGGGTTCCGGTGAAGACGACTATTATTCCGTTGACTCTGTGGCCGACCTCCGTATCAATGTCGACTCTTTCTCTCCTCTGATGTTTGCCAATACGGTCTTTGCGCTGGCTAAGGCCTCGGAGGCTCCCGGGAGTCCTGACTGGCATACGTTTGCCCGGGAGTTCGAGAATATCTCCGTCCGTAAGGGCGACTATCAGGGTTTCCCCTCCATAATGTATCATTCTTCCGACTGGATTGGCGATAATATCTCGCGGGGGAATGTCGCCGAACTGACGGAAAACTATTCTCCGGTCATCGCTCGCACCAAGTCGCTCGACGAGATGACACGCTATCGGGGCAAGTTTGCCGCTCTGGCTGACTCAGCGGTGTTTGAACGTGTGCGAATGACGGAGATGGGCTTCCGCACCCACCGTGTTCCTACCCTGAAAAAGGAGACGGTGAAGCGTAAAGACCTTACGGAAGACCTCCGCAGCGGAGATATGATTATCCTGGTGCCCAACCGGGACGGAATCGATTTCTATGATATTGGCATCCTCTCCGTCGAGGATGGCATTCCCTATCTGATTCATCTCTCTCCGCAGTCACACACGGTGGTGAAGGAGTCTGATTCACTTGCGCGCTACATGGCGCTGGTCTCCAAGTATTTCCAGGGCTACCGTATTATCCGCCTGAGGGAATGATGCAGCCCGACATCAACTACCATGGTCCGGTCGTGGCTTTCGACCTGGATGATACCCTGTTTCGTGAGCGCGATTTCTGCCGTAGTGGGTTCCGCTTTCTCTGCGACCCGGTGCGCTACAGGGTAGCCGACCTTGACCCCTACCCTTCCGGAGAGGCACTTTCCCTTCTTGCCGGTCGCATGGATAGGGAACTCACCGGTCGTAAGAATCCGTTTGTGCCGTTCGAGGAGTTTTTCCGTCCACTTGCTGAGGCTGCCGGCAAGGGGTGGAACCTGCAGGAGCATATCGGTGCCTATAGGAGCCATCAGCCCGAGGGTCTCCCCCTGGCCGAGGGGGTCGCCGAGGTGCTGGAGTCTCTGGCGGCTGCCGGGGTGCGTATGGCTATTGTCACCGACGGGCGCTCCGTTACCCAGCGGCGCAAGATAGAGGCGCTGGGACTGTTTCGCTTCGTGTCTCCGGAGTGCATTTTTATCTCGGAGGAGACGGGGGCCGACAAGCATTCCCCGGATATGTTTGCGGCTGTTGTTCGCCGGTTTCCCGAGGCTTCGGGTTTTTTCTATGTGGGAGATAATTTGGCGAAAGATTTCTATCATCCTAATCTTTTGGGGTGGACCACTCTCCGTGTCCCTGAACACCCGGATAATGTTCATCCCCCCGTCGCGGCTCCGGATCCGGCCTATGAACCCTCCGCTTTGCTCCCCTCTTTTTCCGCTCTGCGGGAATATATTTTATGAGGCGACCTAATTTTGGAAAATTTGGTATTTTATTCTGAATTAATTAATTTTGCAGTCAAATTAACCCTTGAAAAGCTTGGTTGAACACTGACCGCGATGACTCGTTCTAAGATTCTTATGATTTACACGGGGGGAACTATCGGTATGATAGAAAACCCCGAGACCCGTGCGCTTGAGCCGTTCGATTTCAGCCACCTTCTCCAGAATGTGCCCAAGATCCGGATGCTCGATTTCGATATCGACCATTATGAGTTTCCGAAACCTCTCGACTCTTCCGACATTCATCCGCAACACTGGGGCGAGCTTGCTAGGGTGATCGAGAGGAATTATAATGACTACGACGGTTTTGTGGTGCTCCATGGCACCGACACCATGGCCTTTACGGCCTCGGCGCTGAGCTATATGCTCGAGAATCTGAATAAGCCGGTGATCATCACAGGTAGCCAGCTTCCCATTGGGGAGGTGCGCACCGATGGTGAGGAAAATCTCATCACGGCTCTCCAGATCGCTGCGTCGCGCGATGAGGACGGTGGACCTATGGTGCGCGAGGTGGCTATACTTTTTGCCAACGACCTTCTGCGCGGCAACCGCTCCACGAAGTTCTCGAGCGATAATTTTAACGCTTTCACCACCAATAATTACCGCAACCTTGCCTCCATCGGTCTGGGCATCACGTTCCATCCAGACAGTCTCTGGCGTCCGGAGAATCCGGGTGAGCTGAAGGTGCATACCAACATGGACTGTAATGTGCTCTATCTCGACCTTTTCCCGGGCATCTCGGAGTCGACCGTACGTCATCTTCTGTCCACACCCAATCTGAAGGGTGTGGTGCTCAAGACATTCGGTGCCGGCAACGGTCCTACGGGCGAGTGGTTCCAGTCGCTTCTGCGTCAGGCTATCGAGCGCGATATCGTTGTGGTGAATGTCACACAGTGCATGTCGGGCAGTGTCATGCCGGGTCGGTATAAGACGGGCAAGGTGATTTCTGACATTGGCGTCGTTGCCGGTCACGATATCACCTCCGAGGCGGCCATCACCAAACTGATGTATCTTTTCGGCCGCGGGCTTGAGCCCTCCGAGGTGCGCGAGGCGATGTCTCGCTCTCTCCGTGGCGAACTATCCCAATAAATCTGGCTTTATACTGTATCTGTAATCTTTTCTCTATTATCAATTCTCTATAATCTAATCTCTATTCTCTAATCTCAATAATGCCATTCCGTTTCTTTGCTTTGTCAGCCTGCCTGGCAATGTTTCTATATGCGGGCGCCAAGGGTTCGGTGTCCGGCTCTGTCGTGAATAAGGAGACAGGCGAACCTATGGATTTTGTAAACGTGCAGCTTATCGATGCCAAGTCGGGTAAGCCGCTGGCTATCGGCACCTCGACCGACGAGATGGGTAATTTCATTATTCCGAATGTTGCCGATGGCGACTATATCGTGAAGATCAGCAATATCGGGTCGGTCGACCAGGAGAGGCCCGTCTCTGTGAAGGGTTCGGATGTGACGATGAAGACCATCCGTCTGGCCGACGACGCGAAGCTCCTCCAGGAAGTCGTGGTGGAAGGTGTGCGCTCCCAGATGCGCTTTGAGCTCGACAAGAAGGTGTTTTCTGTCGATTCCGATATCGCTTCGGCCGGTCTGTCGGCCAGCGAGGTGCTCGAGGCTATCCCCTCGGTGGAGGTTGACCAGGACGGGGAGGTATCCCTGCGTGGCAATTCTTCCGTCACGGTATGGATCAACGGGAAGGACTCGGGACTGAATGCCGACAACCAGGCTCAGATCCTGGAGCAGATCCCGGGTGAGACCATCGAGAAGATCGAGGTGATCACCAACCCTTCTGCGAAATACAGCCCGGAGGGCACTGCCGGTATCATCAATATCGTCTTGAAGAAAGACCGTCGCGGGGGCTACTACGGAAGTGCGGAGATTGGTGCCAACACGCGCGGAGGCGGCAACGCCAACCTGAATATCAACTACAACTCGCCTAAGTGGGACGTCTTTGGCTCGCTCGGTTTCCGTATGCGCCACAACCATGGGGGAAGCCGTATGCGCCGCACGTTCGACGACGGCATTACCGACCCCTCCACGGGCCTTTTCTCACCCTATTTCCTGAATTCCGACGGCGACAACCGCCGACACGGCAACAACATCTTCCTGCGTGCCGGTGCCACCTACAGGCTTACGGCCAACGATGAGTTCTCGCTCAACGGGTTCGGTATGTTCGGCCATCGATGGGACAATTCCTCCACGCTCTACACCTCCAACCAGCCGTCGCAGCTCTGGTTGCAGGACAACATGTACACGCGCAATAAGGGCGACAACCGAGGAGCACACGGTGAGCTGAGCTATAAGCACACCTGGGGCGAGAACCATACTCTGGAGCTTACGGGTTCCTACAATTATTGGGGCGGTCCCAACAGCCGGTGGTTTCACGAGCAGCATGTCTTCGACGGCTCGCCCGACGAGGATTCCTACAACCTCCAGCGCCAGAGCATCAATGTGCACAGCGAGGAGGTGAAGGTGGACTATGTGCAGCAGCTGGTGCCCTGGCTCAAGCTGGAGACCGGTTTTAACGGCACCTACAGCTATGAGCGCACGCCCGTGAATTCGTTCGAGAGCGACACGTCGTTCGACGATATGCTGCCGGCCAAGGCGCTTTACAATAATTTCCTGTACCGCAACAATGTCTCGGCGCTCTATGTCACTCTCGGAGGCAAGGTAAAGAATTTCAGTTTCTCGGCCGGTGTGCGCGGTGAGGCTTGGCAAACGTATTTCAAGTCGCTGAAGTGGGAGGCAGGAGCCCCCGAGCCCCAGGGGAAGGACGCAGTTCCCTGGACCAACCACAACTTTTTCTCGCTCTTCCCCTCGGCCTTCCTGAGCTATTCCATGCCCTACGACAATGAGGTGCAGATCAACTATACGCGCCGTCTGCGCAGGCCGTGGGGCGGTCAGCTCAATTCGTTTATCAATATCTCCGACCCCACCAATATCCAGTTCGGTAATCCGGAACTCGAACCGGAATACACCAACTCTTTCGAGCTTAACTACATCAAGAGCTGGACCATGCATATGATAAGTCTTTCGGCCTATCTGCGCACGGGCAGCAATAAGATGGAGCGCATCAGCTACCTTGACCAGGATGTGATGTATTCCACGTGGTACAACGTCGGTAAGGAGTCCAACTCGGGTGTGGAGATTGTGGTTAAAGACTCCTTCTGGCGCGGCAAGATCGACCTTACCACCACCGTGAATCTCTACAACAACCATCTCTCGGCGTGGACCACGGATTTCGTGAGCCCGCTCAACCCCTCGAAGACATTCCAGCTCTCGGGCAAGAAGCAGAATGCGTTTGCCTGGGATGCCCGGATGATGTTCTCGATCAAGCTTCCGTGGTCGCTCTCCATTCAGGCCACTGGGCGCTATGCCTCGAAGCAGCTTACGGCCCAGGGCTCGCGTCAGCCGGGCTGGAGTGTGGATGCGGGTATCCGCAAGACTGCCGGCAACTGGAGCTTCTCCATCTCGGGCCGCGACCTTTTCGACTCTCGTAAGTTCAAGAATATCGTGAATGGCGACGGCTATACCCAGTATACTGAGCGCTGGCGCGGAGGAAGGCGCATCCAGTTTACGGTTAAATACTCCTTCGGCAATATGCGCCGCCAGGGCGGCAACCGCCAGCAGGAGGCCGAACCCTCCGACTCCAGCGGCTACGGCGGCGAAATGGATTTCTGATTCCCCCGCTGCGCCCGGTTTCCGATACCGGGCAGGAGGATGGCGGGAGGTTGGAGGTTATAAAATTGCTTAATCCGCGTTTTTTTACTAATTTTGCAGTGTATTGTGCCCTTGCACGATACACTGTAACTTTGTAACTATATTGACTGTTTAATGAACTCAACCAATCAGAACGATCAGGAGATCCTCGACTTCCAGGAGGTTAATCTGGGGTATCAGGAGGAGGGTCTCACCCCCACGGGGCTGCCTGAGAATGCGTTTCGCGAACTGGCGGCCGATGAGGAGTATGCTCCTCTTATGCATCCGGCTCACGACCAGAAGGAGGTGACGCCCTATTCGGTCATCACCGGTCTTATCATGGCCATCATATTCTCGGCCGCCGCGGCTTACCTGGGACTGAAGGTAGGCCAGGTGTTCGAGGCAGCTATCCCCATCGCTATTATAGCCGTGGGTCTGAGCAATGCTCTCGGCAAGAAGAATTCCCTGGGCCAGAATGTGATTATCCAGAGCATCGGTGCCTGCTCGGGCGTTATCGTTGCCGGTGCCATCTTCACTCTCCCGGCTCTCTTTATTCTCCAGGCAACCTATCCCGACATCATGGTAGACTTCTACCAGATTTTCCTGAGCTCGCTTCTGGGCGGTATCCTGGGTATTCTCTTCTTTATCCCCTTCCGTAAGTATTTCGTTAAGGATATGCACGGAAAGTATCCCTTCCCGGAGGCAACGGCCACCACTCAGGTGCTGGTTTCGGCGCAGCAGAGTGCCGGAGCGGCCAAGGAGGGAAGCCAGGCCAAGACGCTTATCATCGCCTCGCTCATCGGTGGTGTCTATGACTATATCGTGGCCACGTTCGGCTGGTGGGCCGAGACCATCACGTCGACAGCCTGTGCCTGGGGCCAGGCCGTGGCTGAGAAGACGAAGCTGGTGCTCAGCTGCAACACGGGTGCCGCCCTGCTCGGTCTGGGCTACATCGTGGGCCTCAAGTATGCGTTCGTGATCTTCGCGGGTTCTATCTTCGTGTGGTGGATAGTGATTCCTCTTTTGGGCAACTACGGTGCTCCTGAGTTTGCCTCCATGGAGCCCGACGCTATATTCAGCAATTATGCGCGCCTAATCGGTATCGGCGGCATCGCGATGGCGGGTGTGATCGGCATCGTGAAGTCGTGGCCCATCATCCAGCAGGCTGTGGGTCTGGCAGGCCGCGAGCTGAAGGGCAGCGCGCAGAAGGCTACGGCCGTGCGCTGGCAGCTCGATATCTCCATGAAGAAGATTGTTTTCTTCGTGGCCATCGCCCTGATTGCCGTGATGCTCTTCTTCTGGTTTGGCGTGATCCATACTTTCTGGCAGGCTGCCGTGGCCTGGGCCGTGGTGACAATCATCGCGTTCCTTTTCACCACCGTGGCTGCCAACGCCATCGCTATCGTGGGCTCCAACCCGGTGAGCGGCATGACGCTGATGACTCTGATTATCGCTTCGGCCATCTTTGTGGCCATCGGCCTTAACGGCACCGACGGTATCGTGGCCTCGATGGTGATCGGTGGCGTTGTCTGTACGGCTCTCTCAATGGCCGGCGGTTTTGTCACCGACCTTAAGATCGGCTACTGGGTAGGCTCCACTCCCAAGAAGCAGGAGTCGTGGAAGTTCCTGGGCACCCTGGTGTCGGCGGCTACAGTCGGCGGCGTGATCATGGTGCTCAATAAGGTATACGGCTTTACGGGACCGGATGCCCTCGTGGCTCCGCAGGCCAACGCAATGGCCAAGGTGATCGAGCCCCTTATGATGGGTGGCGACACTCCCTGGATTCTTTATATGGTTGGTGCCGTGCTGGCGCTCCTGCTCAACTGGCTGGGCGTTCCCGCACTGGCGTTCTGTCTGGGTATGTTTATCCCTCTCTCGCTCAACACTCCGATGCTCGTGGGTGGCGCTATCGCCTACTTCGTCAGCAATTCGTCGAAAGACGCGAAAGTCAACGACAAGCGCCGCGACAAGGGTACGCTTCTGGCTTCCGGTCTTATCTCGGGCGGTGCCCTCTTCGGTGTCTTTGCTGCCATCACGCGTTTTGCCGGTTTTGAGTATTCCACTCCCGGTCCGGTATGGCTCACCCAGATTTTCGGTTGCGTGGCTTATCTCCTTCTGATGGGTTATCTTATCTGGGACAGCTGCCGCGTCAAGTCTTCGAAATAATTGAACTCTTAAGGTAAATTGATATAAATGGGAAAGAAAGCATTTGTATTCCCCGGTCAGGGAGCCCAGTTTGTAGGAATGGGCAAAGACCTTTATGAATCCGACGCCAAGGCGAAGGAGATGTTTGAGAAAGCCAACGAGATTCTGGGATTCAGAATCACCGATCTTATGTTTGACGGCACGGAAGAAGACCTTCGCCAGACGAAGGTGACACAGCCTGCCATCTTCCTCCATAGTGTCATCCTGGCTGCCGTGATGGGTCCGGAGTTCAATCCGGATATGGTGGCCGGTCACAGTCTGGGCGAGTTTTCCGCCCTTGTGGCTGCGGGCGCCCTATCGTTTGAAGACGGTCTGCGTCTGGTGGCCAAGCGTGCCATGGCGATGCAGAAAGCCTGCGAGCTGAAGCCTTCCACGATGGCTGCCGTGCTCGGTCTGCCCGATGAGAAGGTGGAGGAGATCTGCGCCTCCGTCGACGATGTGGTGGCTCCGGCCAACTATAACTGCCAGGGACAGCTGGTTATCTCGGGCACGATCGAGGGTATCGACCTTGCCTGCGAGAAACTGCTTGCCGCAGGGGCCAAGAGAGCCCTGAAACTGAAGGTTGGCGGGGCGTTCCATAGCCCGCTGATGCAGCCGGCCCAGGAGGAACTTGCCGAGGCTATCGAGTCGGCCGAGTTCAAGACTCCTGTATGCCCCGTATATCAGAATGTCGACGGCAAACCCCACACCGACCCGAAGGAGATCAAGGAAAACCTTGTGAAGCAGCTTACGGCTCCCGTGCGCTGGACACAGGACGTGGAGGCTATGATAGCCGACGGCGCCACGGAGTTTGTGGAGCTTGGCCCGGGCAATGTGCTCCAGGGTCTGGTGAGGAAAATCAATCGTGAGGTCTCAACATCCGGCAGGCAATGAATGTGGCTATAGTAGGCGCCAGCGGCGCCGTGGGGCAGGAGTTTCTCCGTGTCCTTGACCAGCGTGATTTTCCTATCGACGAGCTTCGCCTTTTCGGTTCGGAGAGGTCAGCCGGCAAGACTATGAAGTTTCGCGACCGCGAGATTGTCGTGGAGCTTCTCTCTGACGACTCCGATTTCAACGGTGTCGATGTGGCTTTCACCTCAGCGGGTGCGGGCACATCGAAGCGCTATGCCGATGTAATCACACGCCACGGGACTGTGATGATCGACAACAGCAGTGCCTTCCGCATGGACCCCGATGTGCCCCTGGTGGTACCCGAGGTGAACGGGGCCGATGCACTCGACCGGCCGCGCAACATCATAGGCAATCCCAACTGCACCACCATCCAGATGGTTGTTGCGCTGGCTCCCGTCAACCGTCTGTCTCCCATCCGCAGGGTCCATGTTGCCACCTACCAGAGCGCCAGCGGCGCCGGGGCTACGGCTATGGCCGAGCTCGTGGAGCAGACCGGCCAACTGAGCCGCGGCGAGGAACCCACAATCGAGAAGTTCCCCTTCCAGCTTGCCTTCAACCTTATTCCGCAGGTGGATGTCTTTGTCGACAACGACTATACGAAGGAGGAGATGAAGATGTTTAACGAGACACGCAAGATTCTGCATAGCGACGACATCAAGGTGTCGGCCACGTGTGTGCGCGTGCCCGTGCTCCGCGCCCATAGCGAGGCTATCTGGGTGGAGACGGAGAAGCCGCTTGCCATTGAGGATGTCCGCAAGGCTATGGAGGAGGCGGAAGGTATTGTGATGATGGACAGTCCCGCCGATAGGGAATATCCGATGCCCCTGCATCTGCAGGGCACGGACCCCGTCTACGTGGGCCGTCTGCGCAAGGATATCTCAGATCCCTGCGGCATCACGTTCTGGACTGTGGCCGACCAGATTCGCAAGGGCGCGGCGCTCAACGCCGTCCAGATTGCTGAATGGCTCATCAGCCACAACGGTCTCTAAGATTCCTAATTTGATATCTGATACTTGAATTAGGGTGATAGAGCGGATATTCAAGCATCTTGACTACCAACCGATACGAGGGCAGATACTCCTGGTAAATGCCCTCGCGGCTTTTACTGAAAACCGCGCTCCCAACGACGTCTTTGTACTCAACGGATATGCGGGCACTGGCAAGACGTCCGTGATTGGGGCCTATGTGAAGGCCCTGCGCGAGAGCGGACGCAATGTGGTGGTGCTGGCTCCCACGGGGCGTGCGGCAAAGGTGGCCGCACAGTTCTCCGGCGGACCCGCCTCCACTATCCATAAACGCATCTTCCGTCAGGACTCCAATGCCCTCGACCCGCGGTTTTTTCTGGCGCCCAACGTCGACAAGAACACCGTTTTCATTGCTGACGAGGCATCGCTCATCACTGACAATCCGCGTTCCGGGGAGTCGCTGCTGAAGGCTCTGGTGCGCCATGTATACGGTGGCGAGGGGTGCAACCTTATTCTGGTGGGCGACACGGCCCAGTTGCCCCCGGTAGGACAACCCGACTCGCCGGCGATGAATGAGGAAAGGCTCCGCTCCATCGGTCTGAACCCTTATACATTCACGCTCTCCGAGCCGGTGCGTCAGCGCCGTGAGAGCGGCATCATACGGCTGGCGAGCCAGATCCGCCAGACGGGCGAGAAGTTTGCCGCCGGAATGCCGGCGGAGCTTCCCGCGATCAGTACGGAGGGTTTCGACGACATTAAGGTTGTGTCGAGCGCGGAACTCATAGATTTCCTCTCCGACTCGTGGAACGAGGTGGGTATCGAGGAGACGCTGATCGTTACGCGTTCCAACAAACGCGCGGCTAATTTCAACAACGCTATCCGCGGCCAGATAATGATGGCCGAGGAACCCCTCGAGCGTGGCGACCGTCTGGTGATAGCGAAAAACGACTATTTCTGGAGCAAGGAGAACAAGCTGCCGCAGTTTCTTGCCAACGGCGAGACGGTGGTGGTAGACTGGGTGGGGAAGACGGAGAAGAAGTATGGCCGCTATTTCACCGACGTGGAGCTCTCAGTACCCTCCGACGGCTCTCGGCTGGCGGCGAAGATTCATCTGCGCTCGCTGGTGAGCGAGGGGCCCTCCATCCCTGAGGAGGAGATGCGCAGGCTCTACAACCGTGTGCTCGCCGAGATGCCGGGCGAAGCCCTGTCGGAGAAAATCCGTCAGGCGGCCTCCGACCCCTGGTATAACTCGTTGCAGGCAAAATATGGCTATTGTGTCACGTGCCATAAGGCGCAGGGTGGCCAGTGGAAGCATGTGTATATCGACCTCTCGGGCATCGACACCTCGGCGCTCACGGAAGATTTCTACCGATGGTTTTATACTGCCGTAACACGCGCCACGGAAAAAGTTTTCCTCATAAATCCAACGTTGCCTGTTGCTTAAAACTGAATTAATTATTAATTTTGCACAAAATTAAACGCACTCAAACTCAATAATATCAACAAATGAAAATTGAAAAGATTATCGGTCGCGAAATCCTTGACTCACGCGGCAATCCCACGGTAGAAGTAGACGTAATTCTCGAAAGCGGTGTAATGGGCCGCGCAGCCGTTCCCTCGGGTGCCTCCACAGGCGAGAACGAGGCTCTGGAGCTCCGCGACGGCGACAAGAACCGCTATCTCGGCAAGGGCGTACAGAAGGCAGTAGCCAACGTGAATGGCCCGATCGCCGAACTTCTGAAAGGGTGGAACGCACTCGACCAGATCGGTATCGACGAGGCTATGATCGCTCTCGACGGCACCCCCACGAAGTCGAAACTCGGTGCCAATGCCGTGCTCGGCGTTTCGCTCGCAGTGGCCAAGGCCGCAGCCGCTTATCTTGACCTCCCACTCTATCGCTATATTGGTGGTGCCAACACCTACGTGCTCCCCGTCCCGATGATGAACATCATCAACGGCGGTGCCCACTCCGACGCCCCCATCTGCTTCCAGGAATTCATGATCCGTCCGGTTGGCGCTTGCTGCTTCAAGGAAGGCATCCGTATGGGCACTGAGGTGTTCCACAACCTGAAGAAGGTGCTCAAGGCCCGCGGCCTCTCCACGGCAGTGGGCGACGAAGGCGGTTTCGCACCCAAGCTCGAAGGCACCGAGGATGCCCTCAACGTTATCATCGAGGCTATCAAGGCTGCCGGCTACGAACCGGGTAAGGATGTTACCATCGGTCTCGACTGCGCCTCCTCCGAGTTCTATGTAGACGGCGTATACGACTACTCCCAGCTCAAGGACGGCCAGAAGAAGGAGCCCAACGGCAAGAAGCTCACCAGCGGGGAGCAGGCCAAATATCTCGAGGAACTCATCACGAAATATCCCATCGACTCCATCGAAGACGGTATGGCTGAAAACGACTGGGAAGGCTGGCGCAAGCTCACCGAGCTTATCGGCGACCGTTGCCAGCTCGTGGGCGACGACCTCTTCGTAACCAACGTGAAATATCTCGAACGCGGCATCGCCGAGGGTTGCGCCAACTCCATCCTGGTAAAGGTGAACCAGATCGGCTCTCTCACTGAGACTCTCCGCGCCGTAGAGATGGCCCAGCGCAACCGCTACACTGCCGTCATCTCCCACCGCTCGGGTGAGACTGAAGACGCCACCATCGCCGACATCGCCGTTGCCACCAACGCCGGTCAGATCAAGACGGGTTCCGCAAGCCGTTCCGACCGTATGGCCAAATACAACCAGCTTCTCCGCATCGAGGAGGAACTTGGCAACCGTGCCCGGTACGGCTATCCTCTCATCAAACGCGTAAACTAATCTCAAAACGTAAGAATTTAGGGTTAAACATAAGGGGCGTGTCGAAGCGTTTTTGACACGCCCTTTTTCTTTGTCCTTGGAATGCGAAAACAGCTGATTATTTTTCTTCTGGCCATGCTCACTCCCCTTCTTGCCCATTCCGATGTGATATTTCCTGCTCCGCTGAAGGCCGGCGACCGTATAGCCATCGTGGCCCCATCGGGCCATGTGGAACGCCATTATGTCGACGAGGCAGTGCAGGTGATCCGCGAGCAGGGCTACGAACCGGTGGTATACCCTACCGTCGATATGCACACGGGCCAGTTTAGCGGCACGAAGCAGCAGCGTCTGGCAGACCTCAGGTCAGCGCTCACCGACCCCTCCATCCGGGCCGTACTTTGTGCACGCGGAGGCTATGGGATGGTGCATCTGCTCGACTCGCTCGCTACGCTTGACCTGGCTGCCGACCCCAAGTGGGTAATCGGCTTCTCCGACATCTCTGCCCTCCACGCCCTGCTGTCCTCGAAGGGTATCGCCAGCATCCACTCCCCTATGGCGCGCCACATCGGCCGCGGCATGAACCATTATGAGAACCAAAGCCTCTTCCGCATCCTGCGCAACGACTTTCCGGCCTACAATTTCGAGCCGCATCCGCTCAACCATACCGGGGATGCTGAGGGTAAGTTGCTGGGAGGCAACCTGGCCGTGCTCCAGGCACTCATCGACACACCCTACGACATTATCCAGCCGGGCACCATCCTCTTCATCGAGGATGTCGATGAACCCGTGTATAAGGTTGAGCGCATGCTGTATCAGTTGAAGTTGTCCGGTGTGCTTGGTAAACTGAACGGACTCATTGTAGGGCAGTTTACGGGCTATAAGCCAGACCCTAACCACGCCTCCATGGAGGCGATGATTGCGGAGGTGCTTTCCGACTATCCGGAGCTCCCGGTAGCGTTCAACGCCCCGGTAGGCCATGTCGAGGCCAACCTCCCACTGGTAGAGTCGTCGACGGTGCGCCTGCACGTATCCCCCACCCGCGTCACCCTCCGTCCCCGGTAACCGACGCAGTGCAACCCCCGGCCTTATCCACTGTATAGGAAACAAACTTTGACAAGGACGGGGAGGGAGGAGGACGCATGAAGCGAGCCGGAGCCTCGCTTCTTCTACATATGAGGGAGGATGGTGTTCGATTAGAGTTTAGGAGGGATACTTGGCCCAAACTAGTATTTTTTATGGCGTTTGGGCGCAGTTTGGGAGGTATAGTTAGCCCAAACGGGTGTTTTTTATGTCGTTTGGGCAAAGTATAGGAGTAATAATTGGCTCAAATGATAATTTTTTATTAATTTTGGGCCAAGTTTAATGTAAATGATAGGCTTAGGCTGCATTTAATATTCTCATAATTATGACTGATACGACACAGCCTTTCGTGGGTAGACACCAACAGCTTGCGGAACTTAAAAAGATTCTCAATTCTAATAAGTCGGAATTCATTGCTATATATGGACGTCGCCGAGTAGGTAAAACGTTTCTTGTAAAAGAAGCCGCAGATAATAAATTTGCTTTCTACTTCACAGCTGCTCACGAAGTGCCCAAATCAGAGCAGCTCACCAACTTTATATTACAGCTCCGGAAGGTGGCGCAAGATGACAATATAGCAGTTCCTCAAAGCTGGTTTGAGGCCTTTGACCTCTTAGGTCGGTATTTGGACTCTCTTCCGTTAAATCAAAACAAGATACTTTTTTTTGACGAACTCCCCTGGGCCGATACTCCCAAGTCAGGTTTCCTTGGTGCATTTGAAAATTTCTGGAATATGAGATGTGCGGGAAAAGGAGACATTAAGGTTATTGCCTGCGGAAGCGCTACCTCCTGGATTATTAATAAAGTAATTCGCAATCGCGGTGGATTGCATAATCGGTTAACACACCAATTCATAGTGGAGCCTTTCACGCTTAGGGAGTCAAAAGAATATTTTGACGTATATGGATTCAAATTAACCGAAGAAAAGATTGCAGAGATTTACATGATACTTGGAGGTATTCCTTACTATTTCTCGTTAATGGAAAAGGGAGAAAGTATACCAAGAAACATCGACAAGCTTTTCTTTTCTTCCAACGCCATCCTAAAGAATGAGTTCGACAAACTATATTCAGCCCTTTTCCGGAACCCTCAACTCCATCTTGAAGTGATTCGGGCACTCGGCAAAAAAAGTTCTGGACTGACACGTCAGGAACTTATCAAGAAATTAAAGATAAGTGGCAACGGGTCATTCTCTACCGTATTGAGAGAGTTGGAGGAGTGCGGTTTCATCCGGAGTTATCTACCCTTTAAGACATCCTCTTCCAAAAAGTCGGAAAAGACGGCTGTAAAAACACTCTATCAATTAGTAGATTTATACACACTCTTTTATTTGAAGTTTGTGGAAAACCACGAATATTTCGATACTGACTTTTGGACGAGCAATTATCTGGACCCTTCACTGAATTCATGGAGGGGACTGGCATTTGAAAAACTTTGTTTGTGGCATATACCACAGATAAAAGAGGCCTTAGGGATAAGCGGCATGAGTTCTCGGGTATGTTCATGGTATGGAGAAGACGAAAAAGGAGGCCGGGCGCAGATAGATCTTCTGATAGACCGCAAAGATGACGTGGTAAACATTTGCGAGATGAAATATTCCCGCGGGGATTATGCCCTAACGAAAAGTTATTCGCGGGAGTTGGAAACTAAGGTAGACGTATTTATGAATGTGACAAAGACAAAGAAGACGCCAGTAATGACCTTCATAACCAACAACGGGATAAAGAATAACCAATACTCGGATATAGTGCAGAAATCGGTCACGCTGCACCAGCTATTCCGGTAAGTTTTGGAAAGGAATGTGCCAAAGACAAAGGAATTGGGAAGCGAGCCTACGGACTCTCGTGAGCCAGTTTTGGTAATCTCGTAAATTTGTAGAAGAAAACAGAAGAGATATGAAAGCGAAAGTATATCTGATAAGAGAAGGTTGGCTGAGGTGTTCCCCCTCCGCAGTTATGAGGAGGACGACCAGCCTTATATTGAAGTTATAGAGAGCATCTAATGACAGACAGGATGACCCCCGAGCAGCGACATCGGTGTATGGCTGCCATAAGGGGAAAAGACACCAAACCGGAGATGACGGTACGCCGTTATCTCCATGCCCATGGTTTTCGGTATGGACTTCACAACCGGAAACTGCCCGGCAGTCCTGACCTTGTGTTTCGTCAGTTCAAGACCGTACTGTTCATTCACGGATGTTTCTGGCATGGGCACGAGGGATGCCGTTATTACCGGTTACCACAGACGAACGTTGAATTCTGGGAGGGAAAAATCAAACGGAACCGGGAGCGGGATGAGGCAACGAAAGCAGCGTTAGAGAAAAAGGGATGGAATGTGCTCACCATCTGGGAGTGTGATTTGAAACACAAGGCCAGGAGGGAGGCAACATTGGAGCGGTTGCTGAGACGTTTGACTGCGCTTCGGGAGGGGCGCCAGCAGGGCTATGACGAGACAGAGGCGTTGCCGCAGGCAGCGGAGCCTGAGACGGGTTATGTCCGTGGGGAGATGGAAAGGGGTTTTTAAGATTTATTAACGTATGGATGACGCATGTTGGCAGTGAGAAGGTATAGTTTTGCAGCGTAAAAGCAATGGAAGAGACTTAAGGTAAACTTAAGGCTAACTTTTAGCTAACTAAAAACCTTTTAATTTGATATGATATGGAAACGGTATTAGCATGTTTTGTTGGGTTCGTGATTCTGGTGGGGATTGCCAGTTTCCTTGATAGTTTCAGAAGCAAGGAGAAGAAGGAAAAAAATGATCTCGGACCATGTATGATGGTTGCGGTTGGTATAGGTATGCTTGGTATTTTGGTATTGATCCTGTATGTGATCGGTTGGATCTGGTACTACTTCTGTTGCGGATTTCTGGTAATGGATGACGGGTTATTTGCCGGAACGACACCTTTCTGGGACAGGGTTATATATGGTTTTATGAGTGTGATATTCCTTGGAATATTCCTGTCGGTATTTGGAGCCCTGTTTGGGTGGATTCGGATTCGGTAGGTGATCTGGGTGTCATTTCATTTTAACCAGGGACTATTTCAAAATCAGGCAAATTTTTTGTAACTTTGCAATATATATGCGCTTGCCGCTGACAAAGACCTACAAATATAAATAAAAATCTAAAGATAAGCAAATTATCAAAACTCTTTTATAAGCAAAAAGGTTTGGTCTCCAGTCGGCACTATAAGGGAGTTTCTGTAATAATAAATATGGCCGAAAGAAAAGAATTCCTCAAAGGGAAAAAGGGTATTACATTCTTGGATTTATTCGCAGGTGCAGGTGGTATCAGCGAGGGATTCTTGCAAGCTTATACTCCTGACAAGTATTATAAGTTTATTCTCGCCAGTGATATTAACGAAAACTGTGAACTTACTCATCGGGTACGTTATAATCATCAGCTTGGACTTGACACCAAGTTCCTGACTGGTGATATCATGGCACCTGATTTCACGCAACGGTTGTTAAAAGAACTTGGGGGCCAAGAAATAGATGTTGTAACGGGTGGCCCAAGTTGCCAAAGTTTCAGTCTTTCAGGACGCAGGAAACGTTTTGATAAGAGAGATAATCTCTTCCTTCACTATCTAAATGTCATCAGGACACTTCGTCCCAAATACTTTGTTATGGAGAATGTCAAGGGACTGCTGACAAAAGATAAAGGTCACTTCAAAGAAGCAATAATGAGGGAGATACGTTCCATTATAGATGATAAGAACGTTCCCCAATTTTTAGTTTATCTAGACAAAATGCTTTCAAAAAGTGCATCTACATTTGTGAAGAACTGTATTGTAAAGAAAGTGCAAATGGAGATAAGTGACGATGATAAGTCTGAACACGCACGCAGTGAATACTTCTCTTATCTTGAAGGCCAGTTCAAGAGTATCACCCGAAAGATTGAATACAGGCTAAGCAAGACCGATTCCAAGATTGCGACTATCCGTCATGGGCTTAATCTATTGAGATATACCGATGAAAGAGAGAAAATCTCTTCAGGAGTTATTAATTTGAAAACACTCGCAGATGTTGACAATGATTTCTTTGTAAACGGGATCAACAGTTTCTTATCTCTGATTGATGATTCTACCATAATCAATTCCATCCTTTCTGCTCTGGATACATTTGATGCCTTTGACAAGAATTGGGCTGACCTTAATGAATTTAGGGATATGATTCGGTTATACTCATTTACATTGGATGAAGCGTTTGAGGTAGTTAAACAATATGCAAAGAGTGATGGCTCCTCTGACGAACTTCAGAATCTTCTGGAAGACTTAATATTATACAGAGTATCAAGGCCAATAGTTATTAATTCTTCTGACTATGGTGTGCCTCAAAACCGTGAAAGGGTTATTTTTATAGGGTGTCGTAAAGACCAAGAACTAATTGATGAAATTCCCGCCACCATTTCTAAAGAAGAGAAAGTGACGGTATATGAAGCACTTCATGATTTGGATTTCATAGCTAATGGAAGTGTAGAAACCCATTATGGGGATAGAAACATTATCGATGAATACGAACCTTTAATCCGCCGTCGGGAGGTAGGAGGTCATATAACAGATGAAGGAGAAACCCATACTTTTGCAGAATGGTCTAAAATAGGAAGACTCTCCCATAGGTTCGATTTTGAAGAAGAACCATTCTATGTGAAGTCAATAGACGACTTGGAGAATAACCTCTTTTGTTGCGAGCCAACAGTGCTGTATAATCATCAGACGAGTTCCCAAAATGAGGATGTGAAAAAGAGATTACAGGTTATCGCTCAGCATGGAGTATACGATTCAACTTGTAAATCAGAACTTTCCAGACTGGGCCTTGATTCCAACAAAAGGAATTACACAGTTTTGAATCCGAAGGGTCAAAGTCCTACGGTAGTGACTATGCCTGATGACTTTATCCATTATTCAGCTCATAGGGCAATGACAGTTCGTGAGATGGCAAGACTTCAGTCCTTTGATGATTCTTTCGTTTTTCAGGGTAAAAGACAGACTGGAGGGACTAAAAGGAAATCCGAGATACCTCAATTTACTCTTGTAGGCAACGCTGTGCCTCCTCTAATGGCAAGAGCCATTGCAAATACGATTCTCAAACACATAAAATGAATGGATAATGATACACATGCGTCAATATAATGAGTTTGAAAAGAAGAATGTACGATTCTTAGTTGACAAACAAATTCAATTTGCCACCATTCAAGTTACTGAAACAGGTTTGAAGAAAAGTATATTGGATGCAACCGCTCCAGTAAGGGCATATTTCAAAGAGTGTGGTATTCATGATTACGAAACCCAACCGCAGGGGGAATTAGGCAAACGTTTCATTGAGACATATATTCTCACGGAAACAAGTGAACATCAGACTAAAACTTCATTATATAGACCTATAACCAAAAAGGGAGACCCACGAATGTGGGTCAATAAGGTTCGGGGAGTAGAGTTCCTTCATGTTGATGACATCTTTGCCATTATTGCATTAAACGGGGTTCTTTACACAATCAATCTATCCACCATCAATATTCCCAAAGTATACAATTCACCCATCGTTACTCCTCTTCAAGACCTCATAAAACAAATTTCTACTGTCAAAAACAGTATAAGTGAGGAATTGCTAGACCTTATCAAAGACAGAATGTCTGAATGGACAGTTGCAGAAAGATTCGCAGACACAGGGGTTGGAAGGACAATTGAAACAATGTTGGGTATACCAATGAATGCTGATACAACTCCTGACTATAAGGGCATTGAATTGAAAAGTCATAGGGAGGCTTCAAGGGTTAGGAACACTTTGTTTACCCAATCTCCAGAATGGGCTATCAGTCGTTTGAAAAGTGGCAAAGAAATAGTTGATGAGTATGGGTATATTCCAGCTGGTTATTCTAATAAAACCTTGCATGTGACCCTCTCTGCCGGCAGACCGAATCCACAAGGACTCGGACTTTTAGTCGCACCACAAAAAGGGCTTCTGGAAGCAGATGAGTTTGCTATGAACCCTGAGGATGGAAGTTATCCTAAAATAAAAGATGTAGCAGCTTGGAAACTTTTGAAATTACATGAACGACTTCTTATCAAGCATAGGGAAACATTCTGGATTGATGCCGAGACGAAGATAGAAGGCGGTAAAGAATATTTTAGATGTACAAAAATACTCCATACAAAGAACCCTATACCTTCTCAATTTGATGTGCTTCTTGATCAAGGGCAAATAACGGTAGATTTTCTTTTATGCCGACGTTCTGGAGGAGACACTTATAGTTTTAAAATCAAGAGTTCAGCAAGAAGTTTATTATTCCCTAAAAGTGAAACATATAAATTAAGGGGAGCATAAAAATAATTACTGGATAGTACCGAGGAATGCAGGGGTAAAAGTTAAAAAAATTATCATTAAATTTCAATACGCCTGAAGCCCAGATACTTGAAAACATCAAGAACGGCGTACCGTCATCTCCGGTTTGGTGTCTTTACCCCTGATGGCAGCCATACACCGATGTCGCTGCTCGGGGGTCATCCTGTCTGTCATTATATACTCTCGATAGCTTCAATATAAGGCTGGTCGTACTTCTCATAACTGCGGAGAGGCAACACCTCCGTCGGGAATCCCTCAGACCCTTCGACGTAAAGGCTCGCACAAAACCTCTGAGCCTCCTTCTCTGTGTCAAATTCTATCGGTTCCTCAAACAGTGGAAACTCCTCATTCTCAACGTAATCGCGAAATCCCTGAATGTCCTTATCCTCTATCATGGATATCAGCCAACTTTCTCCTATTAAATATACTTTCGCTTTCATATCTCTTCTGTTTTCTTCTACAAAGTTACAAAAAATCAACCATTTATCAAAATTTATGTCCCTTTTTTCTCCTATCAATCACGATTATCTTTACCCTCCTTTCCGTGACCTTCCTATCATCTCAACTCTCTCTATCTTCGTAGCAGCGAGTTCAGCCTCGCGCAAACTTCAGGTCGTAAAACTAAAAATTGCGAGGCTCTTCCCGCGCAAGACAAACTCTCGCGAACCCCCATATCGCAAGGTATGTCCCGCGCGAGGCTTAGAAATCGTCTCGAGCCCGTTCCGAGCCAATAATCTCCGCAAAAATGCGGTGATTATTTGTCTTATTCACCGCATTTGCCTATCTTTGTACCATGAATTTTATCTGGCAACGCTCCGATTGGCCCAATTTCTACTGGGATGCAGAGGTTCTAGTTGAACCTCTCGCGCGCCTGTCCCAACGTCACGGTCTCCTTGTTGGCCGTATGTCAATGCTCGGTTTTGACGATAAAAAACACTCCCTCCTTTCTGCTATGACCGATGAAATCCTCGGTTCGTCAGAAATTGAAGGCATCCAACTTAACCCTATGTCCGTCAGAAGCAGTGTGGCCCGCAACCTCGGTATAGAGGAAGATGGTCTTTTAGCCTCCGATCATTATGTCGAGGGCATTGTAGATGTAATGTTCGATGCTGTCCATAATTGCTGTGCTCCTCTTTCACCCGAAAGACTCTTTAACTGGCACGCAGCCCTTTTCCCCGTTGGAAGAAGCGGTATGCGAAAAATTACCGTAGCTGGTTGGAGGGTTGGTGACGAACCCATGCAGGTGGTTTCCGGTGCGCTCGGCCATGAGAAAGCACATTTCCAAGCTCCGACTGGTTCAGCCGTTCCCGCCGAAATGGAAAAGTTTTTCCGGTGGTATAACGCCTCCCAACAGTCCCCGTTTATACTGGCGGCTGTGGCTCACCTCTGGTTTGTTACTATCCATCCTTTCGATGACGGTAACGGTAGATTGAGTCGTACTGTTGCCGATATGTCTTTGGCTCGTCTTGATACAGACCTAAGCAGATTTTACAGTATGTCGGCAGAAATTAACCGTAATAAGAAATCCTATTACGATGTCCTCGAAAGAACACAGCGGGGAAATCTCAATGTCACCGAATGGCTTTTATGGTTTTTCGACTGTCTGGAAAAGGCAATCGATAATGCTTCGCAAACCATAGAACGAACCCTCATGAAGGCTGCGTTTTGGACCCGTTTCCATAATGTGGAAATCAATGAACGCCAGCGAAAAGTGCTCAATCGACTTTGGGACGGTTTCGACGGTAAATTGACCTCCTCAAAGTGGGCTAAAATCTGCCACTGCTCCCAAGATACCGCCCTCCGCGACATCCACGACCTCCTCGCAAAAGGGCTGCTCCGTCAAGGTCCATCCTCCGGTCGCAGCTCCCACTACCTCCTCCCTCCAACCCCATAATCCCCTATACTTGGCCCAAACGACTAAAAAAATACCCGTTTGGGCCAACTATACCTCCTAAACCCTACTCGAACACCATCCTCCCTCATATGTCGAAAAAAACTTTGATTTTGCTATGGGTTTTCAGGAAAAAGTATTATCTTTGCAAATGATATTATGATATCATTTGTACTGCTATTTTGGTATTAATGGATAATATATTATCGGTTATCGTAGAAATGCCACAGGAGGTGGCTGTGCAAATTGCCAGACGGGTGAAGACGCGTCGCCTGGAGATGAATCTGACGCAGGAGGGGCTGTGCGTCCGTGCCGGTATCAAGTTGCCGACCTACCGAAGATTCGAGCGGACGGGAGAAATATCGCTGAAAGGTCTGCTGCAAATTGCTTTTGCGCTCAACGCCTTGCGTGATTTTGAGGCATTGTTTGCGCAGAGACAGTATCAGTCGATCGATGAGGTACTGGCGGAAAGTAATGTGAAACGTAAACGAGGAAAGAAGAATGAATAGTATCAAATCGGTTGAAGTCTGGTGGGTCGGTAACTTGGTAGGTCGGCTTGCACTGACTTCGAAGTCTTGACAGAGACGAGGCGGAAACCGTATTTGAAAGGATAGAACGGACAATTAAGGCCTAATAAGTCCTGAATTTTCTCAATACATTCTACTTGCCGATGCAGTAGCGGGAGAAGATGGTGTGGAGGATGTCGGTGGAGGTGACGTCGCCGGTAATGGTGCCCAGATGATGGGATGCCTCCCGGAGGTCTTGCGCGAGGAAGTCGGCGGAGACGCCGGTCTCCAGTCCCTCCAACAGTCGGCGGAGGGGTGCCTCAGCACGGCGGAGCGCCTCATAGTGGCGTGCGTTGGTGATTATGAGTTCCTGTTGAGGGTCGTATTCCTCCGTGGCGATGGCAACCAATGCGGCAGTTACATCCGAAATGCCGGCGCCGGTACGGGCCGAGATGGCAAAGCAGTCATCAGCGGTATCATAGCCGACGCTACCCTCCGCCTTGGCCGGACCGTCCGTGGATTCGGCCTTTGTTAGATCGGCTTTCGACACTATGGTGATGACGCGGGCCCGGGTGTCGGTCACGGTACGGTGCATGAGTGCCAGCTGACGGGCGACATCCTGCGTGGGGTCGATCATGTAGAGCACCACGGCTGCCTCCGCAATCTTGCGACGCGCCCGCTCAACACCGATGCGCTCCACCACATCGTCGCTCTCTCGCAGCCCGGCGGTGTCGATAAACCGGAAAAGGACGCCCTCGAGTTCCACGGTGTCTTCAATCACATCGCGCGTCGTGCCGGGTATGTCGGAAACGATGGCCCTCTCCTCCCCCACCAGCGCGTTGAGGAAGGTGGACTTCCCCGAGTTGGGAACTCCGACGATGGCCACGGGCACACCGTTCTTGAAAGCGTTGCCGGCACGGAACGACCCCGCCAGCTTCTCCACCACTCCGAGTACCGTGCGTGTCAGCTCGACGAGCCTCGAGCGGTCGGCAAACTCCACATCCTCTTCCGAGAAGTCGAGCTCCAGCTCGAGCAGCACACCGAGGTCGAGCAGGTCGCCACGCAGCCGGGCGAGACGGCGCGAGAAGTCGCCGCGCAACTGCGAGGCCGCGATACGCGCAGAGGCAGCTGAGGAGGCGGCAATCATGTCGGCCACACCTTCAGCCTGCGCAAGGTCGAGAGTGCCGTTGAGGAAAGCCCTCTGCGTGAATTCCCCCGGAAGGGCGGAGCGTGCGCCACAGTCGATGAGGCGGCTCACAATCGCCTGCTGGAGCCACGGCGAACCGTGGCACGAGAGTTCCACTACATCCTCGCCCGTATAGCTCCGAGGCCCTTTGTAGAAGGCGCACACCACCTGGTCGATATCCTCGCCGCGGGCGTCGACGAGCCAGCCCAGATGGAGGGTGTGGGAAGCGAAACCCGACGGGTCGGCACCCCGCCAGCAGCGCTGCAGGATGCTTATAGCGTCAGGCCCGGAGAGGCGCACCACGGCGATGCCTCCGCGTCCCGGCGGTGTGGAGACAGCCGCGATGGTGTCAGGCCTTGTGTTCAGTCCCTTCTGTCCCATTCCTTAAAAGATGCTGTGGATTCAATATGCTCCTCGAGGTCGTCGGGGAGGTTATAGAAAAAGTCAAAGCCGGTAATACGCTCTACCTCGTCGATGGTGGTGTAATAGTTGGCCATATTTCCCGGCGAACTCATATTGGGGTATATGAACCCTATGCCACGCGGTTGCTCGACATAGAGAGCGATAAAAACTTTGAAAAACGCACCCGGCACGCGCACGCCGTTCTGGCCGATGCGCTTCGTGTCAGACTCCTGATAGATGGGGCCGGCAATTATGACAATCGCCGAGTCGCGCTTGGCCCAGGCACGCTCCTTCTTCTCGAGGGTCTGCCAGGCCCCGGCATTCAGCGCATGGTCTTGAGGCACCATATTGGCAAGCGAGAAACAGTCTATCATCGCCTGCCGGCTCCATTTCTGGTCGGCCGCCGGACACATATGTCCCCGGTCGTAACCGGAATTGGAATAATCGTATGTGGTGGGACAACCCTCTACCCTCTCGTCTTGCCAGAAGGTGTTGTAGCGCTGCTCGGAACCCTCCGACTCCGAACCCAGGAGTTCCCAGGCAACCCAGTTGGGCGTCCCGTTGGCAGCGTTGAACGACACCGTGAAGCCCTCGTATTCCATCAGCTGCTCCGGGATACTGTCCGGCACACGCGCAGCCGCCAGGGTGCCGTCGGCCACAACCGGATGCCCTGCCGAAGCACTGCTCTGCTCCATAAGCCAGCCGCAGAGCAACGCCACACCGGCCACCACAAATATCACAATTAAAAAATTCCTCATGTAGCAAAATTACAAAATTTTGTTTAATTTTGCAATGAACAAGCTTTACCACGAAAAACATAAAAAACAGGAATGATATGACAGTAACAGAAAGATTTCTCGACTACGTAAAACACAACACCCAGAGCGACCCCACGAGCGGCGTGACGCCCTCCTCGCACATCCAATATGACTTCGCCCAGTATCTCAAGGGCAAGGTAGAGGCCATGGGCCTGGAGGAGATCACTCTCGACGATAAGGGCTACCTAATGGCCACACTGCCGGCCAATACCGACAAGCCCATACCTACCATCGGCTTCATCGCCCACCTCGACACGGCCCCCGACATGAGCGGCAAGGACGTGAAACCGCGCATCGTGGAGAATTACGACGGCCGGGACATCACACTCAACGCCGCTGAGGGCATCGTGCTCTCCCCCACGGAATTTCCCGAGCTGCTCAACTACGCCGGCCAGGACCTCATCGTGACAGACGGGAGCACCCTGCTCGGCGCAGACGACAAAGCCGGCATCGCAGAGATCCTGACGGCCGTGGAATACCTTCAGAAACACCCCGAGATCAAGCACGGCAAGATAAGGATTGCCTTCAATCCCGACGAGGAGATAGGCGAGGGCGCCCACAACTTCGACGTGGAGCTCTTCGGCTGCGAATTCGCCTACACAATGGACGGCGGAGCCGTGGGCGAGCTTGAGTTCGAGAACTTCAACGCCGCAGGAGCCACAGTGACCATCCAGGGACGCAACGTGCACCCCGGCACGGCCAAAAACAAGATGGTGAACTCCATACTCATCGCCGCCAGGCTCATAGAGATGCTCCCCGAGAAGGAGACCCCGGCACACACCGAGGGCTACGAGGGCTTCTACCATGTGGTGGGAGTGGAAGGAAGCGTCGACAAATCGACCGTAAGCTGGATAATCCGCGACTTTGACCGCGAAAATTTCGAGAGCCGCAAGCGGAAGATGGAGGAGATAGTGGCCGAGATCAACAGGGAATATCCCGGGTGTGCCACCCTCGAGATGAAAGACCAATACTTCAACATGCGGGAGAAGATAGAGCCCGTGATGCACGTGATCGAGATAGCCGAGAAAGCCATGCGCGACGCCGGGGTGACACCCAGGGTTCAGCCCATCCGCGGCGGTACGGACGGCGCGCAGCTCAGCTTCAAGGGTCTCCCCTGCCCCAACATCTTCGCCGGGGGCGAGAACTTCCACGGCCGTTATGAATACGTGGCTATCCCCTCGATGGAGAAAGCCGTGGAGGTGATCGTGAACATCTGCAAGGAGGTGGCCGGGAGATAAAGAAAAAACTGGCAAGCACCAGGCAAGAGCCATCCCTACCTTGAGAAGAAAAGTAACCGTAGTAACCGGTCCGACGGCCTCGGGTAAGACTGCCCTGGCCGTCAGGCTGGCCCGGGAATACGGCTGCGACGTGATATCGGCCGACAGCCGGCAGGTGTATGCCGGCATACCCATCGTGACGGCCCAACCTACGGAGGAGGAGATGGAGGGGGTGAGACACCACCTCATAGGCCACCTCCCCCTCGAGGCCTACTACAGCGCCGCCGAATTCGAGGCAGACGCCCTGCGGCTGATAGAGAGGCAGTTTGAGGCCGGGCGCGACCACGCTGTAGTATGCGGTGGCAGCATGCTCTACGTTGACGCCCTGCAATACGGCATCGACGACCTCCCCACCATCCCCGAAGACTTCAGAAGCGAGCTGAAGGCCCACTCCGAAGCGGAGGGAGCCGACTGGCTGCTGGGTCAGCTGCGTCTCCTCGACCCCGACTATTACCGGAAGGTGGACTGCAGGAATCTCAAGAGGGTGTTTCACGCCGTCGAGATCAGTCTCTACACCGGCAAACCCTACTCCGGGTTCCTCACCGGTAGACGCAAGGAGCGTCCCTTCGAGGTTGAGAGGGTGGTGACGGAGCTGCCCCGCGACGTTCTCTTCGACCGCATCAACCGCCGGGTAGACCGGATGGTGGAGCGAGGACTGGAGGAAGAGGCCCGGAGGGTGTATCCGCGCAAGGGACTCAACTCGCTCAACACCGTAGGGCTGAAGGAGATGTTCCAGTGGATGGAGGGTGCTCTGCCGCGCGAGACGGCCATCGAGCGGATAAAGAAGAATACGCGCGTCTTCGCGAAAAAGCAGCTTACGTGGCTCGCACGGTCGCGCTGAATCAAGGAAAATTATTACTTTTGCAAAAGCAAACGCTAAAATACCAAAAACCGAAAACAGATATACCTAAACTAAATAAATCCATGAGCAAAACACTGCAAATCTCAGAGAGAGGCACGGCACTGCCGCAGTCTCCCATCCGTAAACTCGCCCCGCTGGCCACAGCAGCCGAAGACCGCGGAGTGAAGATTTACCGCCTCAACATCGGTCAGCCTGACCTGCCCACCCCCAAGAAGGCACTCGACGTGCTCAAGCACATCGACCGCACCACACTCGAATACAGCCCCTCACAGGGTTTCCTCTCCCTGAGGAAGACCCTCACGGAATATTACGACAAATTCGACATCAGGCTCAACCCCGACGAGATCATCGTCACCACCGGCGGTTCGGAGGCTCTCCTCTTCGCCTTCATGAGCTGCCTGAACCCCGGCGATGAGATAATAATGCCCGAACCCGCCTACGCCAACTATATGAGCTTCGCCATCACCGCCGGCGTGAAGATCACCCCCGTGATCTCCACGATCGAGGAGGGCTTCAGGCTGCCCAAGATAGAGGACTTCGAAAAGCTCATCAACGAGCGTACCAAGGCAATCCTCATCTGCAACCCCAACAACCCCACAGGCTACGTCTACACCAAGGAAGAGCTGCTCAAGCTCCGCGACCTGGTGAAAAAACACAACCTCTACCTCTTCAGCGACGAGGTGTATCGCGAATTCATCTACACCGGCACCCCCTACGTGAGCGCCATGACCCTCGAGGGAGTGGAAGACAACGTGGTGATGGTAGACTCCGTAAGCAAGCGCTACAGCGAATGCGGTATCAGGATCGGTGCACTCGTGACGCGCAACGCCCAGGTGAGGGCCACCGTAATGAAGCTCTGCCAGGCACGCCTTTCGCCCCCGCTCGTTGGCCAGCTCATAGCCGAAGCCTCCGTGCACGGCACCGAAGACTACGCCAGGGAGGTGTTTGAGGAATACCTCAAGAGACGCGACTGCCTCGTTGAGGGTGTGAACCGCATCCCCGGCTGCTTCACCCCGATGCCCATGGGTGCCTTCTACACGGTAGTGTCCCTCCCGGTAGAGGACGCCGAGGAATTCTGCGCATGGTGTCTCAGCGACTTCGCATGGAAAGACGAGCACACTCCCGAAGGGAAGACCGGCGAGACCGTGATGATGGCCCCTGCCAGCGGCTTCTACACCAACAAGGAGTCGGGTCGCAACCAGGCCCGTATGGCCTACGTGCTCAAGACCGACGACATAAAGAGAGCCCTGCTCGTGCTCGAGAAAGCCCTCGAGGCCTACAAGAACAGATAACACCCGAGAATGAAGCGACTCACAGCGGCAATCCTGGCGGCAGTGGCGGCAATCGCACTCGCCATACCTGCGGCATGGGCCGACAACCCCAAGCGCGAGTTTCGCGGCGCCTGGATCCACGTGATTGGCCAGAGCCAATGGATGGACAAGAGCCCGAAAGCCCAGCGCGAATACATCACGGAGCAGTTCGGCCTGCTTGAGCAGGCCGGCTGCAACGCCGTGATATTCCAGGTGAGACCCACAGCCGACGCCTTATACAAATCGCAATACGAACCCTGGAGCTACTGGCTCACCGGCCGACGCGGCAAAGCACCCGCCGAAGACTGGGACCCTCTGGCATTCGCCATAGAGGAAGCCCACAGGCGCGGCATGGAACTTCACGCATGGCTCAACCCCTACCGCGTAACCTCAAACGCAAAAGAGACCCTGCCCGACAACCACGACGCCAATACGCAGCCCCACAGATTCGTGAAATTCAACGGGCAGACCTTCTTCGACCCGGCCTACCAGGAAAACCGCGACTTCATCTGCCTCGTGATTGAAGACATCGTGAGCCGCTACGACGTGGACGCCATCCACATCGACGACTACTTCTACCCCTACCCCGCCGACGGCAAACGATTCGAAGGCGACGACGCCAGCTATGCCAAATTCGGCGGCGGCAAAAACCGCAACGACTGGCGCCGCGAGAATGTGGACAAGCTCATAGAGCAGATACACAAAACAATTAAAAGCACCAAGCCGTGGGTTCGCTTCGGAGTGAGCCCCTTCGGCATCTGGCGCAACAAAAGCAGCGACCCCCGGGGCAGCAACTCCGGCGGACTGCAAAACTACGACGACCTCTACGCCGACCCGCTGCTATGGGCACAGAAAGGCTGGATAGACTACCTCGCCCCGCAGCTCTACTGGGCACTCGACCTCAAGGCCGCGCCCAGCCGGCACCTCGCGGAGTGGTGGAACGACAACGCAAACGGCGTGGACATCTACATCGGCCAGGACACCAAGCGCACCATGGACACCGCCGACCCCGGCAACAATGCCAAAGACGAGCTCGACACCAAGATCAAACTCTCACGGCGATTGGAGAATGTGAAAGGCAACGTATGGTGGCACGGCTACTGGGTGACAGGCAACTACAAAGGAGTGGCCGACAGGCTCAGGAGCGACTACCAGTCGACCCTCGCCCTCGCCCCCGCCTACGGCGATTCAAGCAAACGCCCCGAAGCCGTAAAAGGGCTCAAATTCATCCGGGAGAACGGCAACCTCATACTCGGCTGGGACCAGGCAGCGCACGGACGGACACAAAAGGAGACAGACACAGTGAAATACGTGGTGTATGAATTCCTGCCCGATGAGGACAGCAGCGACCTCGACAACGCCCAGGCCATAATATCCATCACCCCCAGCCACCGCCTCATCATAGCCGCCAAGGGAGAGGAGAGCCGGCTCAAGGGAAACACCTACGTAGTGACAGCCGTAGACAGGATGAACCGCGAGTCGAAACCAGTAAAACTCAAACTTTAAAAGATTGGCCCGACAGATTGACCCGCAGCTCGCGCTGATGCTCGAGGAGGAAGCCGCACGCATCAACTCACCCGCCTTCATAAAAGACGACCCGGTGCAGTTTCCGCACCGCTTCACGGACCTGCGCGACATAGAGATCACGGCTCTGCTCTCGGCCATGATCGCCTGGGGCAAGCGCACCATGATCTGCCGCGACGCCGAGAGGCTGCTCCAGCTGATGAACCATGAGCCCTACCTTTATCTCAAGGAGGAAGCCTACGAGGAGCTCGACGACAGGCGCAACATTCACCGCACCTTCTTCGCCTCCGACCTCAAGCACTTCATGCGCGGCATGAGAGCCATCTACAGCCGCTACTCCAGCCTCGACGCCCTCGGCGACTCGATAAAGGCAGGCCAGCACCAAACTCCTGCCTGGCGACTCGTGGAGGAGATAGCAAAATATATGGGAGCGGCCAACGACGACAGAAGCGACCCCCAATGCTTCCCCACCAACCTCAAGACCACGGCCCTCAAGCGCATCAACATGGCGCTGCGATGGCTCGTGAGAGACGACGGCATCGTTGACCTCGGAGTGTGGCACTCCATCCCGAAATCAAAGCTCTACATCCCGCTCGACGTGCACGTAGGAAACGTGTCGCGCCAGCTCGGGCTCATAGACAGAAAATCGAACGACCGCAAGACTGTGGAACAGCTTACGGCCGTGCTCAGAGAGCTGGACCCGGAGGATCCCGTAAAATATGACTTCGCCCTGTTCGGGATAGGCGCCGGAGTGTGAGGCTTGCTTACCCCGCTTATCTACCCCCGCGCGCGGCCTTACTTCTGGAGCTGGTCGGCCAGGTCAGGACGAACCGTGCGTATCGTGTTGTAGAAAGCCGTGTCGAACGACGCCTTGCAGGCCGTCTTTCCCTCCAGCTCATACTTACTGTTGGCCGCCCGCGCATTGAGGATAGCCTCCTGGAGGCGCATGGTGTCGGTCCAGTTTTTCGTAATTATGGCGCGCGCAGCCTCGCGGCCCTCCTTGGCCGCCTCCATCTGCTCAGCCGTCTCCTCGGCCGAGACCTGCTCCGCCTGACGCGAGCAACCCGCCAGCATCGAGGAGAGCAACAACGCACCTATTGCCAGCACACCGGCAAGAGACCTCAGACGACTCATGGCACCTCGTAGGCTTTAATCGCCTTAAGCTTCACACCGTAGACCAGTGTGGAATAAGGCGGAATCTGACCATACGTGCGCTCGCCATAGCCCGCTGACGCCGGAATGACAAGAGTGACAGAGTCGCCAACATTCATCGACGTCATGGCCACCCACATACCGATGATATTCTGGGAGGGACGGGAGGTGTAGACACTGTCGGCACTCGAGAAGGAATTGGAAATCTCCTCACCGTCGACATTCAGCAGCTGATACGTGACCTGCACCGTGGAGTTGTCCATCGGACTCAGATTGTTCTGGGTAAGGCGACGGTCGTTGTGCCAATGTGCCAGCACATACGTATCGGGAGCCCACGAGGGAGTGAGGCGTGTGAAATATGCATTTCCCTGCGCATCCACGCGTGCCTCCTGGTCGAGGATATATTTCTCGTTCTTCTGGCGCCACTCCGCATACCTCTCGGCCAGGGTCTCCTTATCCTCAAAGCAGCCCGAGAGACCCAGGGCGGCAAGGAGAATACCGGAGAGCGCAAAAAATCCAGTCAGTCTCACGCGATCACACCAGTTTTTTGAGAAGGGTGTTCAGATTCACCTTCTCCACCATAATCCTATCGATCTCATCTACGGCCAGGCGCACCTGCTCCATGCTGTCGCGATAGCGCAGCGTGACGGTGCCGTCTTCGAGCGTCTGATGGTCGACCGTAATGCAGAACGGCGTGCCTATGGCATCCTGACGGCGGTAGCGCTTGCCGATGGAATCCTTCTCGTCGACCACGCAGGCCATATCGAAACGGAGCTTATGCTGGATCTCGCGTGCCTTCTCGGGAAGACCGTCTTTCTTGACGAGCGGAAGCACGGCGCACTTCACCGGAGCGATGGGGGCCGGGAAATGGAGCACGACGCGGCTGTCGCCCCCGCCGAGATCCTGCTCCTCATAGCAGCTGCAGAGCACGCTGAGGAACATACGGTCTACACCGATAGAGGTCTCGATGACATAGGGCACATAGCTCTCGTTGAGCTCAGGATCGAAATAGCGTATCTTCTTTCCCGAGAACTTCTCATGCTGTGAGAGGTCGAAATCCGTGCGGGAATGTATTCCCTCCACCTCCTTAAACCCGAAGGGCATAAGGAACTCGATGTCGGTGGCCGCATTGGCGTAGTGAGCCAGTTTCTCATGGTCGTGGTAGCGATACTTGTCATCGCCCAGTCCCAGAGCCTTGTGCCACTTCAGGCGCTCGGAGCGCCAGTAGTCGAACCATTTCAGCTCCTCACCCGGGCGCACAAAGAACTGCATCTCCATCTGCTCGAACTCACGCATACGGAAGATGAACTGGCGCGCCACAATCTCGTTGCGGAAAGCCTTACCGATCTGGGCTATACCGAAGGGGATGCGCATACGGCCCGTCTTCTGCACATTCAGATAGTTGACAAAGATGCCCTGGGCCGTCTCCGGACGCAGGTAGACCTCCATAGCGCCATCGGCCGTGGAGCCCATCTCCGTCTTGAACATCAGATTAAACTGGCGCACGTCGGTCCAGTTGCGCGTGCCGCTTATGGGGTCGACTATCTCATAGTCGAGAATAATCTGCTTCAGCTCCTCGAGATCGTTGGCATTCATAGCCTCCGCAAAGCGCGTATGGAGCTCCTCCTTCTTCCGCATCTGCTCCAGCACCCTCGGGTTGGTCTGGCGGAAGAGCGTCTCATCGAAGCTTTCTCCGAAGCGTTTCCGGGCCTTAGCAACCTCCTTGTCGGCCTTCTCGTCAAACTTGGCGATAGCGTCTTCGATAAGCACGTCGGCACGGTAGCGCTTCTTTGAGTCGCGGTTGTCGATAAGAGGATCATTGAAAGCATCTACATGGCCCGAGGCCTTCCAGATGGTAGGATGCATGAATATAGCCGAGTCGATACCCACGATATTGTCGTGGAGCATCGTCATGGCTTCCCACCAGTATCTCTTGATATTGTTCTTGAGTTCAACACCGTTCTGCCCATAGTCGTAGACGGCGGAGAGACCGTCGTAGATCTCCGAGCTCTGGAACACGAAACCGTATTCCTTAGCGTGGGCTACAACGGCCTTAAAAACATCTTCCTGCTTTGCCATTAGAAAATTAGATTTATAGAGAGCAAAGTTAAGCAATTTCGACGGAATATGCAAACCTTTAGCGCGGCCGGCGCGTTAGGAGAGAAAAGACCTTAATCCATAAAAACAGCGACATTATGAAAGCCAACAGGATATTCACGGCCGCAATCGCGGCCCTAGCACTGACAGCGGGCAGCACAGCCATCCACGCACAGGAACCAATAGGAGGCGTGATGGGTCCCGGCCCGGTGATCTCAGCCCCGGGTTCGCCGTCGGGCCTCGGCAGCCCGAACGCCAACTTCCCCGCCAACCCGGCAGCCAATCCGCAGACCAACCCCTCAGTTGTGCCTCCCGGAGGCCCCGGACTTCAGATCAACAACGGACCGGCCCCGGCACCCGGCAGCGACATCTACAATCCCGGGCCACCCACAGGCGAGCCGCCGCTCGCCGGCCCCGGTCCCGCGCCGCTGGCACCGATGGTGGTGGAAGAGCCCCTCTCGACACCCAACTGGCAGAACGCCGGCACCACGACCGTGATAGCGTGCGGCACCGACGCCCAGGGCGTATGGCAGACGATACCGCTCAGGGTATCTTACCAGTATAACGGCGCCCAGTATAACGTCACCGTAGACTCCGCCTGGAACCCCTGGACCGACGATTGGAACTATGGCATCGACGTGCCTGCCTTCAACACCTACTACTTCCTTAACGGCAATTACTACGATTTCTACGTAAACCTTTCGACCGGCACATTCTACTTCAACCTTTAGGGAGAGAATCGGACTGAGAGGATCACAACGCACTAAATGAATTGGAGGGGAGGTCTCGGATGAGACCTCCCCTCTGTTATAGTGCAGTTATACGGTGGATCTTAGAAGTAGAAGATAGTGTAGAGCGAACCGCCGAGGTTGTCGGTGCCGAAGCTTGCGCCACCGTTGCCCGGGGAAACGAGGTCGGTGCGTTTTTCAACAGCCTGGTAAGCCTCGTTGAAGCCTTCGCTATGCACAACGGCGCGGGAAGTCCAGCTGCCATAAGCATAGAGGTCTACAGAAGCGCCGAGGGCAATCTTCTTACCTACAAACCACTCGATACCTACGCTGCCGTAGCCGCCGAAGCAAGCGTTGGGGCCGTCATAGTTCTGAGAAGTGATGCGGTAGCCGGTGGGCTGGGGACCTGCAGCGTTGAACGCATTGGCCGGAGTGCGGTTGAGCTCAGTGATCTGGTTGCCGTAGGTATACTTGGCGCTCTTTGTGGAGAAGCCGGCGAGGAGACCGAAACCGAAGACACCCTGCACGCGGCGATGGCCGAGACGGTATTCAGCGCCGAGCATGAAAGTGCAGCCTGATTCAGTGATTTTCCTCTTGTCTACAACCTGAGCGTTGGAGTTGGGATCAAGGTAGAGACCGAGCTGATCTTCAACAAACTGGGAAGTGGAAGTGTTGCGGACATGGAGACCGATATTCACCTTAGCGGCCCACTTGTTGGTGATCATATACTTACCCATGATCGATACGTTGGGTTTGAGATACATATCTTCCGTATCGTAGGTAAAGGGCGTGCCACCGAACTTTTCGTCGCCATACTTATTGGAGCTTGAGAAAGCGCCACCGATGGTCTTGATGATGGGCACGAGGTCAACACCGAAGGCGAAGTCGCCCTTCTGCGGCAGGTAGGGGTTTTCGACGGTAGCGGTATAGCTAACCACCTCAACTACCTCCTGGGCAGACGCTGCAGTAGCTGTAGAGAGCGCAGCAGCGATTAAACATGAACTAAAAAACTTATTCATTGTGAGAAAAAATGCTTAAGAGATGATTACTTGCCTTCGGCTTCAGCCTCTTCCTGGTCGGCGAGTTCCTGGAGGTATTCCTCAAGCCACTTGCTTTCGGAGTTCCAGTTTTCCTGGCTGTAAACGGTTTCGAGGTCCTTATATTCAGATTCGAGGCAGTCGAACACCATGATCTTACCTTCGGTGGTAGGCATAGTGGAAACTACGGAAGCCACGGGGAAGGAAGCGGAAGCGTTGCAGCTATACTTCTGAGCATACCAGCCGTTGAGGGTAACGGGCTCGTAGTCGATGTATTCGCCAAGCTGGGGTTCTGCATCGGCGTTCTCGTTGGGATAAGTGAATTCCTTAACCACCTTGTTGTAGTGAACGAATGTGCCCTCATAGGTAAGAGCCTCGATGGAGTAGCTGAAGGAAGCGGGGAACTCAGCAACGGGTACGAGGAGCTCGAAGTTACCGTTGGCGTCGGTAGTAACGTTGTAAGTTACACCGGTGCCGGTGGGATATTCGATACCGGTGTGGCCGGCGCCGCTGTAGTTAACGGAAACGATGAGGTCAACGTTAGCTGCGGGAGTGAAGAGGTAAGTGATGAAAGCGCTTTCCCAACCTGCGAAAGTCTTGTTGATCACGTTGCCTTCCTCGTCTTTCTCCTCATTGAAGATCTGCTCGGGAGCGGTGTAGTACTCATAGTTCTGACCGATCTGACCCTTAACGGTAGCAACCTCGGTGAAGCCTGCATATTCAGTGTCGCTGCTTGTAACGGCGCACTGGAAGTTGGCGTAAACGATATCGTGGTTGTCGATAGCATCGATCTGGTAGTTACCACGGTAAACAACGGGACGTTCGCGCTGAACTACCTCACCGTTGATGATCTCTACGAAAGTCTGAACGCCGTCGAAAGCAGCCGTGCGGATAGTCACCTTCATGTTGTCTTCGGTAACGGGGATAGAGATCTTGTAGTCACCGTTCTCGTCGGTAGTGGTAGTGAAGATCGACTGGCCATCGAGAGAGTTGGAATAGTCGGAATTCTGAGCGTAAACGTAGACTGCAACGTTGGCAGCGGGCTTGAAGTCGTAAACGAACTTACCGTCTACGAGCTCGGCGCCGGTGTTGTAAACGATAGTACCCCTGATCTCACCGCGACCGGGAACCTTGTCAACATTGAAAGAAGTCTGCTCGTCGGAGCAAGCAGTAAGCATCATAGCAGCGAGAGCTGCGCAGAAAAGAGTTTTGATACTTTTCATTACGAAAGTTTTTTGATTAAAAAAGTTATTATTAATTGTTTGGTGTTTCAGTATCATATAAATCAAGACAGGGCGCGAGGCCCGGGGTTTCTTCGGCTATATCGTTAAGGTCTTAACTTCCTTTATTTTCAGTTAATAATTTGTAAATTCCTTTAAAAGATTGCGCAAAATTACTCCTTTTGTGTCAAATAGGCATAAAAAAAGCGTCTAAATTTTAGACACTTTTAACGCTTTGGCATTCAGAACGGGAGCGCCGGAATGCATAAATATAAAAAGTTTCACTTCGTATCAGCTCCTGTCATTTCCTCCAGACCCTTGGAATAGCTTGCGAAAAAGTCGCAATCGAGCGCTTTGGAGACGGCAAGCAGAACGTCGGTATTTATAGATTTTTGAGAAAAAACGTAATACATATTAGTTCGCGACATATTTATCTTGTTCGCGAGCCAGGAGGGCGACTTAGACTGGCGCTCCAATTCTTGCCGAATCAGAGCGCCAATATGTATGTCGGGGAGATGGTCGGTCATTTCACATTATGGAGGGCCGCCATCAGCACCTCGCTTACGGAGGGATGGGAGAAGATAATGGAGCGCATCTCGGAGAGAGTGGCACGGCGGTTCATCAGGTCGCAGCACTGCTGAGCCAGGTCGGCGGCCTCCACACCCATGATATGGGCACCCAGAAGGAGGCCGTCATCCTTGCGGAAGATCAGCTTCACCAGGCCGTCAGGCTCGTTCATGGCAAGGGACTTACCGTTGGCGCGGAAGAAACTCTGGCCCACAAGAACCTCGATGCCCTTCTCGCGGCACTGCTCTTCGGTGAGACCCACCATGCCGCACTCAGGAAGTGTAAACACAGCGGAGGGGACAAGGTCGAAACGGATCTCGTCTCTACGGCCCAGGATATGGTTGAGCGCATGCTCACCCTGGAAGGAAGCCACATGAGCCAGCATCATAAGGCCGTTGACATCACCGATGGCATAGATATGCGGCCTGTTGGTGCGCATATGCTCATCCACGACGATACCCTTGGGGGTGAACTTCACGCCGGCCGCTTCCAGACCCAAGCCCTCCAGGCGCGGTTTGCGTCCCACAGCCATAAGGAGGTTGGTAGACGTTACGGACTCCTGCTTACCTTTGCACTCATAAGTTACCACAGGGCGGTAGGCCTCATCCTGCTCTATCTTCTGAGCGGCGGCAGACGTGATGATCTTCACGCCCTTCTTCTTAAGGGCCGCGGCCAGGCGCTTCGCGATATCGGCATCGAAGGGAGGCAGGATCTGCTTCATGAACTCGATAACCGTAACCTTGGAGCCCAGCGAGCTGAAGATCGAGGCGAATTCCATACCGATCACACCGCCGCCTATCACCGTAAGTGACTCCGGCACATACTCTATGTCGAGTATGCGCGACGAATCGTAGACACACTCCAGGTCGGCCCCCGGGATGGGGAGCGAGCGGGAGTCGGAGCCCGTAGCGATGATAATGTTGTCGGCCTGGTAGAGCTTGCCGTCGGCCTCCACGGATGCCTCATCGACAAAGCGGGCAAAAGCCTCCACGACATTTACGCCTGCCTGCTTGAGCAGGAAGGCTACACCGTCGCGGAGCTGGGAGACCACGGCCTCCTTGCGTTCCACCACCTTATTGTAGTCGAGCTCATAGGAAAGATTCGCCAGTCCGAAAGCATCCGCCTCGCGGAGAGTGGCCACTACCTCCGCATTGCGGCAGAGGCACTTTGTGGGGATGCAGCCCTCGTTGAGACACGTGCCTCCGAGACGGCCGCCGTTGAAAAGCGTCACATTCAGTCCTGCCCCGGCAGCCTTGAGAGCCGTCTCATAGCCGCCCGGGCCGGCACCTATAATAATAAGGTCAGACTTAATCGTTTCCATCTTGCTGAGCGAGCAGAGCCCTGTAGGTTAGGATAGGATTCTTGGCAGCCGTAGTCTCGTCGAGCTTGCGCACGAGAGTGGTGACGGGAGCGTCGAGCACGAGCTCCGGCGTCTCGCGGGCCTCGTGGGCCACCTTGTGCATCACCTCGATAAACTCATCGAGCGTCTCCTTGCTCTCTGTCTCCGTAGGCTCGATCATCATCGACTCATGGAAGAGGAGCGGGAAATAGATGGTGGGAGCATGGAAGCCATAGTCGAGCAGACGCTTGGCGACGTTGAGAGTGGTGACACCAGTCGACTTGTCCTTAAGGCCGTCGAACACGAACTCATGCTTGCACACACCCTGGATGGGGAGGAGGTAATCGTCTTTCAGGTTCTCCTTAATATAATTGGCATTGAGGGTAGCCATCGGGCCCACGAGCCTGATGTTTTCCTTACCGAGCGAGAGAATATAGGCATATGCCTTCATCATCACGGCATAATTGCCGAGGAACGAGGAGACATTACCGAAAGCACCCTCCTCGCACACCAGCTCGAAAGAGCCGTCTTCGCGCTTCACCACCTTCGGGTTGGGGAGCAGCGACTCCAGACCCTCGCGGACACCTACGGGACCCGAGCCCGGGCCACCGCCGCCGTGGGGCGTTGCAAACGTCTTGTGGAGGTTGATGTGCATGATGTCGAAACCCATATCGCCCGGGCGCACCTTACCGAGGAGCGGATTGAGGTTGGCCCCGTCGTAGTATAGCAGGCCTCCGGCCTCATGCACCAGACGGGCAATCTCGAGGATCTCCGTCTCGAACATACCGAGAGTGTTGGGGTTGGTCATCATGATTCCGGCCACGGTGTCGTCGAGAAGCGGCTTGAGATCTTCCACATCGATAGAGCCGTTTGGTTTCGACTTCACCTCCACCACCTGGAGCCCGGCCACCATAGCGGAGGCGGGGTTGGTGCCATGGGCGGAGTTGGGCACGATCACCTTGGTGCGTTTCAGGTCGCCGCGGCGCTGGTGGTAGGCCTTCATCACCATAAGGCCGGTAAGCTCGCCATGGGCTCCGGCATAGGGATTGAGAGTAAACTCTTCCAGGCCAGCCAGCTCGGAGAGCATCTTCTGGAGATTATAATAGAGCTCCAGGGCGCCCTGCACGCTGCCCGAGTACTGGAGGGGATGGAGCGTCAGGAAACCCGGATGGGCGGCCACCTCCTCATCGATCTTCGGGTTATACTTCATGGTGCAGCTGCCGAGGGGGTAGAAACCGGTGTCGACGCCGAAATTCTTGGATGAGAGATTGGTGTAATGGCGCACCACGTCAAGCTCGCTCACCTCGGGGAGTTCGGCTGCCTCTCCCCTCTTCAGGCCGGCCGGAAGCGCAGCCAGCGCATTCCGGTCAAAACGGTTTTTGGGGAGGGAATATCCCTTACGGCCGGGACGCGAGAGTTCGAAAATCAGTTTATCGTAGTATTTCATTTGGCAAAATCAACTATAGAATTAACAAAAGCGTCGATCTCCTCACGGGAGCGTTTTTCGGTGACGGCAAAGACGAAGAGACCGTCGGCCATAGGAATGCCTCCCATAAAACCACGTTCGGCAAGATGTTTCTCGAGAGCCGGCGCATCGAGCGAAGACTTCAGGGCAAACTCCTTAAGGAACGGCTTGCCGGGGAAGGCCTCCTCGAAGAGACCCGTAGCCAGAAGCTTATCGTGGAGATAGCTTGCACCGTCGGCGCTGAGGGCGTTGACCTCCACCATACCCTGCTTGCCCATAAGGGCGACATAGATCGTGGCATAGAGCGACATCAGAGACTGGTTGGAGCAGATGTTGCTCGTAGCCTTCTCGCGGCGGATATGCTGCTCGCGGGCCTGGAGGGTAAGCACGAAGGCACGCTTTCCGTCAGCATCCTTAGTAGCACCCACAACGCGACCGGGAATCTTGCGGATGTTTCCCTTACCCGTAGCGATAAACCCGAGGTAGGGACCGCCGAACTGCATCGGCATACCGAGGCTCTGGCCGTCGCCGCAGGCGATATCGGCGCCCCACTCGGCCGGCGTCTTCAGCACGGCCAGCGTGGAGGGGTCGGCATGAAGCGCGAGCTGCGCCTTTGCAGCATGTACAGCTTCAGCCACTCCCGAGAGGTCTTCGATGATGCCGTACTTGTTGGGTTGGGGGAGGATCACACCGGCCACATCGTCTTTGGCCAGCTCAGCCTTAAGCGCATCGAGGTCGGTGACACCGTCGCGTTCGGGCACCACCGAAATATCGATGCCGCGGAACTTGGCGTAGGTCTTCACCACCTCGGCCACATTCTCGCGGAGCGTAGCCGAGAGAAGTACCCGGTTGCGCTTCTTGGCGGAGGCAACCATCATAAACATAGCCTCGGCCGTAGCCGTGGCGCCGTCGTACATAGAGGCATTGGTGACCTCCATCCCCGTGAGCTCGCAGATGATAGACTGATATTCGAAAATATACTGGAGCGTGCCCTGCGAGATTTCGGGCTGATAGGGGGTATATGCTGTATAGAACTCGCTGCGCGAGAGAAGGTGGGGAATTACGGAGGGAGCGTAATGGTCGTAGACGCCACCGCCCGCAAACACCTTAAGGGAATGGTTTTTTGACGCCAGCTCATCGAAATGGCGACGGATCTCCACCTCCGACATCTCGGAAGGGATAAGATAATCCCTGTTGAAAATCACCTCGGCCGGGATGTCGCCGTAGAGTTCATCAAGACTCCTGATGCCCACGGCCTCCATCATACGGGAGATATCGTCGGGAGTGTGGGGTATAAACTTATTGCTCATTAAGAATTTGAAAAATGAAAAACAAGGGTGAGATTTCAGCAATGCCACAACACGACTGAAGTCCTCACCCCTGGAGATTTTAACAAGTGAATTAACCCTCGCAAATGCTTGCGTATTCCTTGGCGTCCATGAGTTCGCCCACCTCACCGGGATCGTTTACGCGGACCTTCATGATCCAGTTGGCATACGCATCCTGGTTGAGAAGTTCGGGGGCGTCCACGAGATCCTCATTGATCTCGATAACCTCACCGCTGACGGGAGAGATAAGGTCGGAGGCAGCCTTAACGGACTCCACGGCGCCGAATTCCTCACCGGCGGTAACCTCGTCGCCAACTTCGGGAACATCGACATAGACGATGTTGCCGAGAGCGTGCTGTGCATAGTCAGTGATGCCGACAGTAGCGACCTCGCCATCGAGGCTTACCCATTCGTGGGAGTCGGAATAACGCAGATTTTCAAGTATCTTGCTCATAAAATTTAGAGATATGTTATTTAAAATGTTTATTTCTTATAGTTCTTATCATAGAAGCGCTTCTTGACCACGACAGCGGGGAACGTCTTCTTACGGATCTGGACCTCTACGGGGGTGCCGAGCTTATCGTATGGCTTCTCGATCATGGCCATAGCCACGCTCTTGCCGGTAGAGATTGAGCGATAGCCCGTAGTGACCTCGCCTACCTGACGGCCGTCGGCCAGGACGGGATAGCCATGGCGCGGGATGGCGTTGCCCTCGAGCTCCAGGCCCACGATGCGGCGCTTGACGCCCTCGGCCTTCTGGCGAGCCAGGGCCTCCTTACCGATAAACTCAGGCTTATCGAGCTTCACGAACATGCTGAGAGAGGCCTCGATAGGAGTGATGTCGGCAGAGAGCTCATCGCCATAGAGAGGCAGACCCACCTCGAAGCGGAGAGTGTCGCGGCAGCCAAGGCCGCAGGGCTGCACACCTGCCTCCATAAGGCGGTCCCACAGAGACTGGATGTAGGCATGGGAGCCGTAGACCTCGAAACCGTCCTCGCCCGTATAGCCGGTGCGCGAGATCAGGACGTCCTCACCGTCGAGAGAGAACACCTTAAACGTATAGAAAGCAAGCTGCTTGAGGTCGACACCCAGAATCTTCTCGAGCGTCTCCTCGGCCTTCGGACCCTGGACAGCCACCTCACCGTAGAGAGGGCTCTCGTCGGTGACCGTAACGTCGAAACCGGCGGCATTATCCTTGATCCATTTCACGTCCTTATCAATGTTGGCGGCGTTGATCACGAGGAAATACTCCTCATCGTTGACCTTGTAGACCAGGAGGTCGTCGACCGTACCGCCATTCTCATAGCACATCATGCCGTAGAAGATCTGGCCGTCGGGGGCGCCGGTGACATCATTGACAAAAATATGGCTTACAAACTTATAGGCGTCCTTGCCCTTCACTCTCACCTCGCCCATATGGCTGACGTCGAAAACACCGACATCGTTGCGGACAGCGTTATGTTCTTCAGTGATGCCCGCATACTGGATGGGCATATCGAAACCGCCGAAAGGAGACATAAGGGCTCCAAGCTTCACATGGCGGTCGTGCAGACACGTCTTGGTCAAATTTTCTTCCATTGGATATTTTTAGGTATTAGATAAAATTCGAAAAAGAGTACCGGCAGAGAGTGAAAAAACTCCGGGTCCGGAAAATCACCCCAAAATTAATTATTCTGCTTTAGTCAGCCAAATTTTTTATAAAAATTCGTAAATTTGCAGCGAAAATAACAACAGAGGATAAGCCTGATGGAAAAGACAGCCGAAATCAATGGCGTTGAGCTGCACTACAGCGAAAGCGGGAGACCCGACGGTAAGCCCGTGGTGTTGATGCACGGCTGGGGCTGCGAGCGGGCCACCGTAGCGAGCATCGCAGCGGCTCTCGAGGAGAGCCGGAGAGTGGTGAGCGTAGACCTTCCCGGCCACGGTCGGAGCACGGAGCCCCCGCTGACGGCCCAGGGGCAACCCTGGGGTGTGTATGAATACGCCGACACAATAGAGAAGCTGATCGCCGGGCTCGGTCTCGAGCGCCCCGCCCTGATCGGACACTCATACGGCGGCCGGATCGCCATCATCCTCGGGAGCCGGATGGAGACCGGGCGGATAGTGCTGGTAGACTCCGCCGGCATCAAACCCAAAAGACCCCTGAAATACTACCTCAAGGTGTACAGCTTCAAAGCCATGAAAAAGCTGTTGCCGGCGGTAATGGGGAAAAAGCGCGCCGAGGCAGTGATAGAGCGGAGGCGCAGGAAAGCCGGCTCTGCCGACTACTCGCAGGCGAGCCCGATGATGAGGATGGTAATGAGCAGGTCGGTAAATCAGGACCTTCGGCATCTGCTTCCGGCAATCAAGGCACCCACACTGCTGATATGGGGTGAAAACGACACCGCCACCCCATTGAGCGACGCAAAACTGATGGAGAAACTGATACCGGACGCCGGACTGGTAAGTTTCAAGGGAGCGGGCCACTACTCCTTCCTTGACAACCCCGGGCAGTTTCGCGCCGTAATCCGCAACTTCCTGGCATAACCCCGCAAAGGAGGGAAAGAAACCGCAAAGACACGCAAAGACCAATAACGAAACTGAAAAAAGACGCATAAAGCCTAACCCAGACAGACCATGACATTCGCAATAAAAGCATCCACCAGCTCCAAGCTCAACACCAAGCGTCGCCGCTGGCTCTACAGCCTGATGCACGTGATAGTGTTGCTGCTCTCGATCTTCCTGGTGGTGACCATCTCGATAGATACCTTCCACAATGTAGCCTTCTGGAAGCAGCCGGAGTTTATGAGGGTCCAGTTCTGGATCTGCATCATCTTCCTGCTCGACTTCTTCGTGGAATTCTTTCTCGCGGAGAAGAAATGGAGGTATCTGCTCACCCACATCTTCTTCTTCATCGTCTCGATCCCTTATCTGGCCATCTTCCACTACTTCGGCTGGAAATTCTCGCCGCAGGTGACATATCTGGTGCAATACATCCCGCTGGTGAGAGGCGGCTATGCCCTGGCCATCGTGGTGGGCTGGTTTTCCTACAACCGCGCCACGGGCCTCTTCTTCACCTACCTCTTCACACTCTTCGCCACCGTCTTCTTCGGCAGCCTCGTATTCTTCATGTTTGAGCGGAACGTGAACCTGCTGGTAGTAGACTACTACTCCGCGTTATGGTGGGCCTGCATGGACGTGACGACCGTAGGCTCCAACATCGAGGCCGTGACTCCGGTGGGGCGCGTGTTGAGTGTCTGCCTCGCAGCGATGGGTATGATGATGTTTCCTATCTTCACCGTCTACATCACCAACATCATCCAGCGCCACAACCAGATAGGCTCTGAGGGAGAGGGTGATTTCGTGAACAATCCCTCCAACATGGACGCCGACGACCTAAAGCAGATTCAGAGCGTAGCGGCAGAGGCCAAAGCCGCTGCCGACGAGGCAAAGGCAGCCGACGCGGACGCCAAAGCGAAGGATGACGACGCCGCGGCAAAAGACGCCGACGCCAAAGAGAAGGATGACGATGCCGCGGCTAAAGACGCAGACGCCAAAGCCAAGGACGACGACGCCGCGGCAAAAGACGCAGACGCCACGGCTAAAGATGACGACGCAACCCAAAAAGCCAACTCCATACAGAAATGAACGCATTCGCCATAGTCATACTCTCGCTCTGCGGGATATACATGATCTTGAACTTCAGGCATGACATCCACATGCTGCAGCAGAACAGCTACCGCCCAGAGCGTTACTGGCGCTGGCTACGTGGCGGCGACATCTCCTCGACATGGAGAATGATAGACGTGGCCATGATCCTGCTGCTTCTTGCCACCAACCTCCTCCCCTTCCAGTTCGCATCGCTGATAATCGCCATAATCTGCGTAACGAAAGGTTACCTGATCCTTACCAGAAAATTCAAGAAACCGCTCGTATTCTCACGCCGGGTATGGCGCATCTACGGCGTGGCCACGGCACTGGCCCTCGGGGCCGCAGTGCCGACAGCCATCTGCACGGCCGGCCACATCTACAGCTACACCTACCAGGGCTTTCAGATAGCACTATTCGTGATCCTGGGGATCAGCGCGGCCAGCTGGGCCGTGGTGATGTTGGCCCTATGGATTCTTATGCCCGTAGAGAGTCACATCAACAACCGCTACCGCAGGGACGCCGAAAGGATACTCCGCAGCAATCCTGACCTCAAGGTGGTGGGAATCACCGGATCGTATGGCAAGACCAGCACCAAGCACTACCTCGAGAGGATACTCTCCGAGCAGTTTGAGACTCTGATGACACCCGGCTCATACAACACACCGATGGGCGTGATAAGGACCGTAAGGGAGATGATGAAGCCCTACACCGAGGTATTCATCTGCGAGATGGGCGCCAAGCAGAAAGGCGACATTAAGGAGATATGCGACATCGTAAGGCCACAGGCCGGGATCATCACGGCTGTAGGACCGATGCACCTCGAGACCTTCAAGACGATGGAAAACGTGCAGGCCACCAAATTCGAGCTCGCCGACGCCATCCCGGCAGATGGGTTTGTGGTGGTGAACAACGACTTCGAATACTGCGCCAACAGGAAGGTGGGCAACACCGAATGCATACGCTACGCATCCAGCAACGTAGACGGGTCCGACTACAGGGCCAAAAACATAAGATACAGCGCCGAGGGAACCGACTTCAGCGTGGAGACACCCGAGGGGAAGGAGATAGACTTCCATACACGCCTTGTGGGAGAATGCAACGTAAGCAATCTCCTGGCCGCCATCATCACAGCATTAAAGCTCGGGATGAGCGAGGAAAAGATCCGGCATGCCGTAGAGAGGATACAGCAGGTGGCCCACAGGCTCAGCATCACACGCACACCCGGAGGCCTGACGATAATCGACGACGCCTTCAATTCGAACCCGGCCGGCGCCAAGATGGCCGTAGACGTATTGGCACAGTTTACCGGCGGGAAACGGATAATCGTGACCCCCGGAATGGTGGAACTCGGCGAAAAGGAATACGAGCTAAACAAGACCCTCGGACGCTACATCGGGGGCAAGACCGACGTGGCTATCATTGTCGGGGAATACAACCGAGAGGCACTGACCGAGGGACTCGCCGAGAGCGCCCTCGGGAAGGAGCATATCCACACCGTAGAGAGTTTTGAGAAAGCGCAGGAGCTCCTCAACGGCATGATAAAGCCGGGCGACACGATACTCTACGAAAACGACCTTCCCGACTCCTTCAAATAGAGACGGGAAGCAACCAGGGCAGAGAGAGAACAAATTTTACGGGAGGGGGGAATCAGCCACCGCAGACGCACATCTCGGAGAGCGACGCTTTGCTGAGACCCAGCAGACGCATCACGTCCTCATTCTCGAAGACATCGCTTACGGGGCAGTCGGCCTTGATCTCACCCTTATCGATCACGATAGCCCGGCGGCAGATTCGGCGCACGAGCGCCAGGTCGTGGCTCGCAACGAGACACGTGTGCATAAAGCCCCCGATCATCCGCTCCACACTGTCGCGTGCCTCCCAGTCGAGATTGCTGGTGGGCTCGTCGAGCACAAGGATGGATGGCTGCATTGAGAGGACGGTAGCGATGGCCACGCGGCGTTTCTGGCCACCCGAGAGCTGGAGCGGCGAGCGCGTGGCAAGGTCGGAGCAGCCTACAGCCTGGAGCGCCATATCGACACGCCGGCGCACCTCCTCCTCAGGGAGCCTCATATTTATCGGCCCGAAAGCCACATCCTCCTCCACCGTAGGCATAAACAGCTGGTCGTCCGGATTCTGGAACACCATACCCACCGTCTGGCGGATCTGAGGGAGAGTCTGCTTAGTTACGGGGATACCGCCCACATCGACCGTACCCTCGGAGGGAAGGAGGAGTCCGTCGGTGAGCTGAAGGAGGGTTGACTTGCCGGCACCGTTGCGTCCCAACAGAGCTACCTTCTCGCCGTGGGAGATACGGAAGGAGACATCGCGAAGGGCCACAGTGCCGCTCGCATAGCGGTAGCTGACGTTTTTAAACTCTATGTAATGATGGCTCATACGAAAAGGAGTGAAAGGTTAAACAGACGGAGCATCACGAAGATGATCATCCAGACCACCAGATAGAGAGTGGAGCTCCAGCCCCAGCGGCTCCGGGAGGAGAGGGAATATGAGATATCGCCATGGAAGCCACGGGCAAGCATGGCACGGTGTACCCTCTCGGCACGGTCGACACTACGCAGAAAGAGCTGGCCGACGAGAACTCCCCACAGTTTTAGAGAGAGATTCTTGCGGCCGAAGCTGCGGGCATCGCGGGCAGCCTTCATTGAGGCGCCCTCCTCTATGAGGACCCGTATATAGCGGAACACCATAAGGAGTTGGACGGTGAGAAACCGTGGCACCCCGAGGCGCGACATTCCCCTCACCATACCTACAAATCCGATGGAACGGATCAGGAGCAGGAGCGCCTGCATGCTCAGCAGGCCGCGGACAATGACGCCCCAGAAAAGGAGCCAGCCGTTGGTGATGACCCACCCCTGGAAATCGGCCACGGGCGTATGGTCGAGAATCGGATTGAAGACTGCAAGGAGGAGCACCAGCGGAAGCACGATAAGACTCTGGAAAAATACCGAGGAATAGCTCAGGCCAAGAAGGGGCGCCGAGATTATCGGATACAGCGCATACCAGAGAAGGATATCGATATGGGCCGTAGGGACACTGAGCATCAGGCAGAGATAGCCCACGGTCACCAGCAGGAGCGCACGGGGGTCGACGGCAAGATAGGGGTTAGCGCCACCCTGGGCCACCGCGTCGAGGATAGACAGCGACTTCTCTACCTTGCTGCCCATTAAGCCTGACGGGAAGGTTTATGTTTCTTGATAAGGATAGCGGAGATGCACCAGACGATAAGCAGGACGATGACAGCTCCGACGATGCCGGAGAGCGGATTCTCGTAGTCGGGCATTATGGAGGTGGTGTTGGAGACCTTCCCTGCCAGGGCCGAGACTACTGTGGGATGAGTCTGTTCCAGTTCCTCGACACCTGCCACCTGCTCGATGCTCCACTCGAGGCCGTCGGGATTGGCCGAAGCGAACCAGACGATAAAGCCGCCCACCACGAGTGTGGCCACCGCAAACCAGAGCACAGCCCGGCGAGTGGACTTGCGCGAGGGGCGATGCGCGGAGGAATGGAGAAGGTCGGGACGCGTGCGGGCCACGAAGACCAGGACTGCCGCCGTAGCCAGACCCTCCACAAACCCGATAGGGAGATGGATAAGGGCCATGATGGAGAAGAATTCCTTCCAGGGAAGCGCCGAGACACCGGAGAGGATAGTCTCGACCGTAACCAGGAATGCGCCAAGCTCCAGACCGACCATACAGGCCACGATGGCACCGAGAGTGATGCGCCACGGACTGTCGGAGGCGCCCACGATGGGCTTATATATAAGCGGATAGGCTACGAGAGTGGTCATTGCCCCCATATTGATCAGATTGCATCCCAGGGCGAGCAGGCCACCATCGGCAAAGACAAGACACTGGATGATGAGGACGGAGGCAAGAGTGATAAAAGCCGCCCAGGGACCCAGGAAAGCTGCAAGAAGCACACCACCCACCACATGGCCCGAGGAGCCGGTGCCCGGAATGGCGAAATTAATCATCTGGGCCGCAAAGATAAATGCGCCCAAGACACCCATCAGAGGGATAATGGAGGAATCGTCTTTCTCCTTGACTTCCTTACCGGCCGTCGCCAGGAGGCCTACCGCTACGGCGACTCCCGTAAGGGCGACCGGAGTGGAGACCAGAGCATCGCTCATGTGCATATCATAAGTAATTTTTAAGGTTTCAAACCACAAAATTAATAAATCTGCTTTAAATTTTCAACGAATTTACTTAACTTTGCGGTGATTTGAAGGAGAAAGGGAGGGAGAACAAAGAAGAAAAAACCAATCTAAATATCCATGAAAGGAACAGCGACTAAGATGAGTATAATGCTCGCCTCTACCTTGTTGGCTACAGGATGTGCCGACAAAAACCAGAAAGAAAACGTGATAGAGAAGCCTGAGATTACCGTTGAGAACGGGATGCTGACACCGGAGGTGCTCGAATCGTTCGGGAGGATATCGGAGATGACCCCCTCGCCCGCCGGCAAGCAGATAGCCTTCTGCCTCACATACGAGAGCATCGAGGAAAACAAAGGGAACTCCGAGATCTACATAATGGAGACGGAGAGCAAAGAGCTCAAACGGCTCACCACCACGGCCGGCTCCGAAAACAGCCTGCAATGGATAGATGGCGGCGAGAGGCTTGCCTTCCTGGCTCCCGAAGGGAAAGACAAAAAACCTCAGATCTGCTCCATCAAGCCGGACGGAAGCGACCGTAAGGTGCACTCAGACGTTGAGGCCGGCGTGGAATGTTTCGTATTCTCACCCGACAGCAAGAGGGTAGTGTACGGCTCCACCGTAAAACCGTTCGACAAGGACAGCGTACTCTTCGACGGACTCGACAAGACCACAGGACGCGTAGTGAACGACCTCATGTACAAGCATTGGGACGAATGGGTGACGGAGATACCTCATCCATTTGTGGCCGACATTGAAAACGGCAAGGTGGCCAACGCCAAAGACATAATGGAGGGAGAACCCTTCGAGTGTCCAGTGAGACCTTTCGGCGGCGCCGAATCGTTCGCATGGAGTCCTGACGGCAAGAGCCTCGTATACTGTGCCAAGAGGCAGAAAGGGATGGAATACTCATTCAGCACCAATTCCGACCTATATCTCTATGACATTGAGAAAGGAGAGACTGTGAAGAATCTTACCGAGGGCAACGAGGGCTATGATACTGACCCGCAGTATTCGCCCGACGGCAAGAGCCTGGCATGGCTCTCTATGGCCACTCCAAAATATGAGAGCGACAAGAAACGGCTGATGGTGATGGACTGCGCCACGGGCGAGAAGCGCGACCTGACGGAAGGCTGGGACTACTGGCCTGAGGAGATGAAATGGGGCACCGACGGCAAGGAGATCTACTTCAACGCCTACTACGAGGGCACGGAGCCAACCTTCAAGATCAACGTGGCCACCTGCGCCATCGACACGATAGCCGGCGGCATGTGGGACTACAATGGAGTAACGCCAACGGAGGGTGGCAAGGTGTATGCCATGCGTCACAACATGCTCCAGCCCAACGAGATTGTAGAGATAACCAACACACCATGCAACGCAGAGGCAGAAAACTGCACGGAGCTCACCGAAGTGAACAAGGAGCTCCTTGCACAGCTCGCCGAAGTGAAGGTAGAAAAGCGGATGGTGGCTACCACCGACGGCAAGCAGATGACCTGCTGGCTGATACTGCCTCCCGGCTTTGACGAGAACAAGAAATATCCCTCGATACTTTACTGCCAGGGAGGACCGCAACAGGCCGTAAGCCAGTTCTGGAGCTACCGTTGGAACTTCCGCATCATGGCGGCCAACGGGTACGTGATAATAGCCCCGAACCGCAGAGGTGTGCCCGGATTCGGCGAGGAATGGAACAGACAGATATCTGGCGACTACGGCGGCCAGAACATGAAGGACTATCTCGCGGCAGCGGACTACCTGCTCGAGCAGCCCTATATTGATCCCAAGGGTATGTCGGCCATCGGCGCCAGCTACGGCGGCTTCTCCGTCTATTGGCTTGCAGGCCATCACGACAACCGCTTCGCAGCGCTCATTGCCCACGCCGGCATCTTCAACCTCGAGGCTCAGTATCTCGAGACGGAAGAGATGTTTTTCGCTGACTTCGATCTCGGAGGACCGTACTGGGACAAGAGCAACGCCATCGCACAGAAGACCTATGCAACGTCGCCCCACCGGTTTGTGGAAAACTGGACTGCCCCGATACTCGTAACCGTAGGAGAGCTTGACTACCGCATCCTGGCCTCCCAGGGTATGATGGCCTTCAACGCCGCCAAGATGCGCGGACTGGAAGCAGAGATGGTGGTATTCCCCGACGAGAACCACTGGGTGCTCAAGCCACAGAACGCCATCCTCTGGCAGAGGGCATTCTTCCAGTTTCTCGACAAGTATTGCAAGCATGGGGAATGATATCTCGGATATGCCACAAGCATAAAGAAAAAGGGGCAGTTCAAAATGAGGAATTTTGACGCAGCCCCTTAAGGTGCGTTAAAATGCGTAAGATGCAAGGCGCTGAGGATGAGCTCGCAGGGAGTTTACTCCAGTAAATGACCAAGAGCGAATTCCGATAGCAACGCCGCAGATTACGTATTTTTACACACCGTCTTTTGCCTGTTTGAGGGCGAACCAAAAAGGGGTGAAACTTGTTTGAGAATAAAACCCTTAATTGAAAAATGCTATGGAAAAGTTTCAAGACATCATAAAGTCTGAAAAGCCTGTGCTTATCGACTTTTTCGCCACATGGTGTGGCCCGTGCAAAATGATGCATCCCGTTCTTGAGGAGCTTCACGAACTTGTAGGCGACAAGGGGCGCATCATCAAGATCGACATCGACAAGAATCCCCAGCTGGCCTCGCTCTACAACGTACGGTCAGTGCCGACGCTGATGCTCTTCCAGAAAGGAGAGCAGCTCTGGAGGGCCTCCGGCGTGCATTCGGCTGCCGACCTTGAGACCGAGATGAGCAAATATTACGTATAAGGGGGCGGAGAAGACGCATATCAACCCCATAAAGAAATTACCAACCTTAATCTTTTACCACTATGACTATTCTGGAAAAACTGCTCCGTTCCGTGCTTGGGGCGCAGCCAAAACCGGTACCGGTGCCGGTAAGAGTTAAAAAATGAGGATAAGCTTACAATAGAAATTGTTAATGCAGGGCCGCAAGAATGCCTCAGATTTGGCGCTCTTGCGGTCGTGGTTGCAGTAACTTTTCATTCCGTGAAGTGTGCTTCAATGTAATTGACAATTTTTGCATTCGAATTGGAGACCAGTCAAGGTGCAGATGTCACCGACTGTTAAATTTACGAGCGATATATAACGACGACACAGGCCATGTTCATGGTGGCCTGTGTCTTATTTATGACACGATTCTTCCGATGCCCCCTCGCTGTTTGTGTCTGCTCAAGGCCGGAGACACGGCTGAAAGTGAAGTTTTCACTTTTGGTCAATAGGTTGTCGCCTCCCCATATAATGTACGACAGCGTTTCATCAACGATGGTCGGTACGATGTCAACGTCTTCCTTGAAGACGGTTGCGGAGTTGATAGTGAACGCTGTCCGGGCTTCAATGCCCGCCACGTTCTCAACGGAATTGAAATTAAGAAGGTCTATATCTTGCTTATTCAGCAAAAATATGGACCTTATGACAGGTGCGAATAGACAAATAAATTACATAAAATGCTTAACAATCCAGTTTAGTATTTTCCATCGGTTGGTTACGACGCGAAGTTTCTTCTTTTTATCAATAGCTCGGATTATTTGCTGTGTTACTTTTTCTACAGGCATAACCCAAAACAAGCCTTCTCCTTTTGCCATTCGTGTGTCAACTAAGCCCGGTCTGATTTCAGTAATTAATATAGGAGTCTTTTTAGATTTTGCCTGTAATGATTTAGTATAATTGATTTGATACGCTTTGCTCGCACTATAAGATGGTGCAACCGGAGTGGGTTGCAATCCACTAATAGATGTTATGGAAACTATCTGACCTTTCCCCTTATTTTCCATTAAATGGTAAAGTTTATCCATTACATAGGTCCAACCCACTACATTAGTTGAAATTGTTTCTTCTTCAAGCTCGAATTGTAGAGAAGGGTTCAGTTCTCCAATACCGGCACAAATAATAGCAATATCAATATAGTTTAATAAGCTTATCGCTTTCTCAAAAGCATTATCGAAGGAATTATGATTGGAAATATCGCAAGGGAGAGGGATGGTTGCGCTCGGATTACTTAAAGAAAGTTCTTCAAGTATGTCTTTACGTCTTCCCATTATCGCAACATTATTGCCTGTTTCTATATAATGAGTATAAAGTGCCTTACCGATACCTGATGTAGCTCCTATTATTAAAATATTCATAATATGTTCCTCAAAATAAATATTTTACAAAAATATATATTTAATTCATGAGTTGAATTAACAAATGTTCAGGTTAAATCCATTGTTTTGTTAGGTGTGTTAAATTATGGATCTTATGACGGTTGCGAAAAGACGTGAATTAATCTTTTATAATTGCTGAGTTGGCACCTGATTGTGCTCCCACCTCATCGCCTTGTTGTAACTTCTTGCCGTATCCGAAAGTATAGGTTGCAGAAAGGAGTATTTTGGCGTGGGCAGTATTTCCATATCCTACCTTATGTTCGGTATAAAGAGGACTACTTATCCATGTATCGACGCTATCCCATTTTTTATTAAACACATTATAAGCGGACAGTCGAAAATTCCAGTTTGAATTACCCCAGCCAATTATAAGGCCATAGAGATTACGATATTTTTGGGTTGCCGGAGCATTGTTAAACATAGATTTGTCGGGAGACTTATAGAAAGCTTGGAAATAGAAATTGTTCAGATAATAGATGACATGGCCATAGAACATAAAGGGATTAAATCTTTTATCATATAAACCTGTTGAACGATAGAAACTCATCTGCGGACTAATATAAAATTGAAGTGAATTATTCAGAAGTTTCAGATTTGCGGAGACTCCTATAGTACCATCAATGAAATTACCATTGTTTACATATTTTCGTAACAAAGCATGACCATCGTCGAAATGACTATATTCCCTTATAAATCGGTTGAACATTTCATGATAGTTTGCATACGCGTTCAAATTAAACTTATTTGACTGAATCCATGCATATCCCAAAGTGAAAGTAACATCGCGGGAATTCTTAAGCAGAGGATTACCCGTGATATATAGGAATTCATTCTCCTGCAGTATATCGGAAGATTTTGCTACCATTGTAGGTGTATTGTTAACGAATTGGGAAGTTAAGGATAAGGAATGTTTGGAATTAGGAGCAAAGCGGAATTGTAAATGAACGTAAGGATAAGTCGTGTTATTCTTGATATTGTTGATTTTAGTTTCTTCCCAACATATACCTGCGGCAGTGTAAAGATTAAACTTCTGGGTTTGCAGCTGATATGCAGCTTCGCCTGCTATCTGGCTAATATTGTAATTGTCGGTATAGGCGGCGTTTCCCGAATAGTCAATTCGGTTGATAAGATCCCATGTTCTAACACCTAACATCACAAGGTGTTTCTGACTAAACTGTTTGTTTAAATACGCATCCACACTAATCTTATAGGCGTTTTCCCTTGCATCTCTAATTATGGATTCACCCCCGGATGTGAAATAATTCAAATAGTTGTTATTATGGGAATATTGGAAACCTGGAGTTACGTTTATCGAGAAGTTTTTAGGCAATACAAAGAAAAAAGTCCCTGCATAGTTCGCTGAATTACTTCGGGTAGTGTGACTGCGTCTATACGTGTAATTTTCTTCCAAACCCGGTGTAAAGGAGAGAGTCCCGGTTTGAAAATTAATAGGATTAGAAGAGTGTGTGAATCCCAATGTGTTGCGGATTTGAATTTTTTCGGTATTATAGGTGGCACGAAACGTAAAAGGATAATCAGTATATCTTGCGTGTATGTCATTAACATATTCATTGCGTATTAATGAGAAATCTCTTCCATTTTCGTCTTTTAGACTAAAAATCCCTTCAGAACTTAGTGCGTTGTTAAATTTATTGTAAATGTTAATATAAGATTGTCCTACAAATATATCATAGGTCATCTTTTTGTATGAAAATTTGGAAAAAACATTGGCATCCTCCGTGAAATCCGCAAGGAATGTCGTTCCTATCTTAGCTTTTGTATATCCTCCATATTCGTATGCTTGCACTATAATATTTATAACTCGGGGTGCCCCTTGGAAACGAGGGTCTGTAGGGAATTCAAGATACTCAACTTTACGAACATTCTCAGGATATAACCCTAACATCTCCTGTTGAGAGGCTGGCATATAATTGATAAAGACGGATACGGTCCCTCCGGTATTATCACTAATAGATAAATCCATCGGATTTATCTGTATCTGCGGTATCCCCATATAATAAAGCAGGTCATATCCGTTTTGTGAGGCATTCTTCTGTTTTGAAGACGGCATGTAGGTAGTGGCTTTCGCAGATGTGTTTGCCGTCAAGCCTTCAACAACCACTTCATTCAGTTGCTTGGATTCAATAGAATCTATTGGCTCTTGGGTCTGAGCAGAAGCTAAAATCGGCAACGACAAAATTATAAGAACGAGTTTTTTCATGATAAAGATGGTTTTCCCCGAAGTTGCTTTATCTGTTTATAATTAAATTTTCAATATTTTTTTGATAAAAGATAACGCTTTTTGTCCCATACTCATATTTGGAGTACCTTTTGAATAACCTATTCGTTTATCTGGTTTAAGTTTGAGTCTGATTTCTTTTTTATCAATATTGTCAACACGAGCCACAAGGCTTATAACGTCGGATGTTAGTGGTGGGACATGCGAAGGTTGGAATATTCCAATTTCGTCAAAATCAAAATTACGATTATCCCATTTGTTTGCTTCCTTAATTGTTATATATTCTTTATCAATAAAATATATTTCCGCTTCGGTACTGACATAATACGGTTCATCTTTACGATTAAACCTAAACATGTTATGTCCTCTCCCTGTAGATTCTATAGAATAGGAGTATCCTTCTAAGTCTCGTATGTTTAAATCCTCTCCAATTACATTCTTATAGTTGTAATTTATTTTGAATTTATCATAGTCCACTCCTTTTTTAAGGAAGCTTGTCATAGAAGGGAGCCATTTTCTGCCGATAGTATCGGCAAGTAAATTAACACTTATATTAACATTATCATGAATTCTTTTCCAGATTTCAACCGGACTATATCTCCCATGTAATGTGTCCGTATATTCCTTGTAACTTGAGAAATTCGAAGGCATGGATACACGCGGAGGAAGACCTATCCAGTCAGACCATGAAAAATGATACATACATTCATCGCTGACACTATCTAATCCTGCTTGGTTTGTAAATTTATAATATGATTTGCTTGATAAGATTCTTGGAGTTTTCCATCCTTTGAAATTAACCTTACCATCTTGAGGAATCATATAATCCACCATTTTTTCTCTGAAAAGAAATATGGTGTCACTGTAAGTTGTAAGTGTAGAATATTCCCTTACGTACGCCAACAAATGTAGCAGAGGATATTTTCGGGATTCTACTATTACCTCCGGCAATTCCGATACTTTTTCAATCACATCAATGGAAGTGGAATCAGTCATCACGATATCATAGCCTCTTGCTTCTAACTGCAGTAAAGCAGTTAAAATCACAATAAGAATTTTTAGATATCGGACCATTGACATAATTAAATTCCGTTATCATTATTTAGAAATAAATGAAGAAACGTGAGCAAGCCTTGATTCAACTTAACTTGAAGGTCGTAGGAAACCATTTGTGCAGAAGTAACAATAGCTGCTCACACTATAAGCATGAGAACCACTATGCTATCTTTGCACTGACTGAAAATTTCCTACGTTTTCAAGTTTCAAGATACGCATACCGTTTCTTTATTTTACCATTTGTAATTGGAGGTCTAAACCTCACCGGATACAAAGTTACAACTTTTTGTTTATTTAAACAGATAGTTCAAAGGAAAATTTCACAATCATTGACTTGGAAAATCAACGCATCGCGGATTCTTCGGCATTCTCCTGAAGATAGGATTATGACATTTCTCCAACCTCTGTAGAAGTCGTAGCGCAACCCGGAACCAAAACAGACCTCGGCATTGAAGTCGGTTACGGAGTTGAGAGTGAACGCTGCACGAGCCTCGAAGCCCGGCACGTTCTCAATGGAATTTTAGGTTGTCTAAAGAAAAGTCCATAATCTTGTAGGGTTTGAAGTTCCTTCCATTCTCGGCTACACTCGGCATATCTGGAGCAAGCTCCGGTCTGCGCTCGTTTGCACGAGAATTGCCACAAAATTATGGACCTTATGACTGATGCGAAAAGACAACTATTTAAGGATACCTGATGAAGTTCCAGTCTGTTGTTCAGCTTCGTTTCCACGCTCAATCTTTTTGCCAAATCCAAAAGTATAAGTTAAGGAGACTTGAAAATATACGTGATAATCTTGAGAAAACACTTCTTTAGTATAGTCATAGTATTGGCTTCTGAAAGACTTGGTGCCTTGTTTCCAATTCCAACGGAATATGTTGGCAATAATTCCCTTGATAGTCCAATGTTGGTTGCCCCAGCCGATTGTAGCCCAATAATAGTCTTTATCAATAGTCCAACTACCGGGAATCGGGCCATCAGATTGGCCTGTTCGTGACATGTACACAAACTCAAAATTCCAGCCTTTTACAAAATATTGGGCTTGCAACCAATAATTTAGAAAGTGTTTGTCGGTATTGGCAGGATAACCGTCGTGAATAAAGTTTGGTGCGAACCTTCCGAATAGTATCAAACTATTGTTAAGCAATCTCAAGGATGCATTCAGTCCGTAATAAACCTGAGTATACCCACCAACGGGCTGACCGATGCTTCGCAAAATGCCTTCCGATGAGGGTTCATATAAAAAAGCGTAACGGTCTATAGCAGTCCACAAAGTAGCGAAAGCCGTAAAGCTGAATTTCTTAGTTGGCATCATGGTATAAAACAGTCCGACATCGTATGTTTTATACGGTTTTAGGTATGGATTGCCGGTATAACTCATCAACGGATTTGATTGAATTATAACGTCACTGCGGTATCCAGATGAAGGCATTGACGACATGTGGTGAAACTCCGCGCTCATCTGGTTCTTGTCATTAAAGGAATATTGGAGGAAAAGGTCAGCTAAGGGGACTGAACTTTTTTCCGTGATATCATTGAAATTAGAATAATCGTAATTAAGGCCTACAGCTATCAAGCCATAGAATTTATCTGTTCTGTAACTATACTTTACCGCCGGGCCAAGTCGTAGATTTTTTTGCCTGTCAAATGCTTGTGCGGTTCCAAAATAGTTGGTTCTATTTGAAATGAAATTTGAGATGAATATTCCGAAAAGATCTCCATATTTCCCGAAACTGTGCTGAAATTGCAAATTGGCTTGAAAATCATGTGTGTCGTCAGTTGACCCGTTGTCATACTCTGTCGATTGCAATTCTTGATATAAAGACGATTGTGTATTATGAGAATATGAATAATAGGGTCGGAAAGTAATTGAATTGTTGTAGGGTAAGTTAAAATACCAATTGCCTTTATAGGTCAGTGAGTTTGATTTATGGTGGGCGTCATTGATGAAATCAGTCTGCGGATAATCATCAGGAATAAAAGATATTGAACCCGAAGAATTTTCTTTGGGATAATTGTCAAGATTAGCACCGAGAGTGTTCTCAATTGTAATATTATCCGACTGATAAACGGCCTTGAATGTCGGCCAAAAATAATTACGGCGATATTGGGCTGAGGTAGTTACGGAATTTCTTTCGAATATATTAAGCGTTCCGTCCAGTTGTAGCAAACGGTAGGTTTCGTAAGAATTTGAATAATCGTGCGAACAATAGGAATAATAACCACCCAACGCAATGTCGTAAGTCATCTTTTTATTCTGAAATTTGGAGAAAAGACTTAACTGGCTAATATTTGAAACGAATGTTTCTTTGCCTAATACTTTGAAATATCCACCGTAGTCATATTTCTGCATAATGAAATTGACAACGTGTGTAGCACCTTGAAAACGAGGGTCGGAGGGATAGTCATAATATTCTACGCGCTTGACATCAGCCATTCGCATAGCTTGAATGTCTTGCTCCGATGCAGGAAGAAAGTCAATAAATAACGACACAGACTGACCTCCGGCGGTAGAAACATTATCTCCAATAACTGACAGTTGCGGTATTGCCATGCGACTGAGAAGGTCGGTACCAGTTTGGGCCGCATTTTTTTGTCTTGAAGTTGGTATATATGTTGATTTTGTTGCAGAAACTGATTGCAAATTAGCTTCCACCACTACTTCATTGAGAATTTGTGCATCGATTGAGTCTGTTGGTTCCTGGGACTGTGCCAGGCTTACCACACTTGGTAAAGCCGCAATCAGAATAACGAAAAGAAGTTTAGGTTTCATAAGTGTAATTTTTGATACAAAATTACACACTAAAGTGGCTTTATTACAAATAAAAAGTCTGACACCTCAATTTGTATTAAATTGAATATTAGACATATATAAATTTGATTTTGAGAAAAATCTGACAGCGAACGAAATCCATTAGAAGAGAGTTAAAATTTCCGGATATGTGGGAGCCACTTTCTCTTTAAGTCGGTACTTCATACGAGATTTTCGTTTATAAACATTATCGACAGAGTCGCCGAGCAGAAGACTAATCGAGCGAGAGGAAAGGCCGCTTGCGAGATAAACCAGCAGTTGGTAGTCCTCCGGTTTCATATCGGGAAAAATATTTTTTACGTTCAAAAGTATGTTGTCGCGGCAATCGTTGACTGTTTGCTCCATTTGCGAGAAGGAGTCGGTCTTAACTGCTTCGATTTCATTCTTGACTTTGTCAATAATGGCTTTTCGCTCTGTCTTGGTTCCGTGAGTTTCATAGTAAGTCTGACATAACGAGTCAATGAGTG
>JAFLTW010000010.1 GCA_022509085.1 Muribaculaceae bacterium | reverse complement strand
CCTGTGGCAATATTGTCATCGTTCTCTTTGTGTCCGCGTCCCGGCCCCTTCCGGCCGAACGCGAATGCAAAATTACTACATTCCGGCCCCCTTGTCAATACCCCCGCCAAATATTTCTTCACTTTTCATCCGCCTCCCTCCCAAAGAGGCTGAGACTGCGGAAGTTACATCAGTGTTAATATATGTTAATAAATCTTTAGCGGAATTAACACTCATCTCTGCCCCTATAATAAAAGAGGAGTTCGGGATTTTGACGTTACTTGACTCCGTATTTTTTCTCGAAAATATGGAAGTTGTCTTGCCCCCATTTCAGCATGGAGTCTATTATCGGAATCAGTGACATTCCCAATTCCGATATTACATATTCCGACCTTGGAGGAAGTTCCGGATAGATCGTTTTCGTTACCAAGCCGTCCTCCACCATCTCCTTGAGCTGGATGTCAAGCACCCTCGGCGCCGCTTCCGGCAGAAGTTTGTGGATTTCACTCGGGCGAAAGGGTTTGCCGCTCCGCAGTTCATCAAGTATGCACGACTTCCATTTCGACTCTATCAAACTCATCGTAAGTCTCAGAGGACAGTCAAGGTCTACAGGTATTTTCTTTTCGTATGCCATATCCCTTATGTGCTTTTTATATTATAAGGTGTGATTTCATGCCACAAATTTAGACAATATTATTGAAAATTAGGATACCGAATAATTTTTCCATACCCGAATAATTTTTCGGTACTTGTGTATAAGAAATTACCATCGTAATTTTGCCAAAAGAAAATCCACTAATTATCACCACAATGAGAGATAAAATCAAAGAATATGACGAAGTGGCCCGCGCTGCCGAAAACTTTGTCCGCACCGTTGCCGAAGGCGACAGCAAGTATGCCAGAACATTATTCACCGACGATGCCGTGCTTTTCGGTATCCTCGACGGTGTGCTCGAACACGGATCTATCGACCAGTTCTACAAAAACTGCGACACAATCGGAGGCGACCCCAACTTTAAAGCCCGTATCGACGTGCTGGCCGTTGAAGAAACAGTGGCCGTGGTCCGTGTCCTTGAAGAAAATTGGGGAAACCGCATCGACTTTACCGATTTCCTCCTTCTTCTCAAACTCAACGGCGAATGGAAATGCGTTGCCAAGGCCTATAACCAAAACTCCAATACTATACAGAAATGAAAATTACGGTTATTACCGGCAGCCCTCGTAAGAACGGCAATACCTTCGCTATGGTCGACTCATTCATAAAGGCTGCCGAAGCCAAGGGACACGAAGTGGTACGTTTCGACGCCGCTATGATGAATATCGGCGGTTGCCATGCCTGCATGACCTGCTTTAAGACCGGCAAAGCCTGTTCGTTTGATGACGATTTCAATGTCATCGCACCCCATATTCTCGATGCTGACGCCATCGTCTATGCCATGCCGGTTTATTGGTATTCAATACCGGCTCAAATCAAAGGCGTTATCGACCGCGTTTTTTCATTCTGCGTGGCCGAAAAACCCATTTCAGGGAAAAAGATGGGGTTGATTTGCTGTTGCGAAGAACACGACCCCTCTGTAATGGATGGAGTCAGGATACCGATGGAACGCACTGCCGCCCTCCTCAAATGGGATGTCGTCGGCGAAGTCCTTATCCCGGGAGTCTTCCACAAGGGAGACATCAACAGAACCGACGGATGTAAGCAGGCCGCCGAACTTGCCGACAAGTTCTAATTTACATTTTTGGAAAGTCTTAATTGGAAAGTCAAAAAGGGGGACACTGATCCTTCTTTTTTGTGTATTGTCGTATAAACTAAATTCCAAACTGCACTATTTTACAGTTTTTGGAGTCCTCAACTGCACTATTTTACAATTTTTAGCCTCCCAAACTGCACTATTTTACAATTTTTCGACTCCCAAACTGCACAAACGGGGAAAGCCCCGGCGGGGCTTCAGGTGCGCAACCCCTGACAAGCAGTCGCGAAGCGACAGCGCCGTCTGGGGAGGTTTCAATCCCATACCTTAAAAAACAACATCGGAGATGTTGCATGTACCTTCAACATCTCCGATGTTGATAATACATTAAAAATTAATTTATTACCCCAGACGGCGCTGTCGCTTCGCGACTGCTTGTCTGGGGCTGGATACCTTGAGCCGCATCGCGGCTCTCCCCTCCTCCGACAATGTCATCTATAGATGACAACCGCCACCTCTCCCGTTTTGCACGCCCGATTGCCATTATACGCAATAAGTGGTAATTTTTTACTATATTTGTCGGCGCGAAACAGACAAGCAACAAAAAAACGATTAACACTACCATCTGAAATATGATACATTTGAATAGATTGAAACTCGCCGCCGGCATACTCGCCGGACTCGCTTCATCCTTTATGACTATGAACGCTGAAAAAATCACATACCCAAAGGCCCCGGCCGACCCCTCCGTGAGCGACCAATACTTCGGCATAACCGTGGCCGACCCATACCGCCCCCTCGAAAACGACACCGCCGCCGAAACCCTCGAATGGGTTAAAGCCGAAAACGCCGTTACTCAGGATTACCTCTCCCGCATACCTTTCCGCGATAAGATCCGCCAACGCCTCACGGCTCTCAACGACTACGAGAAACCTACCACCCCCTCTAAGGAAAAAGACGGATACTACTACTTCTACAAAAACGACGGACTGCAAAACCAGTCGGTGCTCTACCGCACCCGCGACCTCCGCAACGGCACCCCTGAGGTGTTTCTCGACCCCAACACCCTCTCCGAAGACGGCACCGTAGCCCTCAACGGCGTGCAGTTTTCCAACGACGGCCGTTACGTCTCCTACAGCATATCGCGCAGCGGCAGCGACTGGAACGAATTCTACGTGATCGACTCCGCCACCAAAACCCTGCTGCCCGACCACGTGGAATGGGCCAAATTCGGCAGCCCCGTTTGGCACGGCGACGGCTTCTACTACAGCGCCTACGCCCGGCCCGAGGCCGGCAAGGAATTCTCCAACGCCAACGAAAACCACCGCGTTTACTACCACCGCCTCGGCACACCGCAGGAGGAAGACATCCTCATCTATGAAGACCCCGACCATCCCCTCCATTTCCACTCCGTCGGTATCAGCGACGACGAGTCGTGCCTCTTCCTCTTCACCAGCGGAGCCGGCATCGGCAACGGTCTCAAGATCAAAAACCTCACAACCCCTGACGCCACCTGGCTCACCATCGAGGAGGGCCAGGACTATTACATAGAACCCATCGACATCGTTGACGGCCGGATCTACCTCTTCACATCAAAAGACGCACCGAAATATCGCATAGTGGCTGCCCCGGCCGACAACCCCCTACAGGAAAACTGGACAGAGATCGTGCCCGAAACCGACGCCGTGCTCACCGCAGCTCAGTTTGCCGCCGACAACCTCATCCTCACCTACGACAAGGACGCCGCCCAGCACGCCTACATAGCTGACACCGACGGCAACATCATCCGCGAGATCCAGCTCCCCACCTACGGCACCGTCTACCTCACCTCCTCGCGCTCCCACCCCGAGGTGTTCTATAAATTCACATCCTTCACCTACCCCGGCAGCATCTATTCCTACGACATCGCCACGGGAGAGAGCACTCTGCTCACAGCCACTGCCCCGCAAGGCTTCCAGCCCGACGACTACATCACCGAGCAGGTGTTCTACACATCAAAAGACGGCACTCGCGTCCCAATGTTCATCACATATAAGAAAGGACTCAGGAAAGACGGCTCCAATCCCGTCTACCTCTATGGATACGGCGGCTTCAACATAGCCCTCAACCCCGGCTTCACCCCCAACCGCCTCTTCTGGCTCGAGAACGGCGGCATCTACGCCCAGGCCAACCTCCGCGGCGGCAGCGAATACGGCGAAGAATGGCACAAAGCCGGCACAAAGATGCAGAAACAGAATGTGTTTGACGACTTCATAGCAGCCGCCGAATACATGATTTCCGAAGGCTGGACCTCCCCCGAGCTACTCACCATCGAGGGAGGAAGCAACGGAGGCCTGCTCGTGGGAGCAGTCACCAACCAACGTCCAGAGCTCTTCCGGGTGGCCATCCCCCGCGTGGGCGTCATGGACATGATGCGCTACCACCTCTTCACCATCGGGTGGAACTGGGCTCCCGACTACGGTACGTCGGCCGACTCCCCCGAGATGGCTGCCTACCTGCTCGGCTACTCCCCGACCCACAACATCAAAAACGACGGCACCCCTTACCCCGCCATCCTCGTCACAACCGCCGACCATGACGACCGTGTGGTGCCCGCCCACTCCTTCAAATACGCCGCCACTCTCCAGAGCGCCGACACCGGCGACCGCCCCAAGCTGATCCGCATCGACTCAAAGGCCGGACACGGCGCCGGGAAACCCATAGGAAAGGTGATCGACGAATATGCCGACATCTACTCCTTCATATTCCAAAACATCGGCAAGACTTACTGACGCTCCGGCCCTCCACAAAGGCTGCGGCCTCATAAAACCGCAATAGGGATTTACTTGTTTAGAAAGTAGATCCCTATTGCGTATATAATCCCTTTAGCTTATGATCGACAGAATATCCAACCGCATACGCCACTTTTTCCACGTTGTGAGCAACGTGCGCCCCATCGTATGGATGCTGCTTTACCTATGCTTCATCCCCATCTTCGCCCTCATCTACCACTGGCTCCCCGACGGCCAGTTTCGAATTCCTGACGCCGGGGGCGTCGACTACGGCTCATGGCTCTACTACAGCATCGTCACCATCACCACACTCGGCTTCGGCGACTACACCCCCTGCGGAGCCGGCGCCCAGGCCGTCACGGCCATCGAGGTAGGCTTCGGACTGGCCATAATGGGCTTCTTCCTCAACGCCGTCGGCGCCATGAAGTCGGAAATTGACATCGACACGGAGATGGAGAAGCAACGCCGGCTCCACACCTCACGCGAGCTCGACAAGCTCCTGCAGAGCATCCCCATGGTGCTCCACAACATCAACGCCTACGTGCAGCGCTGCGAGGCCGTCGGCGCCATCGCCAACCCCGAGCGGCGCCAGCTCCTCGAGATGCTCCGCAGCGGCAGCAAGACAGCCCTCTGCATCGACTCACTGCAAAACCGCGTAGACCTCTCCCTCTGGCCCGAACTGCTCGAAAACTGCTTCGGATTCGTGGCCGACTACCAGATGTTTTCGGCCGAAGACCCGACAGCCGAGAAAGAGTCGCTCGCACCCTTCGTCGACAAGACCAAGACACTGGCCCTCGCAATCGAAAAAAATCTTACTGCTATTCAGCTTCAGCAGCCGGCGCCTGCTGCCCCGGCTCCGACCCGGCCTCAAGCTTAGCGCCTGACTGCGCCCCGGTCTGCCGGCCCTGCTCATGCTCCGGCGCTACCCCGGGTTCCGTCGCTACTCCGGGCATATGTTCGGATGCCTCTTCCGGCTTCTCATCATCCAGACCTGCCGCCACGGGCGGCGCGGCCATCCTGCCGCCGCCGGCCTTGAAGTAATGCGCGTCGTGTATGCGTGTGGCTTTCCCCGTCGGGCGCCGCGACGCTATGGGATGCGGCGTATAGGGCATCCAGCTCATTATCGAGTCGGTCCACTCTATGCCGGCCCTCACTGTAGGGTGGATGTTGTCCTTGCCGCGCGCCAGCGTCAGCTTGTTGGAGTCGTAGAAGGTGCCGGCCGGAAGCGTCTGACGCATCATCTTGTTGAACCCTACGTCTTCCTTCCAGTTGGGCGGACTGATCCAGACAAACGGTATGCCCTTCATCTTGGCCACCACCTTCTCCACATACGGTCTTCGGCTGTCGAAATTCTTCAGGAACAGCTCGTTGCTGCCGAGCGTCACCACAATGAAATCCGGCTTCACACGCGCTATGAAGTTGTCGAGAGTGTCGCATGAGCTCCACGTCACCGACGAGGAGCCGTCCCACGTCACGCTCGTCACCTTATACCCGTTTTCCTCCCCGTAGGCCGCAAGCCTGTTGGCCACCAGTATCGTCATCGAGTCGCCGAAGATAAGCACGTTTCTCACCGTAGAGTCGGCCTCGGCCGTCACCGTGAGCTGCTCCGGCTCCCCATCGGCTTCCTCGGCTTCGTAAGCCCCGGCCTTCTCCTCGGCCAGCAGCACCTCCCTGAAGGTACCTTTCCTCACCTCCCAGCCGCCGAGTCTCACCTCGCCCACAAAGGCTATGGCACACACCGCCGCCAGCGCCACGGCCAGCAGCAGCCAGAGATAGAGATATGCCTTGCGACCCTGCTTCATCAGAACTGGAAATATATGAAAGGTTGCACTTCGGCCGTCATAAACTCAATTACCATCTGCACCGAGCAGAGAAACACCAGCAGCTTCACCACCCACGGCGAGGCCACAAACACGTCTTGCAGCCTGTCGGCCCAGCGCTGCGGCACGAAGTGCATCACGATGAGCGCCAGCATGAAGAGGCACCACACCATCCTGTTGGTGAAAAACTGCGGAAACTGCCTCCACTCGAAGTCGACAAAGATATTGCGGATTATCAGGAGAGAGTCTTCAAACGAGGCCGCGCGGAAAAACACCCACAGCAGCGACACATAGACAAACGTAAGCAGCCAGCCGCAAAAGACGGTAAGCGCATTGTCGGGAATCCGCACCAGCCACGGCCGGCAGGCCTTGTGTACGGCCAGTCCCACCCCGTGCATCGCCCCCCAGAACACGAACTTCCAGGCCGCTCCGTGCCAAAGGCCGCCTATGAGCATCGTCAGGAAGTTGTTGACGTAGGTGCGCAGAGTCCCCTTACGGTTTCCCCCGAGCGGGATGTAGAGATAGTCGCGGAGCCACGACGACAGCGAGATGTGCCATCTCCGCCAGAACTCCGTGAGGTTGCGGCTCCGGTAGGGGGAGTCGAAATTGATTCCCAGCCTGAATCCCATGATGAGCGCCAGCCCGATGGCCATGTCGGAATAGCCCGAGAAGTCGCAATAGATCTGCATCGTATAGCCCAGTACCCCCATCAGCGCCTGCACCCCCGTGTAGACGGCCGGGTTGTCAAACACCAGGTCGTTGTATTGCGCTATGTAGTCCGCTATCACGGCCTTCTTCGCTATGCCGATGATCACGAGCCATAGTCCGGCCCAGATCATGGCCGAGGTGGGCATCACGTTCTTGCGCAGCTGCGGCAGGAAATAGTCGGCCCTCACAATGGGGCCGGCCACGAGCGCCGGGAAAAACGACAGGAAAAAGAGGTAGTCAAACCAGCTGCGGGCCGGCGTTATGCGTCGTTTGTAGACGTCTACCACATAGCTGATCGACTGGAAAGTGTAGAACGAGATTCCTACGGGCAGGATGATGTCGAGCGGCTGGAAGTTGCCCTCCACCATCGCATTCCAGTTCCACAGGAAGAAGTTGGCGTATTTAAAGTAGCCCAGGATGCTCAGCGAGATGGCGATCGAGAGCCACATGAGCCCCAGCCGGCGCCCGCGTCTGCGCTCCCGGAAGATGCCCCACGATATTATCCAGTCGATGGCCGAGGTGGCCATCAGCATCAGGAAAAAGAGCCCCGAAGACTTGTAGTAGAAATAGAGCGAGAACCCCACCACGAAAAGCACCATCTTGGCTCGGCTCCCCTTCAGCAGGATGTAGACCGGCAGGAACAGGATGAAAAGAAACCAGAAGAACCCCGATGAGAAAAGCATCGGAGCCCCGGGGTCGTATGTGAAAAGGCCGCCTAAGTTCTTTAGCCCTAAAGCGAATTGGTCCATAGGTCCTCGATGTCGATCAGCGCCTGTCCCACCTGATCTCCAAGCTCCTTATATCCCTCCGGTGTGAGATGCACGTTGTCGTGGTTTATGAGGCGGTGGCCGCCGTTCAGGAAGTCCATGCCGTGGTCGGCATTGTTGTCGATCACGTAGACTCCCTCCTTGCCTCTGGCAAACTCCAGGATGGCGTCGCTGCATGCGCGGGTGTTGCCGTTCACCTCGCGCGAGCCCTTCAGCTTGTTGTAGAAGGGGGTTACGAACACCACCTGGGCCTCGGGGCAGTGCTCCCTTACATTGCGGTAGAATTCATATATGTCGGCTGTGAATTTCCCGCTGTCGAAGCGGCGGGTGTAGCTGTCGTTGGTGCCGAGGTGCACAATGAGGATGTCCGGCTCGGCCGCGTAGATGCGCCTCATCAGGGAGGACTCGTCGTTGAAGGTATAGAACCCCGCGCCGGCCTTCCCGTGATAGTCGAACTCAATCTCCGGGTCGGCGTCAACCAGTATGTCGCCCACCCTTTCGGGATAGACGCGCGAGCTCACGTGGGAGTCGCCCGTCATGAACACGCTGAAAGCCGCCGCCCTTGCCATCGAGATGAGCAGAAACGCTGTCGCCGCGAGCCGTAGCCCCCTCATCGCATCAGTTGCAGATTACCACCTTCTTGCCCCGGCGGATGTAGAGCCCGGGTGCCGTCGGTGCCTTAAGGGCGCGTCCCTGCACGTCAAACCACAGGGCGTCTCCCTCGGCATCATCAGTGCCTGTGGCGCCTACCGATGCATTGGGGTCGTCGGGATTCTCTGGATCCGGACCCAGGTCGATGCCCTCATGGCCAGTGCCGAAGCCGCATATCGTCTCGAATGCCTTGAAGGCCCGGCCGTTGTCGGGATTGAAGAGCGAGGCGTTATACCATCCGCTAAGGCCTGCCCCGTAGGGGTTGTATTCCATCCACCACCAGAAGAGGCCGTCGACGGCGTCATACTTCAGAAGAAGGTTCACGAGGTCTTGCGCAAACTGGTCCTGACCCGCCTCCGAGTAGGGATAGTCTACCTTCTGGTCGGTGCCGGGCACCTCCCAGCGGTAGGAATAGCCCGTCTCCACTATCATCACGTTCTTGTCGGGAGCCGTCTCGGTTACGGTGTCGAGCGCCTTCTCCAGCACGCTCATGTTGCCGTGGAAGTAGGGGTAATAGCTCAGGCCGATAATGTCGTAGTCGAGGATGCTCACCTTCTCGTAGAAGAATTTCAGCATCTCGGGCTTTGCCACCCTCTCGTTGTGGAGCACGATCTTGGCCTCCGGGCACTCCTCGCGGCAGGCCTGGATGGCCTTGCGGAGCAGCGTCAGGAAGCGCGGCCAGTTGGTGTTGTCGTTGGTGTAGACCTTCAGGGGGTTCTTGGTGTTGGCCGGTCCCCAGAGCATGCCGTAGCTTATCTCGTTGCCGGTCTGGATAAACTGGGGCACTACCCCGTTCTCCTTCAGCGTCTGGAGCGTCTCCTTGGTGTATTCGTAGATCTTCTGGTAGAGCTCGGTGTCGCTCAGGCCCTCCCATGCCTTCGGAGTCCACTGCTTCACGGGGTCGGCCCACGTGTCGGAGTAGTGGAAGTCGAGCATCAGCGCCAGCCCGGCCTTGCGTATCTTTTGGCAGAGCGGGATGATGTAGGCAAGGTCTTGCTTCGCGTTAGGGTCCTGACCCGGATAAGCCTGGGGGTCAACGAAGAGGCGCACCCTCATGGCGTTCATTCCCTCGTCGTAGCAAAACTGCAGGAAGTCCGGTATGGGTTTGCCGTCATGGTCGTTGTATTTCGAGCCTGCGGCCTCATAGTCGGGCAGCAGCGAGATGTCGCCGCCTACATAGCGCGGGAAGGCCTCTGCGTGGCCCTGCATCAGTCCCAGAACGCCCACCATGAGCGCCAGCATCATAGTCTTTATCCTCATATTCTTCATAATTTTAAATTACTCTAAAAACAGTCCGGTTAATGTCACTGAAAATTTAACTTTCGGCCTCAGGCCGAATTTCATGCAAAGTTAATAATAAATTCGCTAATTTTGCAATATGAAACCATCCGCACCCGAGTCAACGGCCGAACAACTGCTGGAAACTCACGACATAAAGCCTACGCCTAACCGGCTGCTCGTGGTGCGCGAGATTCTTCGCGCCACGGCTCCGGTAAGCCTCGTGGAGCTCGAGACATCGCTCGGCTCCCTCGAGCGCTCCAGCATACTGAGGGTGCTCAACCTGCTGCTCGAGAAAGACATAGTGCATGCCTTCGAGGACGGGCGCGGGGTGTCGAAGTATGAGATTTGCCACGGCGAGACCCATTGCTCCATCGACGACATGCACGCCCACTTCTACTGTGAGCGTTGCAACCGCACATTCTGCTTCGAGGATATCTCGGCCCCGCAGATCCGCATCCCGTCGGGGTTCCGCATCCGCTCCGTCAACTATATGCTAAAGGGGCTCTGCCCCGAGTGCTCCAAGTCAGATTAGGCGTTGCTCGGGAGGCTCTTCTCAGGCCTTGCCCGAGCAGAGGGCCTGGAGGTCGCTGAGCATCGTCAGCGCCTGCAGGGGCGTAAGGTTGTCTACCGAAACACCCATCAGTTTTTCGCGGATCTGGAGCAGCAGGGGGTCGTCGAGCTGGAAGAGCGACAGCTGGTAGCCCTCGCGGCAGCGCCCTATGTTGCTCACGTCGGCCTTTGTCACCTCTGGACCTCCGGCCGTAGCCGAGGCCGTCTCGAGCTGTGTCAGCACCTCGTTGGCCCGCTTGATGATGCCCTTTGGCATTCCGGCCAGCTGCGCCACATGGATACCGAAACTGTGTTCCGACCCTCCCCTCTGCAGCTTGCGCAGGAAGATGATCTTGCCGTCGATCTCCTTTACCGACACGTTATAGTTTACGATGCGCCTGAAGGTCTTCTCCATCTCGTTGAGCTCATGGTAGTGGGTGGCGAAGAGTGTCTTGGGGCGGTAGCGGCCGTTCTCGTGGATATGCTCCACGATGGCCCATGCTATGGAGATGCCGTCGTAGGTCGACGTTCCGCGGCCCAGTTCGTCGAAGAGTATCAGCGAGCGTTGGCTGAGGTTGTTGATGATGGCCGCCGCCTCGTTCATCTCCACCATGAATGTAGACTCTCCGGCCGAGATGTTGTCGGATGCTCCCACGCGGGTGAAAATCCTGTCGATCACGCCGATCCTGGCCGCCTCCGCGGGCACGAACATGCCCGTCTGGGCCATGATGGCGATCAGGGCCGTCTGGCGCAGCAGGGCCGACTTGCCGCTCATGTTGGGCCCGGTGAGCATCATCACCTGCCTGCTGTCGCAGTCGAGCAGCACGCTGTTGGCCACATAAGGCTCGCCCGGAGGCAGGCGCCTCTCTATCACAGGATGCCGTCCGTTGGTGATCGAGAGCTCCAGGCTATCGTCTACCACAGGGCGCACATAGCCGTATTCCTCGGAGGCCTCGGCGGCGCTCTGCAGGCAGTCTACCTCGGCGGCCACGGCAGCCGCGCGCTCTATGGCCGGATAGTCGCCCTCCAGCCTGCCGAGAAGCTCGTCGAATAGGCGCGCCTCAAGCACCTCCATCTTCTCCTCCGCTCCGGTGATCTCCTCCTCATATTGCTTCAGCTCGGGCGTGATGTAGCGCTCGGCGCTCACCAGCGTCTGCTTGCGTATCCACGACTCGGGCACCTTCTCGCGATGAGTGTTGCGCACCTCGATATAGTAGCCGAACACGTTGTTGCGGCCAATCTTGAGCGAGGGAATGCCCGTGAGCTCGGTCTCGCGTTCCAGAATGGCGTCGAGGGCGGCGCGGCCTCCGCCGGCTATGCCGCGAAGGCGGTCGAGTTCGGCGTCTACCCCGTCGGCTATGAAGCCCGTCTTGGAGAGCAGTCCCGGGGGGTCTTTATGCACGGTGACGTCGATGTCGTGGATGGGTCGGGAGCAGTCGGGGATACGTTCTCCCAGGCGGCGCATCTCGGGCTGCGTGGAGCCGGTGAGGGCCTTGCGCAGCGAGGTGACGTGCCATAGCGCCGAGCCCAGCTGCAGCAGCTCGCGCGGAGTTATCTTACGGTTGGTCACCCTCCCGGCCAGTCGGCTCAGGTCGCCGATGTTGCGCAGGCTCTCCGTCACTCCTGAGCGCATCTCGGCGTCTTTGAAGAAGTGCTCTACGGCGTTCTGCCTGAAGGCGATGGCCTCTATGGAGAGCAGCGGGAAGGATAGCCACTGCCTCAGCAGCCTGGCTCCCATGGGGGTGATTGTCTTGTTGATCACGCTGTAGAGGCTCAGCCCGTCGGGCTCGCGCGAGTCGAGCAGCTCGAGGTTGCGCACCGTGAAACTGTCGAGCCGCATATAGGCCTCGGTGTCGATGAGTCCCAGCGACGTTATGTTGGCCAGATGGGTGTGACCGGTATAGTCGAGATAGTGGAAAATGGCGCCGGCGGCTATTGCCGCGTCGTCGTGGCCCTCGAGGCCGAAGCCCTTGAGCGAGGCCACCCCGAAGTGTTTCTGCAGGCGGTCTGAGGCGCTCTGAAGGGTGAAGACCCAGTCTTCAAGCTCGTTTACCACCCCGCGGTGGCGTATCTGCTCCTCATATTGCGGCCGCTTCCCCCTCATGCGGATTATCTCCTTGGGGCGCAGCTTGTAGATCAGCTTGTCTATCTCGGCGCTGTCACCTTCGGCGGCCAGGAATTCCCCGGTGGTGATGTCGAGGAACGCCACTCCCACCGTGGGCCGCTTCATGCCCTTGCGGCGCACGCCGAAGTGGATGGCCGCCAGGAAGTTGTTCTCGCCGTCGGGCAGCGTGCGGTCGCCGGTGTTGATGCCGGGTGTGATGAGCTCCGTGATGCCCCGCTTCACGAGTTTTTTGGTGAGCTTGGGGTCTTCGAGCTGCTCGCAGATGGCCACCCTCTTGCCGGCCCTGACGAGCTTGGGAAGGTAGGTGTCGAGGGCATGGTGGGGAAAGCCGGCGAGCTCCACCGACTGCGCCTTGCCGTTGGCGCGGCGGGTCAGTGTGATCCCCAGGATGCGGCTGGCCTCCACGGCGTCTTCCGAGAAGGTTTCATAAAAGTCGCCCACCCTGAAGAGAAGCACGGCGTCGGGATGCTTCTTCTTCATCTCGATATATTGCTTCATCAGGGGAGTCTCTACGAGGGCCATGGGGTCTTGCAAGTGTTTTTAATCGCCGAAGAGGGAGAGCATCCATGTGGAGAGCCCCACATAGATCATCAGACCCACTACGTCGTTGGTTATCTGTATGAAGGGTCCCGTGGCGAGAGCGGGATTGATTTTCATTTTCTCGAGGGTGAGGGGCACGAGCGTGCCGAAGACGGTGGCGAAGATCACCACACAGAAGAGCGATGCCGCCACGGCAAACGAGATGGCGTATTTGTGGGGCTGGGTCACCAGCACATAGCCGAGCACGGTGCCCGAAATCACCACGGCGTTGAGGATGGCCACGAGAAACTCGTGGGCAATCTGGCGCCCGGCATGGATTATGTCGAGGCGTCCGTTGGCCAGGCCCTGCACCACGATAGCCGAGGCCTGAACCCCCACGTTGCCACCCGTGCCGCCGATGAGCGGTATGAAGATGGCCAGGGCCGTAACGGCTGCTATCTGCGCCTCAAAACCGGTGAGGATAAGAGAGTTTACGATGCCGCCCACCACTCCTATGAGCAGCCACGGTAGCCTGGCCTTGGTCTGGCTCCATATGGAGTCGGAGGCGTCCACGTCGGAGGAGATACCCGATGCGAGCTGATAGTCGCGCTCGCTCTGCTCGCGCACCTGGTCCATCACGTCGTCGACGGTGATCTGGCCCACGAGGCGTCCGATGCTGTCTACCACGGGCATGGCCACGAGGTCATACTTCTCGAAGTCGAGGGCCACGTCTTCTATGGGGGTGTCGGTGCGCACGGAGATGGGGTCTTTCTCCATCACGTTGCGTATCTTCGACACCGAGGGATGGGTCACCATCTTCTTCAGCGGGAGCACGCCGCGGAGGCGGTTGTCGTCGTCTATCACGTAGACGTTGTATATGTCGTCTACCTCCTCGGCCTGGCGCCTCATCTCCTTGATGCAGTCGGGCATGGAGATGTTCTCGTTGATGGCTATGAGCTCCGTGCCCATGAGTCCGCCGGCTGTGTCCTCGTCATATTTCAGCAGGTCTACGATGTCGCCGGCCTGCTCCACGTCGTCGATGTGCTGTATCACCTCCTCGCGGTCTTCCTCGTCGAGTTCCTGAATGAGGTCTACGGCGTCGTCGGTGTCCAGAAGGTCGATGAAGTCGCCGATCTGCTCGGCCGACATCTCCTCGAGCAGCTTGCCGCGGTCTTCCTCGTCGAGCTCCATGAGCACGTCGGCCTTCTTCTCCTTGTCCTCGATGAGGTTGAAGAGCCATTCGGCCCTCCGGAGGTTGAGGCTCTGGAAGAGTTCGGCGATATCGGCGGGGTGAAGCTCGCTCACCTCTCGGCGTGCCGCCTCGACATCACGCGAATCGATGATGTCTTCTATCCTTTCGATATCTTCTCTGCTGAAGTCTTTCATCTTCTGTTGTCTGTCTCTTCAAGCTTCACTAATAGGTAAACGAGCTTCCTCCCAGGAATTCCCTAAGCAGCGATGTGGTGGGAATCTGGCGGGCCTCGATGGGCACGAAGTAGCTCAGCAGCTTCAGGAGCCTGTAGGCCTCGGCATACTGTTCCACGTTGTGTGCCACGCTGTGCAGGAGGGGCTCGGCGTAGGGCTTCATCACCCCGATCTCGAAGATAAGGGAGGAGTTGAATAGGGCGTCGGCGTTCTCCTGGAAGGGGAAGATCCAGCGCTCCTCGCCGCGCTGCACGCTTGGCCAGCGCCTGAGGGTGTCGAGGGCGGAGATGTGGCGGTATTTATGGTCGCGCACTATTCGGCGCAGCAGTCGGTTGTCGTTGGTCGAGATCCAGTTGTGGTCGTCGATGCAGAGGGTGGTGAGGGCCGAGACGTAGATCTTGTAGACGTCGTCGCCTCTCAGGGCGTGCGTCAGCTCGGGGTTGAGGCCGTGGATGCCCTCTATGAGCAACACGTCTTTGGGACCCAGCGATAGCGGGCGGTGCTTCTCCACCCTCCTGCCGAGCTCGAAACTGTAGGTGGGCAGGTTGATGGTCTCGCCGGCGAGCAGGCGCCGCAGGTCGGAGTTGAAGCGGTCGAGGTCGAGGGCATGGAGGTGCTCGAAGTCGTAGTCGCCTTTCTCATCGCGCGGAGTGTGCTCGCGGTCGATGAAGTAGTCGTCCATCGAGATTAGCCGCGGCACGAGCAGGTTGGTCATCAGCTGTATGGCGAGGCGCTTGTTGGTGGTGGTCTTGCCCGACGATGACGGGCCTGCCAGCATCACCACTCTTGCACCTCCTTCGCGGTTGCGGGCGGCGATGTCGTCGGAGATGCGGCCCAGGTATTTGTCGTGCATGGCCTCGGCCACGTTGATGAGGTCGGGGGTCTTGTTGGCCAGCACGGCCTTGTTGAGCTCCCCTACGGTCGAAACGCGTATCACGCGGTTGAATTTCAGGTAGTCGGTGAAGGCCTTGTAGAGCTTCTCCTGCGGCTGCGGCTCCTGGGGCCTGCTTAGGTCGGAGGGGTCAGGACCCATCAGCAGGAAGCCGTCGTGGTAGGGATGCAGGGCGAAGACGCCCACGTATCTTGTCGAGGGGGCCAGGGGTCCGTAGTAGCTGTCGGCCGTGTCGGCCAGTGTGTAGTAGGCGGTATAGAGGTCTGCCTCGGTGTCGAGCAGACTCACCTTCTCCTCCAGGCCCTCGCGGCGGAAGAGCTGCTTCACCTCCTCGGTGAGCTGCTGATGGCGCACGAAGGGAATGTCTTCGCGGTGCATGGCCGTGAGGCGCGCCGTGAGGCGCTCAAGCAGTTCGGGAGTAATCTCCACGAGCTTGCCGTCTCGGCTCAGGCGGCAGAAGTGGCCGCGCGAGATGCTGTGCTCTATCTTGAGCGAGCACCCCTCCAGCTCGAGGCTTGCTGCCCGGTAGAGCATCATGCAGAGTGAGCGGGTGTAGACGCGCCGGCCCAGGGGCGAGGCGAGCCCTACAAACTCCACCTGCTTGGGGGAGTAGATGGCGTAGCCGAGGTCTTCCGACTTGTTGTTTACCCTGGCGCAGATGGGTTCGAGGCCGAGGGCGTCGCCGAGCCGGCCGGCAATCTCGGCCAGTGTCTCGCCACCCTCAGTGCTGAGGTGGCGCACGGTGTTGACGCAGTATATCTGTATGTTCTTTTTGGGCATCTTAGAATTCTGTAAAGGAGAGGGGAAGCAGGCTGCGGATGGAGGGGAGCACGTAGACGGCGTCATCGCCGTAAAGTATCACCTCGATCGGGCCATACATTGCCTCATATTCGAGCAGGGCCTGACGGCAGGAGCCGCAGGGACTGATGGGTTTCTTCTGGAAAGCGCCGCCGGTCCAGGCGGCGATGGCGATCTGGCGCATCGGTACGCCGGGATATTGCGAGGCGGCGTAGAAGCATGCCGACCGCTCGGCGCATGTGCCCGACGAGAAGGCGGCGTTCTCCTGGTTTGCACCGCATACGGTCTCGCCGTTGTCCATCCTGATAGCCGCCCCTACGTGAAATTTGGAGTAGGGGGCATGGGCACGGGCCGTGGACGCCTTGGCGGCGTCGACGAGGTCGACGTAGCGCTCCGGAAGCTCGTCGGGCCGGTATTCCTGTATCATGGCAGTGATGGTTCTCTCTTTCATATTTCGCTGTTGTTTATGGCTCCCCCGCATCTTGTTCAGGTTGGCGCATAGTTTACAACGCAAAAGTAAGAATTTTTTCTCTAACACCCAAAAATTCCACCCTTCCGGCCGCTTTACCCCCGGCATCACGCCTCGCAGGAATAACCCCCCCGTGGCGGGCTAGGGAGCCTCGCGATATTTTTTTACGAACTAACGTTCGCGCGAGGCGGCCTCGCGCGCATTAGAAGAAGCCTCGCATTTTGTGGTTTTTCGAACTGAAGTTCGCGCGAGGCACGCAGAACTCGCTGCTACGCAGCGGTTTGCGCAGAACGGGCAGAACCCCGCAGAAAAATTTTTAATGCCAATTGGGTGAGATAGCTCGGAGAGCTTCCCCTATGGTTAACCCCACGATAAGCGAGCGCCAGCGAGCTTCGTGGGGTGGTTGGAGCAGTAGCAGGCTTGCTCGAAGAGCATGTCTGTGGAAGCCAGCAAAGACCTGCTTAGCTCCTCTTTTTTGGTAATATAAAAAATGATTGCTACTTTTGCAGTAAGATGAGACAGGTGGCAGTGTATTTCAACGATATAAAAGCCGGAATTCTTACAGAGAAATATCCCGGTAAAGACTACTCTTTCCAATATCTGGATGAGTATGTCGACTCTCCTTTGCCGCAAGTCTCAGTTACCCTGCCAAAGCAGAAAGAGGTGTACATGTCGCAACACCTTTTCCCGTTTTTCTCAAACATGCTCCCTGAAGGCACCAACAAGCGAGTGATTTGCAGATCACGAAGAATCGATGAAGAAGACGTCTTCGGGCTGTTGGTGGCGATGGCCGACCAAGACTTTATTGGAGCTGTAAACGTAAAGAGTATTAGGAAATGATTGAGATAAAAAACTGTCCCTCTTCTCTGCAAACCGGATATGACGGATATTCTCCAGCATCTCTGAAATTACTTTTTGGAGGAGAGGAGGTCTCTCCGATGTTGGGGTTTAGCATCGACGAGAGCCGGAAGTTGAAGGACCTGATGGGAGCTATGCATAAGATCTCCGTCTCCGGTGTACAGGAGAAATTCCCGGCTATAATTAAAGACGGTGAAATCAAAATTGCAGCTAAAGACGAGCGTTCCACCCATATCATTAAACCCTATCCCTGGGACATTACTTTGAAAGACCGTAAACAGATTCCGGCCAATGAACATGTCACAATGCAGATCGCATCGCAGGTGTACGGCATACTTACGGCTGCCAATGGCCTTTGCTTTACCCCCAAAGGGCAACCGGCTTTTATTACCCGACGTTTCGATATACTCCCGGATGGTTCAAAATTACCAATGGAGGATTTTGCGTCAATAGTCGGTAAAAACGAACCAACCGCCGGCAAGCAATTCAAGTATAATGGCAGCTATGAAGACATCGCTGATGCGATAAGGAGCAATTCCGCAGCCTGGAAGATGGATATGGAGCGGTTTTACGAACTGGTTGCATTCAATTATATATATGCCAACGGGGATGCTCATTTCAAGAATTTCTCTTTGATATTCGACGGGAATGATTATCGGTTGTCCCCGGCTTATGATCTACTTAATACGGCCCTTCATGTAAATGATACTGATTTTGGCCTTGAAGAGGGGTTGTCGAACGAAGTTGAGAAGAGTGATACGTATTTGAGTAGTGGACATCCCTGTCGGGTCGATTTCGAAAGGTTCGGACTTAAGATTGGTTTGGATAAAAGCCGCATTGACGCCATTTTAGATAAATATTCCTATTTCCCTGATGCGGCCAATCATCTTTTAAATCAAAGTTTTTTAACCGAAAAACTAAAACGGAGCTACGCCCGCATTGTAAAGGAACGCATCAGCCGTTTCAACCGCCTCTCCCCCCCTTGAAGCCAATAAAAGAGGAAGGCTGCGACGGGGGTCGCAGCCTTTCTCGTATCAGGGTTGAAAAAATTAACTTCAACTATATTGCCATCATAATTAGTTTACTGCTGCATTCGCCGGGGTGTTGCCGCTGAATGTGGCGTTGCCGTAGGCGTTGTAGTTGATGGTCCACACGTTCTTGCCGCTGAGGTCGGCAGTGGAGGAGGTGTTGTTGTTGATGGTCAGCGTACCGTTGATGCCGGGCACGTTTACCCTGTCGGCTGAAGTGAGGCCAACGATACCGGCCACACAGTCAGTACCGGCAATGTACTGTGCCGTGTTGGTGTTGTTGGAGCAGTTGCCGCCCCATGACCAACGGCCTACGATACCGGCCACACTGTTGCCACCCTTTACGTTGCCGCTGTTCTCGCAATAGGTCACGGAGATCGACGACATGGTCGTACCGTCGCTTTCGAGGTAGCGGATCCAGCCTACGATACCGCCTACACCCACTGAGTTGGCAGAAGCGAGTACGTCGCCTGTGTTGACACACTTGGTCACGCTGCCGGCGGGATCCTGCTCGGCTACCACGCCACCTACGCTGTTGCCCGTGGCGGTGATCTTACCGTTGTTGGTGCAACCAGTCACGTCGGCGCTGCTTGTGCCTACCACACCGCCTACCTGCCATGCGGCAGTTACCGTGGCGTTGTTGGTGCAGTCGGTGATCTCGCCGTAGAGTGCGCTGCCCACTACACCTGCCACGTTGTTGGTGCCGCTTACCTTGCCGCTTACGGTTACGTTTTCTACCGTACCGCCGTCAAGGAAACCTACGACGCCCGTAGTGGCGTTGATGCCGTCGGCGCTCGTGCCGCCCTGGATGTTGACGTTGGTGAAGGTTACGTCTTTCACTACACCCGTCTTGCCTACCGTGTTGAAGAAACCGGCGGCCGACTTGGCTGCACCCTCAATCACGATATTGCTTATGGTGTGGTTCTGGCCGTCGAATGTGCCGTTGAAGACGTTGCCCGTAGTGGTGGTGTTGCTGCTGAGGGCGCCTTCGCCGATACCGGCGAATACATGGCCTCCGAAGTCAAGGTCGGCGTTGAGCTGGAAGCTGTCGCCGGCTGCCACGTCGCCGTTGGCCACCATCTGGGCGAGACCTGCAAGGTCGGAGGGTGCGTTCACCTGATAGATGCCCTCGCTGTTTTTCTGGGGCATCGTCACGCTCTGGCCGTCCCATTCGCCGAGGTTGTATTCACCCCAGAAGGTCGGTTCCTTAACCACGTATACGTGGAAGTTGTCGGTAAGGAGCGAGCCGTAGATGTTGGTGCGCCAGTTGGCCTGCACGGGAGCGTTGTCTACGGTTACGTCCACACTGTGGCCGCTGCCGTTCGTGCTCGACACGTTCAGGTCAAGGTCGTAGATGTAGCCGCCCTCTTCAAGGTTGTTCTCGGCTGCGGGTGCCAGCACATACTGCATGGCCAGGTAGCTGTAGCCGTTTACCGGGAAGTTGTAGGTCGAGGGAACGCTCATTGCCTCGAATTCCTGAGTCGACACGACGCCCTTCACGTTGCTCGTCACCATGTCAAACTCGGTGTAGACATCGGCCGTGAAGTAGGTCTCGATGGTGTTGGCCGCGCCGGGACCGAAGGCGTTGTCATCCGTTACAACAGGCTCCAGAAGGTCGTTGGTACCCCAGTTTATCTGAGCCACCGGACGGAAGAGATACACCGTAGGACTGGTGTTGGTTGTCGGACCGCCGATCATGTCGGTGGCATAGAGACGGTAGAAGCAGTCATAGCCGTCCACGTTGTTGGTGGCATACACCATGTTGTCATAGTTGACGGTGATGGTGGTGTTCTCGGCGTCTACCTCATACACGTTCTGAAGTTTTGCCTGGGGAGACTCGGCGAAAAACGCCAGCTGGTAATACTTGCCGTTGGCCAGGTTGAAGCTTACCTCCTTCTCGAGCGAACCCTCGTCAAACTGGGTGTTGCCCTGAGTCACCAGGTGGCTAATCACGCCGTCTTCGTCGCATTCATACACGAAGTAGAGGAGTTCCTGGGCGGCGTAGCCCTGTCCGTATTCCTCCGAGGTGGGAACCACCGGGGCGCGTGTGGCCATGTCGGCCGGAAGCTGCACCTTCACTGTGAAGTTGCCGTCGTTGCCGGGGGTCTGCACATCTTCCTGCGAGCAGGAGGCCATAAGCAGGCCGGCTGCCGCGAGTGCGAAAATTGAAAGTTGTTTCATCTTGTTATTGTTTTAAGGTTTTTGTGTTCAGTTGCCTTTGAATTCTCCCGTGAATCCGCCGTCCTGCTCTACTTTGCCGTTTACGACAATCTTGTAGTAATCAGTCTTCTGGCCTTTGTAGGGATTCTCATTGTAGATTTCCTGCCAGAGGCCTTTCTGGAAGGTTTCGGGATAGGTGACGTTGTTGATGTTGATGGTGCCGGCCTTGGTGTAGAGCTCGGAGTGGATCTCCACTACGGCCTTGCTGTTGCTCGTGTTGTTTGTCACGGTCAGGCCGTTGATGTTGATGTTGCCGCCAACATCATTGAGTACCGCACCGCCGGTGCCGGGCCAGCCGTATACCAGGATTGCCTTCGCATCGTTGCAGGTCATCGTACAGTTGTTGATGTTTACTGTTCCGCTTGTCTGGCACCAGAGCTGGTAGTTGGTCTGGCTTGCGGCCTCATATTCGAAGTCGCAGTTGTTGAAGGTGGCGTTGCCGGTGAAGACATGGAACTCACCCACAAACTTCACGTTGGTGTAGGTCTGGTTCTTGGCGTTCTGGAAACCCATGCTGGTGTGGTTGGTGGGATTTACGAAGCTTACCAGCGTCATGTCTTCGAAGTTGACGTTGCAGTTTTCGTAATTCCAGTATGCGTTTTTGGCGTCGATGGTGGTCGTTTCCTGGCTCAGACCCTTGAAGGTGAGGGTCTTGCCTGTCACGCTTGCAGGGAGCTGCAGCTCACCGGCTCCAATCAGGATAGTGTCGCCGTTCTTGGCGCTGCTGATGGCGGAAGAAAGTTCATCCGTGGTTGTGGCTATCGCTGTAGAGGCGGGCACTACGGTATAGTAGGTGTCGGTGCCTACGGTAGAGGCCACAGACTTGTATCCATCGGCCACGAAGTTTGTGGGATTGCCCTCCGAGATGCAGTTGGCCGGGTCGAAGTTGATGTACGTTCCGCCGAATACCTCGATGAAGTCACGCGGTTCGTCGCTATTCTTACTCACGTTGTCCATTACGTTGAGGAGATAGCGGTTGGTCACTCCAGCCTGACCGAATGTGCCTCCGTAGATGGTCACCTTGCCTGCCGTTGAGGTTTCCTCGGCACCTACCAGCACTGCCGGAGCCTCGGCTTCCTCGGGATAATACGTACCGCTGTTGATCGTGATGGTCGAGGCGGTGTTGGAGCTTGTCATGCGCACGGGATAATAGCCCGTGATGGTCATGTTGTCAAGGGTTACGTTGGAGGCCGTTGTACTTCCCTGCACCATCAGCGTCGCTGACGCGTTGCTTGAGTTTGCCGTCTTCGAGGGGAGCAGTTCGCCGTTGCTCAGGGTGACAGTGGCACCCTGCACCACTACGGCGTCGCCGTTAGCGTTGCCCTGAGTGGTGAGCGAGTGGCCGTTGAGGTCTATCGTGGCGGTTTTTTGAAGCATAAGTTCCCTTGTGCTGGGATAGAAGATATCATCGCTGAGGATGAAGTAGCCGTTGGCATTCCACAGCTTGTTGGCGTTGGTGCTGTTGATTACGAGGTAGGCGTTGCCGTCGATATACATCACTTCATAGTCCGGGGTGCCCCATTCCTTGTCTTTGGTCACCGTGAGCATCAGGTCTTCCGAAAGGAGCTGGCCGTAGATGTTGGTGCGGTAGTTGGCCTGCACGGGGGCGTTGGCCACGTCGACATCCTGATCCAGGGGCTGCGTGCCGGCTGCCACGTTGGGATTGCCGGCGTTGCTGATGTTGAGCACGAGGTTGTAGAGGGTCTCAGTCTGCGGGGCGAGCAGATACTGGAGGGCCACGTAGTTGTAACCCTCAACCGGGAATGCCTCGCCTGTGGGGGCCGTGAAATCCACTAATTCCACCGTCGACATGGCGTCTGTGCCCGTCTTCACCACGTCCCCGCTGCCGTCTGTTCCGGCAAAGAAGTCGTAGGTGTTGTAGGCCTTTGTGCTGAAGCCCGTCACGATGTATTCGCCGTTGGCTCCGAAGTTGTCAACTATTGCGGGGTAATCGGCCGTAAGGTCGTTCGTTCCCCAGTTCACCTGGGCTACGGGACGGTTCAGAAGCACTTCCTCATAGGCCGTCGCTCCGTTGTAGTTCTCAATGGAGTAGAGCTTGAAGAAGCAGTCGTAGGCATCGGCGTTGTTGGGTTCGTTGAGCATCTTCTCATAGTTCACCTTGATCTGGCCGTCGGTGCTGCTGAAGGCGTAGACATCTTCTTCGGCTGCCTCGGGAGAGAGGGCGAAGAAGGCGATGTTGTAGCTCTTTCCCTTCGAGAGACTGAGCGCCACCTCGGTGCTTATCTGGCCGCCGAAGTTGAGCGAAAGGTCGTCGTAGATGAGGGCATTGTTGTTGTCGGCGTCATAGACGGCCATGTAGAGGTTGTCGGCCGTCAGGCCGTCGCCGAGGTTACGTGTGGCCACGTCGGCCGGCAGTTTCACGCTGATATGGTAAAGCCCGTCGTCCACTCCGTTGGTGAGTGTCTCGTCCTGCGAACAGGAGGCGAGCGTCAGAGCTGCCGCTCCGAGAATCAGATAATTAAGCCTTTTCATTCTTCCTAAAGTTATGTCATTGTTATTGTTTTCGTTTTATCACTCCGTCGGGGGCAGCTGCTGCTCCACTCCCGTCTGGTTGTTGCTCTCCTCTACGTCAGATGGAGAGTTGATCCAGCACACCAGATTCTTATTACTGGGGCATACGATGTTTTCAATAGTCGTCGAGGTCTTGTTGCCTGTGATTATGAGCTTACCGAGAGGTTGGAAGGAAGGCTTATCTCCTATCCATTGCTGGGTGCCCAGAATGCCGCCGGCCAACTGCTGGGTGGCAGTGATTGTGCTTGCATAGTTTGAGTTGTTTTCGCACGTACCGCTGTAATACCAGTTGCCTACGATACCTCCCACGTAGATGTTACCGCTAACGTCTGCATAGTTGGTGTTGCCGCTCACTACGAGAGGATCCTGTTCGGGATTGAAGTTGTAGTTCCAATAGCGTACGAAACCTACAATGCCGCCTGCTGCACCTATATCGCCGGAAGTGCCGGTCTGTAGGATTGTGCCGGTGTTGACGCTGTTTTTGATCGAGCCGGTGTTTCTCAGCTCGCCGGCGATGCCGCCCGTGCTGTTGTAAACGTTCGATACGTTGCCGGAGTTGGTGCAGCTGCTCACGTCGCCCGACATCATGCCTACGATGCCGCCTGCATATTTGGAGTCGTTGGTAGCGCTGATGTTTGTGCTGGTCACGTTGCCGGTGTTGTGGCAGTCGCTGATACTCATGGAGTGTCCGGCTGTGCAATACATTGCGCCGCCCACGATACCGCCTATATATTTGGAGCCGTTTACTGTGGCGTTGTTGGTGCAACCGCTTACAGAGCCGCTGGTAATTATGGCGCCTACAATTCCGGAGGTGTACTGTACGCCGTTTACCACACCGTCGACAGTTACGCCCGTAACGCTGCCGCCGTTTTCAATGATGCCGACAATACCGGTCTGGTTCGCGTAGTCGTTGCTGCCGGCGTTGCCCGTGATGTTTACGTTTTCAAAGTTTACATTCTGAAGTGTGCCGCCGTCAAGCACCTTGATGAAGGCTGCTGTGGTGTTGTTTCCACTCTTAACGGTGAGGTTACTGATGGTATATCCTTTACCGTCGAAGACGCCTGTGAATTTGGTGCCTTCAATCACGCCCATAGGTTCATACTCGCTGATTTTGTAAGTAGCGTCGCCGATGCCGGGGAAGGGCTTGCCGTTCATGTCGAGGTCAGAGGCGAGCACGGTGGTGTAGCCTTCGGGGTAGGTGCCATTGGTCACCATGTCGGCGAGGCCGGCAAGGTCAGACGGACTGCTTACCGTTACGGTCTGTGACTGGTCATCAACCTTCGGTGTCGTCTTGCTTGTGCCGTCCCAAGCCACGGGCATGTTGTTGACGCCGGCAAAGAAGTCCTGCTTCTCTACGAGGAAGGTGGCGTTGGTGCTCAGCAGGTTGCCATAGATGTTGGTACGGTAGTTGGCCTGCACCGGGGCGTTGGGTACGCTGACGCCGATGTTCTGGTCTTTCGGTCCGCCGTTGGCGCCGTTGTATATATTCAGCGTCAGATCGTAGGTAGTGCCTGTGGACGGTACGAGCACATACTGCACGGCTACATAGTCATACGTCGTCGGGTCTACCGGGAACGGCGTCTCTTCTGGCACGCCGAAAGGTTCGGGACTGCCGAGTGTCAGGCTGGTCACTGAACTCGGCTCTACGTCCTGGTCGAGGATGTTGAACTGCGAGTAAACCGTTCCCGACACCTGCATTGTGGTCTGGATATACTGGCCTTCGTCGCCGAAGGTCACGTCGATCTCGTTGTTTTCGCCGAGTTCGCTTGTACCCCAGTTGATCTGTGCTACGGGGCGCGTCAGCACCACCTCATACGGGTTGGCTTCCTGCCCTACGGTGTAGGTGTCGGTGAGCTTGAAGAAGCAGTCGTAGGCATCGGCTGCGTTGCTCGCTGAGGTCATCTTGTCGTAGGCCACGGTGATTTTGGGTGTGGCGCCTTCAAGGTTGCTCGGCGAGAAGGTGTATACGCCGTCGTCGACGCTCTGCGTCGACTGGGCGAAGAATGCCAGCTGATACTGCTTGCCGGTGATGAGATTGAGCGAGAGGGTCGTCTGGAGGGAGTACCCGAAGTCCGCTTCGTCTGCAAATGAGTAGGTGAGCGAGTTGTCATCGTTGACCACATACACTGCATACTGGAGTTTGTTGGCGGTGTAACCGTCGCCCAGTGCACGGGTGGAGAGGTCGGAGGGCAGTTTCACGGTGATGTTGAAGTTGCCGTCGCCGCCTGCGGCGGGTCCCACGAGGTCTTCTTGCGAGCAGGAAGCCATCAGCATCCCTGCCGCCGCGAGAGTAAGGATTGAAAGTTTTTTCATGTTCTTGTTCTTTTATTTGTTATTTTTCTTGGGCAGGGGGCGGCGCGCAAACGCCACCCTCCGCTATTATACGGTTATTAGTTGAATGTTTTGGACTGACCGTCAACCGTAACGGTTACACCCTTGGAACCGTCAAACGGGAAGTTTACTGTTATGGCCTCACCCTCGTTGTAGCAGTTGTTGAAGATGTAGGTCTTCCCTGCTGTTGCAAGCGCTATATACTGAAAATCTACAGTAGGATCGGGCAGATAGAACTGGCAGTTGTTGAAGGTTGCGCTTCCCCAGAAATTACCGCCTCCATAATTGGAAGTCTTGTTGATGGCGAAGTTACAGTTGTTGTATTCTGAATCTACGGCTCCCGCTATAGCCAGGAATCCGTCGAAATCACAGTCGTTGAATACGAGTGTCGATTGGCTGATACCGGATGCCAGACCATCGATGTGGAATGCATAGATTGCTGTACCTCCGAAGTCGCAGTTTGTGAAGGTGATCTCAGACGCGCCTGCATATGTCCAGCGTGCGCCGTTTCCTCCTGTGAAGGTGCAGTCTTCGAAGTTGGCGTTGATTGTGCCTTTTATCGAACCGTCGTTGCTGGTGCGTGTAGTATAGTTGAAGGTTGCACCCTTTACAGTAGCGCCGTTGAGGTTTACGCTGCTGTTGGCTCCGGTGAATTCAGTTCCGGGTTCGCATTCGATGGTTACGCCTTCAGGAAGCTTGGAATTGCCGGGGAAAGTGTCGTATGTTCCTGCCTGAACCAGAACAGTACCGTTTTCCTGAACCTTATTGAGAGCATCCTGGAGTGAACTTACGTCATTGGCTATAAGTGTACCGGCTTTTACTACGGTGTAGAGAGTGTCGTCACCTACTGTTGTCTGGACTGAATCGTAGCCGTCAACGAGGAAGCTGGTGTGTTTGTTGGCACCTTCAGCATTATTGTCGCCCGGGTTGAAGTTGTAATATGTGCCGCCGCTTACGTAGATGTTGGCTGTGCCGTTCTTGTAGTTGGCATCATAGCAGTTGAGGGGATAATACTGATAGGCGTCAAGCTTAGTGCCCTTGAGGTTATAGGTACCACCCTTTACGTAAATCTCACCCTTTTCGCAATAAATAAGCTGGCCGGGGCCCGGAGCTTCATAATAGCCGCCTTCGATTGTGGCCGTACCACCGTCTACCCATACGTGGATGCAGATTGGATATTCCTCGCCTTGGTAGGGTTCGGTCTGATTGTTGGTCTTCATGGTGCCTTCGCCAGTAATCGTGAGATTACCGCCTGCGGGTACGTAGAAGGTTCCCTGGTCGCTTGCCATGTTATTGGTGATGGTGTGGCCGTTGAGATCGAGTGTGAAGTTAGTGTTTACTACGAGCGGACTGTCAAGTGTCACATCATCTTGCAGTTTGAAGTAACCGCCACGTTTTACTGCGAGAGCTAAGCTCGGGTCGTAGGTGCCTGCCCAATTCTGATCCTTGATTACGGTGAACTCGTTGGGGTTGGTGAGCAGCGCGCCGTAGATGTTGGTCTGATAGTTGGCCTGAACCGGGGCGTTGGCTACGTTGACATCCTCGTTGTCGATGGTGCCCTGAGTGTTGTGCACGTCAAGGTTGAGCGTGTAGAGAGCCTGCTTCACGGGTGCCAGTACATACTGCATTGCGATGTACTTGTAAGTGGCGGGGTCAACGGGGAAGTCCCATGCTGCCGACTCAGCCGTTGCGGCCGGTGAGGCGAGTGCGGGAATAAGGACTGGTTCCGTGGTCGGATCGCCCGTAACCTCGCTATTGAAAAGGCTGAACTGGGTGTAGACGTCGCCCGTGATGGTGAAGTTGCTGACGATATACTTTCCGCCTTCGCCGAAAGCCTGCTCATCAACTACGGCCTGCGAGAGGTCGCTGGTACCCCAGTTGATCTGGGCTACAGGACGCGTCAGCGTCACGCTCTGCGAGGTGGCGCCTGTTATTGTTCCTGTGTTGTGGAAATTATAGAAGCAGTCGTAGTCGTCCGCCAGGTTGGGGTTGGAGAGATACTGGCTGTAGTCTACGGTGATGTTGGGCTCGTCGGCCGTGCAGTTGAAGGTATAGAGCTTACCGTCGGCTTCCTCGGACACTGCGAAGAAGGCGATGTTGTAGCTCTTGCCCTGCGGCAGGTTGAGCGATACCGTGGTCTGGATATTGCCGCCGAAGGAGGCAACGTCGTCAAATACGAAGGTATTGTTGTTGTCAGCGTCATAGACGGCGATGCGAAGCATGTCGGCCGTGAGTCCGTCGCCGACGGCACGGGTTGCCATATCGTCCGGAAGCTTTACCGTCACGTTGTAATTGCCATCTCCCGAAAGTCCCGGGAGGATGTCGTCTTGCGAGCAGGATGCCAGCAGAAGACCGGCTGCTCCAAGAATCAGATAATTAAATTTCTTCATGTTGATTCTTAAAATTATGTTATTGTTTTAGTTTTTGGGGCGATAGCGGGGCGCGAACCTCCGCTATCGCTTTCAGTGTGTTTTCGTATTCTAAGGTTTCTTTTCGTTGTCTTAGTTTTTAGGGATTATAGGGAAGAGCGGTCCCGTTGTAAAGTTCCGATTTGGTTTTGCCGGTCATGTTGTCCACTGTGGTTGTGGATGTATTGTTGGCTACCTGGACCCCAGTACCCTGAATGCTTCCGATTATACCGGCTACAGAACCGTTGCTTGAAGCGACGAGTTCAGAAGCTGTGTTGGTATTGTTGATGCAAATACCCGGGCTGTTAAAACGGCCTACAATACCGCCTACCTCTCCACTACCGGTAATTACTGCCTCGTTGGTGTTGCCGCTGACTTCTATCGTTTCAAGCAAAGGATATGATGTGGAGACATTGGCGTAGGATATGTTTCCTACGATACCTCCGATAATGCTTCCTGTGGCGGTTACTGCTCCCTTGTTGGTGCAGCTCATAATCTTACCGCTGAAATACTGCCATCCAACGATACCGCCTACTTCGGTAGAGCTGCTGTTTACGCTTCCGGTGTTGGTACAGGAAGTTACGATGGCCGCACTCATACCTATAACTCCCCCAACAACCTTTGTGCCCGTTACCGTGCCGCTGTTGGAGCAGTTGCTTATTGTCATGTAGGCATCCGTGCTGTTGTAGTAAGCCGCTCCTACTACACCACCTACTTTTTGAGTACCCGTTACGCTTGCACCCTCATTCTTGCAATCTGAGATGGTACCGGTGGCAATCATACGACCCACGACAGCACCGCAAGTTTCGGCGCAAGTTATGGAACCGGACGTGACGGTCACTCCGGACACCGTGCCTCCTCCTGTTACAAGAGCTACCACACCTGCCTGTTCGGCCGCACCTCCGTCTATGTTGATTTCACTGAAGGTTACGTTCTTTAAGGCAGCGTCGGGACCGGAAAGGCTCGGTATGAATCCGATACAGTCATTGGCACTTCCCCCTTCGTTTGTAATTGTTATGTTGCTGATGGTGTGCCCCTGGCCGTCAAATACCCCACTGAAGGAATTGCCGCTGGCTGTCGCGCTGCTGCGTGTCGCCGAACCGAGGCTAAGGCTGTTGCCGCCCATGTCGAAGTCAGCGTTCAGCACTACCGTCTGGCCGCTGAAATCTGTCTGTTGCTGGCCGTCAGCACCGTTCACCATGTTTGCCAGTCCGGCAAGGTCCGATGCGCGGTTGATGGCAACCTTGCCGTTTATGGTCGAGGGATAGGTCACTGTGGAGCCGTCCCACTTGAGAGGATTGTCAAGATCTCCCGCGAAGCCCGGCATTACCTCGATGTTGAAGCTGACGTTGTTGCTGAGCAGCGCGCCGTAGATGTTGGTCTGGTAGTTGGGCTGAAGCGGCATGTTGAGCACCTCTACCGCATTGTTGTAGGTAGATGTGCCGTTTGCGCCGTTGTTGATGTCGAGCACAACCTCATATACGGAGGCTGTGGTGGCGTCGCCCGATATGGCCTGGGGTACTCCTACGAGCACATACTGGAGCGCAATATACTGGTTGGTGGGATAGGCCACCGGGTATACGTATTCCGAAGCAGGCTTCGCGAAGTTGGGATTCTCGCCACCTATCACTCCATAGAAATCTTTTTCTACGACGCCCGTGAAGACGTTGAGCGAGGTGGCCAGTTTACTGCTCTCATCAACCGTAAGCTGCGTCATGATGTTTTCACCGCCCGCTCCGTAGATTGAGGTAATCTCGTCGGTGGCGTCAATGTCGTTGGCGCCCCAGTTTATCTGGGCTACGGGGCGATAGAGCTTCACGTCGAAGCTGGCCGAGGGAGTCGTCGATCCGTCGCTCGTCAGGTCTACCACCTCGGTGTTGTAGAAGCAGTCATAGCCGTCGGCAAGGTTGGTTTCCGATTTCATCAGGCTATAGTCTACGTTGATGGTCCGCTCTTCAGCGTCAAAGACGTAGGATTCCTCTGCGGCGCTGGCTCCTGACTGGGCGAAAAATGCTATCACATACTGCTTGTTGAGCAGGTTGAGGCTGAGTGTGGTGGTTGTGGAGTTGCCGAAAGCAGCCTGATCGGCGAAGGCGAGCTCCGTCGGGTTACCATCTGCATCGGCGTAATACACTGCATATTGCAGCACTTTCGAACTCATACCCGTACCGAAGTCGGCACGTGTGTTGGGAGTCAGCTCCGGCAGACTTACGGTTATCGTCACGTTGCCGTCTCCGCTTGCCGGCCCCTGCAGGTCGGCATCGTTGGCGCAGGATGCAAGCAGCAGTCCCGCTGCGCCAACCATCATCAAATTAATCTTCTTCATTATCTTGTTTATTTCTAATTCTTATTTACTCAGCTCTTACCGAAGGATCGTCCGGGGTGCAGCCTACTACAGTATACTTCACCGGGAACCAAGTCTTGCCGGAACGATAATCCATCAGCAGGATATTATCCGGGCTGGTTGTGCCGGTGAAGGTGCAGTATTCCACAAGAAGATTGATTGAATCATCCGGACCCGCATTGTCGACTACGCGGACAGGTGCTGCATAATCATAGGCATTGTTACTTGTGTCTGAGTATGCTATACCGCAGGTTTCAAAATCACAACCGGTTACAGTGATGTTTGCGGGCCTTGTAGCTTTCTTGGCAATATTTAAGGGAATTCCTACCGTGGTAAATGTACAGTCCTTAAATATCATCGTGCCGGGAAAGGTGGTGTGAAAACCTACCTGAGAGTCCTGTACATAGCAGTTCTGGAGCACAAAGTTGATAGTACCGTCCACACCGGTGTCACGACGCGTCATTACAAGATTGTGGGTTCCGTCCGTAAGTCCTGTACCCTTAAGCGTACAGTTCGTGAGATTGATATTCATTGTGAATGTTCCTGCAGGACCGTTCCAGACTCTCATTCCATTCAGATTACTGATGGTCAGATTGATCTCGGCTCCGTCAGGATAAGAATCCATAAGCGCGAAATCCTGTGCGCCCTCTGTGATGGTGGCTCCGTTGCCATGTATTGTCGTCGATGCCCTGTTGGGAATTACCATTGTATGCTGACCCGTCGTAATCACAGCGTTCTTTGCGAAGTATATCTCGTCATAGCTGCTCAACGCTTTGTTTATATCTGTGCCTATGGGCTTGAAATAAACAGGATTGCCGTCCGCATCGATGGCTACGGCGCCGGCACCCTCGGCTTCAAGATCTTCTTGAGTAACGCCGTCGGGAAGTTTCGGTGTGATGCAGGTCACAACGCCGTTTTCAATTTCCACTACTGCACCGTCCATGTCAACCTCGTTGGCAGGCACGGTCCAGTCGGCGAGCTGGATGTTGATGTTGAAGTTGTCGGTGAAGAGCGAGCCGTAGATGTTGGTGCGGTAGTTGGCCTGCAGCGGAGCTGCCGTCACCACTACCTCAGTAGTCTCGTCAGTGCCTTCTGCATTGTTGCTGATGGCAAGGTTGAGGTCGTAGACCGCGGAGGTCTTGGGAGCAAGCACATACTGCATGGCTACGTAATCAATGCCTGTGCCCGTGGGATAGGTCGCTGTCGGCACCTGGAAGGGACCCAGGTCGATCTTCTCCTCGCCCGAAAGAGCTCCCGTGAGGATGTTGAAGCTGTTGGCAGCCGTAGTGCTCAGCGTGGCATAGACGTTGGCTCCGTTTTCACCGTATATGTTCTGTACCGTGGCCGCATCAAGGTCGGTGGCACCCCAGTTTATCTGGGCCAGCGGACGGTAAAGCGTTACCGACAGACCAGTCTCACTGTCGCCCGAGACGTCGGCTATGCTGCCGTAAAAGCAGTCGTAGACGCCCGTATTGTTGGCGTCGCTGTTGTTCATCGCGGAGTATGATACGCTTACGGTCTGTGTGGCCTCGTTGAAAGCATAGACGCCATCACACGCAGCATTCTGCGCAAAGAATGCCACTGTGTATTCCTTGCCCGAAAGCAGGTTGAGACCGAGCTTCGTCTGCGTACCGCTGAAGGAGATGTTGTCTTTCTCCACTACGGCATCGTTGCTGTCGTAGACGGCGTAATAGAGCTTCATCTGAGCCTCGTCGGCCCTCGTGGCGAGGTCTGACGGCAGATTGATTGTGATTTCCAGTCCACCGTTACCCGGCGACTTGAGGTCTTCGTTGGCGCAGGATGCCAGCAGAAGACCGGCAGCGCCCAATACCAAATAATTGATTTTTTTCATTGTTGTATATCTAATTTTTTATTTATTATCTTCGTTCTTAGTTCCCTACCCCGGGCAACGTGCCGTAGATGTTGGTGCGGTAGTTGGCCTGCAGGGTCACGTCGTTTGCCGTCACTGTCGTGCCGTTATAAGTATAGCTCACGGTAACGCCCTTCGTGGGAGCCTTGGGCTCCAGCACGTAGGCATACGTCACGTAGTAATAGCCCTCCACGGGGTAGTCTTCACCGCTCACCACCGGTGCCGTCGCGAAGTCAGCCACTTCATCTCCCGAGGTCTCGCCCTTCAGGAGGTTGAGCGTCGTGGCTGCCGAGCTCACGCTTACCGCAGCCTGCGCGTCGGTCGCAGGCTCCGTCGTGGCTCCGATGGCCACCATCGCGAAGGGGCGCTGCAGCGTCAGCGAGAGCGACGTGGCATTGTCAAGGCTCACGGTGGCGTAGCCGTAGAAGCCGTCGAGGGCCGGGTCGCCGGCCTTGGCCTTGGTGTAGTCCGCCGTCAGCGTACCGGCCTCAAGGTCTATTATATATGGTGCGTCGGCGTTGCCGGCCCAAAAGAGCAGTCCGTACTGATGTCCGGCCACGAGGTCAAGGTTGAGGTTCATCGGGAAGGATACCTCCCCATCGAGTGTGGTGGTCTCTATCGTCTCGCGGCTGCCGTCGGTGATGTCGAATATGGCATAGCTCAGCCTGTCGACAGTCACCGTGCCCTCTGCCCTTGTCAGCGTCTCGGGGGCAAAAAGTGTGATGCTTACCCGCTCCTCCCCTCCCTTGGCGGGTTCGTCGGAGGCGCAGGCTCCCGTCAGCAGCGCAAGAGCGCATATTGCTATAGTCTGTATCTTGTTCATATAAATCTTCTAAACTTAAATCGGGAACTTTCCTCAGCCGTCACGGCAACTCAATGTTGTATTCACCGTCGAAGTCGGGGTTGATACCCACGCCGTCCGAGCGCAGTGTCGTCAGGAACTTGCCGTAGACGTTGGTGGTGCGGTTACGCTTCGTAGGAATCGTCATGGTCGACGAGCGTGCTATAAGAATCCCGTCGGGGTCGTACACCTCGATCATCACCTGCACGCCGGACTCCTCGCCGTTCACGTAGACATAGTCGAAGGCCAGAAGGGCTTCCTCCTGCGAGGCCTGCACCATGCTGCCCGTAAAACTGATGCCTGTCCAGGAGTCGATGGGGTTGTTGGAGAAGTTGTCGAATACGGCGGGCATGTATAGCGGATATATCACCTTCACCACATAGTCTTGCAGGCGGGCGTAGCGGGCGGCGTTGGCGCCGGCTGCCACCTCGCTCGGCGGCATCAGCTTACCGCGCGTCACCTCGTGGTCTATGAAGTCTTCAAGGTCTATGGAGTAGATGCGGTAGCGGGCTACGGGCCTGCTCAGCGTGATCGTGCCCTCGGAGGGCACGGGCTCGAAGTAGTCGGGTGCCTCCACCTTTACCGTCGTCACCCCGCGGAAGGCGTCGCGCAGCTCCGTGTCGCCCTCATAGGGCTTGATGTAGGTGATGGCGCCGAAGTTGGAGTCGTCATAGTAGATGGGGGCGCCGTCGGCCAAGGTGCAGTAGTCCGACCAGCAGTAGATGTCGAATTCCCCCTCGGGGAGCATCACGGTGGTGGTGTAGTCGGCACGCGTGAGGTCTTCCTTCACTATCGTGAATTCCTTTACGGGATAGGTGGTGTTGCCCTTGGGGTAAACCCTGAAGTCGTATCTTATGGCCAGGCTGCCCTCCCCCTCGCGGGTGAGGAACAGGTCGTAGTCGGGGAGCCACTGGGTGTCTTGCAATACGGTAAACACCAGCTCGTAGTCTTCAGTGATCTCTTCGGGATACTGATGTACACACGAGCTTGCACCGATTGCTGTGGCCAGGGCCACCGCCAGGGCTTTCAATGTGTTGACGCTTTTCATTCATTCCCTCCTTTCTGTGTGTCCTTCTTCCGCAGCCCGAAGCTGTAGCTGAAGGTTACGGCTGCCTGGTCTATGCCGTAGAATGTGCGCTGCCGCCGCCCTACGAGCTTGCCGTCTTTGGTGCTCGGGGTGTTGAGGTAGAGGTCGTAGTCGAGGCGGTAGATGCCCGCGCCTACGCCTACCTCCATGCTCCAGTGGTGGTTGCGGCAGAAGTAGAACCTGTAGCCCAGTCCTACACCGCCGCCCAGAGCCGGGGTGCGGCCGCGGTGGTCCTGATAGCGGAACTCGCCGTCTTTGGCGTAGTTGTAGGAGGCCACCCCGAAGTGGGCGTTGACGTAGAAGCCCATGTTGTCGGCCTTGGGCCAGTATCTGAACTCGGGCACGAAGGCCAGGGTGCGGAATTTGAGCTGCTGCTTGCCGTAGTTGTAGGGCGACCAGTATACCGGGAGCGATACACTCCAGTGTTTCGCAAGGTCAAACTCCACGGCGAGGTTCTGCCAGAGCATGGCCCATGCCGGGGCGTTGGTCTTGATGTACATCTTCCTGTACCAGTCGTCGGGCACGATTTCGGCTACAACGGGCAGCTCCTCTTCCACCACCACGATCTCCTCTTCGACGAAGCTCATGGTGTCGGGTCCGATGTAGACGGGCACTGGCGCCGGCAGGGGTTCCGGCTCGGGGGGCACCACCGTGCGCGTGATGCGCATGGCCACGCTGGCATAGCGCATCTTGGGCAGGATGTTCTTGGCAAGGTAACGCCATGTCACGCCGCCGTTCATCTTCCTTATGCGTGCCTCCTTCTCGGCATTTGTCCCGCCGCCGTCTATGATGGCCAGCAGCTCTCCCTGCGCAGGGATGGCGCTGTCGTCGCTCACCAGTTGGCGGAAGAGCGGCCAGTCCTCGCCGATATACGAGGTCTTGATGTTGGCGGGGTGGATGGGAAGATGGTCGAGCATTGTGCCCTTCATCTTCTCTGCCCTCTCGCGTGCCAGCCGGTTGTTGAGCTCCTCCGGACCATCAATCGAGGCGCGACCCTGCACGTCAACCTGTGTTATGGTGTCGGTGCTGAGGTCGAGTTCAGGCCAGTCGTTGCGGTGGCTCGTTGCTTTCGTAAAGGTGTCCGTGCTGATAAGGAATTGCCGGTCAATGTGGATCACGGTATCCATCACCACCACTCCCTTCCCGTCGGAAGGTGTGGCTCCTACTGCGGCCTCCACTCCTACGAGTGCGCATCCCATAATGAGCATCGTGGCCGCTCCTTTGATTAATGTCTTATTTTTCAAAACGTTCTGAGTTCAGTGAAAGGTAATGACAATAACACGTTTTTTGGGGAAACGCACTATTGCATTTATTTGTGTTTTTCTGAAATACAAAGGTAGAAAATTTTTCTTTTAAAAAAGTATTTCGCCCCCCCCCCTATTAACATTTATTAACAATGTTTAAAAACATATTTCCGCCGAAAATCCCCCTCCCCCTCCCTGCCCTTGTCCCACACTCCCTAGCTCGAAGAGCTTAACCCATGGTTAACTCAACCATAAGGGAGCGAAGTCGCAAAGCGACCTTGGTGGTGGACATGCGCGCGAGGCAGTACATAACCTGTCGATAACCCGTCGGTTTGCCGTTGATTTTTCGCGCGCCATTGTTCATAATTTACCATCGCTAAAAAGCCGCGCGCTTTTATCTACACCACACCCGAACTTATTGACCAACTTTTTGCACGGTTATCTTCATATTTTTTTATAAATTTGCGACTGCAAATCGCCGCGTCTTTGAGATGTTGATAAGTTGCAAAACTTTTTAAGTATCAACCATACGAACTGTAGATAAGGTATGCATAACACCCGTAAGTGCAGTTCCCATTTCTACATTCATGTCAAGTTAGAAATGTTATGCACATTATCGACACCCCTCTACTGATGCTGTTATTTTATTTTTTTATATTTTTAAAAATTTAAACTAAAATAAGAATGAAAGAGGCCGTTGAGGAAAGAAACAAATTTTTGAGAGAGGAGATTGCCCGACTCAAGAAGGAGAAGAACGCGCTCATCATGGCTCACTATTATCAGCGGGACGAGATACAGGAGATAGCCGACTTCATCGGCGACTCGCTGGCGCTGGCCCGCCAGGCTGCCCAGACCGATGCCGACGTCATCGTGATGTGTGGCGTCCACTTTATGGGCGAGACGGCCAAGATACTCTGCCCCGACAAGACGGTGCTCGTGCCCGACCTCGCGGCAGGCTGCTCGCTGGCCGACAGCTGTCCGCCCGAGGAGTTTGAGGAGTTTGTGAAGGCTCACCCCGACCATACGGTGGTGAGTTACGTCAACACCTCCGCTGCCGTGAAGGCGCTGACAGACATCGTGGTCACCAGCGGCAATGCACGCCAGATTATAGACCAGCTGCCTGAGGAGGAGAAGATTATCTTCGGACCCGACCGCAACCTCGGTGAATACATCAACAGTGAGACGGGACGCCGGATGCTCCTCTGGAAGGGTGCCTGCCATGTCCACGACCGTTTCTCGCTCGAGAAGATCCTGGAGATGAAACGTGAACATCCCGGAGCCAAGATCCTGGTGCACCCCGAATGCCGCCGTCCACTCCAACTGGTGGCCGACAAGGTGGGAAGCACGGCTGCCCTCCTCAAGTTTGCCCGCGAAGACGATGCCAAGGAATATATTGTGGTAACCGAGAGCGGCATTCTCTTCGAGATGCGGAAAAAGTGCCCGGGCAAGACGCTGCTCGCCGCTCCGGCAGAGGATGCGGAGTGCCAGTGTAACGAGTGCGACTTTATGAAGCTCAACACCCTCGAGAAAGTATATGAGGCCCTGCGCGACGGTGCTCCTGAAATCAAGGTAGACGAGGAGGTGGCTCGCAAGGCTTTGCGCCCCATCGAGCGTATGCTCGCCATGAGCTGATAGGAGTTGCTATAAAAGCTAAAATAGCTATTATAGCTAATAAAGCTAAAAAAGCTAAAAATGCCGCGCAAGAAGAATATCGTAGAGCTGACGCGCTGTTCGGCCGAGGAGTATAGGCAGCTGCCCAAGCTTCCGCTTGTGGTTATTACCGACAATGTACGTTCCATGCACAATATAGGCAGCATTTTCCGCACGGCTGATGCCTTCCTTGTTGAAGAGATTGTGCTGGGAGGCATCTCGGGCGTTCCGCCCCATCCGGAGATTACGAAGACGGCGTTGGGCGCGGAGGAGACCGTGGCCTGGCGCCATGTCGACGACACCTTTGGGGAGGTGGTGCGCCTTAAGGAACAGGGCTGGAAAGTATGCGTGCTGGAGCAGGTGCATGGCAGCATCCCTCTTCCGGAGTTTCGCGCCCGGCCGGGTGAGCGGTTGGCTTTGGTGGTGGGAAATGAGGTCAGCGGTGTCGACCAGAGGATTGTAGACCTTGCCGACTATCTGCTTGAGATTCCGCAGTATGGCACGAAACACTCCCTCAACGTCAGCGTCTCCACCGGCATCGCCCTCTACGCCCTCACCACCTGAAATAAACAGAAAAAGAGGTTCATCACTGAATCTCTTTTCCGGTGGGCGTTGACGGATTCGAACCGCCGACCCTCTGCTTGTAAGGCAGATGCTCTAAACCAGCTGAGCTAAACGCCCTAATTTCCTTATGAGTAATATATTTGAAATTTAATCCTATACTATCCTCGCGGACGGTGTGGGCGTTGACGGATTCGAACCGCCGACCCTCTGCTTGTAAGGCAGATGCTCTAAACCAGCTGAGCTAAACGCCCTGAAAACTTAGTGACCCCGGAGGGGCTCGAACCCTCGACCCAATGATTAAGAGTCATTTGCTCTACCAACTGAGCTACGGAGTCTTACCGTCGTTTTCGGTTTTGCGACTGCAAAGTTACAACCTTTTTTTTATTCCACCAAATTTTCATCAATTTTTTTAGGATGCGGCCTTATTTTTACCCCGCTGGGCTTTCTTTCATCCACTCCCGCTCCGCGATTTGCTCAAAAAAGATAATTTGATTAAATTCGCGCAGTGATGAGAAAGGAAACGCAATTTGAGCAAATAGAAGCCTCGATTGAGTCGCTGCGCCTGCAAAATAACGTCGACCGCCTGTATCTCCTTACCGATACCGGCGTCGATCCGCTGATCCGAAACTTCCTCCCGTCCCTTCCGCGCCTCGTTGTGGAGGCCGGCGAGGGATCGAAGTCCTTAGAGGGTCTTGCCCGGGTGTGGGATTTCCTGGTGAGCCGGGGTGCGATGCGTCGTTCTGCCCTCGTAAATGTAGGCGGCGGTATGGTGAGCGACCTCGGTGGATTTGCCGCCGCTACCTTCAAACGCGGCATCAAATGCATCAATGTGCCCACTACACTGCTTGCGGCCGTCGACGCCGCCATCGGCGGCAAGACCGGCATAAATTTCGCCGGTCTGAAAAACGAGGTGGGTGCCTTCTCGCTGCCGCTCGCCGTGTTGCCCCTTACCTCTACCTTCGCCTCCCTCCCCGAAGCGGAGTGGCTCTCCGGAGTGGGCGAAGCCATCAAGACCGGAATGCTCGACTCAGAGGAACTCTTTTTTCTCGCCACATCCGAAGCCTTCATCGTAAGGAGAGACCCTGCGGTGGTGGATGAGGTGGTGGGCCGTTGCGCCGCCTTCAAACAGAAGATTGTTGCGCAAGACTTCAGGGAAGGCAACCTCCGCAAGATGCTCAATCTCGGGCATACGGCCGGCCATGCCATCGAGTCATGGAGGATGGCCCACGGGCGTCCCCTACCCCACGGCATCGCCGTGGCCCACGGTCTGCTCTTCGCGCTCCAACGCAGCGAGACCGAGGCGGGTCTGAACCCGGGCATCACTGCCCGTTATAGGGAGGTGCTAGAGCGTTATTTCCCTCCTCTCGATATGACCGCCGGGCAACTCCGCGAGGCATGGCGGTATATGGCCCACGACAAGAAAAACACCGTGGTCGGCAAACCCGCGTGGGTGCTCCTGAAAGCCCTGGGTTCTCCTATTGTATAAGGTATAGGGCCCGGACTGAAAGGGCCCGGGCGCCCTATTTTGCGAAAAATTAGCGAGATGTTGGCTAATTTTTTGTCAATGTCATAAAAAATTTCTAATTTTGCGGTTGCTTTTGCGTGTACCACTATGCGCAAGGCGGAAATGCCTCTGTAGTTCAACGGATAGAATAGAAGTTTCCTAAACTTTAGATAGGAGTTCGATTCTCCTCGGAGGTACCAACTACTAACGCGACAGAAGATGGGAAAATACAGCGCTTTCAAGGTGCAGTTGGCATCGCTCCAGCCCGGTAAGTACCAGCAGGAGTTCGTCTGCGACACACAGTTTTTCAAGAATATGGAAAACGAGAGTGTGCAGAATGCCGACGTGCAGGTCCATCTCGACCTGGAAAACCGCAACGGCCTGTATGACCTTAAGTTTATCCTTAAAGGCCTGGTGCAGGTGCCCTGCGACCGCTGTCTCGACCCGATCGACATCGAGATCGACACCACCTACGACATCAAGGTGGAATATGGCGACGACTACGATGACGCCAGCGACGACCTGCTGATTATCCCGGCCGACAACCCCTACCTAAATGTCGCGTATATGCTCTACGACACCATCCTGCTCTCTATCCCCATGCGCCACGTGCATCCCCTCGGAAAGTGCAACAGGGCCATGGCCGCCGCTCTCAACAAACATAAGGTGCGCGGCGCCGACGAGGAAGACGAGGAGATGGTGGAGACAGAAATCGGCCTGGAAGACGCCGACGACGTCGCAGCAGAAGATTAATGAGTGAATTATTATAGAAAAGAAAACAATAAAAGCTATATTCAGAAATGGCACATCCTAAAAGAAGACAATCGCACACCCGTACGGCCAAACGCCGCACTCACGACAAGGCTCTCATACCCACTCTCGCCATCTGCCCCAACTGCGGCTCATGGCACATCTATCACACCATCTGCGGTACTTGCGGTTTCTACCGCGGCAGAGTGGTAATGGAGGTTAAGGAGAAGTAAAGACTTAAGTCTCTCGCTTCCGTCACCCCCACGGTATGAAGTATTCCGCGCCGAGGCTACCGAGCAAAGAGCCCGGCGCGGCAAACCATATATATTAACAGCTTGTTATAAGGTAAAAAAGAGTCATGCTTAACGCAAAGATAAGTGGAATCGCTTCATATGTGCCTGACGACATCCTCGACAACGAGATGTTGTCGCGCATGGTCGACACCAACGACGAGTGGATCACAACCCGCGTGGGCATTAAGGAACGCCGCATCCTCAAAGATGATACCAAGGGATCCAGTGTTCTCGGCATCAAGGCCGTGGAACGTCTGCTGGAGTCGACCGGCGTGAAACCCGAAGAGGTGGAGCTCCTGATCTGTCCTACCTCGAATCCCGACTACCGTTTCCCCTCTACGGCTTCAATCATAGCCTACGGCTGCGGACTCACCAATGCCTATGCCTACGATATCCAGGCCGCCTGCGCCGGCTTTATCGTGGGTATGCAGGCCGCAAGGGCCTACATCTCTGCCGGTCTCTACAAGAAGATTGTGGTGGTCTGTGCGGAGAAGATGTCGAGCATGACCGACTATACCGACCGTGCCACCTGTCCCCTCTTCGGCGACGCAGCCGCTGCCGTTATGGTGGAGCCTACGGAAGAGAACGTAGGCGTGATCGACGGTGAGTTCCATGTCGACGGTGTCGGGCTCCCTTACCTTGTGATGAAGGCCGGCGGAAGTGCCCGCCCGGCCTCGAAGGAGACGATCGACGCCCATGAACACTACGTCTACCAGGAGGGCCGCACTGTCTATAAGCATGCCGTGCGCGACATGCTCCAGTCGTCGCAGAGCGTAATGGAGAAAAACGGGCTTACTGTCGATACCATCGACTGGTTCGTGCCCCATCAGGCCAACCTGCGTATCATCGAGGCCGTGGGCCACAGGCTCCAGATTCCCGAGAAGAAAGTGCTCGTCAATATCCAGCACTACGGCAACACCTCGGCTGCCTCCATCCCCCTCTGCCTCGACGAATACAAGCATAAGCTCCATAAGGGCGACAAGATACTCCTTACGGCTTTCGGTGCAGGCTTCACCTGGGGCGCAATGTACCTCATCTGGGCCTTCAACTCCAAGAAAAAGAAGTAATCCCCTCCTCTCTCTCCAAAGTGTTAAATAGGTCCCGCGTTTTCAACAGTTGGGACCTATCGTGTGTTATAACTATATAATCATGAAAAACACAGACTGATATGGAAAACGAAGTGAAAAAACCGCATAAGGCAGGGTTTGTCAACATCGTCGGTAACCCCAACGTGGGGAAGAGTACGCTTATGAACGACCTTGTGGGTGAACGCATCTCGATAATCACGTCGAAGGCCCAGACCACCCGCCACCGTATAATGGGTATCGTCAACACCGACGAATACCAGATCGTATATTCCGACACCCCCGGGGTGCTCAAGCCCAAATACAAGCTCCAGGAGTCCATGCTCAACTTCTCGGAGGGGGCGCTCACCGACGCCGACGTGCTCCTCTACGTCACCGACGTGGTGGAAGACCCCGAGAAAAACAAAGATTTCCTCGACCGCGTGGCCAAGGAGAAGATCCCCGTGCTGCTCGTCATCAATAAGATCGACCTGCTCAAGGGCAACGAGGAGCTGGAGAAGATCGTCAGGGAGTGGGAGTCGCGCCTTCCCAACGCCGAGATCTACTGCACGAGCGCTACGGAGCGTTTCAATGTCGACAACCTCCAGCGCCGGATCGTGGAACTCCTCCCCGACTCGCCTCCTTTCTTCGGTAAAGACGCGCTCACCGACAAACCCGCGCGCTTCTTCGTCACCGAGATTGTGAGGGAGAAGCTGCTGCTCAACTATGATAAGGAAATCCCCTACTCGGCCGAGGTGATCGTGGAGAAATTCGACGAGAGCGACGGCGCTATCCACATCATGTGCGTGATCTATGTGGAACGCGACTCCCAGAAGGGTATAATCATCGGCAAGGGGGGCGAGAAGATCAAGAAGGTGGGCATCGAGGCCCGCAAAGACATAGAGAAGTTCTTCGGCAAGAGCGTATATCTCCAACTCTTCGTCAAGGTGGAGAAAGACTGGCGCAACCGTGAGAATAAACTCAAATCGTTCGGTTACCTTGATTGACGGACTTTCAAAGTAAATAAGATAACTTAAGATAAAGAAATGGGAAGATTAGTGGCCATAGTGGGACGCCCCAACGTAGGGAAGTCTACACTTTTCAACAGGTTGACGCAGACACGCTCGGCGATCGTTGACGATACCGCCGGCACCACCCGCGACCGCCAGTATGGCAAGGTCGACTGGAACGGCATGGAGTTCTCCATCGTCGACACCGGTGGCTGGGTGGTCAACTCCGAAGATATCTTCGAGGGTGAGATCAATAAGCAGGTGGAGATAGCCATAGAGGAGGCCGATGTGATCCTCTTCGTGGTCGACGCCTCGGTGGGCGTCACCGACCTCGACGACCAGGTGGCGCAGATTCTGCGTCGCTCCAAAAAACCCGTGATTCTCGTTGCCAACAAGGAAGATAAGGGAGACGCCCGCTACAATGTGGCGGAGTTCTACTCCCTCGGCCTGGGCGACCCCGTAGAGGTGTCGTCGGCCAACGGCAGCGGCACCGGCGATCTCCTCGACGAGATTGTGAAGGATATGCCGAAGAAGGACGATGACGAGCGGCCCGAAGATAACGTGGCGAAGTTTGCCATCGTTGGCCGGCCCAATGCCGGGAAGTCGAGCCTTATCAATGCCTTTATCGGTGAGGAACGTCACATCGTCACCGATATCGCCGGCACCACCCGCGACTCCATCTACCACCGCTACAATAAGTTCGGGTTCGATTTCTACCTCGTCGACACCGCCGGTATCCGCAAGAAGCAGAAGGTAAACGAGGATATCGAATACTATAGCGTAATCCGCTCCATACGCGCCATCGAGGCCAGCGATGTATGCATCCTGATGATCGATGCCACGCGCGGCATCGAGAGCCAGGACGGCAACATTTTCTCTCTTATCCAGAAAAACAAGAAGGGCCTGGTGGTCTGTGTCAATAAGTGGGACCTGGTGGAAAACCGCTCCCTCGAGGCCCAGAAGATGTTTGAGAGCGCCATCCGCAACAAGTTCGCGCCCTTTACCGACTTCCCTATCCTCTTCACTTCGGCAGTGACGAAGCAGAGGATTTTCAAGGTGCTCGAGACGGCCCTGGAGGTGTATGCCAACCGCCGCAGGATTATCCCCACCTCGCAGCTCAACACGTATATGCTGGAGCAGATTGCCGTTACTCCGCCGCCAAGCAACAAGGGTAAGTTTGTGAAGATAAAATACGTTACGATGCTTAAGGATGCCATCGTGCCTACATTCGTCTTCTTCTGCAATCTCCCGCAGTGGGTCAAGGAGCCCTACCGGCGCTTCCTGGAAAACAAGATCCGCGAGAAGTGGGACTTCCACGGGACACCCATCCAGATCTTTATGCGCGAAAAATAATCCGGGACCCTGCCGGAATATGGAGAGTGAGAGCTTAATAAAAACATTAAAATCGATTTGAATGAAGAGCAGATTTCTGAGTGTGCTGATGGGAGGCACTATGATGATGGTAGGGCAGCTTGCTTCGGGTTGCTCGAGCGGCGAGGCGCTTGCCGGAGAAGAGCCCCTGCCCGGAAATGCCGGCAGTGAGATTGCGGAAGGCACGCCCGCTGCGGCAACCGCAGATGAGGGTGGGTACACCGGTTCGGTTGTTCCCGAGGGAATGGAGGTGGTGTTTGAAGACGACTTCGACAGCACCGACGGTGACCCCGACCCCTCGAAATGGTCGTTGTGCAGGAAGGGCACCAGCACGTGGGACCGCTATCTGAGCGAATCCTACGCGCAGGCCTATACCAAGGACGGCAGCCTCTATCTTACGGGAGAAAAACAAGACGGTGAATATAAGACGGGTGCCATCGAAACCAAAGGGAAATTCGACTTCACCTACGGCACGGTGGAGTGCCGTGCCCGCTTTGTAAGGATGCCCCAGGGAAGCCATACCGGTATCTGGATGATGCCGTCGCCGCCAGCCGAAAAATGGCCAATGAGCGGCGAGATCGACATTATGGAGCATCTCAACAAGGAGGGAATTGTGTATCAGACCATCCACTCCTGGTATATCAACGATATGGGCCACTCCGGCGAGGGTGTCAACTTCACCACTCCCTCTGTGGATAAGGAAGACTGGAACATTTATGGAGTCACTTGGGATGCCGAAAGCATCACCTTCACTGTCAACGGCACTCCGACCCTCACATACAGGAACGAGCATCTGGAGGGTGAGGACGGTGCGTATCAGTGGCCATATACCGGTCATCCGTTCTATCTCATCCTCAGTCTGTCGCTCGGTGGTGAGGGCACCTGGGAGGGTCCGATTACGGATTCCGAATTGCCCGCGGTTTTCGAGGTGGACTGGATAAGGGTTATGCAACCGACCAACGCCACCAATTCGGTGCCGATGGTTAAAATTAGTTAAAAAATTTGGTCATTTCGCATTAAAGTTGTAATTTTGCAACGCTTTCGGGGTGTAGCTCAGCCCGGTTTAGAGTACGCGTCTGGGGGGCGTGTGGTCGCAAGTTCGAATCTTGTCACCCCGACCAGAAAGCAAAGGAGTGATAACCATCCGGTTATCACTCCTTTTTTATTATTCGCGAGGCGTTATTCCTCTTCCTTCATGTTGTGGAAGACGTTCTGCACGTCTTCGTCGTCCTCGAATTTCTCCAGCAGCTTCTCGATGGCCTCACGCTGCTCGGGCGTCACCTCCTTGTAGTCGTTGGGAATGCGCTCAAACTCAGCCGAGATGAGCTCCACACCCTTCTCCTCCAGGTATTTCTGGATGTTCGAAAACTGGTCGAACGCTCCGTAGATGAGCCATTCCTCCTCATCCTGCTCCAGCTCGCCGTCAAAGTCCATGAGCTCCAGCTCAAATTCCTCGGGATCGAGGCCGTCGGAGGGCTTGATGTGGAAGACGCTCTTGTGGTCGAAGAGGAACGAGAGCGATCCCTGGGTGCCCAGCGAGCCACCATGCTTGTTGAAGTACGACCGCACGTTGGCCACGGTGCGCTGGTTGTTGTCGGTGGCCGTCTCCACCACGATGGCGATGCCGTGGGGGCCGTATCCTTCGTATACTATCTCCTTGTAGTCGCCGGCATCCTTGTCGGTGGCCTTCTTTATGGCACGTTCCACGGTGTCTTTCGGCATGTTGGCTGCCTTGGCGTTCTGAATGAGCACCCTGAGGCGCGGGTTCATGTCGGGGTCGGGACCCCCGGCCTTGGCGGCGATGGTGATTTCCTTGCCGATGCGCGTGAATGTTCGGCTCATGTTGCCCCAGCGTTTCAGCTTGCGGGCCTTGCGGTATTCAAATGCTCTTCCCATTGTCTATAGGGTAGTTGTATGTTTTGTTTTATTGTTATTGTTGTCTGAATTTAGGTGGCTCAGCGAAGCTGTGCGTCGAGCTCCTTGGCCAGGGCGGCGGTAACCTTCTGCATCACGGCGTCGATCTGCTTGTCCTTGAGGGTCTTCTCGTCGTCGCGCAGGATGATGGCCACGGCATACGACTTTTTGCCCTCCGGCAGGTTCTTCCCTTCGTAGACGTCGAAGAGCGAGACACTCTGCAGGAGCTTTCCGGCATTCTTGCGTATCACCTTCTCCACCTGGTCGAAGAGCACCTTGCGGTCAAGGAGCAGGGCCAGGTCGCGGCGCACGGCCATCGTCTTGGGCAGCGGCGTAAACTCCGTCTTGGCCTTTGCCGCGAGGGTGAAGAGGGCGTCCCAGTCGAGCTCTGCGAAGGCCACGGGCTGGTCTATGTCGAAAGCCTTGAGGGTCTTCTTGCGCAGGATGCCCACCTCGCCCAGAGCCGCGTTGGAGCGGCTGCGGATGGTGAGCTTGGCCAGGAATACGGGGTCGGACTCCTGTGCCATGGTGACGGCCTGCTCGGGGATGCCGGCGCGGTGGAGTATGTCGGCCACTACGCCCTTGAGCATGAAGAAGTCGGCCTCGGCGCCCTTCTGGTTCCAGGAGGGGAGCCCGGCGTTGCCTGTGGCCCAGAGGCCTAGGGCATGGCGCTCCGTGTAGCCCTTCAGGGGCTTCTCCGGGTCGCCGTCCTTAACCTTATTATAGGTGTAGACGTTGCCGAACTCATACATAAGCAGGTCCGTTGCCTTGCGGTTGATGTTGTGGGAGATAGACTCCAGGCCGCCGTAGAGCAGCGTCTGGCGCATCACTCCGAGGTCGCCCGAGAGGGGGTTGAGTATCTTCACGCCGTTTTCTTCGGGATACTTCTCGTTGCCCTCGTAATATCCGCGTGCGGAGAGGGAGTTGTTGAGGATCTCGATGAATCCCTTGGCCGTGAGCATCTCTGCCACGGTCTGCTCGAGGGCATAGCTGGCGTCGGTGGCGCCTTTGCGCGAGAGCGTGGCGTTCATGCGCTCGGGGGTCTCCACATTGTTGTAGCCGTACACGCGAAGTATCTCCTCCACCACGTCGCAGGGACGCGTCACGTCTACACGGTAGGGGGGCACGGTGAGGCGCAGCCTGTCGGGGTCTGCGGTCTCCTCTACGGTGATCTCGAGGGCGCGGAGGATGGTGAGGATGAGCTCCTTGCCGATCTCCTTGCCGATAAGGCGGTTGCAATACGAGAGGGAGAAGTCGATCTCCACGGGTTTTACGGGGTCCGGGTATACGTCGATGAGGTCGCCGCAGATCTCGCCTCCGGCAATCTCCCTGATGAGCACGGCTGCGAGGCGAGCCGCATAGGGAGGGATGAGGGGGTCGGTGCCGCGCTCGTAGCGGAAGGAGGCGTCGGTGCTCAGGGCGTGGCGCCGGGCCGTGCGACGTATGCGCGTGGGGTTGAACCATGCGCTCTCTATGAAGACGTTGGTGGTCCGGGCCGTGATGCCGCTGTCGAGGCCGCCGAACACGCCGGCTATACACATCGGTTTCTCGTCGTCGCAGATCATCAGGTCGCTCTCGTGGAGGGTGTGCTCCACGCCGTCGAGGGTGGTGAACTTGGTGCCGGCCGGACAGGTGCGCACCACGATCTTCTCGCCCTTCACCTTGTCGAGGTCGAAGCTGTGGAGGGGCTGGCCGATGCCGAGAAGCACGAAGTTGGTGATGTCTACGATGTTGTTTACGGGGCGCTGGCCGGCCGCCGTGAGGAGGTTGCGGAGCCATTCGGGGCTCTCGGCCACCTTGACGCCGCGGATGGTGACGCCGCAGTAGCGCGGGCAACCCTGCGTGTCGGCCACCTCCACAGTTGCGGCGCCGTCGGCGCGGGCCGGGATGAAGGCCTCGACGGAGGGAAGCCTTACCTCGCATTCGCTGCCGTCGCGCCCCTGGCGCATCATGAGCGCCTTGAGGTCGCGGGCCGTGCCGTAGTGGCTTGCGGCGTCCACACGGTTGGGGGTGAGCTCCACCTCCAGGCGCCAGTCGCTCTCCACGCGGAAGTATTGGGCCGCGGGAGTGCCGGGGGCCACCTCGGGGTCGTCTATCACGATGATGCCGTCGTGGCTCTCGCCCAGGCCGAGCTCGTCTTCGGCGCAGATCATGCCGAAGCTCTCCACGCCGCGTATCTTTGATTTCTTGATCTGGAATTCCTTGTCGCCGTCGTAGAGCGTGGCGCCGAGGGTAGCCACCACTACTGTCTGGCCGGCGGCTACGTTGGGGGCGCCGCATACAATCTGCGCCGGGGCCTCCTGGCCCAGGTCGACGGTGGTGACGTGCAGATGGTCGGAGTCGGGGTGAGGCTCGCAGGTGAGCACCCTGCCGATCACGACTCCGCGCAGGCCGCCCTTTATGGTCTCCACCTCCTCTACCTTGTCGCATTCCAGACCCAGGGAGGTCAGCGCCGCGGCGAGGTCGCGTGCCGGGAGGTCGAAGTCGATGAAGCGTTTGAGCCAGTTGTATGATATATCCATATTAAATATCTGTAAGTCAAAGTTTAGGGAGCGCCGTCATCATCAAAGTTGGGATAACGGCCGCTCTATGTTGCAAAATTACGAAAAAAAATTGTAATTTTGTATGCTCAAACGGCAGAGTGTTGTGAAAATCAAGCGCGTAAAAATCCATCACGAGGGTGTCGGGATCCTGCTGCTGCTCTTCGTGGTGCTTGCGGCCCTTAACGTACCGCTCTGGCTGTTTATGCCCACGGTGGTGATTCCGGTGGTGCTCTCGTCGGTGAGCCTTCTGTGCTACCTCTTCGTGTTCAACTTCTTCCGCTCGCCGAAGCGCCAGTTTCACGGCCTCAGGGAGGGCTGCGTGGTATCCTCGGCCGACGGGCGCGTGGTGGTGGTGGAGCGCACGGTGGAGCCGGAGTTCATCAAGGGTGAGGCCCTCCAGATCTCCGTGTTCATGTCGCCCCTGAATGTCCATGCCAACTGGTTTCCAGTCGACGGTGAGGTGGTCTATGTGGCCCATCATCCGGGGCGCTTCCTCTCGGCGTGGCTCCCCAAGAGCTCTACGGAAAATGAGCGCAGCACGATAGGGATTGTCACGGAGCGCGGGGAGCGGGTCACGGTCCGTCAGGTGGCCGGAGCCATGGCGCGCCGCATAGTCACGTATGCCGAGCCGGGGGTCGAGGCCAATATCTACGACCATCTGGGCTTCATAAAGTTTGGCTCGAGGGTTGACATTTACCTGCCGGTCGACGCCAAACCGCTCGTAAAACTCGACGACAGGGTGTGCGGAGGGGTGACGCAGATAGCATTGCTCAACCCTTATGCCTGAACCCTTTACCTCCCGACCTTACCCTGAATCCAAGACTCCAAGACAACTCATGAATATAGTAAGAAGAAACATACCCAACTGCCTCACGCTGCTCAACCTTCTGGCTGGCGTGATGGCCATCATCTGCGCGTTTCGCGGTCCGGAGCCCTGGTGGGGCCTCAAGGGCTGGGAGTGGAGCGCCATCTTTATCGGGATCGGGGCTACGGCCGACTTCCTCGATGGCTTCTTCGCGCGCATCCTGCGGGCGTATTCGGAGCTCGGCAAGGAGCTCGACTCGCTGAGCGACCTCGTGAGCTTCGGTGTGGCGCCCACGCTGCTGGTGTTCAACATGCTCGGTGCGGCCGGGGCGGAGCCCTGGCTCAAGTGGTGCATGCTGGTGGTGCCGGCCGTGGCGGCCCTGAGGCTGGCGCGATTCAACATCGATACGCGCCAGGCGTCGTTTTTCATCGGTATGCCCGTGCCGGCCAACGCCATCTTCTGGATTGGCTTCACGGCCCTTATCCTCGAGGGAGCGCAGTTTCTCATCCTCCCCGTGATCTTCCTGCCGGTGATGCTGCTGGAGGCCTGGCTTATGCTCTCCCCCCTGAAGCTGCTCTCGCTGAAGTTTCACGACTATAAGTTTCACGGAGGCAACAAGTGGCGCTATCTGCTGGTGCTCGGCGCCGCGGTGCTCGTGTTCTGTATGGGGGTGGGTGGCCTTATGTGGTTTGTGGTGTTCTATCTTCTGTTGTCGCTCTGCATAGGGGTGGAGAAGCATGGATAGGGTGTTCGGCATACTCCTGGTCATCATCTTTCTGCTCATCGTCCTGCAGCCCGTGCTGCGGCGGTGGGTGGCGCCGCTCGTGCAGCGGTGGGTGATGGGTAAGGTGGAAGACCGCGTGCGCCGCATGGCGGGGATGCCCACACGCAAGGAGGAACGCAAGGCGCAGCGCCGTGCCGCCCGGGGCGGTCAGGGCGCCGCTGACCGGTTCAGGCGTGCCGCCGCAGGCAGTCGTGCCGCCGGCAGAAACCCCGGTGGACGCGAAGCCCGGAGCAGTGTCGACATGCTCCAGACGTTTGCCGAGGATGTGGAGTTCACCGAGGTGAAGAGCTACAGCTCGGAGGTGGAGATTGCCGCTTCGAAAGAGGGCCGCAAGGTGACCTATAAGGTGGAGCAACAGGTGGAAGACGCCGAATTTATAGAGATAAAGACACGGGAGAAGAAAGCCCCGGACAACAAGGAATGAACCGCACGTTATACGTTTCCGACCTCGACGGCACGCTGCTGTCGCCGTGGAGCGAGCTGACGCCCACTACGGTGGTGCTGCTCAACCACGCCATTGCGCGTGGCGCAATGGTGACGGTGGCTACGGCACGCACGCCGGCCACCGTAAGCACCCTCCTGCGCGCCGTCGATTTCCGCATCCCGCTGGTGGTGATGACCGGTGCAGCGCTCTGGGACAAGGCCACGGGGGCGTATTCCGACGTGCAGCATTTCCGCCCGGAGCAGGTGAGACGCGCCGTGGAGGCCTACCTGCGGCCCGAGGGGGGCGGCGGTTTTCTCTATACCCTCAAGGCGCGCCCTGACGGTAGGGACATTATGGAGATCTACCATCTCGGGGAGCTCAACGACGTGGAGCGTGCCTTTATGCAGGAGCGCCTCCACAATCCCTTCAAGCGTTTCCACGTGCCCGAGTCGGGCCGGTCGGAGGTGCCGCAGAGCATCGACGATGCGATACTCTTTTTCGGTATGCGCCCCAACGATGTGGCGGCCGGGATTATCGACGGGCTGCGCAGGATTGAGGGCGTGAACCCTATGTATTATCACGACTGGTATGGACCCGAGATTACGGAGGTGGAGGCCTTCCCGGAGGGTGCCACCAAGGCGCGGGCCATCCTTCGCCTCAAGGAGAGGGTCGGAGCCGACAGGGTCGTGGTGTTTGGCGATAACTACAACGACCTCTCAATGATGGGGATTGCCGACTGGAGCGTGGCCGTGAGCAATGCAGTGGAAGACGTGAAACGGGCGGCCGACGAGGTGATCGGCTCCAACGGCGCCGACGCCGTGGCCCGCTACATTCTTGAGGATATCCGCGAATGAGGTGGAGCAGGTTTGGCAGTATCTATGACCGGCAGCGCACCGGAAAACTGGCTTTCATAGCCGTCTCGGTCGTGGCCATCGGCATCTTCCTCTTCATCAGCAACAGCCTGGTGAAGAGCCTTGCCGCCCAGGAGCGCGAGCGTATGAATATCTGGGCGCAGGCCACGGAGAAGCTGGCCCAGGCCGATATCGACACGAGTCCCACCGACGTGGCGTTCCTGCTCAACATCATTGCCGAAAACACGTCGATACCCGTGATGATTGCCGACAGCGATTTCAACATCCTCGACTACCGCAACTTCCGGCTCCCCGACAAGACGGATACCCTGGGCACCCCCGTGCCCTTCCTCACGGAGCGCAACTACAGTTTTCTGGTGAGCCGCCTCAAGCGACCCGGCGGCGATACACCCCTGGCCGAGATGGCCGGCCAGAACCCCCATTTCATCAAGGTGGAGGTGCTCGCAATGCCCCAATATATCTATTACGAAGACTCCATCCTGCTGCGACGCCTGAGCCTTTACCCTTACGTGCAGCTCATCGTGATGGTTATCCTGGCCGTGATCATCTATTTTGCCGTGGTCTACACCAAGCGCGCGGAGCAAAACCGCGTGTGGGTCGGCCTGTCGAAGGAGACGGCCCACCAGCTGGGCACCCCCATCTCGTCGCTTATGGCCTGGAGCCAGTATCTCGAGGCCACGGGGGCAGAGAAGGAGGTGACCGACGAGATCAACAAGGACGTCAACCGCCTGTCGGTGATTGCCGACCGCTTCTCCAAGATTGGCAGCCGCCCCGAGCTGCAGCTGGAGTATCTCAACCAGGTTGTGGAGCGCTCGCTGCAATATATGAAGGGGAGAATCTCGGATAAGGTCGACCTCAGGATGGTGTTCCCGGAAGACGACTATGGAGTGGCCGTCTCGAGGGCACTCTTCGAGTGGGTGATGGAAAATCTGGTGAAGAATGCCGTGGATGCAATGGACGGCAGCGGACGCATCGAGATAACCACCGGACGCGACCGCGATAAGGTGTTCATTGAGGTGAAAGACACCGGCAAAGGCATTCAGCGCAAGAACTTCAAGACCGTGTTCCACCCCGGCTACACCACCAAGAAGCGGGGCTGGGGACTGGGTCTGACCCTTGTGAAGCGCATCATTGAGGAATACCACGGGGGCCGCATCTACGTGAAGGAGAGCGAAGTGGGCCGGGGCACCACCTTCCGCCTCGAGCTCCCCGTCGTGGAATAAAAATCAATCCTAAACTCTTACCTGCGGCGCAGCCGCGAGGCCGGTATGCCGCAGCGCTCCCGGTATTTTGTCACGGTGCGTCGCGCTATGTTGAGTCCGCGGCGCTGCATCTCCTGGAAGATGGCGGCGTCGCTCAGCGGGTGCTTCTTGTCTTCGGCGTCCACAATCTTGCGTATCTCGGCCTCTATCTTACGGTTGGTAAGCGCGGCGCTGCCTGTCTCCTCCCCTTCCTTGCCCCCGGAACCCTTGGAGTCGCTGAAGAAGAACTTCAGCGGGTAGGTGCCCCAGGGAAGGTCGACAAACTTGTTTTTCGTGGCTCTCGAGATTGTCGACTTGTCGAGCCCCGTCTCGCGCTCAAGGTCCTTGAGCATCATGGGGTGAAGCGAGTAGATGTCGGCTGTCTCGAAATACTCTTTCTGCAGCTTCACGATGGCCGACATCACCATATAGAGGGTTTCCTGGCGCTGCCGGAACACCTTGATAAAGTCGCTGGCCTCGTTGAAATGGGAGAGGATATACTGGTTTTCGGGGGTCTTGGCCTTGCGCCGTGAGCGGTTGATCTCCAGGCTCTTCACGGCCGATTCGAAGCTCTCCGAGATCTTGAGCTCGGGGATGCGGTTGTTGAGCATTATCGAGAGTTCGCCGGAGTCGGCGTCTTCGGTTATGATGAAGTCGGGAATCACGATGTTGGTGGCCTCCTGGGCGGTGTTGCCCACGGCCAGACCCGGCCTGGGGTTGAGCGAGACGATGAGGTCGAGGGCGCGGCGAAGCGGCCCCTCCTTGATCTTGAGCGAGGAGAGGATCTTGTGGTAGTGGCGCGCCGTCAGGGCCTCGAATTTGTTCTCCACAATCTGCAGGGCGTCGTCGCGCACGGGCGTGCGCGGAAGCCGGCGAAGCTGCAGGGCGAGGCACTCCTGGAGCGACTCCGCGCCCACGCCGGGAGGATCCATCTCCTTGATGGTGGCGAGTGCCAGGCTCACGGTGGGCTCCGAGAAGTCGAGCCCGTGGTGGAAGAGCATGTCTTCTCGCAGGTCGTGGATCGAGCGCCTCAGGTAGCCGTCGGGCTCCAGGGAGTCGATGAGGTAGAGGGCGGCCTCGTTCACGTCGGGGTCGAGGGTGCGCTCCGAGAGCTGCACACGCAGCGAGTCGTAGAGCGTCTCGGAGTCGTCGCGCGGTGAGAACTCGGGGCGGTCGTCGCTCCCGCTATAGAGGTTGGGATAGTAGGTCGAGGCGTGGCTCTCGCGCAGGCGCACCTCCTCGTGGCCCGGGTCGGGCTCGGCCTCCAGGGCACTGTTCTCCTCCAGCTCCTTCTCAACCTCCTGGTCAAACTCGCGGGCATTCTTCTCCAGTGCCGTCACGAATCGTAACTGCTGCTGCGTAATCACATTGCGCAGGGTCGTCTTTTGCTGAAGGGTCTGTTCTGCCATTTCTTTTCTGCCTTTTTCGCCCGGAGGGCGCTTACCTGTTTGCCGTCCCTATACTCATTATTATAACGCCCCGATGGGGGCTTTTGGGTTTGCAAAATTACTGAAAATTATGATTTTTATGGCAGAGATGGGCAAAAACTTTGATTGATACCGTTTTTTTTATTAATTTCGCAGTCTGAAAAGAAAAAATTAAGAAATGGCATCAAATAAGAATAAGGAAGAAAAAGCAGGCGTTGTAGAGAATCTCGACAGCCATCTTACAAGAGCAGGCCAGAAAGTGGCCAACAACAAGAAGATCATCTACGTCTGCGTGGGTGTGCTGGCAGTGGTGGCAGCATTCGTGTTGAGCTACCTCTTCATCTATCGCAACCCGCGCCTCCAGAACTCCTGGGAAGCCTACAATAAGGTGCTCCTTATGCAGCAGAAGGGTGAGATTGCCAGCGACAGCGTCGCCGCCATCGAATTCCAGAAAGTGGCCACCAACTTCAGCTCCACTCCGGCCGGCAACGTGGCCGCCCTCTCGGCTGCCATGGCCTTCTACAATGTGAAAAACTATCCCGAGGCCATCAAGCTCCTCGAGAAGATGAAGCTCTCCGAGCCCATCCTCCAGAGCCAGGCCCAGGCCCTGCTCGGTGACTGCTACGTCAACACCGACAAGCTCGACCAGGCTCTCTCGGCCTTCGACAAGGCCATCAAGACCGCCGACGGCAACCCCGAGCTCGTGCCCGGCTACCTCATCAAGAAAGCCAACATCTACAACCACCAGAAGCAGTATGACAAATCGCTCGCATGCTACGAGGAAATCAAGGCCAAATATCCGCGCTACACACTCGGCAACGGCCTCGATATGGACTACTACATCGAGCGCGAGAAAGCTCTGGCTGGCAAGTAATATTTAGTTGAGAACTGACATTTCAACACCCAACCGCGAAAGTATTTCCATAAAATAATAAAACACTTGCTTATTTTATGAAAAGGGCAGCGTCTTTCGAGCCGCAGCCCTTTTTTCAAAAAGAGGAAAGACGATATGGAGATGATGTCGATATGGCTTAGGATGGCGCTCGTAGGGGGCGCCGGAGCCCTGGGGGCCATCTGCCGCTACCTGATCCTGATCTCCGTGCGCACCACGGGCGAGCTGCAGGGATTCGGCACTCTGGTGGTCAACGTCATCGCCTGCTTCCTCATCGGCGTCTTCGCCGGCTGGCTGGTGGTGTCGCCCTGGAACAGCGAATACAAGTCCGCCTTCTCCCTGCTCTGCATGACCGGCTTCTGCGGCGGCTTCTCCACCCTCTCCGCCTTCACCCTCGACTGCGTGAAGTATTATGAAGCCGGCCAGATCTTCGTCTGGATAGTCTTCGCCACCCTCACCATCTTCGTCTCCCTCTTCGCCTGCGCCCTCGGCTACTGGCTCGGCCAAAAATTCTGACCCCCCCACTCTCCCAGGCTCCTACCCTCCTATCCCCTCCTCATCTCCGGCACCGGTCAACATCTGAACCTAAGTCTTTTGAAATTTAAAAAATGTTAAAATTTAGGGAGGTGCAAACCGTTTGGCACCCCCCGGCGTTATACTTATGAAAACAGTAAGAAAGGCAATTGAGACCGACCTTAATCCTTTAATACTGAGAAAAACACACAAAGCGAACCTTAGTCTTAATAGACATGAAAAACATAGATTGAAAGCGTTCTTAAAAAGTTGTTATTGTTGTTTTAATTGAGGAAACCAGGCCGACGTGAGTCGACCTTCTTTTCGTTTATAGGGCCTGCTTGTATGGAAGCCTGAGTTAGCGGGGGAGGAGGAGGTCGGCGCCGGCGGAGATGAAGGCGGAGGAGGGGATTGGCCCGGTCATCCAGGCGATGGTGAAGATGCCGGCGGCTTTGCCGGCGCGCACTCCCAGCGGGGCGTTCTCGAGCACGACGGCCTCGGCGGCACTTACTCCGGCTTTCTCCAGTCCTTTAAGATAGGGTTCGGGGTGGGGTTTGCCGTGGGTTACGTCGAGAGCGGTGACGCGCCGTTCCTGTGGGAAGACTCCCGGATAGTCCTCTTCCAGACGGGAAAGGAGCGAGTTTTGCGCCGAACCCGTAACAAGGACTGTGGTGAGTCCTTCGTCGCGCATCTGGCGCAGCATTTCCGCGGCACCCGGCATCGGCACCGGCTGCCCCTCCTCGCGGAAATAGGTAGCCTTGCGGGCATAGATTGCCGCGCATTCCTCGGGAGAGAGCGTCAGGCCGCGCTCACGCTCCATAAGCAGGTTGATGGTAGCGGCTCCCGTCATGCCCTCATATTGGAAGAATTCCTCGGCCGGGATGTCGAGACCCTCCTCGAGCATCGTGCGGCGCCACGCCCGGCAGTGGAGCGGCATGGAGTCGTAGAGCACACCGTCCATATCGATAAGGGCGGCCTTCCTGCCGCGGATAGCCTCGCTAAACGTCATCCTGACCCTCCTTCATTACCCTCCGGTGCTTACCGAAGGTTGTGAAACACATACCTGCCACAATCACAGCCATGGCCACCACCTGGAGCCAGCGCAGCTTGTCGATCTTCATCAGGACGGCCGAGACGGTGGCAAACACGGGCAGCAGATACTGATATATAGACACCAGTTCGGAGCCGATTCTCTTCATTGCGGGCTGCACCAGGAAATAGGCGATGAAAGTAGGGCAGAGCAGAATGAACCCGATGTAGATCCAGGGCAGCGTGGGCGCATGATGGAAGAGCCTCAGATGGTCGAAGTCTTTGAGGAGGCAGAGCGATGGGATGGCCGCGAAGAGGAATATCCACCGCAGCAGGGCCACGGGCTTATACTTCTTGGTGGGTTCCTCGAGGATAGTGAGGTAGAATGCGTAGCAGATGGTGGAGGCTATGGCTAGGAGGTCGCCCACGATGGGGTCTTTGGCATGGGCTTCCTGGGCATGGGCGTCGTGGCCTGCACCGGCCAGAATCACGATGGCCGCACCTACAAACGAGATGGCGATACCGAGATATTCCATCCATCCCGGGCGCCGATGAAGGAATATGATACCGATAAGGATCACGAAAATAGGCGGCAGGGTCATGATTATGGAGATGTCGATAGCCGAGCCGAACTCCAGGGAGAGTATAAAGAGGTAGATGAAACCGAACAGCCCCACAAAGCCGCCGAGAAGCACCTTAAGCCAGTCTTCCTTCTGGATGCTCTCGCACTTAATGAAGCATGATGCGAGCCAGAAAAGAACAGCGCCGCCGGCGAGCCTTACAATCACAATGGCGTTTGGCGTCATCCATTCGGTGGGCACATATAGGGCCTTGGTAACGGAGACGTTGAGACCCCAGAATATTGCCGCGAAGAGCATGCACAGGTTGCCTATCAACAGAGAGGAGGCCTTTGACTTTGTCTGCATTTTCTATAGCGTGAGTTGAGTGGTAAGAGTTGAGTGGATTATAAAAGGTGGGGCAAAATTATTAAATTTTCATTAACTTTGCAACGGAATGAAATTTTTGCGGCACATAATAGCAGGAACATATATCATAGGTGTCGGGACAGCGATGGTGTTTCCGACGGCTTGCGGACGGCATGAAAGCGGCGACCGCGACGAGGGAATGGTAGACACGGTGGAGGTTCAGCCTCTGGAGGAGTCGGCCGTTGCGGCGCGGACAGTCGGGGGCAGCAGGCTCTACAGCAACCCCGTAGGGAGATACGACGAGGTGTTTAACGACAGCAACTACATCCAGTATGCGGCGGCGGAGCGTCTCGGCATCGACCCCATGCACACGCTTGCCGACACCTACCATACGCGCCGGCCGCTTGTGAGGGTTGAAAGCGGCGACAACTACGTGATCGACAATCTCACGCACTCGATGCCGTTTCTCGTACCGGAGGCTGCGCGACTTCTCGATGACATCGGCAGGGAGTTTGGCGACCTCGTGGAGGAGCGCGGTGGCGACCGCGGCAACAAGATAATAGTAACCTCCCTGTTGCGTTCCCCCTACTCTGTGAAGAAGCTACGGAGGGTAAACCGCAACGCCGTGGACAGTTCGACGCATATGTTTGCCACCACCTTCGACATCTCCTGGAACAACTTCTACTCGCCTGACTCCACGCGGGCCGAAAACGGCGTGATACTGAAGGGAATTCTGGCGGAGGTGCTGAAGCAGAAGCGCGACGAGGGCCGCTGCTACGTGAAGTTTGAGCGCAAGACCCCCTGCTTCCATATCACGGTGCGGTAATCAATTAAGGTGGTTAGCTCGAAGAGCTTCCCCTATTGTTATCCCCACTTCAGGCGACTGCGCCCTTGGTGGGGTACATGGAGCTGATGCAGGTTTGTTCGGAGAGCATGTCTATGTAGGCAGGCATATTGAATATTATGCGATGCTTCGCGTGTATTTTGGTAATCTCGTTAATTTGAACTAAATTTGCGAAAAAGCAAGACGGATTTATGAGTAAGGAAGACATGAGCAAACCCTCAAAAAAGGAGATTATATATCCTGTTGACACCGCCAACTTCAGATGGATTAGGGAGCGGGGTGCTGTTTATGTAGACAAAACCCGTTACATCCCTCAATTAACTGAGGTAGGAAAATATTATTTCCTGGCTCGTCCGCGGCGTTTCGGCAAGAGCCTGTTTCTTGACACCATGGCCGAATATTTCAGTGGCAACAAGGAGCTGTTTAAGGGTTTGGCCATCGACAGGTTGCACCCGGAGGAATGGGAGACATTCCCTGTGATTCGACTCAATATGAGCGGAGCGAGCTTCCTTAAACCCCTCGATTTAACCGGTCACATCCTATCTCAACTGGAATTTATCGGGAAAGACCTCGGCCTCAGTGTCGGTGAAAAAACTGCATCCTCCTTTTTCAGTGAACTCATCCTCGAGACTTATAAGAAGACAGGGAGGGAAGCCGTAATCCTCATTGACGAGTATGACGCACCGCTCAGTTCGGCGATAGGCAAGCCGGAACTTCAGGAAAACTATCGGGAGCAGCTCCACGGGCTCTACTCCGTGTTGAAAAACGCCGAGCCTTACATCCACTTCTGTTTCCTGACGGGCGTTACGCGCTACGGCAAGGTGTCCGTCTTCAGCGGGCTGAACAACCTCAACGACATCACCTTCAACAATGCATTTGCCGGCATTTGCGGCATCACGGAAAGCGAGCTTCACGAGTATTACGACCCGGGAGTGGAGATGCTTGCAGGTACGCTCAAGACGACCAAGGAAGAAATCTACGAGAAACTGAAATTCAATTACGACGGTTATCACTTCTCATCGTCGTTAGTGGACGTCTACAACCCCTACTGCATCAACCACGTGTTCAGCAAGAGAGAGTTTGAAGACTACTGGTGCCAGTCGGGAGTTCCTACAATCCTGTCAAAGTCTCTGATGCAGAGTGATTTTGATATTGAAAAGCTCAACGGGAAGAAAGTGCCGGAATCGGAACTTTCCGACCTCTCCATATATAATACCAACCCTGTGTCCTTATTCTACCAGACAGGGTATCTGACGCTCAAGGCTTATGAAGCAAGGCGCCAACGCTACACTCTCGGTTATCCTAACCGTGAGGTAGAAGCCTCGATAATGAGGAATATCCTGAAGGTCTACACCCACGCCAGCGACAACCGCCAGGGTGCCGTCTACGACATGGAGGATGCACTGGAGGAGGGCGATGCCGAAGGGTTCGTAAAGCTGATGAAGGCATTCCTTGCCGACATACCCAACCAGCTGCACAAGTATGAGGCCCGCTACGAGAACTACTACCACACCATCTTCTACTGCCTCACCACGCTCATGGGTCTTGACGTTGAAGCCGAATACAGTACGTCAGAAGGTTTCATCGACATGCTGGTGAAGACCGCCGACTTCATCTACATAATCGAGCTTAAAATCAACGGCACGGCCGAAGACGCCATGGCGCAGATTGAAGAGAAGCATTATGCGGCGCCCTTCGCTGCCGACAGCCGCAAGCTGGTAAAGATTGGCCTCGGATTCTCCACCGAGACCCACAACATCACCTCCTCCCTCATCCGCTGATTCCCCGGCGGGCATCTTTATCTGTCCTCGGGAAAAGCCCCGGCGGGGCTTCAGGTGCGCAGCCCCAGCCAAGCAGTCGCGAAGCGACAGCGCCGTCTGGTGATAATCGTTTGAAATATTTATATTTAACAACCTCGTAGAGGTTGCAGGTATGCCGAGCGGAGCTTACCTGTCTGCCGCGCCAGCGGCGCGGCGCCATTTATTGCGCTAGAAATATGTTAGAACATGACCAATCCTATGACTCCTGAACAATCTTAAGGTTTCCTAAACAAATTTTAGTAATTTTGCAAATAGTTAATTTTATTTATTAATCTAATGATAACGGGCCAAACAAAAAATCAAATAGATAGGATCTGGAACACCTTTTGGGAAACAGGAGGTATTACAAATCCAATAACTGTGCTTGAACAAATGACATATCTTTTCTTCATCAAGCTTATTGATGATGAGGTTTGTAAACGAGAAAAGGTAAGTATGGAGCTAGGGGTGCAGTATATCTCGGATGGTATATTTGATTATGGAAATAAAGGCACATGGGTCAATCCTGAAACCAATGAGGAAGTGGATATCAACTCTCTCCGTTGGCACGTGTTCAAGAATTTGGAGGCCGGAGCAATGTATAAGAAAGTACAACGTGACGTGTTCCCCTATATAAAAACTCTGAACAAGGGCGAAAACTCGGCATATTCCCGTTTCATGCAGAATGCTACTTTCCTTATTGCATCTCCCAGAGCACTTCAGAAAATAGTCGACGATATCGACACGCTGAATATGACCGACCGCGACACTATGGGCGATGTCTACGAATACATGCTTGGCAAGATGGCTTCAAGCGGTCAGAACGGTCAGTTTCGCACTCCGCGTCATATCATCCGTATGATGGTGGAGCTGATGCAGCCCTCTCTCAACGATTCCATCTGCGACCCCGCCATGGGGTCAGCAGGTTTCATCGTGGAAGCGGCCAAATATGTCAAAAAGCATTATGAAAAAGAGTTGATGAATGAGCAAAAGGAGGAACACTTTAAGCGTAACATGCTTCACGGCTATGACACCGACCAAACTATGCTCCGTATCGGAGCTATGAACCTCATGCTCCACGACATCACTAACCCCGACGTAGAGTTTCGTGACTCCCTATCATCCGAAAATACCGATACTAACAAATATACCCTTATTCTGGCCAATCCACCATTCGCCGGAAGTCTTGACAACGACATGGTGGCGCCGAGTCTGCTCTCCACAACTAAGACCAAGAAAACCGAGCTACTGTTTCTTTCGCTGTTCCTGCGTTCGCTTACCACTGGTGGCCGGTGTGCCTCTATCGTACCCGACGGGGTGTTGACCGGGAGTTCGAAGGCTCACAAGGCCATCCGGAAAGCTATAATCGACGGCAACCGTCTGGAAGCTGTTATTTCAATGCCCTCCGGTGTGTTCCAACCTTATTCGGGAGTCTCTACTGCCGTGCTTATCTTTACCAAGACAGGCCACGGGGGAACAGACAAAGTTTGGTTTTACGACATGAAAGCCGACGGCTTTTCGCTCGACCTGAAACGGAATGAAGTGCCGGAAAATGATATTCCCGACATTATCGAACGCTTCCATAGTGTCGGGCCGGACGTTCTGGCCTCATCGGAGACACACCGCAAGCGCACCGACCAGTCATTCCTTGTGCCCGTCGAAGAAATCCGGGAGCACGACTACGACCTCGCCTTCAACACCTACAAGGAAACCATCCGCGAAGCAGTCGTTTACGAACCCTCAGATGTCATCCTTTCCCGCATCGATGACCGCCATGCCCGCATCGGCAAAATATTCTCCCGCATCAATCATCTAATCGTCCCTTAAAACCCTTAATAACCTTAAAAACCTAAAATATGGCCTCAATAATCAAAACTGTAGGCGACTACAAAAAGCTGCTTTCCTACCAAAAGGCAGATACAATCTACCAAATAACCTTCTACTTTTGTCATCAATATCTGAAAATAGGGGATAGGACGATAGACCAGATGATTCAGGCTGCCAGAAGTGGCAAGCAAAATATAATTGAAGGGTGTGCTGACGCGGCTACATCAGCCAAACTTCACATAAGTTTATTGAATGTGGCGAAGGCAAGTCTAAAAGAATTGCTCGAAGATTATGAGGATTATCTAAAGACACGGAATTTTAGGCAATGGCAGAAAGGAGATGTGGAATATGAGGCTATGCGCGAATTGGGAAGGAAACAGAACGAAGCAACTTATTTCATGAATTTGATAAAGACGCGGCCGTCACAGACAATTGCCAATATGGCAATAATTCTAATTAATCAAGCCGATTATCTCTTACACCGTCAAATTGCGAAAGCCTCAGAAGAATTTGAGAATGAAGGTGGCTTTTCTGAAAGAATGACCAGAGTTAGAAAAGAAAGAAGAGGTTATTAATGTTTTTAATGTTTTTAAGGATTCGGAACAATAAACAAAACAATGAAGCATAACTGGGAATACAAACGCCTCGGTGAAGTCTGCGAAATAAAATACGGAACTCGTATCGTTGCGAAAGATACTGAGCCGGGAGACTATAAAGTTTACGGAGGTGGAGGGGCAACCTTTTCAACTAAATTTTATAATCGAGAAGACTGTATGATAGTCTCTCGATTTGCTATGTCTTCCAATTGTGTACGTTTTGTTAAGGGTAAGTTTTTCCTTAATGATAGCGGTTTGACTGTTAAGAGTAAAACAGATAATTTATTACAAGAATACGTAGAAAAGTTTTTATGGGCTAGTCAAGACATAATATACAATTTCGGAAGAGGTCTTGCCCAAAAGAATTTAGATGTGAAAAAATTTTTAAATCTACCTGTTTTTATCCCTTTAATTGAGGTGCAGGAGCAGATTGTGGCGGAGTTGGATGCTTTAAATGAGGGGATTGCTGAATTGCGAGAGCAAGTAAAAGACCTTGACTCCCTCGCTAAAACCCTTTTCTACGAAACCTTCGGCGACCCCATCTCCAACCCCAAAGCCTGGCCATTAAAAAAACTTATCGAAATAGCTCCAATTCAGCCATCGACTACGCAACCTCATGAAGTTAATAATAAATATTGGCTATTAAATTTAGATCAGATAGAGTCAAACACTGGGAGAATAATTGAAATTCAATATTTTGGTATTGATGAAATTGGAAATTCTACAACTACATTTGACTCTAATAATGTTCTTTACTCTAAACTGCGCCCATATCTAAACAAAGTAGTTACACCTAACGATGTGGGTTTTTGTAGTTCAGAGCTGCTCACGTTTAGACCGCTAAAAGCTATATTAAACAGAGAATACTTAGCTTTTTCATTAAGAACCAATGAGTTTGTTAATTTTATCAATGAGAAAACAGGTGGAGCTAAAATGCCCCGTGTGAAAATGGACTTTCTACGTAACCTTAATCTTCCTCTTCCTCCACTTGCTTTGCAGCAGCAATTTGCAGCGCAAATTGAAGAAATTGAAGCGATGAAGAGAGAACTGGAGGTGCAGATTGCTGAGGCTCAGACCCTCCTTGACAGCCGTATGGATTATTGGTTCAACTAAAAACCTGGTAATTATGCGAAACTTCGATTTCCTGAAAGATATACCGGCCCTCTCGCAGATACATGAGTATTGCGAGCTGGCCGAGTCTCGTGTAAATACGGAACCCGTCACTTCCGCCATATACGCTCGCAAGGCTTTGGAAGCATTGGTGAGAATAATCTATCGCTTGAAAAACGTGGAGATAAAGGAACGGGCCTCCATGAGCGACCTCGTTCACGACCCCATGTTTGTCGAGTTCATATCCAATGCCGATCTTATGCGTGCCATCACGTGGGTGAGACGCGTCGGCAATCTCGCTGCCCATAATGGGGAAATAACCAAGCGGGATGCTTTCTTCTCCGCCTTAAACCTCTACAAAGTGGTAGGTGGCATACTTCAAAAACTTCGGGTAATTGAAACTCTCGCTCCATTCAACGGTGACCTCATACCCGTCGGAGACAGCAAATCCGGACGTAATAATGTCAGAATTGCGGGTGAAGTCAAATCCGAAATTATAGAAGTTGCCGAACCGGAAGTAAAATTAGATGTAGCACCCCGGCAGATAGAAGAGGCTCCGCAAGTTCAACCTGAACTCTCCTGGGGCAATATTTCCGAGGCTGAAACACGACGCAGGTTTATCGACCTGATGCTCCGCGAGGCCGGCTGGAAGGTGCTTGAGGAAGAAGGACTTGTAAGCGGCGGCAACGCCTGTATCGAAATCGAAGTGGACGGTATGCCCAACAGCAGCGGAAAAGGCTACGCCGACTACGTGCTCTTCGGGGACAACGGGAAACCTTTGGCCGTAATCGAAGCCAAACGCACCAGTGTAGACCCCGTTGCAGGAAACCAACAGGCAAAACTGTATGCCGATGCTCTCGAAAAAAAATATGGCGTAAGACCGGTGATTTATTACACCAACGGCTATAAAATCCATTTTATCGACGGACTGGGTTATCCGCCCCGCGAACTGGCCTCGTTCCATTCCAAGGCTGACCTTGAAGTAATTCACAACCAACGACACTCATCCCTGCAGATCAACGATTATTCCATCAATCCCAAGATATCCGATAGATACTATCAAATCCGGGCAATTAAAAGCATCGGAGAGTGGTTTAACGCCAAGCACCGCCGGGGTCTACTCGTAATGGCCACCGGTACCGGCAAGACCCGCACGGCAATCTCCTTGGTTGACGTGTTGCAACGCAACGGGAGAATCAAGAATACCCTTTTTCTTGCCGACCGCAGTTCGCTGGTGAAACAGGCCTTCGACGACTTCAACAAACATTTGCCGCATTCTTCCACCTCGCGTCTTGACGTCCAAGACCCCGACCTCAACGCCAGAATCCTCTTCAGTACATATCACACCATGATGGGATATATCAACGGCGACAACAAACCCTTGAGCGTAGGGAGGTTCGACCTCATAATCATCGACGAGGCGCATAGGTCGGTGTTCGGTAAGTTTGGCGATATATTCCGCTACTTTGACTCCCTGCTTGTTGGTCTCACCGCCACGCCACGCGACCAAGTGGATAAATCCACATATGAACTTCTGCAACTCGAGGGGGGAGAGCCAACCGACTCCTATGAACTCGACGCGGCGATACAGGACGGATACTTAGTGCCCTACCGAGCCTTGCAACGCGCCTCGGAAATCATCGAAAAAGGTATCAAATACGATGACCTCTCCGATGATGAGAAGCGACAGCTCGAAGCGGTGTGGGAATACGAACAGGCCACCAAAGACCCGGATCAGGAATTCGAACCCCGCAACATTACTGAAAAAGAGATATACAACTATATCTACAATAATGACACCATCGACAAGATGCTCCAGGACCTGATGGAAAACGGTCTTAAGGTGGAGAGCGGTGAGAAGATAGGCAAGACCATAATCTTCGCCATGAACTCCAAGACAGCCGCCCTTATAGTCGAGAGGTTCAATGTGCTCTATCCCGAATATGGATCCGACTTCTGCGTGCAGATAGACTACTCCATAAAATATGCTCAGTCGCTAATCGACAACCTTAAGCAGCGCGACAAGCTGCCGCAGATAGCCGTGTCGGTGGATATGCTCGACACGGGAGTCGATGTGCCCGATGTGCTTAATCTCGTGTTCTTCAAACGTGTGCGTTCGCGTATCAAATTCATGCAGATGATAGGCCGGGGCACCCGTCTGAGTCCCGACATCTTCGGTCCCGGTAACGACAAGAAAGAATTCCGAATTTTCGATTGGGGCGCCAATTTCAAATATTTCGGAGAAAATCCCAAGGAACCGAATTTACCCCGTCAGATATCGCTCACAGAACGGCTGTTTGGTTTCCGTGCCGACATCGTCAGGGCACTTCAGGCTCCACAATATCAGGAAGATGAATTTGCCAAAGGCCTTCATGACGATATAAAGAAAATTCTGAAGAAGGAAGTGGCCGGACTCAACGACAACCATATCTCCGTAAGAGCCAACTGGGAAACCGTCACAAAGTTCCGTGATCCAGCTTCATGGCAGCATCTTTCGGATGTAGACGTGGTTGACCTCAAAAACAAGATAGCCCCGCTATTGGTGAAATCAGTTGAAAATGAAATGGCCAAAAAGTTTGACTTGTTGGCTCTTTATGTGCAGCTCGGGCTTGTAGATCCGGCTTTTGCAAGTGACAGCTACGAAGGTCAGATAACCAAAATAGCAGATGTTTTGCGTGGTAAGGCCTCGATTAATGAGGTTAAGGAAAAATTGCCGTTGCTCAACGAAATAATGACTTCGGAATTCTGGACCAATAAGTCCCTCGCATCTATAGAAAAGATGCGTCTTAAGATTCGTGATCTGATGAAATATCTTGTGGGGGAACCCGGCAAGGATTTCACTGTAAATATAGAGGATTTAATCAAGGATGGAGGAGAGGCGGCTGCGTTCAACACAACAATGACCTACCGCGAAAAACTTCTGGACTTCCTTACCAATAACCGCAATCACCCGGTGTTACAGAAGATTCATAATCTCGAAAAACTTACTGGGGAAGATATAGACGAGCTTGAACACATCCTGTGGCAGGAGCTCGGCACTAAAGAAGACTATGAGCGATATCTACGGCGGGAACAAATGACCGCAGACATCCCCGTAGCAGCTTTCATTCGCAAGGTCAACGGGGTAGACCGGAAAAAGGCCATACAGATGTTTACTGAGTTTATCTCGGCAAATACGTTGACTGCAGGTCAGGAAGAATTCATCAACAGTATCCTGAATTATGTATGCCAGAACGGGGATATGGATGTTAGAGTGCTAACTTCGAAAAGCATCTTCATCAACTCTCTGCTCAAATATTTCCCCGATAACACTGCAAAAGTAGGAGAATTTATAACGATGTTACATAATATTATTTCAGCCGCATAATAGGCGGGGCGCCAGCTTCAGCTGACGCCTTAAGACCCTCTTCCAGTAAAGGCTTTCGGCAGATTTTTTATGTTAGGTTCTCTGCTTTTAGATTCCTCCCCCGATGATGCCTCAGTGATATAAAAAATCCAGCCTATCCTAATAGACTGGATTTTTAGTTTAAGTAGTTTCGGCTTACTCTTTAGGGTCTACTGAACTATCATTCATATTTCCCCCATCATAATCAAAACTAATATTTGTTTCAGTCATCTCTTCACTATGTTCCTCAAATCAACAGAAATAGCACAACACCCTCCGGTTGCATACACTGAAGAAAGGCCCAGGCGCCACTCCGTCTCGCTTCATGTGTCCTCGAGAGGGAGCCTCGCTTCGGAGACAAACGAGGAGGGCTCACCGAGCCCCTGTGCGAGGTAAGATTTATGTGGGAGGCATCGGGTGCCTGTGGTAATTTTGTGCGAGTTTAAACCCCATACATTACCACCACCCATGAAGATTTTCCGTATCTGCCGCGTCCACGTCGCCCTTGCGCTGCTCCTGGTAGCGCTGCCGGCCCTGACGTCCTGCCGTACCCACCGCGAGAACCAGGCCTCCTCCTCCGTGCACTCCGACTCCTTGACCCACGTGGAGTCGCGCCTTGCCGCCTTCACGACCGATTCCCTGCTCAAAACCTCCTGCCTCACCATCGATTCACTCGAGGTGAGGCTGGTGCGCGGCTCCGACAGCGACTCCGCCAAGGCCGACGTGATAACCGTCAGGATGAAGGGCATCAGGAGCGCTGCACAAACCAGCAACCACCATCAGGCCGTGGAGAGCCGATGGGACACCGCGAAGGTGGCGACCACCAGCGACGTCAGCGCGTCGTCGCAGGGCGCCAGCACCTCCACCGTCGTGGCCTCCCCGCCCAACCTTACCCTCATCCTCCTGATTGTAGGCCTCGTGGCAGCCGCCCTCCTTGCAATCGCATTGTACTTCTCGTTGCGACGCATCCGTTAACACGCAGATTGACAAAAACACCCGCTACATAAGGAAACCAATTTGCCTCTTTAAAATCCGGCCTTGTTTTGCCGTTTGATGCCTTTTATATAAATTTGCATTGGAATCCTTTTATTACGCCAACATGAGTACCGATGACAATTCTCGCCTTGAACAGCTGGCTCACTGGGCCGATGAGGTAGACTACGCCGTAACCATCGCCGATGACCAGTGCAGAATAATATATATGAACCGCCGCTCTCGCAATACTTTCTGCAAGAATGGTCAAGACCTCATTGGCGCCAACCTGATGGATTGCCATCCCGAACATGCCAGAGCCATCATCCGAAGGCTGCTCACTGAAGGAGGCTCTAACGTATACTCCATAACCAAGAAAGGCGTCAATAAACTAATTTTCCAGTCTGCCTGGAAATTAGACGGCAAAATTGCCGGATTGGTGGAAACCTCCATGGTAATCCCTCCCGACCTCAAGCACTTCGACCGCGGCTGACCCCGCTTTCCCCCCGCGAGGCGGGTGCGGCAATTATTTTCGGTATAAAAATTGTTTGCCTCAGTAAAGTTTTGTAACTTTGCGTGGGGATTTCCCCCAATGCTCAATCTCAAATATTTTCAATTCGGATAATCCAGTAGCAGTTCAACATATGAAGAAAGCTTTACACCTCATCATGGCTCTCGCAGCCTGCATCGTGCCGCTCAGCGCTTCGGCCGAGCCCTCTACGGACGCCGAGGGAATGCCAATAATCTACCTGCGTGGCGACTTCGGCAACAACAACTGGGGAATACAGAATGCATATAGATTCACACGCTCCGGCAACGTTTATTCACTCACCATCAACAGCTCCAACGCCATCGGCAACTGCAAGTTCAAGATCTCTGACGACGAGTGGATCTTTAATCTCGGGGCCGACGTTGATGTCAACTCTCCTCAATATGTCAATGGTATCCGCAACGGTAAGAATATGAGAACCAACGGTCTGAAGGATGCCGTAATCTCCTTTACCTACAATCCTGACAACACCAACGCCACAATCAAATTCGTGGTAGACGGCGTGGAACCCTCCCTGGATATTCCTCCCGTGTCGGGTCTCTCCGGCTCGCTCCCCGTGCTCTACATCAACGTCTACACCAACGAAGACAAGGTAGCCCTCAACAACGAGGTGATAAGCAAAGACCTTAGCCATAAGAACTACTTCGAGTATGCCGACTACTGGCTCGACCTCAACGGCTGCAAATGGCTCGAGGAACTCGGAGCGGAGAGCGTCGGAAGCAGCGACAAACCCCTCCCCCTCCAGATCAAGGCCCGCGGCAACTGGACACGAATCGGCTTTGCGAAGAAACCCTTCAAACTCAAACTCGACAAGAAGCAGAGCCTGCTCGGCCTCTCGAAGAGCAAACACTTCGCCATCCTCGCCCACGCCGACGACACATACGGCTACCTGAGAAACTTCACGGGGTTCAACCTCGCCCACCGTATCGGGCTCCCCTGGAGTCCGTCGGCACAGCCCGTGGAGGTGGTGATCAACGGCGACTACCGCGGCATCTACTTCCTCACGGAATCAATCCGCGTGGATGAAGATCGTGTGAACATCACCGAACTTAACGACAACGAAACCGACTCCAAACTCGTTTCCGGCGGATATATAGTCGAGCTTGACAACTACGACGAACCCGACATCAACCAGATAAGGATGGATGAGGCCGGCTGCGTCAGCGGCCAGCATTATGATCCACTCCGCATCACTTTCGATACCCCCGAGGAATACTCGGAAATCCAGCGCATGTTTATAACCGACCAGTTTACGGCCATCAACGACGCCGTGGGCCGCAACGACGATAAACTCTGGAGCTACCTCGACCTCGATGATGCCGCACGTTACTATCTGGTGCAGGAAATTACATCGCACGTGGAGTCTTACCACGGGTCAACCTACCTCTTCCGCGACTACGGCGACGGGCAGAAATGGCACTTCTCGCCCGTATGGGACTTCGGCAACGCCTTCAACGGCAGAACCGACGACTTCCTCTACAACTGCGACCCCTTCGGCAACACCTGGATTCCCTCCATGAGGGTGAACGACAAGTTTAACGCGAAGGTGCGCGAAACCTGGCTTTGGTTCATGCAAAACAAATATTCCGGAATCGAGGACGACATCAACGAGTTTGCCTCGCGCGTGCAGGCCGCAGCGCAGGCCGACTACCAGCGCTGGAGGAACGACCCCGTCCCGGCAGGCGGCCAGAACGTGGCCGACAACCGCGACATGAGCGGCAAGGCTTCCGCAGCAATCTCCCACCTGCGCAAGAAAACCGACTGGCTCAAGGGCGAGTTTGGCGACTATACACGCGGCACCTACTCCGAACCGGCCCGCGACACCACCCCCGCCGCTCCCCTGCCCTCCTACGTGGCCACCGGCATCACCGATGTGGAGGAAATCGACATCGACACCCCCGCGGAATACTTCAACCTCCAGGGCCTGAAGGTGGCTCGCCCCGTTCCCGGCGAAATCTACATTCTTCGCAAAGGTTCGAAATCTGCCAAGATTGTGTTCTGAATCAGGTAGTTATCCCATATCGGGCAATAGCCCTGCAAAATAAAAAATGCGCACAAATGTTAAAAGTGCGCATTTTTTTTAATTTTCACTGAACCTTTTGAACCCCTATTCAGTTATACTATCAAAAGGCTGAAAAAAGAATACGGAAAGCGCTCCGGTTCTCATCCTTAAAAAGTTAATCGCAATACCAGTCATCAGGTAGTAGCAGTGGGCGAGTGCACGTTCAAGTCTCGCAGCGGATGCCTCAGAGCACGCCGGGACCCATCAGGCGGATGCCAATGCCGACGGGCGAAACCGGTGATTCGATAAGACTGCCACGGCAGGGTTTCTGATGTCGAGCGCACGTCGATTCCAACGGATGCCTCAGTGCACGGTGGAGTCCACCCCCGGCGGATGCCAAGATATGAGTAAAGCCCCCCGACGCAATAGATTAATGAAAAACAAAAACCTACCCGGATTAATACCGATACATCATAGGTGTGGATATGTAAATCGGTGCTAATTCGGGTCCTTTTTTTCTGTAAGGTCCGCCACTCGCGGATCCTTTTTTTGTTGTCAGGCAGGATATTCCATGGCGGGACGTGCCAGGCAGTCGAGGTAGCGCGCAGCCGCCTCACGGGCCTCGGAGAGCGACATGAAACTGTAGTTGCCGCAGTCGCGCGGTGTCGCACCCGGTATCTCGCCGTCAAATTCCGCTATGAAGGCCATAGTTTCGCGCAGGAGTCCGATTATATCCTCGGGTTGGGTTTCTCCCTGCACGATGAGATAATTGCCCGTACAGCAGCCCATAGGCCCCCAGTAAACGATTCTCGACGCCCAGTCGGGATGGTTGCGCAGGAAAGTGGCTGCAAGATGCTCCATGGCATGCAGAGCCTCCGGACTGAGGGCTGCCTCGCGGTTAGGACGCGTCATGCGGATGTCGAAGGTGGTGAGCACGTCGCCACCGGGGGTAACATCTCTGCGGGAAACGTAGACGCCCGGCTCAAGGCGAGTGTGGTCGATGGTGAAGGAGGGTATCTTTTTCATTGTAATTTTTTTTTCAGTGTCTTTCTGGTTCGGGCCTCAGATGCTGTGCCCGCAGTTTCTCCAAATCGCCGGGTTGCAGTTTCAGCTTCCGGGAGTCGGCCGTGGGGTCGTAGGAGGCGATCACCTCCTCGAGCCGGTATGTGCCCCGCTCTGCGGCACGCGGCCGGGAGGGCTTGCCGCCAAACCGGCGGAGGGCCTCCAGCATGGCCTCCGTGGCGCGCGCCTTCCCCTCACGTGAGTATCCGGCGATGTGGGGCGTGGCGATGAAGGCGTTGCCTATCATCCGGTTCCGTTCCTCCTCTGTCCAACCTGCGCCACATTCCTCTGCCGGCGCATCTTCAAAAGGCCATGTGTCGATGATGAATTTCCTATGGCCGGCCTCCTCCAGAAGGTAGGCGGCGTCTATCACGTTGCCGCGGCTGGCGTTGACCACGGCCATGAGCCGCTCGGGCAAAGCTCCGCGCAGCAGCCGGTAGGTAGGATGTGCGCCCGCGGTGGTGTAGGGCACGTGGAAGGTGACGGCATCGCAGCTCTCCAGCAGTTTGCCGAGCTCCATGTACTGCTCGTCGGTCTCTCCCCTCTCGGCCCGCGGAGGGTCGCAAACCAGCACCGTGGTCCCGGCGCTGCGGTAGAGGTCGGTCACCAGACTTCCGATGTGTCCTTTCCCCACCACTCCGAGGGTGTGCCGGCGAGGGTCGAAACCGGCTGTATGGAGCGCGGAGGCGACGTATTGCATCACGGCCGGGGCGTTGCAACCCGGAGCGCTCACCACCTCGATTCCGGCGCCCTCACACCAGGGAATGTCGATGTGGTCGGTGCCGATGGTGGCGGTACCGACCAGCCTCACTTTGCTGCCGGCGAGCAGAGCGGCGTCGCAGCGCGTGCGTGTGCGCACAATAAGGGCATCGGCGTCGGCCACGTCGGCAGCGCTTATATCCGTGCCCCTGAGGGCCACGACCTCGGCCTCGGGCCATTCCTTCCGGAGAGCTTCCTGAAGGAAGGGTATGTCGCGGTCTACAACGATTTTCATATCTCAAGGATAAAGAAAGGCAGGAAAAGGAGCAGCAGAATGCCCACGGCCCAACCGGGGTTGCGCGCGTTGTATAGCCAGAGCATCGTGGCGGTCTCTATGGCCACCCAGAGAGCCAGCAGACCAAAGTAGGCAACGAAGTTGGAGAAGTCGAAGATTACGGCCGCCACAGCGAGAATACCCATGGCGTTGAAAGTCATGTGCATGCCCCGCAGACGCGAGTTGCGGGTGAAGAGACGCACGCCGTTGTAGAAGGCCAGCACGATGCCTATCAGAGCCATGAGCCCCGTGGCCAGAAGGGTCAGAAAAAGGTCGTTTTGCACCTCGGCGGTGCTGATTACGGTCAGAGTGTCGGGGAGGCGGAACGCCTCGGGGGGTATGATGCCCAGGCCAACCACAATCCAGTAAGGCGCCAGCAAACCGAGGATATAGGCTATGAACTCACGGATGCGGAACGACTTCATCATCAATCCGCCGAAGATATGGAGAGGCACAAGCAGCAGGAAGGCATACTGCACCATGGCGCCGAAGGCGGGGATGGTGGCCAGCATGAAAAACTCGCGCGAGGCGTTGCGCTCCTCATAGGTGGAGAGCAGCAGGTAAAGCCCGGCGGCGTTTGCCAGCAGAAGGATGGTGGAGGTGGAGAGTGTGGCCGACGACACGCAGCCGGCGCCCAGCAGGATAAGTAGGGAGAGCGACATGATGGGGTCGGCCTCCTGCAGGAAGTTGAACCGCTTGTTGGTGGCCGCCATCACTGCTGCGCTCAAGAAGATGAAGACGGCATTGAGCAGCCATCCGGCGAAGCGCGGCAGCTCCCATTGGTTGGGTGAGGGCAGACACAATCCCAGGTCGCCCGTCGTGGAGATGGGTGGAAAGAGAAAGAGGGTGAGCAGCAGCATCACGACAGCCGCCGCGATACCGCCTGCACGTATCATTTCCTGAAGGGTTTGGAGCCTCCTTTGGCTCCCGGCTTGCCTTTAAACGGTTTCTTGCCCGCATCGGCTCCCGGCTTGCCTTTAAACGGTTTCTTGCCCGCATCGGCTCCCGGCTTGCCCTTAAACGGTGCCGCACCTCTTGCGGCAGGGCGCTTGGGGCGATCCGGCCGTTGTGGCCTCTCCGGTCTCTCCGTCCTCTCCTCCTTGATCTTGCCGCCGGAGGCGCGGAAGTCATCGTACTTGCCGCTGAAGAGCACGTATTCGTTGAATTCGCACTCCAGCGAACCGTTGAGCACGGGGTATGAGACGGAGGGCTTGAGGTGGATGGCGTTCATATACTCGTTTTTCGGCCCGATAATCCAGGCGTGCCATCCGCGGAAATTCTTCTTGAGGCAGTCGCCGATGAGTTTGTAGAGGTCTTCGATCTTTTCCGGGCGCAGGCGTTCGCCATAGGGCGGGTTGGTGACCATCACGCCCTCTTCGGCGTTATCCTTCCAGTCGGCAATCGACTGCCATTTCACGGTAACCATCTCCCCTACCCTTGCGTTGGCTATGTTGCGCTTGGTGACGTTGACGGCCTCGGCGTCGATGTCGCCGCCGAGTATGGGGAATGGCGGCCGGCGCTCCCCCTCGTCGTCGTTGAAGATGCGCTCGAAGAGGTCGGCGTCGAAGTCAGGCCATTTCTCGAAGGCAAACGACTGGCGGTAGATGCCGGGGTTGATGTTGGCGGCTATGAGGGCTGCCTCGATGAGAAACGTGCCGGAGCCGCACATCGGGTCAACGAAGGGGGTGTCGCCTCTCCAGCCCGTCTTGAGGATAAGGCCCGCGGCCAGCACCTCGTTGATGGGCGCCAGCGTATGCTCCGTGCGGTAGCCACGCCTGGAGAGGGGCTCACCCGACGAGTCGAGCGACACCGTGACGTGAGTGCCCGCGATGTGCACATTGAAGAGGAGGTCAGATCCCACCACGCGTATGGACGGACGCCGACCCATCACGTCGTTGAAATGGTCAACGATGCCGTCCTTGACACGGTAGGTGACGTATTTCGAATGGCGAAACTCGTTGCTGTTTACCGTCGAGTCGATGGCGAAGGTGGTGTCGGGAGTCATATACTGCTCCCAGGCAAACTCGCGTATCGCGTCGTAGAGCTCGTCGGGGTCGGAGGCCTCGAAACTGTAGATGGGCTTGAGGATCCTCAGGGCGGTGCGGCAACAGAAGTTGGCCTTATACAGCATTTCCAGGTCGCCGTAAAACTCGACCATCCGCAGACCGATCTCGACGCGCTGCGCCCCGAGGGCTATGAGTTCGTCGCGGAGCACCTCCTCGAGGCCTCCGAAGGTCTTTGCGACCATTTGGAATGTATTGTCCATTTTCTTGGGGTGATGGGTTGGGGGTGGGTTGGGAATTCGATGGAATACTATGCGGGGGGTCAGAACACTATTGGTGCGCCGCCGCTCTTGCCGGAGGCCTTGCCTCCCTGGGCCGGGGTGTCGTCAGAGGGCTTCTCACGCTCCGGTTCGGGGTTGGAGAGCTGGCGCAGGGCCTCGTTGAATTTCGCGCTGCGGTTGAACGCCGGGGTGCGTTCGAGCAGGGTCACCACCTCGGAGTTGTCGAACTGGTCGGGGGTGAGCACGGCATACTTCACCTTTGCGGCGTCGTGGATCTGCTGGAGGCGGCGTGTGGCGCCATAGGTCTCCTGGATCCTCTTCTGGTCGAGCTCCTCCTTCTCGTGGGCCTTTCCGTTGCCCTCGGGGGTGTCGCCGGCGCTGAACACGAGCACGTCCTCGCCCTCGCGGATCTTGACGTCGAAGCCGGAGGCCAGGATCGTAAACTTCACCTTGTCGCCCAGCGAGGGGTCGTCGGCGATGCCCCACTTCACGTCGACGCTCTTCGGCAGGCGGTGTGTGAACTGGGTTATCTCATTGATCTCCTCGGCGCGGATGCAGTTCTCGCTGTCGCGGTGGCAGGAGAACTTGAAGAGCAGCCTGCGCGAGGTGTTGATGTCGTGTTCCTTGAGCAGCGGGGAGTGGAGGGCGTTCTGGATGGCGTCCCAGATGCGGTGTTCGCCCTCGCCGTAGGCCGTGGAGATGATGGCCGTCCCGGAGTCCTTGAGTGTGGTCTTCACGTCCTGGAAGTCCACATTGACGTAGCCCTCTTCGGAGATGATCTCCGAGATGCTCCGCGCCGCGTTGGCCAGCGTGTCGTCGGCCTTCCCGAAGGCGTTGAAGAAGTTGAGGTCCTTATAGAGCGAGAGCAGGTTTTCGTTGTTGATCACCAGCAGCGCGTCGACATGCTTCTTCAGTTCGTCGGCGCCGTCGAGGGCCTTGATCACCTTCTTGTCGCCCTCAAACATGAAGGGGACGGTGACGATTCCGATGGTGAGCATACCGGCCTCCTTGGCAATCTGGGCCACGACGGGCGCGGCGCCCGTACCGGTGCCACCGCCCATGCCGGCGGTGATGAACACCATCTCCGTATTGTCGTTGAAGAGCTCGCGGATCTTGTCGCGGTCGGCCTCGGCGCACTGGCGCCCCACCTCCGGCTTGTTGCCTGCACCCAGCCCGTGGGTTATGTCGTAGCCCAGCAGCAGCTTGTTGGGCACCGGACTCTTGTTGAGGTGCTGCTTGTCGGTGTTGCACACCACGAAGTTGACGTTCGGGATGTTCTGGCGATACATATAGTTGACGGCATTGCCGCCGCCTCCGCCCACGCCTATAATCTTGATGATGGCGTCGTTGGATTCCGACTCGAAGTCGGAGCTGTCCGTGATATCTTTAAGGAAGTCTTCTTTCATTGGAAATTATACTCTAAACACTCATTCACTCTTTCTCTCTTCAACTCTTCAACTACTCCAGTTCGGAGTCATCTTCGGGGGGCGTGGCGAAGAAGTTGCCCAGGCCGCGTGAAATCTTATTGAAGAATTTGCTCACCTTTCCCTCCTGGGGTTCGGGGGCCACTCTTCTTTCCACGGGTTCGTCCACGTCGTCGGGAGTCTCTATATGGGGCATCTCAAGGCACTCCTCGCCTCCCTTGAGGGCGCCGGCATACAGGAGCGCGCACACCTGGACATTGTCGAGACGCTTGGCGCGCGGTTCGGTCTTCACGATGAAGGAAGGCAGGAAACCGTTGCGCGCGTTGAGGCCGCTCTGGTTTTCTATCAGTTCGCAGAGGCCGTTGAGGTTGGCGCCGCCTCCGATGCAGACGATGCCGTCGGGGAGGTCTTTCTCCGTAAGTCCGGCATAAGAGATCTGCTGGATCACGTTGGCCACTATTTCCTCGGCGCGGGCCACCACAAGGTTGCTCACGTCGGAGAGCTTCAGTCCGTTGAGGTTGAGCGAGGAGGGGGTGTCGGGAGCCACTGCCCTGCCGCTCTCGCACTTTATTTCCTCGGCATTCTCCTCGAGGACGGCCAGCGAGGTGAGGTCGCGGGTGATGTTGCGGCCGCCAAGCGGGAGGGTGGCGTAATAGCAGAGCGACCCGTGGCGGTAGATGCTCACGGAGGTTGTCTCCGAACCGAAATCCACCAGCATGCATCCCAGGCGCTTCTCCTCGTCGGAGAGCACGATGTCGGCAGCCGCCACCTCCGTGACGAGCATACCGCGGATCTGGAGCCCGGTGCGGTCGTTGAGGGCGCGCTTGATGTTGCGCTTCAGTTCGTTGCGGCCTATGATCACGTCGTAGACGGCAGCTATGCTCTTGCCCATGGCGCCTTTGGGCGCCGAGGTGTCGAGTCCGTCGATCTGATAGGAGCGCGGGATGACGTCGAGTATCTCCTGGTTAGGCTCGATGGGGAGCGCCGTGGCGTCTTCCTTGAGGCGCTTCAGCATGTCGCCCGTAATCTCGGTGACATCGGGAAACACCAGTTTCACGTCGGAGGCCACCGAGCGCATCGAACGGCCCGACAGCCCCACGTAGACGCCGGTGATGCGGCGCGGCTCGACGGCCGGGTTCACTTCGAGGCGTTCCACGATACGCACCACGCGTGCCGCCACCTCCTCGGGGTTGTGGATGATGCCGTAGCGCACGGAGTCACGGCTCTCCTCCTGCTCCACAGCCAGCACCTTCATCGTGCCGTCTTCGGGATTGTAGAGCCCTACAGCTCCCGTAATCTTCGAACTGCCTATTTCCAAGGCCGCTATATATCTCTCTTTCATATGTTGTTGTTGACTCGTTGTCGTCTCTTATATCTGATGAATGCTATCGTTCGGTGTCTTCGGCGTTGGAGGCCTCATGGGCCTGGAGCGACGCCTCCTCTGCGTCCTGGTCGTCTTCCACCACTGCCACGGGGTAGAGCGGCGTCTTGTCGTGGCGCGTGGCCACAATCTGACCCTTGAATTTCACGGAGATGGTGTCGTAGGTCTCCCACCCCTTGTAGGGCAGTATGGAGCGGTAGGCCGTCAGGATTGCCTTCCTCTTCTCGGCAAGCCGCGACGTGTCGCCCAGGTTGATGACGTGCCCCTTTACCCTCGGCACGAGGATGATGTTTTCGGGGTCGCGCACCACGATCATCCCCACCACGTTGGAGAGCAGGGAGTCGCGGCGCAGGAAGTTGACCACCGGCAGCAGGCCCTCCGGGCGGAAGGTGTTGGTGAACTTGCCGCTCACCAGGGGAACGTCGACATGGAAGCCCGGCAGGGCGGCCATCGTCTTGCCGTCCTTGTTCACGTAATAGCTCGTGGAGCCGTCGAACACACGGATTGCAGGCACCATCGGCGTCACCTTCACCTTGAGGTGGCCCTGCGTGGTTATCATGCAGTCGACAGACTCGAAGTTGTTGAAATTCCGCAGATATTCCGCTATGGCGTGGGTGTTGACGGAGTGGATGGGCTGGCCGACAATCATCTCGGGATACTCCTTCACCAGGTCTTTCACGCTCTGCTCCGTTACGGAGCCCACCTGGCTGTGGCCGTCGATCACCACCTCGATGCCGGTGCACTTATGGCGTGAGGCCTCAGCGCGCGACCATATGAACATGGCCACGACATAGGCGAAAAGCCCGCAGAGAAGCACCCATTTAACGACGGTTTTCCACATCTCGTCTGAGTATATCGGCTATTTCCGGAAGGAGCGTGTCAAGGTCGGCGGCCCCTAACGTAATAAGAATGTCAAAGTTAGTAATTTTTATCTTATCAAGCAAATCTTTACGCTCAATGAGAGTGCCGGGAGTGGTGAGACGGTCGAGGATAATCCGGGACGTGACCCCCGGGATGGGGAGCTCGCGGGCCGGATA
>JAFLTW010000001.1 GCA_022509085.1 Muribaculaceae bacterium | reverse complement strand
AACCGGTCGGCGCTGCACATCTCGGTGGCATCGGCCATAGAGGCAAAGGCCTCACCGCTGAAATTCTCGAAAAGGGGAGACACGGCACTGTGGGCCGCAGAGAAGGGTAGAAACCAGTTGGCCATCGTGCGGAAGAAAGGAAAAGCCTTCAGCCTGGAGAATGTCTGCATCATCACGTCCATCCCCTCGAGCTGCATATCATTGAGAGCCTTCATCTTCTCCTCGATATCCTTATTCTTCATCAGGCGTTCCCACTCGGGGTTAATGTCTCCCTCGGCCCCGTCGGCGAGCATCCCGTCGCGTTGGAGTTTCTCGAGCATCTCGGGAGTGAGCTCCTTCATCGTGGTGTTGAAGGCCTCCGTCACCTCGCGGCTCACCCGGTCGGTGTCGCGTGTGCGAATGAGGGTCATCACCACATCCTTAAGTCGCGTATACGTGAGGATCGAGTCGGAGATTGAGCTCAGGCGACCCTCGATGGCGGGAGAGGCCACGGCGGAGTTGCCCCAACGGGCCAGGATGAGTACGACGGCCGTGAGGGCGCGGGCCTCGAGGCGTTCGTCGTCGGCCTCCTCGTATGCTGCGAGCAGGAGCTCGAGTTTCCCGGGGTCGTTAAAGCGCAGGGCGCCGAGAAGCAGACCGCTTATGAGTTGACTTTTGAGAGCGAACTCCATGTCGGGGTCACGTAGCAGCCCGGCTACAGCCTCCCGTTCGTCGGCGGCTGCCGGCGGCATGGCCCAAGCGCGGCGGAAGGCCGCCTCAACCAGTTCTTCACCGCTCCGCAGGAATGCCTCTGTGTCCGACTCCGTTTCCTTTGCCATCTCGAGCCGGTAGAGGTTCTTGCGATACTTCTCCGCGATGGCCGTCATATCGGAGTGGCGCACCTTCTGGAGACGGTATTCCGCAAAGAGCGGGTCCAGACGGTTCTCGTTGCAGACGAAGAGGTACTGCCGGCCGAGCTCGCGCAGCTCGCGCTTCACCCCGCTGAGCACCCTCTCCCGTTCGGGGTCGGGGAACCCTCCGATAAGGAACTGCCTCATGCGGTGGTAGGTGTCGGCAACGGCCGCCAGGCGCGCGTCGAGCGCCGCAAGGTCGGGATGGGCCGCGACGCCCTCCGCACACTTGCGGCGAAGCACGTTGATGACATGGTTGATGCGCCCCTCGGAGAGGAGGGACGCTATGGAGTCGTTGAATTTATCTTTACTCATCACAAATGCTAAATTACGAAAAATTTTGCAAAAATCAAGCCAAAAGGTTAATTTTGCAACTTATATGAGGGGGAGCCGGCAAACCCGCCGAATCGCCTCCCCGGCAGACAAAGAAACGTAAAAACGCAAAAAGCTCACAAGATATGGTAATCCAGAGATGGCAGTCAGTGATGCTGCTCATAACGGTGGCCCTGATGGCCTGCTTCACATTCCTCTCGCTGGGTCAGGTGCAGACCACCGACTTCACCTACAACTTCACCACCATCGGTTTTTCGATAGAGGGCGAGCCCACCGACGGGTCGCCGCACGGTTACCAGGTCTACACCTGGTTTCTCTTCATCGTATCGTTGATGGCTGCCATACTGCCCTTCATCGACATCTTCCTCTACCGCAACCTGCCGCTGCAGAAGCGAGTCTGCCTCATCGAGATCGTGTTTCTGCTCTGCGTGATATGCATTGCGGGCTGGGAAGGCTACAGGGGGATGCCAGGCTACGAGGTGCAATGGTCGAGTCTGGCCATGGCCCCGTTCCTCTCGCTCATCCTGATGGTGATGTCGTGGACCCTCATCAACAAAGACCACAAACTATTGAAATCAGTAGACAGAATACGATAATGGCAAAAGAACTCAAGAATTTCACGAAGCGCGAGGAAAACTACTCGCAATGGTATAACGAACTGGTGGTAAAGGCCGACCTGGCCGAGCAGAGCGCCGTGCGCGGATGCATGGTGATCAAGCCCTACGGCTACGCCATCTGGGAGAAGATGCAGCGGCAGCTCGACGATATGTTCAAGGCCACGGGCCACCAGAACGCCTACTTCCCCCTGCTGATACCCAAGTCGTTTCTGAGCCGCGAGGCCGACCACGTGGAGGGCTTCGCAAAGGAATGTGCCGTGGTGACACACTACCGCCTCAAGAACGACCCCGAGGGAAAGGGCGTGGTGGTAGACCCCGACGCACGCCTCGAGGAAGAGCTGATAATCCGGCCCACGTCGGAGACCATCATATGGAACACCTATAAGAACTGGATCCACTCCTACCGCGACCTCCCGGTGCTCGTAAACCAGTGGGCCAACGTGTTCCGCTGGGAGATGCGCACCCGCATGTTCCTGCGCACGGCAGAGTTCCTGTGGCAGGAGGGCCACACCGCCCACGCCACCAAAGAGGAGGCTGAGGAGGAGGCCCGCAGGATGCTCGACGTCTACGCCGAGTTTGCCCAGGACTACATGGCCGTGCCCGTAGTGAAGGGCGTTAAGAGCGCCAACGAACGCTTCGCCGGAGCCCTCGACACCTTCACCATCGAGGCCATGATGCAGGACGGCAAGGCCCTGCAGAGCGGCACGAGCCACTTCCTGGGACAGAACTTCGCCAAGGCCTTCGACGTGACCTTCATGAACAAGGAGAACAAGCCCGAATACGTATGGGCGACATCATGGGGCGTATCGACCCGACTGATGGGCGCCCTCATCATGACGCACAGCGACGACAACGGACTCGTGTTGCCGCCGCGCCTCGCACCCCTGCAGGTAGTGATTGTGCCGATCTACAAGACCGCCGACGACCTCGCCCGCATCTCCGCCAGGGTAGAGCCCCTCGTGGCCAGCCTGCGCGCCAAGGGAATAAGCGTGAAATATGACGATGCCGACAACAAGCGACCCGGCTTCAAATTCGCCGACTACGAGGTGAAGGGTGTACCCGTGCGCCTCGCTCTCGGCATGCGCGACCTCGAGAACGGCACCGTAGAACTCTTCCGCCGCGACACACTCGAGAAAGAGAGCGTTCCTTTCGACGGCATCGAGGAGAGGATAACCTATCTGCTCGACGACATCCAGAACAACCTCTTCCGCAAGGCCCTCGAGCACCGCGAGAGGATGACGGACACAGCCGACACCTACGAGGAATTCAAGGAGAAGATAGAGAAGGGCGGCTTCATCCTGGCCCACTGGGACGGCACACCCGAGACAGAGGAGAAAATCAAGGAGGAGACCAAGGCCACGATACGCTGCATCCCCTTCGATGGCGACAAGACCCCCGGCAAATGCATGGTGACCGGCAAACCCTCCGCACAGCGCGTCGTCTTCGCCCGCTCATACTAAGACACGCACGACCAAGATGAAACTGACACGGAAGACACTGATGCTCGGCCTCTGCGCGTGCGCCATGCAGACAGCATGGGCATTAGGCGTGGAAGACTACTGCGACATCACCACCGCCACACCCAAGGGTGTGAAAGAGATGACTCCGATGCCCGACGGCGAGAGCTATGCCGCCATCAGCGACGACGGCAAGAGCATCGAGACCTTCAGCTACAAGACCGGGCAGAAGACAGGCACTCTCTTCAGCATCGACGGCGTGAAGGGCGACGTAAAGATTCCCGCCTTCGAGGGCTACGAGCTCTCCGACGACGGCCGGCGCATACTGCTCTGGAACGACTCCGAGAAAGTGTGGCGCTTCAGCTTCACCGCCGAATATTACGTCTACGACACGATGCGGCAAACCATGAAGCGCGTCTCGGAGAAGGGCCCACAGCGCGGCGCCACACTCTCGCACGACGGCCTCAAGGTGGCATACATGCGGGATAACAACATCTACATAGCCAACCTCGACTACGGCACTGACAACCCCATAACCAAAGACGGACAGGTGAACGCCGTGATCAACGGCATTCCCGACTGGGGATATGAGGAGGAGTTCAACATCCTCAACACCATGCGGTGGAGCGCCGACGACAACGTGCTGGTATACGTACGCTTCGACGAGAGCGACGTGCCCACCTACAGCTTCGACTCCTACCGGGGTTTCTGTATGGACGACCCCCTTGGCGACCCCTATCCCGCACAGTATGAGTACAAATACTCCCTGGCCGGTTACCCCGTATCGAGGGTGAGCCTGCATGCCTACGACCTCAACACACGGGCCACCAAGACCATGGACCTCCCGCTGACGGATACAGACTATCTCCCTATGGTGGAATTTGACGGCAAGGGGGAAAACCTCATGGTCGGCCTGCTCAACCACGACCAGAACCGGCTGCGGCTCTATAGAGTTAATCCGGCAAGCACCGTGGCCCATCTGCTGCTCGAGGAACGCGCAGAGGGGGGATGGCTCAGCCCCTTCACCTACCAGATGAGCCGCTTCTATCCCGACTTCTTCGTCTACGCCAGCGAGAGGAGCGGCTACCGCCACCTATACAAATACAACTACGAGGGAGTGATGCAGGGAGAGCTGACACGCGGCGACTTCAACATCACCGACTATTACGGCTACGACTCCAAGAAAGGCGTGCATTACGTGCAGACCACCTCTCTGGGCGCCACCGACCGCAGTGTTGCGGCCGTGAACAGCAAGGGCGCGCTGACCCTGCTCACAGGGAAGCGCGGCTGGGAGTCGGCAGACTGGAGCAAAGGCTTCGGCTACTGGCTGCGCCAGTGGAGCGACGTGCAGACACCCCCGGTCTACACCCTCTGCAATGCCGACGGCAAGGAACTCGTGACGGTGGAAGACAACGCCGAATACAAGGCCAAATATGCCGGCGCACCTCGCAGGGAGCTCCTCAAGGTGAAAAACGACGCCGGCGAGGAGATGGACGCCTACATGATAAAACCGGCCGGTTTCGACCCCTCGAGGAAATACCCCGTACTGATGTGGCAATACAACGGTCCCGACTCGCAGGAGGTGACCAACCGCTGGAAGATGGACGGCCTCTACTACCTCTGCAGCGAGGGATACGTGATAGGATGCGTTGACGGTCGCGGCACGGGTAACCGCTCCCGGCAGTGGGCCTACTCCGTCTACAGGCACCTCGGCGACCTTGAGACAGCCGACCAGATAGCCGGAGCCCGCTGGATGGCCTCTCAACCCTTTGCCGACAGCAACCGCATAGGCTGCTTCGGATGGAGCTACGGCGGCTACATGACCCTTATGGAACTGCAGCGCCCCGGCAACCCCTTCAAGTGCGGAGTGTCGATGGCCCCGGTGACCGACTGGCGCTACTACGACAGCATCTACACCGAGCGCTATATGCTCACCCCGCAGCAGAACGAGGCCGGCTACGACGCCTCGTCGGCCATAGCGGGTGCAGGCGCCCTCAACGTCCCGCTCCTGATCATGAGCGGTACGAGCGACGACAACGTGCACTTCTACAACACGTTGAAATACACCTCGAAACTTACGGCAGAGGGGAAACTCTTCGACATGATGGCCTGGACGGCCTTCGACCACTCTCTGAGGATGTGTAACGCCCGGGTGCAGCTATACCGAAAAGTGGCCCAGTTCCTCAAAGGGAACCTTTAGAAAAGAGAAACCGCGGCGCTCCATGCCGCGAAACCACGTCATCTGGCGCTTGGCAAATTGATGAATCTCAATTTCCAGGCGCCTTTTCATATTCTCAAAATCCATCTGTCCCGTGACGTAAAGCGTCACATACTTGTATTCCAACCCGTAATAGATCAGGTCGGCCGCCGGGATGCCCTCGTCGAGGAGCCCTTTTACCTCCTCCACCATCCCCTCACGCAGACGGCTTTCCAGGCGCACCGAGATGCGCCGGCGGCGCTCCTCGCGCGGGATGTCGATAAGCAGCAGTCGGTGAGGAAGGGGCGAGGCCGTGGCGCGCGAGGCCGCGCGGGCCTCCTCGGGATGGGCGGCATAGTATTCCTCGATCTCTATGGCTCTTACGGCCCGCTGGGCCGTGTCGACGTCGGTGGTGTTGTGAAGCCGCTTGTAGCCCTCCAGAATGCCCGTAAGCTCGGCGAGACTCTTCCCCTCAAGCTCGGTGCGCAGTCCGGGGTTTTGCGGAACGTCGGGCAGCCGCACGCCGCTGAGCACCGTCTCCAGGTAGAGGCCCGTGCCCCCGCACAAGACGGGTGTCTTGCCGCGTGAGCGGATCTCGGTCAGAGCCCGGTGGAAATCCTTTACGTAGCGATGGAGGTTATATTTCGTGCCGGGTTCGCAGATATCGATAAGATGGTAGGGCACCTCGCCATACTCCCCGAGGTCTTTGCCGGTACCGATGTCCATGCGGCGGTACACCTGCCGGGAGTCGGCACTGATGATCTCCCCGTCGGTCCGGCGGGCAATCCTGACGGCCAGGGCCGTCTTGCCGCAGGCCGTGGGACCCGTAACGGCGATGATAGGAGGGGTCATCCGTTCTTGCGTTTCCTGCCGGGCGACGTCATCTTGTTGAACCATCGCCTGATGCGGAAGAAGGGTTTGTCGGCATTGAAAATGGATACGCGGATCCACTTGTCGTCCTGGAAATCGATCTTCGAGTCGCGCACATCGATAAGGTCGAACGAGGGGTTGTAGCTCTTGAGGCGGTGGCGGCGCTGTCCGTTCTCCTTATACGTCTTCTCCGCGATCACAATCGTGGCGAGGCGCGAGAGGTCGTGCATGGCCAGCGTGGCCATAAGGTCTGGTCGTTGGTTGTAGACCATCTTCACCTCTTCGAAATCAAACCAGCCGCCCGGCGCCTTCATTTCGGGGTAGTCTTCGGGTTTGCCGTCGAGGAAATAGAAAAACCTCAGCACGATGTGGCGCGCAAGGTCGGGTGCCTTGCGACCGAAGAAGAATCTCAGCTCGCCTTCCTTGCCTCCGGTCATCTCGCGGATGGTTTCCTCAACGGCCGGAGTGGTTACGTCGGCTGCCGACTTGCCCGTAAAGAAGGGTGTGTCGATGCCAAACCGGTCGGGGTGGGTGGCGTCTTCGCTCTCCGGATTGAGGTAGACCTTGTTGCCGCATATCACGTAGTAGCGCAGGTAGGTTTTGCCTTTCTGCGCCTCGGTGTCGGTAGGGGCAATCAGCTCATTGTTCTCCTTCAGGTCGAGGAAGAGATTGTAGTAGCGGTAGAGGTAATAGACGATATCGAGTATAATGGCTATCACCGAGATCCAGAAGAAGATATAGCGGTCTTTCGCGTTGGTGTTGATAGCCTTATATTCAAAAAGGTAATAGCCCCACACGATGAGGGTGAGCACCCCGAAGAGCAGCATCAGGTTTTTGAGCTGCAGCTTGCTCTCCGTGTTGAGGATCGAGCCGAAGACGCCGCGGTCGGTATGCGGCCCGTTATGAATGCGGCACTCGATGCATAGCTTGAGCTTGCGCCGGCGGAGGTAGACCACCAGAAGGGTAAGGAAAATCACCGGGTTGAGCCAGAGCGAGGGGATATATGGGTCGTTGAAAAAGACGAACTCGTCAGGTATGTGCAACCAGCCCCAGATATAGAACACGTTGACCAGGATGGAGATAAACGAGTAGGCTATGATTGCGAAGAAAAGGCTGTAGGCTGCCAGCATACAGTTGGCACCCCCGCGCAGCTTGTTGTTGTAGAGAAGGGAATAGAGCAGGGCAGCGGCCACGAGACCGATCACCGGACCGAAGTAGAACGGCAGAAAACGACCTACCACCAAAACCCCGATCAGGGTCAGGAGGCAGATTACGATATTCTTGCAAATATCAAAAATTTGAATACTGTCGACTTTGCTAAGGTCTCTCATTTCTATCTATTAAACAACCTGAAATGAGTATGGTTTAATCCTGCTTAATTTTTAACATTTTAATAAAAAACCCCGCTCGAGGGCGGGGTTTTCGGTTCGTTGTCTCGAGGCTGCCCCTACAGAATCGCGATGGCTTCTATTTCCACCAGGGCCTGTTTCGGGAGTTCCTTAACGGCAAAAGCGGCACGGGCGGGGTACACGGCCTTGAATTCCTCGGCATAGACCTCATTCATGGGGCCGAAGAGGCTCATGTCGGCAAGCAGACAGGTGGTCTTCACCACATTGTCGAGCGAACCGCCTGCTTCCTCAAGGATAGCCTTGAGGTTGGCAATGCTCTGGCGCGTCTGCTCCTTGATACCTTCGGGCATCTCACCCGTAGCGGGGTTGATGGGGAGCTGGCCACTGATGAAGAGGTGGTGGTCAACTTTCACAGCCTGGCTGTAGGGGCCGATGGCACCCGGAGCCTTCGTCGTAGCGATCTCTTTTTTCATGGTTTGTAATACTTTTAGGCTTTTATTTTTTGTAATAACTTAGGCTTTTCAAATTTAAACCCCCGAAGCAATCCGGGGGTTGAACTTGAGCCGCGAGTGGGACTCGAACCCACGACCTTTTCGTTACGAATGAAATGCTCTACCGACTGAGCTATTGCGGCTGATGTCGCGTTGACGGTGCAAAATTAATACATTTTCTCCATATATGCAACTACCCGGAATTCAAAAAAAATTTGTAACTTTGCAGAATGCAATCTTTACGCAAAATTTTCCACACGATATATTGCGCGGCGGCAGTGATCGCCGTGTTGGGGATTCTCAATCCCGCGGCGGCCGCCGCAGCCGAGAAGAAGAAATTCACCGTCGTGATCGATGCCGGCCACGGCGGAAATGACGTCGGAGCCCACGAGCACGACGTGAAAGAGAAGGACGTCAACCTCGCCGTAGCCCTCAAACTGGGTGAGCTGATCAAAAAGAAACTGAAGAACACCGAGGTGGTGTACACCCGCGACAAGGACGTCATCGTTTCATTGCAGGGAAGGGCCGATATAGCCAACAGTGCCAAAGGCGACCTCTTCGTGTCGATCCACTGCAACTCCGTAGACCGCTCGAACAAGAACCGCAACAATGTGTTGGGCGCCACGACGTATATTCTGGGCCATCACAAGGACGCCGCCAACCTCGCCGTAGCCCAGCGGGAGAACTCCGTAATAGAGCTCGACGCCAACGACAAGGCACGCTACACCGACTTCGACCCCCAGAGCGACGAGAGCTACATCATCTATGAGATGACCGCCAAGAAGAACTTCCAGAACAGCGCAAGGTTTGCCGCCGACGTGCAGAAAGAGATGGTAGGCGCCGGGCGTTACTCGCGCGGAGTGCAGCAGGCCGGATTCTGGGTACTGTGGTCTACAGCAATGCCGGCAGCGCTGGTGGAGCTCGACTTCATCTGCAATCCCGACCAGGCCAAGTTCCTGAACAGCAACGCCGGACAGGAGAAGCTGGCCGGAGCCATCTTCAACGCGGTGAAAAACTACGAGAACTACTACCGCAAATCGCTCGGTCTCGCCTCCGAGGAGACTGACGGAGGAACATATAACACCGAGGAGACGGCATACAGCACCTCGGGCGACGGCGGCAGCGACACCGCGGCCGTAGCGGAACTGGTGGCAACGACTGCCACCGACACGGCACTGCCTCACCGCGCGGAGACCCGCAAGGGGAAAGCGCCCTCCGATCCCTCCTCACACAGGAGACGCTCCTCAAAGGCACGCATGGAGGGTGCCTCGACAGTGGAGCAGACAGAGATCGCCCTCAGAGAGGAACATACCGTGACTCCGGCCGCGGAAGAGACAGTGATAGCCGCCGCAGAGTCGCCAAAAGTCCAGAAAGAGAACAAAAAGAACGCCGGCAAGGCTGCCAAAAAAGAGAAAGCGAAGAAGACAGAGGTGGCAAAGCCCGCCCGGCGCAACCGGGAGAGCTCGCGAAAGGCCGTGAGACACAACGTAAACGTCGGGTATAAGGTGCTCCTCTTCGAGAGTGAAGACGAGCTCAAGGCCACTGACGAGGTGTTCAAGGGACTCAGCCCCGTGGCCTCCATACGCGAGAACAACAGGTATAAGTACACCTACGGCGAGAGCCTCGACCGCGCCGAGATGGAGAACCTCTGCGACGAGATCTCGGCCCTCTTCCCAGACGCCCGCGTCATCAAATGCTATTTTTAGATAACAGATAACAGGTATCAGATAAGAAAGAAACCACTCAAGACGAAATAATGAGAAAGTTAGCAAAGAAGGAAATCACGATCGGATTGTCGGTAATCGTCGCCATCGTAATCCTCGTGTTCGGTATCGAGTTCCTCAAGGGAATCAACCTGTTCCGCCCGGCCAATTTCTACATGGCCTACTACGACAATGTGGACGGTCTGGAGATCTCGGCCCCCGTCAAGGTAAACGGTTACAAGGTAGGTCAGGTGCGCGAGATCAACTTCGACTATGTGAAACCGGGCAAGACCGAGGTGGTATTGGCCCTTAACCGCAACCTGCACCTCCCCGTAAACTCCGTAGCCGTCATCGCATCGTCGCTTATGGGCGAGGGTTATATAGAGATCGAGGTGGGCGACTCCCGGGAGTTCATCCCCGTTGGGGGCGACGTGCCCACGCGACAGGGAGGCGGCATCCTCTCCGGACTCTCCGATACCCTCATGCCCAAGATCACCGGCACACTCACCGTGGTAGACTCTCTTGTGAGCAACCTCAACACCGTGGTTGCCGACCCCGCGCTCAGGATTGCCGTGGGCAACCTCGAAGGGATAAGCAACAACGTATTGCTTGCCAGCCAGGGTCTCAACACGCTTATGAACAGGCAGATGCCCCAGATTATGGGTTCGGCCAACGGAATCGTGGGCAACTTCGGGCAGGTGATGACCAGAGTGGACACCATCTCGGGCAACCTCGCCCTGCTCACCGACCAGCTCGCCAAGCTGCCGCTCACGCAGACCATGGAAGGCGTAAGGCAGACAGTGAGCAACCTGGAGAGCTTCTCCTCGCAGCTCAAAAACCAGAACTCGACCCTCGGACTGCTGATGAACGACCCCGAGCTCTACAACCGCCTCAACAGTGTGGCCGCAAGCGTAGACTCCCTGATAGTCGACATCAAGCGTAACCCCAAACGATACATCAGCATCAAACTCCTTTAATGAACATACGCAACTTCTGCATCATAGCGCACATCGACCACGGCAAATCGACCCTGGCCGACCGACTGCTTGAGCGCACCGGCACCGTCTCCGAGAAAGAGATGGAGGCTCAGGTGCTCGACGACATGGAGCTCGAGAAAGAGCGCGGCATCACCATAAAGAGCCACGCCATTCAGATGGACTACACCCTCGACGGCGAGCGCTATGTGCTCAACCTCATAGACACCCCGGGACACGTTGACTTCTCGTATGAGGTGTCGCGTTCCATAGCCGCCTGCGAGGGCGCTCTGCTCATCGTAGACGGTTCGCAGGGAATCCAGGCGCAGACCATCTCCAACCTCTACATGGCCATCGACAACGACCTCGACATCATCCCCATCATCAACAAATGCGACCTCGAAAGCGCCAAACCCGAGGAGGTGGAAGACCAGATAGTAGACCTCCTGGGGTGTGACCGCAGCGAGATAATCCGCGCTTCAGGCAAGACCGGAATGGGTGTTGACGAGATTCTCGAGGCCATCGTGAAGCGTATACCGGCTCCCAAGGGAGACCCGCACGCCCCGCTTCAGGCCCTGATCTTCGACTCCGTGTTCAACCCCTTCCGCGGCATCATAGCATACTACAAGATTGTAAACGGTACGCTGCGCACCGGCGACTTCGTGAAATTCGTCTCCACCGGCAAGGAATACCACGCCGACGAGGTAGGCGTGCTCAAGATGCAGATGTCGCCCCGCAAGGAGCTGCAGGCAGGCAACGTAGGCTACATCATCTCGGGCATCAAATCATCGAAGGAGGTAAGGGTAGGCGACACGATCACCCATGTGGAGCGACCCTGCAGCGAGGCCATCTCCGGCTTCGAGGAGGTGAAACCGATGGTATTCGCCGGCTTGTATCCCATCGATGCCGAAGACTTCGAGAACCTTCGCGCATCTCTCGAGAAACTGCAGCTCAACGACGCCTCGCTCACCTTCCAGCCGGAGTCGTCGGCCGCCCTCGGGTTCGGTTTCCGCTGCGGCTTCCTCGGGCTGCTCCACATGGAGATCGTGCAGGAGCGGCTCAGCAGGGAGTTCAACATGGACGTGATCACCACCGTGCCCAACGTATCCTACAAGGTATACCCCAAGCGTGGCGAGGTGGTGGAGGTGCACAACCCCTCCGGACTGCCCGAGCCCACGATGATCGACCATATTGAGGAACCCTACATCCGGGCCTCCATAATAACGCAGGCCGACTACATCGGCCCCATCATGACCCTCTGCCTCGGCAAGCGGGGCGAGCTCGTAAAGCAGGAATACATTTCGGGAAACCGCATGGAGATGACTTTCGACATGCCGCTCGGCGAGATTGTGATAGACTTCTACGACAAACTGAAGTCGATCTCCAAGGGCTACGCCTCGTTTGACTACCACCTGCACGGGTTCCGGCCCTCCAACCTTGTAAAGCTCGACATACTGCTCAACGGCGAGAGCGTGGACGCCCTCTCCACACTGACCCACGCCGATAACGCCATGCGCTTCGGCCGCAGGATGTGCGAGAAACTCAAGGAGCTGATACCACGCCAGCAGTTTGACATAGCCATCCAGGCAGCCATCGGAGCCAAGATCATAGCCCGCGAGACGATCAAGGCCGTGCGTAAGGACGTGACCGCCAAATGCTACGGCGGTGACATCACTCGCAAGCGCAAACTGCTCGAGAAGCAGAAAGCCGGCAAGAAGAGAATGAAACAGATAGGCACGGTCGAGGTGCCTCAGAAAGCCTTCCTCGCCGTGCTCAAACTCGACTGACCTCAGAGTCGCCTTCCGGCGCCCTTCAGGCCGGGTTGGGGTTTTCCCTGCCGTTGAGCAGACTGAACAGCTGCTCGGCGGCATGTTTCGTATCCACCTTCTCGATGATGTCGGTGACGGTGCCGGTCTCGTCGGTGACGAAGGTGGTTCGCACGATGCCGAAATATTCCCTGCCGGCCATCTTCTTCTTCTGCCACACCCCGGCAAGGTTGGCCAGGTTGAGTTCCGTGTCGGCCACCAGCGGGAAGGGGAGAGAATACTTCTCGGCAAACCGGCTATGGGAGGCCGCGGAGTCCTTGCTGACCCCGATCACCTGGTAGCCCATATCGCTGAGGGTCTTGAACCCCATTCCCAGCGAGCAGGCCTCGGCCGTACAGCCTGGTGTGTTGTCTTTCGGATAGAAATAGATGATGAAACGTTTGCCCGGAAAGTCGGACAGCCTCACCTCCTTGCCTTCGGCATCGGAGCCGAGAAGGTCGGGAAATTTATCTCCAATTCTCATGATATCTGTGGTTTTTCGTTAGTTTCCTTTGCTGATTCGGCAGGCGCCTTCGGGAGGGTGAAATGGAGGGCCAGCCAGCCGCCGAAGCCCGCAAGCAGCGAGCCAACCAGAATACCCAGTTTTGCATTGTCGAGGAGCTGACTCAGCATGGGGTCGCCAGTGCCGAAACTGAGGTTGGCGATGAAGAGCGACACCGTGAATCCGATGCCTGCAAGGAGCGCCACCGAGGCCACCTGCTTCCAGTTGCAACCCTCCGGCATGGGTGCCCAGCGGAGTTTTACGGTAATCCAGCTGAAGAGGAAAACCCCCAGGAACTTCCCGAGCACAAGCCCCGCGATGATAGCCAGGCTCACACCGCCGAAAAGGGCCGAAAACTGAAGGTCGCCGAAATAGATCCCGGCATTCGCAAACGCGAAGAGGGGCACGATAAGATAGTTGACCACCGGGTGGAGCGAGTCTTCCATATCCTGGAGCGGCGAGATCACCTTATCGGAGGCCGACTCGATCTCCTTAAGCCAGTTCATCTGGTCTTTATTCAGGATGGTCTTCGAATTGAGGATCTCATCGTCTTCGTGAGAGAAGAGCTTTATGTTGTCGCGGATGGTCTTCACATACTTCTTAGGAGCGTAGATGGGGCGAGCCGGCACCGTGAAGGCAATCAGTACGCCGGCGATGGTGGGGTGGATTCCAGCATTGAGAAAGAGGAACCATACGAAGGCCCCGATACCGAAATAGAAGAGCTTGGACTGGATGCCGAACTTACCCCCGAAAGCCAGGATCACGAGGAGTACGCCGGCCGCCAGCAGCATCCAGAAATTTATGTGGCTGCTGTAGAAGATAGCGATTACCAGGATACCCCCTATATCGTCTACCACCGCCAGGGTGGTAAGGAAGATCTTAAGGCTGATAGGGACGCGGTTGCCGAGCATCGACAGGATTCCGAGCGAGAAAGCGATGTCGGTTGCCATAGGGATGGCAGCCCCTCCGATGTAGTCGCTGCCATGACCCAGGATAAAGAATATGAGCACCGGCATCCCCATGCCCCCCACGGCCGCCACGATAGGGAGCAGCGCCTGGCGGAACGAGGATAGTTCGCCTACGAGCACCTCCCTCTTGATCTCCAGACCGATGGAGAAAAAGAATATGGCCATCAGCGCATCATTGATGAAGGCCATGATGCTCATGGGGTGCCCCTGATGGGAGAAAAGGTTGAACTCGCCCACCTGGAGGGCTATCTCGTGGGTCCAGAGACCGTTGTAGAAATTATGCAGAAAGGGGAGGTTGACCACCAGCAGGGCCAGGCCCGTGGCGAAAATCAACACATTGCCGCCGTTGGCGTAGTTTTTCAGCGTCTTTCTGGCCGTATACAGTGCGCTTGACATCTCTTCGTAGTGGATTAAGGTTGCGAATTCCCGGCAGATATATAGCCGGGTAAAAATAAAGGTGGGTCGTTATATATATTCAACGACCCACGGAGTGAAAAAGTTCTGAAATCAATCCAGCGCTGCCTGCGGTTCCCTCCCTTTGAGGAATCGCGAGAAGAGATAGGCGAAGACCGCCGTGACTCCGAGACCTACCGCTACCGAAAGCTCATACGATATGCGCACGCCGGCCAGAGCGTCGGTGATGATGCCTATGCCCTCTGGCGCAAAGACGATATATGTGACGGTGACGGCCGTCATGAACAGGGCAGGGATGAGCGTGATGATGTAGGCCTTCTCCTTGCGGGCAAGGTAGACAGTGAGTGTCCAGAGCGTAAAGACGGCCAGCACCTGGTTGCACCATGCGAAATAGCGCCACAGAGCGTCGTAGGGGAGGAGCATTATTATAAAGCAGACCACGAAGAGAGGCACCGAGACCATGAGACGGCTGGTGATCTTCTTCTGCTTCATCCCCATAAAGTCTGCGGCTATGAGTCGCGCGCTTCTCAGGGCCGTGTCGCCCGAGGTGATGGGAGCCGCAATGACACCGAGAACGGCCAGGATGCCGCCGAACGTTCCGAGCCAGCTCCGCGAGAGAGAGTCTACCAGGACGGCCGGAGAGCCTCCTCCGAGGAAGTCCTGGAGCCCGTCGTAGCCGCGCGTAAAGGTGATGGCGGCGGCAGCCCAGATCAGAGCCACGACACCTTCGGCTGCCATAGCCCCGTAGAAGATGGGTCTGGCGTGCTTCTCCGTCTTGAGGCAGCGCGCCATCATGGGCGACTGGGTGGCATGGAAACCGCTGATGGCTCCGCAGGCTATGGAGACGAACATCATCGGGAATATGGGGTTGGCCTCCGGGTCGGCCTTATGGTTGTAGAACTCCGTCCACATCTCCGGCATATCGGCGCCGTGGACATAGAGCATCACCATGATACCGACGGCCATAAAGAGGAGCGCGATACCGAACAGCGGATAGAGCTTGCCTATCAGTTTATCGATGGGCAGCAGCGTTGCCAACATATAGTAGACAAAGATGAGCACAACCCAGAAGGTGCGGTCGAGACCCTCCGGGGTCAGCATGGCCAGAAGGTCGGCCGGGTTGTAGACAAAGACCGCTCCCACGAGGATCATCAGCAGCAGCGAGAAGACGCGCATGGCATTCTTCACCTTGCCGCCGAGTTCCTGCCCTACAATCTCGGGCAGGGAGGCTCCGCCGCGGCGCAGAGACAGCATTCCGGAGAGATAGTCGTGGACGGCGCCGGCGAAGATAGTGCCGAAGACTATCCACAGGAATGCAGCCGGCCCGAACATGATACCCATAATGGCACCGAAAATCGGACCGAGACCCGCGATGTTGAGAAACTGTATGAGGAAAATCTTCCAGGAGGGGAGGGCCACATAGTCTACCCCGTCTGCCATGGTCTGCACGGGGGTGGGACGCTTATAGTCAGCCCCGAACACTCTCTCCACAACCTTGGAATAGAGGAAGTAGCCTACAATGAGCACGGCCAGTGCGATGCTGAACGAAATCATAAATTCCCTTTAAATCCTTTAATACCTTTAATACCTTTCAATCCTTTCAATCCTTTCAATCCTCTCCGCCCTCGAGCCGATACACCTCAGAGAGGAGGTTAAGGAGGTTTTGCTCGTCGAGGCGGAGCTGCTCCTCGAGGGTAGCAATCTGCGTGCCCGTCTGGCGGTTGGAGCCCGACTTGTAATAGGTTTCGCGCAGGAGGGCGAGTTTTTTCCGGTCGGCCTCCACCTTATCCTCCTCCTTCAGGTATCGCTTCATGAGCGTGGCTGCCTGGGGGTTGCGGAAGTCGGCAAACTGTATATAGGTCTTGCCGCCGACCCCAGGGAGATGGAATTCGGCCGGTTTCTCCACCTTCGGAGGCTGGATGGCTGCGATGTCGCGGAGAAGCTCGTTGCGGCGTGCCTTCTGCTCGTCGGTGAGCAGGGTTTCCCAGCCTTGGAGCGAGGCGTAGGCGAGGAGATTTTCATCGTCGGGGTCCACATTGTCCCGCTCATCGGTGAGGGCATAGACATATATCGTCAGTTGGTCGTCGAGCCGGTTGCGGTCGGTGGCCCACCACCCGACGCCGGTCTGGCGGTCGAGCACCATCATATAGTCGTCAAACTCCGAATTGAATGGCATACCGAGGTTGCCCGGGATGAGGTATTCGCCGTCGGAAGGGTCTTTGGTGGCCACGAAGATATCGTAGCCGCCGAGACTGAGGGGATTGTCGGAGGCATAGTAGAGAGTCTGGCCGTCGTCGCTCATAAACGGGAAGGCCGCATTGGCCGTGGCCGTCTCGCCATCCTCATCGCCGTTGTTGAGCACCAGTGGAGCGAACTGCGGGGAGCTCCAGCTGCCGTCGACCAGACGCACGCTCTCGGCCAGACGCAGAAAACCCGTAGAGTCGGGTTGGGCCCAGAGCAGATAGTCGTTATATTCATTGGTAAACCCGCTCAGCGGGGAGCCTTCGAACCCGTCGGGAATCTCGATGCCGCGGAGCCGGGCGGCAACCTCCGCCCCAGTGAGCAGCGAGCCCGTGGAGGGCTGCAGCTTATAACGCTTGAAGAAAGCTTCCTTGTCCACATTGATGGAGTCGACGACGAGCACCTGCTCCACATGGGCAAGCATCTGCTCGCGGAGGATTTCCTGCGGCGACTTCTCCACCACCGGCTCCGCCTTCTTTTTGGCCGGCGCCGCGAGCGCCGGAGCAACGCTGGCCGACGCTGTCAGTATAAAAAGAAAAGACTTTATGATTTCACGCATAATAAATAGAAGTGCGACTGTTGAGGTTAGCGGTTTATCTTACTGTCTGACACGGCAAAATTAATAATTTTTTGCCATTTTGCAGTAATTTTTGTAACTTTGCGGTCTAAAAGAACTTAAATTTAAAAGATTAGATATGGGTTTGAATATCATTGTGCTTGCAAAGCAGGTACCTGATACGCGAAACGTCGGGAAAGACGCCATGAAGGCTGACGGCACCGTAAACCGTGCTGCACTTCCCGCAATTTTCAACCCGGAAGATCTCAACGCGCTGGAACAGGCGTTGAAACTCAAAGAGATGTATCCGGGAAGCAAGGTGACAGTATTGACCATGGGACCGGCCCGCGCCGCAGAGATAGTGCGCGAGGGGCTCTACCGTGGTGCCGACTGGGGCGTAGTGCTCTCCGACCGCGCCTTCGCCGGCAGTGACACGCTCGCAACCAGCTACGCACTGAGTGCGGCCCTGCGCAAGCTTGGCAAGGCCGACATCATCATCGGCGGCCGCCAGGCCATCGACGGCGACACCGCACAGGTGGGTCCGCAGGTGGCAGAAAAACTGGGTCTGCCGCAGGTGACTTATGCAGAAGACATCATCTCGGCCGAGGATGGTAAGGTGACCGTGAAGCGTCGCATCGAGAGCGGCGTCGAGACGGTGACTGCCCCGCTGCCTGCGGTTGTGACCGTAAACGGTTCTGCCGCTCCCTGCCGCCCGCGCAACGCCAAGGCCGTGCAGAAATACAAATATGCCGCCGTGCCCTCCGAGGTAGCCGGCGACGAGAAGAAGAAGGAGATGCTCGAGAAGCGCCCCTATCTCGTGATAGGAGAATGGACCGCCAATGATGTCGACGCCGACCTCGCCCAGTGTGGCCTCGCAGGCTCGCCCACAAAGGTGAAACAGATAGAAAACATCGTCTTCGTGGCCAAGGAGGCCCGCAAGGTTGAGGCTGAAGACGCCGCCCTCGAAGACTTCATCAAGGAACTTATCGCTAACCATACAATCGGCTAAACCCATGGCAGACAAGAATAATCTCATCGTTTATTGTGAATTTGAAGACGGCAAGGTGGCCGACGTCAGTCTCGAGCTGCTCACCAAGGGCCGTCAGCTCGCCGACCGCCTGGGCGTGAAACTCGAAGCCGTAGTGGTGGGCGACAACCTCAAGGATATTGAGAAGCAGATATTCCCCTTCGGTGTGGATACAGTATATAAGGTGGAAGACAAGCGTCTTTATCCCTACACCTCGCTGCCCCACTCCAGCATCCTGATCAATCTCTTCAAGGAGATCGAGCCGCAGATAGCCTTCATGGGCGCCACGAGCATCGGCCGCGACCTTGGTCCGCGCGTTAGCTCGTCGCTCCACAGCGGCCTTACGGCCGACTGTACGGCTCTCGAGATCGGCGACTACACCGACACGCGCGAGAACAAGGAATTCAAAGACCTCCTGTATCAGATCCGTCCCGCCTTCGGCGGCAACATCGTAGCCACGATCGTCAACCCCGAGTGCCGTCCGCAGATGGCAACCGTGCGCGAGGGCGTGATGAAAAAGGAGGTGAAGGATTCCAATTATACCGGCAAGGTGGTAGACCTTGACGTAAACAAATACACGAGCCCCGAGGATTTCGTAGTGGATATCATCGACCGCCATGTGGAGAAATCGAAGGTCAACCTGAAAGGTAGCCCCATAATCGTAGCCGGCGGTTACGGTGTAGGTTCGAAAGAGAATTTCGAACTCCTCGAGCAGCTTGCCGACACTCTCGGCGCCGAGGTTGGCGCAAGCCGCGCGGCGGTAGACGCCGGCTGGATCGACCATGACCGCCAGATAGGCCAGACGGGTGTTACCGTAAGGCCGAAAGTCTACATCGCCTGCGGCATCTCCGGCCAGATTCAGCACATCGCCGGTATGCAGGACTCATCACTCATCATCTCTATCAACACCGACCCCGACGCCCCGATCAACCAGATTGCCGACTATGTGATCACCGGGAGCATGGAAGAGGTGGTGCCCAAACTTATCAAATACTACAAAAAGAACTCTAAGTAATGGCTAATTTCTATACAGACAACCCCTCACTAAAGCATCATCTCGAACACCCGATGATGGAGAAGATAGTTGAGCTCAAGGAGCGCAACTTCGCCGACGCCGACAAATACGACTACGCACCCCAGGACTTCGCGGACGCCATGGACAGCTATGACCGTGTGCTGGAGATTGTGGGTGAGATCTGCGGCGACGTAGTGGCCGAAAACGCCGAAGACGTTGACCACAACGGACCGCGCGTGGAGAATGGCCGCGTGATTTATGCCGAGGGCACGCAGAAAAACCTCGACGCCTGCCGCAAGGCCGGCCTGATGGGCATGGCAATGCCCAGGCGCCTGGGTGGCCTCAACTTCCCCATAACCCCCTACATCATGGCAGCCGACATCGTAAGCCGTGCCGACGCCGGGTTTGAGAACCTCTGGGGACTTCAGGACTGCGCGGAGACAGTGTATGAATTTGCCTCCGAAGAGCAGAAAGAGAAATACATCCCGCGCGTATGCGCCGGTGAGACCATGTCGATGGACCTCACGGAGCCCGACGCCGGTTCCGACCTTCAGAGCGTGATGCTCAAGGCCACTCAGAAGGAAGACGGCTCGTGGGTGCTCAACGGCGTGAAGCGCTTCATCACCAACGGCGACTCCGACATCCACCTTGTCCTGGCCCGCTCCGAGGCCGGCACGAAAGACGGCCGCGGCCTCTCCATGTTTATCTACGACAAGAGGAACGGGGGTGTCAATGTGCGCCGCATCGAGAACAAGATGGGTATCAAGGGAAGCCCGACGTGCGAGCTCGTATATAAGGATGCTCCCGCCGAACTCGTGGGTACGCAGAGGATGGGTCTCATCAAGTATGTGATGGCCCTTATGAACGGTGCCCGTCTCGGCATCGCCGCGCAGAGCGTCGGCCTGAGCGAGCAGGCCTACCGCGAGGCACTGGCCTACGCCAAAGACCGCAAGCAGTTCGGAAAAGCCATCATAGAGTTCCCCGCCGTATCCGAGATGCTGGCCATCATGAAGGCCAAGCTCGACGCCAGCCGCGCCCTGCTCTACGCATGCGCACGGTATGTGGACATGTATAAGGTGTATGACGACATCGCAAAGGAGCGCAAGCTAACCATCGAGGAGAAGAAGGAGCAGAAATACTACTCCAAACTCGCCGACGCCTACACTCCGCTGGCAAAGGGTATGACCTCGGAATTCTGCAACCAGAACGCCTACGACTGCATCCAGATCCACGGCGGCTCGGGCTTCATGAAAGACTATGCCTGCGAGCGCATCTACCGCGACGCCCGCATCACGAGCATCTATGAGGGCACGACGCAGCTGCAGACGGTGGCAGCCATCCGCCACGTCAGCACCGGCACTTATCTCGACTCCATCAACGAGATGGCCAAGGCCGAGGTAGTGGCTGAAGACCAGGATGTGAAGAACACGCTCGTATTCATGACCCAGCAGTATGCAGCCGCCATAGAACTGGTAGAAGGCGTGGGAAGCACCGCCTTCCGCGACTTCATGGCACGCCGCCTGGTTGAGATGGCAGGCCACATCATCATGGGCTACCTGCTTCTCGAAGACACGCAGCGCAACGGCGAATTCCGCGACAGCCTCCACGTATACGTCAACTACGGACAGGCCGAGGTGGCTCGCCACGCCGACTTCATCACCAACTTCAAGCCCGGCGACCTTGCCTACTACGGCATCGCCACCGAGAAGGAAGCCTAAGGTTGCATATATCAAAAAAAAGTAGTAACTTTGCACCCGATTTGCGGTGAAGGCCGCAGACGCAGATAATTAACAAATAAAAAATTTCAAACAAACAGTATGAACTCGTACGAAACCGTTTTCATTTTAACTCCCGTTTTGTCTGAAGAACAGATGAAGGAAGCGGTAGAAAAATTCAAAGGGTTTCTCGTAGACAACGGTGCTCAGATCGTAAACGAAGAGCAGTGGGGCCTTCGCAAGCTTGCTTACCCCATCCAGAAAAAGTCTACGGGCTTCTACGTGCTCCTGGAGTACAAGGCAGAACCCACCATCGTAAAGAAACTCGACATCGCCTTCCGTCGCGACGAGAGGGTAATCCGTTTCCTTACGTTCCGCCTCGACAAGTATGCCGAAGAGTACGCCCGCAAGCGCACGGCCCTGAGATCGAAAAAACAAAGTGAAACCCCTGTAGAAGCTAATGAGGAGGCATAATCATGGCAGCAAATAGTGAAATCCGTTATCTGACTCCGCTGTCAGTGGACACCAAGAAGAAGAAATATTGCCGTTTTAAGAGAAGCGGTATCAAGTATATCGACTACAAGGATCCCGAATTCCTCAAGAAGTTTCTCAACGAGCAGGGCAAGATTCTGCCCCGCCGCATCACGGGCACGTCTCTGAAATTCCAGCGCCGTGTGGCCCAGGCTGTAAAGCGTGCACGCCACCTGGCCCTTCTGCCTTACGTAACCGACTTGATGAAATAATCACCCTTTAAATCCATAGAATCGACATGAAACTGATATTGAAAGAGAATGTAGCCGGACTCGGCTTCAAGGATGATGTGGTAGAAGTAAAGGATGGTTATGGCCGCAACTACCTTATTCCGCGTGGAATGGGTGTAGTGGCCACGAAGGCCGCTCTGAAGCAGCATGAGGAGATCATGCGCCAGAAAGCCCACAAGCTCGAGGCCATCAAGGCCAAGGCCCAGAGTGTAGCTGACCAGCTCAAAGACAAGAAGCTCAACATTCCGATGAAGGTGAGCGAGGCCGGTACGGTATATGGTGGTGTCAACGCCGCACTCATCGCCGAGCTCCTCGGCAAGGAGGGTGTGGAGGTGGACCGCAGGATCATCGAGATCAAGGTGCCCGTAAAGGTTGTAGGCACTTACACTGCCCACGTTTACCTGCACAAGGACATCACGGTAGAGGTTCCCTTCGTCGTAGTAGACGAGGATGCACCCGTGGTAGAGATTGTTGAGGAGGTGATCGTGCCCGAGGCTCCCGCAGCTCCCGCAGCCGAGGAAGCAGCCGAGTAATCCCGACGCACCAGGCAAGACCCCGACGCCGGCCCGCGCCGGCGCGCAGCAGACTGACAATTCATTCGTCATAGCTATAATATCCCCTGATGGAGGTCAATGTGAATTGACCTCCATCTTTTTTATCGTGAATTCAGTGTGAGAAAGGTTTTTGCAATTCCGTTTATTTTTTGTAAATTTGTGGCTCGTAATCAACCACGTAAATTCAAACCGAAAGAGATATGAAGTTTAAGATTCCCGGCAAGGCATTCCAGACCAATCTTGCCGTAACGAGCAAGGTACTCAACGCCAAGAACACCATCTCCATCCTCGACAACTTCCTGCTGAAGGTTGAGGGTAACCGCCTGTGGATCACGGGTTCGGACTCGGAGACCACGATGGTGTCGTGGGTAGAGATCTTCGAGGTGGAGGGAGAGGGCGAAGTAGCCGTGCCCTCCAAGACATTGCTTGAGATGTCGAAGGAGATCGGCAACCAGCCGTTGAGCTTCGTTATGAACGACGAGACGCGCCACATAGACATCAGCTACCTGAACGGCCACTTCGAGTTCATGGGCATCGACGGAGCCGAGTTTCCCCGCCGCACCACCTCTGAAGAGGAGGGCAGGGAGTTTACCGTGCAGGCCGACGTGATTGCCAAGGGAATCGAAAACACGCTCTACGCCGTGAGCTCCGACACGCTGCGCCCCACGATGACCGGTATCTTCTGGGACATCAAGGAAGACCGCATCATATTCGTGAGCAGCGACACCCACAAGCTCGTGCGCTACATCAACTCGCAGGCTAAACCCGGGTTTGAGGGCGGCTTCATCCTCCCCGCAAAACCCGCCGGCATCGTGCGCTCGATGATCGGGAAGGAAGACACGGAGGTGAAGATGAAGATCAACTCCAAGGGAGCCATTTTCGAGGTGGGCCAGTTCAGGATGAGCTGCAAGTTCATCATGGGCAACTACCCCAACTACAACCGCGTGATAGTGGAGAACTCTCCCTACCATATGGTGATAGACCGTGCGGCGTTTCTGAATGCCGTGCGCCGCGTGTCGCTCTTCGCCAGCAAGAGCACCTCGCTCGTGAAGTGTGAGATCTCGGCCACGCAGCTCAAGATGGTGGCCCGCGACTTCGACTACTCGACACTGGGCGAAGAGGTGGTGGAATGCAGCTACGACGGCCAGCCGATGATGATCGGCTTCGCCACCAACTACATGATGGACATCCTGAGCCATCTGGAGTGTGACGAGCTGAAGGTGAGCCTCGTAGACCCCGCAAGGCCGGGTCTCTTCGAACCCCTCGAGCAGCAGCCCGACGAGAACATCGTGGTGCTCCAGATGCCGATCCAGGTGCTTGAATAAGAAAAACGGCCATGAAACTGAAGCTCAACCGACCGCTGGTGTTTTTCGACCTCGAGACCACCGGCACCAACCCCCTTAGAGACCGTATAGTCGAGATTTCATACCTCAAGGTAGGCAACGAGGGTGTGATAAAAGAGAAGACCCACAGGGTGCGTCCCGTCGACGCCCTGGGCCGGCAGGTGCCGAGCGACCCCGCCGCCGTTGCGGTGCACGGCATCACCGACGAGTCGCTTGCCTCGGAGCCCACATTCAAGGAACTGAGCGGTGAACTTCGCGACGTGTTTGAAGACGCCGATATAGCGGGCTACAACAGCAACAAATTCGACCTCCCGCTGCTCATCGAGGAGTTCGTGAGAGCCGGAGTGGACTTCCGCCTCGCCGGCCGTAACCTCATCGACGTGCAGAACATATTCTACAAACACGAGCCGAGAACACTGAAGGCCGCCTACAGGTTTTACTGCGACAAGGACCTCGTTGACGCCCACCAGGCTTCGGCCGACGTAAGAGCTACCTACGAGGTGTTCGTGGCCCAGCTCGAGAAGTATGAGCTTGGAGAAGACACGGCCACCGTGGCCCGCAACTCCCGGCTCGGCGACAACATCGACCTCAGCGGCCGGCTCTCTCGCGACAAGGAGGGAGACGCCGTGTTCAACTTCGGTAAATACAAGGGGAAAAAGGTGAAACACGTGTTCCGCCAGGAACCTTCGTACTACAGCTGGATGATGGAGGGCGACTTCGCCAAAGACACCAAGGACATCATCACGGCGATATTCCATTCCAAATAACCCATCCGGGAAAACAAGGCGATGACACTGCAGGGACGACACATCGTGCTGGGGATCAGCGGCGGGATAGCCGCATACAAGAGCGCCACACTGCTCAGGCTCCTCATAAAGGAGGGAGCCGAGGTGCAGGTGGTAATGACCCCGTCGGGCAAGGAATTCATCACTCCGGCCACGATGGCCGCGCTGAGCGGCAAACCCGTGGTGTCGGAATTTTTCGCCGCAAATACCGGCGAATGGCACTCGCACGTAGACCTCGGCCTATGGGCCGACCTGATGATTGTGGCGCCCGCTACGGCCTGCACCATAGCCAAGATGGCCACCGGCGTGGCCGACAACATGCTCATCACCACCTACCTTTCGGCCAAGGAACCGGTGATGGTGGCCCCGGCGATGGACCTGGACATGTTTGCCCACCCCACGACGAGGCGCAACCTCGAGACACTGCGTGGCGACGGTGTGATCGTTCTCGACTCACCCTCCGGCGAACTCGCCAGCGGACTGAGCGGCAAGGGACGTATGCTCGAGCCTGAGCAGATACTCGAGGCCGTAAAGAGGCACTTCAGCGCCCTTCAGCAAGACTATTCGGGGAAAAGAGTGCTGGTGACGGCCGGTCCCACCCGCGAGAGCATCGACCCCGTGCGCTACATAGGCAACCACTCCTCCGGCAAGATGGGCTTCGCTCTGTCTGCCGAGTTTGCCTCCCGCGGCGCAGAGGTAGACCTCATACTCGGTCCGACACCCGTTACCCCGGAGCTGCCCGCCACAGTGAGAGTGCACCGCGTGGAGTCAGCCCTCGACATGCTGAAGAGCGTGGAGGAAAACTACGGGGAGTGTGACGTGGCGGTGTTTGCGGCAGCCGTAGCCGACTACCGCCCACTGCACCCGGCGGAAACCAAGATAAAGCGCGAGAAGAGGGAGACGATGAGCATAGAGCTCGTGAGCAACCCCGACATCGCCGCCGAGATGGGCCGGCGTAAGCGCACAGGCCAGATTAACGTAGGCTTCGCCCTCGAGACCGACAACGGAGTGGAGAACGCCATCGGGAAGATGCAACGCAAGAACCTTGATATGGTGGTGCTCAACCCAGCGGGAAACAAAGATGCAGGCTTCAATGCCGACACCAACCGCATCACCATCATCACCACGCCGGGAAATAAGGCACGCGAATTGCCGTTACTATCAAAAAGGGATTGCGCGAAAGCAATCGCCGACTCGATAGCAGCGCTTTCGGAGGCCGCAAAACGGTAAAGCTACGGAGCGCGTGAAACAAGCGCCGAAACAAGCATACAGACGAGCGCACAAAACAAGGGAGACACACATGAGGTTTAGAGCACTTAGAAACATCATAGCGACCATAACGATAGCATCGGCAGGATGGCTTACATCCGTCGCCCAGGAACTGCGCTGCACCGTAGAGGTGAACGCCAGCCAGGTTGAGGGCACCAGCCGCAGCGTATTCGAGACCCTGCAGCAGTCAATTGCCGACTACTTCAACGAAAACCGTTTCAGCACCGCATCATTCTCGCCCGGTGAAAGGATAGAGTGCAGATTCTTCCTCACCGTGAGCGAATATGACGGCGACCGCATCAAGGGAGACATACAGGTGCAGCTCTCGCGACCGGTCTATAACTCCACCTACACCACCACACTGCTCAACTTCCGCGACACCAAGGTGGAATTCGACTACCGCGAAGGCGACCCCCTGATCTTCAACGAGACGACCTTCGACAACAATCTCACGGCCATCCTCAACTTCTATGCCTTCCTCTTCCTGGGAATCGACTTCGACAGCTTCTCGCCCGAAGGAGGCCAGCAGTTTTACGACCGCGCCGCCACCATCGTGCAGATGGCGCAGTCGAGCGGTGAGGTTGGATGGAAGGCCTTTGAGGACACCAAAAACCGGTCGGCCGTGCTGAGCTCCTACACCGACGCCAATATGGCCGGAGTGAGGCGCCTGCTCTACAACTACCACCGCAAGGGCCTCGACGAGATGGTGACAAGTCCCGACAAGGGGAGAGCCGTGATTACCGAGGGACTCAAGGAGATAGAGAATGTCTATAAGGTGGCTCCGATGTCGGTGGCCCTCTCCATCTTCCGCGACTCCAAGCTCGACGAGCTCGTAAACCTCTACAGCAAGGCCCCCGATGCAGAGCGCACGGCGGCATACGAGATTTTGCAGCCGATATATCCCACAGACTCAGAGCGCCTCGACAAGATAAAGAAAGGAAGCTGACACGATGTTAGACAGACTTACGATAACCAACTACGCCCTCATCGAGCACCTGGAATTCGTGCCCGGCGAGGGACTTTCCATAATAACGGGTGAGACCGGCGCGGGCAAGAGCGTGATGCTCGGAGCGCTGGCCCTGCTCAAGGGGGAGAGAGCCGACCTCAAGGTGATAGCCGACAAGAGCCGCAAGGCCGTTGTGGAGGCCTCCTTCCGAAGCCTCGACCCCGCCACCAGGAGCAGAATACAGGCCGACGACCCCGAATGGGACGGCGATGAACTGATATTGCGGCGCGAGATACTGCCCTCCGGGCGCTCACGCGGCTTCATCAACGACTCCCCGGCCACGATAGGTCAGCTCGAGGAAGCCACCCGCGGACTGCTCGACATCCACTCGCAGAACAGCAATACCCTTCTCTCGGAACCCCGCACGCAGCTCGCACTCATAGACAGCGTGGCCCGCAACGAGGAACTGCTCGCGGAGTATACGGAGGAATTCCGAAACTACGTGACGATACGCCAGCGCATCACCCGCCTGCGCGAGGAAGCCGCTCGCAACCGCGAGCAGGCCGAAATCATAGCCTACAGGTTCGGTCAGCTCGACAAGCTTCGGCCTAAGGCAGGAGAGCTCAAAAGGATCGAGAACCGCTTCGAGACCCTCAGCAACTCCGAAGACCTTCGCGACTCCCTGGTAAAAGCTCTCAGGGCACTCGGCGGAAGCGACAGCAACGGCGCCCTCGAGCAGATAGAAGACGCCCGCACTGCCCTTGCCGACGTGGACTTCACAATCTGGGAGGAACAGGACCCCGAGGTGCTCGAGAGGTTGAGGCAATGCGTAGTGGAGATAAAAGACATCGTCGAGACCATTGAGGACGCCGTAGGGATGACCGAATGCGACCCCTCCACACTCGCCGCCCTCTCGCAGAGGATGAACGCCTACTACGCCGCCCTTAAGGCCTTCAGGGTGGAGACCGACGAAGAACTCGAAAGACTCTATGCCCAGGTGAGGGCACAGTATGAATCGATAGAGAACGGCGACAGCGGCACGGAGGAACTGGAGCGCGACGCCCGGAAATCGGCGGCCGTGCTGAAAGGACTCGCCGCCGACCTCAGCGGCAGGCGCCGCGAGGCAGCCGCGTCACTGCAGAAAGACATAGAGGAGGAGGCCCGCAAGCTCGGACTCAGCAACCTCCGCTTCGAGATAGGGATAAGCGACGCCAAACTCTCGCGCAGCGGCGGTGACGCCGTGGAGTTTCGCGCCGCCTTCAACAAAAACGCTGTGCCGGCCCCCGTGGGCGATATGGCCTCCGGTGGCGAGATGGCCCGACTTATGTTGGCCATAAAGAAGATCACTGCCTCTTATCTGAGCCTTCCCACAATAATATTCGATGAGATAGACACGGGAGTGTCAGGCCACATTGCCGACCGAATGGGCGAGATGATGATGGAGATGGGGAAGAGAATGCAGATACTCACCATCACCCACCTGCCGCAGGTGGCCGTAAAAGGTGCGCGCCACTTCAAGGTGTATAAGGAAGACCGCGACGACCGCACCGTGAGCGACGTGATGCTCCTCACGGAGAGCCAGCGCGAGGAAGAGATCGGCAGGATGCTGGCCGGAGAGGTGGTAGACGATGCGGCTCTCTCAAACGCACGCAGTCTGCTGAAGAAGAAATCTTAAACCCAAAAGAATGCTATGGAGAAAAATGCAGAGAAAAGCAATATGATATTCGGGGTGAGAGCCGTGATTGAGGCCATAGAGGCCGGCTCCACCATCGACAAGGTTTTCATAAAACACGACACCACGGGAGAGCTCTCGCGCGAGCTGCTGACCCTGACCAGGGAGAGGGCCATACCCGTGCAGCGCGTACCCCTCGAAAAACTGAACCGCCTGACCCGCAAGAACCATCAGGGTGTCGTGGCATTCATATCACCGGTGGCTTACCACGACCTTGAGGAGACATGCACAAGGCTCTTCGAGGAGGGGAAGACGCCGGCATTGCTCGTGCTCGACGGAATCACCGACACGCGCAATTTCGGGGCCATGGCCCGCACGGCCGACTGCGCCGGCTTCGACGCAATCGTGATACCCGAACGCGGGAGTGTGAGCGTGACCCCCGAGGCTATAAAAACCTCTGCCGGAGCCCTCTTCCATATCCCCGTCTGCAGGGTGCGCAACCTCACCGACGCCGTAAGGCTCATCAAGGCCTGCGGCATAAAAGTGGCCGGAGCATCCGAGAAAGCAGCCCACGACTATACCCAGGCCGACTTCAGGGTGCCCACAGCCATAGTTATGGGTGCGGAAGACACCGGAATCTCGCAGCAGGTGTTGCGCGAATGCGACGAACTGGTGGCCATCCCCATGCGGGGCAACATCTCCTCGCTCAACGTGTCGGTGGCTGCAGGAGTGATGATGTATGAGCTCGTGAGGCAGCGTGGACTCGACGCCCCGGAGTGAGGATATAAAGCGTGAGAAACCCGTATAAACAGGGAGCTATTTGCAAAAGAGCGGAAAAAGCGTTATCTTTGCAATCCACAACAAAACCAGCATCATAAAGAGTTATGATAAACAGAGAGTTGATAAGGATAAAGACAGTGCAGTTGCTTTATTCCTATTTGCTTGTAGAGAATCCGTTTTCCCTTGAGTCTCAGCCCTCGGCCCCGACGAAGGAGAAACGGTTTGCATATGCACTCTATCTCGACCTGCTTCACCTCCTTACGAGGTTGGCGGCCGAGGTGGATCCCCGCAACGGCAAGCCGCTGCTTGAGACACGCTTTATCCGCAACGTGCTCAACGATGACCGCATACGCTCGCTCATCAACAAGGGGAGACCGGGCGATTACCCCTTCACGCGTGCCGAGGAGGGTCTGGCAGCAAAGATCAAGGAGAGCGGCATCTACCGCAACTTCCTGAAGCTGCGCGATGAGAGCAACGACGAGAGTTTCTGGAAAGACCTCTTCGAGATGGTGGTGATGACCGACCCTGCGGTAAACGAGGAGATAGCCGGACGCGACAACTTCACCCTCAAGGGAGTGGACCGCATGAGGGGAATCATGGACGAGACATTCTCCAACTTCTTCGCCTCGGCCGACAACATCCACGACGCCCTTGCCGACCTGCGCAAGAGTATGGACAAGACACGCGAGCTCTACTTCCGTCTGCTTGCGCTCCCCATTGCGATGACCACTCTGCGTGAGCGCGACATCGACAACGCACGCCACAAACTGCTGAAGAGCGCGGAAGACATCAACCCCAACATGCGTTTCGCCGACAACGAGTTCGTGCGCTTCCTTCGCGAGAACCCCGCAGTGAACGAGGGGATACGCCAGTACGGCATCGACTGGCTCGAGGAGAACGAGAGCCTCATGAGGCAGCTCCTGAAGGTGGTGATGCAGACCGACCTCTACCGCAACTATATCGAATTCCCCGTAACAGACTTCAAGACAGATTGCGAATTCTGGCGTGACGTGATGAGATACATCATCTTCCTCGACGAGGGGTTCCTCGAGGCGATGGAAGACAAATCCGTATTCTGGAACGATGACCTCGACGTGCTCGGCACCTTCATCCTCAAGAGCATCAAGCGCCTGGCCGCTAAGGGTGACTCGGAAGAGGAGACCCGAGACTTCGTGCTCCCCATGTTTAAGGACGAGAAGCTCGACCCCGCCTTCGGCGAGGAACTCTTCAAGGAGGTGCTGAAAAGGAAAGACTACTACCGCAATCTTATATTGGAAAACATTGACCGCAGCATGTGGGAGATGGAGAGGCTCGCATTTATGGACTCAGTGATACTGATGACGGCACTTGCGGAGATCATGACTCAGCCCACCATCCCGCTTACGGTAAGCTTCAACGAATATATAGAGATAGCGAAATATTACAGCACCCCCAAGAGCGGCACGTTCGTTAACGGGCTGCTGGGCAAGATTGTAAGCTCCCTGATAGAGAGGGGAATACTGATGAAAAGATTCAACAACGAATAATAAAGGACGAACAAAATAATTTAACAGACAACATTAATGAACGAACTTTTGACAATTCTCCTGCAGGCCGAGCAGCAGGAAGGCGGCAGCGCCTGGAGCGGCATGATAATGATCGTGGCCATGATCGTGATATTCTACTTCTTCATGATCCGCCCGCAAAGCAAAAAGCAGAAAGAGATAAAGAAGGCACGCGAGGCCATGAAAAAGGGTGACAAGGTGGTGACCATCGGTGGCATCTACGGTCGCGTGAAGGAAATCAAGGACAACTACATCATGCTCGAGGTGGCCCAGGGCATCACCATCAAGGTAGACAAATCGGGCGTCAACCCCGATCCGACGGCAGACGTCAAGGCGGCTCCCGAGCAGAAGAACTCGAAGAAGGAAACCGAAACTGCAGCCAATGCCCCGGAGGGCGAGCTTGAGGCCGGCATCGACCTCGAGAAGGCCGCAGGCAAGGTGGCCAAGCAGAACTGACACTCATCGCGCTCTCGACAGAGACAACCATAAAATCCCGCACGCACCATGGCGAAGGGAAGGCCAACGAAGGCCGGACAACTGATAGGTAAGATAAGAAACTCCGGGAAGACCAAGAATATCCTGGTGTTTCTTATCTTCGTTTGCATCGCCGCCGTCTTCTGGCTCATACTTGCACTCAACGACGAGGTGCAGGATGCCTTCGACGTCAGATTTGCCGTTGAGGGCCAGCCTGACTCCGTGACCTTCGTCACCGTGCCGCCGCAACGGCTCCGCGTGGCTGTGCGCGACCGGGGCACGAGCCTGCTCCGGCACAGGATAACGGGCGACCTCACGCTGAGGCTCAACTTCGAGGAATATGCAGACGGAGACCGCTTCCGAGTGTCGCACTCTATGCTCAACGCCTCGATGCGCCACTTCTTCGGCGCCAACGCCACGGTAAGTTCCGTGACGCCCGACTCGCTCAACCTTCTCTTCACACGCAAACCCGGCAGGCGTACGCCCGTCGAGGCACGCTACAACGTAACGGTTGCCCCCGGAATGGTGCTCAGCGGCGCCACGCTCTCCTCGAATGTGGTGAACCTCTACAGCAACCAGCCCATGGACACCATCCGGCGCCTCTACACCGAAGAGATTACGCTTCGCGACATCGACAAGACCACCACCGTGGAGGTGCCCCTGCGTTATCCCTCCGGCACACGCGCCATCCCCTCTACCGTTAAGGTGACATTCAACGTGGAGCAGCTCGTCAAGAAGGAGGCGGAGGTGGCCGTGGAGGCCGACAACATCCCCCTGGGGCAAGATATTCTCTTCTTCCCCTCGAAGGTAAGGGTGGCCTACTTCGTGCCGATGAGCCACTACAACGAGACCCCCTCCATAAGGGTGCAGGCATCGTTCAACGAGGCCGTGCGCACCTCGTCAGACAAGGTAGGGGTCAGGGTAGTGTCGAAAGCCCCGTACATGAACAATGTGGAGCTGCTCACCGACAGCGTGGAATATACACTTGTAAGAGCCAACTGACATGATAGTGGTAGCGGGAGGTATCGGAAGTGGAAAGAGCGTTGTGGCCCGCATTCTGAGGCTCCAGGGTTACGGTGTGTTTGACTGCGACGTGGAGGCGCGGCAGCTGATGGAGCAGGACCGTGCGCTCGCGGAGGAAATAAGGAGACTGGCCGGAAGGGACGTGTATGACCCGGCCGGAAGGCTTGACAGGCAAAGGCTCGCGGCAGCCATATTCGCCGATAAGGAGTTGCGTGAGGAAGTTAACAGGGCCGTGCACGATGCCGTAAAACGGAGGATGCGCGAATGGCTCCTTGAAAGGGAGGAAAACCTCTTTGTGGAGACCGCCATCGCCGTCCAGAGCGGTATCGCTGACGAGGCGGACGCCATCTGGATTGTGACGGCCGACAGAGCCACACGCATGGAGAGGGTCAAGGCCCGCGACTCTCGGAGCAGGGAGGAGACGGAAAGGATAATGGAGATTCAGGAACTCGAGGAGAAAGCCCTGGAAGACAGCGGCAAACCGACGGTAAGGATAAGCAATAACGACGGCGATGAGCTTCTGAGCCAGATCATGGACCGGATATCAAGAATAAGATATCAGGGAGAAGAAAAAGAATAAGGATAAAATCAAAATATTAAACAGATATGTTAAGAGAGATAATTTCGATTACCGGCAAAGCCGGACTGTTCAAGATGATAGGCCACGGCAACAGGCGCATCATCGTAGAAGACGTAACTACAGGCAAGCGCTTCCCGGCCTTGGAGCGCGACAAGATCGTTTCGTTGGCCGACATCGCCATGTATACCCGTGGCGACGACAAACCTCTGGGCGAGATCCTCGACCTCACCTATGCCTACCAGGACGGTAAACCGGTAGACGTAAAGGCACTCGACGGAGCCAAGCTGCGCGAGACCTTCGCCGCCATCCTTCCCGACTATGACGAGGAGAGGGTGCACGACTCCGATATCAAGAAGCTCTTCAACTGGTATAACATCCTGCTTGGCTCCGGCATGACTCGCTTCACCAAGGAAGAGGAGAAAGAGGAGAAAGAGGAAAAAGAAGAGAAGGAAGAAAAGAAAGATTAACGACGGTTAAAAGAAGAAGGCATCCTTATAAGGATGCCTTCAGAATTTGTATGACGTCGTCGCGGGTCAGCGTCTTATAGCCGCCGCCCAGGAGTGTGGCGTTGGCGATGTCTTCAATCATATCCTCCGTCACACCCAGCACGGAGATGTTGGAAGCGGCTCCGATTTCCTTGATCCAGGCCTCGAGAGCAGCAACACCTGCAGCAGCAAGGTCTTCTTCCGTCTTCCCGTCGGCAGGCACATCCCATACCACGCGGGCAAAGCGTGCCAGACGCGCCTGGGCGGCCTTCATGATAAACTTATAGTAGGCACCGGAGACTCCTGCGAGAGCCATGCCGTGGGTTGCGTGGGTGTAGGCCCCGATGGCATGGGCAATCATATGCACCTCCCAGTCTTGGGTCTTGCCCTTACCGATGAGCGTATTGAGCGCCCATGTGGCAATCCACATGATGTTGGAGCGGGCCTCATAGTTTTTCGGATCTTTGATGGCCACGCGGCTTGACGCGATAAGCGAGCGCATGAGACCTTCGGAGATATAGTCGGATGTGGAGTCATCGTCGCCCGAGAAATACTGCTCCAGGATATGGCTCATGATGTCGAACATGCCGGCCACCATCTGGTTTTTTGGCAGCGAGAAGGTGAACTCGGGGTTGAGGATGGCAAACTGCGGATAGAGACGGTAGCCGAACACCTTGCCCAGCTTCATCTTCGTCTCCTCATCGGTGATTACGGAGCCGCCGTTCATCTCGGAGCCGGTTCCTGAGAGGGTAAGGACAGCACCGACAGGGATGATACGCTGGTCGGGAGCGGGCTCGTTCTGCTTCACCCAGAAATTTTCCCAGGCATCGCCGTCATACCATGTGGAGGCGGAGACGGCCTTCGCATAGTCGATTGTAGAGCCGCCGCCTACTGCCAGTATGAGGTCGGCATCGCAGGAGCGGGCCACTGCCACACCCTCCTTCACCTTCTCAAGGGTCGGGTTGGGCATGACGCCGGAAACCTCCGTAAAGTCTTTACCTGCGGCCTTGAGCGCGTTGACTACGGTGTCGTATATCCCGTTGGTCTTGATCGAGCCGCCGCCGTAGACAAGGAGCACCTTCTTGCCGTAGCCGGAGATAGCGTTGACGAGATTTTCAGCCGCCTGGTTGCCGAAATAGAGTTTCGTAGGATTGTAGTAGATGAAATTGCCTAACATATCTGATGGTTTATAGTATTGGGTTTATCGTTCCGGATTGAGAGTCAAAAATTATTTCCGTTGCAAATTTAATGTAAAAATACGGGATTACCAACCGGGATTCTGCACAAGGTTAGGGTTGCGGTCCAACTCCACGAGAGGAATGGGCCAGAGCTCATGGCGGGGTTGGTAAGAGCGTGTATACATCAGGTTGCCGAAGATGTCACGGGCATCATTGACCGATTCCTTGAGGAGTCCCCAGCGCCGGAGGTCCCAGTAGCGTTGTCCCTCGCCGCAGAGCTCGAAGGCACGTTCGCGGCGTATGCGCAGGCGCATCTCCTCTTGCGAGGATACTGCAAGCCAGGGTGCTCCCGAGTTGAGTTCAGGCATACCGGCACGGGCGCGCACCTTGTTGAGTTCGGCCACGGCCTTATCCACCGCACCCAGTTCGTTGTATGCCTCCGCAAGCATCAGGATAACGTCGCCCAGGCGTATCAGCGGGAACTCATAGGGAGTGCGTGTGTATTCTCCCCAATAGCCATCGAGGTTTCCCGTAGGGATCCACTTGCGCCAGAAATAGGAATTCCAGCCTTCGGAGTTGCGGATAAACGCAGCGGCCTCCATAGGGGCGCCTCCCTTGGAGGCGTCGGCCAGCACAAACTGCTTCTCCATAGGATTGGAGGCCGCGTCGGAGCCCAGATAGCGCGAATAGGGAGTGATGATGTTGAGGTTGAGCCGCGGGTCGCGAAGCCGGTAGGCATCCATCACCTTTGTGGTGTCGCAATCGAGCAGGGAGGTGATCTCCGTGCTTTCCTGGTTGATGGCCACCGAAAGCAAACCCCTGCGGAAGTCCGGGTCTCCGGCGTTGAAACCGGGGAAGAGGTCGTCCCACGAAAAGGGGGAGCCGTCGGCGTTCTCATACATATCTGCAAGCGTAACGGAGGGTACGATGCGGTTGGAGGCGATAAGGCGCAGGGTAGACTTGTTGCCGAAATAGGAAACGATATCGAGAGCATAGCCGGCCACATTGCCGTCGATGGACTGGATGGAGAAAATCATCTCAGGGCTTGTCCGGCCGTTGTATAGGCGGAAAAGGTCGTTATAGTCGGGATGAAGAGAGTAGCCAAAGGAGTTGTTGTGGCCATAGACCACTTCCTCAAGATCGGCAGCCGCCCGCTGCCAGTCGGCGGCAAAGAGGTGAACCTTTCCGCGCAGGGCAAGCGCCGCGCCTTTGGTGGCCCGTCCGGAGTCCTCGCTGCCCCACTTGACGGGGAGCGCCTCCACGGCGGCATCCAGGTCGGCCAGGATAAGCCCGCGGAGTTCTTCGGTATCGCAGCGAGGTGCCGAAAGGGAGGCGAACTGCTGGTTGATGTCGACCGACTCGTCGTAGTAAGGCACCCCTCCCCAGGCCGTGAGCAGGCGGAAATAGGCCAGCGCGCGAAGGAAACGCGCCTCGCCGACAACGGCGGTAATCGTAGCCTGGCTTATCGGCATTGACGGCACTTTGCGGATCACCGTGTTGCAGCGGTGCACAAGTTCATAGAGATTCTGCCAATGGTTTTGCACGCCCGTGCTGTTGGAGGCGAAGGCTGTGCCCCTGCTCACGTCAGACCAGGGCGAGGAACCGTCGGCTAGGTCGGAACACATGTCGAAAGTGAACTCCATGCCGAAACACCATGGCTGGCGTAGGGCGTTGTAGAGCCCCATGGAGGCCTGGCGAGCGTGCGCCTCGGTTTGCCAGAACGTCTCCTCCGAAAGCTGGTCGGAGGGCACGAAGTCGAGTTTCTCGCACGAGGCGAAAGCCAGAGCGAGGATGCAGAGAATGCTGCTGTATATTTTCTTCATAGAGGGTGGGGACTTAGAAACTGAGTTCGACACCGAGAGAATACTGGCGCAGGGCAGGATAGCCAACCGTAGCGCCTACCTCGGGGTCGAGACCCGGGAAAGAGGTTATGGTAAAGAGATTTTCCAGACTCACGTAAAACTTCAGTACATCTACGAAAAACTTGCGTGTGATGCGACGCGGCAATGTATAGCCGAGCTGGAGGTTCTTGCAGCGGAAATAGGAGCCGTCGAACACCAGGGCATCGCTTGCCACATTGTTTTTCGCATTGGCGTTGTTGCGGAGCACGGGATAGATGGAATTGTAGGGATTTTGAGGTGTCCAGGCATTGTCGGTGATTTCCTTGTTGAGCGACTGCCCCATCACCGTGACGAAGCGGAAGGCCTGGTTGTTGTAGTAGACCTTATAATCGCCTACTCCCTGGAAGAGGAGCATGAGGTCGAAACCGTTCCATGAGGCCGCGAGATTCACGCCATAGGTAAAGGCCGGGAGGTTGCCGTGTCCGATCTCGATACGGTCGTCCGCGTCGAGTTTCCCGTCGCCGTTGGTGTCGGCAAAGAGCAGGTCGCCGAGTTCGGGCCTTGCGTATGTGTTGAAATAGTCGGGATTGGCATTGGCGAGGCTCTCCACATAGGCCAGGTCGGCGGCATCGCGCACAATGCGGTCTACATGCATCACGTATAGCTGGTTTATGGGCTTGCCTTCCTGGATCTTATAGACTCCTGAGATGGAGGAGACATCTCCCTGAAACTTCTCCACGCGGTTTCTCACATAGCTCATGTTGAATCCCGCGCTATAGGAGACGCGCCCAATTCGGTCGGCCCAGCCGATGTTGAGGTCGACACCGCGGTTGCGCACCTCGCCTGCATTCTGGTTGGGCACCGTGGAGGTGCCGTGTTCGAGAGGAGCGGGCAGAGAGATGAGGATGCCGCTCGTAAGCTTATCGAAATAATCGATGGAACCATAGAGGCGGGAGTCGAAAAAGCCGAAGTCGATGCCCACATCCACCATATTTGTCTTCTCCCAGGTGAGATTGGGGTTTGCGAGGACTGCCTGAGCAAATCCACCGGCAATCTGGCCGCCCATAACGGCATTGGCCGTGGAATAGAGCGACTGATACATATAGTATGTAGTGGTGGCGTTATTGCCGAGCGAGCCGTAAGAGGCACGCACCTTAAGGTTGGAGAGCCAGTTGCGGGAGTCGAGCATAAACTTCTCCTCGCTGATGCGCCATCCCGCAGAGACGGAGGGGAAGTAGCCCCAGCGCTTTGAGGGAGCGAAACGCGAGGAACCGTCGGCGCGGAAGTTGGCCTCAAGGAGATACTTGCCGTCCCAGGCAAGGTTGACGCGGCCGAAAAACGAGCGCATGGCCCACTCCGTATAGTTGCCGGTGATGTTGCCGTTGGTGGCGGCTGCATCGAGAGATGAGAGTGACTCGTCGATAAGGTCGTATTTCATAAAGAAGTCGTCCTGGCGCTTATTGTATTCCTGGCTGAAACCTGCCATCACGGAAGCCTCGAGCCGGGAGATGTCGAAAGAGTAGCGGGCCAGAATCTCGGAGGTGCGGTAGATGTTGCGGTAGTCGTAGCGGCGTATGTAGGTGCGCACTGTCCCTTCACGCAGCAGTACGGGTCCGTCGAGGGTGAAGCGGTAGAGGTCGCGGTCCATCAGATGTTCCTCACGGTGACGGTTCCTGTGGTTGTAGGTGTAGGAACCCTCAATAGAGAGCCCGCGGATGGGGGTAAGCCGACCGAAAAACTTGGCCACTGCGCGCCACGTGCGCACCGGGAAGGCGTCCTTATAGAACCACTGACGACGGTAGGGGTTGAAATTGCTTACATTCTCTTCCTCCGGGTTCTGCACGCCGCCGTAGAAGCCCGTGGCGGGGTCGTAGAGCGTCATGCCGGGCACGGTGTTGAACGCTCCGGAACCGAAGATGACGTCACCGCCGGCCGTGGCATTCTCCGCATTGGGGTTGTTCTTGTCGTAGTATCCGAAGATATTCATGCCTACGGAGAGCCAGTGGGTAACGTTGACATTCACATTCGAGCGAATCTGATAGCGCTGGTAGTTGGTGTTGTAAAGGATTCCCGGATTGTCGATATAGCCGAGCGAGAGGTTGTAGCGCACACCGGAGTTTCCACCCACGACGGACAGGTTGTGGTTTTGCACCACGGATGGGTTGCGGTAGATATGGTCTTGCCAGTCGGTGTTGGGGTAGACAGTGGGGTTACGCCCGGCGTCGGCTCTCCATTCATTGATTTTCTCCTGAGAGAAACGGGGAGCCTGCCCGTTGATGGCAAGGGCCGCGTTCTGGATCTCCATGAAATCGGCATAGTCTGTGACGAGACTCAGACGTTTGGCCACAGTCTCGAAGGAGACATTCCCGCTGTAGGTTACGCGCGTTCTACCCGGAACTCCGGTCTTGGTATTGACCAGGATTACGCCGTTGGCTCCGCGGGAGCCGTAGATTGCCGCCGAGGCGGCATCCTTAAGGATGGAGATGCTCTCTATGTCGGAGGGGTTGATATCGCTGAGGGAGACGCCCGAGACACCGTCGACCACCACGAGGGGGGAGGCATCGTTGAGGGTGCCCTGTCCGCGTATGCGGATGGTCTGCGACTCATAGCCGGGAGTGTTACCCCCGGAATTGGTTACGGTAAGACCCGGAGCGAGACCTGCGAGAGCATTGGTGACATTGGTAATAGGGCGGTCGGCAAGAGAAGAGGAATCAAGCGAACTTACCGAGCCTGTAAGATCCGTTTTACGCTGTGTGCCGTAGCCTACAACCACCACTTCGTCAAGATCCGTACGCTGTTCGGAGGCTATGGAGTCAGTAGGTTCGGGGGGAGAATCCGATTCCGGGGAAGACTGTGAAAAGCCCGAAAAAAATGAAAAAGAAATGGTAAAAAACGAGATAAAAAATTTTTTCATAAAAAGGATATTACGGCGGAAAAGAATTTGCACAAACACTTTTCTGCCCGTATTTTCAATACAAAATTAAATAAAAATACGGAATTGCCAAAATATTTTCGGCAATAACGACTCAAAATAGAAGAAAATTGAGCTACGGAACAAAGGCGGGAGAAGAATTGTTAAATCAATAGGCCCGATGGCCTTGAAAGATTAAGACAGAAAAGGACCAAACAATAACAACAAATAAATCATGAAAGTATTGCTGATAAATGGCAGTCCGCATCCCGAAGGCTGCACTGCAAGAGCATTGAAAGAAGTTGAGAAAGAACTGCATGCCGCCGGGGTGGAGACAGAATGGGTGCAGGCAGGTATAAAGGACCTGAGAGGGTGCATAGCATGTTATTACTGTTACGAGCACCATAAATGCGTATTCAATGATCTGGTGAACGAGACGGCGCCAAAATTCGAGGAGGCCGACGGCATAATAGTCGGTACGCCGACCTACTATGCAGGCCCCAACGGACAGTTGCACGCCTTTCTCGACAGGCTCTTCTACAGCAGCGTGCGTGCTTTCGACAAGACGATGAAGCTCGGAGCCACGGTGGTTTCTTCGCGCAGAGGAGGGTCTACAAGTGCCTTTGACGACATTAATAAATACTTCACGATCAGCGGTATGCCGGTAGTCTCAAGTACCTATTGGAACGAGGTGCACGGGAATACACCCGAGGAAGTGGAACAGGATGCCGAAGGCTTGCAGACAATGCGGAATCTTGGCCGCAACTACGCATTCCTGCTGAAGGCGATAGCCGCCAAAAAAGAAGAGGTGCCGACGCCGGAAAAGGGCGCCCGCACCAACTTTATACGCTGAATCCGTAAACCGGAATCTTACAGTAGGGATATTGACCTCCGGATAAATTCCGAGAGGGACTGACCTTTAAGAAGATTGCTCTGAAGGAGGGCCAGGTCGATAATCTGTCCGATTACGGGTTGTTTCTTGGCCCACTCGTCTACGAGCGACTCTTTCTTATTACGGAGGTCGGCTACCTCATTCTCCTTAGATACGACCTCTGCCGGTACAGACTCCTTCTTCTCCGAGGCAGCCTTGCGGGCGTCGGAAATCTCGGTGTTCAGACGGTCGATGTCGTCGCGGAGAGGTTTCACGCTGCCTTCAAGGGCGCTTACTGCTTCGCCAAGCATCTTCTTGACGGCGGGCTGGGCCGTATTGACCACGATGGCGTAAGAGTCTGGCATATCACCGAACATACCGCCGCCGGGTTGCATGGCTGCCATATCCTTCATACGGCGCATAAACTCATTCTGAGTCACTGTAGCGGGTGCGTCGGAGGGAGAGAGAGCCTGGTATTCCACAATGAAGTTGGCATGTTCAACCTCCGGAATGCAGGCACGGAAGATGCCGGAAAGGATATCGGCCTCGAGGGGCGAGAGGTCGGCTTGGGCAGCGTCTTTCTTCACGATGAGGCGTTCGGGGATATCGGAGTCGACACGCACGAAGCGGGTCTTGTCGAGCTTCGACTCCAGGAGCTGCATCAGATGGCCGTCGAGCTGGCCCTGCATGTCGAGCACACTGTAACCTTTCTCCTGCACGGCCTTGATGTAGGAATACTGCGCCGTGGGGTCGGTGGTGTAGAGATATATCACGTTGCCGTCCTTGTCGGTCTGCTCGGGCTCGATAAGCTTGCGGTAGTCTTCGAGTGTGAAATACTTGCCTTCCACATCCTTTACGAGGTAGAATTTCCTGGCAGCATCGTAGAACTTCTCGTCAGTAAGCATACCGAAGGTGATGAAGATGGAAATGTCGTCCCATTTCTTCTCAAACTCGCGGGGTTGCTCCGTGAAGAGAGTGTCGAGTTTCTCGGCCACCTTTTTTGAGATGTAGCCGGAAATCTGCTTCACCTGACGGTCGGCCTGAAGGTAGGAGCGCGACACGTTGAGAGGGATGTCAGGAGAGTCGATAACGCCCTCCATGATGGTCATGAACTCCGGAACCACTCCCTCCACCTGGTCGGTGACATAGACCTGGTTGCAATAGAGCTGGATGCGGTTTTTGCGGATGTCGAAATTATTCTTGATCTTCGGGAAATAAAGGATACCCGTAAGGTTGAAGGGATAGTCGACATTGAGATGAATCCAGAACATGGGGTCCTCGTTACCGGGCATCAGCTCATGGTAGAAGCGTATATAGTCTTCGTCGGTAAGGTCGGCCGGTTTCTTTGTCCAGAGCGGCTCAGTGGCATTGATTACACGGTCTTTGTCGGTATCCACCATCTTGCCGTCTTTCCACTCCTGTTCCTTCCCGCTTATAACGGGGACGGGGAGGAAGCGACAATATTTCTTGAGGAGTTCGTCGATACGGTTCTGCTCGAGAAACTGCTTGTCGTCATCGTCGATATAGAGGATCACGTCGGTGCCGCGGTCTGCCTTATCGATTTCGGTAAGAGTATATTCGGGGCTGCCGTCGCATTCCCATTGCACGGCCTTAGCGCCCTCCTTATAACTGAGAGAGCGGATCACGACCTTCTTGGACACCATGAAAGCAGAGTAGAACCCAAGACCGAAATGGCCGATAATGCTGTTGGCTGTATCCTTATACTTGGCGAGGAACTCCTCTGCACCGGAAAAGGCAATCTGGTTGATGTATTTGTCGATATCTTCGGCATCCATGCCGATACCGTGGTCGGAGACAGTGAGGGTGCCCTTATCCTTATCGATGGCTACCTTCACATTCATTTCGCCGAGTTCGCCTTTAAAGTCGCCGAAAGCAGCGAGAGTCTTCAGTTTCTGAGTTGCGTCGATTGCGTTGGCCACGAGTTCGCGCAGGAATATTTCGTGGTCGCTATAGAGGAATTTCTTGATTACCGGGAAGATATTCTCGGTAGTAACTCCAATTTTACCAGTTGACATAAGTATATAAAATTAAGGTTAAAATTTTAGAATCAGTAGAGCAATGGCTCCTTTAATACTAAACAAAAATAATGCCCGAAAGGGTTTTGGTGAAAATGTCAGATGCTGAAATGGGGAAAGCCGGAGAATACTGGTCAGAGGGAGGCGGCAGGATTGATGGTCTTAACGAAGCGTGAAGGGAGGAGGAGCATGATGTAGGTGACCACGAAGATCGCAGCATTGAGAATAAGGATGGAGAGCCATGTAAGGCGCACGGGGACGAAGTCGATGTAATAACTGTCGGCGTCGAGGGGTATGAAATGGTAGCGTTGCTGGAGGAAGAGGAGCGTGAGCATCACGGCGTTGCCGATCACCATACCGGTGAATGCCACGCGGATGGTGAGCCAGACGAAAATTCGGCGCAGCATGGCGTCGGGAGCTCCCAGAGCCTTCATGATGGCGATAAACCGTTTCTTGTCGAGGATAAGGATCATCATGCCGGAGATGAGGGTGATGAGGGCCACGGCCGTCATAAGCGCCAGGATTACGGCCACATTCGTGTCGAGCAATGCCAGCCAGCTGAAGAAATTGGCACCGTTTTGCAGGGCCGTCTCGATATCATAGTAGCGGTAGATCAGGCCGGAGGAATAGGCCTCGTCGAGGCGATGACGGAGATCCCATGCATAATCGTTAAGGCGCGAGAAATCGTCGACATAGACGTGGATATATGTGCCTTCTTCCGGTCGGATTCCTCCCACCTGCTGCACGAGGGGGAGTGAGGTGAAGGCATAGATGTCGTCGTAAGATGAAAAATGGGAGTTGAAGATGCCTGCCACCTTCATTGGCTTCACCTGAAGTTCCTCCGTCATGAAATACGTAGGGAGGGTGTCGCCTACGGCGAGCATAAGCTGGTCGGCAGCTATGCTCGAGATGAGGAGTTGGGCCGAGTCGGCGGCAAAGTCGGGATATGAGCCGTCGACGAGTTGCGAGGCAAGAAACTCTGCCATGGGTTCGCCCGGCGACGTGGAGCGCATATAGATACCCTTGAAATCCAAGTCGGTCTTGAATATGGCCGGCGTGGAGGCGCTCAGTGAGTAGCGGGTGATGTAGGGTGTGGATTCGAGGAGCGAGGCGAGAGAGGGAGTGAGGGAGACGAGGTACTCGTCTCCGCTCATGGAGGGATTGGTTTTAAGGACGATATGAGGGTTGAAGCCGAGAACCTTGCGGGTGATTTCCTCCTTAAAGCCGAGCACAATGGCAATGGCGGCCAACATGACCGCCACTGACAAAGCCACTGCTGCGACTGCCACCTTGATAGCCGGGGTCGACCTTTTGCCGTTGCCTGAAGTCGAGACCCGAAGGGCCAGAAACAGCGTATTCACTATTCCGGGTATTATTCTTCCTGCTGGGAAGCCTCGTATTCCTTAAGCAGACGTTCCTGAACGTCGGCGGGCACGAGTTCGTAGTTAGCGAACTGCATCTGGAACGAAGCGCGGCCACCGGTGATGGAGGAGAGGGAAGTGCTGTAGCTCGACATCTCCTTGAGGGGCACCTTAGCCTTAAGCTTCTGCAGACCGTTTTCGGGATCCATACCCATGATGATGGCGCGGCGTCCCTGGAGGTCGCTCATCACGTCGCCCATGATGTCGTCGGGAACGAGTACCTCAACGTCGTAGACGGGTTCGAGGATCTTGGGATTGGCAGCCTTGAATGCCTGCGAGAAGGCGTTACGGCCGGCAAGACGGAAGGAGATTTCGTTGGAGTCTACCGGGTGCATCTTACCGTCGTAGATCATGACGCGCACGTCGCGGGCGTAGGAACCGGTGAGAGGACCCTGCTCGATGCGGTCCATAAGACCCTTGATGATGGCGGGGATAAAGCGTGCGTCGATGGCACCACCAACGATACAGTTGTAGACCACGAGCTTGCCACCCCATTCGAGGGGTATTTCCTGCTTGTCTTTCACGTTCATCTTGAACTCCTGGTTGCCGAACTTGTAGGCATCGGGTTCGGGCATACCCTCGGTGTAGGGTTCCACGATGAGGTGCACCTCGCCAAACTGGCCTGAACCGCCGGACTGCTTCTTATGGCGATAGTCTGCGCGTGCGGCCTTGGTGATGGTCTCACGATAAGGAATCTTGGTTTCAAGATATTCCACATTCATCTTATCGTTGTTTTCGAGGAGCCACTTGAGGGTGCGGAGGTGGAATTCGCCCTGACCGCTCACGATGGTCTGCTTGAGTTCCTTGCTCTGCTCTACGAGGTATGTGGGATCTTCCTCGTGCATCTTTGAGAGGAGACCGGAGAGTTTCTCGGCGTCGGCCTCGTTGAGAGGTTTGATGGCGCGGGAATATTTGGGAGCGGGGTATTTGATGAAGTCGAACTGCCAGTCGACGCCCTTGGCGTCGAGAGTGTTGCCCGTACGGACGTCTTTCAGTTTCACGGCAGCGCCGAGGTCGCCGGCCTTGAGTTCGTCTACGGCTGTACGCATATTGCCGTTAACCACGAAGATCTGGGCGAGGCGTTCCTTGCCGCCGCGCGAAACGTTGTCGAGGTCGTCGCCGGCCTTGAGCGTACCGCTCATCACCTTGAAGTAGCTCACCTCACCGATGTGCTGCTCAACGCTGGTCTTGAAGAAGAAGAGGGATGTCGGACCGTTGGAGTCGGGTTTAACCTCCACGCCTTCGGTGGTTTCGGGAGCGGGTGTGTCAGTTACTTCGGGAGCCACGTTGGTGAGGAACTCGAGAAGGCGGTCTACGCCGATGTTGTGCTTGGCGCTGACGCAGAGCACGGGGAAGAGGGAGCGGTCGGCGATACCCTTGCGCATACCTACGCGGATCTCGTCGGTAGAGAGGTCGCCTTCCTCGAAGAATTTGTCCATAAGGGCCTCGTCGTTCTCTGCGGCTGCTTCAAGAAGAGTGTTGCGCATTTCCTCGGCCTTGTCCTGAAGGTCGGCGGGGATATCGCTGAGGGTTGCCTTGCCACCATCTGCTGCCCATTCGAGTTTCTTCATAAGGAGTACGTCGATAACGGCGTTGAAGCCGGGACCGGCGTTGACGGGGAACTGCACGGGGGTAACCTTTGCACCGAAGTGCTCCTTAAGGTTGGCAATCACATTGTCGAAATCCACTTTTTCGCCTTCGGTGTTGTTGAGGACGAATGCTACGGGTTTTTTGAGTTTGGCTGTGGTGCGATAGGTATTTTCCGTACCTACTTCCACGCCGTTTTCGGCGTTGAGCACGATCAGACCGAGGTCTGTAACGCCGAGAGCGGTATATGCATGACCAACAAAATCGTCTGCACCCGGGCAGTCGATGATGTTGAGTTTCTTATTGTTGACTTCTACGTTGAAGATGGAGGAGAATACGGAGTAGCCATATTCCTTTTCAACGGGGAAATAGTCGGAGGCAGTGGTGCCGGCGTCGACTGCGCCGCGGCGTTTTATAACGCCACTCCCGAAGAGTATGGACTCGATGAGAGTGGTTTTACCGGAGCCCTTACCACCGATAAGGGAGATGTTTTTGATTTCGTTAGTGTTATAAACTTTCATTTTTTAAGTTATAAAAGAATTAAAATTGTTCTGAAAGATCGGGTGTTTTGAAAAAACGTTGCAAGTTAGCAAAAAATCCGCACATAAGCATACTCTTCAGCTATGTTTTTTAACATAAAGGGGAATTTAGAGGGAGAAAGGTGACGGGCAAGAGGAGAGAGAGAGGAGCTCGGGAAGTATCCGGGAAGTATCCGGGACGTATCCGGGAGGTAGCGGGGAAAGTTGTGGTGAGGTTGTGTAGAGGTTGCGGGGACGGAAAATATTGGTTAAATTTGTGGCATGAAAACGAAATATATTCTTCCGGCCATTTTCATGATGCTCATATCGACGGCATGGGCGCAGACCCGCCAGTCGGACTGGTGGGCACACTTCGACGATCCCGTGCTCGACACGTTGATATATATGGGCCAAAATAACAATCTCGACCTTGCGCAGGCGATAAAGCGGGTTGAGATGGCGCGCCAGGCAGTGCGTGAGGCCAAGAGCGGGTACTATCCGCAAATCTCCTTAGGTGTAGGATGGGACCGTGCACGCACGTCAGGGTATACCACTCGGGCAACCGGATCGTCGATGACGCAGTCGTATTTCAGCGTTGGAGCCAACCTGAGCTGGGAGATCGACCTCTTCGGGAGAATCACAGTAAAGGTGAAGGAACAGAAGGGTGCCTACAGGGCATCGGCAGAAGATTACACCTGGATGTGTGTGACTATTGCAGCCGAGATTGCCGACTACTATATGCAGCTGCGCACGTTGCAGCAGGAGCTGATTGTAACCAGAGAACATATAGAATCTCAGGAAAAGGTGCTCAAGATAACTGAGGCGCGTAAGGATGCCGGCCTGGCGTCGATGATGGATGTGGCGCAGGCCAAGACCACGTTTTACTCCACGCAGGCGAGTCTCTGCAACCTGGAAACCGAAGTTGCCACGACGATAAATGCCATCGCTGTATTGACAGGCACCTATCCTCAGGAGATGCAGGGGATGCTTTCGGCGCCGGCACCGCAACCGAACGCGGAATGGACGTTGGACACCGATGTGTCACCGGAGTTGCTTCGCAACCGGCCGGACGTGAGGGAGGCGGAGTATGAGGTGGAGGAATATGCGGCTGCTTTGGGCGTGGAGAAGAAACAGTGGTTGCCGAGTCTGGCGCTGACCGCGAGCGTCGGCACGGAGGCGTGGCGGTTGGGAGACCTATTCAAGAAAGAGAGCTTCACGTATGCTGTTGCTCCGCAGTTGTCATGGACAGTGTTCGATGGCTTTGCGCGCAACGCCGAGATAGCGTCGGCACGAGAGCAGCTCATGGCTTCTGTAGACAATTACAATCTGACGCTGCTCACTGCGGTGCAGGAAGTGGAGAATGCCATAGTGACGTATGCGCAGGCTGTAAAATACGAGCAGGAGATAGGGGTGGTATTGCAGAATGCGCAGCTGTATTATACCCTTGCACTAGACCGCTACAAGCAGGGCCTCGATGCCTTCATCAACGTCTCTGACGCACAGATCACACTGCTGCAGTATGCCAACGAACTTGTCACGGCCCGCGGCAGCGTTCTCTCCGCCATCATCGCCCTCCAGAAAACCCTCTGCCTCGGCATCACCGACTAAAGCAGGAGAAGAGATAAGATAAGCCCCGTCGGGAATCCGGACGGGGCTTTTATTGTTGGGGTTCGGGGTTCGGTGAGATTTAGTGTTGGATGAATTTGGAGGGGCGTCCGTCAATCACCTTGATGTAGATGCCGGAGGGGAGGAGTGCCTGATTATTGTTGGCCGGGTTGACGCGGCGCCCCTGGAGGTCATAATAGATGGGCTGGGAGGTACTGGAGGTGTGGGAATCGGAGAGGGGGGAGGAGATGCCGAGCGCGTCATTGTATTTGAGGCCGTTGCTCGGGGTGATGGTGAATGCGGTTTCGGAGTTGCCTCCTTCCGATACCAGAGGGGTCAGCGCACCATTTTTAGATATGCGGAGTTGCATCAGTGTGGTGGATGAAACCGATGAGATATCTACCATGTGGTTGATGACGGGAGTGTACCCTTCGAGACCCTCAACATTATCGTTTGTTGCGTAAGCAGAGCCGTCGGAGGTTGCATTAACGTTGCGGCGAACGAATTCCTTCTCGCTGTTGATGTCGCTTCCTGTTGTGGAGGAGCTAAGTCTGTAGTAGATCTGAGCGTCGTAGAGACCGGGCACGAAGATAGCGGCGGTGCTGCCATGGTCAAGGTTTCCGTCAGAGTCTACAGGATGGGATATGTTTTTATGGGAGTCGACATTCACAGTGTCGAAGTTTTGCCAATTTATAGAGAAACTGAGTTGGTATTTAGATTCTTCAGGGATTTTCACATAATCCCCGAGCCACTCGTAGTTGTTTTCAATATCGGGCCAAATGTTGAGTTCAAGTTCCTTGTTTTCTAATATGATGCCTTCTGCAGCCTCAACTGAGAGTTTGTAGCGGCCAGAACAAGGAGCAGGAATGATGAGAGAATGGTCTGCGGGATTGAATTTGCATTCGATATGTGTGGCATCTGCCGGCCAGTAACCGTCATATAAGAATTCATGTTGGTCGGCAACAGACTCGAAGTGTTTGTAGAGTGTCCATCCCAAAGGCCAAAGTTCTTCGGGACGTTCCTCCGCCTCGGGATTGGGTTTAGAGTTAGGAGAGTCAAAGAGAGGGGTGAGATAGAATTTAAGATTATCGGCCGAGAGCTTATCTACATCGCCGGAGATCGAAATAAGATGACTGGCATTAACCCCCGTATTGCACCAGGGAAGGTTTTCCACCTTCTTGTCACTGCCCAATTTTACATTGACTTCGGGTTTGGGAGCAACGGGCTCATCAGTGAAATGCACGGAGAAGCTGGAGAAACGAGCACAAGAGAAGGGATCCATTCCTTGCTCCTTCGCGCTATAAACGAGGGCGATATAGCTTACAGGGATATCAAAATTGTAAACAAACTTAGTATTTGATTCATCCGAGGGAGGTGTGATCAGGAGATTAATGTCGTTAGGAACAGCGTTGTCGATATAATGCTCTTCCAAACTCATATTTAAATAATCATAAGGATTTGTTTCTGATTTTGAACCAACGAGTCTGAGAGCACCTATACAGTTTTCATCCACTACCCAGTCTATTTCAAGGCGATCGATATAGTATCTTTTATTTTTTTCATAGTTGATAATTACGAACCTTGAATAGGAAGGATTAGCATAATTTGTTTTTTTTGTGAAAAGATAATCGTTGGTGTCTTTGTCACTAAACCATTGAATGAAAACCTCAACAGGGGAATAAAGGGAAGCTCTTGTATTATAGGTAAGATTAGCTTCCACCCTTTTATCAGGATCCAGGTCTGAGAGATGTTTCTTCTCATCAACCTCATTATTTAGTTGGCGGTCAAAGAAGAGAGTAAAACCGTGTCCTGAGTCGTCTTCTATGTATCCGGCAAAGAGGTTTGCTGTAGCGGCAATGAGAGATATAGTGAGGCAGAGAAGTCGGGTTTGCAGGTTTAAGCGTTTCATTGTAGGGTTTTAAGTTGCCGGAGGGGTCCGGCCGATGAATAATGGGTGCAAAATTACTATATACGTGTAAGATATCCAAATTTCAAAAGTTAAAACTGCAATACAATCAGTTACGTAGAAGCCTATCGCCACAATCTTCCGAATGAAATTTCCACAATCTTCCGAATGAAATTTCCACAATCTTCCGAACGAAATCGCCACAATCTACCGAATGAAATTGCCACAATCTTCCGAATGAAATCGCCACAATCTTCCGAATGAAATCGCCACAATCTTCCGAACGAAAAAATTATGTCATTAATTTATAGGACGTTTAGATATAACTGCCTCAATTAAAATAATGCCTTTAGAATTGAACGTTAAATTTTAGGTATGATACCTTTTTTGGGGAAAAAATCGAACTTGTTGTGTGGATTTTTATTAAGCCAAAAGGGGAAGATTTGTGTTTTATAAATAAAAGTAGTATCTTTGCATTGTAAAGGAGGTGAGATGGACAATGAATATAGCGCAAAAACATACTAAACCGTATTCTTCAACAGGAGTTGATTCAAAAGACAACCCCTTGTCTAAATCCCGTTATTCCATAAAATTGAAAAAAATATCCCAAAAGGAACGAGAGGAATTAAGAATATCCGCTTATGAGTATCTCCTTCCATGAATAGAAAGCTTGGATATTATAAACCTAGATTTATAATGCGAAGTGTTGATCCCTCCTCACTTCGCATTACTGATTTATGGACATTCAGATCCCTGAAGAGCAATAAGAGATATATTGTTGAGGTAGAAGGATTCGAAAACGAATTTTATGGAATAAAGTTTTATTGGAAGGGAGTGGAGAAAAGCAAAAATCGTTATTCATTGCTAACCAACGATTACGAACCTCGAACTATCGTGAGGACGTGTATAGAAATTATGTTATATTATTATGGTATAAATCCCTTGGTGTCATTTGGTTTTGTGGCAGCTCCTGATTTGGAGAAAGACATAAAAGGAAAACATCGGAATCCACAGAAAGGAAGCAGGAGATTCATATTTTACCAGAGAATGATGATAACATTATTTGGTCCGGAAACGTTCAGCCAGCTTTCAGATACCGAAAATCGAATATATCTGATGTTGAATAATCGGCAACTATCTACCGGTTCGATTTCAATAAGGCAATTGGAGAATCGATTAAATCAACTCTATGAAGGTGATTTCAGCATTTCAGCAGAAGCAAGATAAGAGGATTATGGCCTATTAATCTTGTCAGAGGGAAGAAACAAAAAAGCCGGCTGAAAGCCGGCTTTTTTTGTGTCCAAGATGAGACTCGAACTCACACGCCCGAACGGGCACTACCCCCTCAAAGTAGCGCGTCTACCAATTCCGCCACCTGGACAATTTTGGGGAGCGAAAAACGGGACTCGAACCCGCGACCCCGACCTTGGCAAGGTCGTGCTCTACCAACTGAGCTATTTTCGCGAATGAAATCAAACTTATTGCGAGCGAAAAACGGGACTCGAACCCGCGACCCCGACCTTGGCAAGGTCGTGCTCTACCAACTGAGCTATTTTCGCGGATGGGAACTCGCGTGTTCCCCTGAATTGCGTTGCAAAATTACAACATAATTTTGAAACTGCAAAATATTTTTGAAAAAAAGTTGAAAAAACTACGGTTCGATGCCTATCGTTACTTCGCCGCATAAATCCAGGCATCCGGATATGACGTGCGGATAAGTGGCATATTGTTTTCAAGCTCAGCCTTATCGGCGGCGGAGGCTACCGCCACCATATAGTAGCTGCGGTTTTTTACCACCTCCAGAGCATTGCGGTCTTTATGGTTTTCGGCCAGGAACCTTTCTACCTCCTTTTCCGACTTAAAGGCCCCCACAATGGCGTAATAGGCCTTCTCCTTGTGCAGGGATGGCAGAGTCCTTACGTTAGACCCCCCATTATTTACGGTGTCGGCCACGGCTTCCGTCGTGCATACGGTGTCGGCAGCACATGAGTCGGGGGCGATGGGTGTGAGTGTGTCGAGCGGTGCTACGGTAGCCTTGGGCGCCGATGAGGTGTCGCAAACACGGATTGGCGATATGGAGGCTGTAGATGAATTGTTTTGGATCTGACCTACGGGGAGCACTACGGCAAGCGCCACTATAAAGACGAGCAGCAGACAGGCCGCAATCTTCGCTACCTGCTTGTGGATGGGGATGTAATAATAGGCAGGATTGCGGTAGCGATAGTTTTCGGGTATCTCCACGCGCACCACCTCCCTCGGTTTCCGGGAATCTTCTTCTATTCGTGTGGCTTCCGGCTGGCCTGATTCCTGAACCGCCTCCTCTTCAACGGGAGCAACCAGCGGTTTCAGGCCGATGGCAGGCAGGGGTGAGGCCAGGGCAAAAGCCGGAGAGAAAGATAGGTTTGAAATTGATGATGAAGAGGTGAGCGAGAAGGTTCCGATACCTAAAAGCGACACCGATCCGTGAGCCTTCAGAGCCTCGGTGAGTGCCGACATATCGGCCTCGAGCTCAGCGCGTGCCTGAGCCGGAGAGAGGTTCTCCTTCCGGATATAGGAGTCGAGAAGGAGAGAATCGAAAGTGTTGGAGTCGGGATTGAACGAGAGCGCAAAATGGGGAGGGAGGAAACGCGCCTGCTCTTCCGAGATACGAGCCGGGGAGTAATGAATCACGAACACTCCAAGACCCGGCAGTGCGACAGAGTCGTAAAGCCGTAGTAATGAAAGGATATGGAATGCAAGGCGGTTCATGTGCAATCTCCGAGGGGGTAAAATCAGGGCAAAGTTACAAAAAAACTTCCTCTTTCGCAAGAGGAAGTCAGTATAAGAATCGGATAAAATTCCGTAATTGTCTGATGAAGTTTTACTTCTTCTTATTGAAATTTTCAAGACCCTGATTAAGGAAGGCCCGGTAGGCCGGGACATCCTCCTTGTATACGAAGGGAGCTGCCAGCGGGTGACCCTCACCGTCGACGAGGACGTGGAAAGGCTGGGCGTTAGCACCAAACTTAGAGCGCTGCAGATAGCTCCACTTGTCGCCATAAGTGCGGAGGGTACGCTGGGTGCCGTCTTTCTCCGTAACCTTGATGGGTTCGGGGAGGGCCTTCTTCTCGTCGACCATGAGGGTGACGAGGATATAGTCGTTGTCGATGGTGCTCTTCACTTCCGAGTCGGTCCAGACGGCAGCCTCCATTTTACGGCAGTTGACGCAGCCGTAACCCGAGAAATCGAGAAGCACGGGCTTGCCGAGTTCGCGGCTCATGCGCAGGCCTTCGTCGAAATCGTCGACCTGAGCGGCTACATCTCCCTCATAGAGGGAGAAATCTTGGGTTGAGAGCGGCGGCGAGAATGCGCTGATAGCCTTAAGAGGAGCGCCCCAAAGACCCGGGAGCATATATACGGCGAAAGCAAACGAGATGCAGGCCAGAAGGAATCGGGCCACACCCGTCTTCTCCACCTTGTCATCGTGCGGGAAACGGAGTTTGCCGAGAAGGTAGACCCCGAGCAGCGCAAAGATAACGATCCAGAGCGATACGAATACCTCACGGTCAAGTATGCGCCAGCCATAGGCAAGGTCGGCTACGGAGAGGAACTTCAGAGCCAGGGCGAGTTCGAGGAAGCCGAGCACCACCTTCACCGTATTCATCCAGCCGCCGCTCTTCGGCATAGCCTTAAGTACGGTGGGGAACATCGCAAAGAGGGTGAAGGGGAGGGCCAGAGCCAGGGCAAACCCGAACATACCTACCGCAGGAGAGATGAAATTGCTGGTGGATGCCGCCTCAACCAAAAGCGTACCGATGATGGGACCCGTGCAGGAGAACGACACCAGAGCCAGGGTAAAGGCCATAAAGAAGATGCTCAGCAGACCAGTAGTGGAGTCGACCTTAGAGTCCATCTTATTGGTCCAGGAAGCGGGGAGGGTGAGCTCGAAACCTCCGAAGAAAGAGATGGCGAACACCACCAGGAGGAGGAAGAAAATGATATTAAAGACGGCACTCGTGGAGAGCTCATTGAGCGCCGAGGCCCCGAAAATCGCCGTGACGGCCAGACCGAGCACCACATAGATCACGATGATGGAGGCTCCGTAGGTAGCGGCCTTGGCGATAGACTGCCTGCGGTTCTTGTTCTGCTTCAGGAAGAAGGATACAGTCATGGGGATCATCGGCCAGACGCAGGGGGTTACAAGGGCTATCAGACCGCCTACAAAGCCGGCGATAAAGATCCACCAGAGCGAACGTTCCTGCTGACCGGGGTCGTCTGAAAAGACCTTGAACTCCGCCTCCACATTATCCCAATAGTTGTCTGCATGGGTAGAGGAGAGGTTGGGAGCCGGGAGTAGCGTCTCCGTTGCCTGGAGCGAGTCGGTCATCTCTGCTATATTGTCGGCCTTCGTATCCTCCTGAGGAGCTGCTTCTTCGGCGGCCAGAGCGTCAAACTTACCCTTCAGGTCGCGTTCGAGAGCCACCTGCTGGCATCCGGACTCATCGCACACCTGGCCCTTGATATCGAGAGTCAGGCTCCAGTTTTTGGCTGTAGGCTTCAGTTTCTGGGTAAACGTCACCTTCCCGTCGTAGAAATATTCATCTACGCCAAACACATCGTCAAACTCCTTGGTATATTTCTTATTGGGGACGAAACCGCCTACTTTGGTGGCACCCTTAAGGTCATAGAACGTAAAGACGAGAGGGTTGCCGCCGCCCGGGGGATTCTCCTGGGCATACATATGGTAACCGGGGTCGATAGAGGCTGTGGCAACGATAGCGGGATGATCTGTATTATCATCCACAATCTTGATATCCCACTTCACATGTTCCTGCGCGAGCGCTGCCAGGGAGCAGAGCGTCAGGCAGAAAAAAGAGATGAAGAAACGTCTCATGTAGTAAAAGGATAGTTGATGATAATTATGGTATTAGAAGGTATAGTTGTAGGTAAGTGAAAGACCGTTGGTAGCGGGCACGAGTCGGCAGACGCCACCGGCGCAGTCGTAGCCGCTCCGGGTGCGGCCATAGGAGAGCGAGAAGCGGTTGGCCTTATAGGTATAGGTGACCATTGCCTTATAGTAATTCTTTCGAGAGGAGAGCCATTGGCCGTTTACCTGACGGCTGTTGTTGTAGGTGTCGCTGAGGGTCACCATCCAGTGGGGAGCGAAAGAGACTTCCACCAGGGCTCCCATCCAGTCGCCCTCATCGGCCTTGGTGGCCAGGTATTGGAGCTCGAAGCGGAGCTGGGTTTTCTTAGCCAGTTTCCACTGCCCCTCCACCACGGCCGTATTGGTGGTCATCATACCGCCATGACCCTGGAGCACGAGGAGGTCAAACTTCTGAAAAAGGTAGAACAGGGTGAGTTGGAAATCCTTGGTGAGTTTCTTCTTGATCTCCAGGTTGGCATCGGCATAGAAGAGCGAGCCGATTTTCCAGTAGGCCGGTTTGAAACCGTTGGAGCCTTCGGGAGCGGAAGCCACTGCATGGTTGGGCATATGGCCGAGTCCCGAGATGTAGCTTGCGGAGAGGCGCACGTTCGTGCCGTAGCGGCCGCCAAGGGCTGTGCCGCGCGGGAAGAGATGGCCCACCTCAGCCTGGAAAGCCCATTCGCCGTCATACTGGGTGCTGTAGGAATAGAGCGCCGCGAGAGTATACGTCTGGGTCATCGAGAAGGCCGGGAGGTGGTTGATGTTGCCGTTGCCCTGGAGGTCGTTTTGCATACGGTCGGAGAGGAAACGCATATTCTGGCTGCGTTTGGCCTGTATGAAACCCGAGGTGCCCTTCTTCGCATAAGTTACGGAGAGGAGTTCGGTGTGACCCTTACCGTATGTGAAATTGTTATAGGCGCAGGGGTCTTCCGACTTGTAGGCACCTTCGGCCAACACATTGAAATCGTGCAGACGCAGTTTGGTACGATAGTCGAAGGCCGCAACCGTCTCCGGGAAGAAGAGGCGGTAGAACTCATCATTGTCAAATACATACTTGAGTGTCTGGCCCTGATGTTTGCCCACATAGGAGAAGCCCACATTCACGCCATAATCATAGCTGAAGTGTTTCGAGAAGGTCTCGTCGATGCTCCATTCCGCATCGGCACCCCAAATCGCGGCGGGGTTGTGGGCCCAGTAGTAGCGTTGCACACCACCCAGAGCGGTAAGGTAGAGACCCGACACGGGGTTAAGCTTCAGTCGGCCGCCCCGGATAGAGTTGTCGATACCCATGTTGCGCTCATTGTAGGCACGGAGGATAAGTCCGGAGCCGAACTGCTCGTAGAAATCGCCGCCCGTGAGCTGCATCCACTTGTACTTGCCCGTGGCCCAGAAATAGGGCACGCCCCAGCCGGCATAGCCGGGAGTCTTATAGAAAGCCGGAAGCGGCCACTTGGCGAACTCGAAGCGGCCACCCAGCGAGATGTAGGGAGCGCTGACGGTAAGGTCGAAATAGGTGTTGTTGAGCACCTTCTTATCGGCATATCCCTCGCCGGCCGTAAGGTTGTCGTGGACCGGGAAATGGAATTCCGTCTGCACGGCACCGTTCACCCTGATCTGCTGCCACCACGTAGGGGGTTTGTAGGCCGGGGCATTGGCCGGAGAGGAACCATAAATATCTTCCGTAGCGACCGTTTTGACGGCCGCCACGGAATCTGACTTGACTTCTTGAGAGAAAGCTGGGAGGGAGAGAGAGGCCAATGCGGCGACGACGGGGGTCGCCAAGCGTAGACACTTCATGGGGATTACTCGCCTAACGCCTTTTTCACTGCCTCCAGGATTTCCTCTTCCCCACCGTCTACGTAGCCCTGGTGGTTCCAGACAACGTTGCCGTTGCCGTCCACTACAAACACGTGGGGAGGATCGCTTACGCCCATCTGGCGCTTAAACTCGCTGTTGGGGTCGAGCAGCACGTCATATTCCCAACCCATACGGGAAACGATGGGTTTCACCTTCTGGGCATCCTGAGCCTGGTCGATGCTCACGGCTATAACCTTCACGCCCGTCTCGTCTTGCCAGTCGGGGTATACATCCTTCACGGCATTGAGTTCGCGGATGCAGGGCTTGCACCATGTGGCCCAGAAGCTTATCACCATGGGTTTGCCGTCGTTCTGGAGTTCGGCTGTGTCGACAGAGCGACCGTCCATATCCTTAAGCATCACGGAGGGGAGGGCAGCGAAAGCGGAGACGCCGCCGAGCAGCAAAGCCGCCGAGAATAAGAATTTACGTATCATGAATGAGTTGTTTTAATTGTTGACTTTATGGAATTAGATTTTAGGTTTGTGGTAACGTTTATTTTACAACCCGCTAAATTAATAAAAAAAAATTAATAATCGGCGATACCGGGGGTGAATAATATGATAAAAAGACAAAATGAATAGAAAATGAATAGGAGTTTGGAAATTGACGTAAAAATTTTTAACTTTGCGCAAGAAGACCTTTAGACTAATACATAACCGAATAAATACCATGAAAAGAAAAGAACTGCTTCTTGGGGACGAGGCTTTCGCCCTCGGAGCTATAAATGCGGGAATGTCGGGAGCATACGCCTATCCCGGTACGCCCTCCACAGAGATTTTGGAATTCATCCAGCATCATCCCCTTACGAGTGAACGCGGTATCCACTCTCATTGGAGCAGCAATGAAAAGACCGCTGTAGAAGAAGCCTTAGGAATGTCGTATTGTGGCAAGCGGTCCATAGCCTGTATGAAACACGTCGGAATGAACGTGGCAGCCGACCCCTTTGTCAACTCCGGCATGACGGGAGCCAACGGCGGCCTGATTGTGGTTGCGGCCGACGATCCTTCGATGCACTCCTCACAAAACGAACAGGACTCACGGTTTTACGGTGAATTCGCGCTGCTCCCGGTGCTCGAGCCGTCAGACCAGCAGGAGGCATATGACATGGCGGATTACGGCTTTGAGCTCTCAGAGAAATATCGGATCCCGGTATTGCTTCGCTTTGTAACCAGGCTGAGTCACTCAAGAGCGGTGGTGGAGACCGAGACGGAACCGAAAGCCGAAAACGAGCTGCACTACCCCGCTGAACCCAGACAATGGGTGTTGATGCCTGGAGTCTCGAGAGAGCGGTATAAAAAATTGCTCAAGGATTATGTCGAGTTCGAAAAGGCGGCCGAGACCTCTTCTTATAATATATATAAGGAGGGAAAAGACAAAAGAGTGGGTATAATAACGAACGGCATCGCCTACAACTATGTGAAAGAAGCCTTTGGAGGCGACGTGCCCTTCAGTTTGTTAAAGATATCCCAATATCCTCTTCCGGGGAAAAAGATAGAAAAACTCTTCGACGAGTGTGACAGCATTATCGTGGTTGAGGAGGGTCAGCCCTTCATAGAGCGTCAGTTGAGAGGCAAGCTCGACAGGAACGGAAAAATTTACGGCAAGCTCAGCGGGCAGCTCCCTATGAGCGGAGAGCTGAATCCCGACATAGTAAGGGAAGCATTCGCATGCATCTGTGAGGAGAAAGGCATAGAGAATCCCGTCAGAGAAAAGCGGGAGATAAGGGCAGCCTCGCAGATTACGAAGCCCAGGCCTCCGGCACTCTGCCAGGGTTGCGGCCACCGCGACGTGTATGCCGCGCTCAACGGAGTATTGGAAGAGTATGCCGCTCCCAAGGTATTCGGCGACATCGGCTGCTACACCCTCGGATTCCTGTCGCCCTTCAATGCCATAGACACCTGCGTGGATATGGGCGCCTCGATTACCATGGCGAAAGGAGCTGCCGACGCCGGCCAGTTCCCGGCCGTTGCAATAATCGGCGACTCTACCTTCACCCATTCCGGAATGACGGGTCTTCTTGATGCGATCAACGAAGACAGCAATATCACCGTGATCATATCCGACAACCTCACCACGGGCATGACCGGTGGACAGGACAGCCAGGGAACAGGCAAGCTCGAAGACATATGTATCGGTCTCGGAGCTCCGAAAGACCATGTAAGAACGATAGAGTCGCTTCCCCGCAACGTGGAGGAGATGAAAAAGCTGTTTCGTGAGGAAATAGAGCATAAAGGACTCTCAGTGATAATAAGCCGCAGGGAATGTATCCAGACGGCAAGAAGGAAGAAAAGTTGATTGCAGGATAAATTACCATAAAAAAGATATCATGAAGACAGACATAATATTGGCCGGAGTAGGCGGACAGGGCATCCTGTCGATAGCCACAGTGATAGGATCCGCAGCGCTTTCAGATAACCTTTACCTGAAGCAGGCTGAAGTGCACGGAATGTCGCAGCGCGGTGGCGATGTTCAGAGCAATCTGAGGATAAGCAGCACGCCCGTTTCGAGCGACCTGATTCCTACGGGAGGAGCGGACATAATAATAAGTCTGGAGCCCATGGAGGCTCTCAGGTATGTTCCCTATCTGGCGCCGGAGGGATGGATAGTGACAAACACTACACCTTTCGTCAACATCCCCGACTATCCCGAGTTGACAGAAATAGACAGCGAGCTGATGAACAACGGCAACGTTGTGGCATTTGATATGGATGCGGTGGCCAAGGAGGTGGCCACTCCGCGTGCAAGCAACATGGTGTTGCTTGGTGCCGCGACACCGTTCATAGGAATACCTGAAGATAAAATCGAAGCCGGCATCCGTCAGATTTTCAGCAGCAAAGGAGAGGCTGTAGTAGAAAGCAATCTCAAGGCCTTCAGGGCCGGACTTGCGAAAGCCAGGGAGATTTCTAAGAAATAGACTTTGCTCCGGAAGGAAGAATAAGATAAACATCAATTAAAAACCAAGCTAAACCAGCTAATACCGAATAATAATGTTTCCCTTAGATAGAGAAATACTCGAAAACACGCTTGAGAAATTTGAGATACCTGACATCACGACAGCTACCATAAGGCAGATAAGCGCCGTTGCCGGGGAGCTGCAGGAAAAAGCCGGAGAGGAGATTATTCATCTCGAGCTCGGCAATCCGGGCCTGCCTCCCGAACAGATAGGCATAGAGGCCGAGATTGAGGCATTGCGCAAGGGTGTGCCGAGTCAGTATCCCAACATTGCGGGAATCCGACCGCTGAAAGAAAACGGGGCAAGATTTGTGAAAGCCTTCCTCGACATTGACATTGACCCGGAGGGAATAGTGCCCACTGTGGGGTCTATGCAGGCCAGTTTCACGCTGATGCTCCTCCTGAAACAACGGTTGCCCGAAAGGGATACCCTTCTGATGCTTTATCCCGGATTCCCGGCACAGAGACATCAGGCAAAACTGCTGGGTATGAATCTCGAGGGATTCGACATCTATAATTACAGAGGAAAGAAACTCGAAGCCAAGCTTGAGGAATACTTCAGCAGCGGGAGAGTTACGGCCATGCTCTACAGCAATCCCAACAATCCGGCTTGGACCAACCTTACGGACGAAGAACTCGAGATCATAGGTCGTCTGGCAACGAAATATGATGTCATAGTGATGGAAGACCTTGCATATATGGGTATGGACTTCCGCAAAGACTTCGGCCATCCCTACCAGCCGCCTTATATCTCCACCGTAGGAAAGTATACCGACAACTTCATTCTGCTGATATCCGCCTCCAAAATATTCAGTTATGCGGGGCAGAGGATAGCTATAGTCTGCATGAGCAACAGTGTGTACCACCGTCATTACGAGGTGTTTGAGAAGTTTTACGAAATGCCTCAGTTTGGTGACGCCTATATATTCGGAGTGCTCTATTGCGCATCGACCGGAACGACCCATTCGGCACAATACGGTTTGGCAAAGATGCTTGAGAAGGCCGCAGACGGTGAGCTCAACTATGTGGAACACTGCAGTGAATATGGAAGAAGGGCGGCCCTTATGAAAAAACTGTTGGCCGACAACGGGTTTGAATTGGTATATCAGCTTGACGGTGACGAACCGATAGCCGACGGCTTCTTCCTCACGGCAAAATACGGTGATATGACGGGCGAAGAACTCCAGAAAGAGCTGCTCCGACACGGAGTGGCTGCCATATCGTTGGAAAGCACCGGCAGCAAACAGGAGGGTGTGAGAATCACAATCTCCACCATATCAGACAGCGAACACTTTGACCTGCTTGCGGAGAGACTTAGGAAATTCGACCGTGAACATAAAGATAGAAGAGGATGAAGCCAGACCTTAAATTTGTCAGTGCGGAAGAGGCCGTTCGGTTGATAGAGAGCGGCGACCATATATACGTGCAGGGTTCTACATCCACTCCCGAAACGTTGTTGGACGCTATGGTTGCAAGGGCCGATGAGCTGAGAGACGTAACCGTTTATTCCGGGTTCGGGATCACAAAACGTCCCGCTCCCTATTGCAATCCAATCTATAAAGACATCTTCCGGGTGGAGTCATTCTTCACCAACAACTCCGTAAGGAAATATATCAACGAAGGCTACGGTTCCCTTATACCGAGGTTTCTCGGGGAAGTGCCGGAGCTTATACGCGACGGAACATGCAGGGTAGACGTGGTCTTGCTCAACTGCTCCGTGCCCAACGAGGAGGGTCTGGTAAGTTTCGGCGTATCGGGCGACATCGCCACCTCAGCGGTAGAATGTGCCGACCGAATTATAGCGCAGATCAACCCTAACATGCCTTTTACGTATGGCGACTCCACGGTCCATATGAGCAAACTTAACGCCTGCGTATGGGTCGACGAACCTTTGGTGGAGGTCCCTACAGCCACGCCTACTCCGGAGGAAAGCGCCATAGGAAAGGCCATAGCGGAGAGGATACCGGATGGTGCCACATTGCAGATAGGCGTCGGAGGCATTCCCAATGCCGTGTTGGGCTCATTGACCGATCATAAGCATCTCGGACTCCATACGGAGGCTATGACAGACGGCGTGCTGCCCCTGCTTGAGAGCGGTATCATAGACAATAGCCGGAAGAAAGTATACCCCGGTGTATCCGTGGCTGCCCTTGCCATAGGTTCGCGCGAGCTTTACAGCCATATGGATCATAACAAGGAGATGATTTTTAAGGATGTGGCCTATACAAACAATCCGTTCATAATAGGTCAGAATCCGAAAGTCATGTCGATAAACTCCGCATTGCAGATTGACCTCACGGGTCAGATTTGCGCCGACTCGATAGGCACATACATTTTCTCCAGTGTTGGCGGTCAGCATGACTTCGTTTACGGATCATCCCGGAGTGAAGGGGGGCGGTCTTTCATCGCGATGCTCTCCACAACCAACAAAGGCGTAAACAAAATAGTGCCTACCCTTACCCCCGGCGCAGGAGTGGTAACTACCAGATTCCAGGCCAACTACATAGTGACAGAATATGGTTGTGTCGACCTTCGTGGCAAGGATCTGGCCCAGCGTGCCAAACTGCTCATTTCGGTGGCTGCACCACAATTCAGGGAGGAACTTGAGAAGGCGGCGGCCGAACGGTTCGGATACTCCTTCCTGAGGCTGAAGTGAAACAAAACTTACTTCCGTATTGTTAGAAAGGTATGGAAGAAGGAAGACTGAAACAGGAGATGGAGAGTCTTTGGAAGGAAACTTTCGGAGACTCTCCGGCATATGTATCGTTGGTGTTCGACAACTATTTCACCCCTGCCCGTGTGGAATATCACGAGGAGGATGGAGAGTTGGTGGCCGCGATGCTAGGAGTGCCGTATGAATTCAGAAACGGCCTGGGACAGACCATAAAAGGGCTCTACCTGTGCGGTCTGGCTACATGCCGGGAATGGCGCAGGAAGGGCATAATGAGCACCTTGATCGAGTCTGCAAACCGTAAGGCGCACGAGGAGGGTTACGACTTCACGTTTCTCATCCCGGCCGACGAAGGGATGCGGCAATATTATCTCGACCGTGGTTATACCGACAGCTTCTACAAGATAAGCGAACACTACGTAAAAGGGCATGTATTCGACCGGAAAGAGGTGAGGATACGGCTCGATAGAGGCGTAGGCAATGCCGAGCTTATCGGCTATCTGACCGGAAAACAGGCCCGGGAGACAGCAGAAAAAAGCACTTTTGGAATGGTGCATACTCAAAAAGACTGGGAGGTTGTGATGCAAGAATTCCGGCTCTCCGGAGGAGATATCATAGCCGGAAAAGAGAATGGCGACATAAAGGGAGTGGCATTCGTGGAGAAAGACGAGCGCGAGGGACTCAAGATCAGGCAGCTCATTGCCGATACGAAGGAGACCGCGCAGGAGATCCTGGCACGGATAGAGGGAGAGAGCAGGAGCAACATACTTTGGATAAGAGACTTGGAAGATGTTGTAAAGGAGGGCGAGAAGCAGCTTTGGAGTCCTTTCTATGCCGTCAGTAATTCCAGGAACGCCGAGTATGAAGACATGGCGTATGTGGAGGAGCCATACGGCAGTTGGCGCAACGCATGGCCGTTGGGTATGGTGAGACTGCTCGACGTGAGGGGGCTGTTGGACAAACTGGGATGGACAACGGCAGAGACCGGACAGTATAGCGACGCGGAACTCCAGAAACTGATTCTGCGCCGTCCCGTGGGTGTGGGAAGTCAGGCAGACGCGTTGGAGAGAATCCTGGAGTTGCCGGAGCTGACGCTTACCGCCTCGTTGTTGCTGGAGTAGGCCGTACCAAAAAGGAAAGTGGTTATCTAACAATATAGGAGGGAGGGTTGTTATATAGTTAATAAGTCAGAGAAGCCCGCTATAAGAATATAAACCTTAAAAATATAATACTATGAGTGCATTTGCTATTTCAATGATCGTGATAGGAGCATTACTGATATTGCTCTTCGTATTCTACTTCATCACGAAATACAAGAAGACTGACAATGGAGGAGAGGTAAGGCGCGAACATCGGAAAGAGGATGAGCGCGACTTCGCCATCCCGGAAGATAAGTAGGAATTACCCCCTGTCGGGAAAATAAAAAGTTAAGGGTTCGGTCGATTTTGACGACAGAACCCTTAACTTTTATGTAAAAACGCTATTTGAGAAGCGGAGAGTGGAGTGTTGGTAATAATATAAGTTCAAATAGGATAGGGGATTAGGAGTAAAAATGAGGAAATTAAAGGGGCTGAGAATCCAAAATTTGTGGCGCTTATGTGATATTGGCAAGACAGAGGCGGTTTTGAGGAGCAAAAATGCCTTACTCATAAGAGCATGTCAATGATGCGAGACTTTAACAACGCCGCAAAATAATTTTTGGATCCTCTTGAGCAGTGGTTGTGGATTTCTTCGATTTTATTTTTTTGTGGGTGTCTCAAAAATGAATAGAAAAATCCGGAAGAAAACAGTAGGGGAGAAGTGACAAAAAATAGTTTACAAAATAAAATGGAGAATTTGATAAGAAAAGTAAATTTTTACAAATTTGAATTTGCAAAATGTATTTTTGCGTTTTGAAATGACAATTTCGTATGACGGCTTCGCCGAAGTTTTGGTTTCTAAATAGTCCGCAAATTTATAAATGCAACCGGTTCTAAAAGTTTAAAATTCTAATTAACAAAATTTAAGAAATAATACATAATGCAGATTAATAGTATTTTAAATGGTTAAATTAAAGTTTCAGTTTAATTAAATGGGTGGATTGGAAGGTGCCCTTAAAAGGATTCGGATCGTGCCTATACCAACTTATTGAGAGCAACTACAATATGGAGAGGGGTTATATAGGAATGGAGCTTGAATTCCGTTGCTATTGTAAACAGAAAGGAATAGAATAAAATGCGAATTACAAACTGGAATTAAGCAAATAGAATTTATATTTGGTAATTTAAAAAATAATATTTAAATTTGCACATTCGTAAAATGGAACTGATTTTTGTTAATTAGAATTGCAAACAGCGATGAGTGACTCGAATGTAGCAGTAAGACTCAAGACCTTCATCGAGAAGAAGGGTTTGTCGTATTCGCAGTTTGCTGATATGTGCGGAATCCCCCGCCCCTCGTTGAGCCAGTTGCTTACCGGTCGCAACAAGAAGATTAGCGACATCATGGTGGGTCAGATCCACAATATGTTTCCGGAGCTCTCGATAGTATGGTTGCTCTTTGGTGAGGGGCCGATGGAGAATGAGAGGCGGGAGATTGGTGAGAACAGGGTACAGAAAACGGGTACGATTTTCGATGATGAGTTGATTGGAGGTGAAATTGAAGGGGCTCCAGAATCCAAAAAAATATTTTTTCCGGGTGATGGACAGCAACGTTCCGGATTTTCGAAAGAAAACGGCCTTAACGGGGTTGCAAACCTAAGTCAAGACGCTGAAATGCAGATAGAAAAGTTACAAAATAGAATAAAGGAACTGCAAACCCAAATAGAAAGGATAAAGAAAAATCCGCGAAAAGTGGCCCACATAACGGTTTATTACGAAGACTCGACGTTCGAAACGTTTTTCCCTCAATAAAAAAGCCCCGATTAACGGGGCTTTTTTATTGAGGGGGGAAATGATCAATAGTTTTTGGCGAGGATTTCGAAGTAACCCTGCGGGTGTTTGCAGACGGGGCAAACAAGGGGAGCTTCCTTACCGACGTGGAGGTGGCCACATTCCTGGCACTGCCATACAACGTCCTCGTCGCGTTTGAAGACGATACCTTCGTTGATGTTGGCGATAAGCTTATTGTAGCGTGCCTCATGTTCTTTCTCGATGTCGCCTACGAGGCGGAAGAGACGTGCGATGTCGGTGAAGCCTTCCTCTTCGGCTTCCTTGGCGAAACCTACATACATGTCGTTCCATTCGTAATATTCACCGGCAGCTGCTGCCTGGAGGTTCTGCAGCGTGTGGGGTACGCTACCGCCGTGGAGCTGCTTGAACCAGATCTTGGCGTGAGCCTTCTCGTTGCTTGCGGTTTCCTCGAAGATCTGCTGAATCTGCTTGTAGCCGTCTTTGTTAGCCTGCTTTGCATAGAAAGAGTACTGAGTGAAAGCGAGGCTCTCACCTGCCATTGCTTTTCTGAGGTTTTCCTCAGTCTTGGTGCCTTTAAGGTCTTTCATAGAGTTTGATGTTTATGGTTACAGTTATTTTTAAGCTATAAGGATAATGTAAACCCGTGATGGGTTTCCGCATTCAAAATTACAAAAAAAATTTGAATCTCTATCAAAAAAGCTCTTTAAAGATAAAAAGGAAGAGAAAAATGCGTAATTTTGCAGATTGAAAGATGACCACCAGGAAAACCGCAGACAGCATGAAAAGAGAAGGTAAGGATAAGGGTCGCCTCACGGGCGATCAGACCGTTGCTGTAGCGCGCCACGTTACGTGGGTTGGATTCTGGTGGAACGCGTTTCTGGGTGTAGCAAAGGTGCTGGGCGGTATCTTCAGTCGGAGTTCCGCTCTGGTGGCCGACGGCATCCACTCCTTCTCCGACTTCTTCAGCGACATCATCATAATCATGATGGTGGGGATTTCCAGAAAGAAACCTGACGCAAAATATCAGTTTGGCCACGGGCGTTTTGAGGCATTGGCGACGCTGATACTTTCGGTAGTATTGATCCTCGTGGCTCTGGGAATATTGTATGAGGGTACAGTGAATATCATCGACTTCCTGAAAGGGGGCGAGATCCCGCGTCCGGGGTGGGTTGCTCTGGGTATCATCCTCTTCTCGATCGTGGTGAAGGAATGGCTTTACCACTACACACGCCGCGCCGGCGAGAGGATAAAGAGTGAGGCCGTGGTGGCCAACGCGTGGCACCACCGTAGCGACTCCTTCTCCTCGTTGGCCACACTCGTTGGCGTCGGCGGCTCTATGTTTTTCGGCGAGAGGTGGAGGATCCTTGACCCCATAGCGGCCATCGTGGTGGGAATATTCATCGTGGTGGTTGGGCTTCAGATGGCCAGGCCGGCCTTGGGAGAGATGCTCGGGGCTTCGCTTCCGAAAGATAAAAGGAGGGCCATAATCCACGCCTTGAAAAACACCCCGGGAGTGAGGGGATACACGGCCTTCCGCACTTTCAAGAGCGGTTTTGAGGGATACGTGGAGGTCCGGATAAAGGTTGACGCTGACATCAGTGTGAAAGAGGCTCACGACATCGCCACCGCCGCCGAGCACAACATGTGCCACGCCGTGACCGACTTGGTGATACACGCCTCAACCCACATCGAGCCCTACACGCCGCGTCTAAAGAAATAGCTTCTCTGACCCTTCGAACAGAATCCGGATATGGTCTTACTCGTCGAGAGGAGACTCTGAGGGAGCGGAAGTGCCGTATCTGACGGAATTGATGATATTGATATCCCCGCTCTTCTTATACTTCTCGCCGTCGGCACCAACGGCCGTAACCACGTAATAGTAGACGCCGGGCCGTACGGTCTTGCCGTGCCATGTGCCGTCCCAGCCGTCGGAGGGAGCGTCGAAACCATATATCTTCTGGCCGTTCCGGTTAAAGATCTCGCAGTGGAATTCTATAAGCGAGCGGTAGCTCACCTTCCACACGTCGTTTACGCCGTCGCCGTTAGGGGAGAAGGCATTGGGGCATTCGAGAGCCGATGCTCCGATAGAGACCTCGTATACCTCACTGAAGGCCTCGCAGGAGCCGTCGGCATTACTGCCGATGAAGCGCAGATAGTATTTCCCCTCTTCGGTGAATGTATAGTCAAGGTCTTTCTGATAAAACCGGTATTCCGGATTTTCAAAATCCTGGGAGCGTGACATCTGCCATTCATAATGGAGCACCCCCTCAGTTACGTAGGCGTAGAAAGAAATGTCGGCCGGAGCGCTGCCTCCGAGCCCGTTGGAGTCGCCTTTCATCACATTGGAGCCCTCTTCGCCCTCATATTCGTCTTGATGGGCTTTAGTGGAGCATTCCACTGCGGTGGGTTCCACAAGTCCCGTCTGATATGATATTTCCTTACCCCATTCCCTCAGGAATCGGTCGCCGGAGACCTCGAAATAGGTTGAGGTATAGGCGGGGGGAGAGATGGAAATCACCGTTCCGAGACTCTCATAGACCTTTCTGACGGGTGTGTCTGCAAAATCTTCCGCCTTGGCATCAAACTCCTGAGTGACGTAGTCCACGTAGATTTCGCGGCTTAGGGTTCGCGGCTGACCATTGATGGTGTAATAGGTGATGGGTTCGGCTGAGCCGTCGATATCGAGCACTGAGTAGCTGCAGTCGGGAAGGTCGGAAGGGACCACGCTGCGGAGCGACATGAGATGAAGCGCATAGTCGGTCACCCAGCAATAATAGCGGGAGGAACCGTCTTCGAGGATGTAGCCCATATCCCGGTCCGCAAGAGCTACGGCCACAGACGTGGCGTCGCGGTCGGCATCTGTAATCTCCTCGGCATAGCCGCCCCCAAGGTTGCTGTAGCGGTAGAGACGAGCCGAATAACCGTTAGAGGCGGCAAACCGGAGGGTGCACCCCCGGGTGTCGAACACCACAAATATATTATTGAGACCGGTAGAGGCCTCGGGTTTCACCTCGATAACCTTCATCGAGCTGCCCTCAACGGAGGCCACAGAGTCGGCCTTGGCCGCAAGCGGAAGCGCTATGGCGGTAAGAGCAACTGAAACTTTAGCGGGAAAAGCTTTCATATAAGAAATAAACGTTGGCAGGCGCCCGGGTAGTATATAAAGAAGGAACCGGGGTAGTATATAAAGAAGGAGCCGGAGAGCCCGGATAAAGTAGAAGGCAGGATATGAAAAAAGGCGTGTCTGAGTTAATTGACACACCTTATATATACTGGAGTTGGTTGTTGGGATTACTTCATTTCCTTTGCTATGGGCTCGGCTTTCGCATGATTTTTCACGTTGCCGTGGGCTTTTGCGCGCTTCCCTTTCGCGATTTTTGCGCAATTGTCTTTATACTGCTGGAACTGTTCGGGAGTCAGGATCTGGGCGAGTGCATCCTGATAGTTCTGGCGGTCTTGAGCCTTGGCAGCTTCCTTGCGGGTCTTACGGTCGGCTTTCAGCTGGTCGATTTTCTGCTGCTGTTCGGCAGTGAGCTGGATGCCGTTGAAGGGAGAAACGCGGTCTTTCTTGCCGGACTTCTTATGGCCCTTCTTGTGGTCTTTCTTATCCTTTTTGCAGCAGTCTGCAGTCTGTTCCTGTTGAGCCTTAGCCTGAGGTTGCGACTGGGCGAATGCGCCAATAGTGCTAATTGCGAGGGCAGCCATAACGAGGCCTAATACTTTCTTTCTCATGTTGATAGCGTTTAAATTGTTTGTTTTTCCTTTTGCTATTTTGACGTAGAAAGTTCCAAATAGTTTAAAACGGAAAATCGATTTAAACTTCTTTAACAATTAAGGCCATCCTCGGAATCAATCGTTGGGCCGTCTCCAAGACCTGTCATTGAGCCGCATTGAAGGCAGGTCAAATCAACTCCAGTCTCACCACATTTTCGACATGCTGCGTATGGGGAAACATATCGACGGGTCGCACGGCGGTGACTCGATATTTCGGTGAGAGCAGTTGTAGGTCGCGAGCCTGGGTGGCGGGGTTGCAGCTCACGTAGACGAGCACTTTAGGAGCAGCCTCCAGGATCACGTTGACCACGTCGGGGTGCATACCGGCCCGTGGAGGGTCGATAATCATTATGTCGGGCAGACCGTTGGCGGCGATAAAGTCAGGGGTCAGCACGTCTTTCATATCGCCGGCATAGAACACCGTGTTGTCAATGCCGTTAAGGGCCGAGTTGAGGCGTGCGTCTACAATAGCCTCCTCCACATACTCCACGCCTACGACCTTACGGGCGTTGCGCGCCACGAAGTTTGCAATGGTGCCGGCTCCGGTGTAGAGGTCGTAGACCACGGGTTTCAGCTCTGCGGGAAGGGGCTTGTCGAGTCCCGCGAATTCCCTGGCCACGGAATAGAGACGGTAGGCCTGGGCAGAATTGGTCTGGTAGAAAGACTTCGGGTTGATGCGGAACCTCAGTCCCTCCATCTCCTCGGTGATGTAGTCGTTGTCCCGCACGATGATTACTTCCTGGTCGGCAATCGAGTCGTTGAGTTTTAGGTTGATGATATATCCCAGCGACGTGATTTCCGGAAACTCCTTTCCCACTGCCTCGAGCAGCAGAGGGATTTCGGGGGAGTCTTCGCCGAAGACGACAATCAGCATCACCTCGCCGGTCGAGGTATTTCGTATCATCAGATTGCGCAGTAGCCCCACATTGTTCCTGATGTCGTAGAAAGCGAGTTGCTTGCTGCGAGCGTAGTCATAGATGAAATTGCGGATACGGTTGCCAATGTCTGCCTGGAGCCAGCAGCGGTCTATCTGCAACACCTTGTCAAACGAGCCGCCGATATGAAACCCCAAGGCGTCCGAAGAGTCCGCGAACTCGTCGCCCGAACTGAGTTCCTCCCAAGTGCGCCACTTCTTATTGGAAAACGTGTATTCCATCTTGTTGCGGTATTCCCAGCAGTTGTCGGCCCCGACAATAGGCATTAGGGGAGGAATTTCTACCTTGCCGATGCGGCGCAGGGCGTCCTCCACCTGTTGCTGTTTGGCTTTAGTCTGCGCCTTGTAGGCCATATCCTGCCACTTGCAGCCGCCGCAGACCCCGAAATGGGTGCATCGCGGCTCCACGCGCAGGGGAGAGGCTTCTATGAGTCTCACAATCTTGCCCTCGGCATAGGAATGCTTCTTGCGTGTCACCTGCACGTCGGCCAGGTCTCCGGGCACGGCAAAGGGCACAAAAAGCACGATGGGGGTCTCGTCAGTAGGTTTGAGGAATACCCGGGTTACGGTCTTCCCTTCGGCAGCAAAGCTTTCAATCCTGACATTCTCGAGCAGAGGGAGCGGTTTCTTCTTACGGGCCATCTTTATCAAATAGTGCGGTTTTGGGGTTGGTGGAGGTCAGCCTCTTACGAACTGGTTGAACTGTTTCTCTCGGCCTATGGTGGTAGGTTCGCCATGGCCGGGATATACCACAGTATCGTCCGGGAGGGAATATAGACGCTTCTTGATCGACTCCAGGAGGCGAGCCAGGTTGCCGCCGGGAAGGTCGGATCGGCCGATGCTGCCCTCAAAGAGCGTATCGCCCGAGATAAGAAAACCGTCGGCCGGATCGTAGAGCGCGATGCCGCCCGGTGAATGGCCCGGCACGTGGATCACCTCAAGTGTCCCGTTGCCTATCCGGATCTTCTCCCCGTCGGAGAGTTCGTGCGACACCCCTGCCGACTCCACTTTAAACGGCAGACCGAACTCAGCGGCCTGCGACTTCATGTTGTCGCCGAGGAAAGCATCGTCGGGATGGGCCAGAACCGGCACATTGTACTTTTCAGCCAGGCGCTGGTTGGCGATGGCATGGTCGATATGCAGATGGGTATTGATCACCGCCACCACCTTAAGCGAGTGTTTGCGGAGGAATTCGTCGATAGCCTCGAGTTCTCGGTCGTCTACGATACCGGGATCCACGATGGCGGCCTCACGGGCCTCCGGATCGTAGACCACATAGCAGTTGACGCCGAAAAGAAGAAGATTGAAGATTGCTACTTTCATATGGGAGTGTATACTAATTTTTTGGTTTTGAAGAAGGGAAGGTTGAAAAAAGACTCCAGAGGTATAACCTCCGACTCCCGGCCTACGGCCCGGAGCTCGGCATGGAGGTCGCCCCCCTTGAGCGAGATCAGTCCGTTTGGCACGGCATTCCTGTTTGTCTTCGAGATGTTTTTCCTGACGAGTTTCACCAGGTCGGGCTGGGGCATCACTGCCCTGCTCACCACGAAATCGGCCTGCACCTTACACTCGCCGAAATCGCCATGCTGGAAGCTGACGTTCTGCAGCCCGCAGGCTTTGGCCGCCTCCTCGGCCACCTTCAGCTTCTTCCCTACACGGTCTACAAGATGGAAATGCACCTCGGGGAAGAGGATAGCCAGGGGCAGCCCCGGAAATCCACCTCCTGTACCCAGATCGATCACCACCGACCCCGGGGTGAAATCGATAAACTTGGCGATAGCCAGAGAATGCAGGATATGGTGCACATCGATATTGTCGATATCCTGGCGGCTTATCACATTGATCTTTCCGTTCCAGTCGGAGATGGTGGCATTCAGGGTCTCGAGCTGTTGGAGCTGCAGAGGGGAGAGCCTTGGAAAATATTCTGAGAAATTCATTTGGACTTCATAAAGGTTACAAGATCGCGCGGAGAGAGTTTCTTCCCCTTAAGCAGCAGAGAGGAGGTATAGATCTTCCCTGCCAGGCTCACCGAGAGGAGAGCGAAAATATATAGGGCGGCAAGCCCTGTAAGACTCAGCCACAGCGGCGCCTCCTTGGCGGCCGACGTCACCGTCAGCACCGTCGAAGACGTGAAGGGGATAAAGCTGCATGCAATGATAAAGGCACCGGAAGCATGGTCTACGGCATATTCACCTATATAGAAGGAAGCCAGGATGCCCAGGGTGAGAAGCGTGATGTAGCCTTGGTTTTCATTATTCTTGTCGGTCATGGCTCCCACGGCGGCATAAAGGGAGGCGTAGAAAACGTAGCCGCCGATAAAATAGAGGAAGGCCCACATGAAGGCCAGCCAGAGGTCGCGGTTGAAGAAGACGTCCCATGGAATCCCCACACCCGTCACAAGGATGAAAAACACACCGAAGACGATGATCAGCACCATCCAGAGAGCCAGCTGGAAGAGACCCACGATGCCTACGGCGATTATCTTGGCCATCATCATGGTGCGCCCCTCTACGCAGGTGGCAAGGATTTCAACTATGCGGTTGCACTTCTCCGTCTTCACCTTGTTGAACACCATCGTGCCATACATCATCAGGAACATCACCGGGAAGATGCCGAGCATCATACCCAACGCCTTCAGGGCCGTCATTTCCTCCGGGTCCGGCCCGGCGTTCATGCCGTTGGTGGCCGACATAAAGGTGTTGGCATCCTGCATCATGAAGCCGGCGAAAATTCCGAACGCCAGTATAACGATGGGGACGACAAATGTGGCGATCCAGAAAGATTTCGCCATCACATCGTTTTTTACCTCGTTGGCAATGATAATCTGAAGTTTCGACATGGCTCAGGCTGTTTTGCCCTCCTGCGGGAGGGTATATTTGATAAAGATGTCGGTAAGAGAGGGGAGAGCCTCCTCGAAATGGAGTATCTCGCTCTGGAATGAGGCAAGGTCGAGAATATCGAAATTCCTTTTGCCCTCGCCGCGCCGTATCTTATAGGAATACCCTTTCCTGCGTCCGTGAGGTGCGATGGGGGTAATCTCCGAAACCACCCCGTTGCCCAGAAATGCCTCAACGGTTAGAGGGGAGGCTGTTGTGAGGATCAGGCTGTCGTCTTTATGTGCATCCTTTATGTTGGATATAGAGTCGTTGACAAGCAGGTGGCCTTTGTTTACGAGCGCTATATCGTCGCATATTTCCTCGATGGCGTTCATATTGTGCGAGGAGAGCATCACGGTGGTTCCTGCCGCATGGAGGCGGCTTATAAGTTCCTGGAGGATCGCTCCGTTGATGGGGTCAAACCCGCTGAAGGGTTCGTCGAGGATCACGAGTTCCGGTTCGTGAACGATAGTGGCGATAATCTGCACCTTCTGCTGGTTGCCCTTTGAGAGTTCCTTGATGCGTCTCCGCTTGTCGGCCGAGAGGTTGAAAAGGGCCAGATAGTCGTCCATCACCGCGCGGAGCCGCTTGGGGTCTCCTCCTTTAAGCCGGCCGAAAAACATAATCTGGTCCTCGACGCGCATCTTGTCGTAAAGACCCCGTTCCTCGGGCATATAGCCGAAAAACTTGGTAGTGGCAAGCGACACCTCCGCACCGTTGATTTTCACGGAGCCTCCATCGGCCGCGAGGATGGAGTTGACGATGCGCAGAAGGGTGGTCTTTCCGGCCCCGTTCGGGCCGAGCAGACCGCAGATTGAGCCCCTGCGCACATTGAACGAGACGCCGTCGAGCGCCCGGGTAGATGCAAAATCCTTGCGCAGATTTTCTATTTCAAGAATATTGTCCATTGTTGGAATGTGGTCTTATCTTGGAGAGATGATTCTTTCACCGAGATTTTCAGCAATTTCGGAACGCATGGAGAGGGTCTTGGCCAGGCGCGCCATCAGCTGCTGCTGCAGTTCACGGTCATCGTTTTCGATGGCTTTCACCACCTGTGCTTGGAGCTCCTGCACCTTTCTGTTGAGGATCTCGGCCCTGAGTTCGGAGAGCGCACGCGGCACGAGTTCGGCCAGCTTGTCTTCCTCAGCAAGGGTCTCCCCGCCGGCATTGGAATAGATTGCGCTCAGAGTGTGGCGTTCGGCCACCAGAGAATTGGCTATCTCGCGCATCTCCCGGTCTTCGTGGTTGATCAGGAGGTCGATGGAGAAAGAGATGGCAAACTGGTTGAGCAGGTCCTGTCGCCTCAGGGTTTCCGTGGCGAGAAACTTCTCCTCCTCGTTTCTGATCTTGGCCAGCGATCCGCCGCGGTTGCGGAGTCCCTCCCTAAACTGTTCCCTCTCCTCGAGGAGCCGGCGCTCCACTTCCGCTGCATTACGCTCCGCGGCTTCCGCGAATTCCGGAGCCTTGTCTTTGAGGTATTCGAATATTTTCAGGAACGGGGCATGGGAGAAAAGGATATTATCGGCCTGCATCTCCGCATCCACAAAATCGAGCACGGAGAGGGGGTCTTCATCTTCATAGAAAGGCACCGGCAGAAAACCGTAGCGGACACAATACTTCAGGATCTGCTCCTCCTGCCGCATATATCTCGATAGCTGTGGCGACTCTGCTTGCCCGGCCTGTCCTGCCGGCGCTTCCTGCCCGGTCTGAGGAGACTGTGGTGCGGTGTTGGTCTCCGGGCCACCGGTCTGCGTGCCCGATGGGGGTTCCTGACGGCCATCTTTCGGAATCGTAACCGAAGAATTGAAATCCTGCCGGTAAGTGGGACGCGTCATCTGCGAGAGCGTCAGCATAGTCTGGGCAACCTGTCGCGCTATCACCTTCTCGTCGATATCCACCATGCGTGCGCACTCCTTGATGTAGGAGATCCGCTCGATCTCGTCGGGAATCGAGGCTATGGAGGTCACCACACTCCTTACAGCCTCAGAGATCTGCTGGGGATTGCCCGCGGCATCCTTCAGAAGCACGGAGAGCTTATAGTGTATAAAATCGGTCTGGTGGGAATTGATATAGTTTATAAACTCCTCCGGGGTATGCTTTTTTGCGAAAGAGTCGGGGTCTTCCCCCTCAGGGAGCAGGAGCACCTTCACATGGAGTTTCTGGCTCAGGAGCATATCGATGCCTCGGAGGGAGGCCTTGATGCCGGCGCTGTCGCCGTCGTAGATAAGCGTCACATTGTCAGTAAACCGGTGGATAAGGTTGATCTGGCTTTCGGTAAGGGCCGTGCCGGAAGAAGCCACGGAGTTGTGGAGGCCGGCCTGCCAGGAACTGATGACGTCGAGATACCCCTCCATGAGGTAGATGCGGTCGAACTTGATGGCGTCGGCCTTTGCCTCGAAGATGCCGTAGAGCTCATTGCTCTTCACGTAGAGAGTGGATTCCGGCGAGTTTATATATTTTGCCGCCTCCCCCTTAAGGGCGCGTCCGCCGAATGCCACGGGTTTGCCGGAGGCATTGCGCACGGGAAAGATTACACGGCCGCGGAAGCGGTCGTAATCGCGGCCCTGCTGCGATGTCCCCACCAGTCCTATCTTCTTGAATACCTCGATATCATGGCCTTCGCTACGGGCCCTGGAGAGCAGGGCGTCGCCGCGGTCGATGGCGTAGCCGAGCCGGAACTGACGTATGGCCTCGTCGGTGATGCCGCGCCCATAGAGGTAGGCCAGTCCGATATCCCGGCCCTCCTCTGTGTTGTAGAGGTTGTCATGAAAATAGTTCATGGCCCACTCGTTGGCCACGAGCATGGCCTCGCGTTCGCTCATTCGGCGCCGTTCCTCGTCGGAGAGTTCTCGCTGCTCCACGTGTATGCCATACTTCTTTGCCAGTATAAGCAGCGCTTCCGTATAGCTCACGCCCTCCTTTTCCATAAGGAAATTTACGGGCGAGCCCCCCTTCTTGCATGAGAAGCAATGGCAGAAATTACGCCGCGGGCTCACGGAGAACGAGGGTGTGCGCTCATTATGGAAAGGGCATAGGCCCATATAGTTGGCGCCGCGGCGGGTGAGCTTGACATAGTCGCCCGCCACCTCCACGATATTGGCGGCGTCCTTGATGCGCTGTTGTGTTTCTCGGTCGATTACGGGCACGGAAAACGTATATGGGCAGAGAGATTGAAGGGAGAGATTAACGGAGTTTCAGCTCGCGGTCAATCACGGCGGCGGTCTCCTCGCTGATAGGCACCAGCGGCAGGCGCACTATGTTCTTGCACAGTCCGAGTTTGCTGAGCACATACTTGATGCCGCAGGGGTTTCCGTCGGCAAACACAGCCTTTGTGAGGATCTTCAGGCTGAAGTGGGCATCGCGGGCCTTGAAGAAGGCCTCCTGCGAGGCGCCCTTGTCCACTATAGTGCTCACCTCTGCCGGGAAAGCGTTGGCAACCACCGATATCACGCCGTCCGAGCCCAGGTTCATCAGATGGAACGTAAGCGCGTCCTCACCCGAATAGAGCAGGAAATCGTCGGGTTTGCGCAGCAGGATCTCCTCAGTCTGGAATAGCTTTCCGGAGGCCTCTTTGATTCCTATGATATTGGGATGGGCACTGAGGGCCACCGTGGTGTCGGCATCCATATTGATACCTGTCCTACCCGGCACATTGTAAAGGATCACAGGCCGGGGTGATGCATCGGCCACTGCCTTGTAATGGGCCTGCAGACCCTTCTGGGTGGGTTTCACATAGAAGGGTGTGACGGTAAGGATGGCATCGATTCCGTCGAAATCATAATATTTGAAACCGTCTACCAGTTCGGCGGTGGAGATACCCCCGTAGCCGAGAACGAGTGGTACTCTGCCGGCCGCCTTCTCTTTAACGAAGGCTATGACGCTCTGCTTCTCATCGTAAGAGAGGAGAGCCGTCTCCCCGGTAGTGCCGAGTACCACAAGGAAATCGGCTCCGCCGGAGATTACGTGTTCCACTATATTTTCAAGCGCGTTAAAATCGATGGAGAGGTCATCGTTGAAGGGAGTGATCAGGGCTACTCCCGTGCCGGCGAGATGGTTATGTTTCATATTTAAGGGGCTATGAAGTCAAAATATACAAAGACGAGGTCTTAAGTGCAAAATTAGTAAAAAAAATCGTAAATTTGCACGTTGAAACAGCCGAATAATTTTCCGGTATACAGAAAAGACGCAGAATGGCAGACTTAAAGAAAATAATGTGGAGCGACCTGTGGGAGGGTTTGAAATCCTACTTCAACGTAACGCCCGACCTTGAGCCTCAGGCCGACATCGAGACCTCGATACGCTCCGGCGTGTCGTTCAAGGGGAGCCAGCTTGTGGTGTTGATATTCGCAATAGTGATTGCCTCTCTGGGACTCAACACCAACAGCATACCGGTGATAATCGGCGCCATGTTGATCTCGCCGCTGATGGGCCCCATCATCGGGATGGGTCTGGCGCTTGGCATTCAGGACTACTCGCTGCTGAAGCGTAGTTTCAAAAACATCTGCATGGCGATGTTGGGATCGCTTGCGGCCTCCGCCATCTACTTCCTGATATCACCACAATATGAGGGCGCCAGCCAGCTGCTTGCGCGCACGTCCCCCTCAATCTACGACGTCTTCGTAGGCTTCTTCGGCGGAGCCGCGGGCATCTTGAGCATAGCCTGCCGCAACAAGGGGCAGGTGATGCCCGGTGTGGCCATCGCGACCTCGCTGATGCCGCCTCTCTGCACTGCGGGTTACGGACTGGCCACCATGCAGATGAATTTCTTTCTCGGGGCGCTTTACCTCTTCTTTACCAACACCATCTTCATCCTCGTGGCCACCTGGATAGGGGTCAAGGTGATGAGGTTTACCAAGGTGGCCTACAAGAATGAGGCGCGCTACCACAGGATACGATGGATACTCTATACGGTGGTGGTGGCCACAATCGGTGTGAGTATCTGGCTTACCATAACCATGATACGCAAAAACGTATTCTTTGCCAAGGCCGAGCAGTTTGTCAAGAACGAGATGGTGTTTCCCAACACGCAGGTGCTCAACTATGACGCCAGTTTCGAACACGGCGTGCGCAGCATCAACGTGACGCTGATCGGGCAGGCCATCCCTAAAGACTCGCTCCAGCTTATGATGCTTCAGAAACTCGACTCCGTAGGACTCGGGGGCACCCGCATCAACATAAAGCAGGGATTCGCACTCGAGTCCGGCAACACCGAAAAGGTGATAGACAACACCGACAAGATCTACAGCATAATGCAGGCCGAGCTCCTCTCCAAGCAGATGATGATCGACTCGCTGAAGAGCGAGCTCGACTATGCCGCCTCATTCGCGCGGGAGAGCGTGGAGCTCACCCCGGAGCTGCAGGTGCTCTTCCCGGGGATAAAGGAGGTGGCATTCGCTAACACCGTGACGGCGCTGCCCGACGAGAACAGGATAGACACCATTAGGATTGCCTTCATCCGCGCCCCCAGGGGACTGGGCAACGCCGAGCGTACGAAACTGCGGCAATATCTCGAGTTGAGGCTCGACGAGAGCGACCTTCATCTGGCCGTGAATCCGGCCGGTTTCCCCTGGCCGGAGTCAAAGACGCAGTAACCGGACAAAATGGAGGGTGCTGAGGCGTGGAAATGTCAATAATTTTGACTAAATTTGCACGAAATTTCAAAAGAAACGCCACCATCCCCTGATACGGGGTGGAACAAGACCAGAAAGGTAAGAATGAAAACGAACGTAGGTGTCTTTTTTGGCGGAAGGTCTGTGGAGCACGAAATCTCGGTGCTCTCGGCTCTTCAGGCCATCAATGCCTTTGACAAGGAGAAATATGACGTAGTGCCCATATACATTTCCAAAGAGGGAAAATGGTTTACGGGACCGGCTCTTCTCGACATAGAAAACTACAAGGATATGAAAGCCTTGGAGAAGAAGACGCAGGAGGTGTTTATGAAACCGGTGTATGGCGACTACAACCTCTACGCCTCCAAGACCGGGCTTTTCGGAAAGGGAAACCCCGTAGTGAAGGAACTCCACGTGGTGATTCCCGTGCTTCACGGCACCAACTGCGAAGACGGCATATTCGAGGGAGTGCTCGAGACTATCGGCATACCCTATGCCGGCTGCAACACCCTCTCCAGTGCTGTCGGGATGGACAAGATCATGATGAAGATGATCCTGGCCTCTGACGGTGTGCCCGTGGTTGACTTCGTATGGACCACCGACAAAGCCTGGGGTCACGACCGCGAGGAGGTGATAAGGAAAGTGGAGGAGAAACTGGCTTACCCCGTGATAATAAAGCCGGCCAACCTGGGCTCGAGCGTGGGTATAGGTCGCGCCGACAATCGCGAACAGCTGATACAGAAGATCGACAACGCCGAGCAGTTTTCCGACAGGATAATCATTGAGCGCTGTGTTGAGCAGCTGCAGGAGATCAACTGTTCCGTGCTGGGCGACGCCGAGGATTGCATGGCCTCCATCCTCGAGGAACCGATAAAGACGGGCGAGATACTGAGCTATACCGACAAATACATGGGAGGTAGCAAGACGGAGAGCCGCGGTATGGCCGCCAGCGACAAGCGCATACCCGCCGACCTTCCCGACGAGGTCACCGAAAGGATACGCCGGATGGCGATGCAGACCTTCAGGTCGCTGGCATGCCACGGAGTGAGCAGGGTAGACGTGATGATCGACAACGCCGACGGCAGCATCTACGTCAACGAGATAAACACCATCCCGGGTTCGCTCTCGTTCTACCTCTGGGAAGCAAGCGGGATATCCTTCGGCCAGCTGATGGACAGGCTGGTGAAACTCGCCTACAAGCGCAAACGTGAGATCGACAGAAAGACCTTCTCTTACGACACCAACATCTTCACCATGAAGGGTGGCCTGAAGGGAGGAAAGATAAAAGGCAAATGATATAAGGTAAAAAGGTAAAAAAGAACAGAAAAGAAAAGATATGAAGAAATTTGCACAAAGAGACAGGCAGCTCAACCTGTCGGAAATCAATAAAGAGGTAAACCGCCTGTGGGACGACGCCGATGTCTTCAACCGCAGCATGAAGATCCGCGAGGGGGCTCCGAGCTTCGTGTTCTACGAAGGTCCGCCCTCGGCCAACGGTATGCCGGGTATCCACCACGTGATGGCCCGCACCATCAAAGACATCTTCTGCCGCTACAAGACGATGAAGGGGTACCACGTAAAGCGTAAAGCCGGCTGGGATACCCACGGGCTGCCCGTGGAGCTCGGCGTGGAGAAGACCCTCGGCATTACCAAGGAAGACATCGGTAAGAAAATCTCCGTAGACGAATACAATGCAGCCTGTCGCAGGGAGGTAATGAAATACACCAGGGAATGGTCAGACCTCACCCGTCAGATGGGATATTGGGTCGATCTTGACAATCCCTATATCACTTACGACAACGCCTATATCGAGAGCCTCTGGTGGCTTCTCGGTGAGCTCTACAAGAAGGGTTATCTCTACAAGGGCTATACCATCCAGCCATACTCGCCGGCGGCGGGAACGGGACTCAGCACACACGAGCTGAACCAGCCCGGCTGCTACCGTGACGTGAAAGACACCACTGCCACGGCTCTCTTCGAGGTGTTGGATCCCAAGGAAGAGATGAAAGGCTGGGGCACGCCCTGCTTCATGGCCTGGACCACAACTCCCTGGACACTACCCTCCAACACCGCACTCTGTGTCGGTCCGAAATATGACTATGTGGCCGTAAGGACCTACAACCCCTACAACGGCGAACCCATCACGGCCGTGCTGGCCAAAGACCTCGTGGGCGCCTACTTCAAGAAAGAGGGTGCCGAGGCTCCGCTCGAAGACTATAAGAAGGGCGACAAGCTCGTACCCTACCGCATCGTGGGCGAATGGAACGGCCAGGAACTCGTTGGGATGCACTACAGGCAGCTCTTCCCGTGGGTGAAGCCGTGTGAGAAGCTCGGTAAAGGAGCACCGGAATATGCCGTGAAGTTTGCAGCCGATCACCCCGAGAAGAAATTCGAAGTGGGCCGAGACAGCTTCGTGGAGGCTGCCGACTGTGCCTTCAGGGTAATCCCGGGTGACTACGTGACCACGGAAGACGGTACCGGCATCGTGCACATCGCGCCGACCTTCGGTGCTGACGACGCCAAGGTGGCCAAAGCCGCCGACATACCCTCACTCTTCATGATCAACAAGCGCGGCGAGACGCGCCCTATGGTGGATCTTCAGGGCAAGTATTATCCCGTGGATGAGCTCGCAGAGGCTTTCGTGGAGAAGTGTGTCGACGTCGAGCTCTATTCGCAGTATGCCGGAGAGTTTGTAAAGAACGCCTACAAGCCTGAGTTCACGGTAGGAGGCAAATATGACGAGAAAGCCGCCAACGCAGCCGAAGACCTCAACATCAGGCTCTGCATGGAGATGAAGCAGGAGGGCACGGCCTTCAGGATCGAGAAGCACGTGCACAACTATCCCCACTGCTGGAGAACCGACAAACCCGTGCTCTACTACCCACTCGACAGCTGGTTTATCCGCGTCACTGAAGCCCGCGACAAGCTGCTTCAGCTTAACGAGGAAATTCTCTGGAAACCCGCTTCCACCGGCAGCGGACGTTTCGGCAAATGGTTAGAGAACCTCCAGGACTGGAACCTCTCGAGGAGCCGCTATTGGGGCACGCCTCTGCCCATCTGGCGCACCGAGGACGGTGAGGAGGAGATTATCATCGGCTCCTACGCACAGCTCTACGACGAGATAGAGAAGGCCGTGAAAGCCGGCGTTATGGAGAAAAACCCCCTCAAGGAGAAGGGTTTCGTGCCCGGCGACTACAGCAAGGAAAACTACGATAGGATTGACCTCCACCGTCCCTATGTCGACGACATTACACTGGTGAGCAGTGACGGCAAACCCATGAGGCGTGAGCTCGACCTAATCGACGTATGGTTCGACTCCGGTGCCATGCCTTATGCGCAGATCCACTATCCCTTCGAAAACAAGGAGATCTTCGACAACAGGGAGGTTTATCCCGCCGACTTCATCGCCGAGGGGGTAGACCAGACCCGCGGATGGTTTTACACCCTGCATGCGATCGCCGGCATGATCTTCGACTCCGTTTCCTACAAGGCCGTAATCTCTAACGGTCTCGTGCTCGACAAGAACGGCAACAAGATGTCGAAGAGGTTGGGCAATGCCGTCGATCCCTTCGACAACATCGAGAAATATGGCTCCGACGCCGTGAGATGGTATATGATCTCCAACTCGCAGCCCTGGGACAACCTGAAATATGACGAGGAGGGTGTGGCCGAGGTGAGCCGCAAGCTCTTCGCCACGCTCTACAACACCTACAAATTCTTCGCCCTCTATGCCAATGTTGACGGTTTCACGGGTCAGGAACCCCAGGTTCCGGTAGAGAAACGTCCCGAGATCGACCGCTGGATCCTCTCGCTGCTCAACACTCTCGTGGAGAAGGTGGAGAAAGACCTTGACAACTACGAGCCCACCCATGCCGCACGTCTCATTGAGGAATTCACGGGCGACAACCTCAGCAACTGGTATGTGCGCCTCAACAGGAAGCGCTTCTGGACCGCCGGCATGACGGAAGACAAGCTGGCTGCCTACCAGACGCTCTATACGTGTCTGCTGACGCTCTCCAAGCTCATAGCCCCCTTCTCGCCCTTCTTTGCCGACAGGCTCTGGAGCGACCTCGAGAGGGTAGACGTGAAGGATGGCCGGTCGGTTCACCTTGAACTCTTCCCCACTTCCGACAGTTCCCTGCGCGACCCCGAACTCGAGGAGCGCATGAAGCTCGCCCAGACACTCACCTCCAACGTCCTGGCCCTGCGCCGCAAGGTGAACATCAAGGTGCGCCAGCCGCTCGAGACGCTGCTCGTGCCCGTGGTAGACGACGCCCAGGCAAAGAGTGTGGAGGCCATCTCCGACCTTCTCAAGGCTGAGCTCAACGTAAAGAACATCAAGATAGTGAGCAATGAGGAGAGCGGCCTGGTCAAGAGGGTTAAGGCCGATTTCAAGAAACTCGGTCCGAAATACGGCAAGGTGATGAAAGACCTTGGCAAGGCCATCACGGCCATGGACCAGAAGGATATTGCCCTGCTTGAGAAGGAGGGTCAGTTTACCTTCGCCGCCATCGAGGGTGCCCCCGTGGTGACTCTCGAAGATGTGGAGGTCATCCCTGAAGATATCCCCGGTTGGCTTGTGGCCAACGACGGCAACGTCACTGTGGCTCTCGACGTCACCATCACCCCAGAGCTCAAGCTCGAGGGAACGGCACGCGAGCTGATCAACCGCATCCAGAACCTCCGCAAAGACAACGGATACGAGATCACCGACAGGATCACCGTTCGGCTCAGCGCCTCTCCCGAGATCGAGGAGACGCTGGGGGCATACTACGACTACATCGCCTCCCAGGTGCTTGCAGACAGCATCGAGACGGTAGAGGATACGCTGCTGGGCGCCGACGCCACCGAGCTCGAGGAGATCGACGGCCTTACGGTGAAGGCTCTCATCAACAAGGTGTGAGGTGACTGACCAAAAGGAGTTGAAAGACGCAAGGACACCGGCCCGCAACCTCGCGCTGTTGCTGGCCGGTATCATCGTCTTGGTGCTCGCCGCCGACCAGTTTGTGAAGATCTGGGTGAAGACACATTTCTACCTGGGAGAACAGGTGGAGGTGACACCATGGTTTTACGTCAAGTTTATCCAGAACAACGGTATGGCGTTCGGGATGGAGCTGACGAGCAAGCTCATTCTCACGTTCGGACGTATCATAGCCGTTGGGATTTTCATATGGGCCCTGGGCCAGGTGCTCACCTGCCGGCAGCTTCGCACGGGCTTCCTCATATCGTTTGCCCTCATTATTGCGGGGGCGGCCGGAAACGTGTTCGACTGCGTGTTTTACGGCGAGATTTTCAACAATCCGCCGCCCCCGGAGGTTGCCACTCTCTTCCCGGAGGGAGGAGGCTACGCCGGATGGTTTGAGGGTAAGGTGGTCGACATGCTCTATTTCCCCTTCTTCAACTTTACATGGCCCGAATGGGTGCCCGGTGTGGGAGGGGAGACCCACGAATTCTTCGAATATATATTCAACATTGCCGACGCTTCGATAAGCGTCGGGGTGCTGATGCTGATAATCTTCTATTCGGCCGACCTGGGGATGGCGTGGCGCTATCTGACCGAGAAAATCGAGAAAAGGAAAAAATCGGAAAAGGCATGAGGCGTGCATCCATAGCTGGTCTGCTGACGCTCGCGCTGCTCGCGGGTTGCGACAAGCGCCCCAAGGGGGTGTTGAGCCAGGATGAGATGGTAAGCCTTCTCACCGATGTGGAGATGGCCGACGCCTACTACAACACGGCCGCTCCGGGCGAGAGAATAGACCGCCGCACACTGCTGGCGTCGGTGATGGAGAAGCACGGAATAACGCAGGAAGAGATGGACTCGACTACGGCTTACTACGGCCGCAACATTGATGAATATGCCCTGATATATGAAAAAGTGGGGGCCAACCTGCGCAAGAAAACCGGCAAGGAGGAGACGGCAGTGGCCAGCGATGACATTTGGCCATATGCCCGCTTTGCCGCCTTTATGCCAAATGGCTTGGGAGAGGGGATAACCTTCTCCTTTCCGGCCGAAGACCTCGAGAAAGGCAGCGCCCTGGAATGGGGCATGAGGCTTACCTCGACCGAGGGAGCGGACGTTACTCTCGGTGTGGAATACGAAGGAGGGCTGGCAAGCTACATAAAGAGAAGCGCCACAGGCAGCAAGACCCTCAAGGTGAATCTCCAAACCGACACTGCCCTGCAGGCGAAGAGAATCTACGGCATCCTGCACGTGCCAACCGCGTCGATGCCCGTATGGGCGGACAGCATCAGGCTTATAAAGACAGAATTCGACAGCCTCAATTACTCAAAGATAAGGCAACAGCACAGGATCTATCCGCCTCTCCCCAGACCCTTACCGGAAAAAGTGGAGGGGTCCATCGTAACGGATACTGTGAATTCTTAGGCCGAGACTCTCGGCTTCGGCCAGCATCTTGCGCTCATAGCTCCAGTGGAGAGTGGGATGTGTGGCCACCACCGCCCCATCTTTCACAAGATTTGCAAGTTGCCGGGGCAACTTCCTGCACCCGTCCCCGATAAGTATGACGTCTGCTGAGCGGAGGGCGTTCATTGTTGCCTCCGACAGCACCTCCGAGCGCAGTGAAAGCAGCGACAGCCCGTTGAGCGTCAGCCTCGACGACGCACCCGGCGGCATCACGTAACGTGCCTCCAGGCCGTCGGAATAATGCATCAGACTCTGCTCCGAAGAATTCTTCTGGATAATGAAACCCGAGGGAGTGGAAGCCGGAAAAAGCATAAGCGAGAGAAGCGAGACCCCAAACAGGGAGACCGGTTGCCAGAGACGCCGGAGAGGATGGGGCCGGTTGAGCATATAGGCCAGTAGTACCAAACCCGCGAGCCACAACCATACCGATACACCCCCCGGATGGAAATTCTCTACTGCCGTTGACGAAGAGGAGACCACGGAACAAAGATGTCGGAACCCGGCATAAATCTCATCGATAATCTTCCCAAGAAACATCACCGGGAGCCCAAGATGAAACAGCACCAGGTAGAGCACCGCAAGCATCAGGAAAAATGGCAGCAGGGGCACGGCAATGAGGTTGAGAGGGAGAAACATCAGTGAGAACCGGTGGAAGTAATAGGCGCAGAGAATCCAGCTTGAGAAGGTAGCCGTGAGGGTGACGAGGCAGACACCTACAGCTGTATACAGACGCGGATGGCGCCTGTGGTCGATAAAATTGAGAGGTTGGGCTATGAGGATTAGAGCTCCGACACACACCACGCTTAGCTGAAAACCGATATCGAAAAGAGCGGCAGGATAGAAAGCCAGAATCAGGACCGCCGACCAGCCGAGGGCCTTAAGGGCATCGTTCTTACGCTGGAGAAAGAGCGCCGCCATACCGATTGAGAGCATTATGGCTGCCCGGCACGTGGCCGGAGAAGCGCCTACCATAAGCACGTAACCCCAGACGAGGGGGAGACAGAGTAGAAACTTCCATCGGCGCAGTCGCCCATGGAAAAGCAGAGACAGCCCACCAAGCACAAACATGCCGACCATGCTGACATGCAGACCGCTCACCGCGAAGATATGCGAGATCCCGGCATCCGAAAAGGTGAGACGGTCGTCGGCCGTAATGTAAGCCTTGTCTCCCAATAGCACCGAAACCAGGAAATTCTTGGTGTCGGAAGCCAGAGGTGCGTTCTCAATCTGTCGCTCCAGGAAATAGCGGTAGTGGCGGAAGGAAGTCTTCGGGGAGGCCGTAACATGGCAGTCGGCCGCGGACACGAACCCCGTAAGGAAGATACCCTTGGAGTGAAGATACTTCACATAGTCGTCGTTAAGGTAGTTGGCCGGCAGGTCGGCCGGAGCCAGGGTGGCACGGCCGGAGACGGTGTTGCCGTAGTCGACGTCGGTGGCGTCGGTGAGTGTGATCAGGGCATTGACGTTGCGCACGTCGAACTGCCGCGTTCCGTCGGAGAGCGACGACAGAGCCAGCAGGAGACGGTCGCCCGAGGTGGTGACGGAATAATCCTTCACCTTTCCGCTGAAATTGTATTCACCCTTCGGAAATTCAGTAGAAGCCGGCCTTCCAAGGGCGGCGGAAAAGATTCCGATAGCGCCAAAGAGCAGCCCGGCCACACCCTCGTTGAAAAGTGATATTGAGCGGAAAGGATTTTTGCGTAAAAGGAAACGCGAGAAGAGGAAAAGTCCCAGGGCGACTCCAAGGGGAAACAGCGAGCCCCACAACGGCACTTCGGGAAGCCTGCCTATGAGTATCCCCCCTATGAGGGCCATGAGAATCAGAGAGAGCGTTTTGCCGGGCATAAGAGGAAGAGGGGAGAGACGTTCAACTGTTCCATATCTCCCAGGAGAGATTGGCCTGATTGATGAGCATATCGAGACCGTTGACCGTGCGGGCGCCCTTTTCGGAGGCCTTTCGGAGGAAGAGAGACTCCGGGGGATTATAGATAAGGTCGTAGCAAATATGGGAGGAGCCAACGGCCTCGAAATCAACGGGAGGACAGGCATCAATCCGGGGATGCATACCTAGGGGAGTGGCGTTGACCAGAAGATTATAACCGGGTAGCAGACGGTTCATCTCCTCATAGCCAATCTCTTGCCCTTCGGGAGTGCGGGAAACCACCAGGTATGGAACTCCGAGCTTTCTCAGGGCCAGCGTTACGGCCGAGGAAGCGCCTCCGGTACCCATTACCAGAGCCCTGGAAGCGGGTGGTAGGAGAGAGGGGAGCGTCAAGCCAAACCCGGCGCAGTCGGTGTTGTGGCCTTCAAGAAGGGGAGAGCCGTCGGTGCGACGGCCTACCTTTACCACATTAACCGCATTCAGTTCGCGAGCCTCAGGCGAGAGGGAATGAAGGATGGGGATGATATCGCGCTTATAGGGCGAAGTTACGTTGAAGCCTTTAATGAGAGGATGTGTCGCCAGAATATCGGTCACCATGGAGATGTCTTCAAGGTCGAAGGAGATATAGCGTGCGTCGATACCCTCCCGGCTGAACTTGTCGTTGAAGAAACCGGCCGAGAAAGAGTGGCCGATGCCGCGTCCTATCAATCCGAACTCTCGCATATCCCCTACCAGATTATCACCCTCTCAGACTCCGGACGAAACATGGGGTCACCCTCCTTGATACCGAAGGCCTCGAAAAACTCCGCGATGTTCTTGAGGGTCTCATTGACCCGGTTTTTTGAGAGCGAGTGGGGGTCAGACTTCGTGCGCACGAGCACCTCCTCGTCACGAATGCTTCCGGCCCAAACCTGGGCGTAGGCCAAATAGAAACGTTGAAGGGGAGACAGTCCGTCGATATCGGTTGCCGGTTGCCCTTCCGTGGCCTTCCTGTACGCGGAAAGCGCGATGCGGAGACCTCCCTGGTCGGCGATATTCTCTCCGAGGGTAAAGCGCCCGTTGGCATGCACGCCGGGGGCTACTTCCACTGCGTCGAAGAGAGCCACGAGCCGGTCGGATATCGCCTTGAAACGCTCCTCGTCGACCTCCGACCACCAGTTTTTCAGGTTGCCGTCTTTGTCGAACTGCCTTCCCTGGTCGTCGAAACCGTGGGTGGTCTCGTGTCCTATCACCACTCCGATAGCTCCATAGTTGAGCGCATCGTCGGCCGTGATGTCGAAATAGGGAGGCTGAAGTATGGCAGCGGGGAAACAGATCTCGTTGTTTACGGGACTATAGTAGGCGTTTACCGTCTGCGGATACATGTGCCATTCTTCCTTATCCACGGGTTTGCCAAGTTTGGATAGATTGTCGTTGATAAACCATAGGGAGGCATTGAATACATTTTCCCATAGCGACTTTTCGGGATCAATGGAAATGCCGGAATAATCCTTCCACTTGTCGGGGTAACCGATCTTGACAGTGAGAGCCTTCAGTTTGTCGAGGGCCTTCACCTTTGTGTCGGGTCCCATCCACTCCAGATACTCTATATGGTCGGCCAGAGCTGAGCGGAGGTTCTCTACAAGTGCCTTCATATAGTCCTTGTTTTCCTCCGGGAAATACTTCTCCACGTAGAGCTTCCCGATCGCCTCCCCGAATATGGAGTTGGTCAGGGCCATCGCTTTCTTCCAGCGGGGCTTCTTCTCCTCTATGCCGCTCATGATGCGGCTGAAGAATTCGAAATTGGCGTCGTCGAAATCTTCGCCCAGCAGTCCGGAAGCGCTGGAGACAACATCGTAGAGTATGTAGTCTTTAATCTCGCGTTCTGAGAGGCTCTCAATAAGGGTCCCGGCGAAATCGATAAACTCGGGGTTGGATACATCCACCTTGTCCGGGTTGACTCCCAGACCTTCAAAATATGCTTGCCAGTCGACGAAGGGATAGCGTCTCCTGATCTCTTCGACGGGGAAGACGTTGTAGCGAAGGTTGGGGTCGCGGCGCTGCTCGCGTGTGTGTTTGTGGCGTGCAATCTCTGTCTCAACCTTTATCACGGCCTTCCAGATGCGTTCTGCATCCGTTGCCGAGAAGCGGGCAAGCTGCATAATCTTCTTGACATACTCCTGGAAACCGGCCATTATCTTGGCGTTTGTTTCGTTTTCCTCGAGGTAGTAGTCACGGTCGCCCAGCGAAAGTCCGGCCTCACCGAGGCAGAAGATATGGGCATCTGAGTTTTTGGCATCCACCACCACTCCGGCGCCGAAAAACGAGTCGGCATACCCCTTATGGAGCCATATGAGGTTTTGGGTGAGCTCCTCCTTCCGGAACTCCTCCACCTTGCGGATCACGTGCATGATGGGTTCTACCCCCTCACGGGTGAGCCGCTCCGTGTCGAGCACCTGGTTGTAGACGTCGTTTACCTTTTGGGCTATGGTGCCGGGCACGGAGGCGTCGGGGTTTGCGCCCAGGGTCGTGATGAGGTCTTTGAGCTGTTCGCGGGCATTGTCGCGCAGGAAGTCAAACATGCCGAAGCTCGAGTGTTCCCCCTTCATGGGGTGTTCCTTGATCCATCCGCCGCAAGCGTATTGGTAGAAGTCTTTGCGGGGATCGGAAGAAAGATCGAGGTTTGCTTTGTCTATACCGTGTTTAGCCATAATTATGGGTCTAATTTTTCAAGATTCATCTGCCCCTCCTCCCAGCGCCTCATGGCGTCGTCGAGCAGGGTCTTGGTGTCTTCATACTCTTTCAAAATGCTTGCCGAAACGTCGCCGGCGCTCATTTTTTCTTCGAGAGAGCGGAGTTTTGCCTCATGCCAGCCCACTTCCTCCTCGGCTTTCTCCACATTCTTCTGCAGGCGTTTTCGCAGGCGCTCCTGCTCCTTCTGCTGCGCATAATTCTGTTTTGCGGAGGGTTTGTCAGCGGCTGGACTGGCGGGAGCGGAGGGTGTGGCTGCGGCAGTTGAAGCGGTCTCGAGGGCCTTCATATCGGCAATGCCTTTGGCGCGGAGGAAATCGTAGATGCCGCCGAGATGTTCCCTCACCTTCTTGCCGCCGAACTCATACACCTTGTCTACGAGTCCGTCGAGGAAGTCACGGTCGTGGCTCACCACAATCAGGGTGCCGTCAAACTTCTTGAGCGCCTCCTTCAGAATCTCCTTGGTGTTGATGTCGAGATGGTTGGTGGGTTCGTCGAGGATAAGGAGGTTGGCGGGTTGGAGCAGCAACTTGAGCATGGCGAGGCGTGTCTTTTCGCCGCCACTCAATACTGCCACCTTCTTGTCCACGTCTTCCCCGCGGAAAAGGAAGGCTCCGAGGAGGTCTTTCAGGCGGGTGCGGATTGGGCCGGTGGCCACATAGTCAACGGTTTCGAACACGGTGAGTTTGTCGTCGAGCATCTGGGCTGCGTTCTGGGGGAAGTAGCCGATGGTGATGTTGTGCCCGAGTTTGAGGGAGCCGTTGAAGTCTACCTCGTTCATTATGCATTTCACAAGCGTAGACTTTCCCTCGCCGTTCTTGCCGACGAAAGCCACCTTGTCTCCGCGTCGCAGGGTAAACTCCACGTCGTTGAACACATTGAGGCTGCCGTAGCTCTTCGATACCTTTTCGGCTATGATCGGGAAGTCGCCGCTTCGGGCTGCAGGAGGGAAGCGTAGGGAGAGGTGGGAGTTGTCTACCTCGTCGATCTCAATCGGTACAATTTTCTCGAGCTGTTTGATGCGGCTCTGCACCTGCACGGCCTTTGTGGCCTTGTATCTGAAGCGTTCTATGAAGTCTTTGATGTCGGCAATCTCCTTCTGCTGGTTCTCGTAGGCGCGGCGTTGCTGCTCGAGTCGTTCCTGGCGCAAAACCACGAATTTGGAGTAGTTTACCTTGTAGTCGTAGTTACGGCCGCAGTTGATGTCGATGGTGCGCGTGGTGACGTTGTCGAGGAATGCCTTGTCGTGGCTCACGAGCAGGATGGTGCGGTTGCGGTTTTTCAAGAAGTTCTCGAGCCACTGTATCGACTCGATGTCGAGGTGGTTGGTGGGTTCGTCGAGCAGCAGCACGTCGGGTTTTTTGAGCAGGATTTTGGCAAGCTCTATGCGCATGCGCCATCCGCCGGAGAACTCGGAGGTGTGGCGAGAGAAGTCGTCTTTGGTAAAGCCGAGTCCGAGGAGTGTCTGCTCGAGTTCTGCTTCCATGTCGGATGCGGAATTGAGCGATGCCTTATGCATCAGGGTGTCGATTTTTTCGAGCAGTCTGGCGTGGGCTTCCTCGTTACCCTCATCTTTTGCGAGCTCTTCCATGCAGCGGTTGAGTTCATCGTTGATAGCTATGGTGTCTGAGAATGCCTTGCGGGTTTCCTCGAGCAGGGTAGTGGTGTCTGAAATGGTCATATGCTGGGGCAGGTAACCGACAGAGATGTCGTTCTGACGACTCAGAGAACCTGAAGAGGGTGACTGCACACCGGCAATGATTTTGAGGATTGTGCTTTTCCCGGCACCGTTGCGGCCGGTAAGGGCGATTTTCTCGCCTTTGTTAATGATGAAACTAATATCTTTAAGGAGTGTGACGGCACCGAAACTAACCCCTATACCGTTCAGACTTATCATTTTAAATCGAGCTCAATTACATTCAGACTTATCATTTTATCTCATCTCAAATGCTTAATATGCAAAATTAGCAAAATAATTTCATAGGTTCAAGGGAGGCGCAACGGAATATTATAACAATCTTACAAAACAGCCATTAAAAGTCGATCCAACATGGAATTAATCGCGGCGATATTTAATTGAACTTTTTGATTAACAGTTTTGAAATAACGAGCGGAACAGCGCGGTAGGTAAGAGAGGAAGCAGTGCAGCCCCGCATGGGTATGCCGAGGGAGCACTGCATCGAAATGAAGAGTGAGGGAATCATCCGAATTCTTGCCGTAAAAGAATATTCCTAAATACTCCTAAAGTAGGAGACTAAAAGACAGAGCCAAATCAAGGGAAATTAACTATATAGGAAATTTGTACTAAATTTTCTACAATTTATGCTCATATATGAGTGGGATAGAACAAATAAGACAAGTCATACTAAGCAGCCCGAGAGGAAGCATTTTCTTCCCGGAAGATTTCTCGCATACTGGAGGAGAAAAGATGATAGGAGCGGGCAACCCAATATGGGCTAACGGAAAACGCACCTTTTTAGGGGTCTATTTTTACGGAAAACGCACCTTTTTGGGGGTCTGATTTTACGGAAAACGCACCTTTTTAGGGGTCTATTTTTACGGGAAACGCACCTTTTTAGGGGGTCATTTTTATGGAAAACGCACCTTTTTGGAATTTTTTAATTAACTTTGCGGTCTAAATCAATACGTTATGCTTTACAGGAAAATCAGTAGTCGAATTGAAGAATATTTGAAGTCAGATTCCTCCCGTATTCTTATGGTGGAGGGTGCCAGACAGATTGGCAAATCCTATATAATCCGGCATATCGGCCAACGATTGTTCAAAAATTTTATCGAACTCAATATGGAGGAGGATAAACTTAAAGACAGGATTTTTGCCGAGGCTAAAACTATAGAAGATTTCTATATGGCTCTCAGTGTGGTGGCAGGCGACCGGATGAAAGACAAGCATTCGACGTTGGTATTTATTGATGAAATTCAGGCCTATGAGCATCTGCTTACTCTCGTTAAATTTCTCAAACAGGACGATAAGTTCACGTATATAGCAAGCGGATCTTTGTTAGGCGTTACTTTACGAAAGACTCAGTCTGTTCCTATGGGAAGTCTTGAGATTGCCCCAATGTATCCAATGGATTTCGAAGAGTTTCTGATTGCCAACGGTATGGGCCAGCTCGCTATTGACAACTTGAGACACGCATTCCTGAATCGCACCGCACTGAATGAAGCAATGCATAACAAAATGCTTGATTTTTTTAAAAAATATCTTATCATCGGTGGAATGCCAAAGGCTGTACAAACATTTGTAGATACAAAAAATATCAACAAAATACGTTCCGTCCAAAAGGAAATTCATGAACTCTATAAGGCGGATTGTACCAAGTATGAAGAAGAATTAAATAAAAAACTGAAAATCCGCAGGATTTACGATATGATTCCTTCGATGCTTGAGAATAAAAAGAAAAGGATGATTTTTAAAGATATAGAAGATAAGAAATGGAAAAGAAGCGCAGATTATGAAGAAGAGTTTGAATATCTCATTTCAGCCGGAGTTGTATTGGAAGACAAGGCCGTAAGTACCCCTACATATCCCCTGATACAAAATAGCAGCAAGAACCTCATTAAACTCTATATGAACGATGTAGGTATCTTATCGGGCATCTATTATAAAAACAATATTAACGCCATTATGAACGACGATAAAAGCACAAATCTCGGCGCCCTCTATGAAACGGTAGTGGCGCAGGAACTTGCGGCTCATGATTTCAAGCTGTTTTATTACGATAACAAGAAGAAGGGGGAAATTGACTTTTTAATAGATGATGTCGAAAACCTCTCCAACATTCCTTTAGAGGTTAAATCCGGCAAAGACTATACTGTACACAGTGCTTTGGACAGTTTCATGGTCAATCCTGACTATAATATCAGGCAAGGATTTGTGCTTTCCAACGAAAGGCATATATACACCAAAGACAATATGACATATATTCCGATATACCTGATAATGTGCTTCCACAACGAGTCGGAAGAACAAACCGTATACCTCGATTAAGGGATAGACACTGAAACCATACTAAAGCTGATGGCATTTCACCCGGAGACAGACAAACTTCTTAGGAAGAGAAATCCGGGGAAGCATGAGGGAGAATGAGGGAGAATGAGGCGGGGGAACAAATGAAGCGAGTCTGCGGCTCGCTTCGGGGACAAACATGGGAGGGCGGGGAAGGCGGAGGGGTAGATATGATGCGAGGCGGAGCCTCGTCTGGGAGACATTTGAGGGTTAGTGATTGGTTGTATTTGGTTTTTTCAAATATTGTTAGTAATTTTGCAAACAACAAACAATAGGAATTATGTCTAAATTGATTATAACCACTGAGCAGGAGAGACTTGCGCGTCTGGCAAAAGCTATGGGACATCCTACTAGGGTTGCCATACTTGAGTTTCTTGCCAAGAGAGACGAATGTTTCTTCGGAGAAATCCATGAAGTTCTCTCAGTTTCTAAGCCAACCGTTTCACAACATCTCAGCGAACTGAAAGAAGCCGGACTCATTCAAGGCACCATCGAACCTCCAAAGGTTCGCTATTGTCTAAACTGCGACACCTGGAAAGAGGCCAAGGCTCTTTTCACAGCCCTATTCGACCAATGTTGCAAAAACGAAGATAAGGGACAATGCTGTCATTAATCCCTTTTTCCCAATACTGTTAGTTTTTCTCAATACTGTTAGTTGTTTGTCTAAATACTTATGAAAATGAAAAAGACAATGGATATAAAAGTTTTAGGAACAGGTTGCTCAAAGTGCAAGGCAATGTTCGAGAATGTGGCTGAAATAATAAAGGAAATAGGTATTGAGGCAAATGTTGCCAAGGAGGAAGATCTTATGAAGATTATGTCTTACAACATCCTTTCTCTTCCGGCCCTCGTCATTGACGAAAAAGTTGTGGCCAAAGGACCCCACAATAGAAAAGAGTTAGTCAAAATTCTTGAAGAATACAAAACCAAATAAATAAGAAAAGATATGAAGACAATTGAAATATTCGATCCTGCAATGTGTTGCCCGACGGGTCTCTGCGGAACCAACATCGACCCCAATCTGATGCGTATAGCTGTCATCGTTGATACTCTCAAAAAGAAAGGAATCAACATCACACGTCATAATCTCAAAGACGAGCCGGCTGTCTATGTTTCCAACGTCAAGGTAAACGAACTCCTGCAATCAAAAGGAATTGAAGCACTCCCGATAACCCTCGTTGACGGAGAGGTGGCAGTTGTAGGCGAGTATCCCTCAACAGCCCAGATGGCGGAATGGAGCGGAGTTAACCTCTCTTTCATACCCATGCCGGAGGATAAGACTGAATCAGATAATAATAGCTGCTGCTGTTAACTTCCAAAAGAGTTCAAATGGAAAAATACGCAATCGACAAGATAGACCTTACCAAATATCTGTTTTTTACCGGTAAGGGAGGAGTTGGGAAGACTTCCATAGCCTGCGCCACGGCCATCGGTCTTGCCGACCAAGGGAAGAAAATTCTTCTGATTAGTACTGACCCGGCAAGTAACCTGCAGGACGTTTTCGGTCAGGAACTCGACGGACATGGTAGCGCCATAAATGAGGTTCCCGGCTTGACAGTGGTTAACCTCAACCCCGAGGAGGCTGCAGCCGAATATCGCGAGAGTGTGATAGCTCCCTTCCGTGGCAAACTCCCCGACAGCGTGATAACAAATATGGAGGAGCAACTCTCCGGTTCCTGCACCGTCGAGATAGCGGCCTTCAATGAATTCTCCGACTTCATCACGGCTGCCGACAAGGCGTCCGAATATGACCACATCATATTCGACACGGCACCCACCGGCCACACTCTCCGCATGCTACAGTTGCCTTCCGCCTGGAGCACCTTCATCAGCGAAAGCACCCACGGCGCCTCCTGCCTCGGGCAGCTTTCCGGACTCGAAGCCAGGAAGGAAATATACAAACAGGCGGTCTCGACGCTTTCGGATTCAAGACTAACAACACTGGTGTTGGTGAGCCGTCCCGACATTTCTCCCTTGAAGGAGGCCGCACGTTCATCGCACGAATTGAGTTTGCTCGGTGTCAACAACCAGGTGCTCGTGATAAACGCTCTCCTTGAAAAGGATGAGCCCTCCGACAGAATAACCCATGAGATGTTTGAGCGTCAGCAAAATGCTCTGAATGAAATGCCGGAAGCATTACGGAATATTAAAACCTATTTCGTACCTCTCCGTTCCTATAATCTTTCCGACATCTCCAAAATCCGCAAAATGCTTGTTTCGGATGAACTGAAAGCAGATGAGAATTACAGGAAACCGGAGAACTATGCGACTCTCGAGCAGTTGGTCGACGACCTCAAAAAATCCGGCAAGCGCGTAATCTTCACGATGGGTAAAGGTGGCGTAGGCAAAACCACCATTGCCACCGAAATAGCCAAGCAACTTGCGGCAAAGGGGGAAAAAGTGCATCTCACCACCACCGACCCTGCCAACCATCTCGACTACTCCGCGATGAAAGGCGCCGGCATCACAATGAGCAAGATTGACGAGGCGGAAGTGCTCGAAAACTATAAGAACGAGGTGCGCTCAAAGGCTAAAACCGCCATGACGGAGGAAGATATGGCCTATATCGAGGAAGATCTTCGCTCGCCATGCACCCAGGAAATTGCGGTTTTCCGTGCCTTCGCTGAAATTGTTGACAAGGCGGATGACGAGATAGTGGTTATTGACACTGCACCCACGGGCCATACGCTGCTACTTCTTGACGCCACGCAAAGCTATCATCGCGAAGTGGAGAGGACCCATGGCGACATCCCCGAATCTGTAAAGAAACTGCTTCCGAGACTCCGCGACAAGAATGAAACAGAGGTTGTGATCGTGACACTTCCGGAAGCGACTCCGGTATTTGAAGCTGAAAGACTCCAGGCCGATTTGCGCCGTGCCGGCATCAACAATAAATGGTGGGTCGTAAATCAGTCGCTCGCCCTTACCGACACCAACAATCCCTTCCTTAAGGCCCGTGCCAACGGAGAGGAGAAATGGATTGACATGGTGCGAGACCTTTCAGACAACAACATCTCAATCATTGAATGGAAAGAGAAGTAAGGATATTGGTGCTTTGCACCGGGACCAGTTGCCGTTCACGAGTGCGCGATGAAATCAAAGATACTTTTTACAAATTTTATAAAGAAAATTTGAAATGAGCGAGTCAAAGAAGCAGGCCGGAGGAATAGGCTTTTTTGAGAAATATCTTAGCGTATGGGTTGCGCTTTGCATCGTTGCGGGAATTGCGATCGGTTATTTTATTCCGGCGTTTCCGGCGACGCTCGGAAAGTGGGAATATGCCAATGTGTCAATCCCGATTGCCGTGTTGATTTGGCTGATGATTTACCCGATGATGCTTAAGGTGGATTTCAAGAGCGTGATGAACGTCGGGAAGCGTCCCAAAGGCATTTTGATTACTTGCGTCACCAACTGGCTTATCAAGCCATTCACGATGTTCGGCATCGCATGGCTTTTCTTCTTCGTGATTTTCAAAACACTAATCCCGACCGAGCTTGCCGACCAATATCTGGCCGGGGCAGTTCTGCTTGGTGCCGCTCCCTGCACGGCCATGGTGTTCGTATGGAGCTATCTCACTAAAGGCGATGCTGCCTACACACTCGTGCAAGTCGCTGTAAACGACCTTATAATCCTTGTGGCCTTCGTGCCGATAGTCGGCTTCCTTCTCGGCATTGGGGGCGTTGCCATCCCTTGGGCCACACTTATACTATCGGTCGTTCTATTTGTGGTGATACCCTTGGTCGCCGCAATCATAACACGGATAATAGTCGTAAAGCGAGAAGGTATAGATTACTTTAACAATGTTTTCGTAAGTAAGTTTGGACCGTTTACCACCGTCGGACTTCTCCTTACGCTCATTATCCTTTTCGCTTTTCAAGGCGACACTATCCTCGCCAATCCTCTGCACATTGTCTTGATCGCTGTGCCGCTTATTCTACAGACCTTCGTCATTTTCTTCATTGCCTACGGTTGGGCAAAAGCCTGGCGCCTGCCGCAGAGCATCGCGGCCCCGGCAGCCATGATCGGGGCCAGCAACTTTTTCGAGCTTGCCGTAGCCGTAGCCATCTCCCTTTTCGGCCTTAATTCAGGTGCAGCCCTGGCCACAGTGGTAGGTGTTTTGGTAGAGGTGCCGGTAATGCTTACCCTGGTGAGGATAGCCAACCAGAGGAGGGCGGTTTTGGCAGTTAGGTGATATTTTATTAAATTTGCTGTTGGAAATGAAACAGCAAAGAGACATACAGAACAAAGCCATCATGCTCCTTGGACTTTTGCTTATGGGGCTGTTGGCTTTTTATGTGCCGCATCATCATCATGACGGCATTATCTGTATGGAACGCGCTGACCGGCTCCCGACCCATGATTCATCTCATGAGGAATGCCAGTTGGACATACCTCAGCTGAAAGCAGAGAATGCTCTCCAAGGCAAACACCTTTTGATAGAGATTCAAGGCGTAGAGACAGTAACCCAGAGTTATGCCCCTAACGCCGGAGAATATGAGGGAGCGGTAAAGAATCCGGCATTCAACGCTTCAGGACCCCGATATCGGGCAAAGGCTCAAAAATTAAGGGGTTCACCACTCTTTTCATGATAAACGGCCTCCCTGGAAAGGGAGGTATCGGAGCATTCAACATAGGGCGCCGCAGATGCGTCGGGCCGCTCCTTGAATCTTACAATCAGAAATCATGAAAAGATGTTTGAAAAACTCATCCGGTTCAGTATCGGACATAAGGTAATTATCTCCGTATTGACCGTTGCCCTCATAGTTTGGGGCGCCATATCCCTACATAATCTACCTTTTGATTCCACACCCGACATCACCAACAATCAGGTGCAGATAATTACGCAGGCACCGTCGCTTGGTGCCCAGGAGGTGGAACTGAACATCACCACGCCCTTGGAAATGGGCCTTGCCAACATCCCGGAGGTGATAGAGCGCCGAAGTATAAGCCGAAGCGGTCTGTCGGTAATCACCCTGGTGTTTAAGGACGACACGGATATCTACTGGGCGCGCGAACAGGTTACGCAGGCATTGAAGGAAAGTGACGGTGCCATTCCTGCCGGGAAGGCCGAAGTGAGTCTCGGTCCGATTTCCACCGGTCTGGGGGAAATATTCCATTACACCGTCAGAGCCAAGGAGGGATATGAAGACAAGTATAGCCTATCCGACATCCGCACCATACAGGACTGGATAGTAAGGAAACAGCTTTCCGGCACAGAGGGTATCGCGGAAGTGAGCGGCTGGGGAGGCTATGTGAAGCAATATGAAGTGGCGGTCGACCCAGCCAGACTCGACTACTACGGCCTCACCATAAGCGACGTGTACGACGCCATAAGCCGTAACAATGCCAACACCGGGGGCAGCTATATAGAAAGAAACAGCAACCAGTATTATATTCGCGGAATAGGCCGGGCCGAGAGCCTTGAAGACTTGCGCGCCACGGCTATCAACAGCCATGACGGCCGCCTGATAACGGTAGGGGATGTGGCCGACGTGAGAGAGGGCCATGCCACAAGATATGGAGCCGTAACACGAAACGGTGAGGGGGAGGTGGTGGCAGGAATCACCCTCATGCTCAAGGGCGAGAATTTCCAGAAGGTGATAGAAAGGGTAAAGGAGAGAATATCACATATCCAAAAGACCCTCCCTGAAGGTATAGTGATAGAGCCGTTCATTGACCGTACGGAACTCGTAGACCGTGTGAGCGGTACGATAAGCCGCAACCTTATGGAGGGTGGCCTCATCGTAATCTTCATTCTGGTATTGTTTCTCGGCAATCTCAGAGCCGGATTGGTGGTGGCCTCCGTGATACCTCTTTCGATGCTCTTCGCATTCGGAATGATGAGGCTTTTCCATATCAGCGGCAACCTTATGAGTCTAGGAGCAATAGACTTCGGACTCATAGTGGACGGGGCTGTAATCATCGTGGAGGCCGTGGTGCACCATATCGAACTGATGAAATCGCGGTATCCCGGCGGAAGACTGACGCAACCCGAAATGGACCGGGAGGTGGAATATTCAGCCTCAAGGATACGCAACAGTGCGGCTTTCGGCGAGATTATAATAATGATCGTCTATCTCCCGATCCTCACATTGGGAGGTATAGAGGGCAAGCTGTTCCGCCCGATGGCACTAACAATCTTCTTTGCCATTCTCGGAGCCTTCATCCTCTCGCTCACCTATGTGCCGATGGCAAGCGCGGTATTTCTGAGCAAGAAGGTGCCCAAAAGCAACAACATTTCCGACAGAATAATATCCTGGCTTCAGAAGGTGTATCGCCCCGTATTGAGATATTGCCTTAACCATGGCGTAGCGCTTATCGTATCGATGGCGATATTATTTGGCGGGAGCATATGGCTGTTTACCCGGCTTGGCGGTGAATTCATCCCCACTCTCGAGGAGGGGGATTTCGCTGCTGAGGTGAGCATGGCACAGGGTACGTCGCTGACACAGATGGTGGAGACCATGACGATAGCGGAGAAGATTCTCAAGGATAATTTCCCCGAGGTGAAGCAGGTGGTGACACGTATCGGAAGCGCGGAAATCCCCACAGATCCCATGCCCGTGGAGAGGGCAGACATGCTCATAGCCCTTCTTCCGAAGGGTCAATGGACATCAGCCAGGACCAAGGAGGAACTGATGGAGATGATGGAAGAGAGTCTTAGCGTGATTCCGGGTATGGAGGTGGAGATGACGCAGCCGATACAGATGAGAAACAACGAGCTCATAACGGGCATCAAGCAGGATGTGGCCATCAAGATTTATGGTGAAGACCTCGACGTGTTGAGCTCACTGGCCACAAAGGTTTCGAAGCTGATAAAGGATGTAGACGGACTTACGGACCCCATAGTGGAAAAGATTCAGGGATTGCCCCAGATACAGGTGGAATATGACCGGGGACGCCTTGCGGCATATGGGGTGGATATCGAGGAGGCCAACAGGGTGCTGGAGTCATCCTTTGCTGGAGCGAAGGCCGGGGAGGTGTATGAGGGAGAGAAGCAATTCGACATCATGGTGAGGATTGACGAGGCGCATAAGAGCGATATTGACGCGATAAAAAACCTCAGAATCCCTATGAGAAGTGGTGGCACTGTGAGCCTCGGAGAGCTGGCCCTGGTAGAAGAGAGGGGAGCGCCTTCGCAGGTGACCCATGACGAGGGTGAGAGAAGGGTATATGTTGGCTTTAACGTAAGAGGCCGCGACGTGCAGAGCACCATGCGCGATGTCCAGGCCATTCTGGATGAACACCTTGAAATGCCTACGGGATACTATTACACATACGGAGGGGAATATCAGAATCTGAAGGAGGCCGTTTCGCGGCTCTCTATAGCCGTACCTCTTGCGCTGGTGCTGATATTGCTTCTGCTCTTCGCCACACTGAAGAGTCTGCGCGAGACCCTCTTTGTGTTTTCTGCCATACCTCTGGCACTGATAGGGGGAGTGGTGGCCCTATGGGTGAGGGGAATGCCTTTCAGCATCTCGGCCGGAGTAGGGTTCATAGCCCTTTTCGGCGTGGCCGTGTTGAATGGCATAGTGCTGATAGGGCAATTCAACAATCTGGAAAAGGAGGGAGTAAGAAACGTAAGGGAGAGAGTGATGAAAGGTTGCCGGGAACGCCTGCGACCCGTAATAATGACGGCTCTGGTAGCCTCGTTTGGTTTTCTGCCGATGGCCCTCTCGAGGGGAGACGGAGCGGAGGTGCAACGTCCGTTGGCCACCGTGGTGATAGGCGGTCTTATCACCGCGACGCTCCTTACCTTAATAGTGTTGCCGGCCATATATGAACTGTTTACAAAAAAGAAAGATGAAATTACGGTATAGTCTGTTGTCACTGCTGTGTCTTATCTGTGTTACGGCCTTTCCCCGGGTAGAGACGCTGACCCTGGAGGAGTGTCTGGAGCAGGCGATGGAAAATAATCCGACGTTGCGCGGCAACAAGCAAAAGATAGCCGTGGCGGAAGCCAGGAGAGGCACCTACCTTGACATTCCCAACACGTCGATTGAATTGAGTCAGAATGCCATTGAGGGAGCCGGACCGGACAATGGCCTCACCTTCAGTCAGGAATTTGACTTCCCAACGGTATACGTTGCCCGCAGAAGGGTGTTTAAGGCTGAAGAGGACGTGTTGAGGGAAGAATACGGTGGAGTGTGCGCTGAATTGCGAGGCAATGTTGTCACCCTCTACAACGCCCTTCAGGTGGCCCATGTAAGGATGGATTTCCTCCAAAGCGAGATGAATATTTACGAGGAGTTTTCGCGCATCACCCACCGAAGGTTTGAAGAGGGAGACGCAAGCCGCCTTGAATGCCTTAATGCCGACAGGATGAAGTCAAAAATGGGAAACCGGCTTGAGGAGGCAGCCAATACCTTGAAAAATCTGCAGTTTCAACTCGCACGCGCTATCGGGGCCGACGGCCCGGTGGATGCCTCGGACTGGAACCTCGTGGTGTTGGAATATGCTGGCGCCGACGATTTTGATGCCTTGTCTACCTACAGTGCGCGGGCCCTGGCTGCCCGAATCGAGCTGACCAGGAAAAATGTGTGGCTTGCACGCCAGCAGTTTTTGCCGGGGCTCTCCGTTTCGGCCACGAGCCAACTCGTAATAAAAGGTTTCAACCCTTATCATGTGGAACGCCAGCGTTTCACCAAGGGAAACTTTATGGGGTTTTCAGTAGGTATTACCGTTCCTCTCTTCTTCGGCTCCAAACGGTCGAATCTGCTCTCGGCAAAGATGGAGACAGAATCTGCCCGGCTGGAACTTGAGGATGAGATGTTGCGGCAAAAAACTGAATATGACACCTTATGCAACGACCTCGCTCTCCTGTGGGAAAGGTTGAGCTGTTATCAGAATGAAGCAATAGGACAAGCGACCGAAATCCGTAAGCTCGCACAGATTTCGTATGAACTCGGAGAGATTAATTATCTGGAATATATGCAAAACATGGAGAGTGTAGCGGAAATCTGGCTGGAGTATATGGATACAATCGACCGGTATAATGAGATTACAGTGAAACTGCAAGTTTTAAAAGGAGAGATATGAAAATAAAGGAAATAAAATATCTGGCTGTGGGTGTGGGAGCCTTGCTGATGGCTCTCGGATGCACGAATCATTCCGGCGTGGCAGCCGGTGAGGAGCACGGCGAGCATGAGGAAGGACACGGGGAGACAATAGAACTCACCGAAAAGCAGATGTCTACAGTGGGAGTAGAGCTGGGGCACATATCTCTGATTCCCATCGGTGAGGGTGTGACAGCCTACGGAGAGCTGGAAGCCAACCCTCAGAACAACGCGGAGGTGAGCCCGATGATGGCCGGAATAATAAAATCTCTTTACGTGAGAGAAGGAGAGACCGTGAAAGCCGGCGCCAGACTTGCGGCTGTGGTGAACCTTGAAATCGAGTCATTGCAAAACCAGTGGGTGGAGGCTCAGACAGCCGTAAAGATAGCCAGGGAGGAACTGGACAGGCAGGAGAGACTCGCATCCCATGGTGCCGGTGTCGCCAAAAATTTGATAAGGGCGCGCATCGATTATGAAACGGCCGTGAGGCTGCTTGACAACTGCCGCGCCAAATTGAAAACCGCCGGCGTGAACCCTGACAATGGAGCTAAGGAAAATGCCGGGAATATCGCATACATTACCGCTCCGATAAGCGGAATTGTAACGAAGATAGATTGCAGGATCGGAAGTGGGGTAGAACCCTACCAGACTCTGATGACAATATCCGATCCGAACGGAATATACGCCCGATTAAATGTGTATGAGAAAGACCTCAATAAAATAAAGGAGGGGGATATTGTGGACCTGACGCTTACCAACGGGGGAGGGAAACTGAAAGGAACCGTAGAAGACATTGTAAGGGCCATAGACAGCGAGACGAAGACTGTAGCCGTAAGGGTAAGGCTGGGAGAGAAGGGAGAGTCTACCCTCATTCAGGGTATGGCCGTGGCAGGCTTTATAAGCACGGGACATGAAAGGGTGACGGCGCTGCCGGAGGAGGCTGTGGTGAATGTGGAGGGTAAGGATTGCATTTTCCTCCTGGAAGAGAAGGAAGAGCACAATGGGGTGACTGCGTATGTATTCAAGCCGATTGAGGTGGTTAAAGGAAACCGTAGCGGCGGCTATGTCGAGATACAGACAGCAAAGCCGCTCCCTGAAGATGCAAGCATCGTAACTGCCAAGGCCTTCTATCTGGCATCGATGGCTTCAGACCATGGTGAGCACAACCATTGACGATTGGATGGGCGTACCTGATCATTGAAACAGGAAGAGGGCCGGGGGAAATACCCGGCCCTCTGCAATATTACAGGCTGCTGCCTTAGAGGCTCAGCTGGTAGTCGATGCTCTCGATGAGGTAGTCTACGGCTGAAGTGTCGTCGGTAAGGGTGCGTGCCTTCTCGGCCATCTTCTTGGCTTCCTCAAAGTAGTTGGTGTGAACGGCTTTCTTCTTGGCTACGATGTCGGGATCGCCGAGCTCAATCTCGTTCCACTTCTCCTGGCCTGTACGGAAGATTTTCTTCACGGCGTTGAGCATGGTCTCATAGTCGACATTGGGCATGGAGGCTGCCTGGCGATAGTCGGCCTCGGAAGCGTCGGAGTTGCCCATGCGGTCGTAGACGAAAGCGCGCAGACCGTAGAGTGCGGCATGATCGGGATATTTCCCGATAGCATCGTTGGCAAGCTCGAGGCTCTCGTTCTCATGGCCGGAATTGAGCATGGAGTTCACCATATTGTTGAGGAAGATGGGCTGCTCCATACCAAACTTCTCGTATCCTGCCTTGCTGGCGTCGAAGATGGCGTTCATGGCCTCCTTCTCGCGGGTGGTGTCGTTCTGCTCGATGTTTTGCCATGTGGCGATCTCATAGATATATGCGTCGGGCTGCGTGTAGTTGTGTTCGCGGGCCTTGGCGAAAGCATATGCTGCATTGTCGAGCTGGTTGCCGCTCCAAGCGGAAAGGCCGGCATAGTAGTAGGCCAGGGCGCGGGTGGTGTCAGGCACCTGGGGCCTCTGGTTGCCGAGGAGTTCCATGTCGGGGAGGTCACCATAATTCATGAATGCCACGAAGGCCTGCGGCCACATCTTCTCCCCATAAAAGACTGCACCGGCATCGAAGAAGTCGGTGTGCTTTTCTGCAATCTTCTTCTGGAGTTCCTTCACATACTTTGGTTTCACCTCACCCTTCTCGTTGGGAATCGAGTCGAGCGGGAACACTGCCACGAAATAGCCCAAGCCCTGGAGGAGCTCATTGCTCATGTCGAGGGGATTTACATTGTCGGGGCTTGCCATCTGCACGGCTTTCTGCTTGTCGTAGGCATCCCATTCAATCTTGCCTGCCGTATAGTAGGTGAGAGCCTGGTTGGCCGTCTCAGGGTTCTGGATGGCCTCCTGGATAAGGGCGCGGGCTTCGTTGATCTTATCGGTCTTGCCTGCAAGCTTCTTAGCCTGGTCTACCGTGGCCTTCTGGGCGCCGGCGGAGAGAACCGCCAGGCCGCAGAGTGCGATTGTGAATATTTTCTTCATGACTTGTATGATTTAATTAAGTTGTTTATTCTTCTTCGTTGGGGGTGGAACCCTCGTTGTCGAGAATCTCTTCGACTGCCTCATTTACGGCCTCGCCAATGGCTTCACTGACAGCTTCGTCGGCCGGGGTGTCTCCCTCCTGGTCTTCCTCCACATAGGAGTTGACAACGCAGACGCTTGCTATCGTGTCGCCGCGTTTCGAGAGGTCGATGAGGCGCACGCCCTGAGTGGCACGGCCCATCACCCTTACGGACGACACTGCCAGGCGGATGGTGATACCGCTCTGGTTGATGATCACCAGGTCGTTGGAGTCGTCCACGTTCATTATGGCCACGAGGTCGCCGGTCTTTTCGGTTACCTTCAGCGTCTGCACACCCTTTCCGCCGCGGTTAGTGATGCGGTAGTCGTCGAGGGCGGTGCGTTTACCGTAGCCGTTTTCCGAAACCACCATCACCGTCTCTTCCGGGGCACCTGTCATGGCAATCATTCCCACCACCTCGTTGCCTTCCCCGACGAGTGTCATACCTCTTACGCCGGTGGAGACGCGGCCCATGGTGCGCACCTTCTCCTCGTTGAAACGGATGGCGAGGCCGGCCTTGTTGGCAATGATTATTTCCGACTTTCCGTCGGTGAGTTTCACGGAGATGAGCTGGTCGCCCTCGTTGAGGAGGATGGCTTTCGTGCCTATGGCCCTCGGGTGGGAATAGGCTGAGAGGGCCGTCTTCTTTATCACGCCTCTGCGGGTGCAGAACACGAGGTTGTGGCTTTCGCAGTATTCACGGTCGTTGAGATGCTTGATACGGATGAAGGCGCTCACCTTGTCGTCTGCATCGATCTGGAGGAGGTTCTGGATTGCGCGGCCCTTTGAGTTCTTGCCCATTTCGGGAATCTCGTAAACCTTGAGCCAGTAGCAGAGACCCTTCTCGGTGAAGAAGAGCATATAGTTATGGTTGGTGGCCGGGTAGATATGCTCTATGAAGTCTTCGTCGCGAGTGGTGGAGCCCTTGGCTCCCACGCCACCGCGGTGTTGCTGGCGGAACTCGGAGAGGGGAGTGCGCTTTATGTAGCCGAGGTGGGAGATGGTGATGATCATCTCGTCGTCGGCATAATAGTCTTCCGCGTTCATGTCGGCGGAGAAGGGGTTGATCTTGGTCTTGCGTTCATCCCCGTATTTGTCGCGGATCTCGATGAGCTCCTGCTTCATCACCTCGCGGCAAACGGCATCGTCGTTGAGGATATCGTTAAGGTGGGCAATCAGCTTCATGAGCTCATCGTATTCGGCCTTCAGTTTCTCAATCTCGAGGCCGGTGAGCTGGCGGAGCCTCATCTCCACGATGGCGCGGGTCTGGATCTCGTCGAGTCCGAAGCGTTCAGCGAGTCGGTTGCGTGCCTCTTCAGTGGTCTTGGAGCTGCGGATTATCTGGATCACCTCGTCGATATTGTCGCAGGCGATCATGAGGCCCCTCAGGATATGGGCACGTTCCTCGGCCTTGCGGAGGTCGAAGCGAGTGCGACGGATCACCACCTCGTGGCGGTGGTCAACGAAGGCCTGCAGAATCTCTTTCAGGTTGAGTGTCTTGGGGCGGCCGTTTACGAGGGCCACATTGTTGATGCTGAATGAGGTCTGGAGCTGGGTAAGCTTGTAGAGCTTATTGAGCACGACCTTTGCGTTTGCCTCTCGTTTCACGTCGACGGTGATGCAGAGCTCTCCTCGGGCGGAAGTGTCGGAGACGTCGGAGATGCCCTCAATCTTCTTATCCTTTACAAGGTCGAAGATGCTCTTCACCAGGTCTGACTTGATTACGCCGTAGGGGATTTCAGAGATTACAATCCTGTCATGGTTAGGACCACTCTCCACGTCGGCCTTGGCCCGGATAATCACGCGGCCGCGGCCGGTCTCGTAAGCCTCGCGCACGCCCTTGAGGCCGAAGATCTCGCCGCCGGTGGGGAAGTCGGGGGCCTGGATGTGTTTCATCAGTCCGTCGAGGTCGATCTCGGGATTGTCGATAAGGGCCAGAGTGGCGTTGAGCGACTCCGTAAGGTTGTGGGGAGGCATGTTGGTGGCCATACCCACGGCTATACCCGAAGCACCGTTGACGAGGAGGTTGGGGATCCTGGCGGGCAGTACGGTGGGTTCGGTAAGAGTATTGTCGAAATTGGGGGCGAAATCTACCGTCTCCTTGTCGAGGTCGGTGAGCATCTCCTCGCCCATCTTAGCGAGCTTGACCTCCGTGTAACGCATGGCTGCGGGGGAGTCGCCGTCGATGGAGCCGAAGTTGCCCTGGCCAAACACCAGCGGGTAGCGCAGAGCCCAATCCTGGGCCAGACGCACCATTGTGAGGTAGATGGAGGAGTCGCCGTGGGGGTGATACTTACCCATCACCTCGCCGACGATACGGGCGGATTTCTTTGTTTCTCCCGAGAAGAAATTGTTGAGTTCGTTCATTCCGTAGAGCACGCGGCGGTGGACAGGTTTGAAACCGTCTCTGACATCGGGGAGTGCCCTGGAAACAATTACAGACATCGAATAGTCGATGTAGGCGCTTTTCATCTCCGATTCAATGTTGATGGGGATGATCTTGTTGTTGTCTTGCATTACCTGTTTTTCTTTTACTCGAAAAGTTTTGCGAAAGGCCGGAAAACGGGCATTTCAACCCACAAAATTAACGATTTTTTTTGAATTGAACAAAAATCATTAATTTTGCAGCATATTCTCACATACAGGTAAAAAATCAGGTAAAAAATTATGTCAAGTTTAAGGTTTAAGAGTGTGATGGAGGCCTCGAGACGCAAGGCCATCCCTGTAGAGCTCCCCAAGGAGAGAGTGGAGAAATACTACGCCTGCCAGGTGTTCAACCGCAGCAAGATGTTCGAATACCTACCCAAGGAGACCTACGAATCGCTCGTTGACGCCATCGACAACAAGAAACCCTTAAGCCGGAAGGTGGCCGACAGTGTGGCCGAGGGCATGAAGAGATGGGCGATAGACTGCGGAGCGCGTCATTATACCCACTGGTTTCATCCCCTTACCGACGGCACGGCCGAGAAACATGACTCCTTTATAGAACACGACGGCAAGGGTGGAGTGGTGGAATCCTTCACGGGTAAGCTCCTTGTGCAGCAGGAACCCGACGCCTCCTCCTTCCCCAACGGCGGCATCCGCAACACCTTCGAGGCCCGCGGCTACTCCGCATGGGACATCTCCTCTCCGGCCTTCATAATTGAAAACACCCTTTGCATCCCCACCATCTTCATATCATATACGGGTGAGAGCCTCGATTACAAGACCCCGCTCCTGAAGGCCCTCAACAGCATCGACAAGGCCGCCACCAGAGTGGCCCGGCTTTTCGACAAGGGCGTGAACCATGTGGACAGCTTCCTGGGCTGGGAACAGGAATACTTCCTTGTAGACGAGGCGCTCTATGCAGCAAGACCCGACCTGGCCCTGACGGGGAGAACGCTGATGGGCCACGAGAGCGCAAAAAACCAGCAGCTCGAAGACCATTATTTCGGCTCCATTCCGAGCCGTGTGGAGGCCTTCATGCTCGAGCTGGAGCTCGAGGCACACAAACTCGGCATACCCGTGAAGACCCGCCACAACGAGGTGGCGCCCAACCAGTTTGAGCTCGCGCCGATATACGAGGAGACCAACCTGGCCAACGACCATAACCTGCTGCTGATGTCGGTGATGAACGAGGTGGCACGCAGGCATAACTTCCGAGTGCTGCTCCACGAGAAACCCTTCGCCGGCATCAACGGCTCGGGCAAGCACAACAACTGGAGCCTCGGCACCGACAAGGGAGACAACCTCTTCTCGCCCGGCAAGACTCCGGAGGAGAACCTGCGTTTCCTCGCTTTCACCTCGAGCGTGATGAACGCCGTCTACCGCCACAACGGACTGCTCAAGGCCGCGATAATCAGCGCCACCAACGCCCACAGGCTCGGCGGCAACGAGGCGCCTCCGGCCATCATCTCAATGTTTATGGGAAACCAGCTGAGCAAAGTGCTCGACAGGATAGAGAACTCCACCATCGAGGAGCTCAGGATAAGCGGCAAGGATGAGCTGAATCTCAACATAGCACAGGTGCCGGAGCTGAGAATAGACAACACCGACAGGAACCGCACGAGTCCCTTCGCCTTCACCGGCAACCGGTTTGAGTTCAGGGCAGTGGGATCTTCGTCAAACTGCGCCGCCGCGATGATAGCGCTCAACGCAGCCGTTGCTGACTCTCTCGACGGCTTCGCCGACAATGTGGAGGCAGCCGTGGCAAAAGGGGAGAGGGTGGAAACCGCCATCTTCAACGAGATAAAGAGGATGGTGAAGGAGTCAAAGCCCATCCACTTCGACGGCAACGGCTATTCAAAAGAGTGGCAGGAGGAGGCCCGCAAACGCGGCCTTGACGTTGAGACCAGCGGTCCCCTGATGTATGACGCCTATCTCGAACCCAAGACCGTGGAGATGTTCACTCGCATGGGGGTTTTCACCGAGAAGGAACTCGAAGCCCGCAACGAGGTGAAATGGGAGATGTATTCCAAAAAGCTGCAGATAGAGAGCAGGGTGCTCGGCGACCTGGCCATCAATCATATCCTCCCCGCTGCCACCAGGTATCAGAGCGTATTGCTCGACAACGTATATAAGATCAAGCAGGTGTTTGACGCCGACAGAGCCGCCAAAATATCGGCCCAAGACATCAAAGCCATAGAGAAGATCTCGGAGGCGATAGCCGCCATAAAGGACGAGGTGGAGAAGATGGTAAGCGTGCGCCACAAGGCCAACCGCATGCCCTCGGAAAGGGAGAAAGCCATCGCCTACCACGACGACGTGGCGCCCTGCATGGAGCAGATAAGGAAAAATATCGACAATCTGGAACTGATGGTAGACAACGAAATTTGGCCTCTGCCCAAATATCGCGAGCTGCTCTTCATCAGATAATCAAACGTATATAAAAGAAAAACGAAGCCCGGGTCATAAGAAAAATGACTCGGGCTTCATTGTGTAGCGGGATCGAGAATTGAACTCGAGACCTCCGGGTTATGAATCCGACGCTCTAACCGACTGAGCTATCCCGCCGTTTTGCGACTGCAAAATTAATATCTTTTTCTCAACTGACAAAATTTTTTTCAAAAATGTTGGTTAAAATCATCTTTTCGATGCTTAAATTTCCGTAATTCCTTTTTGTTGCCTAATTTTACAAAGATTTTCCGTAAGTATGCCGACCCGTAATCGTAGGAGACGACTAACCTTTATCATGCGCCTGACAGCAACCTGCGTGCTGGCGGTGGCCTTGCAGTCGTGTTTCACCGGCGTGGAGGGTACGAGCAAGATCACGATGTCGAAGAAGGAGACCGTGGCAGGGCAAACAAAGGAAGACCTTTACCTTTCCGACATCACGAACCCCTCCGCGGGCAACTGGACGGAAGGAAAGCGGTTTCTCGTGGCCGACTCCAAGTTCTCAATAATGATATCCGACGCCCCGGACTTAGGACTGCAGGCAGGCGACACCATCTATTTTGAAGGATTGCGGGAGACAAACAGTGTGGCCGGTGAGAAGAGGACACTGATCGGTTTCACGTCCCCTCGAGGAAGATTTACCTATCCCGTTGAAAAACCGCTGCGGGAGGTGACAGAAACCACCACAGTGGCCGACATACCGATGCTCATTGACCTGGACATCGTTGAGGCTGTGAGAGAACGGATGAAAGGTAAGGACCTCTGGACAAGGACAGCCCTATGGTATGGCGACTCACTGCAATACGTGAAAGGGAAGAAGTTTGACGGAGTGAGGGTGACAGACGTTGCACCCGGCAACAGTTTCTTCCCGTTGAGGGTGAAATTTACCGACGGCGACCAGCTGGAGGGTCAGCTGCTGATGAACCTCGGAAACACGGGCAACGAGAGCCGCAGTTTCTCGCGCCTCTTCTATCTTACGGACCCCCGAAACAGCTACCGGCACATCTCGCCCGAGAACTGGGCGGCCATCCAGAGGGAGGAGCTACGGCTCGGAATGACGAAAGAGGAGAGCCGGCTCGCCAAGGGAACGCCTCAAGACGTGAACACAGGACACGATTACAGCAACACGATGGAAATATGGACCTACGCCGACGGCACATATCTGCAGTTTGTCGACGGACTTTTGGTAAGGTTTAAATAATCTGAATGGAAGACCCCACAGCCCTATGGAAGAAAGTTTATTGAGACATAATGTGGACCTGACAGGGTACACTACCTTCGGAATCCCGGCAACGGCCCGGCTCTTTGCGGAATACAGTTCGCTCAAGGAACTTGAGCGCATAGCCCGGATGCCGGCCTTTCGCGACAACCAGTTACTGCACATCGGGGGAGGAAGCAATCTTCTCTTCTTCGGCGAGTTCGACGGTCTCGTGGTGCACTCAGCCATCAAGGGAATCACGGAATATTCAAAGAACCCGGAAGAACACTACGTGATAGCCGGCGCCGGGGAGAAGTGGACGGACCTCGTAGACTGGACCATCGAGCACGGATATACGGGCATGGAGTGCATGGCCGGAATACCCGGAGAGGTGGGAGCCGCTCCCGTGCAGAACGTCGGGGCTTTCGGCGCCGAGGCAAAAGACGTGATCTTCAGCGTGGAATGTTTCGACACCGAAAGCAAGAAGACAGTAAAATTCACCAACCAGGAGTGTGGGTTCGGCTACCGCACGAGCCGCTTCAAGGGCGACTGGAAAAACCGCTACTTTGTGTTGCGCGTAAGCTTCAAGCTCAAAAAGTCGGTAATCGCCGAGAACTTCAGCTACAAGAGCATACAGCAGTTTGCCGACAGTCTTGACCACACCCCGACCTGTCGGGAGGTGGCCGACGAGGTGGTGCGTCTGCGTGCGCAACGCCTCCCTGATCCTGAACTGGTGGGGTCGGCCGGGAGCTTCTTCAAGAACCCCATAATCCATAAGAACTATCTGGCAGACGAGGTGCTCAGGCGCGACCCAGACGTGCCTTCGTATGAGGTAGACTACCGAAGGGTGAAGTTGCCGGCAGGCTGGCTCATAGAGCATGCAGGGCTCAAGGGAGCCCGCGAGGGAGGGGCAGAGGTGTATCCCGCCAACTGTCTGATTCTGGCCAACACGGGGAATGCAACTGCCGAAGACGTGAAAAGACTCGCTGAAAGAGTAAAAACCGAAGTAAACCGTAAATTCGGGGTACTGCTTGAGCCGGAGGTAAACTACATTGACACGGCGATCGAAGTGACCGTGCTGGGTACGGGAACCTCCAAAGGTATTCCCGAGATAGGTTGCGGGTGCCGTGTGTGCCGCTCCGAAGACCCTCACGACAAGAGGCTTCGCAGCTCAGTGATGGTGAGGACAATGGGTCTCGACATATTGATCGACGCCTCTCCCGACTTTCGGGAACAGGCATTGCGTTACGGCATAAACCATGTAGACGCCCTTCTGCTGACACACGTGCATTACGACCATGTAGGAGGAATCGACGACCTCCGACCCTTCTGCCTCAACGGAGATGTCCCGGTTTATTGCCGCAAGGATGTGGACAATGACCTGAGAAGGCGAATCGACTATTGCTTCAGAGACGTGAGATATCCCGGAGTGCCGGGGTTTGACACCCACATCATCTCCGATAGTCCCTTTACGGTAAAGGGAGTAAGGGTAATCCCCGTATCCCATAATCACGGGAAGCTCCCCATAGTGGGATTCAGGATAGGCCGTTTCGGTTATCTGACCGACTGCAAGACGATAGAGGAGAGCGAGAAAGAGAAATTGAAGGGGCTGGATGTATTGATTGTAAACGCCTTGCGCGACCGCGACCACTTCGCGCATCTCACCATATCGGAAGCAGTGGCCCTGATAGAGGAGCTGAAGCCCAAGAGGGCTTATCTGACACACTTCTGCCACGAGGCAGGCACCGACTGTGAACTGCGGGAGCGCCTTCCCGGGAAAATAGAGCCGGCCTACGACGGCGAGATTTTGCATATATCATAGCTTTTCATTATTTTTGTCAACCTTTAGAATCCATTAAAACTGAAAAAACAGAATGAGCAGCAACAGCAACGCCTTGGGAGTGAAAGTGAGACTCTCGGTGATGAACTTCCTTGAATTTGCCGTATGGGGCGCCTATCTGATTTCGATGGGAATGTATCTCGCCACTCACGGACTTGCAAAAGACGTCTTCTGGTTTTACACCGTTCAAGGACTCGTCTCCATCTTCATGCCGGCACTGATCGGTATTGTTGCCGACAGATGGATTCCGGCGCAGAAGGCCCTGAGCCTTTGCCACTTCCTGGCAGGCGGACTCATGATAGCCACAGGTATAGTGGCCTCAGGCTTCGGCGACCAATTGCCGTTTGCCTCCGTCTTCACGCTCTACACCGCATCCGTAGCATTCTTCATGCCTACGATAGGACTTTCCAACTCGGTGGCATTCAACATTCTGGAACAAAACAAGATGAACACCATCACCGACTTCCCTCCGATTAGGGTGTTCGGTACGGTGGGTTTCATCGTGGCGGAGCTGTTCGTAAACTTCGTGCCCATCAACGGGGTGACCATCCAGCACAGCTACACGCAGTTTTACACCTCCGGCATCCTTAGCCTTGCGCTCGCGCTTTATACACTGACGCTCCCCAACTGCCCCGTAAGCAAAAGGGAGGGCAAGACGAGCCTCGCAGAAGCATTCGGACTCAACGCCTTCAAGCTCTTCAAGTCGAAGCAGATGGCCATCTTCTTCATCTTCAGTATGCTTCTGGGTGTGTCGCTTCAGATTACCAACAGCTACGGCTCAACATTCATCAACCACTTCACCGACGTGCCCGGATTCATGGACGACTTCTGGGCAAAGAATCCCACATTCCTCATCTCCATCTCGCAGTGTGCCGAGGCACTCTGTATCCTGCTTATCCCTTACTGCCTGCGGAAATTCGGAATCAAGGGGGTGATGCTCATGGCCATGTTTGCATGGGTATTGAGGTTCGGATTCTTCGGCATAGGCAACACCGCCTTCCCCGGATACATATTCCTGATACTATCCTGCATCGTATACGGCGTGGCCTTCGACTTCTTCAACGTCTCCGGTGGTCTTTATGTAGACGCCAAGACCGACACTTCGTTACGCTCGTCGGCCCAGGGTCTCTTCATGCTGATGACCAACGGCATCGGGGCCTCGCTGGGTACGTTTATCGCCGGCACATTCGTAGTAAACAAGCTTGTCAACAATCCGGCCATCGACACCAATCCTACGGCCCAGCTCGAGGGATGGCACCTCTCGTGGCTCATATTCGCAGGCTACGCCCTGCTCGTAGTGATCTTCTTCGCGTTGCTCTTCAAGGAAGACAAGGGAGCCAGGATTTCGAAAGACGAAGCCATCGACGCTATCGGAGGCGGAGACGACTTTGTGGAACAGAACACCTCCGCGATTTAAAAGCCCGGCATACGCACCCTGCGCACTACAACATAGAATAGAAGAATGATTCAGTTTTATGCCCCCGACATAGAGAACACAAGTAGCCTAAGCGTGGAGGAATCCGTGCATTGTGTGCGAGTGCTCCGCAAGAGGGCCGGAGACGTAATCCACGTCACCGACGGCAGGGGAACACGGTATGAATGCCGAATTCTCGAAGCCGACACACGAGGCGTAAAACTGGAAATCATTTCCCGGACCGAGGTGGCGAAAAACTGGGATTGCCGAATAATCCTCGCCGTGGCTCCCACAAAGAATGCCGACAGGATGGCATGGCTCGTGGAGAAAGCCACCGAAATCGGAGTGGACACCATCTGGTTCGTAAGCTGCCGCCACAGCGAGAGGAAAAACATAAACACCGATCGGTTGCGCCGCAACGCCATATCGGCCATGAACCAGAGTCTCAAGACCCGTTTGCCCGAAATCAGTGAGGTTACCTTCAGGGAACTGATTGAAACAGATGCCGAAGGCCGATTCTTCGGATATTGCGACGAAAAGACGGAAAGGGTAGAGTTTGTGAATGAATACGTGCCCGGCAGCGATGTAGTGATAGCAATCGGACCTGAGGGCGACTTCTCGGAAGAGGAGGTTGGGAGCCTGAGGCAGGCCGGATTCAAGGCTGTGACACTTGGAAAAGAGAGGCTCCGCACAGAGACTGCAGCCCTCTACAGCGTGACGGCCGTGCACGTGATAAACAATATGCTCAACAGATAGAAACAAGTAGCAGAACAGATAGAAAACATGAAGCAGACAATTTTGAAATGGGGATTGGGAGGACTAATGGCCACCTCTTTTCTGGCAGGCCAGGCACAACAGATCAATCCCATGACAGAGGCCGTGATCCGAAACTACAGCGAGATTTTGGCCGAAGATCCCAAGGATTACCTGACGCTCTACGACCGTGCATCGCAATATTACAACATCGGAGACTACGACCGCGCATTGTCAGACCTCGACATGGCCCTACAATACACGCCTGAAAGCGAGAAGGCATACCGGCAGGCCGAATATTCGCTCAAGGCCGACATCCTCTCAACGCAGAAGAAATACGAGGAGTCGATAGCGGCCACCAATGCAGCACTGAACGTGGATCCGGCGTCGCAGCCCGACCTCTATCGGCTTGGCAACCTTTACCTGCTTGTAGAAAAACCCGAGGAGGCTCTAAAGGCATTTGACCGCCTGCAGCGTGAGAATTCAAGGAGCCAGGAGGGTTTCTACGGCATGGCCAAGGCTAACGTGCAGCTCGGGCGTAAAGACGAGGCCGAGAAACTGATAAAGGAGATTGAGAATCTCGGCAAGCAGTCGTTTATCACCTATTGCCGCATTGGCGACCTATATGCGGATATGGGCAATGTGCAGGAGGCTACCACCAACTATGCCATCGCCTATTCGATGGAAGACGGCAATCCGCGTCCGGTGGAGTCGCTCAAGTATCTTGCCCGTAAGAACCCGCGGCCCGTTCTGGAAATCATAGAAAGCATCATCCAGTCGAAACCCGACAATATCCCCGTTCGCTATCTCAATGCCATAATCGCCTACGACGCCGGTATGTATCCCCACGCGGAGAAAGCGGTAAAGGAACTTGCCACCGCCATGGACGAAGACAGTGCGGCCGTCTACAGAATGATGGCAATGTCGCAGCTTGCCCAAAACAAGCTTGACGAGGCCTTGCAAAGCATAGAGACAGCAGAACGGCTCGCCCCGGGAAGCGCCGGTGTGCTCGTAGACAAGGCGGAGATTCTCCTCAATCAGAATCCGGAGAAGGCTTACCAGGTGGCCACCGAGGCGTTGAAACTCAACAACGACGAGTCCACACTGATGCTTGCCGCCAACGCCGCGATGCTCTCGGGCAAATATGACCAAGCCACAGAATATCTCAATGAGGTGGTGCTGATCAATCCCGCCAATGCAGAGGCCCTCCTGCTCAGAGGCTATCTCAACACTGAATACAAGAAAGACGGAAAAGCCGGAGTGGCCGACTATACGAGAGCCGGCAATGTGAACCAGGACGGCAGCGTTGCCAACATGGTGTATGCGGCCCTTGGCAAATCGAAAGTCAACAAGAAACTCGATGCCGACGGTCTGATCAACCAGGCGACTGCAAAGGCCGGGAAAAACAAGGACGACCTGTATCTTATCGCCGTATATTTCGCTCAGACGGGCAATCTCGAGAAATCGAAGGAATATGTAGACAAAGCTCTTGAAAACGGCTACAGCAACGTCTATAACCTCGTGGGCAACAATTCTCCGCTCTTCAATCTCTCACCGATACACCACCTGCTTGTAAAGCAGTAATTACTGAGTAATTCCTTGTATTTAAAAAATAAAAAAGGCTGCCACCCCGGCAGCCTTTTTTATATGAAACCATTTCCGTCGCCGCTATTTCTTAGCGGGAGCATAGTTTCGAGCCTGTGTGTATGTTTTCTTTGAGAAAGTGTATAAATCGGTATGCGTACATTGGTTGGCGAAATCGAAGATTGCCGCCGGATTAATGGGATAGCCCATAAAGCGCGTTTCGAAATGGAGGTGCGGACCTGTGGAGCGCCCCGTGCTGCCACCCAGACCGATGGGTTCGCCGGCCTTTACAATCTGGTCTTCCTTCACAAGATGTTTGTTGAGGTGACCGTAGACGGTCTCAAGGCCGTTGGGATGGCGGATAATCACGTAGTTGCCGTAGCCTTTTCCCTCATAGTTCACCACCCTTACCTTGCCTTCGAAAGCAGCTACTACCGTATCGTTTGAGTTAAGTTTGAGGTCGATACCCTTGTGGGTACGGCCAAACTTGGGGCGGTAGCCGTAGTTGGAGGTTACAAAGCCGGGGACGGGCATCACGTAGCCGGTGACGTCGATGATATACTGATCGGGCACCTGGCTCTCGCTGAAGGGGTTAACCCTCTTTGAGTTCCATCCTTCGTTGTATATGTCGATTTCGGGTTCTATGTCGTCGGTGAAGTCAATGAAGGTAGATTCCTTTACGAGCTTCATACCCTTGCGGTTCTGGCTTGCCATGAGTTCGCGGTGGGCACGGTTGTGTTGGGAGCTCTTCTTCTGTCCGAAAGCTGCCACGGAGGATGCGGCAATGAGAATCGCGATTCCTATTCCTATTATCGTTCTCATGATTAGAGTTCGTTGTCGCCGTAGAAATATTTTACATTGGAGGGGAGGTAATCGAAAATCTCGCCCTTCGCGAAGAAGCGGGCAAGCTCGATTTCAGCATTCTCTACGGAGTCGCTGGCATGCACGATGTTGGTCTGCGAGCTCATGCAGAAGTCGCCTCTCAGCGTGCCGGGAGCTGCATTGCGGCCATTGGTGACACCGGTCATTTCTCGGAACACCCTCACTGCCTCCACGCCTGCAAGGCAGGCAACGATTACGGGAGTGGATATCATTGATTCCACCAGAGAGGGGAAGAAGGGCTTGTCTACAAGATGGGCATAATGTTCGCGGAGTATCTTCTCGTCCAGCTGCATCATCTTGATGCCGGCAATCACGAAACCTTTATCTTCGATTCTGGAGATGATCTTGCCGACAAGTCGCCTGTCGATTGCCGAGGGTTTGAAAATAACCAGAGTTTTTTCCATCGTATTTTAATAAATTTTAAGAATTCGATTTGTTTGACTCTCAAATATAGCGAAAATTCCAATTAGACCAAAAAAATATCGGGTAAAAATTTAATTACTTATGGCAACTTAAAGGTAAAATGTGGAGGCAAATGATTAATATTTATAGACTTAAAAGTAGGATAAAAAAATTGCTGTAATAAAATACGGGTTGCACATGGCGCAGGCATATGTGCAGAAGAACAAATTTTTGATTGTTAAATTAAGTTAATGGAGGGTCAACCAACAAGGGGAATACAGTGTTAATAAATAGAACCCCGAATTAGACTTTGCTTATGTTTTTAATTCCCCACGACAATGCCGAGGCTATAGCTAACGAGACAACCTCAGTTCCGGTGACCGACGGAACCGGGACCGAGCACTATTGGGGTATTGCCAAATTCCTGATGCGCGTCACGTATGACTTCCTAAGTCTGTTTCATCTGGAGCAGCACCGGGAGCTCTTCGTGTTTGTATATGCCATTCTGGTGTTTATCATTTCTTTCGGGATAGGATTGCTGCTTCAATGGATAATTGTGAAGATGGGCAAGAAATTGCAGAACCGCACCTCCAACGACATCTATACCAACCTTGTACGCGACAGGTTTTTCACACGTATATGCCGACTGATACCGGCAATATTGTTTCTGATATTCATACAGTTTACGTTGGGGGCACACGCCACATTGTCGGATTGGCTCACGCGCATCACCATCTCGTATATGGTGATTCTGGTGGCTGTGGCCTTATGTTCGCTTGCAGACGTTACCTGGATTCACATCGACAATCGGGAAAACAAGAAGAAGCTCCCGTTGAAAGGAATCGTATCCCTTACCAAAGGCATCATATGGATTGTGGCTTTGATAATCGTGGTGGCATTACTTGTCAACAAATCGCCCGGCACCCTGTTGGCCGGACTCGGAGCCTTTGCCGCGGTTTTGATGCTCGTATTCAAAGATTCGATACTGGGCGTTGTTGCGGGTGTGCAGCTGTCGGAAAACGACTCACTGCATGTAGGCGACTGGATCAAGGTTGGCGACGCCAACGGTACGGTGATGGAGGTGACGCTGACGCAGGTAAAAGTGCTCAACTGGGACAAGACCACCACCACCGTGCCCCCCTACAGTCTGGTTAGCGGGGGCTTCACCAACTATCGCACAATGCAGGAGAGCGGCACGCGCAGAGTGGAGAGAAGTTACCTGATCGATGCTGACAGCGTAGTGGCCACAACGGAGGCCATGCTCGATGAATTTGCCAAGATACCACTGCTGACAGAGTGGATCCAGAAGAAGCGGGAGCAGAAGGCTGCCGGCAAGGTAGAAGATGTGTTTAACAGTGCCGGACTGGTAGACGGATCGATAGAGACCAATCTGGGAGTCTTCAGGGCTTATCTGGCCTTATATCTGAGCAAGCACCCCAATGTTGACCAGGGTGAGGACGGCACCACAATCCATTTCGTAACCACCCTGCCGCAGACAAGCGCGGGCATTCCCTTGCAGCTTTACTTCTTCACCTCCACATCGCAGTGGGCGCAATATGAGGCCATCGGGGCGTCGATTTTCGAGCATATAGCCGTGATGCTTTACCGCTTCAGGCTCTACACCTTTGAGTATCCAACGGGGAGGGACACGCTGCTTGAGGGTTATCTTAGCCCCGGGAAGCCGCCGCAGGCCGTGTTTGGTTTGCCGGAAGGGATGCTTCCGTCGGAAGCCCCTAAGGGCGACGTACCGGGTTCGCAGGCGCCTCCCATCGTCGAGACACCACCTTCGTCAGGCGATATCCTATCGTAAGCGTCTTACCTCAGGCATATATCAGACGGCGTTTGACCGACTGTGATCCTTCAAGGTGAACCCATCACCGCTAACACAATGTTCATTAACGCGAGTGTCGCTAACATCTGCTAAAACACTTGCAATAGTTTCCACTACCCCCACTTTATTTATACCGATTGAACTTGTATACATAAGCAAGATTTAATAATGTATTTTCATTTATTATGACCATATAGGGTCTTTGCATCAATAGTGATATTGTCTTGCTCTTCCATAATTTTATAAATTCTGGTGCACTCCTTAAAAGCTTGTGTTCATGCTTATCTTTTCCAATGAGTCATTCCACCCATAGGTGTATAGAGTATTTTGACAAAATCTTTTTGGGGTTTATGAATTTCCATCTGGTAATTTTTACAATATGTAAATATCGGTTTGGGATTATCTGTTATTACGCAATTTGAAATTATCGTAGAACCGTCAGATGAAAGTGTCGTAATTCCAAAAACAAAAATATACAAAATTTCCCGTTGATCATCGTTATTTGGGATCTTATTATTTTTCTTGTTTAATATTGGAATAAAGCTAATTCCTGCACCGTCAGACTCTGCCCATATTTTTCTCCCATTTCGAATGAACACTATTTTTGAAATAGGTTCTCTTTTCTCATTCAGATTAAAAGGATTCGGTGCTAACCCCGCCATATAAGGCTCGTAAGCAACTGCAAGGCCGTCCCAATCTTGATTTGTTTTGAGTTTTTCCCATATTCTCTCTCCCACAGGCACATATAAAACGTCCCCAATTATTTTCATTCGGTTAAGTTTTGGAATGCTTGTTTTCATCCTTAGAAGGTGTTCAAACTCTAAATCAAAATCTTCCAATCTATTTGAAAAACGAGACGGGTTTTTAACCACAATTGAGTCCTCATAATTTTGATTGTATCCTTTGTGTTGTTTCACGACATCATCAATCATAACATATCCCATAAAACCCTCTTCTCCTATAATTGAGGGGAGATTTCCAAAGAAAAACTCATTATAAATTCGCCTATGCAGTTCCTTTGAAAAATCAAATTCTGCATTGGCAAAGCTACAGTCCACTCCATCGCAATAAATGAATATTTTTTCTTCTGGATTAACAGTATCCCAGGGGCAAGGAATAATGTCCAAAGCTCCGCACATCACCATACTTGCGATGGGATCTTTCAATTTAATTTTCTTCATACGATTTCTGTAACTATGGACACACTCCAAGTTGTTCTATCATTTTCCTCATCAAAACCCATTTTTGTTAGGTTCAAATTCGTCCCTATTTTGAGTTTGGAAACATCGACATCAGAATTTTCAAAATCCTTTAATGATATATGTGAGATTCGATCTTCATCTATATTCACATTTACCCATTTAATTCTCCCTTTCCCCTTACCAGAGCCTCTCTTAAATGATGTAATACAGGCAATAAAAGATTCCCCGGTCATGAAATCTTCCGGTTTATCAATGTGCCGAACCTTTTTTTGCTCAGTCTTAGGGTCGTATGTGTATACCTGGGGAAATTTCATAGTGGGCACCCAGTTTATAAGAACTATATCAACCGATTCATTAGGCATAATATTTTTTCTACGTGGACTTATTTGAAATTGTATCCCTGCGACATCAACCAAATCTTTTTCTTTTGAAGCCACATTCTTTCCACGCATCCTTAAGCGATAAGGATAATAGGCAGAAAGTTTAACGAGCCTTCCGTTGATTATCCCGATAAGACGTCCTCGGAAAGTAGTAATTTCGTCATAAAGAAAATCAACTATTGTTTCACCTTGTGGATTCACAATTCCCCATTTGCCTTCCTTCTTGATTTTCTTATATCCCTCTTGAAGATTGATTACTTCATCTTCAACGATTTGTAACTCATCGTTTATAAACCATATCTTTCCGTTGCGAGAAATATTTGATTTTCCTGCTTGAAGTGGTGTAATACCGTCATGTTCCAGTGGTAAAACAATAATACCCCGATCATCAACAATACCGTATTTCCCATTTTTGCCTGCAATAAATTTATCAATACCCCAAAACTCAAGAGAGGAGTAGACAGTCGGAATGATTTGCAGTTTGTTTCGTTTCGCTCCATATTGTCCGAACGATTCGATTATTTCATACTCTCCGATGTGGGATATTGAATTTTCAATTCTTCTTCCGTCAACATCAATTTTTCCATCGAAAGGCTTATCAGGCGAAGAGGGATTGGGGAGCTGTGCCGTGAAAAGATTTCCGTCGAAGTCGGTGATAGCCTCATATTCAGGACTGGTAATTACTTTGCCATCATACCTTATTACACCCCATCTACTATCCCTGTAATATTTAAGATATTCATCCGATAATTTTTCAAGTTGCAAATATTCGTCTGAAATCTTCTCATCTTCCGAGTTTATAAGATGATACGTATTCTCGAAAGTCTGCGCAAGCTGATAGCCGTCAACGAGGGGGGAAAGCGATTTATATTTTTCTTCTTCCAAAATGACCCCCTCTAACGATAAAATCTGCGTTCTCCTGCCTATTGTAACCTTGATTTTGGCATTATCCGTAAATTCCATTGAATCGTAGGTGATATTCGTTATTTTTGCTCCTTTGGAATACAAAAGTGACCATTTCCCCGTAGTGTTATTTTTCGAAAAAATATCATCTCTGACAAAATAAAATTCTATCGGCAACTGATTCCTATAAATATTCTTGCGGATTAAGAGTTTATAAATATTATTTTCTTCCGATATAATTTCAGTTTCAAGCTCATCGTTGGTATTGAACTGGGTGATAGCATCCAATATTCCGGAAACCTTCCATGCATTTTCGTAAGCGTAGATAATAGCCCCGTTGGGTAAAATTTCCAGGTTTTTGTAATCGGGGTTGAGAATATATTCCCCGAAATGGTTAACGACGCCAAACCTTCCGTCTTTATTTACTTTTGCCAAACCCGCAATAAATTGCGGCGCTTCAGTGAAGGTTGGCCCAATCAATATCATGTCCTTATATTTGAATCCCCATTTCTGTCCGTCGAAAAATGCAGTTACTCCAGTCCCCGAGGTTTCCATGTCCTGATATGCTTTTTGTCTTTTCTGTTCGAATTCGTAGAGTTCTTTTAATTCTTGCCTTAGTTTTTCTCGTGAAACCGGCTTTGGCCTTTCCGCGTAGGGATGGGCTTCAAAATAAGGCATATCGGCATCTGTTTTATACGGTCTACAGCTCTCCGGATCATAGTGTATCTGGTCTAAGGTGATAAGTTCGCCATTTTTACCGTTCTTATCAATCTGATAATGCCATTCTCCTTCTGCGTCAAGCCAGTTACATTTCAGCACAAGCTCTCCCTGAGCTAAGGATGCGTCCTGAGCCTCTTTGTCAAAAACAAAAACGTTTCTTTTGTTTGTGAACAAAATATCATGAGCCACATCACTCCTTAGTTCATTGTAATCAACTATAGCATTAAAACCAAAAATCCAAAACACCTGTCTTTTATTGATCAGGTAAAAACGGTCCCGATCATATACTTTTCTTACTCCCGTTGTGTTTCTTACAATTTCAAATACCAATTGATGGTCTAAGTATGTGGCAGCAACATCGGCAACGCGCCGATTCATAAAGGGTAGTTCCTTCGAGAAGATGGTTGCTTTTTCTTCAATATCTTTAACGCCTTTTTCTTGGCTTGCAGAGCGGTTTAATGCATTATATAGGAGTCGTCGAAAATTCTTAATATCGACGTCTTCTATGTTGTCCACAAAATCGCCCTCCAAATGAGAATATGTAGGTTCTCTTTTTAAATCACAAGGTATGTTTCTAACCGCATGCGTGAAATATTGGACCTTACGGAATGAATTTCCCCATCCACATCTGCGGCTTGCTATTTTAACCATCTGGTTGCAAGACGGACACACCAAATAGGGAGTGTTATTATCTATGGCTTGCAGCAATTCTCGTTGTAGATTGGATAATTCTTCTACTGAATTCTCTTTAAAAATTTCCTCTGCATCTTTCAATACATCTGCACGGACATCAAAAACATGATCTATTAACCGTTGAGAGACGAAATATTTGTTGTCATTCTCAACCGGAGGAAAATCTTCTTCGGCAAGAATCTCAGGCACCGGATTGGGCTTCTTCCCATACGGAGATTTCAGTGGACGATATCTTTTCCTTTGGGGATTTAGCCGTCCGGGTATTCCTTCTCCTCCGGCTGCAGGTTGCTTCCCAATGAACGGTCCTTGCGGTTCTCCCGGCGTCGGTCCCGATTGCTGAGGAATCTGGGATACAGGCCCCTTATCTTCTTCTGGAGTTTTCTTTAATGCTTTGAGTTTTTCTTCTAGCTTTTGGATTTGAGTCCTTAGTTCGGATATGATTTTCTGTTTATCATCCAGATCTTGATCTGTCGGCCTTTGGGCGAGTTGTCTTGTTAGATTTTCAATTTCTGTTAGAGCTTTATTCAGTTTTTGTTCTTTTTCGAGCGCACTCGACGAAATATCCGATAAATGGTTGAATTTGTCTTGAAGCTCCTTATGATCATTTTGAAGTTTCTCTAATTCTGATGACAAACTGTCCTTAGCGTCTTTCGCCTTTGAAAGTTCTTCATTTAATGTCTGAATATCATTTTCATGTAGTGAGATAGTATCCTGTTTGGCTCGAATATCCGCTTGCATCGCACGGATAATATGGGAATTGTTCCCCGCTTCTTTAAGTTTCTTTTGGAGTTCGTCAACATCAGCTTTATACATGTGAATTTCAGTCTCCTTTGACTCGAGTTTGCTTTCTAAAAACTCTTTTTCCCTTATAATTTCAGCTAAGAAATCGGAGTTATGCCGGGAGTCTTCTATGGTTGTTTGAAGCTTTGCTTCAAGCTGTTGAATTTTTATTTGGGCATCTTCCAACTTGCTTTCACAGTCGTTTAATTCAATTGTTTTATTCTCCAGATGATGTTTCAATATAGCATTGTCTTCGGTAAGCTTATTCTCTTTTAGGGCTGACTCTTCTCTTAGTTTTTCTATTTGCTCTTTTAATGTATCAAGTTCATTCTGATGCTCTCTCTCGATATCTGCTATACGTACTGAATATCCTTGACGAATCGAAACAAGCATATTGTTGAGACGCTCGTTCTGAGATGTTTTATCTCTGATGCTTTCTTGCAAACGTAAATTTGTTGTCTCTAATTCAATCTTCCGGTTATTTAAGGTGCTTAAATTTTGCTGAGTCTGTTTAAGATCAAGATTAAGATTTCTAATAGTGTTATAGTTCTCACGTATACGGCTATTTGCTAGATTTAGTTCCCTTTGAAGTTTATTGATTTCTTCTTCAAAGAAACCGCGAAAAATCGATTTAAAAAAATTCATTATTTGATTTTATATGAAATGGAGTAGAACAAGTATGTTTGTGAAAGAAAGAACTTCTTTAACAATATCTATTATTTTACCGAACGGTCGATTATCTGGAGTTTGGCTTGCGAGGGCTCTTCGTAGGCGTTGCACGCCGCCAGATAGTTTTGCAGTTCAGAAAAGTCATTGCCATAAAGGTTGTTGCTAAACTGGTGAAGCTTTGTCATTACATTAATGTAGGCTGTCGGATCTTTGTGGCGCGTCAGTTTTCGGAGAGAAAGCAGATAATCTTCGCGAAACACGGTGGGTACTATAATCCTTGACTTGTCAGCTTTTACCAGTTCGGCATTCATCATGATACGGGCGAGCCGACCGTTGCCGTCGTTAAAGGGGTGGACCTCGCTAATCATGAACATCATATAAATGGCGCGGGCAAAGGGGTCGGTCAAAGCGGAGTAATATTTGAACCCTTGAGAGAGGGTTCCCTTTACAAGTCTGTGGTCAACGAATTCTGTCTGGCCTGCCCGATTGTTTTTCATTTTGAAAATACCGGGAGAAAGATGCGGACGGCCCTCGAGCAAAACGGAATGCCGATGGCTGAGAATAGAGAAAAGCTCTTCGGGTGACGTGGGCGTCTTCATCATTTCGGTGCGATTTGACAGGATTTTGAAGGTGCCGAGAATGTCGTGAGAATCTTCATCCCTTCGGGGTATAGGGATGCCGGAATCCACAATCGCCTTGGCTTCGGCTACATCGAATTCTGTACCTTCAATATAATTTGAGAAGTAGCTTTCAAAAAACGAGAAGAGCCTGAAGGAGTCTTCATCGGTGTTACGGTTGTTTCTGATAACGAAAACCATGTCTTTGATGGCGTCGAAAAGGATTTCGAACAGCTCAACCCTTGCGGGGTCAAAGGGATTGCCCACTGCTAAAGCCTTTGCCGATTCCGTAGTGAGTACGCTTGCCTCGTGAGTGGAAAGGAGCGCGGAGATCAAACTGTTGATTTTTGCGAATTCCGTATGCATTCCTAGCTCTTCTGCTACATTCCGCAACTCATCCCGATATTGGTTGAGACGGTTTTCACCGCCTGTAAGCAGTATCTGCTCGAGTTTATTTTCGATAGTCTCGATTGGCAATACACGCGACTCATCTCCCGATTTCCGGGAGGTCTGCATGTTCTCGAGCATATATCGTTGCTCGCCCGATATGTACATCCCCATAAACGGAATGTCGGAAGAGATTGCTTTGGGACCCTTAACGAAATTGAGTTTTATCCCCGGAAGGTCGGTAACTCTTCGCGAAGTAGAGTTAGTGAGGAAGAAATCTCCCGAAGCAGTAGGTCTCATCTCCTTTGCACTCCTATGGCTGATGATGGCTTCCGGATATCGATAAGTGAGAATATCGATAAGATTTCGGCGCACTATATGTTCAGCACTGTCAAGGAGGTTTGTAGTGTAAATGCGTGGCGCTATCTTTCGGAGCTCACCGTTTTTCTCTTTTTGACTTATCAGTCGGGAGATATTTGGGTCGGAAGACCCGAATATGATTTCTTTCTGGGTATCGATTTTAGCTGTCATTACAAAAAATCACGATTAGGAGACAACAAAAATACAAATTTTTGCGATTATAACGGCCGGAATCTACAAATTTTTGCGATTATAACGCCGGATTCTACAAATTTTTGCGATTATAGGGGGCTTTAATACATTATGTAGATTTTCGATTTCTCCCTCCAGCCGGCTCGATAATCCTTATCAGTGAAATATATCTTGAGGTCGGCCTGGTAGGGATGGTCAACGAAATATATTTTCTTGTCGGCATTGTAAGATTTGTCGGTAAAATACCAGATTCCCTTATTTTCCTCCTTTTTTGCATTATATGGCCTGTCGGTTTTATACACTATCAGGTCGGCCTGATAATCGTGGTTTACCACGTATACCTTTACGTCGGCCTGGTAAGCATAGTTGGTGGCATATACCTTCTGTGCCTTGGCGCTCAAACACAAACCGCAAACAGCTAAAATTCCAATAAAAAATCTTCTCTTCATAGCTCAGGACTTAATCTTCTACAAATTTAGACCATTTTTTAATTTTCTGCAATACGTGCCTCTTGATAATCCTCTAAATTTTTTGTAACTTTGTTGTAAGAAAATCATGGATGAGAGGTGCTATATCGCCATTGACCTGAAGAGCTTCTATGCAAGCGTGGAGTGTGTGGAGCGAGGGTTGGATCCGTTAGACACATGTCTGGTGGTAGCCGACGAGTCGCGCACGCAGAAGACGATATGTCTGGCTGTTTCGCCCGCACTCAAGGTCTATGGCACCGGTGGTCGACCCCGGCTCTTTGAAGTGGTGCAGAAAGTAAACGATGCAAATCGTTACCGGGGACATGCCGGAAAGTCGTATTCCGCCCGCCAGCTGAAAGAGAACCCTGACTTGGCCGTGGACTTCTTGATTGCACCGCCGCGAATGTCGCATTACATTGCATTCAGCACTAAGATCTACGAGATCTATCTGCGGTTTGTGGCGCCGGAAGATATCCATGTCTACTCTATAGATGAGGTGTTTATCGATGCCACCGAATATATTGACCTATACCATCTCTCGGCCCACGACCTGGCTATGAAGATAATCCGTACCGTTCTGAAAGAGACCGGCATCACGGCCACGGCCGGTATCGGCACCAACATGTATCTATGCAAGATAGCGATGGACATCAAGGCCAAGAAGATGCAGCCTGACAAGGACGGAGTGCGCATTGCCCAACTCGATGAGATGAGCTACCGGAAGGAGCTATGGAATCATAGGCCGCTAACGGATTTCTGGCGTGTAGGACCAGGGATTGCCCGCACCCTGGCACTTAACGGAATGTTTACGATGGGCGATGTGGCCACGCGGTCGTTGACCAACGAGAATCTGCTTTATAAGCTGTTTGGAGTCAACGCCGAACTCCTGATTGACCATGCATGGGGATGGGAACCCGTGACGATGGCCCAGGTGAAGGCGTACAGGCCGGAGTCGAAGTCGATAAGCAGCGGGCAGGTGCTACAGTCGGCTTATACGGCTAAAAAGGCAAGAATTGTTGCGCTGGAAATGGCAGACTCAGTGTCTTATGAATTGATTGAGAAGAGACTGCTCACCGACCAGCTGGTGCTGACAGTGGGTTATGACGTGGAGTCATTGACCAACCAGAATATTGCCTCCCAATATCGTGGCACTATCCATACTGACAGGTACGGACGGAATGTGCCTACTCATGCCCACGGCACAATCAATATCGAGACACCGACCTCTTCGGCAAGTGTGCTGATTGAGAAGGTTGCTGAGCTTTATGACAGGATAATCAATCCTAAACTGCTTGTAAGGCGCCTTACATTATCGATCAACCGTCTTGTTTCGGAAGACGATTTGAAGAAGGGGCAACCTGCAGCGAGGCAGTTGAGCCTGTTTGACGATGTGGAAGAGATAAGGAGGATCGAGAAGACTGAAAAGGAGAGACAAGATAAGGAGCGTCGCCAACAGGAGGCCATACTTCGACTGCGTGAGAAATTCGGGAAAAACGTTGTGCTCAAAGGGCTGAACTTCGCAGACGGCGCTACCCAGAAAGAACGCAACAGACAGATAGGAGGACATAAAGCTTAGATGGAGAATTATGATGATATCATAGAGCTTCCGCATTATCGGTCGCCATTTCGGACTCCGATGCCGATGGAAAACCGTGCAGCGCAGTTTGCACCTTTCGCTGCTCTGTCGGGTCATGACGACGCCATATCAGAGACGGCACGCATCACCAATGTCCGTATAGAGTTAAGCAACGAGGAAAAGTTGGAGATTTCAAAGAAGATTCAAGAGGCGTATGCCGATGATAAAACTGTTGCCGTCACTTATTTTGTGCCGGACAAGACGAAAACAGGAGGAACGTATACCACAACTATAGGCAGAATTTCCAAGATAATTGAAGCAGACTCCCTCCTGACCCTTGATACAGGCGCTATCATTCCGATTGGCAGTATTTACGAAATCTCCATTAGAGTCTAGACTCTAAAAACCTACTGTGTAGGATTTTTGTGATCGTTACATTCTCTTGAAACGTATGGTTAATTCTTCACCATCCCTCAAGTCTGTAAACGAATAGGTCATATATTCATCTTCAATTACATAATTGCCTGAAAAGTTTTCTTCTTCTTCCAGGTCATTGGTAGAATGGGAGAATATATTAAGCATACTGCCTTCTACGGTATAATATCCCGTTGTGGTTATGCTTCCGCTATCCTCGTTTTTGAATGAACCGTCGGCATAGAATATCCAGAATTCATCAAGATCTCCTTCTGAGAAGTCCCCGTTAGAATCCATCACTTGATATTTCTGCCATCGTCCAACCACACTTTCACCAGAATCTGATTCCGGTTCATTATCATCGGAACAGGAGTTGAGGATAAAAATTAATGAAAATGCAAAGATGCACTTCCAAACCATTGCATAATTCTTTCCTTTTTTCATGATAATTATTTTTTGTTTTTATTTGACAAAATTATGAAGACAAAGCGTCAATTTGCGTCGTCAAACAATTTTTTTTGAAAAAAATATGATTTTTTTTGAAAGCGACATGTATTGTCGTTTTGGGATATTAATTTTGCATCATGAAACAGAAAATGGGGCGATTGATTCGCTATATTCTTATCATCAACCGATTGTCGGGACTACAAAAATATGTACCGTCCGACGATTTGATATATTATGTTAATAACCAGATTGCTATAAGAGGTTATGATGTAGGGCTCACTCTTAGAACTATTCAGAGGGATATAAAGGAAATTGAAGAAATGTTTGGCGTTGTGATAAAAAACCGACGCGGGTATGGTTATTATATTTCCGAGTCGGATGAGGATAGAGATATACGCTACAAAGATTTGTTGATGAATTTTGATCTCTTGACCTCAATCAGCGACGACAGGCAAAGTGCGGGTTATATTATTCCCGAGCATCACCGTCCCAAAGGAAGCGACCAGATTCCTACTCTTATTACGGCAATAAAAGAATCTTGGGTGATTGGATTTTCCTACACTCTGGTTAGAAAAGACAACAAGAAGATATTTAAAACGGTTAAACCTTATTTCCTCAAAGAATCTTTAGGGTTATGGTATCTTGTATGCCTTGATGAAAAAAATGAATTGAGAACTTTTGGAATAGACCGTATCTCCAATCTTGAACTCACAGACAGCAAATTTAAAAGAGATGAGTCAATAGAGACGAAAAACCTCTTCATGCATAGTTACGGAATATGGGACGACCCATCGAAGCCGATAGAAGAGGTGGAGCTTTCCTATTCACCCTTAGACGGAAGTTTCTTGAAGACGACTCCGTTACATTCTTCACAGGAGGTGCTTGTGGATAGTGAGTCAGAATTCAGAATAAGACTACAAATTCGCATAACTAATGATTTCATCATGGCCCTCCTTTCTCGTAGTAAATCGTTGAAAGTGATAAAGCCTGAATCTTTGAAACATGAAATCAGGAAGATATATGAAAAGGCATTGGAAAGGAATCAGTAAAGGAGTGGGAAAGATTTCGGTATGCAGGCTCCTCTATGTGGTGGGATGCATATTTTTAATGTGTTGCACGCCGAAGACCGATAGCGAAACGTCTACTTCCGGCAAAACAGTGCCTGAATATGACTCTGATAGGGTAGAGCTGGTGAAAGAGAAGGAAACGTCAGGCTATCAGCCCTCAGGTTTCCACTATGACAATAATTTGAAAACTACCAATGCCGAGGATGAATATAACGACCGTCTCGACGACTATCTGGACGATCCGGAGGATGAATTACGGTTTGACCCCGAAATATTCGACTTCCAAGACGAATAGTACAAATTTTTATGTATAATGATATGACACCATTAGAAATTACTGAACTGATTTTTGCAGAATTAGATTCCCGGGGACTGAAAAATCCCAACATCAGAAAAAACGCATTAAAAAGAGTATGGGAGTATATGAGAGACGCTGACGAATTTTTGGTCAACGGCTCGATTGTACTACCATGTGACAAGGTCTGTCTTAAAGAACGGTTAGCCCAAATAAAGGGTAACAAACTTAACAGTGCCGAATCAAGCGTGATAAATATGATTTATAACTTTAACGATTCGTATTGCACGCATGATTCGCTTCCCCGCTCCACCCCACAATCTCCCTTCAAACAAGCATATACCAATCGAGTGTCTGCTCATAACGAAGGTTCAGAAGATATTGAAGAGAATCTTATCGGTGGAAAGTTTTTTGAAATCGATGAACTAAAAAACGGTTCGGAAATACCAAATAGGCCCGGCTTATATTGTATTATGTTACGTAAAGGAGTTACCCTTCCTAAGGAATTCGGTAAAATAAGAGAGGATGGGGATGGCATAATCTATATTGGAAAAGCCTCTGTATCATTAAGAGAAAGGCTTTGGGAAGAAGAACTGAATCACCATAAGGCGGCCACTTTCTTTAGAAGTATTGGAGCAATTCTGGGTTTTCTTCCCCCTAAGGGCTCCTTGGCTGACAAAAAGAACAAAAAGAACTACAGATTCAGTGAAGATGATACTCGAAAGATTATTGAATGGATGAGAGCCTCTCTTTTGGTAAACTTCATAGAGGTTAATCCGGGTGAACTAAATGAAATGGAAAAAGCTCTGATTGGAAAATACGAGCCGTTACTGAATATAACCCACAATCCTACACCCAGTAAGGCACTTAAAGCGGCACGGAAAAAATGTGTTGAGTGGGCTAATAAGATATAGTAACGAATGCCGTGCAATCATAACATTATATACAAATATATATGAAGACAGAGGTAGAAAACAAGAGGGATGAGTTGCCTGTGATGATGTATGTGCATGGTTTTTTGTCGGGCGCGAACGGATCAAAACATAAGCAGCTTCAAGACCATTTCAAGGGTCTTTATCGAGTAATAGCTCCGGAACTTGACGCCGACCCCGACAAATCGCTCGCAATCCTTAACGAGATAATAAAGCGTGAGCGACCTGAAATAATCATCGGTACGTCGCTTGGGGGATGGATGACGTTGATGTGCGATAGTCATGACGCAAAGCTTGTTGTTGTCAATCCGTCAACGGAGCCCTACGTCACACTCGGGAGATGGCTCAATCAGCCGCAGCAATATTTCTGCAATCGCCTTGACGGCGAGCAGACTTACACTCTAACGCAGGAAGTGCTTGACAGGTATTCGAAATACGATACGCTTGGCGAAGTCAAGAAGAAACTCAATCGGCTCTATGCACTATGTTCCACGCAGGATGAACTTATTGGAACGCGGCATATCGATATGCTACGGCCTGTAATGGACGCAGAGCGTCTGATGATTGTTGACGACTTCGGTCATCAGTGCCGAGATGCCGGTATGCAGCATCTATTTGACATACTTGAAGGCATTTTGCTCAGAGACAAAAAGATCATAATAAAATAATTGAAATAATTGATACGGTAATAACAAAAGGAGTGTAATCGGTTAGATTACACTCCTTGCGCGTTATGTTGATAAGTTTCTTATCGGAGGGTTATTTTACTTCTTCGAAGTCGACATCGGTGATGTCTTTCTCGTCGGGGTTGGGCTGGGCGCCTGCACCGGGCTGAGGACCGGCCTGCGCACCTGCCTGCTGTGCTGCGGCGATGTCCTGGGCTGCTGCCTGGAATGCGTCCTGCACGGCCTTCTCGGCGGAGTCGATATCTTCGATGAGCTGGTTCTTGTGAACCTCTTTCAGACGGTCGAGGGCTACCTCGATGGCTGCTTTGCGGTCTGCCGGAATCTTGTCGCCGAGCTCGTTGAGTTGACGCTCGGTCTGGAAGATCACGCTGTCGGCGCGGTTGAGCTTGTCGGCTCTTTCCTTGGCTGCCTTGTCGGCTGCCTCGTTGGCCTTTGCTTCCTCACGCATACGGTTGATCTCCTCTTCGGTGAGTCCGCTGGATGCCTCGATACGGATTGACTGTTCCTTACCGGTGGCCTTATCCTTAGCCGTTACGTTAAGTATACCGTTGGCGTCTACCTCGAAGGTTACCTCAATCTGGGGCACACCACGCGGAGCGGGGTTGATGCCGGTAAGGTTGAACTCGCCGAGGAGCTTGTTGTCGGGAGCCATAGGACGCTCGCCCTGGAGTACACGGACTGTTACCTCGGGCTGGTTGTCGGCAGCCGTTGAGAATACCTCGCTCTTGCGGGTAGGAATTGTGGTGTTGGCCTCGATCATCTTCGTCATCACGTTGCCCATTGTCTCGATACCGATTGAAAGGGGCACGACGTCGAGAAGAAGAACGTCTTTCACATCGCCGCTGAGGACACCGCCCTGGATGGCTGCGCCGATGGCCACAACCTCGTCGGGGTTGACACCCTTGTTGGGTTCCTTACCGAAGATTTCCTTTACCTTGTCCTGGATTGCCGGGATACGGGTGGAGCCGCCTACGAGGATTACCTCATCGATCTCGGCTGCTGTAAGCTTGGCATCCTCGAGAGCCTTCATACACGGAGCCTGCACGGCATCGATGAGCTTATGGGCAAGCTGCTCGAATTTGGCGCGGGTGAGGGTCTTTACAAGGTGTTTCGGACCCGTCTGGTTGGCCGTGATGTAGGGGAGGTTGATTTCGGTGGAAGTGGAGCTCGAGAGCTCAATCTTGGCCTTTTCGGCAGCTTCCTTAAGACGCTGCATAGCCATAGGATCCTGGCGGAGGTCCATGCCCTCATCCTTGTTAAACTCGTCGGCAAGCCAGTCGATGATGACATTGTCGAAGTCGTCGCCACCGAGGTGGGTGTCGCCGTTGGTCGACTTAACCTCAAACACGCCGTCGCCGAGCTCAAGGATGGAGATATCGAACGTACCGCCACCGAGGTCGAATACAGCGATCTTCTGTTCCTTGGTGCTCTTGTCAAGTCCGTAGGCAAGGGCTGCGGCCGTAGGCTCGTTGATGATACGGCGCACCTTCAGTCCGGCGATTTCGCCGGCTTCCTTAGTGGCCTGACGCTGAGAGTCGTCGAAATATGCGGGCACTGTGATTACGGCTTCCGTAACCTGCTGGCCCAGATAATCTTCGGCCGTCTTCTTCATCTTCTGAAGAATCATCGCGGAGATTTCCTGCGGCGTATAGTCGCGGCCGTCGATGTCTACTTTAGGAATATCGTTCTGGCAAACTACCTTGTAAGGTACACGTTTGATTTCGTCGGTAACCTGGTCGCACTTCTCGCCCATGAAACGCTTGATGGAGTAGATGGTGCGTGTGGGGTTGGTTACAGCCTGACGTTTTGCGGGGTCGCCAACCTTGCGTTCGCCACCGTCGACAAATGCCACTACGGAAGGCGTGGTGTTTCGCCCTTCATTATTAGGTATTACAACGGGGTCTTTACCCTCGAGAACTGCCACGCAGGAGTTCGTCGTACCTAAGTCGATACCAATTATCTTTCCCATGATATTAATAATTTAAGTTAAAGTTTCCTTATTTAAGTTTTGTTATGAGGTGTTGGCCTCTTACTTTTGTAGTATTAACAAAGACTGTGCCAATTCGGTTTATTAAAAAAATATTAAAAAGGCAACTAAAAAGGGAGTCAATCAGAGACTCCCTTTATTCGTTTGACTGTCAGATTTATTCGTCGTCGCCTTCTTCCTTCTTGAGTTCATGCACTCTGCATGCGAGCAAGATGCGGTAAACACCGAAGCAGATAAAGGAGATACCGATCCAGAGCCATCCGATCACACCGGGGGTGACGGGGGCGAGGATAAAGATGAGAGCGAAGGCGATTGTGGCTGCAAGAAGCAGCAGGGAGAAAAGGAGCCAGCCTTTGGAATAGCGTCTCATAAATGCGTCAAAGAATGCGAAAATACCCATGAAGATGATATAGAAGCCCACGCCGTAGACGAAAATCCACGTGAGGATGGGTCCGGGGATAAAGAAGAGGAAAATGGAGAAAAGTATTTCCACCACGCCTCCTGCTGCCACCCAGCCCCAGCCGTTTGATTCATTGGCTGCCCAGATGGAGTAGAGCACGTTGAAGACACCCACTGCACCGATTGTGCCGGCAAGGATGTAGGCAAGTATTTTCAGTGAGTCGCCGGGGTCGCAGAGACACCACACGCCGAAGCCGATGAAGAAGAGTCCAGTGATGAGAGGAATCCACCAAAGCTTCTTGAAGTTGTAAAGAGAATTAGAGTTTTCCATTGTATTGAGTTTTTTAGGTTTATTCCGTTATATATTTTTCCCGTTTATGGATTAAGTCCGTTTATATGGCTTAAATCCAATTTGTGGATTTTATATAAAATAAACACTCTTTAGCAGTCAAAAGTTTGAGAACGCAGGCAAAAAAATAAGAGGCTTACCATAAATAAAAATAAGCGGTGTTTCTTAATCACAAGAGACACCGCTTGAAGCGTTCTTAACAAATAACTTATTGTTGCATAATTCTATAAGTTGCCTTGGAAGGATTCGAACCCTCACTAAAGGTGCCAGAAACCTGCGTGCTACCATTACACCACAAGGCAATGTCGGGATGCCTTTCCTCTGAAAGACGATGCAAAATTACAATTTCTTTTTTAATTGACCAAATTTGATGAAGTTTTTTTATCCAATTTTATATAATTTTGTAATCGGAATGCGAACATCAGGATCAAGACCCCATTCATACCTTATTATTGTGTTTTCCCTTGCGGTTCTGCTTACGGGGTGTTCTTCACATCGGCGTTCGGTGAGGCGCGGGATGACGAAGGCCGAGCGGCTTAAGGTGGAGCATCAGATTGAGAAGGATGTGGAGCGGAGCCTGGCGGGTGATGAGCTAAGGGTGGTAGACGAGGCGTTCAAATGGCTCGAGACTCCCTACGTCTTCGGAAAACAGGACAAGGGGAAGGGCACCGACTGCAGCGGAATGGTGATGGTGGTGTATGAGCAGACTATAGGATGCAAACTGCCGCGTAACTCGGCCAAGCAGGCTGAATTTTGCGAAGAGATAAAGGAACGCCAGGTGAAGCCGGGCGACCTCGTGTTTTTCATCACCAACAAGGGGTCAAAAATCAACCATGTGGGGATAATGATCGACGAAAAGCAGTTTATCCACGCCTCGAGCCATGGGGTAGTGGTGTCGAGCATGGAGACGGACTATTACAAGACCCACTTCCAGAAATATGGACGGGTGCCGTGTATGAGACACTGACACCCGCCGCAAAACTTTCGTTGAAGATTCCGCTTAGCCGAGGAGCGCGAGGAGTTTCTCCTCCAGGGCGCTGAGGCTTACGAGACCTACACTGCGGTCTTTCACCTCGCCATCCTTAAAGAAGAGGACGGTAGGGATATTCCGGACGCGGTTTTCGCTTGCCACCTCGTCGTTTTCATCGATATTGAGTTTGCCGATCATGGCCTTGTCGCCATATTTCTCGGCCAGTTCCTCTACAGCGGGACCGAGTTTGATGCAGGGGCCGCACCAAGTGGCCCAAAAGTCGATTACTACGGGTTTGCCGGAAGCGATGGCTTCCTTAGCAGTCTGGTCTGTGAATTGAAGTGCCATAATATTTTTGATTTAAAGTTATATTTAAAGTTAGATATCCAGGTTGATCTCGAAGCTGTCTGCGTCTTTCCAGGCCGGAAACTTCTGGCGGAAGGAGAGGAGTTTCTCGTGGGACAGGGAGGCATAGATCAGGTCTGAGTTGTCGCTTCTCATCGAGATGTCGGCTCCCTTGAAGTCGAAGACGTGGGAAGCTCCGTCGTAGGAATAGCCGTTGAGGTCGGTGCCGGTGCAGTTTACGCCGCATACGTACGAGAGGTTTTCGAGAGCGCGGGCCTTAAGGAGGTGTGTCCAAGCCTCGACGCGCGCCTTCGGCCAGTTGGCGACGGCAATCAGGAGGTCGTATTCATTCTCCTTGTTGCGACACCATACCGGGAAACGGATGTCGTAGCATACCACCATAGAGATGTTCCATCCGCGATAGCGCACCGAGAGCCTCGAGTCGCCGGCGGAGAATATCTTATCTTCGCCTCCCATCGTGAAGAGATGGCGCTTGTCGGCAAATGCCTCCTCGCCATAGGAATCTATGAAGAAGGCACGGTTGAAGAGCGAGCCACCGGTATCGGCAATAAAGCTGCCGGCGATTGCGAGCCCGTGACGTGCCGCGAGTCTCTTGAGAAAGTCGACAGTCTCTCCGGAATTGCGTTCCGCCAGCGCGCGCACCTCCTCCTTGCCGGAGGTGATGAAACCGGTGGAAAACATTTCCGGGAGAATGAGAAGATCCGTTCCGGGATGCACTTCCCGGAGCTTCTCCTCGAGATAATTCAGATTAGCCTCCTTGTCGCCCCACTTTATAGGCATGGGGAGCAGGCAGATGTGGAGGTTTGGGATCATTTGCTGTTTTTGGGCATTCCTTCGTTGTAGGCCTTAAGCGCCTCCTCGAGAGCCTCGTTGTATTTCGCGATGGCTTCCTGATATTTGGTCTTGGTGTGTGCGGCCTTGGCTTTATTGTAGGCTGCAAGATTTTCAAAGTCTTTAACGCCTTTGCCGAAGAGCTGGTTGGCATGCTGCTTAGCCTGCCCCATAGCCGAAGCGAGCTTGGCTATGGCCAGCGAGATCTTACCTCTGTCGGCTTCCTTTTCGTTGTAATAGCTGGCCATCATCTCGCTGGCGAGCGCTGACGAAAGAGCCTCTACAGATTTCTTGAATTCTCTTTTGTTTGCCATGGTAAAAAAAGTTTTGGTCTTATTAGTATAACAATATTTTAGGCATTCTGTTGTAATCAGCTCTCTTTTCTGGAGGCATCGATGGCCAGAAGGATGAAAAGGAGGGTTGTGAAGCCCCACAGGGAAGAGCCCCCGTAGCTGAAAAAGGGAAGCGGGATACCGATAACCGGGCACAGGCCGAGCACCATCCCCACATTTATGCAGACATGGAAAATAAGGAAAGATGCGACGCAATAGCCGTAGACCCTTCCGAAATTGGATGGCTGGCGCTCCGCGATGTGGATTACCCTCCAGATGAGCAGCAGGAAAAGGATCAGGACACCAACGGCGCCCACGAATCCCTCCTCCTCTCCAATGGTGCAGAAGATGAAATCCGTATGTTGTTCGGGCACATACTTGAGCTTCGTCTGGGTGCCGTTGAGAAAACCTTTGCCCGAGAGGCCACCGGAGCCTATTGCTATCTTGCTCTGGTTGACATTGTAGCCGCTGCCGCGAATATCGTCGGTGATTCCGAGCGTCTCCTCGATGCGTTCCTTCTGGTGGGGCTGCATCACATGATTGAAGACATAACCAACGGAATACATGAATCCGATGCCGATGACGGCAAAAATTATAGTGACGATAAACTTCTGCAACGTACGGCGCATCATCACCAGCGCCGTGTATCCCACGGCCACGAGAATGGAAATTACGCAGCAGAGAGTGCCAGGCACGTCAACACCCAAGGCTGATAACAACGCCATCACTCCAGCGCAGAAAAGGAACCACAACCCTACGTTGCGAGCCGTGCGAGGATCCTTGCAGTAGAGCAGGAGCATGGCTGTGAAAACCACGGTTACCAGAATAAAGACGGACAGTTCACCCCCCGACATGCCGATGGCCAGCGGCTCAAAATACTTGAGAGTCACCACGAAGATTGTGACGAGCAGAACGATACCGAAGAGAACCAGCCCGCTCATCCCTTCACGATAGAGCACGAAAACGAGCGAGAAATAGGCCAGGGCGGTGCCTGTCTCATGCTGGAGAAGAATCAGCATTACGGGGAGGAAAACTATAAGGAGAGCCTTCAGATAGTTGGAGGGCTTGGCGTTGAGTGAGAAATTATAGGAGTCGAAAAGCTTTGCCAGGGCGAGGGAGGTGGCAAACTTGCCGAACTCCGCCGGTTGGAGGCTGACGGCTCCGAAGCTTATCCAGGAGCGGCTCCCCTTGATGTCCGGGGCTATAAATATGGTGACGAGGAGCAGGAGGAGCACCGCGCCGAAAATCGGGAAGGCATAAATGTCGTAGATTCGCGCGTCAAGGAGCAGTATTACCGTTGCCAGCACAAGGGCCAGACCGATCCAGACGAACTGCTTGCCCGAAAACTGGTTGAAATCAAACATTCGCTCACCCTCGAAGTCATAGCTTGCGGCATATATGCTGACGGCGCCAGCCACCACCATGATCAGGTAGAGCACGATTGTGATCCAGTCGATACTGCCGAAAAAGCCTCTCTGAGATTCGATATAGGTGCGCTCCATAGGGTCCGTTAATTTTTCCCTCCTGTAAGATTTGTCGACATCATGCGCTGTTCCACTCCCTTGCGGGACTCACTGATCTCACCGTTGAGGTATTTCTCTATCATCAGGGAGCCGATTGGTACGCCATAAGTGGCGCCGAAACCGGCGTTTTCAATATAGGCCACCACGGCAATCTTGGGATTATTGAAAGGTGCGAACCCCATAAATGCCGAATGGTCCTTGCCATGGGGATTCTGGGCTGTACCAGTCTTACCGCTCACCTCCAAACCCGGAATGTTGGCCCCCTTGCAGGTGCCTCCGAGCACGGCCATTCGCATACCCTCGGCAACAGCCTCATAATAATCTCTCTTGATGTCGGGGGCATGTTTCTCCTTAAACTTCGGGTCGATTTCCTCGCCTTCCACAGCCTTCACAATGTGTGGAGTATAGAAAAAGCCGCGGTTAGCAATAGTGGCGCAAAGGTTGGCAATCTGAAGCGGGGTGGCCAGAATCTCGCCCTGACCTATAGAGATTGAGATAATGGAATTTGCCGACCACTTGTTTCCACGGAAAGAATTGTTGTAGAACTCCGCATTAGGGATAAACCCGCGGCGCTCGTGCGGGAGGTCAACACCGAGAGGGTAGCCGTAGCCCATACTTACCATATAGTCTTTCCAGCGTGTGAATAGCTCGTCGCGGTTGCCTCCCTTACGGTCGAGAAAATTCTTCAGTCCCCAGCAGAAGTATGCGTTACAGGAAGTCTGTAGAGCGGGTTTCAGAGCGATAGGGGAGGCGTGGCCGTGGCATCCCACACGCAGACCGTTAACATAGCCATGATAGCACGGATAGGCCGTGCCGAGTGTCACAACGCCCTCCTGCAGCAGTATAAGGGCCTGGGAGGGTTTGAAGGTCGATCCCGGAGGATAGGCTCCCTGTATTGAGCGGTCGTAGAGCGGCAGCTGGGGGTCGGCATTGAGGGCTGCATAGTTCCGTCCACGTTCCTTGCCGGTAAGCAGCGAGGGATCATAGTTAGGGGAGGTGACGAGAGCCAGAATCTCGCCAGTGGATGGCTCGATGGCCACGATGGCTCCCTTCTTGCCCTTCATCAGTTGCTCGCCGTATTCCTGCAGCTCCATATCGATCGAGAGGGTAAGGTTCTTGCCCGAGACGGGAGCAACGTCGCGTGCGCCTCCCTCAAACTTTCCCTTTATTCTGCCCAGGGCGTCCTTCATAAGGAGTTCCTCCCCCTTCACGCCCCTCAGGGTCTTCTCATAGCTCTTCTCGATGCCGAGGTCGCCGGTATAGTCGCCGGGGCGATAATAGTCATCGTTTTCCAGTTCCGACTGCGACACCTCGCGGATATTGCCAAGAATATTGGCTCCGGCGTGATACCGATAGTCGCGGATGGTGCGCGTCTGCACGAAGACTCCGGGAAAGAGGTAGAGTTTCTCCTGAAGTTTCCCGTATTCTTCCGGCGAGAGATGGGAAATCAGTTTCTGGGGAGTGTATGCCGAATATGATGGCTGACGCCTCATCTCTTCCCACTTGCCGAGAATTTCCTCACGGGTGAGGCCGAGCACTCCGGCAAGCGCAAGAGTGTCGAAATCCTTACCGAGGTCTTTAGGGATGAGCATCACATCGTAGGCAGGTTCGTTGAACACAACCAGATTGCCGTTACGGTCGTAAACGAGGCCGCGGGCCGGGAAGGTAACCTTACGCAGAAACGCGTTGCTCAGAGCGCTTTCCTTATATTTGTTGTCGCTGAGCTGGAGGTTGAAGAGCCTGATACCGAATATGAGAAGAATCAGCACCAGGAAGCCTACGATGATATATTTTCTGTTTTCGAGATTGTAATCTTTCATTTCTAAGAGCGGTCAGGCTCACGGTTGAAAAGAGAATCGGCGGCGATGAGGGTCACGATGGTGAAGAGAGAGCTGGAGGCCGCCATCAGAATGATTCTGCCGAACGATGCAAAACTGAAAAGCTCGATGCCGAATATGATAAGGCAGAAAATCGTGCTGAGAGATAAAATGAATTTGAGATAGTTTGGCCATCCCATCGAGGAGATGGATGGTATGGCTGCCAGGAATTTTTCCTCGCGGTGCATGTAGGCATAGAAAATCGGTTTCTTGAGCACGGAAAGTATCAGCGACGCCATGCAGTTGAGGCCGAGGGTGTCGCCAAAGAGGTCGATCAGGAAACCCATTGAGAATGCGAGCGACATCAGCAGCGGGAGCGAGACATTCATGGGCAAAGTGATGATGAAGTAGATATACACGAAAGGCACGGCCACCCCAAAGAGGAGGATATTGTTGCACACCAGCACCTGAAGCAGCAGGAGCCCTATGAAGAGCGCCACAAACCTCAGGGGGGAGGTGATATTCGTGATTTCCATCATTACTTCGCTTATTCCGAGATGTCGAGAGTCTGGAGAGAATCCAGTTCGTTTTTAAACTTGTCTTTCAGCACCCTGACTGTGGTGAGATGGTTGAAGTCGCTGGCGAGCCGGACTTTTAGCACATAGAAATTGTCGTTGTCAGTCTTCACCTTACCCAAAACCGTGCCAACGGGTATGTCGGCGGGGAAAGATGTGGAGTAGCCGCTTGTCACTACCGTGTCGCCCAGCTGGAACGTAGAGTGCCGGGGCACCTCCTCCATATATGCCACATTGGGATCGTTGACCTTCCAGGAAAGCGAGCCGATGGTGTTGGTGCCTTTCAGACGCACGGAAATATGTTGGGTGGTGTTGAGCAGGGAGATTACACGGGATGTATTCTTACCTGCAACATTGACGATACCTACGATGCCGTTCTGGTCGGCCACGCCCATACCGCTCTCCACACCGTCGGCATATCCCTTGTCGATTGTGAAATAATTTCGGGGGTGGCGAGTGCCGTTGTTGAGTACGGTGGCCAGAACATAGTCGAAGCGTCTTGTGCCGGAGAAATCGACGCTGTCGGCATAGAGCGACCTGTATCGCGCAAGCTGCATTCGAAGGTTGAGCACCTCGTTTTCAAGCAGTGCATTGTTCTGCTGCAGGGAGGCGTTTACGGCCTTCAGATTGAAGTAGCTCGAGACTCCGTTGCTCATACCGTAGAGTTTGGAAGACAGGGCGTTGGCGCTCGTGAACCATACGGAGGAGTGGAATCTGCCGTTGCTCACAAGCAAAACGAAACTGATCACGAAAAGGAACGTGAAAACGAAGACGGCGCTATACTTAAGTATGAAATCTATAAGATTGCGCATTCCCTACGCCTGTATCAAGACTCTAAAAGCCGCGGAATTGCTTCCGCGGCCCGAGAATTATCGAATCAGGAAATTAAACTTGTGGATGTTTTTGAGTGCGATACCTGTGCCGCGGGCCACAGCGTGCAAGGGGTCTTCGGCCACCTTGAATTCAATCTGGATCTTGTCGCTGAGGCGTTTGGCGAGGCCGCGGAGCAGTGCGCCGCCACCGGCGAGATAGATGCCGTTGCGCATGATGTCACTATAGAGTTCGGAGGGTGTCTGTTCGAGAGCCGACATTATGGCTTCCTCCATCTTCGATATGCTCTTGTCGATACAGTGTGAGATTTCTTCATGCGTCACCTCCACCTCCATCGGGAGCGCGTTCATCTTGTTGGGCCCGCTCACCAGATAGGGCTCAGGGGGATTGTCGAGCACGGGGAGTGCCGAACCGACGTTAATCTTGATTTTCTCTGCCATCGGAGCGCCGACGCGGAGGTTGTGTACCCGCCCCATATGCTCCACAATATCGGCAGTAAGGTCGTCGCCGGCCACGCGGATACTCTTGTTGCTCACGATTCCACCGAGGGAAATTACTGCAATCTCGGTGGTGCCACCGCCTATGTCGACAATCATGTTGCCCTCGGGCTTCTCCACGTCGAGGCCAATGCCGAGAGCGGCAGCCATAGGCTCATAGATCATGTACACCTCGCGGCCTCCGGCATGTTCGCTCGAGTCGCGGACCGCACGGATCTCCACTTCAGTGGAACCTGAGGGAATGCATACCACCATACGGAGGGAGGGGGAAAACCAGCTTCTTTTGGAGCTGATCATCTTCACCATACCGCGGATCATGAGCTCAGCGGCCTTAAAGTCGGCGATAACGCCGTCGCGGAGCGGACGGATGGTGATGATGCCGGGAGGTTCCTTACCTTCCATCTGGTGGGCCTGGGTGCCTACTGCAAGCATCCTTACGGGCTGACGATTTTCCAAAGCTACGACAGAAGGCTCGTCTACAACCATTTTGCCGTTATGAATGATGATGGTGTTGGCCGTGCCAAGGTCCATCGCTATTTCTTGTGTGAATGAAAAAAGTCCCATTAATATCTATATGCGGGGTTGAGATTTCGTTGATTTAATTTGAATATGCAAAGTTATAAAAAATCACTGAAACTTTCAACATTTTTTTATCAGGGCTAAATTGGTTGGAAGGCAAATACATACAGACAGCCCATATCATTTCGGTGATAATGCAAAAAATTGGAGTCGTAAAAATAATTTGTAATTTTGCAGTGTGGATTGCCGCAACGTGAGGGAGCATGATGGAGCATGATGAAGCGTGATGAAGCATGATGAATCATGAGGAGGATCGGGGGACAAATGAAGCGAGCCTGCGACTCGCTCCGGAGACAAACAAGGGAGGCGAGGGATTGGGGAGGCGGGGATTGGGGAGGAGGGGGATTAGGGGAGGCGGGAGGCGGAGAGGATGAGCTTGGAGGAGCCGATGGTGGCTGCGATGAGGTAGGTGGTGTCAGAGGATTTAAGGCGATAGCGTGCCTCGAGTTCGGAGGCCTTGGCGGGATGGTTGCGGGAGATTACGCTGGCGCGGCTGCCCTTCATTTTCTTCAGGTCACTGCTGCGGAGCAGGGCGTCAACCCTGAAGATCTTACCCGGAAAATCGGCAAATAATTCATTGCCCATGAAGAGGTGAGTGTTGGGTGAAAATTTCTTCAGTTCCGGGAAGTAGGATTGAAGGCGGTTGAATCCGGCTGCCTTCATTATGGAGGGGGAGGGTTCGTAGACATAGCAGCCGGGATGTACTTCTTCGCTGCTCTTAAGGTAAAAGACAGGAGTAGGTTCGCTGCTTTCATCGAAAGGGAACTCCCATACTATGGCAGTTCCACCGTCTGAGAGCGCTTTACGCTCAGCTCCAGTTTCTGAGAGCGCTGCAGATTCAGCTCCAGTTTCTGAGAGCGCTGCAGATTCAACTCCAGTTTCTGAGAGCGCTGAGGATTCGGCTCCAGTTTCTGAGAGCGCTGAGGATTCGGCTCCAGGTTCTGGGAGCGCTGAGGATTCGGCTCCAGGTTCTGGGAGCGCTGAGGATTCGGCTACAGGTTCTGGGAGCATTACACATTTCACTGTTCTGGGAATGGTCGCTGCCTCAGGTTGGGAGGACGGGTCAAGGGAAAGATCCATATCTATGAGCAGTTCCTTGACTTCATTGTGGCTCTCGAGAACGTAGATGGTCGTTGTCTGAGGGAACTCCTTGAAAATGGAGGAGATGTCGAGGAGGGGAGAGGCCTTGACCAGAAGGCGCGAGGTTCGGCCTTGAAACAGATTGATTACGGCGGAAAGGCTCGGCGAGCAGTCATCGAAGAGGAATACGCGTTTGCCGGAATCAGACCTACGTGAGGGGTCGACGTAGGCTATATCAAAAGCCTTTGTGGCATCCTGTGGAGAGATTGTGTTGTCGGAGAGCCATTCCAGACAGTTGGCCGCTACCACATCTACGTTACGGATACCGGCGTTCCTGAGATTTTCCTCCAGGACTTCAGCCCGGTGTGGGTTCAGCTCGATGGCTGTGACGTGGGATGCCTTCTTGCTGAACCACAGAGTGTTCACGCCCAGACCCGCAGTAAGGTCAACTACACGCGAGTTTGCCGGTATCAGCGAGGCCGTGAAGCGCGCCGTAAGGGTACCCGAAGCCTGCTGGACCACCTCCCCGTCAGGGATGGCGGCCTCGGAGCCATTCAGGACTCCTTTAAACTTATTGAATGCCTTGCGTCGTATATCGCTATCCAGGGGGTCAGGCATTGCCGGAGATCATCTTTAGAAACTCATCTTCAGAAACGATGGGAATGCCGAGCTGATGACACTTCTCCAGTTTAGCGGGGCCCATATTCTCTCCTGCGAGCACGAAAGAGGTCTTCTTAGAGATGCTTCCGGCATTCTTACCCCCTTCACGTTCGATAATATCCTTATATTCATCGCGTGAATGGTGGGAGAACGTACCGGAAATCACGATAGTCTTGCCCTCGAGTTTGTCGCCCTTCGGCGCCATCTTCTCTTCCGACAGTTGCATCTGCACGCCGGCGGCCGCCAGACGATCGAGAATCTTCTGGTTTTTCTCATCGCTGAGATATTCATAGATAGCCTTGGCGATTACCGGGCCCACGTCGGGCACGGCATTGAGTTCCTCCTCGCTCATAGCTCTCATATTAGCCATCGACTGCACCGCCAGAGCCAGTCGTTTGCCGGTGGTCTCCCCGACATTCGGTATAGAAAGTGCATACACCACGCGCTCGAAAGGCACCTTCTTCGAATCCTCGATACCCTCCATGATTCTGTTGGAGGTTTTTTCGCCGATACGGTCGAGAGCCGCGAGTTTTTCGGCAGTAAGATCGTAGATATCCGCGATGTTTTCTACCAGACCGCTTTCGAAAAGCAGTTCGGCGGTTTCCTCGCCAATTCCGTCAATGTTCATCATTCTGCGCGCAGCAAAATGCTCGATGCGTCCCGTAATCTGGGGGCGGCAGCCGTTATGGTTCGGGCAACACCAGGGGGCATCGCCGAAGAGCTTAACGAGGGGAGTGCCACATTCCGGACACTTCGTAACGAAGACAATCGGGAGTGCCCCGGACTGCCTCCTACTCTTATCCACTCCCGTAATCTTGGGGATAATCTCGCCCCCCTTCTCCACATAGAGCCAGTCGCCCTCATGGATGTCGAGTTCCCTGATGATATCCTCATTATGAAGCGACGCGCGCTTCACTATCGTGCCGGAAAGGAGCACGGGTTCCAGGTTGGCCACTGGGGTAACGATGCCCATACGGCCCGTCTCGAAGGTAACGAATCTCAGACGCGTGCAGGCATTTTCGGGGTTAAACTTAAATGCCACTGCCCAGCGAGGCGACTTCGCCGTGTATCCGAGATTGAGCTGCTGGCGGATGGAGTTGACCTTAAACACCAGGCCATCGGTAGCCACGGGGAGTTCCTTACGGTGTTCGTCCCAGTAGTGTATATATTCGTCCACCTCCTCGAGGGTATGGAGCAGTTTCATGGCAGGCGAAACCTTAAAGCCCCAGCTTCTGGCCGCCTCCATGTTCTGATAGTGGTTGTCGAAGGGAAGATCGTCGCTCAGCAGAGCGTAAAAGCGAGCGTCGAGCTGGCGGCGTGCCACCTCCCTGCTGTCTTGGGTCTTCAGAGTGCCGGAGGCCGCGTTGCGCGGATTGGCGAAAAGGGGTTCCTCGTTGTATGCCCGTTCCTCATTGAGCCTTTCAAACACCTTCCATGGCATAAGGATCTCACCCCGGATCTCGAATTCAGCGGGCCAGTCGCCGGGCCGGAGCACGAGAGGGATGCTTCGGATGGTCTTCACGTTGGCAGTCACATCATCGCCTTGTGTGCCGTCGCCTCGTGTTACGGCCCTTACGAGTCGGCCGTCACGATAGGTGAGAGAGATCGACGTACCGTCAAACTTCAGTTCGCCAACCACCTCGAAGCTTTCGCCCTCCAGGGCTTTCTTCACACGGTCGAACCACTCGTCTACCTCCTGGATGCTGTAGGTATTGGCCAACGACATCATAGGACGCGCGTGCACCACATGCTCAAAACCCTTCGAGAGGTCGCTGCCCACACGCTGGGTGGGCGAGAGGGGGTCGAAAAACTCCGGGTTTTCCTCCTCAAGCTTCTCCAGCTCCTTGAGCATCATGTCAAACTCCTTATCGCTTATTTCCGGGGAGTTCAACACATAATAGTTATGGTTGTGGCGCTCGAGCTCGCGCCTCAGATGTTCGATTCTTTCCTGTGTATTCATAGCGTGAAGATTTATCGGGTCTTATAATTTGAGGGTCTTAAACTTTAAAAATATCATCGGGATATTCTATGCGGGTAAGGAAGAGGCCTTTAGCCGGTACCGACATTCCGGCCTCGCAGCGGTCTTTAGCTCTAATCACCTGTCTGAATTCCGGGATTGAGAGCTTGTGGCGTCCCACCTCTATGAGAGTTCCAACTACAGCCCTCACCATATTCCTCAAAAACCTGTCGGCAGTGATGGTGAACGTGATGACTCCGGAGGCTTCGTCAATGGTCCACGCGGCATTCGACACGTTGCAGATATTTGTTTTGGCGTCACCGTGAAGTTTTGCGAAAGAGGTGAAGTCGGCAGTGAGAAGCAAGAGGGCAGCCGCCCAATTCATAACATCCAGGTCGGGAATTTGTTGAAGGCGCCATGCATATCGGTCTTGAAAAGGGTCTTTTCGGGTGATGATACGGTATTGGTAAGTTCTGGCCGTAGCGTCAAACCTCGCATGGGCATCATCTTTCACCCGAAGGATATCGTGGATGGCTATCGAGTGGCCACACATATTGTTGAGCGACCTCTTCAAACCTTCGGGGTCGAAAGTCGTGTCGGAGTCGAAATGGGCATACATCTCACGGGCGTGCACCCCGGTATCGGTGCGTCCGGCCCCGGTGACGGGTGTGTCGTGGCGAAGCACCGTGCCGAGAGCTTCCTCTATTTTCTGCTGTACGCTCGGCGCGTTGGGCTGGCGCTGCCAGCCGTGAAAGTCGGTGCCGTCGTAGGAGAGTCGCAGAAAATACCTCATGGCTTTACTTGTGAATCGGGATGTCAGACGCTGCCTACGCCCTCAGTCACGCTCAAGATACGTGATGCCATACAGGCCCGACTTATAGTTGTTAAGAAACTGTCGACCCTCTTCAGCGGTAATGGAGCCGTTTTTCATCGAAGCCGACACCCAAGCCTCAAGGTTTCTTACGAGTTTCTTGGGATTATACTCCACATAATCAAGCACGTCGGCCACGGGTTCGCCGTCAATAATCTGCTCGATCTCATATCCGTCCTTACTGATAGAGATATGCACGGCATTTGTATCGCCGAAGAGATTGTGCATGTCGCCGAGAATCTCCTGGTATGCCCCTACAAGAAATACCCCGATGTAGTAATGCTCATTGGCTTTGAGGGCATGCACGGGCAGGGAATGCGAGGTGCCTTGCGGAGATACGAAGCGGTTTATCTTGCCGTCGGAGTCGCAGGTGATGTCTTGGATGGTACATTCGCGAGTAGGTTTCTCATTGAGACGCTCGATCGGAATGATGGGAAACATCTGGTCGATTGCCCAGCTGTCGGGCAGACTCTGGAAGAGGCTGAAGTTGCAGAAATACTTTTCCGGCAGCATTTTGGATACTCTCTGCAGCTCTTCGGGGGGATGCTTCATGGAGTGAGTCATCTCGTTGACGTCGCGCGCAACGGACCAGAAGAGTTTTTCAATCTGGGCCCTGGTGGTGAGGTCGAGCAGGCCGAGGCTGAAAAGTTCGAGCGCCTCCTCGCGTATCTGGAGGGCATCGTGCCAGTCTTCAAACACCCTCGAGGGGTTAATCTTGTCCCAGATATTATAGAGCTCCTTGGTGAGCTCATGGGCATCATCCCCTATGGTATCGTTGTCGTTCCAGAGAGGCAGCTGTGTCGTCTCGAGCACCTCGATAATAAGCACAGAGTGATGGGCCGTAAGGGAGCGACCGCTCTCGGTGATGATATTGGGCTGTTTAAGGTCGTTTTTCTGGCAAGCGTCCACGAGGGCGAACACGGAGTCGTTGACATACTCCTGTATGGAATAGTTCATCGAGCTTTCGCCGGAGGCGGAACGGGTGCCGTCGTAGTCGACACCGAGACCGCCACCGATATCTACAAACTCGATGTCGAAATTCATCTTGGAGAGCTGCACGTAAAACTGCATGGCCTCCCTTAGAGCATTCTTTATGCGCCTGATCTTGGTGATCTGGCTACCGATATGGAAGTGGATAAGCTTGAGCGACTCACGCATCTTGTTCTTGTCGAGAAACTCGAGGGCGTCGAGCAGTTCGCTGGAGTTGAGGCCGAACTTGCTCACGTCGCCTCCGCTTCCTTCCCATTTGCCGCTGCCGGCAGAGGTGATCTTGATGCGGATGCCGATGTTGGGCATGATGCCCAGGCGCCTGGATACAGTCTGGATGAGTTTCAGCTCATTGAGTTTCTCCACCACGATATAGATTCTCTTACCCATCTTCTGGGCAAGAAGGGCAAGCTCCACATAATCCTCATCTTTATAGCCGTTGCATATGATGAGGGAATTGGCATGGCTTGTAAGACCGAGCACAGCATGGAGCTCAGGCTTCGAACCGGCCTCCAGCCCGATATTATACTTGTTGCCGTGGCTGATTATCTCCTCCACCACCTGGCGCATCTGATTCACCTTGATAGGATAGACCACATAGCTCTGGCCGGAATAGTTATATTCTTTAGAAGCCTTATCGAAGCAGTTGGAGAGCTTGCGGATGCGGTCGTCGAGGATATCCGGAAAGCGAAGGAGGAGAGGGGCGGAGACATCCTTCACCCTCAGCTCGTCGATGACTTCGCGAATATCGATGGGCTGGCAATCCGGCTTGGGCGTTACCTGCACATGCCCCTTATCATTGATAGAAAAGTATTTGAGGCCCCAACCTGAAACGTTGTACAGCTCGTTGGAATCCTCTATGCGCCATTTTCTCATTTCGTATGTATTGTGTCTCGGTATTAGTAATCTTTTGGGTCAGTATCAGGATTGCTGGGTCTTTCCGATAATTTCGAAATTGTCGGCTATGATCTCCGTGGTCTTATGTCTCACATTATACTTGTCGGTCCAATCGCGATATTTTATCCTCCCTTCCAGATAGAGCTTGGTGCCCTTCCGGATATAGTTTTCGGCAAAGCGTGCACCGTTGCCAAACATCACGATCTTATGCCAGTCGGTCACTTCTCTTCCGTCGGCACCGCGCGGCTCAGACGTGGCGAGCGAAAATTTTGCTATTGCCGTTCCCGATTCGGGGAAGGTCATCTCGGGGTCATTGCCCACATAACCGAGCAGAATTACTTTGTTTACGGACATTAACGTATCGATTTAAGATGCATAATCAGAAGGCCAGACCTGCGGGAAACGTCAGGCCGGTTTTTTCAAAAAGACCGAAAAGGAGATTCATTGCATGTACGGCATCGCCTGCGCCCCCGCGGAGCATACTATCGGCCACGGCGTGAATCCTCAACACATCCGTAGAGGGCTTGGATATATGAATAAGACACTTATGGGTGCCGGCCACTTCATTGGGTGTCGGGAGAGTATCCACCATAAACGTGAAGTTATGGTCGTCGTAGATGCTTTCGTAAATCTTCAGGATCTCATCCTTTTCGATGCCACAGGGGAATTCTATCTCCACGTCGATGGCCCGTATGTTGCCGGAAGAGGTGAGTTCGAGCTTTCTGATGCTATTGAAGCTGAACTGCACCTCATGGATTCTACGGTCGATCTCCTCCTTAATCTTGTCGGCATTAAGCAGCGCGCGCGTCTTCGGCACATTTATTCTGACGTCGAGGTCGTCGTTGAGCAGAAGATGAAGGGCAGGAGGGAAGAGGGCAATCAGCGCCACGGTGGTAGCCGGAGGAAGCACCTTTGCTGCCCTGGCTCCCCTTACAAGGGGTTTGCGATACAGCTCTGAGACGGCACCGACAGCCACAACCGAATCGAACGGAGCCTTGGGCTGTTCGCCGGCAGCGGGAAACATCTGGATGGTCTTGAGCGATTCAGGCAAAATGATTCCGGCCTCCACCACATAATCATTGCTGGCTATGAAGGCCACGTCGATCTCGTCAAGGGGCAGCGCATCGGTGAACTCCAGCGTCGTGTCGCCCACGAGTCCCTTGTGGTGGCCCGTGAGGGGTTGGCCGCTAAGCTTTGCCGAATATGCAAACACGAGTTCCACCTCCGGGTGGTGGAGAAGAATACGGAGCAGTTCACCCGCCATACGGGTCTCGGCACCGATAACGCCTACCTTAATCATCTCTTAGTAATTGGGAATTTTATTGTCGAGGGGGAGGAATCGAGCCAGCACTTCGCGAGCCTTCTCGTGGCTCACGCCCTCGGCGAGCACGGCAAGGATGGTGTCCGTACCGGGAATTGTGCCGATAATCTCCTCCACATTGCTAATGTCTATGTCGTAGGCAAGACCGGGCGCATAGCCGTTGCGTGTCTTGATCACGGCAATATTGTTTGAAAACTTCAGGGAGATAAAGCCGCTCTGGTCGCGGTTGTTGAGGTCGGTCTGCCCCGTCGCCAGAAGTTTGTCTTTGATCACGTTAGAGTCCGGGAGGATATACATATAGGTTCCGCGGTCGGTGGGCACCTTCGTGGTCTTGAGCATTTTCAGGTCGCGCGAAAGGGTGGCCTGCGTAACGTTATAGCCGGCTTTCTTAAGCAGCTGCGAGAGTTCTTCCTGACTCCCTACACATTGCCTGTTGATGATGTCTACGATTACTTCAACTCTTTTCTTTCTGTTCTTCATTTTTTTGTTTCTTCAATTAGACAAAGTGCAAAGTTACATTAAATTCAGCTATCAATCAAATAAAAATGCAAAGTTTGCTAATATTTTTTGAAAAAATATACTTTAATCGACGTTTCCGCCCTGTTTTTTTTCAATTTCAGCCTTGATTTTGGCCGCTTCCTCATAGTTTTCCTCCTGGACATACTTGTCGAGGAGCTGGTGGAGTTGGGTTAGGGTCTGGCCTTCGTAGGGATTTACACTTACAGGTTTCGGCTTCACCCCGACCTTTTGGGCACCTTTCCGGGTAGTGTTTTGGGGAGTATAGCCCTCCTTGTCAAGGAGCGCACGTGTGGTATAGATGGGTGCGTTCATCCTGATGGCGAGGGCGATGGCATCGCTGGAGCGCGCATCGATCTCGCAGCGTTCGCCATAGAAGTTCACGAGTGTGAGACGCGCGGCATATGGGCCTCCGGGAATGCGGTGAATATCTATTCTCTCGAGCGTGGCGTCTAAGGCCTTGATTACGGAGGCAAGGAGGTCGTGAGAAAGGGGGCGGGGAGTCCTCACATTCTGCAGGCGGCATTCAATCGACTGCGCTTCGGGGTAACCTATCACAATGGCGAGGCGAGTGCCGGACACGGGCTCCTCAAGCACGAGGGCATAGACGCCGCTCTCTATCTGGTTGTAGGTGATACCTATAAGTTTCAACTGTATATTTTCATCCATAAGCAAACTGTTTTGGCTGTCATTATTCTGTTGTGGCCCTGCTGGCTATCATCGCGCTTCCAAGGCAGATATGGCGGTCGGGGGTGTAGATTGTGGCATACTGACCAGGCGCCACCCCCTGTATATCTCTATCTGCCATAATAATCCAACCCTCTTTATCCTTTACAAGGTTACCGGAGGTAAAGTCGGGAGTATGGCGTATCTTGAACGAGATTGATGCCGGGCCTTCGAGAGGGAAATTATCCGAAATAAAAGGGAGTTTCCGCAAGTCATCATCGGAGCAGGGGTCTCCCGAAATCCAATGGATGGGTTCGAGGGGAATCTCCTTCTTGTATTGCAAGGGGGTCTCGTAGCCCTTCGATACGTAAAGGGTATTGGTGGCGATATCTTTTCTTATCACGAACCAAGGGCCGCCCCCCAGGCCAAGTCCCTTACGCTGACCAATAGTATAGAGCCAATGGCCATTATGGGTGCCGATGACTTTGCCTGAGTCGATATCCACAACGTTGCCTTCCATCACACCGAGTTTCCGGCTGATGAAGTCGCGATAGTCGATCTTTCCGAGGAAACATATTCCCTGGGAATCGCGGCGCGTAGCATTGGGCAGCGCGGCTTTAAGGGCCAGTTCCCTCACTTCCTTCTTCGGCATCGAACCGATGGGGAACATGACGTGGCAGAGCTGCTCGTAAGAGATAGCCGAGAGGAAGTCGGTCTGGTCTTTCACGGGGTCGGGAGCGGTTACCAGAAACTTTCGACCGCCAATCTCTTCCACTCCGGCATAGTGTCCCGAAGCCGTCTTGTCGAAATCCTTGCCGTAGCGTTGCTCAAAGAAGCCGAATTTGATAAACTTGTTACACATCATGTCGGGATTAGGTGTAAGGCCCCGCTTCACGGAGTCGAGAGCGTAACCCATCACATAGTCCCAATATTCCTGATGCAGTGAGACAATCTTGAGCGGAAGCTCATAACGGGAGGCAATCAGCGAGCAGAACTCGATGTCTTCTTCGGCAGAGCAGTCGCCCTCATCGTTGTCCATACCGATACGGATATAGAAAAGGGTGAGCTCATGACCCTCGCGATAGAGCTTGTCTACCACGACGGCACTGTCAACGCCACCGGAAACGAGCACCGCAATCCTCATACCTCTTCCAGGTCTTCCTCCTTACCCTTATGGCGGTTGATAAGGTAAAGGGAATAGAAATAGTCAACAGATATCTTTCCGGGACCCACAAGGAGCAGGAACATAAAAATTCCCAGGAAAAGGAAGGGAACGCACATGTTTTCCACGCCCCATATGCCCGGTTCGGAGTTGCCGGTCATCGCCTTGCAGCAGCTTACAATCATGAGGGCGAAAGGTGGAAGGATCATGCCGCGGGCAAAGAGTCCGATCATAAAGAAGAAGGGGCAGATTATCAGCACTATGATTACGAGCCATTCCTCCAGACCACCGGTAAGGAGCGGGATGCCCCCTTCGGCGGGGCCCACACCCCCGGCAATCAGTTGCCGCACGCCAAACTGCACAAGCATGATGCCGGCAAACATACGGAGGAACAATCGCCCCATATGGGTAAAGGAATACCCAGTTGTCTTGAAGTAAAGTTGATAAAACAGATTGCGGTTGAGCATAGCGAATTGAGTGGATTCTCTAATTTTAAGGGAGTTCAAGGTAGTCGATGGCCGCATCGACATTAAGGTTTTTCTTTACTATCCGGTTGTCGGGATCAAGTATGTAGAATGAGGGCAACATTCTAAGGTCCATTATTCCTGAGGCATCGGCGCTCTTCAGGACTGTCCACTTCGATGGCCAGTTTTTAGCCTGCACATCGTTGAGAAACACGAGTATCACCTCCAGCTTGTTGTCGTCGATCATGTCGTTCAGCTTGCCGCTGATGTCGAGCTTCAGATTGGTGTACTTATAGTTGTCGCTCTCTTCGGTGATGAAGCCTACGAGGCGAGTCTTACCGTTGGGGTTGAGCCGGTAGACGTCGCCGTTGATGGACTTCACCGTAAATGACGGGAGAGGCCGGCCGACGGCGGATGACATCATCAGGTCATACTGGTCGCGGTAGTGTTTCTTTTTGCCTTCAGACACCTTTTTGTTGGAGATGATATTCTCCAGAAACGACATATAGATCTCGTCGGCCCAGAATTTGGCGCGCGGACCATAGAGCGACTCCTCGGCTGCCTTCATGAACTGCACCGTAAGCCCCGGGTTTTTCTTTATGTTCTCAATCAGTTTCTTCACGCTCGCCTTCACCTTTTTCTCGGTGGCATAAGGGATCATGTCGGTATACACGCTGAAAGCATGGTTGAGCGCATTCTGGTCGACGGTAGTGCTGTTTTTAAAGTCGAAAGGATTCCAGAAATTGTCCATCAGATAGTCTACCTTGCTTGTAAGGTCAGGGAGTTCCTCGGGCGCCTCAACATATTCAAAAAGGGGAGGGATTACGATCACGTCATCCTCAAGGGACTGAGCCGAGGCTGAAAACCCTGTAACAGCGATAGCCAGAGAGGCGGCAAAAGAGAGGCAATATTTCTTAAATTCGTTCATGAAGATAGATATTTTTATGGTATTCCCCCAGCGCTTCCACGGGGCGGTCGGCAAAGCGGTCTGCGTTAAGGCCGTATGATGCCGCTATTTCCACCAGCCGGTCTTTGAAAATCGACGCGACACCTCCGGCAAACCGAATAGTCCGGGAGGGGAACACCTTATATTTTGAAACGTTTTTAGAAAAGAATAATTTCAAATTTGAGTCGATAAGGGCTGAAATTTGAGGCAGATTTTCATTTCTCTTGATAAAAGGAACCAGCGAGGCCAGTTTTCGGTTAGCCCCCGGGCGCCGATAAACTTCCTCCAGAACGGCCGGAAGCCGCATGTCGGTGAAGGCTTCCAGACTGTGAGCGAGTTCGGGGCTCAGTTCACGTTTGAAATACATGTTGATCAGCTGGCAACCCAAGCGTGCCCCGCTGCCTTCGTCGCCGAGGATAAATCCCAGAGAGGGGATACTGTCTACAATGTCGCCTTCGGCATAGAGACATGAAGCGCTGCCCGTTCCGATAATACAGGCGATACCTTCTTCGGGGCCAAACAGAGCGCGTGCTGCTCCGAGAAGGTCGGAGGCATAATGGCATGTTCCTAAGACTTCGCCAAAGACAGCTTTGAAAGCCTTGTCAAGCTTGGCGCAGGCAGACCCTGAGTTGCAGCCGGCGCCATAGAAGTGCACATCGATGCGACCGTCATCTGGAAGAATAGAGGCTTCACGGAGCCTTGAGCGGAAGGAGGAGACAGAGGTCATGATATCCTCTTCGGCGCTCACCGTGGCGTTTATGCCATCGCCTTCAAAAAGCAGGGCATCCTCCATGGAAGGATTCCAGACCCACCATTGGGTCTTAGTTCCTCCCGCGTCGGCCACCACAAGAAAATCTTTTTCTGCTCTCATTTCGGTTCAGTCCATCCTGTCGCGATAGTCCTCGAAAGTGTATTCCCTCAGCAGCGACGGCGTGCCCGAAGCGTCGACAAACCATACAGAGGGATGTTGCACCCCGTTAAACATATTGGTCTTCACGTTCGTGTAGTGGTTCATGTCTTTGAGTGTCAGGCGGTCGCCCGGTTTCAGGGGTTTGGCAAAGCGCCATGTGCCCACAAAGTCGCCTGTGAGGCATGTATTTCCGCCGAGCCTGTATTCGTAGCCATCTTCGGCATCTTCGGGCAGGGCCTCCTCAATGGCGGGTTTGTAAGGCATTTCGAGGCAGTCGGGCATGTGGCAGGCGAAACTCGCATCTATAATAGCCGTGGAGATACCCTCGTCTTCCACCACATCGAGCACCGTCGCCACCAGGTCTCCGGTCTGCCACGTGAAGGCGCTGCCCGGCTCCATGATAATCTCAAGGTGAGGATGCCGGCTTTTGAAATCTGCCATCACCTGCCGGAGAAGTCCGGTGTCGTATCCTTCGCGCGTAATCAGATGGCCGCCACCGAAATTAACCCATTTCAGGTTTTCAAGGTGGTGTCCGAAATCCTCTTCAAACTTAGCCAGCACCTTCTTGAGGTCTTCCGCACCGCTTTCGCAGAGGCTATGGAAGTGCAGACCCTCGAGATGGTCGGGGAGTTTCTCGGGCATCTTTGCAGCCGTTACACCGAACCTTGACCCCGGAACGGCCGGATTGTAGATGTCATGGTCTATGACGCTGCATTTTGGATTGACCCTCAAACCGAGGCTCACATGGCGTCCGGTTTGAGCCTCATATTCCCGCGCCATCGGGAGAAAGCGCTCAAACTGGCTCAGGGTATTGAAGGTGATGTGGCTGCAGCCCTCCAGAAATTCCGGGAACGACTCTTCGGTATAGACTGGGCAATAGGCATGCACGTCGTTGCCCAGATAGTTGAGGGAGAGTTTCATCTCGTTGGGCGAGCTGGCAGTGGATGACTGAAAGTATTCCCGAATCACGGGAAACGTTTTCCAGAGCGCATTGGCCTTCAGGGCCATGATAATCTTGACTCCCGTTTCCTTCTCCACCTCCTTAAGTTTGCTGAGGTTGCGACGAAGACGGTCTTCATATACAATGTAAGCCGGCGAGGGTATTCCGGTAGCTGTCGAGGGTTTACAGTATGGTGAATTTTGCATATTTCAGCATCAGTTTCTTTTTGCCTATTCCTTTGAATTCCACGATGATTATCTCATCGCCCGAAACGTTTTCAATCTTTTCGATCGCACCCTCGCCAAAGATGGCATGTCTGATCCTCACGCCTCTCTTCAGCGAGCCGTCGGCCGTCTGATCGAGCTCCTTTACATCGGTATAGTCATGGGTGCTTATTTTCTTGGGTTTCTGACCGGCGGCTGAGATATTTCTGAAATAATTGGCCCTGGGGTTGATGAACCCGGATTGTGGAGAGGCGCTCACATCGAGCGACGACTTTGTGTCAAGGTTTCTCCGGTCGAGTTCCATAAGGAAGCGGGACGGCCGGGTGAGCACTGTCTGGCCGTTTCGGAAACGCGTGCCGCTATATGTGAGGGTGCAGGTCTCCATGGCTCGGGTGATGGCCACGTAAAGCAGCCGGCGCTCCTCCTCCACCTCGGTGAGGGAGTTCATGGACATGGCGCTGGGGAAAAGTTCCTCTTCCACGCCCACTATAAACACATGCTTGAATTCCAGTCCCTTTGCGGCGTGGGCCGTCATAAGGGTCACCTTCTGCTGGGAGTCGGCGTCCTTCTCGTCCTGGTCGGTTGCGAGCGAGACCTCGTTGAGGAAGGCCGTCATGCACAGGTCGGTCTCCCCACGGCTCACACGCAGGTCGGTGAATTCCTTAAGTCCGGCCAGAAGCTCGAGGAGGTTTTCCTTCTTGCTTATCTCCTCGGGGGTCTTCTCGTTGGCATACATTGAGAGCAGTCCGGTACGGTTGTAGATGAGCTGGGCAACGTTGTAGGCGTCCTCTTTTTCGGCATCCTCCACAAAGTCCTGAATCATGGCGGCGAAGTCATTGAGCTTCTTCCGGGTACCGGAGTTGATGCCGGGATCCAGAGAGTCGAGAGCGCGAATCACCCCCAGCAGACTCTTCCCGTTGGCAGAGGCAGCGTCCTGCAGTTTTTTCATCGTGGTTTCTCCTATGCCACGTGCCGGGAAGTTGATGATGCGTCGCAGGGCTTCGTCGTCGTCCGGATTTACGGCTACCCTGAAGTAGGCTATGGCATCCTTGATCTCCTTTCTCTGATAGAAGGAGAGTCCGCCGTAGATCCGGTAAGGGAGCGACTTCTTGCGGAGCGCTTCCTCGAGCGAGCGGCTCTGGGCGTTTGTGCGGTAGAGGATGGCATAGTCTTCGAGAGAAGCATGGTGGCTGTTGCGGCTCTGCATGATCATTGATGCCACCGTGGAGGCCTCCTCCAGGTCGGAATAAGCCCTCACCACCTTCACCTTCTCACCCCGTTCCTTCTCGGAGTATATGTTTTTCTTGATCTGGCGTGTATTCTTGGCAATCAGGCTGTCGGCAGTGTCCACGATGTTTTGGGTGGAGCGGTAGTTGCGTTCCAGCTTGAAAGTCTGCAATCCGGGATATCGCTTCTCGAGCGTAAGGATATTGTTGATGTTGGCGCCGCGGAATGAGTAGATGCTCTGGGCGTCGTCGCCCACCACGCAGAGAGAGTTGTGTTTGGCCGAAAGCATGCTCACTATGAGATGTTGCGCGAAGTTGGTGTCCTGATACTCATCCACAAGGATGTATCTGAACCAGTCGGCATATTTCTCGCGAATATCGTCATGGTCGCGCAGCAGAATATTGGTATAGAGAAGGATGTCGTCGAAGTCCATGCTCTGCGCGATGCGGCAGCGTTCAGCATAGCGCTCATAGATTTTGCCTATAAGGGGGCGTTTGGCCTTCCTGTCAATCTCGGTGAAGGCCTTGTCGAGCTGATACATTTCCGGCGTCACCAAACCGTTCTTCGCGTTGGAGATGGCCGAGGCCACGGCGGAAGGCTTGTAGACCTTCTCGTCGAGAGCCATCTCTTTCAGGATGGTTTTTATGAGACTCTTGGAGTCGGCGGCATCGTAGATGGTAAAGTTGGAGCGAAATCCGAGAAGGTCGGCATGCCGGCGCAGAATTCTCAGGAAAATGGAGTGGAAAGTGCCAGACCATATTCTGGCCGCAAACCGGCCTTCGAGCATATCGGCGATGCGACCCTGCATCTCGCGTGCAGCCTTGTTGGTGAAGGTCAGTGCCATAATCCTTTCGGCCGGTATGCCGGAACGGATAAGGTGTACAATCTTATGGGTGAGCACGCGTGTCTTACCGGAGCCGGCTCCCGCGATGACAAGCTGCGGACCCCCGAGGTATTCCACGGCTGCCCGCTGCTGGGGATTGAGACTGTCGAGGTAGTTGTAATCCGGATTAGCCATAGGGTCTCAGTTCACGCCCGGGAGACCTTTGGCCTCCTGAAAGTTGGGTATCTTGGGGATGAAATTATAGGAGTCGTTATTATAGTCTACGATGCAGCAATAATGTCTCAGTCCGTTGGAGACGACGAGATATCGGGCCTTGAGCTCGCGGTTGTAACGCACAATCTGGTCGAATGTGCCCTGCGTGATCTCCACATCAGGCGCTTTATATTCCAGTATCATAAGGGGTTTGCAGTCGGGCCCGTACACTATGGTGTCGCAACGCTTGCGGGTATTGTTAAGGTTGATTTCCACCTCGTTGGCCATCAGCGACGCGGGGTAGCCGTAGTCCTGACGCAGCCACGCGGTAAAGTTCTGCCTCACGAATTCCTCGGGCGTGAGCACCACAAATTTTTTCCTCAGGTCGTCAAATACCTTCAGGTTGCCCTCCTCATCCTTGGCAAACCTCAGTTGGGCGTAGGGGAGGGAGAGAGGGGGGATAGCCCTCAGATCCACGTCTTTCATCTTCCGGAGAAAGAATTTAGAGTTACGTATTCCTCATCGAAGATGGAGTTGAGGAGGTCGGCAAGCCGGAGGCCACCCTTCTCGAGCTGCGATTCCACCACGGGAGTCCAACGGGCCACGTAGTCATAGCTGATTTTGTGGTCTTGCGGCGTGGCGTCGTATATTTCGCGACATATGGCATAGGTTTCCTTACCCCAGGTTTCGGGGTTGCCTCCTCTTACAATCAGTTCTGCCTCAGCGGTAGGAAGTCGGTCGATTTCCTGCTGCCATTCGGTGTGGCTCCAGGCGTGGCCTGATTCAAGCACCCCCGTGTCCCACACGGAGTGGAGGTTGGATGGTTCACCGAAGAAATAGACGGTATGCTGGTTACCACCACGGTCGGAGGCGTGGCCCATATGGAGGGGCTGATGGATATCGCCGAGGAAATGCACCACCTGCTTCAGGGCAAGCGATTTCTCCTCGCTAGAGGCGTCACCCTTAAGAATGTCAACTTGCTCATAAATAGCATCCACGATGTTGCCTTCGGGAATCTTGGGTGCGTTCTCGAAGGTGTTGTCCGCATCGATGTTTTTGTAGTGCCAGGTCTTTGTGTAGGCATACTCGGGTGTATGGGAGGCATTGTCGAGCCAGTTGGCCCAATAGACGATCGACTTCCCGTCGAGCAGACTGTCGGTAGCGGCTTTCGTCTTCTCCGTGAGATGTCGGGAGGCGATGTAGGCCACGGTGTCGTGCCCTTTCTGTCCCCAGCCGAAGGCGCTGATGCAGCCGGCCGAGAAGAGGGAGAATATGAATAATTTTCGGATCATAAATCGGTGTTAAGATATAAATTTCGAGACCTCGTCAAACTACAAAATTACATAAAAATTCCCATATATCAAAATCGGCTATAAGCTATTGCACAATCGGCGGAATTTGATTAATTTTGCGTTTCCATACGTTTACCGTCAAGAAGTTTTTTGAATGATAAAATCGCACAGCTATATATTTCTGTTCCTGGCTGTTATGTCATTTATGCTATGGAACTGCGGGGGCAGTAAGACAGCCGACGGAGCAATGGACTCCGTGGTTTTGCCCGACAGCCTTCCCGATTCAGCATGGGATGTGCCCGAGGAAGACACTGTGCCTCCTCTGCTCGAATTGCCCGACACGGAGTCGCAGCTTACGTATATGCGCACCTCCGGCAACTGGGACAAATATCGGGAGGGAATATTGCCGCAGATGGCTGAGGATGCCCCCGAATACTGTGAAAAGATTCTTCAGGCTGAGGGTAAGCGGTTTATCGTGGTAGACAAGGCCAAGATGAAACTCTTCCTTTACACACCGTATGGGGAGGTAGACAAGAGTTATGGAATAGCCTGCGCGAAGAATTACGGCACCAAGCATAAGAAGGGCGACTCCCGCACTACGGAGGGCATCTTCAAGGTGAAAGGTGTCTTCGACTCCACGGAATGGCTATTTACCGACGACAACGGCTATACCAGTCCGAAAAAAGGACAGTACGGACCACGGTTTATCCGGCTCAACATACCCTACATCGGCATACACGGCACCGGAAGTCCCGGCAGCATCGGCAGGCGCTGCAGCCACGGGTGCATCCGCGTCACCAACCCCAACATTCTCGAACTCGTGAAGTATGTGGAAGAGGGGATGCCGGTAATCATCTCACCGGGACCGCGCGACATGGCGGTGAATGAAAGCGAGGGAACAAAGGTGCTTTCCGTAGCCACCGAACCCGGTTCGTCGCGTGCTCGTCCCGGCCGATGGATAGAGTCTAAAGCCGAGGAGCCGAAGCAGGAAGACCTGCCGGTGGTAGATCCCGAGACTACGGAACCCTCCGGCATTAGTTCCGGAGAACCTGCAGCCCCTACTGAGACGGCTGCCCCGGAGCCCAAGGAAGAGGTTGCGGCTCCTGCCTCCGTAGAAACAGAACACATTGAGACAGAGCAATAAGTGTGATTATAAAAATTAAATTCCTATAAACAATCTCTCCTAATACTATATCATCTCGCCTCATGAGCAGATACGACGATTACACACCTCATATATTCTATACCGACGAAGAAAACGAGGCTGACAACGAAGCCACACGCGACGACGGGTCTCGGGTCAGAAAGAAAGAGAAACCGGCAAGGGGGAGGAAGGAGACAAAAGCCGCCCCGAAGGTTACCCGCCAGGAAAAGGTATCGAGGGAGGGCTCAAACGTTTCCTCCTTTAAAGCCTTCTTTGCCTCGCGCACCACGGCCGTGGTGACCGGAATCATACTGGCCGGATTCGCCGCGTATTTCCTCATCTCATTCGTGAGCTATATCGGCAGCTGCATTTCGGACCAGAGCGTGATCTACAATCACGAATTCGGCTCGATTCCCGAAGTGGCCAACAAAGGGGGAGAGGGAGGCGCACGCCTGTCGGAATTCCTCATCAACGGCGGTTTCGGGCTGGGTGCCTTCGTGGTGATTATCTGGCTCGTCTGCATATCCCTGCGGCTGCTTATCGGCAGGCCGCGCCTCCGAGTGCTTGACTTCACGCTAAAATGCATGATAGGGTTCGTGACACTGAGCCTGATTGTAGGACTCTTCACAATCGGTTCCAACACGGTGATCAACTGGGGAGGCTATCACGGCCGATACGTAAACGAATGGATCATAGGCTTCTTCGGATGGTGGGGAGCCGTGATTCTCTGCATTGTCATGGTTGCCCTGTTTGTGGTGATCTGCATGCGCGACATCATCAAATGGATTCTTGAAAAGAAGAGGATACTCGACGAGAAACGCCGCGTACTGATGGAGAAGAGAGCTCAAGAACGGGCCAAGGCACGCGAACTTGCCGAGCAGCAGAGACGCGAGATGGAGCTTGATGCAGAGACAGCTCAGCGCTCGGACGAAGACGGGAGCGTACCCGACACGGGCGGACTCGTTTTCGGCCAGACCAACGAATATCCTGAGACGGAGGAAGAGGTAGACGCGTTCCATTACTCGGTGGAAGACAACACGGAAAACACTCCGGAGGCCAAGGACGAGACCGAGGATTCGAAATATATGCCTCAGGGAGGCCTTATAAAAATCGAGACTCCTGAGAGCAAAGAAGCCGAGGCAACCGGTGCCGAGGCCGGAAAGGAGGAGACTGAGGAGACTGCCGCGGACACGGAAGAAAACTCCGGAACGGCCCCGATGGTGGTCAACGTGAACTATATAGCCAAGGCCGAGGTGAAGGAGCAAAAGGCAAAGCGCTCCATGTATCAGTTCCCGTCGCTCACGCTCCTGGAGGAACGCGGTGAGAAAATCCATGTCAGTGCCGAGGAGCAGTTGGCCAACGAGGAGAGGATCCGCCAGACACTGCTTGAATACGACGTACCCATCATCTCCATCTCTGCGCACGTGGGACCCACGGTGACACTCTACGAGATAAAGCCTGACAAGGGCAACAGAATCTCGCGCATAAAGAATCTCGTGGACGAGATTGCCATGAGTCTGGCAGCCAAGGGTGTGCGCATCATCGCCCCCATTCCCGGGAAGGGTACGATCGGCATCGAGGTGGCCAACGACCATCCCCAGACCGTCTCGCTGCGCTCCATTCTCGAGAGCCGCGCCTATCAGGAAACCAAGGCATCGTTACCCCTGGCTTTGGGATCGACAATCTCCAACGACGTCTACATCGCCGACCTGGCATCGATTCCCCATCTGCTGGTGGCAGGCGCCACGGGTATGGGTAAGTCAGTAGGTCTGAACGTGATAATAATGTCGCTGCTCTACAGCAAGCGACCCGACGAACTGAAATTCGTGATGTTCGACCCCAAAATGGTGGAATTCAGCTTCTACTCGGTGATTCAGAAGCAGTATCTGGCCAAGCTCCCGGAAGAGGAAGACGCCATCATCACCGACATGAGCAAGGTGGTGCCCACGCTCAACTCGCTCTGCATAGAGATGGACAACCGATACAGGCTGCTAAAGGAGGCCGAGGTGAGAAAACTCGATGAATACAACAAGCTCATCAAGTCCGGTAAGTTTAAAGACGATCCCAACCACAAATTCCTGCCCTATATTGTGGTGGTGGTGGATGAGTTTGCCGACCTGATCATGACCGCGGGCAAGGAGGTAGAGATGCCCATAGCCCGACTGGCCCAGAAAGCCAGGGCCGTAGGCATACACGTGATTATAGCCACCCAGCGCCCCTCAACAACTGTGATTACCGGCAACATCAAGACAAACTTCCCAGGGCGTATCGCCTTCAAGGTGTCGGCCGGCTACGACAGCAAGACCATCCTCGACACAATGGGGGCTCAGCAGCTCATCGGGAAGGGCGACATGCTTATACTCAACAACTCGGAGCTCGTCAGGGTGCAGTGTGCCTTCGTAGACACCGACGAGGTGAAGTCGATATGCGAGCATATCAGCGAGCAGCCCTATCCCGCCGACAGCCCTTACATTCTTCCGGAGCCGACAGTGACTGCGGAAGGGAACGCCGAAGCCGGAGGCTCTGCAGGCCTGTCGGGAGAGAAAGACCCGCTCTACGACGAAATACGCTCTTACGTGATAATGTCGGGGGTGGCCTCCACATCCAACATCCAGAGAAAATACGGCCTCGGCTACAACCGCGCCGGCCGTATCATGGACCAGCTTGAGATAGACGGTGTGGTCGGACCGAGCCAGGGAGGCAAGGCCAGAGCCGTGCTCGTGACGTCATAAACCTCTGTTTAACATTTTTTGTGAATAGAAAAGGGTAACCCAAAACATACTTTACAGTCTAATCGTTATATAAAAAGCAAAGACTATGAAGACCAGACGTATTTTAGATCTGAAGCAGGGTCGTTGGTTAATGACTCTGGGTTGCCTTTTGCTGGCATTATCATCGTTTGCTCTCACCCCCTCCGAGGCATTCTCGAAGGCGAGCGCAAAACTGCGCGGAGCCACATCGCTATCGGCTGACTTCAGCATGACACTCAACGGTAGCACCGTAAAAGGAACGATAAAAAGCAAGGGCGACAAGTTTGCCATCATCTCCAACGTCACCTCCAACTGGTTTGACGGCAAGGAACTCTACACCCTCAACCCCTCGAAAAAGCAGACCACGATCTTCCGCCCCACTAAAGCGGAGCTCATCGAGGTGAACCCGCTGCTTTACCTTCAGAGTGCTTCCGATTATAAAATTTCTGGCACCAAAACCAAGAAGGCAGGAGTGGAGACGGTGGTGCTGATTCCGAAATCATCCGGTTCGGGGGTAAAGAACGTGGTGATAGACCTCGATTCAAAGACCTTGCTACCCAAGACCATAAAGCTGACACCGACGGCCGGGGATGCCATAGTGATGAATGTCAGCAACATCAAGCTCAACGGCTCGATAGCAGATGCTGACTTCAAGTATCCCAAATCGAAATACCCCAACGTCACGATAGTTGACATGAGATAACCTTATTAAAAGACGATACCGATATGACTGAAAAAACGAGAGTACTCATCATAGGGTCCGGCCCGGCCGGATACACGGCAGGCATATATGCGGGCCGTGCCAACCTGTCACCGATAATATATGAGGGCGACCAACCCGGCGGTCAGCTGACGCAGACCACGGAGATCGAGAACTTCCCTGGCTATCCCGAAGGCGTGCAAGGCACCCAGATGATGGAGGAATTCCGCACCCAGGCCTTGCGTTTCGGCGCTGAGATCAAGAGCCGCAAGATCACCAGGGTAGACTTCAGCAAGCGACCCTTCGTATGTGAAGACGACAGGGGAGACGTGATAGAGGCAGAGACAGTGATTATATCCACTGGAGCCTCGGCCAAGTATCTCGGACTTGCCGATGAGGAGAAATACCGCGGAATGGGAGTGAGCGCCTGTGCCACATGCGACGGTTTCTTCTATCGCAAGAGGAACGTAGCCGTGGTTGGCGGCGGCGACACTGCCTGCGAGGAGGCCCTCTACCTCTCCACACTCGCCAAGAAGGTATATATGATAGTAAGAAAGAACTATCTCAGGGCATCAGACGTGATGAAGAAGCGCGTGGAAGCCAAGGAGAACATACAGATACTTTACAACTGCAACACCGTAGGCCTCTTCGGCGAAGACGGAGTGGAGGGAGCCAAGCTTGTGGAATACAAGGATACTCCCCGCGAACAGGTGTTTGACATCGAGATCGACGGCTTCTTCCTTGCCATCGGACACCGACCCAACACGGAGATCTTCAAGCCCTACATCGAGCTCGACGCCGAGGGGTATATCAAGGTGAAGGGGGCGACCACACACACCAATGTGGAGGGTGTGTTTGCAGCCGGCGACTGCGCCGACCCGCGCTACCGACAGGCTATATGCGCAGCCGGCACGGGTTGCCGCGCAGCCATGGATGCAGAGAAATTCTTGATGGAGAATGCCGAACTTAGCTGAAAAGCAATATCAGATCGACAGGCGCTACCTGCGGATGGCGGCCATATGGAGTGAAAACTCCTATTGCCGACGCCGCAAGGTAGGGGCTATCCTTGTAAAGGAAAACATGATCATATCCGACGGCTACAACGGTACGCCGTCGGGATTCGAGAACTGCTGCGAGGATGCCGACGGACGCACATACCCCTACGTGCTCCACGCCGAGGCCAACGCCATAACAAAGGTTGCCCGCAGCCACAACTCAAGCGACGGCTCCACGCTCTATGTCACCTCGAGCCCATGCATGGAATGCTCCAAGCTGATTATCCAGGCAGGCATCAAGAGGGTGGTGTTTTCGGAATATTACAGAATCTGCGAAGGAATCGAACTGCTTGAAAAAGCTGGTATAGAAATTGTATATCTCCCGCTTGAAGAAACGGAGAAAGATGAACAGAAATAGACTGACAATGGCATTGATCCCGGCCGTACTGGCCGCGGGACTCATAGGAGGAATTTTCATAGGGAGGAATTTCTATGACCACTCAAAATCGCCCAACGAGGAGAAGCTCAGGATGCTTCTCGGGATGATTGAGAGCGAGTATGTCGACGATGTGTCGGTAGATTCCATCATGGAGGGCACCTATGCGGGCCTTCTGGCCATGCTCGACCCTCATTCGGTCTATATCCCGGCCTCCGACGTAGAGACCGTAACGGATGAGCTGGAGGCCTCCTTCAGCGGTGTGGGAGTGTCGTTTCAGGTGATTTCAGATACAGTAAACATCATAGAGATAGTGGCCGGCGGACCGGCCGAGAAGGTAGGACTGCTCCCGGGCGACAAGATTCTGAAAGCCGGCAACGAGGACCTCACCGGCAAGAACGCCACCAACGAGAATGTCTACAAGAATCTGCGGGGCCAGAAAGGCACCAAAGTGACCCTCACCATAAAGAGAGCCAACACGCAGAAACCTCTGACCTTCGAGGTGACACGCGGCGACGTGCCCCAGACGAGCATTGACGCAAAATACATGCTCTCACCAGAAATCGGATATATAAAGGTAAGCAAGTTTGCCCGCACCACCCACGATGAGTTCACCAACGCCCTGATGCTGCTCAAGGCCAAGGGAGCTCAGAAATTCATCATCGACCTGCGCGGCAATTCGGGCGGCTACCTCGACCAGGCCGTGCTTATGGTGAATGAGTTTTTACCCCCCGACCGGATGATAGTCTATACCAAAGGCAAGAATCCGATGAACGAATCGTTTGCCGTCAGCAACGGCGCGGGGCACTACCTCGACTCCGAGCTCGTGGTGCTCACCGATGAGTTTTCCGCCTCTGCTTCAGAGATTTTTGCCGGAGCCATCCAAGACAACGACCGCGGACTCGTGATCGGGCGCCGCACCTTCGGGAAGGGCCTCGTGCAGAACCAGTTGCCCCTCCCCGACAACTCGGCAGTGCGCCTTACGGTGGCCCGATATTACACTCCCTCCGGACGTTCAATACAGAAGGAATATAAACTCGGCGAGGGCAACAAATACGACCTTGACCTTTCCGAGCGCTACAGCCACGGAGAGTTCTACAGCGCCGACAGCATCAAGCTCGACAAGAGCAAGGAATTCCTTACGACAGGAGGCAGGCCCGTCTATGGCGGCGGGGGCATAATGCCCGACATTTTCGTGCCCGAGGATTCCACGGGCATCACCGGCTACTACATCAACGTCTCCAATGCCGGCCTCATTCAGCAGTATGCATACGACTATGCGGAGAAAAACCGCGTGAAGCTTGCCCAGGCAAAGACCGTGGAACAGTTCCTATCACGTCTGCCTGACGACGACACCCTTCTGCAGGGTTTCGTGGAATTTGCCGTAGGGAAGGGTGTGCCGGCAAGATGGTATTACATCAACCAGAGCCGCGACCTCATCCTCCACCACCTTAAAGCCGTGATAGCCCGCGACGTGGTAGGGTATGCAATGTTTGTTGAAATACTGAATACGAAAGACACAACCGTAGACAGAGCCATGGAGGCTCTGAAAGGAGGAGAATCTCCGATAATAATACCAAAGAAACCATAGACCATGACAAAATACGAAGTCAGGAAAAAAATCAAGGACCTGCGGCAGATGCTCGACCAAGCCGACCGCCTTGCTGCGGCCAGCTCCGTATTCGAAAGACTTGAGCATACTGCTGCCTTTCAGCTTGCCGAAAGAATCCTGATGTATCATTCACTTCCGGACGAGCTGGAAACCCGGGAGTTTCTGCATAAATGGAAAGGCAGGAAGAAATTCTTCCTACCGAGAGTAAACGGTGTAAACCTGGAATTGCTCCCCTACGATGAATCAAGGCTTGAGATAGGGTCTTTTCACATCGAGGAACCCACCGGCACAGACACGTATCCCGTAGAAGACATCGAGGTGATAGTGGTGCCCGGGGTGGCCTTCGACCGCAAGGGGCGTCGCCTCGGCCGGGGCAAAGGTTTCTACGACCGCCTGCTTGCCACAGCCAAGGCCACCAAGATAGGAGTGGGCTACAACTTCCAGCTCGTGGATGAAATTCCTTCGGAACCCCACGACGTGGCGATGGACATGGTGATTACGGAATCCGCAACCATAATAATCCGTCAGGGCTGATGGCCTCCGACACGATACGCATTGCCCTGGTGGGCCTCACAATCCTGGAGCGCCTCGGCCTTCGGGAGATTGCCGGACTCTTCCCAAAGGTGGAGACCCGCGACTTCAACCACGTAGGGGAGGTGGCCTCGAAAGAGAATGTGGCCGATGCATTCGTGGTAGACTCGGAGGCATATCTTCTCAACCCCACCTTCTTCCTTCCGCGCAGGATGCAGACGCTCGTGGTGATGCGCCACAGCCGCCGCGCCATGCTCAAGGATACGGAGCTGAGACTCGTAGACACCCTGCCCGCCACCATCTATTTCGACAGCGACGAGGCCGACATAGAAGACGCCATGCTCTCCATCATCAAAGAGGCAAAAAAGGTAGACAAAACCAACGACTCCCGGCTCTCGCAAAGAGAATGCGAAGTGCTACGCGAACTGGCGGCCGGAAAAACCAACAAGGAGATTGCCGACACCCTCTGCATATCGATCAACACTGTGATTACCCACCGGAAAAACATTTCGGGCAAGCTGGGCATCCACAGCGTATCGGGCCTTTCGCTCTATGCCGTGATGAACGGAATAATTTAATCCTTTTACCCAACGGTACATCTAACAAAAATAGGAAATAACATAAAATAAATAAACAATAACAATGATGAAACGTCTTTTACTCTCCATGCTTCTCCTTTTGGGAATCATGGGTGCGAAGGCCCAGGACAATCCGGAGATGCCGCTAAATCCCGACATGCTCCACGGAGTGCTCCCCAACGGCCTCAGCTATTACATTCTTCACAACGAAGAACCTAAGAACCGCGCCAACTTCTACATTGCCCAGAAGGTAGGCTCATCGCTCGAGACTCCCGACCAGCTCGGATTGGCCCACTTCCTCGAGCACATGGCATTCAACGGCACCACGCACTATCCCGGCGACGCCATGCTGAGATATCTCGAATCGAAAGGAATCCGTTTCGGCAGCGACATCAACGCCTACACGAGCTTCGACGAGACAGTCTACAACATCAACAACGTCAACACCACCGACCCCGCACTGATGGACAGCGTACTGCTCGTGCTTTACGACTGGAGCGGTTCGATTCTTCTCGAAGAGGAGGAGATCAATAAGGAGAGAGGTGTGATAGAGGGCGAGTACATCCAGCGCAACAATGCCAACAACCGCATGTTTACGGCGCTTCTCCCCAAGCTTTACGAGGAATACCAGTATGAGCAGATGCCCATCGGCAAGATGGAAATCGTGAAGAATTTCCCGCCGCAGGTGCTCCGCGACTACTATAAGAAATGGTATCGTCCCGACCTGCAGGGTATCGTTATTGTCGGCGACTTCGACGCCCAACTGATGGAACAGAAGGTGCAGGCACTATTCTCCACGATCGAGATGCCTGCCAACGCCTCCGAGCGCGTTTATCCCACAATCAGCGACAACGCCACCCCCATCTACGTGACATTCGAGGATCCCGAGCTCCAGATGCCCCGCATCGACTCCTACTTCAAGTTCGAACGCACCCCGCGTGAGATGCGCAATACAGTGATGGCCTACGTAGTAGACAACATCGTTTCGCAGATGGTGGCCACCATGATCAACAACCGCCTAAGCGAGTATGCCCAGAAACCCGAATGCCCCTATTCATACGCCGGAGTCAGCGTAGGCACATTCCTCGTCTCCGACCAGAAGGGAGCGTTCAATGTCACCATCATCCCGAAAGAAGGTTATCTGGATGCCTTCACCTCAGCCATGGGTATCATAGCCCGCGCATGCAAGACGGGATTCATGGGCACTGAGGTGCAACGCGTACGCGACGAGCTTCTCGCCAACTATGAGAAAGCCTTCAATGAGAAAGACAAGACCGACAGCGAGAACCTCGGCAGGGAGATAATCCGCCACTTCATCGACAACGAACCCACACCGGGCGTCGAGAACGAATATCGCCTGGCTTCACAGGTGCTTCCCGGACTTCCCGAGGCGCTCTTCAACGAATATGCCTCCAGCCTTCTCCACATCGAGAACTCGGCAGTAGTGATCTCACAGCCCACCGACCTGCTCGACATCCCGGCCGAGAACGCCATGATGCAGGCTATGAGCGACGTGATCAGCGCCGACTACGAACCCTACGTGGATGAGGTGATCACAGAGCCCCTCATCTCCAACATGCCCAAGGCCGGCAAGATTGTAAGCGAGAAAGAAGAAAGCCGCCTCGGCACGAAAGAGTTCACCCTCTCCAACGGTGTAAGGGTAGTGGTGAAGTCCACCGACTACGCCAACGACGAGATAATGCTCGAGATGGTGAAACCCGGCGGCAAGGCCACCTATCCCTCCTCGGAGGCAGCCAATGTGCAGGGTATGGCCCTGGCACTTGAGGTGAGCAAGATCGGCCCCTTCAACCCCACACGTCTCGGCAAATACCTCGCCGGCAAGAAAGTGAGCCTCAACTATGCCGTCGGAAATTCATCCAACTTCTTCGAGGGCCGCTCAACAGTGAAGGACGTAGCCTCGCTCTTCGAGCTCCTCTATGCCGCCTTCACCGACGTGACAGCCGACCAGGAGACCTACGACGCCACACTCGCCCAATTCCGCACAATCCTCGCCAACCAGGAGAGCAACCCCGAATTCATCTTCCAGCAGAAGAGAAACGAGGTGATGTATCCGGAATCGCCGGCCATGTATCCTCTCTCACTGGCTGTAGTGAACACCATGGACTACGCACGCATTCTTGACCTCTACCACCAGAGCGTGAAGAACGCAGCCGATTACACCCTCGTCCTTGTGGGTAATATCGACGTCAACACCATCAAGCCGCTTCTTGAGCAGTATGTGGCTTCGCTTCCCTCCACGGGTGTGAAGACAACTCCGAAGGCCGTTACGAGCGTAACTCCCGTTGACGGCAAGATCGACAAGACCTTCGACATCCCGTCGCAGAACCCCTCCGTATTCCTGTTTGAGTGTATCTCACAGCCCGGTATGGAGTTCAACGTCAAAAACCAGATTATGATCGACCTCCTGGGCGAGGTGATCTATTCGAAGTTCCTCGAGACCCTGCGTGAGGAGATGGGCGGAACATACAGCCCCATGGCTGTTGCCAACCTCAACCCCTACACCTCCAGGTGGACAATCAACTGGTATGTAGTGACCAACGAGGAGATGATGCAGCCCATCATCGAACGCGCCAACAAGGAATTCGAGACCATCATGAAGAACGGCACCAACGAGGTAACCTTCGCCAAGGTGCGCGAGGCTGCCATCAAGCAGTTTGAAAACAACGAGCGCACCAACTCCTTCTGGACCGATGCCCTCGTGCTCGACGTAAACGGCTTCGACGAGGTTACCGGCTATCGCGAGACGCTCGACACCATGACACTTGCCGACTTCAACAAGTTTGTCACCACCCTCTATAACGGACAGAACAAGATAGAGATAGTAGGTGTCGCAAAGTAAATTCCAATGAATTACCGTCTCCCACGGATGCGCCGGATGACGCGTCTGTGGGGGACTCTGTTTGAGATGATACCCAATCACCATAGGATATGAAAAAGATATTATTAACCACAATTTCTGCAATAGCAATCATGACATCAGCATTGAACGCGCAGAGGGTAAATCCCTTGCTCCAGGAGTCTACGCTGCCGTATAAGGCTGTTCCCTTCGACAAGATAACCGTAGCCGACTACAAAGAAGCCATAGAGGAAGGCATCAAACGCCAGAACCAGGCAATCGAGGCTATAGTGAACCAGAGGAGCATGCCCACATTCGAGAACACGATAGTGGCCCTCGAACGCAGCGGCGAGACACTCGACAACGCAGTGCTCACGCTCAGCAACATCGAGCATGCCACAGGCGACGAAGCCCTGATGAACCTCATGGCCGAGGTGACTCCTCTTCTCTCCGAGCAGGCCACAAACGTGATTCTCAACCAGCCTCTCTTCGAGAAGGTGAAGTTTGTATACGACAACCGTGACAAGGACACCAGCCTCACCCCCGAAGACCTGAGACTCATAACGGAAACCTACGACAACTTCGCCAACAACGGCGCAAACCTGCAGGGAGAAGACCGCGAGAAATTCCGCAAGCTCAACGCCGAGCTCTCCGACCTCAACCTCAAATTTGCCCAGAACGTCACCAACGAGATGAAGAATCCCGAGAAGACGATGTGGGTGACGGCCGACCAGCTCGACGGCCTGCCGGAGAGCATCCGCGCCGCAGCCAGGGAGGAGGCACGCCAGGCGCTCGAGGCCCAGGGTAAACCCGACGATGAAAACCTCTACCTTTTCACCGTCTATTTCCCCTCCTACAGTCCCTTCATCAAATATTCAGAGAATCGTGACCTGCGCGAGAAGATCTACAGGCTTTATAATTCACGCAACACTTCCGGGGAGTTCGACAACACCCAGATCCTTAAGGACATCGCCAACATCCGGCTCGAGATAGCCAAGCTTATGGGCAAGAAAAACTTTGCCGAATACCAGCTGCAGCACACTATGGCCGGCTCTCCCGAAAAGGTGTATGAGATGCTCGAGGATCTCCGCGTCAACTATACCCCGGCAATGCAGAAGGAGATAGCCGAGGTGCAAGACTTCGCCCGCAAGCAGCTTGGCGACGACGAATTCGTGCTCATGCCCTGGGACTATACCTTCTGGAGCGACAAACATAAAAACTCGCTCTACTCCTTCAACGACGAGGATATGAAACCTTACTTCGAGCTTAACAACACCATCGACGGTGTGTTGGGTCTGGCCACAAAACTATATGGCTACAAGTTTAAGGAAAACAAGAACCTCCCGGGTTATCATCCCGACGTAAAGGTGTTTGAGGTGTACGGTCCGGAAGGGAAAATCCTCGGACTGCTCTATGCCGACTTCTTCTACCGCCCCGGCAAGGCTCCCGGCGCCTGGATGACCGAATACCGTGTGGAACGTAAGGAAGATGACGGCACGAAGATCCTGCCGCTGATTTCCATCGTAATGAACTTCTCGAAACCCGTAGGCAAGGAAGACGTGCTTCTCAACCCCTATGAGGTAGAGACTTTCCTCCACGAGTTTGGCCACGCCCTTCACGGCCTCTCCTCGGAGGCCAAATATGCCTCACTGAGCGGCACGAACGTATATCACGACTTCGTGGAACTCTTCTCACAGTTTAACGAGAACTTTCTCACCCAGGAGAAGTATCTCGACGGGTTTGCCAAACACCACAAGACGGGCAAGAAAATGCCGAAAGAGCTTATCGACAACTTCATCAAGGCTTCCCAGTATGGTGCCGGATACGCATGTATGCGCCAACTCGGATTCGGCTATCTCGACATGGCATACCACACCATCGAGAGCCCTCTGCGTGCATCGCAGGACATAGAGGAATTCGAGGCCACAGGCATCGAGCCCGTGAAGATATTCGAGCCCGTTGAGGCATGTTTCGTCTCTCCTTCCTTCGGCCACGTGTTCTCAGGAGGCTATGCAGCAGGCTACTATGGCTATAAATGGAGCGAGGAACTCGACGCCGACGCTTTCGCCGCATTCAAGGAAAACGGCATCTTCGACAAGGAAACAGCACGAAAGTTCCGCCATATGATGCAGCAGGGCGGCACGAAAGATCCTACGGAACTTTACATCGAGTTCCGCGGCAAAGCCCCCTCGGTAGACGCCCTTCTCGAGCGCGACGGCATCATGAGAGTCAGCAAATGACAACATTGGCAAATAAAGATAAATTGAGTCTGGCCCGCAGGAGTCAGACTCAATTTTTTTATGTAACTTTGCAAGGAAAACCGATACTGAAAAAATAACCGAATTAGATATGGCAAACAAACCCGGTATTCCCAAGGGGACACGAGATTTCAAGCCTGAGGAGATGGCGCGCAGAAACTATATATTCGATACCATCCGCGAGGCATGCAAACTTTTCGGCTACCGACAGATAGAGACTCCCTCGATTGAAAACCTTTCCACACTGATGGGGAAATATGGCGAGGAGGGCGACAAACTCCTTTTCAAGGTGCTCAACTCTGGCGACTTCATGAAGAAGGTGAATGAAACCGACCTTGCCGATCGCAACCTGCCGCGGCTCACCAACCAGATGTGTGAGAAGGGACTGCGGTATGACCTCACGGTGCCCTTTGCCCGATTTGTCGTGATGCACCGTAACGAGCTCCAGCTCCCCTTCAAGCGGTTCCAGATTCAGCCCGTATGGCGTGCCGACCGACCCCAGAAGGGTCGCTACCGGGAATTCTACCAGTGTGACGCCGACGTTGTGGGTTCTCCGTCGCTCACCAACGAGATAGAGCTCCTGACGCTGCTCGACTTCGTGTTTAGAAAGCTCCGTATCAGGACTGTAATCAAGCTAAACAACCGCAAGATACTCTCCGGAATTGCGGAATACATAGGGGCTCCCGACCAACTGACCGACATCACCGTAGCCATCGACAAAATCGACAAGATAGGACTCGAGAACGTGGAGAACGAACTTAGGGAGAAAGGCCTGGGGGAAGATGCGGTGGTAAAACTGCGGCCAATCCTTACCCTCTCGGGAAGCAATCAGGAAAAGATTTCCGTGTTGTCGGAAATCTTAAAGGACTCACCCGAAGGCAACACCGGACTGGAGGAGATGAAGACAGTGCTTGGAGGATACGAGGCTGTCACGGCTTCCCAGAATTCCGAAAGCCATGCCGAGGTGGAGATTGATTTCTCACTGGCACGCGGCCTCAACTATTATACCGGCACGATTATCGAGGTGAAGGCGCTCGACACTGAGATGGGAAGCATCTCGGGCGGAGGCCGCTACGACAACCTGACCGGAGTGTTCGGTATGCCCGGCATTACAGGTGTAGGATTGTCGTTTGGAGCCGACAGGATCTACGATGTGCTTTCTGCTCTTGATCTCTTCCCCGAGAATGCCGCCGAGACACCCCGGGTGATGTTCGTGAACTTCGGCGAGAAAGAAGCCTTGAAGGGCTTGGAGCTCGTCGCGGCGCTTAGAGCCGAAGGGGTGTCGGCCATGCTCTATCCCGACTCTGTGAAGATAGGCAAGCAGCTCAACTACGCCAATGCGGAGGGAATTCCTTTCATTGTGATGATAGGGGAGCAGGAACTAAATGAGGAGAAGGCTACTGTAAAAGATATGAGAAGCGGCGAGCAGACTACGGTATCGTTCGAATCCATTATCTCAAAGGGCGCTGAGATTTTCGTCTGAAATGAAGAACCATTCCGGGAAAATAATAATCACCGGCCTCAAGACCCTTTCATTGGTAATGTTGGTCGCGTTGGCTTTAGCGTCGTGTAAAAAAGGCGACAGCCGTAGCCATGGCGTCAACCTAATGGAGGAGTCAGAGCTTCTTGCCATCTATGACAGGGACGGATATGACGAGGTGTATATCGTAAGTCCAAAAGGTGACGACGTGGCTCATTATGTGCTGGTGGAAGAGGAAGACTCCATACCGGCCGGTCTGGAGGACGATGTGGTAGTGATCCGTGTGCCGCTGACAGGACTGGTGATAGATTCCGAGATCTATGCCTCCGCACTCGAGGAGTTAGGCAAGACAGGGAGTATCAAGGGAATGTTTGACGCCTCATATGTCACGTCTGCCGCCATTCAGCAACGCTTGAAAAACGGAGAGATTCAGGATGTAGGTCAGCCGGCCTCTCCGAATACCGAGAAAATCCTCAAACTTCAGCCCGACGCTCTGGTAATCAGCTATTTCGACGGAATGCAAACGCAGGCGGTAGACAAGCTGGGCATTCCCGTCATCAAGATGTTCGACCTGCAGGAGACATCGCCCTTGGGAAGGGCTGAGTGGATCCGGTTGATCGGAAAGCTCGTCGGAGCCTCTGAAAAGGCTGACAGAGTCTACTACGACGTGAAGGAAAAATACAATGCCTTGCTAAGGGAGAATGTGGCGGGGGAATTCCGTCCCAAAGTCCTTACCGAGACCATGTATGAAGGGATATGGTATGTGCCCGGAGGCAACAGTTATCAGGCCAGGCTTATAAAAGACGGGGGCGGGAACTACTTCAAATCTGCCGACGGTTCATCGGGCTCGCTCAATCTCACGGCAGAGCAGGTGCTGATGGAAGGCGGAGATGCCGACATCTGGCTTGTGAGACATTACGGCGACGGAAATCAGCTTAAGGCAATCCTGGAGGCAGACCCCGTGTATGGCGAGGTAAAGGCATATAAGGATAGGAATGTCTATTTCTCCGACACTTCGAAGTCGGGGCTATTCCGTGAGTTCCCGTTTCACCCAGACCGTCTGCTGCAAGACTACAGGATAATCTTCAGCGGCGACACGACATCAGCACTACGTTATTTCGAGAAACTGAATTTACCAGCTAAACGGGAATGAACCGCAGGAGGACGCAATCGTTGTTTTTCGCTGGGATGCTGGCTCTTGTGGTTGCGTTCTTTGCCCTTTTGTTTTACGGACCGGTAGCGATACCTTTTGCTCAGGTGGCATCTGTGCTTTGGGGCAATGGGTCTGAGAGTCCGTATGTCGGCACCATAGTGCTGGAGACGCGTCTGCCGATGGCCATTGCTGCGCTCTGCTGCGGCAGCATGCTATCCGTGGCAGGCCTGATGATGCAGACCACCTTCCACAACCCCCTTGCCGGTCCTTCAGTATTGGGCGTTTCGTCGGGGGCCTCGCTTGGTGTGGCTATCCTTATGCTCGGCGCCGGAGGATTCCTCTTCAGCGCGTGGCAACCGTTTCTCTCCACCGCGGCCGCTCTGGCCGGAGGGATGGGCGCCATAATGGTGCTTTATCTCTTTTCGGGTGCCATAAGGTCGGGAGTGGCGCTGCTCGTGGTGGGCATCATGATAAGTTATCTTTGTTCATCCTGCATTGCGCTCCTCAACTACTTTGCCCCGGCCGACGAGATACGCTCATATCTGGTGTGGGGCCTGGGTAGTTTCAGCGGTCTGAGACTCCGGAGCGCTATATGGCTTGCAGTTATGTCGCTTATAATCCTGTGTCCGACCATAATTTTCATCAAACCTCTCAACGCTATGCTGATGGGGGAGAGGTATCTGGAGAGCGTTGGGTTTTCGGCAAGGAGTACCCGCGGCTGGATACTGCTCTTCACGGGTCTGCTTGTGGCGGTACCCACGGCCTTTTGCGGGCCGATAGGGTTCATCGGGCTGATTGTGCCTCACCTTTGCCGTCTGCTTTTCCGCTCGTCGAACCATGCGGTACTGATCCCCGCAACGATAGTTTTCGGCGCACTCCTCTCTGAGCTATGTGCCTTGCTAGGAATAATACCGGCTTCGGGATTCGGTATTCTCCCGGTGAACATCATCACTCCCCTAATTGGAGTTCCCGTAATCCTGTATCTCCTCATTCGACGTAACCGTATCCCTTATTTCTCATGAACGCGATAGAGATTAAAGACCTTGCGATAGGATATAGGGGGAAAGCCATCCTCTCGGACCTGTCGCTGTCGCTGCAAACGGGAAAGGTAACGGCCATGATCGGAAGGAACGGCGTAGGGAAGTCAACCCTCATCAAGACCATGACCGGTCACCTGGCTCCGATTGCCGGCGAGGTGAGGGTTGAGGGTGAGCTCCTTTCAAGGCTTGGCCGCAAGGAGCTGGCCAAAAAGATTGCAGAGGTAACCACCGAACGGAATATGGCCGGCGGACTCCGCCTGGAGGAGCTGGTCGGGCTTGGCAGGACACCACATACAGGTTTTCTGGGGAGAATGACGCCACTTGACCGCATGGCTGTAGAGGATGCCATGATGGCCGTTGGCATCCACGCCCTGCGCCACAGATTCGTGAGCGAGCTCTCCGACGGTGAGCGACAGAAAGGTATGATTGCCAGAGGACTGGTGCAGGAAACCCCTATAATCATCATGGACGAGCCCTTCTCGTTTCTTGATGTGGGCTCGAGGATCGAACTGCTTCATACCACAGTTAACCTTGCTCATCAGATGGGGAAGGCAATCCTCTTTTCAACGCATGAAGTAGCCGATGCCCTGAGACTTTGCGACAGGATCTGGCTCTTCACCGGCGATGGTATCACTGACGGCACTCCAAGTGAACTGATGGAATCGGAGGCTTTAGGAGGCATGTTTGTCGACAAGAATGTGGTGTTTGATAAGGGAAAAGGTGATTTTGTAAAAAAAATATAGAGAGAAATATGAGAAAGCTATTGATAATTACAGCACTGGCCGCTTCTCTGGCCTGCTTTGGACAGACCACGAGAGCGGAGATGGAAGCGGACCTCAACAAGACCGGAGGAGTATATTACGCATATCCTGTGTCGGAAAGTATGAATACGCCGGCACCCGAAGGATACACACCCTTCTACATAAGTCATTACGGACGCCATGGATCGCGTTACCTTATCAGTACAAAAGACTATACATGGCTTAGGGATGCGTTTGCCAATGCGGAGGCAGCAGGGGCATTGACACCTCTGGGTGTGGATGGGCTCCAGCGACTCGACTCACTCCTTCTGGAAGCCATGGACAGAGGGGGAGACCTCTCACCCCTGGGCGTGCGTCAGCACAGAGGAATAGCCGAAAGGATGTTTGCGGCATATCCGGAAGTGTTTCAAGACAGCATCGACATCTCTGCAAGGAGTACCCTCGTGGTGCGTTGCGTGCTCAGTATGGATGCCTTTTGTGAGCGGCTCAAGGAGCTCAATCCCACGCTTCAGATCACCCGCGAGTCTTCCCAGCGATATATGCCATATCTCTGCTACGGCAGTCCCGAGAGCGATGTCAAGAAGAAGGAATTAAGCCATCATAAGGATGAATTCAAGACACGGATGACTCATCCCGAGCGCCTTATGGCTTCTCTCTTCAGCAATCCGGAGTATGTGGAGCAAAACGTTAATGCTGCCGATCTGATGTGGGGTCTTTATTATCTTGCCTCAGACATTCAGGACATGGAAACGAAAATAGATTTTTACGACCTCTTCACTCCCGGGGAGCTTTTCGACCTGTGGCAGGTGTTCAACTTCGACTTCTATTCGGGTCACGCCGACTATATTCCGGCCGAAGGGCTTATGGTGGCCAATGCCTCCAACCTTCTCAACAATATAATAGACAGCGCTGACGAGGCGTTGAGCAACAACCGGCCCTCGGCCACACTCAGATTTGGCCACGACGGCAATCTGATTCCCCTGGCAGCCATCCTCAGGCTACCCGCCGCATCCGGACGTACCGACACCCCCGATGAGGTCTATAAGGTTTTTGCCGACTATAAGGTGGCTCCAATGGCAGGTAATATCCAGCTCGTGTTTTTCAAGGACATCACAGGGGCCGGAAGACCGGTTCTGGTAAAGGTAATGCTCAATGAACAGGAGCAGATACTGCCCGAAATCGAGGCGGTAGCAGGACCGTTTTACGACTGGAACGACGTCAAGAAGCTGTATAACGGCTGGAGAAATTGAAAAAATAGGCTTTTTAGCATTGATTTTTTAAAAGTTTTGTTAATTTTGCACTGTAAAGCCAATAGTGTGTAAAAATATACTGTCAGTTTTCATCCCTACTGGCTTGATTTGGTTAAGAATATGAGATTACTTCAAGATAAACTTGCAAAATATGATGCCCCTCAGAAGGCTAAGGCCGTAGGCGTCTATCCCTATTTCAGAGAAATTTCGAGCGAACAGAACACGGAGGTGCTGATGAACGGCAAGAAGGTGCTGATGTTCGGCTCCAACAGTTATATGGGCCTTACCAACCACCCCAAGGTAATTGAGGCTGCGGTAGAGGCTACCAAGAAGTATGGCACCGGTATGGCCGGTTCGCCGTTTCTCAACGGTACGCTCGATATCCATAAGGAGCTGGAGGCAAAACTCGCAGACTACATCGGTAAGGAAGACGTAATGATCTATTCCACCGGTTTCGGTGTGAATCTCGGTGTGGTTTCCACTCTTACGGGTAAGGAAGACTATATCATTCTCGACGAGCAAGACCATGCCTCTATAATAGAGGGGCGTCGGCTGTCGATGTCAAACTATCTTAAGTTTCGCCATAACGACATGAAGAGCCTTGAGGCCCAGCTTAAGAAGTGTGATCCCGACAAGGTGAAACTCATTGTTACGGACACTGTCTTTTCTATGGAGGGCGATGTGGCCAACATGCCCGAGATTGTAAAGCTCGCAAAGAAATACAACGCTTCAGTGATGGCCGACGAGGCCCACGGTCTGGGCGTCTTCGGGAAGCAGGGCCGCGGGGTGGTAGACCATTTCGGGCTCACCAAGGACGTTGACCTGATTATGGGCACGTTCTCCAAGAGTCTCGCCTCTCTCGGAGGGTTTATCGCCACTGACAAGGAGATCACAAACTATCTTCGGCATCATTCCCGCTCCTATATCTTCACGGCAAGCATCACACCGGCCTCTACGGCGGCTGCAAGTGCGGCACTCGACATCATCATCGCGGAGCCTGAACGCCAGACCCATCTCTGGGAAATCACAAACTACGCCCTGGAGAATTTCAGAGCCATGGGTTGTGAGATAGGTCACACGTCAACGCCTATAATCCCCATCTTTATACGCGACGACTATAAGACCTTCCACGTGACGCGCGACCTTCTTGACGAAGGAGTGTTCGTGAACCCGGTGGTTACGCCGGCTGTCGCTCCGCAAGACACCCTGATACGCTACTCGCTTATGGCCACCCACACCAAGGAACAGGTGACCCGCTCGCTGGAGGCCATTCAGAAAGTGCTGAAAAAATACGACGTGATAAAATAAGAGATGACGCTTCCCTGCAATGAGGGAAGGGAATTCAGAGTAATCAACATCAACAAACATACAACTAATACAAAAAAACACAGGGAGAAAAATGGTATACAGGTTTAAATTAGTTAGCGACGAAAAAGACAATTTCAGCAGAGAAATCGAAATTGACTCCGAGGCCAACTTCCTCCAGCTTCGTAATGCCATCCTGGACAGCGTAGGATACTCAAAGGATGAACTCGACTCGTTCTTCCTTTGCGACGACGAATGGCAGAAGGAGGAGGAAATCACACTGGAGGATATGGATACATCGAGCGACAAGGACACCTGGCTTATGGAGACCACGCCGCTTTACGAGATGATAGAGGAGGAAGGGCAGAAGCTCATATTCGTATTTGACTACATGACGGAGCGCAGCTTCTTTATGGAGATGAAGGAGGCCATACCCGGCCGTAACCTTGCCGAACCCATCTGCACTCTCAAGCAGGGCACCGCGCCGGCTCAGCACGTGGATATCCAGGAATTCGAAAGGGCTATCGACGACAAGATGGCCAAGGAATTCGACCTCACCGACGATTTCTACGACGACGGCCAGTATAACGAGGAAGACGTGCAAGACTTCAACCTTCTTGACTAAGACTCCCGGCTTCGGAACGCGATAATAAACATTCCGAGCCCAATCGAGGATAAAATTATAAAGGAGATCCGAATTTCGGATCTCCTGATTTTTACTGATTTGGATTTTCTCTTACTACTGTCTTCTGATATCTTTATTTTTTCCCGAAAAGGCGCGACAGGAACGACCGTTTCTCTTCCTCGGGATCCTTTTCCGGCTTGAAATGGACGGAAAGTTCGGGAGAACGCTTGCCGAGAAACAAGATGTGGTTGGGAAACACAAAGGCCACCATCTTGCTGAATTCAAGCACTGCATGCATGTTTTTCACAAGGATACGCCTGAAGGGATTGAACTCCTCCATATCCTCAAACACGAGTTCGTCACCATCGAATTGCAGCTTATGGTGTGATTTCAACATATTGATAAAATGAGGGAGCCTCAATTCATCGGTGGATTCGGCCGGTTTGCCGTACTCCTTGTAGATGTCTCTTATAACTTCCTTCGTTATCATTTGCTGTAGATATCTTTAGTAACTTACCTTAGTTACAGTTGCGATTCAGTTTTTCTTCAATTTTATAACGCCTGCAGACTCCCGGAGGTTCATTGTAAAAATGTTAAAAAACATACCTTAACGACATATATGAAATGCGCCTCTTACCGAGGCGCATTTCATATAGGAAATAATACAGTAAATTTATTCGTCTTATCCGAGGAAGCTGAGCAGAACGCCTGCGGCTACTGCGGAACCTATCACACCAGAAACGTTGGGACCCATGGCATGCATCAGCAGGTAGTTGTTGGGGTCGTATTCCAGACCGACATTCTGCGAGATGCGAGCGGCCATGGGTACTGCGGAAACGCCGGCGTTACCGATAAGGGGATTGATCTTCTTGTCTTTGCGCAGGAACAGGTTGAAGAGTTTCACACTGCATACACCTGCCGAGGATGCGATGATGAAGGCAAGGAAGCCGAGACCGAAAATAAGCAGGGTATCCAGATTCAGGAACTTGTCGGCCTGCGTCGAGGCGCCGACGGTGAGTCCGAGAAGGATGGTCACGATATCGGTCATCGCGTTGCTGGCGGTCTTGGCAAGGCGGGTAGTGACGCCGCTCTCACGCAGAAGGTTGCCGAAGAAGAGCATACCCAGAAGAGGAATACCGGAGGGCACCACGAAGCATGTGAGCATAAGACCCACTATGGGGAAGATAATCTTCTCGTTCTGGCCCACCACACGCGCCGGCTTCATCTTGATGACACGTTCATTTTTTGTAGTGAAGAGGCGCATAAGGGGAGGCTGGATGAGAGGAATGAGCGCCATATATGAATAGGCCGACACCGCCACCGCACCCAGAAGGTCGGGGTTGAGTTTGGAGGTGGTGAAGATAGCCGTCGGACCGTCGGCTCCGCCGATGATAGCCACACAACCGGCCGAGAGAGGGTCAAACCCTACCAGCAGCGACAGCATGTAGGCGCCGAAGATGCCGAACTGCGCGCAGGCGCCGATCACCATCAGTTTTGGGTTGGCAAGAAGTGCCCCGAAGTCGGTCATCGCACCGATGCCGAGGAAAATCAGGGGTGGATACCAACCCTTCTCAACGCCATTGTAGAGAATGTTGAGCACTGACCCCGGCTCGTATATGCCGATTTCCATACCCGGCTGGAACGGAATGTTGCCAAGAAGCATACCGAAACCGATAGGTACCAGCAGAAGCGGTTCGAAGTTGCGTTTGATGGCCAGCCATACGAAGAAACAGCCAACGGCCAGCATCACGAGATTTTGCCATTCACAGTTGGCAAAGCCTGTAAAATTCCAGAAGGTCACAATTGTTTCCCTCATGTATGAGGCAAACGACCCTGTCGTTTCAAGAAGCAGCATAATTCTTATTCGATAATCATGAGATCGGTGCCCTCAAGCACTGAGTCGCCGACCTTACAGAGAATTTCCTTTACTACTCCACCCTTGATGGTATGGATGTCGTTCTCCATCTTCATGGCCTCGAGCACACAAACAGTGTCGCCGGCCTTGACCGAATCGCCAACCTTCACGGCAAAGCTCATCACCGTGCCCGGAAGCGGACTCTTCACGGCTGCAGCCTTGGAGGCAATGACGGGTTTTGCAACAACCTTTTCGCCTGCTTCGGTGCGGGGAGCCTCCTCGGCATTCTTCGGTTTCTCTATCTTGGGAGCCTTGATCTCGGGAGCCTTGTCAAGTTCCACATGATATGGAGTTCCGTTGACCTCCACGTAAACCTCATTGTCGGTGACGTCGCCTACACCTACAGTAAACTTTATACCATTGATTTTATACTTGTATTCTTTCAGTTTCATACTAAATGATTATTTCCGGAGTTTAGGATGATTGTGCGACACTTCGGGGAGTGCCCTCATATTGTAAATTTTGGAATTCCAGGGAGAATACGCTTTTCTTAGCTTGCGGATTGTGAGAATGGTGTCTTGCATATCATGGTCAACGGCAAAATGCTGTGCCAGAGCTGCTGAAATGGCCGCTATCACCTCTCCGGAATCGGGAGTGACATCTACGTCAGTCGCCCCACCATCGGGTTTCAGTCCTTTGGTGGCTTTCTTCTTCTTGTGGGTTAGAAACCAGGATGAGATGTTGCCGAAAATATAGAACAGGATGCTGAGCACAATCAGGGCGCCGATCACGATACACATGGCGATGATCGTGATGCCTCCGCCGTAGGAGTCGTATGTCTCGGCATCGTGGGCTTTTTTTGCCTGCTGCATCTTTCTTGCCAGTTCGCTCTCCTCTACATAGTTGACAGGCTCGCTCGGGGCAGTCTGAGGCTCGGCCACTATCTGCTCACCTACTGTAAACTCAGTGGCAACGGGGTCTTGCTTCTCCGATGCTTCCCGGGCATGTCCCGTCAAGGAACCGGCTGCTATGGCAACGAGAATAATTAATGCTGCTAAATTTCTTAACATAGGAATAATGAAAAGTGGGTGTACCGACCGTGGCGGGCACACCCAATGAAATTGCGGTTTAGAGGGGGATGTTGCCGTGCTTCTTGGCAGGGTTGGTCACCTTCTTGGTGGCCAGCATCTGAAGCGCCTTGATGATGCGGAAGCGGGTGTTGCGAGGCTCGATCACGTCGTCGATATACCCGTACTTGGCCGCATTGTAAGGATTGGCGAAGAGACAGCGGTATTCCTCTTCCTTCTCAGCGATGAAGGCAGCGGGGTCAGCCTGCTCCTTGGCCTGCTTTGCGTAAAGGACGCCGGCAGCGCCTTCGGCACCCATCACGGCAATCTCAGCGGTGGGCCATGCATAATTGATGTCGCCGCGAAGCTGCTTGCAGCTCATCACGATGTGGGAGCCGCCATAGCTCTTGCGAAGCGTTACCGTAACCTTGGGTACCGTGGCCTCGCCGTAAGCGTAGAGCAGCTTGGCACCATGGAGAATAACGCCGTTGTATTCCTGACCCGTACCCGGGAGGAAGCCCGGAACGTCAACGAGAGTTACGAGAGGAATGTTGAAGGCGTCGCAGAAGCGGACGAAACGAGCACCCTTGCGGGAGGCATTCGAGTCGAGTACGCCGGCGAGCACCTTGGGCTGGTTGGCCACCACACCCACAGCCTGGCCGTTGAAACGGGCGAAACCGATGATGATGTTCTTGGCGTAGTCGGACTGAACCTCGAGGAATTCACCGTTGTCTACAATCTTGCTGATGACATCGTACATGTCGTAGCTCTTCTTCACGCTGTCGGGGATGATGTCGTTGAGCTCATCTTCCAGACGGTCGATGGGATCGGTGCACTCTACCAGGGGAGTCTCCTCGAGATTGTTTTGCGGCATGTAGCTGATGAGTTTGCGGATGAGCTTGAGGGCAGCCTCTCCGTCTTCTACAGCAAAGTGGGTTACGCCGCTCTTGGTGGCGTGAACGGATGCGCCGCCGAGCTGCTCCTGAGTCACGTCTTCGCCCGTCACTGTCTTCACAACAGACGGACCCGTGAGGAACATGTAAGATATTCCCTTCACCATGATAGTGAAGTCGGTGAGGGCCGGGCTGTAGACCGCGCCACCGGCACACGGGCCGAGGATGGCGGAAATCTGGGGCACCACGCCCGAGGCAAGGATGTTGCGCTGGAAGATCTCCGAGTAGCCGGCCAGAGCGTTGACGCCTTCCTGGATACGTGCGCCGCCGGAGTCGTTGAGACCGATTACGGGAGCACCCATCTTCATGGCCATATCCATCACCTTGCAGATCTTCTGGGCCATGGTTTCCGACAGAGAACCGCCGAAGACGGTGAAGTCCTGAGCGAAAACGTATACGAGACGGCCTTCGATTGTGCCGAAACCTGTCACTACGCCGTCGCCGAGGATATGCTTCTTGTCCTGGCCGAAGTTTGTGCAGCGATGGGTGACGAACATGTCGAGTTCCTCGAAGCTGCCTTCGTCAAGAAGCTGGGCAATGCGCTCGCGGGCAGTATACTTGCCACGCTGGTGCTGTTTTTCTATAGCTTTCTCGCCACCACCGAGACGGGCCTCGGCGCGCTTGGCGATCAGTTCCTGAATTTTTTCTTCTGCTTTGCTCATTATAAGGGCTGTTAGAAATTATTTTTTAAGTTAGCAACCACATTTTTTGGCGGGATCCTCGCAGAGTTCGGTGAGTACTGCCTCCGTGCTCTTGGGGTGGAGGAAAGCGATCTGCAGACCGTCGGCACCTTTGCGGGGAGCCTTGTCGATCAGTTTTACGCCTTTCTCTTCGGCCTCGGCCAAAGCTTCGGCAACGCCGTCTTCAACGGCAAAGGCCATGTGGTGCATACCGCCGCGGCCACCGTTCTTCTCGATAAATTTGGCTATGGTGCTTTCGGGCGAGGTGGCCTCGAGAAGCTCAATCTTCGTGTCGCCTACCTTAAAGAAGGCTGTGGTGACCTTCTGGTCTTCTACAACTTCCTGCTTGTAGCATTTCAGACCGAGGACATTTTCGTAATACTTGATGGCTTCCTTGAGATCGGGCACAGCGATTCCGATGTGCTCAACGTGGGTAATTTTCATTCTATATTAAATTTAAAGTTATTGGTTGTCTGAGATGGTGTCTTAAATTCAGTGCAAAATTAATTAAAATTTCCCAATATATTTTGTAGGTTTGTAAGAATTTACGAAATTTGCAGAAAATTTGACCTTTATAGGAAGATAAGTATCGAAAAAATGAAGATAACGCCTGAAGTGATAGCTTCATTGACAGGTGGAAGTATAGAGGGAAATCCCGCAGTGGAAATCAAGGGATTTGCCAAGATAGAGGAGGCTAAAGAGGGTGAAATCAGCTTCATAGCCAATCCTAAGTATGCCCATTATGCCACTACGACGGAGGCATCCGTGCTCCTTGTAGGCGATGATTTCGAAGCTCCGGCCAACCTGCGTGCAACACTCGTGAGGGTAGCGGACCCTTATGCCTCGCTCGCAATGCTCCTGAGCGCGCTGACCCCTAAAAGCCGTAAAAGTGGAATCGAGAGTCCAAGCCATGTTGATGAAACCGCCGAAATCGGCGAGGGTGTCTATATCGGTGCCTTTGCCTATATTGGCCGTGGAGTGAAACTCGGCCGTAACGTGCAGATATATCCGCAGGCATATGTGGGCGATGGGGTTGAAATCGGCGACGACTCCATAGTAAGACCCCATGCGACCATCTACGAAGGCTGCCGCATAGGTGAGCGTTGCATTCTCCATTCCGGGTCTGTGATCGGAGCAGACGGTTTCGGCTTCGCCCCGGACGGTGACGAATACAAGAAGATTCCACAGGTAGGCATCGTTGTGATCGAAGATGATGTGGAGATCGGCGCCAACACTACCGTTGACCGCGCCACGATGGGGGAGACCCGCATAGGGAAGGGCACGAAACTCGACAACCTTATCCAGATAGCCCACAATGTAAGCTTGGGTAGCAACAACGTGATTGCAGCCCAGACAGGCATAGCCGGAAGCACTAAAATCGGCGACTCCAACAGAATAGGAGGTCAGGTGGGATTTGCCGGCCATATCAAGTTTGGCAGCCGTTGCGAGGTAGGAGCGCAAAGCGGAATCAACAAAGGTTATCGCGACGGTAGCCGAATAATAGGGTATCCTGCCACCGACATCGAGACGTTCGCACGCATGAGTGTGCTCCAGAGGCGTCTCCCCGAACTCTTCAAGGAGATCGACAACCTTAAGAAGAAACAATAAAACAACATAAAAGATGAAACAACAGACGTTAGCCGGTTCCTTTACCGTGGAGGGGAAAAGCCTTCACTCAGGCCAGAAGAGCATGGCTACATTCCATCCTGCACCCGACAACCATGGATATAAATTCAAAAGGGTAGACCTCGAAGGGCAACCGGTGATCGACGCCGTGGCAGAGAATATCGTCGACATTGCCCGGAGCACCATCCTCGGGAAGGGCGACGTGCACATCAGCACGGTAGAGCATGCCCTTTCCGCTCTGTATGCTCTCGGAGTGGACAACTGTCTCATTGAGGTAAACTCTGCCGAAATGCCCATCCTCGACGGCAGTGCGCGGGAGTATGTGGAGAAAATCGAGGAGGTAGGCATTGTGGAGCAGGCTCAAGACAAAGACTACTATATCATCAAAAACAAGACAAGCATCAAGGACGACGAGACGGGTTCGATGATCACCATCTATCCCGACGAGGGTTTCAGTGTGGAAGTTATGGTGGAATACAACTCTCCCATCCTTCCCAACCAGTTTGCGATCCTTGACGATATGGCCGAGTTTAAAGATGAGGTTGCCGGTGCCCGCACCTTTGTCTTCGTACGCGAAATCGAGAACCTCCTCGGCAAAAACCTGATCAAGGGAGGCGACCTCGAGAATGCGATCGTGATTTACGACAAGGAAATAGACAAGGAGAAGATTCATGAAATCTGCGACCTTATCGGGGTGCCCCGTCTGGAACTGCCCAAGCTTGGATATATCAACCCGACACCTCTGAAATGGGACAATGAGCCTGCACGCCATAAACTTATGGACGTGATTGGCGACCTTGCTCTTATCGGCCGTCCCATCAAAGGCAGGGTAGTGGCCATCCGCCCGGGACATGGCATCAACAGCAAGCTCACCAAAATGATCCGCAAGGAGGTGAAACACACGGAGATCCAAAGCCCCGTCTACAATCCCAACGTGCCTCCCGTAATAGATATCAACGGCATCAAGAAACTCATTCCCCACCGCTATCCTTTCCTTCTCATCGACAAGATCATAGAAATCGACAGGAAGCATTGCATCGCCGTGAAGAATGTCACCGTCAACGAACCGTTCTTCCAGGGTCATTTCCCGCAGGAACCTGTGATGCCCGGCGTGCTGCAGATCGAGGCCATGGCTCAGGCAGCCGGTGTGCTCGTGCTCAACTTCCTCGACGAACCCGAGAAGTATTCCACCTATTTCTTGAAGATAGACAATGTGAAGTTCCGCCAGAAGGTGGTGCCCGGCACGACGCTTCTGCTCAATGTGGCTCTCACCACAGAAATTAGAAGGGGTTGCGCTACCGTAAAAGGCTATGCCTTCGACGGCGACAAGATAGTGAGCGAGGCTGAATTCCTTGCCCAGATTATAAAGAATAAATGACCAAAAAGGATATGATACATCCTTCTGCCGTAATCAGCGGTAAGGCTGAGTTAGGAAACAACGTCTCTGTCGGCCCTTTCACAACCATATACGATAATGTGGAGATTGGAGACGACTGCGAGATAATGAACGGAGTCACCATAATGCCGGGAGCCCGCATCGGAAAGGGTGTGAGGATATTTCCCGGAGCCGTTGTGGGGGCCATTCCTCAGGATCTCAAGTTCAGGGGTGAGGATACCCTCGCTGTCGTAGGCGACAATACTACCATCAGAGAATGCGTCACCATCAACCGCGGCACCGCCTCCAAGGGCAAGACGACCGTCGGGAGCGGTTGCCTGCTTATGGCCTACACCCATGTAGCCCACGACTGCAGGATAGGCAACAACGTGATAGTGAGCAATGCCGTTCAGTTTGGCGGTGAGGTGGTGGTAGACGACTGCGCCGTAATCGGTGGCGGGAGTCTCATCCACCAATTCTGTCACCTCGGCAAGTATATCATGCTGCAGGGCGGCGCGCTTGTCAATAAGGACATACCTCCTTTCGTGAAGGCTGCCAGAGAGCCCATCTCATACGTTGGCCTTAATGCCGTAGGCCTCACTCGCCACGGTTTTTCGAAAGACGACATACAAACCATAGGCGACGTCTACAAGATTCTTTATCTTAGCGACCTTAACGTAACTAACGCTGTAAAACTGATTCTCAAAACTCTTCCGGAGTCTAAATTCAGGGATGAAATAGTTTCATTCGTGGAGGGTTCCGAAAGAGGAGTGATTAGATCGGCAGTATGATTTCCAAAAGTGTTTTGGAGGATATCGTCAATAAGGGGATATCCGATCTTTGGCGGGTGCTTCTTCCCGAACAGAGGAAGATTGTGGCCGAAAACCTGTCGCTTCAGGAATACAAGAAAGGCCAGATTATCTATGCCGAAGGGGAGGAGCCGGAAAATCTCTGGATCCTTCTTGAAGGGAAGGTGAAGAAGTATAAAAGCGGTATCGGAGACAGGGTTCAGATCCTACGGCTCTATCGACCGGTGCAGTATTTCGGTTACCGTGCATATTTCGCCCGCGAAACCTATATGTCCACCGCGTCAGCCTTCGAGGCCTCGACCCTGGGCTTGATAAGCATGAAGATTGTGGAGGAACTTATCCGTAACAACATCGAATTGGCCATGTTCATAATCCGCAATCTTTCCCAAACCCTGGGGGGTGCCGACACAAAGATTGTAAACCTTACGCAGAAGCATATCCGCGGACGTCTGGCGGAAGCGCTCCTGCTGCTGGCCGACAGTTATGGTCTGGAAGACGATAAGGCCACACTCAAAATCTACATGAGCCGCGAAGACCTTGCCAACCTTTCCAATATGACCACCGCCAATGCCATCAGGACGCTCAGCACGTTTGTCAACGAAAAGCTGATCATCGTTGACGGCAGGCGCATAAAGATTATCAACGAATCCCAGCTGAGGAAGATCTCTAAATACGGATAAGTTTGCCGGAAGGAGTGAGAGGAATCGCATCAATGATGACGATTTCCTTGGGTCTCTTCTTAGACGGCAGAATCTCAGAAGGAATTGCCTCCAGTCTCTCGCGGACGGAGGCTTTTATTTCGTCGGGTGCCAGATTTCTTTTCTCTTCTGCCACTACCCCCTTCATTATTAGTCTCGATGTCCAGAGTTCATCAGGAACCGAAGTGATGTAGAATGAGGGAAAAATGTCGGATATATGGGGTCGGATTATGGTCTCTATATCCTGTGGCAACACCTTGATGCCTCCCGTGATTATAACGTCGTCTTTACGGCCTTTCACTTCGAAACTGCCGTCAGGATAGAAAATACCGATATCGTTGGTCTGCACAAAGATGTCTTCGTCTTCTATGCAGATACAGTTGTCGGGACCCGGAAAGATCTTGACCCCCGAGAGAGCCACGAAGTGGGGGCGCGCGCCGGAGGGTCCGGCGACCCTGCGCATTGCCACGTGAGAGGCCGTCTCCGTCATGGCATAAGACTCCCAGATATTGAGCCCGGAAGCCACAAGCTTGTCCCACAACCGGTCGTCGACTGCACTGCCTCCTATAAGGATGTTTCTCACCTTCGAAAAATCCTCAAGATGGGAAAGAACATGTGGCATCTGCGCCGGCACCATCGATGCGAGGTCGATCTCCTCGACGTCCGGCAACCGGGGGGTGAGCGAAGGTACCTCAAATGTAAGATTGCCGTTGCACACCAGGCTTCGCGCTATCATCATCTTGCCTCCTATAAATTCAAAAGACACGGCACTATGCAGACGGCTTTTCTTGCTGAGACGGAAAAACTTTACCGTTCGGCGCGCACTCCTTTCCAACTGGTCCTTTTTCAAGAATATCTCTTTTGGGGTCCCGGTGGATCCGGAGGTGCGTACGGTTATGCCTCCCTCCGCATACCATCCTGTAAGGAAGGTTTGTAGAAAGGCATTCTGGTCTTGAAGGGTCATCTTTCTATCCATGGCAGTTTCTTCAGGTCATTATAATATATGTCGGCCGGTCCGCTGTATGTCAAACATTCTCCATCAAGCGACAGCGGAGAGGCAAAATTGTTGGTATAAAGACTTCCGGTTCCTAAACCCTGTGGTCCTTCAAGGCCGAGTGTCCCGGTAAACTCCGCTATGGCCGTAAGACCTACTGACGACTCCAAGGCTGAGGTGATCCAATAGCCGATGCCGAGCTGACCGGCCCGGGCAATCCAATCGAGAGCTCCTGAAAAACCGTAACAAAGGGCGGGTTTCAATATGATATATTGAGGTTTGATAGCAGAAAGCAGTTCTGCGCGCCTCTCGCCCGGGAGAATGCCGATGAGTTCCTCATCGAGTGCCACAGGCACGGGTGACTCCCGACAAATCTCAGCCATCAACCGCGTTTGACCGGCTCTGACCGGCTGTTCGATAGAATGCACGCCGAGGGCAGCCAGGTCTTCAAGCCTCGACATGCAGTTGCTCTCATCGAACCCTCCGTTGGCATCTACCCGGATGGTCAGGCCTTCACCACCTTCGCACCGCAGGAGATTCAGAAGGCTTAGTTCAGATTGCCAGTCGATGGCTCCAATCTTCACTTTGATGCAGTGGAAGCCCGCGGCAAGCTTTTCAATTATTCTCTGCCGCATTTCCTCACGGTTTCCCATCCAGATCAAGCCATTAATCCGGATTTGCCTCATCCCTTCAGTGAAAGAGGAAGGGAAGATTAGGCTGTCCGGCCTTTGATATTGCGCCAGTGCCTGCTCCAGGCCGAAGGTCAGGGAAGAAACTGTATTGCCTGGGTACTGCAATTCTTCGAGAGTGGTGCAAGAAAGGAGCCTTTGAAGGCACGCTATGAGCTCCGTCTCGCTTTCTGATGAAAGACCCTCAAAAAAAGGCACTTCCCCATATCCTGCATGAGCAGGATTGTCGGCCTCACTGATGCGGACAAAGTATGTTGCCTTCTCATGCAGAACACCACGAGACGTCCCGGCCGGTTGTTTGAACACCAGCCTGTAGGGAGCATAGGCAAATCTTATTCTCTCTGAACTCACAGGGAAATACTACGGGAACATCGGGAATTGGTCGAAATCGGGGTCGCGTTTTTCAAGAAACGCATTCTTGCCTTCCTGAGCCTCATCCATCAGATAATACATCAGGGTAGCGTCGCCGGCAAATTCCATCAGACCGCTCTGTCCGTCGAGCTCGGCATTCAGTGCCCTCTTTATCATCCGGATGGCGAAAGGTGAACGCTTCATTATGGTGCGACTCCATTCCATAACTGTCTCCTCCAGTTTTTCAAACGGCACTACGGCGTTAATCATTCCCATCTCGAGCGCTTCGGCAGCTGTATACTGGCGGCACAGATACCATATCTCACGGGCTTTCTTCTGGCCCACGCAGCGTGCCAGGTAAGATGAACCGAACCCTGCATCGAAACTGCCAACCTTCGGACCCGTCTGGCCAAACCGGGCGTTTTCTGATGCTATCGAGAGGTCACAGATCACCTGCAGAACGTTACCTCCGCCGATGGCATACCCGTTTACCATCGCAATCACAGGTTTGGGAATGGAGCGAATGGCCTTGTGGAGGTCCAACACGTTGAGACGCGGGGTGCCGTCGGCATCGATATATCCTCCCGAGCCTTTATAGTTCTGGTCGCCACCGCTGCAGAAAGCCTTGTCGCCGGCTCCCGTAAGCACGATTACCCGAATATCGGAACGCTCACGGCATATGGCCATAGCTTCCAGCATCTCGCGGTTGGTCTGAGGTCTGAACGCGTTGTAGACGCGCGGACGGTTGATTGTGATTTTTGCCACTCCGTCGCAAAAATCGAAGAGTATGTCTTCGTAGTTTTTAATTGTGGTCCAGTTCATATGATTGTTTTATTTTTTTGTCAATGATTTGGTGAGAATGCGTGCATTGGCTCTCCCGCGAGTGCAGATGTGGAGGAGCTTAGGCATGAAGTCTATCTCGAAAAACTCCTCAAGCTGGTCGCGGAGAGTCTGCGCGGAGTCGGCGTAGAAATAAGACCAGCCGAAAGTTTCGGCGAGCGACTGCGCGGGCACCTCCCCGTCGGCCGATAGATACTTCTCTCTTATCGATAACGACTTTGTGGCGTTGATAAACCGGAAAATATCTCCACCGCCATTGTCAACCACCACAATTCTCATCGTGGCGGGAGCGAGTCTGCAGGCGAGGCCCCCAAGATCGTATCCAAACGACATGTCGCCGCTTACAAGGCAGGTGAGTTTGTCGTAGACAAGCGCACCGCCCACGGCTGTGGAGGTGGATCCCTCGATGCCCGACACACCGCGATTGGCCCATACGCAATGTGTGAGGGGATAGGGGATGATCTGATTGTATCTAACGGAGGTGCCGTTGGATAAGAAGAGATTCGTCTCGGCGGGCAATGCGTTAAAAAGGATATGCAAAGCCTGGAGATCACTCCATTTCAGGCTTTTGAAATCTATTGCATGCCGCTCCCTTAGCTTATGCCATGTTTCCCTGAATCCGGGGGCACGGCCCTCTTCTTTCTCAATCTTCTTCTCAAGAAGTTTGGAGAATGTCTGGATAAAGGGAGCAACCTCACATTCCAGCCGGTCGGTCATGGATTGGAAGCAATCCACCAACCCGTCGGAATAACCCACATACAGATTTCGCCCGGGGCGGCATCTCCTGAGGAACTCCTTCAATTTCCTGGAAACCAGGGCTCCTCCGAACGATATGATAATCTCGGGCATATATTTCCCCTCCTGCACCTTTGGTAGAGGAAAGAGAGCGGGGTCGATGCAGTATGCCTCCGGGTTGAGATGAAGGTTGGAAAGTGTTTCTGCCATCACACACACGTTGGGCAGCCGCTCCAGTCGGGACATCGCCTTCTGGAGTCTGTTGTCAGGTGGCATAAACCCGGCTACAACCATTATCTTTTTTGAAGATGCCTCTTCTGCCAGATCCTTTATAAAGGCGTTGTCAAGGCGCTGGGGAGGATAGACGGTGTCTACTTTTCTAACGTCCTTTTCAATATGCCGTGACTCACTCACATCGCCGCTGAGGTGAATGTTGAAATGCACCGGACCCTCCTTGGGCTTGAGGGCAATGGCCAAGCCTTCGTTGAGAAGACGGTTGGCATACCATAGATAAGTCTCCTCCTCCCGTTCGCCATCGATATCATAACTCCGTTTCACAATATTGGAAATGGCGGAGTGCTGCCGGATGGTCTGTGAATCGTCCTGATCAATCCATTCAAGAGGTCTGTCGGCCGAGACCACCACCAGCGGCACGCCCTGGTAGTAAGCTTCGGCAACGGCTGGAGCATAGTTGAGCAGAGCCGAACCGGAGGTGCACACGAGGGCTACCGGTTTTCGCTGCACCGTTGCAATGCCGAGCGCCACAAAGGCAGCAGCCCTTTCATCGGTCACCACCAACTTTCTCAGCGTCTCGTTGCGCTCGGCCTCAAGGAGAAGCGCCGCATTGCGCGAACCGGGGGAGCACACCACGAAGTTTACTCCATACTGTTCCAGCAGACTGAAGATGTCGTGAAGGATTTCTGAGGGCATAATCAGATGAATTGATGGGGATGGTAGCCGGCCATGAACGCCTTTGCATCCATAGGTTTTTTCCCTGCGGGCTGAAGCTGTTGAATCTCAATGGCTCCGTCACCGGTGGCCACGAGGAAAGTCTTGTTTTTTATCACACACGTTCCCGGCTCCAACCCTAATGAGATATACTCTGCTCTGGCCTTCAATACTTTCACCTCAATCTCTTTGTCGTCGGCAAGGCGGAGGGTACACCATGCTCCGGGATAGGGGGAGAGTCCGCGAATCTGTCGAGAGATTATCTTCGCCGGTTGGGTGAAGTTGATCTTGCAGTCTGTCTTGAATATTTTAGGTGCCGGCGTGAACACGTCGGCCTGTGGCTGCGGTGTGGGCACCAATGTGCCGTCTTCCAGACCCTTGATGGTCTTTAAGACAAGGCCGGCGCCAATTCCCATCAAACGGTCGTGGAGCATGCCGGCATCGTCTTCATCGCTTATCGATGTTGACTCCGAGAGCAAAATCTCCCCTTTGTCTATTTCGGCGTTGATTAGGAATGTGGTGACTCCAGTGCTTTTAAAACCGGAAATTATGGCGTGGTTGATGGGCGCCGCGCCCCTTAGCTGGGGCAGGAGTGAGGCATGGAGATTGAAGGTGCCGAGCCGGGGAAGACTCCACACCATCTCCGGCAGCATCCTGAAGGCTATCACCACAAAGAGATCGGCCTCAAGGGAGCGAAGCGTGTCTATAAACTGCGGGTCACGGAGTTTCTCGGGTTGCAACACCGGTATGCCTTTTTCTACGGCATATTTTTTCACGTCGCTCTCTATCAGCTTGTTGCCGCGGCCGCCTGTGCGGTCGGGTGCAGTCACCACGGCGCATACATCGTAGCCGGCTCCGATTATGGCCCTGAGACTGGCCACTGCAAATTCGGGAGTACCAAAAAATACTATCTTCATCAATCGTCGGAATAATTACGGAGCACCTCGCGGTAGGAGTTGAATATCTTAGACTTCGACACGAAGCCTACGTATCTCTCTTCGTCCACCACCGGAAGGTTCCAGGCGTTTGTCTTATCAAATGTTTTCATCACATTTTCCATGGAGTCATGGAGCTGTATTCGGGCAGGCGGCATTGCCATAAACCTGCTTACTGTCATCTTGTCGTAAAGATCGGTACGGAACATGATGTTGCGTATGTCGTCGAGCAATACGATTCCTATCAGGTCTCCCTCTTCCGAGGTGACGGGGAAAAGGTTGCGGTTGGAGGTGGAGATCACATCCACCATCTCCCGGAGTGTCATCCACGGATGCACCTCCTTGAAGTCTTTCTCCACGAGCGACGAAATGTTGAGCAAGGTCAACACAGTCTTGTCTTTAGCATGCGTCATGAGCTCGCCGGTCTTTGCCAACCGGAGGGAGTAGATGCTGTATGGCACGAAGGCCTTTATCGTCATGTAGGAGAGAGCCGAGACTATGAGGAGGGGCAGGAATAACTCATAACCGCCGGTCATTTCTGCCGTGAGGAAGATTGCCATCAGCGGAGCATGCATCACACCCGACATTACTCCGGCCATACCCATCAGCGCAAAATTCTTCTGCGAGAGCTGGAACCCAAGGTCAAGATTGTTGAGCACATAGGCAAAAAGAAATCCTGTCATCGCACCCACAAAAAGTGATGGAGCGAATGTGCCGCCCACACCCCCGGCACCGTTGGTAGAGGCCGTGGCAAACACTTTGGTCAGAATAATCATGGCTATATAGATGGCTATAAACCAGATGGAGTGGCGGTCAAGATAGAAGAATGTACCGTCTACGATTCTCGATGTCTCTCCCTCCAGAAGATTGTTGATGGCCTCATAACCCTCACCATAAAGCGGGGGGAAAACGAAGATGAGACCCATCACCACCAGACTGCCGAAGATTATCTTATAGTATGGTTTGGTGATACGCGAAAAGACTCCCTCGGTGAAAAACATCATCTTGGTGAAGTAGAGAGACACAAGTCCGCAAACGATGCCAAGGATTATTGTGTAAGGGATCTTGCTCGTCATAAAGGGTTCGCTCATCGAGAAGAAGAATTCCGCGTTATATCCCTCGAGAACGTAGGCCACCACCGAGCCGGATATGGAAGCGATGAGCAGCGGCATCACCGTCACAGCTGTGAGGTCGATCATCAACACCTCGAGCGTGAAAAGCATTCCGGCGATTGGGGCGCGGAATATGCCCGCTATGCCTGCAGCGGCACCGCATCCCACCAAAATCATAAGGACCTTGGGTGAGAGACGGAACGCCTGACCGATATTGGATCCTATGGCCGCTCCGGTGAAGACGATGGGACCCTCAGCACCGACCGAACCTCCGAATCCTATAGTTATGGAGGAGGATATCATCGAGGCCCACATAAACTTCTTCTTAAGGCGCGATTTGCGCTGGCTGATAGCATAGAGCACACGTGTTACTCCATGGGAGATGTTGGCCTTGACAATGTATTTTACGAAGAGATAGCAGGCAAGGATACCTACGGCCGGGTAAAGAAGATAGATGTAGTTGGCGTCAGTGACGCTCAGGTGTGATGTCAGGAGCGAACTTATGAGATGAATGAGAAACTTCAGCAACTGGGCAGCAAAACCGCAAATTACACCTACCAGCAGCGAGAGGATGACTATGAACTGATTTTCCTTGAGGTGACGTTCACGCCATTCCACAAGTCTCATCCATGCCTCCGTAAACCGGTTGTGGGTCTCGCTATAAGCCATCTCTTATTTTCCTTCGCCCGACCCAACGGTCTTAATAGTATGAATCAATATCTTGAAATCTACGGCCACCGACATGTTGTTGAGATAGATTAGGTCATAGCGGTTTCGTTCTATCATCTGGTCTACGTCGGAGGCATAACCGTATTTTACCATTCCCCAGGATGTGATGCCGGGACGCACCTGCAACACAAGCGTGTACCACGGAGCCTTCCTGACTATGCGGTCGATGAAATACTCTCGTTCGGGGCGGGGCCCTACAAGCGACATCTCTCCCTTGAGCACATTCCAAAACTGAGGCAGTTCGTCAATACGGTATTTCCTCATCCATTTCCCTATGCCGGTGATGCGTGTGTCGTCATCGCGCGAGAGCATCGGAACTCCTTCCTTCTCTGCATCCGGTGTCATGCTTCGGAATTTATAGATCTTAAAGGGCTTTCGGTGAATGCCAACCCTTTCCTGCGAGTAAAGAATCTTTCCGGGTCCCGACATCTTTACGGCCACTCCCACCACGACGAGAAGCGGAGACAAAACCAGCAGGCCTGTAGCCGACACCACAACGTCTATCGCCCTTTTCACATTTTTGGAAAACTCGCTTATCTGCGGCGAGGCAAGGTCGATGAAGGGTTCGCCGAGAATGTCTTCAAGCCTGATGGAGGGGGTGATGATGGAGAAAATATCGGGGTTGATTTTGATAGATATGTCGTAGGGGTAGAGGTTGTAAAGAAAATAAAGGGTCTTTTTGGCCGGCGACCTTCCGGGGGTGGGCACGATAATAACCTGGTCTACCTCCTTACGGCGACACATATTTTTCAGTTCCTCGATATTATCGAGGATGGGTACGCCGGAGAAGTCCTCCTTAAGCCTTTCATTTTCTTTTTCCCTGCCGAAAGGTAGAAACGCACTGACTGTCCCTTTGAGCTTGCTCTTGTTGGCTTTTAGTTTTGAGGCAATCTGAACAGCCTCGTCTGAGACACCGATAATCACCGTACGCGGGCGCACCCCCATTCGCTCCACTCGCTTTATCATGTTGTCAGTTACAAGCAGACGCCCGAGATACGTGAAGGCAAAGAGAAGCAGAAAGAGGATGATGATAAGCATCCAGTTTTCCGAACGTAGGTACATGGGATCGTTGCTCAGAGCAACCAGGTAGATGGCTACGCTGTTGAAAAGCTGGGAATAGATCGTGATAAGAAGTTCCTGAAGGCGTGAACGCTCGAAGGGCCGGTTGTAATAGCCTGACAACCAATATACCCCCAGAAGTACGGTGGGCACCGCAAACTGTTCGAATATGAGCTTGAAGTTGAGCAGGTAAGTAGCAAGTTCTGAGAACTCGTCTCCAAGGCCCATGTAATAGAAACGGAATATATTGAAGCAGAGGAAGGCCAGGAAGGTTGTGAACCAGTCGGTCAGGACGCAGACCCAACGCTGCTTCCTGATGCTGAAATATCCCAGATGCACCTTGCCCATCTTTTCTGTGCTTATTCTCTTATTACACTGACACTTCCGTCGGCATCTATCTTGATTATTCTGCTCGGAGACGCCTCTGCAGAGCCTCTTCCGGTCTGGCAAGTATAATCTACCATAACTTTCAGGTTTTCTGGAATCCGGTCATAAGAGGAAGGGGAGGGCTCTCCCGCAAAGTTTGCTGAGGTTGAGACGAGAGGGTGTCCCAGTCTGCGGCAAAGCTCGGCTGTAAATTCGTTTTGAGGAATTCTGAAAGCGGCAGAGCCATCATCGGCGATAAGATTTACTGAAATCCCATTGACTTCAGGGTAGACGATGGTAAGCGGACGCTTCGACACCATAATCTCGCGGAGTGCGGCCTCCGGGATGTTGCTGACCCAATTTCTCAGACTCCCGATGGAATCTACCAATGATATCATGGCTTTTGATGAAGGACGCCCTTTGAGTCGGAATAGCCGCTCCACTGCCTCATCGTTGGTGGCGTCGCATCCCAGTCCCCAAATCGTGTCGGTGGGATACAGTATTATGCCCCCTCTTTGGAGCGTTTCCAAAGCCTTCATCAGGTCTTCCTCCCTTTGCTTTTTGTCCATAGTTTCCCCCTGTAGCTTATAAAGATTCTGCTTCTTTTAGCCATAGACGCGCCGACGCGTCAGACGGCATTCGCCAATCGCCCCGGGGGGAGAGACATACGGAACCAACCTTCGGACCGTCGGGCATGCAGGAACGTTTGAACTGTTGTGTAAAGAAGCGGCGATAGAAGTTAACCAGCCATTTCTTTATGGTTTCCCTGTCATACTTACCCTCGAAAGCTAATTCGGCCATCCATTGTATCTTGCTTGGCCGGAAACCGTTACGTAACACATGGAACAGGAAAAAGTCATGGAGCTCGTATGGTCCGACCAGTTCTTCTGTTTTCTGGCCTATTTCCTCCCCTTCGGCCGAGGGAATGAGTTCGGGGGATATGGGCGTGTCTATGATGTCAAGTAGGGACAAGCGGAGTTTTTCTGAATCTGAATTCTCCGCATACCATCCAACGAGGTATTTCACAAGGGTTTTGGGCACTCCGGCATTAACGTTATACATCGACATATGGTCGCCGTTGTAGGTACACCATCCCAGGGCCATTTCCGACATGTCTCCGGTGCCCAGCACCATTCCGCCATATTTATTTGCCAGATCCATCAGTATCTGGGTGCGTTCGCGTGCCTGCGAGTTTTCATACACTGCGTCAAACGTTCCTTCCTCATGGCCGATGTCTCGAAAATGAAGTTGTACGGCATCGTTGATGGGTATTTCAAGAATAGTGACTCCCAGCGCCTGCATGATGGTGTGCGCGTTGGAGTGAGTGCGTTGCGAAGTGGCTGTGGATGGCATCGTTACGCCTACGATTCCACGTGGATCCAAGCCGAGCTTTCTAAACGTATTGTGAACCGTCAGCAATGCCAGTGTGGAGTCTAATCCTCCGGATATTCCAACCACGAGGTTCTTACAACCCGTGGCCTTAAGGCGCTGTGCCAATCCCCATGACTGTATCTCTATGATTTCCTTGCAATTCTCCGTCCGTGCAAAGTTCGAGGATGGAATGAAAGGATATGGCTCTACACTGATTGCGGGGAAGAGGTGCCGATCGTCATCAGGTATATCTATCAAGCGATAAACTCCCTCGGAATGTCCCTCTCCAAAGGTGGAATATTTACGTCGTTCGTTTCTTATTTTCTCAATGTCTACTGTTGCACAGGCCAAGGGGATGTCTGTAGTAAACCGTTCCGATTGACTGAGCATCAGACCGTTGCATGCCACAAGGTCGATGCCGGAGAATACAAGGTCGGTAGATGACTCTCCGCTCCCGGCCGCAGAATATGCGTAGGCACACCTGCATCTGCCGCTTTGAGCCTTTACGAGCGAGCGTATATAGTCAAACTTGCCTACATTATCGTCGGTTGCCGAAAGGTTTAGCACCACCTCCGCTCCGGCCATGCATAGCCCTGACGAAGGGGGGACGGGCATCCAAAGGTCTTCGCAGATCTCCACACCAACTTTCACGCCCTGATATTCAAAGATAAGGTCTTTGCCAAAAGGAACCGTTATACCGCATATCGAGACTGTTTCGCCTTCAACATCTCTTCCTGGAGCGAACCACCTGCGCTCGTAGAATTCCTGATAGTTCGGGATAAATGATTTGGGCACGGCTCCCAGTATCTCGCCCTTACATATCACTACAGCGCAGTTGTAAAGCTTGTGCCCCTTGAGAAGGGGAGCGCCCACGGCAATCAGTCGTGTGTCTGACTTAAGCTCATGGGCGAGCGTGAGGAGTGCCTCAGCCGCTGCCTCGATGAGAGAGTCCTGAAGAAACAGGTCGGCACAAGTGTAGCCCGTGATGGAGAGCTCGGGAAGAACGATAAACCTGCATTGCCGGAGTTGGGGGTTGCCAAGAGCCTCCAGAATGTTGCTGACATTTTGGGCAGGATTCCCCAGCGAAACCCGGGGAGAAACGGCTCCGATGCCAAAATTTCCGTATTTTTCGGGCGAGTATGTATATTGTTGCGTGTGCAGCATGGTGGATTAACGTATTTAAACCACAAATTTAGTAAATAAGAACCAAACGGGCAAAAAAAGATGCCCCGAAAAACGGGGCATCAATATCTTCAAATCTAAAGACTGGATTTTTTTATTTGAGGGCGTCTTTTACAGCGTCGTTAGGCACCATCTCCTCCTTGAATACGTAAGCACCGGTCTTGGGAGATTTTTCCATGATGATCACCTTAGAGAAAGTACGACCTTCACCTTTCTGAAGACTTGCAACGGTTTTCTTTGCCATAGTTTAATGTGTTTTCTAAAGGTGGGTGATTATTTGATTTCCTTGTGAAGAGTTACCTTCTTGAGAATGGGGTTATATTTCTTGAGTTCCATTCTTCCGGGGGTGTTCTTGCGGTTTTTAACGGTGATGTAGCGCGACATACCGGGCATACCGCTTGCCTTATGTTCGGTGCATTCGAGAATAACCTGAACTCTATTACCTTTTGCTTTCTTTGCCATAACTGAAAATGGAGATTAAAGGTTAGAACGACAATACGGTGATGTCTCTGAAATCAAGATTGCCTTCTGCTTCGGCTTTTTTCAGAGCTGCATTGAGTCCGATTTTATTAATGGTGCGTAGAGCGTGCGCACTTACTATAAGCTCGATCCAGATATCCTGCTCGGGCCAGAAGAATTTCTTTTTGTGGAGGTTTACTTTAAACTTCCTCTTTGTGCGACGTTTGGAGTGCGAAACATTGTTTCCCGTCGCCGTCTTTTTGCCTGTGAGTTGACAAATCTTTGACATGACTTTAAGTGTATCTTCTTATGTGTTAATTACCTTTCATCTCGCCTCAGACTCAGTGCTCAAATAGCCCTTGGTTGCATCTTTATCCCGGACTTAAAGAGCCTTCCGCGAAATCTCGTGCAAAATTACAACAAAATTTTGATTTACACAACAATTTGTGCCTTTTTTTAATATTGTGGCCATTTATGGAGCTCCATATGGATTTTTTGATTAATTTTGTGGGTTGAAGCCATAAAGTTTCCTATTAGCGTTATGGAAAACAACTCAAACGGATCTGCTCCAAGACGTTATGCCATCGGGATGAATCTGCTGATTATCCTTGCTGTGGCCGTTGTCGGCGTGGCTATAGCCTATTTCTTTACTGCCGTGTTTACCAAACACGGGGAGGAGAGGGTAGTGCCGGGAGTGGAAAACATGAGTTATACCAATGCTATCGAACTCCTCCACTCAAAGGGGTTCAATGTGGATATTCGCGACTCCCTCTTCCGCGACGACATCAAACCCGGCTACGTGATCGAGCAGTTTCCACGCGCTAAGTCGGTAGTAAAACCAGGCAGGAAGATTTTCCTCTATATCAATGCCGTTCACCCTAAGGAAGTGGTGATCGACGACGGGGCCGACCGCACGGCACTTGCCCTGAAAGACTGGTCGAGCCGTCAGGTGAAATCGCGCCTGACCGAACTTGGATTCAAAAACATCCGCACGATAAGTGTCCTTGGTGCCGACGACCGTGTGGTAAAGGTGCTTGCCCACGGCAAACCCGTACACCAGATGCAGAGGGTTGCAGTCAACGCCCCAATAATCATTGAGGTGAGCGACGGACGCCTCGGTGCACTCCGTGATTCTCTCTACGAGTCTGAAAGACTCCGAGATTACAATATGGAGTTTGGCGATTATCCCGGTGGTGAGTTCTTTCCCGAAGATAACCCGCATCGTTCAGAAGGGGAATCGCAGGAGCCCGACTATTTCGAAGAACCGGATTATTTCCTTCTTGATGAATGACGAAGAGTTAAGACTCGTTGAGGAGAGCGAGGAATCGGCTTCCGGTGCCATCCCGACTTTCGTGACCGAAGACGGCCGCGAACTCTATGAGCATTTCCGGTTTACGGCCGAGAAGGGCCAGCAGATGGTCAGAGTCGACAAGTTCCTCGTGGTAAGGATGGAGAAAACCTCCCGCAACCGTATTCAGCAGGCTGCCGACGCGGGCTGCATATGGGTGAACGGGCGCCCCGTCAAATCGAGTTATAAGGTGAAGCCTGACGATAAGGTGGTGATCGTAATGGACCGCCCGCGATATGAGTGCGAAATCATTGCCGAAGACATCCCCCTCGATATAGTCTACGAAGACGATGCTCTCCTTGTGGTCAACAAACCCGCCGGCCTGGTGGTACACCCCGGCCACGGCAACTATTCCGGCACATTGGTCAACGCCCTGGCCTGGCACTTCCGGGATAACCCCGAATATGATGTGTCTGACCCCCGGCTCGGGCTTGTGCACCGTATCGATAAGGATACCTCCGGCCTGCTTGTGGTGGCAAAGACTCCCGAGGCTAAGACACTACTCGGCAAGCAGTTTTTCGACAAGACTACCCGCAGGGAATACAATGCCCTGGTATGGGGTGACTTTAAAGAAGACTCCGGAACAATCATCGGCAATATCGCCAGAAACCCGCGCAACAAACTCCAGATGATGGTGTTTGATGATCCGGAGATTGGGAAACCGGCCGTAACCCATTATGAGGTGATGAAGAGATATGGATACGTAACTCTGGTGAAGTGTGTGCTCGAGACCGGCAGGACCCACCAGATCCGAGTGCACATGCTCAGCCAGGGTCACCCTCTGTTTAACGATGAGAGATATGGCGGCGAGAAGATTTTACGTGGCACCACCTCCGGTGCTTACCGACATTTCATAAACAACTGTTTCGAGACTTGTCCGCGACAGGCCTTGCATGCCCGTACCCTCGGTTTCCGCCATCCGGTAACCGGGGAAGAGATGGATTTCGAAACCCCTCTCCCTCAGGATATGCAAGACCTCCTGATGAAGTGGGACACATTTACCGAAAGCAAAGAAACCAGTAAGTGAGAATGGCTAAAGATACTATAGACTTCAGTGATATCGCTCCCTATAGCGAAGCGCAGTTTCAGGAAAAGATGAAATCGCTGGTGAAGGAACCGGGATTTCTTCACGCCGTAGGCTATACGATGCCCAAGGAAGACGTCCCTTTCCTGATTGAGGAGATGCTCAAGATAAAGAATACCCATGATTTCCAGACGGAGGTGATGCTGCCGTTCCTCGAACTCATAGCCAAGACCACCACTTCAGGTATCTCGCTTGGGGGTATCAAATATCTCAACCCCAATCTCTCATACACCTACATCACCAATCACCGCGACATCGTGCTCGATGCCTCGTTTCTGAATTTGGCGTTATATAGAAGAGGTGTACCAACCACAGAGGTAGCCATAGGCAACAATCTTCTGGTCTACGACTGGATTGAGGATCTTGTAAGACTCAACAAGAGTTTCATCGTGAAACGCAACACCGGCGTGCGTGAGGCGCTTACTGCTGCGCGCCAGCTCAGTGCATATATACACCACACTATCCTCGAGAAGCGGGAGTCCGTATGGATTGCCCAGCGTGAGGGACGTGCTAAAGACAGCAGCGACACCACTCAGGAGTCTCTCATCAAAATGATGGCTCTCGACGGGGAGGGCACTTTCATAGAGCGCATCAAGGAAATAAACCTAATGCCCGTATCCATCAGCTATGAATACGATCCCAATGACTACCTGAAAGCCCGGGAATTCCTGCTCAAACGCCGGGATCCGGACTACAAGAAGAGTCAGCGCGACGACCTGTTCTCTATGGAGACGGGTCTTATGCAGTTTAAGGGTAAGGTGCATTTCCAACTCACCCCGCGTGTCAACTCGCGCCTCGAACAGATAGGTGAGACCAAGGATAAGAATACCGCCGCCAAGTGGATTGGCCGGATTATCGACCAGGCTATCCATCGCTCTTATGAGATTTTCGATATCAACTATGTGGCTTACGACCTGCTTTACGACGGCAATCGCTTTGAGGCCCGCTACACGCCGGAGAAAAAAGAGGAGGTAAAGGAGTACTTCAACAGCCAGCTCGATAAGGTAGACCTGACGGATGTCACTTACGAGGAACGGGACTTCATGCTTCGCACCATGTATGTGATGTATGCCAATCCTCTCAAAAACAAGTTGAAGACGATAATCGGTCACGAGGATTAGTAGATCCGTCGAAGGTTTATGAGAATACCCGTCTTAATGTTGATTTTCAGCTTTTTGTTGCTGATTGTCACAGACATCTACATAGTTTGGGACTTGCGCAAACTGTCGCTTTACGACAAATACAGTCCCCGGACCAAGCGCCCTGGAAAGTGGTGGATTGTATATTCTGTCTTTGCCGTTCTTATCCTGGCGGTGCTTGTGGTGGCCGCCTGCTTGCCCCGCAGGAGTGCCGACAGAGAGATCCTGACTACGATGTGGCTCCTCTATATCGTTATTTCGGTGTTGTTTTCGCAGATTGTATATGTGATATTCTCCCTCTTGGGTTTTATTCCCAAAATAGTCGGCGCCAGGAGATGGAATACGGGACTTTGGGTCGGTATGCCTCTTGCAGTGATGATTTTCACCATGATGTGGTGGGGCGCTACCGTTGGGCGCCATCAGATTGATGTGGAGCAGGTGGAGATTTCCTCTCCACGTCTTCCGGAGAGCTTCGATGGCTTTAAAATCGCCCAGATCAGCGACCTGCACGTCGGCACGTGGGGCAACGACACTTCCTTCATATCTCGGCTGGTGGATAGAGTGAATGCACTCGAACCTGACGTAATCGTGTTTACCGGTGATATCGTAAACCAAAAGTCTGCGGAACTGAAACCCTTTATCCAGGTGCTTGGTCGACTTAAGGCTGAATATGGGGTGTTGAGTGTCCTTGGCAATCATGACTACGGCGACTACGTGAGCTGGAAAAGCAGCCAAGCCAAGGTTGAGAATCTCAACACGCTTCGGGAGTATGAGAAAAGTATGGGGTGGCAGTTGCTCGACAATTCCCACAAGGTCTTGAAGAATAATAAGGGTGATTCCTTGATTTTAATAGGGGTTGGCAACTGGGGTGAACCTCCCTTTTCACAATATGGCAATCTGAAGGCAGCCTATCCCGAAGAAAATTTTCATGATTCTAATTTCAAGGTGCTCCTGAGCCATAATCCTGAACATTGGAACCGCGAGGTGTCGAAGATTTCGAATATCGACCTTACTCTGGCCGGTCACACCCATGCGATGCAGATTATGTTTAAGGTTGGAGACTGGAAGTGGTCGCCTTCCAAATACCGGTACCCACAGTGGGCCGGACTCTACAACCGCACTGTTTCACAGGACAATTCCCTTTCCAATCTTTACGTGAATATAGGAGCCGGAGAGGTGGGTATGCCCATGCGCGTCGGAGCAACTCCTGAAATAACTCTGATTACCCTTAGGAAATGAGATATATCATTGTATTGGGGTCTAATTGCGGTCTTAGGGAAAAAGCAGTGAAGGAAGCGATAGAATTTATCGCGTCTTTCTGCAAGGTAGATTTCGTGACACCGGTCTATGAGAGTCCGGATTGCCTTGGAACGGGCCACCGTTATATGAATGCGGTTGCCGCCATTACCTCGAGCCTCGCCTTAGAGGCGCTCATACTGCGCTTTAAGCGTTATGAGGAAGAATCGGGTAGAACGTTGAGGTCTCGAGCTCTTGGACTGGTACCGATCGATATCGATGTCGTGGCTTCAGAAGATGAGATTCTAAGACCTTCCGATTTCAATTCATCCTATTTTAAGGAGGGATACGCGCTTCTTCCTTCGGAACTAAAGTTGTTAAAAAATCCTATTTGTTGAACCATTAGGATACTCTACACGTTCATATTCCAAACAAACTATTGGAATATGATAACCACCACTGCACTGTTTATAGGAAAGTTGCTCCTGATGCTCCTTATCATCGGGGGAATGGTTATGGTGCTGATGGGTATCGGTCATCTCTTCCACACCGACGACCTCAATACATCTGACGATGACCTCCGCCTTAGAGACGAGGTAGACAATGAGGAGAATGTGGTAGGGGAGAAGAGCGTTTTCTATAACTTCCTCGTTACGCGCCGTGATGAAGACCGGCAAAAAGACCGTACAGACTGACGCCTCCTTTAAGTGAGGAGGTTATGCGCCGCGACTAACGTGTGCGGCAGAGTCGGTAGAAGAGGTAAGCCCCGATTGAAAGATATACTACGTTTGGAATCTCCATGGCCACGAAGGCCGTGGTGTAGTCGTTGATGGCCAGGGTACTTGTGATGGTTGAGAAGAGGATGTAACTGAAACTCAAGACGAGCCCGATACCGATGTTGATTCCCATGCCTCCTTTAATTTTCTTGGCCGATAACGACATACCGATTAGAGTGAGAATAAAGGCTGCAAGGGTTGAGGCTATCCTTTTCTCCTTTTCTATTTCGAAGGCCTGTAGATTTGCCACACCTCTCATTTTCTGCCGTTTGATATATTCGGTTAGCTGCGGTGTGGTGAGAGTCTCCTGGTCGGTGGCCGATATAAGGAAGTCGCGGGGCTCGATGGTAATGATGCTGTCGAGAGTTCTCCCTTTGGTTATCTTCTCCCTCTCTCCGTTGAAGTCATGTATCTGATAGTCAGATAATATCCAGTGGTATGTTTTTAGTGTGTCGTAACGTGCGGTGCGAGCCGAAAGTCGCGACACCAGGGTCAAACCCTCGTATTTGTCGAGCGAGAAGCTGTAGCCCGTATTGTGGCTTCTTTCATATCTTCCCATGTAGGCCACCACTCCAGGTGAAACCTGAAGCTGGATGTTGGCTCCGGATTCCACAGCCTTGTTTTTTACGTATTTGTTCGTGAAATTGAGTCGGTGAACGTTTGTTGGTGGAATCACATAGTTGCTCAAGACAAAAGTCAAGGCCGCTATCACGGCGGCTCCTATGAGGTATGGTCGGAGCAACCTCCCGTAGCTTACCCCGCTGGCCAACATGGCTATTATCTCCGAGTTGTCGGCCAGCTTTGTGGTGAAGAAAATTACAGAAATGAATACGAAGAGAGGGGAGAGCTGGATGGCAAAGTAGGGGAGGAAGGAGGCGAAGTAGTCTACTACGGTCTCCTTCAACGGAGCCGTAAGGAATGCGTCAAGTTTCTCCGTGATGTCAAACATGGCGATTACCGCCAGAAACAGGAGTGTGGCCAGGAAATATGTGCCGAGGAATTTCTTAAGGATATAGCCGTCGAGAATGGTGAGCCGGTAACGCTCTTTCCATTCTGCCCATCTGGACTTGAGGTCCGCGCGACTGCCCGTTTTGGCGACAATGAGACGGCGAACCCCTGCATAGTGCTCGACTGCTTTGCCATAAAACGCGACTGCTTTTCCCTTAAGCTTTTCAATCATTAGAGTCTACGGGTCACTTTTTCTATCATTTGGGGTTTCCATTTATCAAAGTCGCCCGTTATGATATGTTTCCTGGCTTCGCCTACAAGCCAGAGATAGAAGGTGAGGTTGTGGAGCGAGGCTATCTCAAGTGCCAGGATTTCACCTGCTATGAACAGATGTCTCACATAGGCTTTACTGAAATAGGTATCTACCCAGGCCGTGCCGTCGGGATCGAGAGGGGAGAAGTCGTTTTCCCATTTCTTGTTTCTCATGTTCATGATGCCCTCGCTGGTGAAGAGCATCCCGTTGCGGCCGTTTCGTGTCGGCATCACACAGTCAAACATGTCTACCCCCCGGTCGATGGCTTCGAGGAGATTGGCGGGAGTGCCAACGCCCATAAGATATCGCGGTCGGTTCTTGGGTAAGATCTGGTTTACCACCTCAATCATCTCATACATCACTTCCGTGGGCTCTCCTACGGCTAATCCGCCTATTGCGTTGCCCTCCACGTCCATATCGGCTATCACCTTGGCTGCCTCGCGCCTCAATTCAGGATATACGCATCCCTGCACGATGGGGAAGAACGTCTGGGAATGACCATATAACGGTTCTGTCTCCTTAAACCGTGCATATCCTCTTCTTAACCAGGCGTTTGTGAGCTCAAGGCTCTTTTTTGCGTATGAATAGTCCGACTTGCCGGGAGGACATTCGTCGAGGGCCATCATTATATCTGAACCTATAATCCTCTGTATGTCAACCACCCGTTCAGGTGTAAAGAGGTGTTTCGAACCGTCTATATGGCTGCGGAATTCTACGCCTTCGTCTTTCAGTTTACGGATAGACGACAGGGAGAATACCTGAAAACCTCCTGAATCTGTGAGTATAGGCCGGTCCCAATGGATGAATTTATGCAGACCTCCGGCTTCCTGAAGGATTTCCAGTCCCGGACGAAGGTATAGATGATAGGTGTTGCCAAGTATTATCTGAGCCTTTACAACGTCTTCAAGCTGTTTCTGATTTACAGCCTTGACGCTGCCAACTGTACCTACAGGCATGAATATCGGTGTCAGAATCTCTCCATGATCCGTCTGTATCCGTCCGGCACGTGCATCGGAATTCTCTGCCGTATACTCGAGGTTGAATTTCATATCGCAAAATTACAAAAAAATAATTGAGTATCCTCATTATCTCGGAATATCGTAATCTCGTCGCCTTAATCGATACAGAATACATAACGCGTATAAGGGGATACGATAATTATTTTTCACGATAATTCATATTATGTTAAATAGCGCCGTGGAGCTTCAGGTTATGGCTCCATTAGGTTAAAAAAATGTGGAGATATGTTAAAACTATTTGCAACGGACGAACGTTAATAAATTAAAACCCACAGAACATCACTAAAAACTAAAAATTATGAAAAAACTTGCATTATCTTTTTTGAGCCTCGTACTCGTAGCATTTGCTGCATCCGCTCAAAACCTCGCAAAGAATGAAGCGAAAGCCATCAACGCATTCCTTACCCAGGTTTCGGCAAAAGGTGGCACCAATGCTGCAGCTCTCGATGCTCCCAACGCTCAGGCTGCCAACTGCCCCGGACTTAAATTCGACAACGGTCATCTCACTGAGATCGACTGGCACGGCAAAGATCTCGCCGGTACTCTCGACCTTTCCAACTTCCCTAACCTCCAGAAAGTTAACATCAGCGACAATAAGATTACGACTCTTATTTTAGTAAATGACCCCGTACTTTCCGAAGTGACGGCTTCCCGCAACCGTATCAGCCAACTGACTATTCAGGGTTGCGACCAGCTTACACAGCTGAAACTCAACCGCAACAAACTGGCTGAAATCAACCTTACCGGATGTCCTTTCCTCAAGAAACTGAACATATCCTCCAATATGATCTCAGACCTTGATGTGTCTAACGCTCCTAACCTTGAGTATCTTAACTGCATGAGCAACAGACTTGAACAACTCGTCGTTTCCAACTGCACAAACCTCAAGACACTCTACGCAGGTTATAACGATTTGACAGGTGTTGAACTTTCGGGACTCGTTAATCTGGAGAACCTCAACCTTACCAGCAACAAGATCTCCAAACTTTATCTGCAAGACCTCAAGAGCCTCGTGACTCTCTTCTGCAGCGACAACCACATGACTCAGCTCGCAGTAAACAATTGCACCGCTCTCAACGACATATATGCTCCCTATAATGACCTGACGGCCTTCCAGCTCACCGACTGCGCAAATGTCGCATTCATCAACCTCGCTTGGAACGACCTTACCACCCTCAACCTCTCCAACCAGTACTTCCTCCAGAGGCTGAATGTTGCAAACAACCAGCTCATCACCCTCGACGTAAGCTTCGACCAGATGCTCACCTACCTCAACGTGACCAACGACAATCTGCTTACCGACCTGAGAACTATCGGTTGTAACAACCTCCGTCAGATTGTGGGTGAATGGAACGACTTTGATTGATATCTTTAAATTCTAATATTCAAAAAGAGCGGGTCTCCCCCGCTCTTTTTTATACCTTGCATTCTCCCAAATAACTTCAATTGACTGCCTTAGCCACTCCCCTCTTGCATATTACGACTATTTTTATTAATTTTGCGTGTTAAAGCAGTCTATAGCATTCATGTATAAGAAATTACTTTTTCTCCTGCTCCTCCCGTTGCTTCTTACAAGCTGCAGCGAATACACTAAGGTGTTGAAGAGCAAGGACGTAGACTATAAGTTTGAATACGCCAAAAGGGCTTATAACGAGCGCAAGTATCTGCAGGCAGCTACTGTGCTCAATGAGGTCATTACTCCTCTCAGGGGTGGGCCGAAGGGCGAGGAAGCCCTTTTCCTCCTGGGAATGTCGTATTATGAGAATAAAGACTATCTCAATTCGGGTGTGTATTTCAAAACTTACTACAACAGGTATCCCAAAGGAAAATATGCGGAACTCGCACGGTTCTACACCGGGTATGGTTACTACCTCAGCTCTCCCGACGCCCAGCTTGATCAGACCAACACCCAGAAGGCCATCGAGGAACTACAGGGTTTTCTCGACTATTTCCCGAGGAGTGATAAGGTGACAATCGCCCAGAATGCAATCTTCGAGATGCAGGATAAGCTCACACTTAAAGAGCTCCAGAATGCCCAACTTTACTACAATCTCGGTAATTTTTTGGGCAACAACTACCAATCGGCCATCATCACGGCCCAGAATGCACTCCGCAATTTTCCATACTCAAAGTATAGGGAAGACTTCGAGATGCTTATCCTCAAGTCTAAGTTCCAGGAAGCCAACCAGAGTGTCCCGGAAAAGAAAGAAGAACGATTCAGGGACGTGATCGACGAATATTACTCTTTTATCAACAACTATCCCAATTCTAAAAACACCAAGGAAGCCGAGAATATCTATAAGATTTCAAGGCGCCATGTCAACGAATAATTTTAACTGTATATGGATTTCAAAAAAAGTAACGCTCCCCTCAACACGGTGACCCGCGATATGCTGGCCATGTCGCAACAGACCGGTAATGTCTACGAAACAGTTTGTGTCATCGGTAAGCGTGCAAACCAGATTTCTCTCGAACTCAAGAAGGAACTCGAAAAGAAACTTCAGGAATTCGCTTCTTCCGACAATTTGGAGGAGGTGTCGGAAAATCGTGAACAGATTGAGATCTCCAAGTTTTACGAGAAGCTTCCCAAGCCCACACTGATCGCTACTCAGGAGTATATCGAGAAGAAACTCTATTTTTCCAATCCTGCCAAGCAGAAAGACAATTTAGGGAAATAAGGCTTACACGGGGGCAATTGGGATGGCTCGCCTGCTGGTTTTTAACCCTGACCACGACTATGCGCTTGCCCATGGCGGACCGAACTATATGGCTCCAGCCTCGGTGAAACGTCTCGAGTCTTCCCTCGCTCTTCTCCCCGCCATCTACGGCGATGATGGCGACTTTATCCTGAAGCCCGACAATCACGTTGTCTCAATCGATTCTCCTTCCGAGAGTATAGAGGTTGAGAATATATCGGGCGAAATATCGGAAATTATACCGTGGGGGTGGAATGCAGCGTTGCTCCGTCGGCTCCGTTTGATGGGCCTCGATTCCCGGCTGCTCCCCTCTGAGGAATATATAGAAAATCTGCGGCGATTATCTCATCGCCGCATTTCTATTGCTTTCAACCGGTTTCTCAATAGTCCCTATATTCCCGATGAAATATTCTCTGTGGAAGAGGGAATGAAGTTTATGGAGACCTACGGCAGTGCCTTCTTCAAGTTGCCCTGGAGCAGCGGAGGAAGAGGTGTCGTAACCACCCGCGAACTCTCCCCTTCCCAGGTAGAAGAATGGTTGCGTGGGGCTCTCAGAAGGCAGCACTCGGTGCTTGCGGAACCTGCCATTGAACGTGTTTTGGATTTCGCATCCCTTTGGGACGTGTCGCCTTCCGAAGTACGGTTTTGCGGCTGGTCGGTATCGTTATCTGACGGCCGGGGCAAGTATGACGGTAATCTTTACGGGTCTCAGGCTGATCTCCTCGCCTATATTAAAAGGAGAATCCCGGGCCTTAATGCCTCCGAACTTCTACTCCGTCAGCAGGAGTTTATCCGAGCGGAGATTGCGGGTAAGTTTGTCGGAGTGATGGGTGTGGATATGATGGCCGACAGCCAAGGAACGCTCTATCCTTGTGTGGAGGTGAATCTGCGACGCACTATGGGCCATGTGGCCCTTTCACTCGCCAAAGCGCTTAACTCGAGAAAGTATTTACTCACTGAAATTCCTCTCCCCTTTTTCCCGGTTTCAAAATAAATGGAATCAAATAGCTCAATAAGATTAAAAATAGGAATTATCGGCAGTGGAAATGTCGCCACACACCTCGAACGCGCATTCAGGTCTGCATCTTTGGATATCGTTCAGATCAATTCCCGCTCTCTCCTTGGATTGGGAACGGATTTCAATGTGCTTCTGATTGCGGTTTCCGATAAGGCTATCAAGGAAGTTGCTGAGCGTGTGGGAATTGCCCTACCAAAGTTCAAGGGGATTGTAGCCCATACCGCCGGTTCTGTGGATGCCTCTATCCTCTCACCTTTCTTTGAGAGTTATGGAGTCTTCTACCCCCTCCAGACATTCTCGCGCAATGTGGAGATTGACGATTATTCCGAGATACCGGTCTTTGTGGAGGGATCTCCACAGGTACTTCCAACCTTGGAATGGCTTGGCTTCAGAATTTCCAATAATGTCCATGTCTTGGATTCCGAGCGGCGGAAGACCCTCCATCTCGCCTCTGTCTTTGCGTGCAATTTTGTGAATGCCATGTATACAGCGGCGGAGGATATTCTGAAAGACTGCGGTTTACCGTTTGATGTTGTCACGCCTCTGATCCGGCAGACTATGCTGAAGGCTCTTCAACGGTCGCCAAAGGAGTGCCAGACCGGTCCGGCGAGCCGTAAGGATACCGAGGTTCTCCGCCAACATGTAGATATGCTCGCCTTCCGACCCGAATTGGCGGCTATATATGAGGCAGTCAGTAATTTTATAATGAGTAAAAAAGATTGATCAGACAATATTATGCTTTATCTTGCAAGTAAGTCTCCCAGAAGACGCGAGCTCCTCAAGATGCTTGATGTGCCTTTTGAGATAGTGGAAGGTCGGGAGGTGGAGGAGAATTTCCCCGCCGACCTCCCTGCGGAAGAGGTTCCTACCTTTCTCTCGCGACTCAAGGCTACAGCCTATCTCCCAGACCTTAAGGAGGGAGACATCCTGATTACGGCCGACACCATCGTGCTGCTCGAAGGTGAAATTATCGGCAAACCCCGCACACTTGACGATGCCAGGGCAATGCTGCATAAACTGTCAGGAAAAACCCATAAGGTAATTACAGGCGTAAGCCTCACATCCATAAAAAAATCGGCAACCTTTTCTGTGGTTACCGATGTGGAATTTGCATCGCTGAGCTATGATGATATCGATTATTACGTATCTTCCTACCGTCCGTTAGACAAGGCCGGAGCCTATGGCATTCAGGAATGGATCGGGGCCGTGGGCGTGGCCGGTATCAGAGGCTCATTCTATAATGTGATGGGTCTGCCGGTGCATCGCCTTCATAAGGAGCTCCAGGCCTTTCAGTAAGTAGCTTTACTACTTTTAGTCCTGCTGGGCCGGGGATTTCTCCTCGTAGTGATATTTGGCTTCCCAACCAAGGGCTGAGGCGCCGAGCACGGCGGCGTCGGCCTCCTTGAGTTCGGATACGATAATCTTGCATTTCCCCTTGAAGATGGGGAACAGTGCCTTTTCAAACTCTTCCCTGAGGGGCTTGAGCAGAAGGTCGCCGCTCTTAGCGAGTCCACCGAAGAGGATTATGGCCTGGGGACTGCTGAAGGCTACCATGTCGGCCAGGGCGTCTCCGAGTATCTTGGCAGTGTATTCGAATATCTCCTTGGCCATCTTGTCGCCCTTCAGAGCTGCATCATACACGTCTTTCGAAGTTATGTCTTCTATCGAGAGGTCGCGCAGTGCGGAGGGTTCCGACCTCAGTTCGAGGAATTCGCGGGCCGTGCGTGCCACACCCGTAGCCGAGCAGTAGGCTTCAAGGCATCCCGTCCTACCACAACCGCAAACCCTGCCGTTGTTGCGCTTCACCACAAGGTGACCCAGCTCGCCGGCAAAGCCGTCATGTCCGTACACAAGCTGACCGTTGATTACGATACCGGACCCAACGCCGGTGCCGAGCGTGATCATGATGAAGTCTTTGAGTCCGCGTGCGGCTCCATAGGTCATCTCGCCCAGGGCTGCCGCATTGGCGTCGTTGGTGATGGCCACCGGTATGCCCCCGAAGGCTTTGCTCACTTTCTCTGCCAGGGGTATCACGTCGCCCCAGGGAAGGTTGGGAGGGTTCTGGATCTCGCCGGTGTAGTAATTGGCATTCGGGGCACCGATGCCGATTCCCTGAATCTGTCCCTCTACGTCGTTGGCCTTTATAAGCCTTTCCATCTCCGCGTGGAGCTCTTTGATATAGGAGTCAAAATCGGTGTGTTTCTGTGTCTTTATAGAACCGCTGGCCACAACTTGGCCGCGTGCGTCTACGATTCCGAACACTGTGTTGGTGCCTCCTATGTCGACACCCATTACATAAGGTTTACTCATGGCTTATCTTGATTTTATGTTTAATTTATCATGCGGAAAAACTCTTCCCTCAGCTGTGGGTCCTGGGCAAATTTCCCTGTGCATTCATATGTCACGGTAGTGGAATCCTGCTTCTCAACCCCTCTCATCTTCATGCAAAGGTGCCCGGCCTCACAGTTTACGATCACGCCTTCATTGGGCAACTCCCGACTCAGGAAATCGCAGATCTGAGCTGTCAGGTTCTCCTGCACCTGCAAGCGCCTTGCGAAACATTCCACGATGCGTGGCAGTTTGGAGAGACCGATTATTTTGCCCTTAGGGATGTAACCGATGGAGATATGACCAAAGAAGGGAAGGATATGATGCTCGCAAAGACTATAGAACTCTATGTCTTTAACGGTCACTATTTTCGACCCCTCATGCCGGAATATGGCCTTGTGGGCTATCTCCACGGGGTCTGACTCGTAACCAGAAGTTACTGCGAGCAATGCTTTTGCAGCTCTCTCCGGGGTTCTTACCAGACCCTCCCTCTCGGGGTTCTCCCCTATCAGCTTCAGTATCTCGCGATAATGACCTGCAATGAGGTTGAGTTTCTCTTCGTATGGAAGTGATTTATTCATCTCTTACCGATTATTTTATAATGGTAATCTGGCTTTTCACCACTCGCATCTCGGCGGCGAAGGCCGGGAAGGCCCTCTTGAGCTCCATGAGGGCATTGTTGGCTTCCTGCTGCGTCTGGAAGTTGCCGATGCGCGTGTACCAGTTGGGAGCTGACGAGAAGGAATAGATCTGTCCGCGATATTTTGGAAATTTGGCTACTATGGCATTGCCACGTGCCCTGGCCCTGGCCTGCAATGTCGAGGGGTTTCGCCCGTCGCTGAACACCTGGATTCTGAATCCCTGCTTTTTCTGCACCGCTGAGTTTCCGGTACGCTTCTTTACCACCGCTCCCGGTCGCTTCAGGGCACCGGGATTTTTAGAAAGGTTCTCCAGTATGTCTTCAGGGATGTCATAATTGGCTATCGCTGCCTGCCCGAGCATTTCCAGAATGAGGGTGGAGTCTACCTCCTCGCTCTCCTTTTCCTTTTCCGTCTGCGCCCACATAAAGCCGACACCCGCCATCAGCATGGCGAGCACCGAAAGTAACCTTATTGGCTTTCCGAATATCCTCAAGGTTTCGCTGAGGTTAGTTGAACGCCTCGATGATTCCCATGAAGGAGTCTGCCTTGAGGGCTGCGCCTCCTATGAGTCCGCCGTCTACATCAGGCTTCGAGAATATTTCCTTTGCGTTTTCAGGCTTGCAGCTGCCGCCGTAGAGTATCGAGGTGTTGTCGGCTACGTCCTTGCCATATTTGCCCTCTATCACTTTGCGGATGTGTGCATGCATGTCTTGTGCCTGGTCGGCTGTGGCGGTCTTGCCCGTACCGATTGCCCATACGGGTTCGTAGGCTATCACGAGTTTGCCGAAGTCTTCTGCCGTGAGGTCGAAGAGAGCCTCAACCTGACCTTCCACTACGTCGTTGTAGCTGCCGTTCTCCCTGTCTTCGAGCACCTCTCCCACGCAGAAGATGGGAGTCAAGCCGTTGGCAAGTGCCTGGCGTGTCTTGGCCAGGAGCTGCTCATTATTCTCTCCGAAATATTGCCGACGCTCGCTGTGGCCCAGGATTACGTGGGTTGCGCCCGTCGATTTTACCATAGCCGCACTCACCTCGCCCGTGTAGGCGCCTTTGTCGTGTTCCGAGCAGTTCTCAGCTCCCAGAGCTACATTCTCGCTCTCTATCACGGCATTCACCGATGTGAGATGTGTGAACGGCACGCATATGATGACTTCGCAATTGCGCTTGATACCTTTTACCTTTTCGTTGATTTCATTTGCAAGCTCCACTCCTTCATCGAGCGTGGTGTTCATCTTCCAGTTACCTGCAACGATATTCTTTCTCATAGTTATTATAAATATTTGTTTTATAATAGATTATACTATTTAGGGAGCCCCGGGTTACGCCGAAGCCTCTCTATATCTGCAAAATTACTCAAAATTATCCGAATATGCGACTAATTTGCAGTTTTTTTGGCATTTCTTTTGCGTAGTATGTAACCTTATGTTAATTTTGTAGTATGGATTTTAAGCTTACATCTGCATATCATCCCACGGGCGACCAGCCGGAGGCTATAGCCGAACTCGTGGCCGGTATCGAAAACGGCCAGCCACGACAGACCCTCCTCGGTGTGACGGGCTCGGGCAAGACTTTCACGATGGCTAATGTGATCCAGAAAGTGCAGCGCCCCACTCTTATCCTCTCGCACAACAAGACTCTGGCGGCCCAACTTTACTCGGAATTCAAGAGTTTTTTCCCGGAGAATTCCGTGCAGTATTTCGTCAGCTATTACGACTACTATCAGCCTGAGGCCTACATTCCTTCGAGCGACAAGTATATAGAGAAAGACCTGATGATCAACGACCAGATCGAGAAGCTACGCCTCTCTACGGCTGCGGCCCTCATGTCAGGCCGGCGCGATGTCATCGTGGTTTCCTCCGTGAGCTGCATCTACGGTATGGGCAACCCCGAAGATTTCCGCCAGACTGTAGTCTCCATCAAGGTAGGCGACTCTATCTCGCGTAATGCATTTCTTCGTAGACTGGTAGATTCTCTCTATTCACGCACGGAGACCGATTTGCTCCCGGGCCAGTTTCGCGTGAAGGGCGACACTGTAGATATACTTCTCTCTTTCGAGATGATTCAGCTCAGGGTGGTGTTCTGGGGCGACGAAATCGAAAAAATCCAGACGGTAGACCCCGATTCAGGCCATGTGCTTACAGACATCGAGAGCTTCAACATATTCCCGGCCAACATATTCGTGGCCTCGAAAGAACGCACCAACCGGGCCATCGACCAAATTGCTCTCGATCTCGGCGAGCAATGCCGCTTCTTCGAGAGCGAAGGCAAGATTCTTGAGGCAGAGCGCCTTAAGGAACGTGTCAACTACGACCTTGAGATGATTAAGGAGCTCGGCCATTGCAGCGGCATCGAGAACTATTCACGCTATTTCGACGGCAGGGAACCGGGAGCTCGTCCTTTCTGTCTGCTCGACTATTTCCCGAAAGACTATCTTACCATCATCGATGAGAGCCATGTCACCATTCCCCAGTTGCGCGCCATGTATGGCGGCGATATCTCACGAAAGGTGAATCTTGTGGAATACGGCTTCCGACTTCCTGCCGCCATCGACAACCGTCCGCTTAAGTTTGAGGAATTCGACCGTCTCTCAAACCAGGTCATATACATCAGTGCCACCCCCGGTGAGTTTGAACTCCAGCAGAGCGAGGGTATATTCACGGAGCAGGTGATCCGTCCCACGGGACTCCTCGATCCGGAGATTGAGGTGCGTCCCACTCTCAACCAGATCGACGACCTTATGGAGGAAATCCGCCTCCGCATTGAGGCCGGCGAGAGGACCCTTGTAACTACCCTCACCAAGCGGATGGCCGAGGAATTGAATGCCCACCTTCAGAAGTGGGGCGTGAAGAGTGCCTATATCCATAGCGACGTGGATACTCTCGAACGAATCCAGATTCTCGAGAATCTGCGCGAGGGTGTCTACGACGTGCTTATCGGCGTAAACCTTCTCCGTGAGGGACTCGATCTGCCTCAGGTTTCGCTCGTGGCGATTCTTGACGCGGATAAGGAGGGTTTTCTTCGAAACCACAGGTCGCTAACCCAGACTGCCGGACGCGCCGCCAGAAATGTCAACGGAAAGGTAATAATGTATGCCGATAAGGTAACCGACTCCATGCAGCTCACCATCGATGAGACCAACCGGCGTCGTGCCAAGCAAAAAGCCTATAATGAGGCTCATGGCATCACACCCACTCCGATTGTAAAGACCACGGGCAACGACCTTATAGAGATCTATGAGGCCGGCAAACGCAACCAGGGTCGCCCGGCCGACGATAAACGAACCGCCGACAGGAAACCCAAACCTCAGGGCGCGTCAGGTCAGCAGCCGGCTTCGCGTCCCTATGTGGAGACCGAGGAAAAGAATATCGCGGCCGACCCCTTCTACGACTATATGAATCTCGCTGATCTTGAGAAACGTGAGAAACAGCTCGAACACGCTATGCGCCAGGCCGCTATCCGTACGGATTTTATCGAGGCAGCACAGTTGCGCGACGAGCTGATTGCGGTCAGGGCAAAGATTGAGGCGCTGAAATGAATTTCCTTCCCACCACCCTCGACGAGATGAAGAAGCTGGGCTGGGAACAGCCCGACGTGATCCTTTTCTCAGGCGATGCCTACGTCGACCATCCTTCTTTCGGAGCTGCCGTGATTGGACGCGTGCTCGAGGCGGAGGGCTTTAAAGTGGTTATTGTGCCACAACCCAACTGGCAAGACGATTTGCGCGACTTCAGGAAGTTCGGTCGCCCGCGCCTCTTTTTCGGTGTCTCGCCGGGAGCCATGGACTCTATGGTCAACCACTATACTGCCGGCCGACGTCTGCGTCACGACGATGCCTACACGGCAGGTGGCCGTCATGGCCGACGACCAGACTATCCGTCGATAGTATATACCCAAGCCTTGAAAAAGCTTTTCCCTGATGTACCCGTTGTTATCGGGGGTATCGAGGCCTCATTGCGCCGCATCGCACATTATGACTATTGGCAGGATAAGCTGCGGCCCTCTATCCTTTTCGATTCCGGAGCGGATATCCTCATCTACGGGATGGGCGAACGACCCATCGCTGAGATTGCCCATAAGCTCGACAAGGGTGAACCCCTTGCGTCGCTTTCAGATGTGAGGCAGACCGCAGTCTTCTCGTCTGAGACGCCCGCACACTCCGATATTGTCCTGGCTCCGTTTTCGGAATGCCTTAGGGATAAGACGAAGCAGATTGAGAATTTCAAGAAAGTGGAGATTGAGTCAAACAAGCGGGAATGTCACACCATCTGGCAGCAGACCAACGGCCGTATGCTTAAGATTAATCCTCCGTTCCCTCCCCTTTCTACGGCAGCGATCGACAGCATTTATAAACTTCCGTTTACCCGCCTTCCCCATCCGCGCTATAAGGGAAAGACTATCCCGGCTTACGAGATGATTCGCCATTCGGTAACGATGCATCGGGGCTGTTATGGAGGTTGCGCTTTCTGCACCATCTCGGCCCACCAGGGCAAAGCCATTTCCTCCCGCTCTAAGGAGTCGATTGTGGAGGAGGTGAAGCGTATTGCTGAGATGCCCGACTATAAAGGCTATATATCCGACCTTGGTGGTCCGTCGGCCAATATGTATATGACCGACGGTAAGAATACTGAGCTATGCAGGAAGTGTTCGCGCCCGTCGTGCCTCCACCCGAAGGTCTGTCCTAATCTCAACACCGACCATTCCCGTCTTCTGGATGTCTACAGGGCAGTTGACAGTCTGCCGGAGGTAAAGAAGGCTTTTGTGGGCAGCGGTGTGAGATACGACCTGGCTATGGCCGACTCCGGCAACGATGACGTTAACCGAACCAACCGGCTTTATCTCGAGCAACTGATCAGTCGCCATGTCAGCGGTAGGCTGAAGGTGGCTCCGGAACATACGTCGGACCATGTGCTCAACCTTATGCGGAAGCCGTCGTTTAAACTGTTTGAAGAGTTCAACACCTTTTTCCATAAGGTCAACCGTAAATACGGACTCAACCAGCAACTCATCCCCTATTTTATCTCCTCACATCCGGGTTGCCGCGAGGTTGACATGGCCGAGTTGGCAGTCAGGACCAAAGACCTCAATTTTCATCTCGAGCAGGTGCAGGATTTCACGCCCACGCCGATGACTCTGGCCACCGAAATGTTCTACGCCGGCATCAATCCTTATACGGGCACCAAGGAGTTCACCGCTAAGTCTCCCATCGAAAAGGAGGCGCAGCGTCTCTTCTTTTTCTGGTACAAACCTGACGCGCGGCAGCGCATCATTGACCGCCTTCGCAGGCTGCACCGCCCCGACCTCCTCCGTAAACTCTACCCGGTATCCTCCTCAAAACGTCGTAAATAAGAATTAATAAAAGAAGCAGTGGAAGGCTATTACTATACACCTAACACTGCTTCTTATCAGGAAGAGGTTCCAACCAGATTCGAACTGGTGTGAACGGTTTTGCAGACCGGTACCTAACCACTCGGACATGGAACCCTATTTTCAGGGAGCAAAATTAAGACTTTTTGCTCAATTCTCCAAATTTTTTGAGGCTTTTCTCGCTTTTTCTCTTACTTTTTTGAATTACAGCAAGGGGCAGTCGTCGGCTCGTGACATACCTCAGGGCCCTCTTCTACAGGTGTAGCCTCATAGCCGATCTTACGGAAGCCCTCCTGAAGATGGCTTACGTCGGTCTTCTTGTCGTCGAAGGTCACTTCCACTATCCCCTTCTCTGCAGAAGGTTTTACGGCTTTCACTCCCTTCTCAAAGCGAAGGTTGTCTTTTACCTTAGCCTCACAGTTGTGGCAAACCAATGCAGGTTCTACCGTGAAGTTTACGGTCTTCTTTTCGGCATTAGCGTTTATGAGGAAGAAGGCAAATGCTGCCAAAACTAATATTTTTTTCATTTTTCTCGATTTATTTTTTTGTATTATTATTCTTTTTATGTAACGTATCCCTCTCCCCTTTTCATATATTGATTCTCACACCTATGTATCCCATGGCTCCTGAAAGCGGACCCCACACCATAGTGGCGTCAAAATCCTTGCTCCATGGATTTCCGGCATCGATTATTGGGTGTTTCTGCCTGTAGTTTGTGAGGTTTTCTCCCCCAATGTAGATGCTCCAGTGGCGGAAGTTGCGGGTAACCTGCAGATTTAGCGTGCAGTATGTAGGAAACCGCTCGCTCCACGACATTTCTCCGTCGGCCATCCTGTATGGAGTTGGCATTACACCTCCGCCATTTATGCTGAGTGTGGCGTCGAATTGCCATTTCCCCATAAAGGGAGAATATCCAACGCTGAAGAGCCCTCGGTGATGAGATGTCAATGGTTTGGTCTGGTATCCACGGCCATAGTCGACTTTTACGTCGATATATCTGTAGGCTGCCGTAACCGTCATATCCTCGATGGGATCCACCGACATCTCGATCTGAAAGTTGTGGCTATAGCCTTTTGTGTCTGTAAGAATCGCCACTTCGTGCGGGTTTTCCAAATCAGCGTTCATCTGGTGGAAGAAATGGGTGTAGTAATATTCTGCCGACATTCTGAGATTCCTCTCCCCTGACTCCGGACTCCAGGTTACGCCGCCTCCGGTGTTGGCTCCTGTCTCCATCCTGAGTTCAGCGGGCATTATGAAGCGGCGCGACGAGGCGAAGAGGTAGCTGAATTCTGCAAGGGGATGCGGCGAACGTCTACCCATCCCGGCCGATGCATGAATCGACCATGCCTCTGTGGGATTGTATCTTAGGTGTAACCTTGGAGTCACGAAACTGCCATAGAGAGAACTGTAGTCATATCTCATTCCTCCCATGGCTATAACCTTTTCATCGTGGTTATATGTGTATTGGGCATAAAGTCCGGTTACGGCCTCGTGAGTGTAGTCCCGAAGTAGCGGGGAGGCATCGCTCTGCATCGTACGGTAATGCTGGCGATAGTTGTCATACTGCAGGCTGGCGCCTGTGCTCAGTGAATGTCTCTCGGCCCATTTGCGCTCGAACATCAGAGATGCATATGCGTCATACTGAAGAGCCTTATAGGCCTTGTACCCGAATTTAGAGTCAAGGTCGTGCACATTGCCGGAAAGTATCAACGCCAAGTTGGCGTCGTTTTCCTTGTCGATGATGAAGGCGTTTTTGGTGAAAAGCTCCAGTCGGTTGTTCTCCACATTGATAACATACGGATTAGTCAACTTATGGCTAGGATGCCCTATCTGGCCGGCCTGTCTCCTTTCCAGCAAACCCTTGGCTGAGATCTGAAACACGTATCTTTCTCCGAGGTAAGCCCATCGGTTTAGAAGTGAGGCGCGTTTCAGTTTGGGCATGTCTATGAAACCGTCGTCGTCTCCGTCGTGGGTCCAGAAGGTGTTGGCGCCATGCAGCAGCAATGCGCCGCTCCATTTCTTGCCGAGATGCAGGTTGCCGGATGCATTGAATTCCAGTTTGCCGTCGGTGTCAAAATAGGCGTTAAGGTTGAGGGCGTTGTCGAGTTGGGGCTTTTTCAGCTCCACGTTGATTTGCCCCGTTACGGATTCGAAACCGTTTTTTACGCTGCTGCTCCCTTTCGACACCTGGATCGACTGTATCCACGGCCCCGGGATGAAGTCGAGTGCATAGGGCGAGGACACTCCACGGAAGTTTGGAACGTTTTCCGTGAGCATCTGCACGTAGCTTCCCGACAAGCCGAGGAGCTTAATCTGTTTTGCTCCGGTAGCTGCATCGGAATAGCTTACGTCTACCGATGGATTGGTGCTGAAACTCTCGCCGAGGCTGCAGCAGGCGGCTCTTGTAAGCTCTACCGCAGTTATGAGTTCGGTGTTGGTGGCGGCGTAGTTGATCTTGCTTGTGCCTTTTGCCTTCACCACCACCTCGTCAAGCTCGAAGTCGTCGAAGTCGGGAATGGAGTCGTTGTGGGCATAGGCCGCCATAAAAGCAAACGCCCCGATAAATGCTGTTGCCAGTCTTCTTGTAGTCTTGTTCGTCATTTAGCTATCTGTATGTTCCATACAGCGTATCTCAGCCTCCCTTTATCGGGTCGGCCAACCCCAACGGAAAGGGATTAGTTGCTGTATTTCTGGTAAATTTCCACACTCAACCTCTTGGCTTTCTCAATATCCTTTGGGTTGGTGGGATCGATGCCATATTTGGCTATATCGGGTATTGCAATTACTGTGCCCGGCTTTATTCGGTCGGGATGACCGAGCTTAGCTTCGTTCTCAAGATAGATATAGGGCCAGAGATTATAGTTGCCGTAATGTTCTTTGGCCATGGTGGTGAGGTATCTTGTGGAGGTCACTTTGTCCATAGCCTTGATGTCGGAGGATGTCGAGGGTGTCGATGATGACGAGGATGTCGATGATGCAGTTGATGCAGTTGTGGCCGTTGATGCGGTGCTTGTCGAGGTTGACTTTGGTGCGGACCCGGTCTGTGTTTTGGCCTGTATGCCTGCGGCATTATGCGGCATCTCCTCTTCCCGTTCCGGCTCCATGTCGGGATCCGCTGTGATCTCTGCCTCTATAAAGTCGTGGTTTTCGAGTTTTACGTTCACCACTTCCGTGTCTTCTTCTGCATTGTTGCTTCCGGGAGTCTGGTCCACTTGTTCCGGGTTGTTGCCGGTTATCTTTTTCTCAAGGAGATAATAAACAAGGAAAAAGCCGCCCGTTATGAGTGCGGCGCATATCAGCAATGTCCAGATGAAGTAGGCCCGTGAACGTATTTTCCCGGCTCTCTCTGTCTTATCTACATTTCCCTTTACTTTCTTTACGGTTCTCACCAGCGGCTTGATGTCTGCCTTGGTGATATATTCCGCGAGCTCTTCGCGTGTAACGTAAGGGGAATCGGGATTGGCGGCTAAAGGGTCAAGGGATTTGGGTGCGTCCAATTTATAGGGGTCGAATTCGTGGTCGGGAGTCGTTACGCTTTGTGTAGCCGTGGCTACCGGTGTCTCCATCACAGGCGGAGGAGCCTGATATGGAGGCACTATCGTCACCTTGGGCACCGGCGAGTCATCCTCTCGTGCCGCATTGTCTTCCGGAATGGGTTCTCCCGGTTCGGGGTCGTCCGGATCTATTGGTCCGAAGGGCTCCACAGGTTCTATCTCCCCGAAGTCTTTTTCAATCTCTTCTCCCAGGTGTTCGCTCCGTTCCTCTTCTTCAGGCGTGAGTTCGGCGGTCTTCGGCGGTCCGGCTATCTCGACTATCTCAAACCATGAGAATTCACGGTTTATCTTTTCAGAGATTGTCTTGTCGGGTAGAAACACCACCTTGTAGTGGGCCGGTATCTGCATCTCTTCTCCGGTAGAGACATTGACGCTCTTTCGGGCCTCAACCCTGTTTACCTTGAATGTGCCGAATCCTTTTATCCTAACGTTTTCGTGCTCTGCGAGAACATCAGTAAGCGTTGCGAAGAATGTCTTGATGAAAGTCTCGCTGCTCTTCTTAGCCATTCCTGACGAAGAAGACAGCATGCTTACGAGCTGGGGGAGCAATATCTTTTTTCCCATCGTTATCACTCGTTTATTTTATTCCTCAGTAACGTGGAAGGTTTGAAGTTTATCACCAGTTTCGGGGGCACGAGCAGTCGCCTTCCCTTCAGCGAGGGGTGACTCATGATGCGCTCCTTGCGTTTCCTGGACTCAAAGTTCCCGAATGAGGGTATAGAAATGCTTTCTCCCTCCGAAATGGTGTCTGCGAGAACGGTTACGAGCGACTCGAGCAAGGCCTCGCAGGTGTCCCTGTCGAGCCCCGAGCTGTCGCTTACTTTCTTAATGAAGGTTTTATGATCCATATTCGGTAGGGGTTTCAAACTGCAAAATTAATAATATTTTTTTTCTTTTTTATTATAGTCCAAAATTTTTTCAAAATATTTCCTCCAATTTTTTGATATTTGTTGAGCGCAACTGAATTTTTATGCATTTCTGGCCTCTAAATTATAGTGCAACAACAATATAATGTTGATGCGTTATTTGCTATATCAGTAAATTTTTTATACCTTTGTCAAAAATTAGGAACCTCAATTTTTGAGACTCACACAAGTCAATAACATAACCTACCTTAAATATAATAAGCAATGAAACTTCCGTTTGCAGAATCATGGAAAATTAAGATGGTTGAACCCATCACCAAGAGTACTCGCGAACAACGCGAGCAGTGGATCAAGGAAGCCGGATACAATGTGTTCCAGCTTCGCGCCGATCAGGTCTATATCGACTGCCTTACCGACTCCGGTACTGGTGCTATGAGCGACCGTCAGTGGTCTGCCCTTATGATGGGCGACGAATCTTATGCCGGCGCACGCTCCTTCTACGAGTTGAAAGATTCCATCGAACGCATCACGGGTTTTAAATATGTTATCCCCACCCACCAGGGTCGCGCTGCCGAGAATGTGCTTTTCTCAGCTCTCGTGCATCAAGGCGACTATGTGCCCGGCAACTCCCATTTCGACACTACCAAGGGTCACATCGAGTTCCGTAAGGCTTTTGCAGTAGACTGCACTATCGACGACGCAAAAGACACCCAGAAGGAGCTTCCCTTCAAGGGCAATGTGGATCCGGAAAAGCTTGAGAAGGTGCTGGCCGAACACGCCGATAAGGTGCCCTTCATCATAGTTACCATCACCAACAATACGGCCGGAGGCCAACCTGTTTCCATGCAGAACCTCCGCGAGGTGCGCAAGATTGCCGACAAGTATGGCAAGCGCGTTGTGCTCGACTCCGCCCGTTTCGCCGAGAACGCCTATTTCATCAAGACCCGCGAGGAGGGTTATGCCGACAAGACTATCAAGGAAATCTGCAAGGAGATGTTCGACCTTGCCGATGCCATGACAATGTCTGCCAAGAAAGACGGTATCGTCAATATGGGTGGCTTTATCGCAACCCGCTGGGAAGACTGGTATGAGGCCGCCAAGGCTTTCGTGATTCCTTTCGAAGGATATCTTACTTATGGCGGTATGAACGGCCGCGATATGGCTGCTCTCGCCGTAGGTCTCGACGAGAATACGGAGTTCGACAATCTCGACACCCGTATCCACCAGCTTAAGCTTCTCGCCTCGCTCCTCGATGAGTACGGCATCCCTTACCAGCGTCCCATCGGTGGCCACGCAGTCTTTATCGATGCCCTCAAGGTTCTCACCCAGATTCCGAAGGAGCAGTTCCCGGCCCAGACTCTCACAATCGAGCTTTATAAGGAAGCCGGTATCCGTGGCTGTGAGATCGGTTACATCCTGGCCGACCGTGATCCCGTGACCCGCGAAAACCGTTTCGGTGGCAACGACTTCGTACGCCTCTGCATCCCCCGCAGGGTCTACACCGACAATCATATCCGCGTGATCGCAGCTGCCCTTAAGAATGTCTACGACCGCCGCAACGAGATCAAGCACGGCGTGGAAATCGTTTGGGAAGCAGAACTCATGCGCCACTTCACGGTGAAGCTCAAACCCATCGAAGACTAAACCGACCCAAACAGTATAGCTGAAAAGGAGAGCCCGTCAAGGCTCTCCTTTCGTCTTCTTTCCATCCTTTCCATCCTTCCTGTCCCCGTCAGAAGGAGAAGTGAAGCGCCACCCTCAGTCCCGAGCGGTCTATGCCCGGGAGGTCACGGTAGGTGAGCCGCCATACATAATCTACCCTCAGTATGGTCAGGATATTGTCGAGCCCCACCCCTATCTCCATATATGGAGTGCGGTTCAAGATATGGGTGTTGGAGTCGTAAGGAAATCTGAAGAGTTCCTCATTGTCGGCGGGGTTGTTCTTTTTTGTAAGTCCTCCCATCAGGAGCTTGAAGGTGAAGATCTCGCGAAGCTTGGCTTTGTTTACGAGAGGAATGCGGTTAAGGATCAGTCCGTTCAGCCAATATGTGAGGTCGAGTGCTCCATACCAGTCGTTGGCGAATTCCATGGGATTCATCAGAGAGTAGCTTTCGGGCTGGATGGTATAGGACAGGTTGGCGTTGGGCCAAAGCAGTGCGGGATATTCTACCCTGCTCCATATCTTTCCACCCTTCAGAATGATGTCGGTGAAGCCGAATGAAGAGAACCAGAAGCGTTTCTGAAACGAGAGTTCCGTATAATTGAGTGTGAAGCGGCTTCCCAGAAATCCCTTGGGCCCGTATTCGTGGGTAAGCTGTATCACGGGTGCGTCCATGTTTACGGGCAACCTGACATTTCTTCCCTCCACAAACACTTCGCCCGGAGCATAACGGAGTTTTATGAAGAAGGATGACTGTGCATAGTGGCCGTAGCGTATATCGCGCCCGTCAACGAAGGGTACGAACCTGGATGCGAACTGTATCTGGTGTCGGAATCCGGCGTTTACGGAGAAATTGTTCCGAAGCTCAAGGGTGTATTCGAAGGTTGTATGCCTCCGGTAGGTGGCAAGATCGCTCTCCTTCCTTTTCCAGGAGAGGAACACATTGTCGGGGTTGGTAAAGAGGTAGTGTTGCCCGAGCATGTCCACGTCATATTGATGTGTCGCTCTCAGGGAGTGTATCGGGAATTCCTTGGCATGTATCTTTTTCGGGGTGAAGGAGTATTCGGCCTCTATCATATATTTCCAGCGGTGGTCGCGGAAGCCGTAGGCTCCGTAGCCGCGTCCGAAGACGTGGCGCGACAGTTGGGCGGTGGTCATGCCTCCGGCTCTCAGCCTCACTCCTTCGAGGGTATTGTAGGATATGAGGGTGTTTACGGGGCCCAGGTCGAATTTGCTCGGTGCCCCTTTCCATCCGGTGCCGATATATCCCTTGGCCACTATCATCACTATTTTCTCTGCCCAATAGAAGAGTGGCCGTTTTTTTATTTCGTCGTGTATGCCTGCGAGGTTTTTTTCTGCGATACTGAGGGGAACGAGACGCATCTGGTTCCAGAGCAGCCGGTTTTTCTGGTCGTCTGTCTCCTCTATCTCTATCTGACTGCCCAATGTCTTGAGGTAATCCTTGAGGTCACTGCGGGTTTCATAGCTGAAGTTGTCTCTCGAAGTTGACCGTCTCCCGTAGAAAGAGGGTGTGCCGGGGATTACCCTTATCTCGAGAGCCATGTCGTCGAGGGTCTTGTGGCGGTTGCCCAGCGAGTCCTGCACGAAGTCTTGGGTTATGAAGATGTTGTCAATGTAGTTGAGATTAATTGCTCGTGGCACTCTCATCACCACTTTTTTGATAAACCTTGTGGAGTCGTCGGCGACATATAGGCGTCCGTTGAAACTGAAGGATTCGGGGTTGACGGGAGAGAAGTTTAGTTCTATGAATTTCCTGTCGTCGCCGGGAAGGTAGACGGTATCGTTGATGAAGTAATGGTAGTAGTCGCCGGCGAGGCGTCCCAGCGGAGATACGAATTTCTGCTGCATCAGGGTGATGTCGTTGGAGTAGATGTCTACCTCGCGAAGCACGTCCTCAAGTATCTTGTTGAAGTTCTTCTGGTTGAAGGCTTCATCGATCCCGGCGTTTTTCCGCCCTCGAATTATGTCTTTCTCTGTCTGGGGGTCACTTGATTTTACGTTAGTGCCGATTCTCTCCTTTAGTGTAAGCAACACTACGGGTTTCCCCGTGTTGTAGGCTATCGTCTGGTATTTGCTCAGAAAGCCGAGTGAACGTGAGGCCGTGTCTACCATCATGTCGTTCATTCCGAGCATTATCTTTTCATAGTAGTCGTAGCTGTAATCAGGCTGTCGGGAGGGATTGTAAGCGGTTGCTTTCTTTCGGATCTCCTGCATCAGTTCGTATGCGGGATTTCCTTTTTTCCTGTATTTCTGGCGCTTGGGTTTTATGATTACCTCCTGTAGTTCGGTCACCTTTTCCTCTTCCGGTTCTGTCTTTTTTGCCGAGATTGTGGAGGTGGATAAAACCACTAAAAGAAGCAGCCCAGCGAGCCACCTCTTCCAGTCATATTTTTTTATCGTCCCCCCCACTCTTTTCCTTTACAGCTGGGAGTTGAAATATCTGGGATCTCCTGTCACCTCTCTGCCTGCGAAGGGGGCGATTGGCACGTCATCCTTGGCCGATTTCATCTCCACCTCCGTCACCACCAGGCCCTCGAGATCGCCGTGATATTCGTCTACTTCCCAGGAGTAGCCTTCATAGGGCACGATGTAGCGGGTCTTGTCGAGGATGCGGCCGCTGCAGAGTTTCATCATCTCGAGTCCGTCTTCAAGGGGCACCTCGTATTCGAATTCGTCTCTCTCGCAACCCTCGGTTTTCCCTTTGACGGTCAGGAAGGCTGAGTCGTTCAATATCCTTACCCTCACTGTGCGTTCCGGGTCACGGTTGAGATAGCCCTGCAGAATGTGGACCGTTATTACGGCCATCTCCTTGAATGAGTCGTCGTCTACCAGAAACGTTCTTTCAATCTCTTTTGCCATTGTCTTATTTCTTTTTCTTGGGCTTCGATGGCAGCCCGGAAAGTTCTTCTCTGATGAATTCGGCTGTGGGAGACTCTCCGAGGGCTATCTCTTCGGGAGTTCCTGTGGCCACTATCGTTCCTCCCTCCTTACCGCCGCCGGGTCCCATGTCGATTATATAGTCGGCATTCTTGATGATGTCGAGGTTGTGTTCTATCACCACGATCGTGTTCCCTTTCTCCACAAGCCTGTTTATCACGTTCAGCAGTATTCTTATGTCTTCGAAGTGGAGGCCGGTGGTGGGCTCGTCAAGCAGGAAAATGGTGTTCCCGGTGTCTTTTTTTGCCAGCTCCGTGGCAAGTTTCACTCTCTGGTTTTCCCCGCCGCTGAGGGTGCTGGAGGGTTGTCCGAGTTTTAGATATCCGAGGCCGATATCTTTCAGCACCTTGATCTTGCGGATGATTGCCGGCACGTTTTCAAAGAATTCCACGGCCTCGTCTACGGTCATCTCGAGCACGTCGGATATCGATTTTCCCTTGTATCTCACCTCGAGTGTCTCCCTGTTGTATCTTTTTCCGCGGCAATGTTCGCAAGGCACGAGCACGTCGGGAAGGAAGTTCATCTCGATGGTGCGGTAGCCGTTGCCCTTGCAGACCTCACACCGCCCTCCGGAAACGTTGAAGGAGAAGCGACCGGGTTTGTAGCCCCGTATCTTCGACTCGGGCAGCTCCACGAAGAGTTTTCGTATGTCGGCGAAAACACCGGTGTAGGTGGCCGGGTTGGATCGAGGAGTCCTTCCAAGGGGACTCTGGTCTACGGTCACCACCTTGTCCACATTCTCGAGTCCCTTGATTTCCTTATATGGAAGGGGCATCTCATGCGAGCGGTAGAAGTGCTTGCTGAGGATGGGGTAGAGAGTGTTGTTGATGAGCGATGACTTGCCGCTACCGCTCACTCCCGTGATGCATATGAATTTACCCAGGGGCAGCTTTAGGTCCACGTTTTTCAGGTTGTTGCCTGTGGCGCCAATGAGTTCGAGGGTCTTGCCGCTCCCCTTCCTGCGGGTCTCCGGCATGCCGGTGTTGCGGCGCCCTGTGAGGTAGTCGGAAGTCAGGGAGTCATGTTTCTTGAGGTCCTTTGGAGTGCCCTGAAACATAACCTCTCCCCCTTTGTCGCCGGCACCGGGACCGATGTCTACTATATAGTCGGCCTCCTCCATTATGTCTTTGTCGTGTTCCACCACGATGATGCTGTTGCCGGCGTCGCGAAGTGTCTTGAGGCTTGAAATGAGTTTCCTGTTGTCTTTCTGGTGAAGGCCGATAGAGGGTTCGTCGAGAATATAAAGCACATTTACGAGCTGGCTTCCCATCTGTGTGGCGAGGCGAATGCGTTGGCTCTCGCCGCCGCTCAGCGAACCGCTGGTACGGTTGAGCGTGACATATTTGAGTCCCACGTCGAGCAGGAATTTGAGTCTGCTGTTTATCTCCTTCAGGATCTCTACCGCCACTTTTTTGTCCTTCCCTTTCAGTCGGGATGCGAGTCCGGTGGTCCATGCGTAGAGGTCTTCTATCTCCATCTCGGCGAGGTCGGCTATGTTCTTGCCGTCGATGTAATGGTGAAGGGCGATTTTGTTGAGGCGCCGGCCGTGACATTCGGGACATTCGCATTTGGTGTAGAACTGACCGCTCCATTTGTTGGCGTCGTAGCCGGCGTCTTCCTGGCTCTGCATCTCGATATATTTGAGCAGCCCGTTGAATTCCATATTGAGGTGGTTGGCCACTCCGGAGTCGGTGTGCAGGTGCAGGCGCTCGTTGGTGCCGTTCATTATGTCGTCTATGGCCTCCTGAGGCAAGTCTTTGAGAGGTGTCTTTATATCCGTGTCGTGTAGCTTGCAGATGGCTTCGATCTGCCAGAATATAAGGGAGTTCTTATACTTTCCCAATGCCGTGATGCCCCCTTCGGCGATGCTTTTCCTTTTGTCAGGTATAAGCTTGTCAAGGTCGATTGCGTTGACCGTTCCGATGCCCTTACATTTGGGGCACGCTCCCTGAGGGGAGTTGAACGAGAAGTTGTGGGGTGCGGGTTCGGGATACGAAAGCCCGTGCTCGGGGTCCATCATGAGCTGGCTGAAGTGTCTGATCTCTCCGGTTTCGGCATCGAGCACTTTCATCTGTTTGCCTCCCTGCTTCAGGGCTTCCTCGATGGTTTTCTTCAGCCGCGGGATGTCTTCACCCGAGGCGCGCAGACGGTCTACAACGAGGTCAATCGTATGGTTCTTGTAACGGTCTACCTTCATGCCATAGTTGAGCTCCTGCAGGTTGCCGTCGATATAGACCCTTATATATCCTTTTTTGCGGAGGTTTTCAAAGAGCTCCTTATAGTGCCCTTTTCTGTTTTTCACGAGGGGAGAGAGGATGTAAATCTTCCTGTCCTTATACTTCTCAACAATCAGGTCTTCAATCTGCTCGCGGGTGTATTTCACCATCGGTTTTCCGCTGATGTAGCTGTGGGGCTGGCCCACTCTCGCGTAGAGCAGGCGGAGGAAGTCATAGATCTCAGTGGTGGTACCCACGGTGCTTCGCGGATTCTTGTTTACGGTTTTCTGCTCAATGCTTATCACCGGGCTCAGACCGTCGATTTTGTCAACGTCGGGGCGTTCCATATTGCCAAGCATATTGCGTGCATAGGCCGAGAATGTCTCGATATATCGGCGCTGCCCCTCGGCGAAGATGGTGTCGAAGGCCAATGACGATTTCCCGCAACCGCTTAGGCCGGTTACTACCGATAGGCTGTTGTGGGGAAACGTTACATCTATATTCTTGAGATTGTGCACTCTGGCACCGTGAACTTCAATTCCGCTTTGCTTCGTTTTCATGTGGATTGCTTTTGCAATTCCTGTGCCCGTTTCTTGGCTTTGTCGTTGGAGAGCATCACGTAGATGGCGCTGAATATACCCAGCGCGATTATCATGATGGCCTGGAAGCCCCACACCACGAGAGAATAGGCTGCCGCGTTGGCTGAGCTCACTCCGTAGAGCATCAGGGCATACATCACGGCTACGTTCCACGGACCGAGGCCGCCGTTACTGGGCACAGCCATACTCATGGACCCGAAAATGAAGACCACCAGGCCGGGCACGAGGCCGTAGGCCGATCCCGGGGTGGCTATCAGTTCGCGGGTGAAGGGGAATGCGAAGAAACAGAGGTAGGTGTCGAGGAAATAGCAAACCCAGATTCCTATCGTGAGCCAGAGGTAGTTCCAGCGTCCTTTCATGAAGAAGAGCACCTTGAAGCCATCCCACATTCGTCGGCAGCTGAGGTTGAAGCCCGAGAAGAATTTGGTCTTGTCCCATTCCCTGTCGGCCAGGATGAAGCCTCCGAACACCACTATAATGATGGCGTAGAGCCACCAGTTGTCGAAGAGGTGCTCCAGAAACCTTCCGAGCGAATACTGGTCGAAGAAGTGGTGGATTTGCTGGCTCGCCACGCAGAGCGTCAGGAGCAGAATGAGCAGAATCATCACCAGGTCTGACCCGCGGTCGCCAAGGTCGGTGCCCACTATGGTGGCTATCTTTACCTTCTCTTTGCGGGCCACGTAGATGCATCGCCACGCCTCGCCGAGATATTGCACCAGCAGGTTAAGGGCGTAGGCTCCGAATATGGAGACACTCTCGGCTACTGGGCTCATACGCGGGACGCCGGCCGCCCTGAGTTGGATACCCCAGCGTATACCGCGGATTATGTAGGAGAGCATCGTGAAAAACATCATCATGGCGATGAACTCAAACCTCACTCCGTTGTGGAGCACGGTCTTTATCTCCTGTATGTTTACCTTGTGGAACAGCCAGATCACGAGCACGGCGCTGATGCCCATGGGCAGCACTATCTTGCACACCTTACCCACTATGTCGAGTGCCTTGTGCAGGCCGTCCTGAGCTTTCTTGGGATGCTGACTGCCGGAGGGTTGGGATCTGGAATTCTGAATTCCGGATGTGGATTGGCTGCCGGAGGGTTGTATGTTGGTAGGTTGATCCATTTTTTTGATATCGGATACGAAATTAGAAAGAGAACTGTGCCATGGCGCCAACACGCTGTGCCCTGCGGTGCCTGCCGTCGATGTTCTTGCGCTCGCCGGTGTCGAATTCAAGGCCTGTCTGTATGCGGGGTGTTATATTCCAGAATACGTTTACAGCCATGAAGTTGCCCCATTTGTATTCGCTCCCGTCGGTGCCCTTCTCAGGCAGGTAGCGGCTTTCGGAAAAACTGACGGAGGCGAAGAGATTGGGTAGGAAGTTGTATTGCAGGCCGAGATTCCAGCCCACAGCCCAGGGTGCATACATCTTGCCGGGGGTGTTTGGCGACACCACGAGGTCATAGTTGCCTATCTGGAGGTCGGCGCAGAGACTTTCGAATCCCTGGCCGCCGCATACGTTGCCGTAGATGGTCATTGCAGGTATGGGATGCGCTACTGTAGAGAGCAGAAGGCCCCAACCTATTTTGTTGAAATTTTTCTTCTGCAGTAGGTCGCGATAGCCCAGCGTCCGTATGATGCCGGCCAGCCTAACGTGCTCGCTCCTTCCCCAGTTGTATTGCACGAACGCGGCTGCGTCGGGCAGCCAGTCGCTCACCTTCTTTGTGTTTTCCGATTCGTTGATGCCGGAGGCGGGGGTCTCGAGCGATACGGCAATCGACCACCGGTTGGTGAAGGGGTGCAGGTATCTCACCAGGACGGAGGTAGCCGAGAGTTTGTTGTTGGGCCCTGAGGCGTCTACCGTCGGGGGCAGGGCTGCCGGGTCGGAGAATGTGGTGGGTGCGTAGCCCACTGTCCAGTCGTTGAGCGTGGCGTAGGCTTTCTTGAGGTGAAAGTCCTTGCCGCCATATCCGTTGAAGTTAGCCTCGATGTAGAGCTGATAGTCGCCTAATTTCTTGTTGCGGCCAATAACACGGAAGAATAGAGAAGAACCGGAGGGTGTGGTGCCGAATTTCTTCATGTTTGTGGGGTCGGGCTCCATCGGTATCAGGTAGGGGGCAAACCCGTTGGCGGGTATGGCCCCACCCCAGTCATACCATCCTCTCATCCTTACGCAACCGCCCACACCCATAGCCAGCTGGGCGTCCTTGCTCATGAAAAGGAAGTAAGGGGCCGCGGGGTCGGAGAAGTTTCGGAACTGGTCGAAATAGAACATGTCGATCATATGGCGGAGGGAATCTTCATATTCCTGCTGCGGGTTTTCGGGCCTTCCGTCTATGTAGATTATCTTGTGGTTTCTCCTTAGGGAGTCTTCCTGCATGTCTACCATAGAATTGCTTCTCAACCCCTCCCCTGTACGCTTCTTGGGGGTGGCTCCGTTTGACACACTTATCGCCCCGATTATCAAAACCGGAGCGATGAGGTATTTGAGTGTAATGTTGTTCATCTTAGAATTTGAATCCTGCCGAGAGTACTATCTGGTTGTTGTTGAGTGAGAGGGAGGATATCTGGCTTTGTATAGGTTGCTGGTTGCTCGTGTTCGAGCCGGGCCACCACGGCGAGAAGGCATGGTATGTCGAGCTCATGTGCTTGTAAACGTATGCCAGGTCTACGTAGAAGTTCTTGATCTTGTACCCGAGTCCGCAAGTTATGTAGTTGGTGGTGTTGTCAAGCCTGTAGTTAGGCACCGTGCCGGCGGTCTCTACCATGGAGAATTTGGTGGTTTCCTTCACCGGAGAACTTACGAAGCTGTAGCCTGCCCTTACGCTTAACTGGGGAGTCACCCTATATTCCGCACCGAAGCGGAAGGTGTTGGTGTTGCAGTAATACTCGTTGATGGAGTTATTGGTGTAAAAGTACTGGTCGAGTGATTGTCCGGGCTGATTGGGCTGATAGGGATCGTAGTTGGGCGGTGTGTTGGCCCACCAGTAGTCCCAGGGGTAGTCGTAACCCCAACCGTAGTCATACCAGTAGTCGTTGCCCCAGGGCGTAGGGGCGGAATATTTCATCTTCTTATATTGTGTCCATTCATATTCAGCCGAGAGTATGAGGCTGTTGAACAGTACGGCTGCGGCGCTTGCATTGATCTTCCAGGGTGTGCGGAAGTTTACATCGTTGGTGCCGGTGTAGCCGCCGTTGGTCTGCACGCTTCCGGAGTCCTTGCCATTGTAAAGGTAATCGATATTGGCGCTGAAGGCCTCGCCGAGGTTATACCATGTCGGGGTCTCGAATGCGAAGCCGAGACGGAATTCCTGGATCGGTTTTACGATAAACCCGAGTTTGTAGTTGAAGCCTGTGCCTGAGCAATTGTAGTAATTGTTGAGTGTCCACTGAGCCGGCATCTCGCTGATGAATCCCCTGTCGTCTCCAACCCTCGCGTTCTGGAGATTTTCCGACCAGAGAGGCGTAAGGCTGTAGTTCATGTGGGTTATGGAGAAGTCCATTCCCCAGTAAACCACGTTAGCGATATTGCCGCCGAGGGCAATGTTGTAGGCGTCAACGGCTCCCGATTCCTGCACGTCGAAATAACCCATTCCGGAAGTGTTGCTCCCCCACTGGCCGATATAGTTGGGGGTGTTGGGTTGTCCCTGCAGCGGCTGGTCTGAAATCAGATAACCGTCATATCCCAGGATCGAAAGCCAGGGGGCTCCGTAACCGTTTGTGGGGTTATAGGGGTCGTTGTTGTTGTCTCCCAGCAGTTGGCTCTCGGTATATCCGCCCTGTGTCGTAACGGCGGCGATGTAGTTGGAGAGAGAGTTGTTGAGGCTGATGCCTCCGCGGTAACGGCGGTTGAATGACACGTCCTTGTTATAGGTGAAACCTACGTTAAGGTTGGGTATCGACGAGCTTGGGAGCCTGAGTGTCCAGACGAAGCCCATGTTGTTGAGCAGAAACTTCGTCTGGTTAAGGCTGTATTTCATACCCATCTGGGTTGCCTCTGCGTGCTGCAGGTCCAGGTCGAGGGTAAAGCCTACCTCACTGTTGCGGTATACGCCTATACCGGCGGGATTGTGGGAGAGGGTCGAGAGGTCGCCTCCCAAGGCTCCGAAGGCTCCGCCCATGCTCATATACCGTGCGGTGCCCTTCATGTCGGGCTGGCTCAGTCGGTAGGCGTCTACGGCACTCTGTGAGTATGCCGAGGCCGACGCCACCAAACCTGCTGTTGCCAATATTATCTTTTTCATATTATAGTCCTGTTAAGTGAATTGGGTCGAAGTATTGTAGTCTTGAAGTGAAAGGGTCGGTTAATGGGAAATAGCAGATAATATGCGCGGTGCATTATCTTCTGCCGCCGCCGGAGCGACCACCACCGCCGCCACCACCGGAGCGACCGCCGCCGCTGAATCCGCCGCTTGATCGGCCGCTGCTGCCGCTGGAGTGGCTGCCGCTGTTATAGCTGCCGGATGAGGGGCGAGAGCTACCGGTCCTGCTCCCCGAAGAGGTCGAGGTAGAAGACTTTGTGGGGCGAGCTGTGGTGTTAGAGCTACCACTGCTGCTTGAACCGCTGCCGCTGTTGGTTGTCACCCTGGTGTTGGTGTTGCGGTTGGTTGAGGGTGCGTTACTCTTGGCATTACCCTTCGACGGGGTTGTCGTTACAGGACGGGCCGTAGTGGCCGAAGAGGGTTTCTGGCCCTGAGTGGCGGGTCGAACGGTTCCCGACACTGACGTGCGGTTGTTGCTACCGTTACCTCTTGTCGGGGTTGAGACCGCACCCGACGAAGAACTTCCTCTCCTGCCGTTGGTGCCGATGCTGGGTCGGGTTGCGTTGGCGGCATTGCTGCCTACTCCAGCCTGACCTCTCTTATTTGGTTGCCCGCTGCCGAAGCCTCCCACATTGCCGCCTGAGTTATGGCCGGCGCCGTTGTAGTTGGAAGCGTGGCCACCGCCATAGCTTCCGCCACCGAAAGGCGCTCTTCCGCCGGGGCTGTACGTTGCCATGGGTCTCCAACCGTGGTTAGGACCATGTCCGGGTCCCCAACCAGGTCCGTGACCGGGTCGCCATGCCCATCCGGGTCCCCAGCCGGGGCGCCATCCGGGTCCACCCCAGCCCCAGCTCCATGAGGGTCCCCAGCCCCACGACGGCCCCCAGTTCCAGCTCCATGACGGACCCCAGTTCCACCAGCTGTTCCAGCCTACGCTCCAGCCGAAGGGGCCTATGTTGAAGCTCCAGCTCCAGGGGCTATACCAATTTGTGTAGGTATAGTAGGGCCAGGAGTAGGAATACCATGGCGAGAAACTCGGCACACCGTCATAATTGATGATGATGTCGACGTTGCCGTATGAGTTGTCGAGCACATCGGCGAGCACGTCGGCGTTGTCAGTCACGATCGTCGGATTGTAATATTTCTGTATCTGTGTGGTATAGACAAAGTCAGGCTCGTTTTCGATATAGGTGCCGATGGTGTCCACCGGGGAGTAGTAATATTGTCCGCGGCGGTTGTATTCGTCTACGTCTATGGTCTCGAAGTCCACAATATATTGCCCTCCTTTGTTTTTTTGCTTGGAGGTTGTATTTGCCGAGGATGTCTTTTTGGGATTGTAGTAGATGTCATCCTCATATTCGTATGCTTTCATACCCGTGGCTATGGTCAGGAAAGCTATGCTTAGAAGTATGGCTTTTTTCATATGGCGTCCCCTTTCGTTTGAGTTGTGCGTTAGAAATTGCTTGTAAAGATAATAAAAAGTTAACTAATTGACAAGCTTTTCTCCTTATAGTTTAATTTCGGGTGTCTTATTGAGGTTAGACTACAGTTTAATTTGTGGGGTCTTATAATGAACAAAAACATTCCCCGTTATGTTTATAAAGAAAAAAGATAAACCAATAAAATCGAACAATTATGAAACCCTTACACGTAATCTGTGCAGTGATTGGTGGTGCCGTGGCCGGCGCCGCAGTAGGTCTGCTTCTTGCTCCCGAAAAAGGAAGCGACACTCGTAGCAAAATACTCAAGGTTCTCAAGGAAAAAGGCATCTGCTTGAAGAAGAGCAAGATGGAAGAGCTCGTAGACGAGATTGAAGAACAATTGGAAAACGTATAATATCGCAAACAAGATGAATGCCAAAGCTTTGATTTTCGCATTTCTGGGTGGTGCTATTGTAGGTTGCGGTTCCGCGCTTCTTTTCGCTCCCGAAAAGGGTGAGGATATTCGCAAACGCCTCTGCCGCATTATCAAGAAGAAGGGTCTGAAGATTAGCGATGACGAGGTTGATGCTCTCGTTGCTGAACTCACGGGCGAATAAATTTTTAACTGTATTACCCCCGCCATTCTGTCCATGAGGATGCGACCTATTGGCGGGGGCAACTATTTTTTGTTATATGGAAAATAAAGTGGGAGATGAAATGAAATCCGTTGTGAGCGAGGTGAAAAGCTGGCTCACGGTAGAGATTGAATATCTGAAACTGACAGCCGCTGAGAAACTCAGTGTGCTGCTATCCACCCTCATTCTTGTCATTGTCCTCTTCATCGTGTTTATGGTCGTTCTCATCGTTTTTGCTTTTGCGCTGGTCGACCTTTTCAATCTCTTCATGCCTCACGCGCTGGCATGCGTCACGGTAGGCGGTATTCTCCTTTTGCTGATCGGGTGTCTCTACCTGCTTCGGATTCCCCTGGTTGTGAACCCCATCACAAGACTCATCACCAAACTCTTCCTAACTCCTAAGAAATAATGAAAACGACCGACGAAACCAACAAGGGTGGTGTACCCGCTCCGGCCGAAGAAGAAAATTTCAAGGGCTATACACTCGACGAGCTGCGTTACCAGCGCGCTCTTATCATGCTTAAGAGGGAGTTTCTGAAGGAGAAGGCCGTACAGCAGACCCAGAGTCTGAAAAAACGCATTCCCGTAATCAACGGCAAGTCTCCCCTCTCGGGCATGTCGCCACAGTCGATGGTGGGTAGGGTGATCCGCGGACTCAACTACGCCGACTACATAATGCTCGGCATCTCGGCCTTCACCGCCGGCAAGAAGATTTTTTCCCTCTTTAAAAAGAAGAAGAAATGAGCGATTACATTCGCACTGACATAAAGATTTCACCATTCAATGAAGATGCGGCAGACCTTCTTGCCGCATCTCTTGCGGATATCGGGTACGAGTCGTTCGAGACTGACTCGGGCCGTCTCTCGGCCTATGTCCAGGCGGATGCATTTTCGGAAGAGGCGCTGAAGGGAGCCCTAAGCGATCTCCCCTTCGAGGTTTCGCTTAGCTGGACCAATGAGTTTATTCCTCACACTGACTGGAATGCTGAATGGGAGAAAAACTATTTCCAGCCTATGGTTCTGGCAGGGGGAAGGTGTGTGGTACACTCCACCTTCCATCAGGATTTCCCGCAGGCCGAGATGGAGATTGTGATTGACCCGAAGATGGCTTTCGGCACCGGTCATCACGCTACTACCACCATGATGGTTGACCACCTTTTTTCGCTCCCCCTGAAGGGTAAGAAAGTGGTGGATATGGGCACAGGCACCGGCATTCTTGCCATCATTGCCAAGAAACTGGGAGCCGCATCTGCAATCGGGATAGAGATAGATCCCGGAGCCTATGAGAATGCTTTGGAGAACGTCGCTCTCAATGGCGAGGAAGTTGAGATACGCCTGGGCGATGTGAGACAGCTTGACGGCATCGGAGATGTCGATGTGTTTCTTGCCAACATCAACCGCAACATCATCCTTGCCGACCTCTCCAGATACGTGTCCACCCTCTCACGCGATGGCGTTCTTGTGTTGAGCGGCTTCTACCGCTCCGACGTTCCCTTGCTTGAGCGCGCCCTCGCCGCCAACGGCCTTACCGTCCGCTCCATTACGGAGCAACCCGGCTCCTGGACCTCGCTCCTTGCCACGCGCCCCTAAAATGCAAAGGATTGTAGTAGTTCTTTGAGAGACGAAGGGGGTGAATGGGGAGGGATTTTTCATTTTTTTTGAATTTTTTCTTGTTTTTTACACAATAATTCCCTAATTTTGCATTCCGAAAACGAAAAATAATCAAAATAACACTCAATTCAACCAATCCTGCCTATCGAAAAAACTCTACTCATTGTTAAAGTAAATTTGAAATAAGATGGCAAAACGTCAAAGCATAACCGACGACCAATTGGTTAAAGCTTACGCTTCCGGCGACAATGAGGCATTCGATGCCCTTTTGAAAAGACATCAGGACAGGATTTTCAACTATATCCTCCGAATAATCAAAAACGAAGATATCGCCAACGATATCTTCCAGGAGACCTTTGTCAAGGCTATCCTCACAATAAAGCAGGGACGCTATACCGAAAACGGCCGCTTCCCCGCCTGGATTTCACGTATAGCCCACAATCTCATCATAGACCATTACCGCCAGGAGAAGTCGGAAAACATGCAGAGCTCCGACATTGAGGAGGTGGACGTCTTCAACAGAAAAGACCTCTGCGAAGCCACTATCGAAGACATCATCATCGCCGACCAGATTCGCGATGACGTGAAATATCTTATCGAACTCCTCCCCGAGCTCCAGAAAGAGGTGCTCAAGATGAGATATTACCAGAACCTCTCGTTTAAGGAGATAGCCGAACTCACCGGCGTGAGCATCAACACGGCGCTGGGTCGCATGAGGTATGCCATCATCAACCTCCGTCGTCTGGCCTCCGAAAAGGATATAGTACTCACCATGTAATAATTCCTGAAAGAAAGACTCCTTACGGAAAGCAAATAAGTCAAATACCCCATAGCGGTTTTAAAATTATAGGAAAATAGAGGGTGCATCAATATTTTTTGATACACCCTCTATTTTTTTTCAATAAATCGGCAACCAAAAGCGTTATTAAGTTGTAATTAAGACATAACCACAACCATATTGCCTATGGGAGAATTTACCACTTCATCTGACGGCAAAGCCGTTGAATTTATCGGAAGAAAACCTAAGAGCTCGACACTCGAGTTGATAAAACAATACGCAAGAGTCTGCACTCCCCTTTCGTCCATTGCATTCTCGCAATTGATTGCTAACTAAGGGGAAGCTAAAGCGGACGGTTAAGGCCTGAAAATATAGCAGGCCCGGGTGGCGGCGAGTTGAAGGTAGGAGCCGTAGGAATTACGGCCGAAAAGATTAAAGGCAGCAGCGTCTAATCTACGCTGTTGCTTATCTTTTTCATCAAGTACAAGTTCGAAATGCATGGGAACGAACATACGCACATTGATATGCTCTACAAAATACTTGGCGCCCCACCAGTATTCCCGACCCAAGCGTGAGTCGACAGGAAACATCACCAGATCAAACTCAGGAAACTTTTCCCTAATCCCGGCTACGATGTCGGTAAAGGCTACACGTGCTTCCTCAATCTCCCGGGGGGTGCTCTCGTCAATCCAGAGCCATGCATTGAGGTCGCCGGCATGGAATATCCTGAACGTACCGCATTCCACAGCATAGGAGTTCCCAATGTCGGTTGAGCCGAAGGCCGACACACGCGCCAGCTCATTTTCAAACACCTCACCTGGTTCCAAGACCGTAACCCTGTTTGGGTCCGGTTTAGTTCCCCTGTAGTCCCCATCTTCCCTGAAGAGGTAGCTTACAGACTTATATACGTCGCGACTTATGATATATCTCACGTCGTCCAAAACACTTCCCCACCGGAATATCCTCCGGGTGAAATGGTCTTTATGGTGATGGCTCACGAGCACATAGACCCGTTTGCCCCTTTGTAATTCTGTCAACAGAGGCGGATTATCCTTATCCGCACCGGCTGCCAGAGGGTCTTTCCAGTAGTCGAATACAAAAATTGCCTCGCGTGTTTCCCACACAAAGCAATCATGATATATGTATGTAAGAGAATATCCTGACATATCAGAATTCAATCCTCCCCTTCTTAGCCTGCTCGAGCATCTTAGACCCCGGCATGAGGTAGATTTCCAGGCGGCGGTTGGTGTCGCGGTTTTTCTGCGAGTCATTTTCCACTATAGGCATGTCGTCGCCCATCGCATAGGGAAAAAGGAAGGAAGTGTCGCAGCCCTGCTGCTCAAACCATTCAAACACAGACTCTACCCTCTCTTCCGTAATCTCGTCACGATATTGGGGCGACCCCGTGTTGTCGGTATGCATCACCAGAAGGACCCGATACGTGTCGGGCTGCTTCAGGTAGCGCTTGAAGTTCACGAGATAGCTTGCTGCCTTATCGTTGAGCAGAGTCTCGTTGGGTGCGAAGAGCAGGCTCGCAGGGATGGTGATGAGGAGCACCTCCTTGTTACGGTAGTTTTCCACCGAGCACCCGTCGGTGCCGTTAAACTTGCCGAGCAGTTTGGTGCGGGCCTCCTTGTTTTGAAACTGCTGTATGAACTCCGACTGCTCGCCAAGCTCCACAGAGTTGATCATCTCGATAAAGGAGAGATTCTCGAGATCCTCCTGAGGTTGGGCAGACTTGGCTCCGGCTTCTCTCGGCGCGAGGAGCGCCAGGCCGGATACCAACAGCGACACGGACAGTCGTCTACCCCACATCTTCCAGAGACTCCTCATATTCCAGTTCAGCTTTAACCACAAGGGAAATATCGGCCGGATCCATCATAATCTCGTCGTCGGCAGCCACCTCCTTCTTCACATAGTCGATGAGGTCGTCGGAGTCGAGAATCTCCTCTTCCGTCTCGTCCATATCCAGAGAGAGAAAACCCTTGTTTTCATAATAGTCCCAAATGGTGTCGATGATAAAGAGAATATCATCGTCGGTATATTTCTCACTGATTTTCTGACCCACGGCCTCACGTATGAAAGCCAGGGCTTTATCTTCATCAAAAACGTAGTTTTCCATAAATAATAAGGTCTTAAAACAGTGTTAGATCTCCAGAAAACCTTCCGGAAGATTCACAAATATTTTCCCATGACCATCGGCTTCTCCGGCTTCCACAATCTCAGTAACCATATCTTCCACATACGGTATACCGATCTGTTCCCCGTCGATGTCTTTAATCATATTGAGATAGGGGTATTCAATCCCCTCCTCGATATCATCTACCACGCCGAGACGTTTTCCGCTCCCGGCATCGATCACTTCATATCCCTTCATTCCCTGGGAAGCGAGCTCGAATTCCTCCACATCCATACCGGCCATGGAGGCCACATATGTCTTATCAGCAAAGAGTTTCTTCTTCGTGAAAAGTCGCGCCGCCTCAAGGTCGGAGTCTACATCGGCAAACTTAAGAAACGAGGTTGCCTCATCGGTACCCCGCGCGGATTCCACGAAAAAAGGCACGAGGATGTTATCCTGCTCCACAAAGAAAGCCTGCTCAGGGTCGGCAAAGAGGTCGGGTGAGAAGGGCACGTCACACTTCATCTCGCCCTTATAGCCATGGGGCTTAAAGAGGTCGCCGATCTGCAGCAGTGAGTCTTTCTCTATCATTCTTCCCTAAATATTTTGGCACCGAGTTGCGAGAGGCGCACATCGATGTTTTCATATCCGCGGTCGATCTGTCCGATATTCTGAATACGGCTTGTGCCTCTTGCGGCAAGGGCCGCTATGAGCATCGCCACGCCGGCACGAATGTCGGGTGAGGCCATATCTGTGGCATGGAGGGAATGGAAACGCCCGTTGCCGATCACGGCGGCCCGGTGGGGGTCGCAGAGAATGATGCGTGCTCCCATATCTATAAGTTTATCTACGAAGAAGAGGCGGCTCTCAAACATCTTCTGGTGAATGAGCACGCTGCCTCGGGCCTGGGTAGCCACCACAAGGAAGATGCTGAGAAGATCTGGCGACAGTCCTGGCCATGGAGCGTCGGAAAACGTCATGATCGAGCCATCGATAAAGGTGTCGATGTCGTAGATTTCCTTCTGGTTTATGCGTATGTCATCGCCCGTAATCTCCAGCTCGATACCGAGTTTGCGGAAAGCGTCGGGCATCACACCAAGGTCTTTCACGCTCACGGAATTGAGCGTGATGTCGCTGCCGGTCATGGCAGCCATACCGATAAAGCTTCCCACCTCGATCATATCCGGCAGCAGACGGTGGGTAGTGCCGCCGAGTTTCTCCACACCTTCGATGGTGAGAAGGTTTGACCCGACACCCTGAATCTTCGCCCCCATGCTGATGAGCATCTTGCAGAGCTGCTGGATGTAGGGCTCACAAGCAGCATTATAGATGGTGGTGGTGCCCTTGGCCAGCACGGCAGCCAGGATTATGTTGGCAGTACCGGTTACAGAGGCCTCGTCGAGGAGGATATAGGAACCCTTCAGTCCCTCCGGGGCCTCGAGCTGGTAAGTCTTCAGGAAAGAATCGTAGGTAAACCTCGCGCCGAGTTTCTCGAACCCGATAAAATGGGTGTCGAGACGGCGGCGTCCTATCTTGTCGCCTCCCGGCTTTGGCAGCAGAGCCTTCTGGAAACGTCCCAGGAGAGCCCCGGTGATCATCACCGACCCTCTGAGGCTCTGGGCTTTCTTCCGGAAATCGGGAGAAAAGACATACTCGAGGTCAACATTCCGTGCCTGAAACACACACGTGTCAGGCGAAGTGAAATTTACGTCTACCCCTATATCGCGCAGAAGCTCGATAAGGTTTTTTACATCTTTGATATCAGGCAGATTAGAGATGGTGACGGGTTCGTCGGTGAGCAGAGCGGCACAGACCACCTGCAAGGCCTCGTTTTTCGCGCCCTGCGGAGTAATTGTGCCCCGCAGTTCATGTCCTCCCTCAACTAAAAAGTTACCCATCAGCGATTCTTCTTTTTCTTTTGGTTTTTAGCGGGTTTCTCCTCCTTATATTCCGGGAGGTCGAAGATTCCCTCCTCGAGCGCTATGCTTCCCGACGAGATAGCCTGAAGGTCGGCATATACCCTTTCGTCGTTGGCATATTCGGCATTGTTGATGGTGAGCAGTTTCTTCACATGGTTAGCCAGGAGCTCCACGCATGCATCCTTCTCTTCCGAGTTGGGCATCAGAGCCACTTCGTGAACCATCTTCTGCAGCACCTTCCCGTAGTGTCTCCGGCCAAAGTCGGACGACACGTATGGGATTTTTCCCGGACGCGGGTTGACCGCATTGGCATCGGGAACGCCAAACGGGGAATCGATATCTATGTCGTTTTCGGCAATCACATAAAGGTGGTCCCAAAACTTGCGGTCGTCGTTCTGCTTACCCTTCTCCTGCGTCATAGCCTTCATCGTGTCGACTATGGCCGCGGCAAACCGGTTGCGTTCATCCCGGTCTTCAAGTGTCTTGCAGATCTGCACCATATCATGAACGATACGGCCATATTCCGGCAAAACCAATTTTTTAAGATCGGTGTTATAGGGTATCATAATAATAAGGGTTTACCTTGCAAAATTAACAAATAATTTGTTTTCTGCTTGATAATAAATGTTAAAATTAGAAATTCACATCCTCATTGCACTCCCCTATCATGCTTACAGTCTGCTTTTTGGGGTTGTGGCCTGGAAATTTTTCAGGTAGAAGGGAGTTGAGTAGGCGATATCGAGAAATTCACCTTTCCGGAAGGCCTTTTCGGAGAGCGCCGTCATATCTGTGGCCCTCGGCATACGGTCGATCCACTTCAGTACGGGTATCTTCAGAACCTCCCTTGCCTTCTCAACCCCGTCGCCTATCATTATGAGGGGTTTGCCATCAAGTTCCCTATAGGAATCTTCCGTCAGGATAAGTGCCTGTGGAGGCATCACCTGATTCAGAGCCAAATTGTAGGCAGCTGTATAGACTTCCATTCTGCGCGCATCTATAAGCGGAACGAAAGTCAGGTCGGGATCAAAATCTGACGAAAACATTGCTTTCACTGCCAGGAGCTCGAGTGTGGAGACACCGATAAGAGGGATGTTCTTGCCGAAGCAGAGACCCTTGGCAAGCGACAATCCAATTCTCAGACCCGTGTAAGATCCCGGCCCCATACTTACGGCCACCGCATCAAGCTTGTGTCCGCGGGCCGTAAGTTCCTTCATGCAGTTTTCCACAAAGGGAGCCAGTTTGGTGGAGTGGTCCATCTCCGTCTCCGACTCCAGGGAATACCATACGGCACCCTCATCGCAGAGAGCAACGGAACAGATCTTGGAGGAGGTTTCTATATTCAGTATCATGATTGGGTATTAAAATTTTCTGCGATGGCATCCATTGCACGCCGGCCATCAACGGCAGAGGAAACGATGCCTCCCGCGTAACCCGCACCCTCACCCACAGGGTAAAGATTGCGTATCTCGGTATGGCATAGAGTATCGGGGTCGCGGGGTATACGCACCGGACTTGAGGTGCGCGACTCCAAACCGATCAGGGTGGCCTCATTGGTTAGAAAGCCCTTGTATTTCTTGCCGAAGGTTTCCAGGGCCTTCATCAGTCGCACCGAGACATGCGGCGGGAGCAATGCCCCGATGTCAGCCGGATGGATACCGGGCACGTAAGAAGTGCGTGGAAGGTCGGTGGAAGGCTTTCCTTCCACAAAATCCTTCATTCTCTGTGCCGGAGCGTTGATGGATCGTGATTCATCGAAAAACGTCTTCTCGGTATCTTCCTGAAACTGGAGCAAACCGAGGTTGCCCTTATCAAGATATTCCGGGAAATCTTCTGGGCGTATCTCCACCACCATCCCCGAATTTGCCCATCGGCCACTGCGGCCCGAGGCCGACATGCCGTTAACGACGCTCTCCCCTTGGGCCGAGGGTGATGGAACAATCACACCTCCGGGACACATGCAGAAGGAATACACTCCCCTACCGTCGACCTGCGTTTTCAGTTTATATTCCGCGGGCGGGAGGAAATCGCCTCTCCCCTTCGGGTTATGATAAATAATGGAATCGATAAGACTTTGGGGATGTTCAAGACGGACACCCATCGCAAATCCCTTCTGCTCCAGGCGCACTCCAGAAGCATCGAGCGAATGATAGACATCGCGGGCCGAATGCCCTGTGGCAAGAATCACGGGCCCGCGGAAGGTTCTACCGTCGGCAGTCACTATACCGACGGCCTCTCCCTCCTCAATAAGGAGACTCTTGAAAGTTGTTGAGAAAAGCACCTCCCCGCCATGGGATGTTATATTTTCGCGTATGTTTCGAATCACACCCGGAAGACGGTCGCTCCCGATGTGTGGATGGGCCTCATACATAATTTCCTCCGACGCACCATGCTGATGGAGCAGCGCGAGCACATCGCCCACATTACCCCTCTTCTTGCTGCGCGTGAAAAGTTTGCCGTCGCTGAACGCACCGGCACCACCCTCACCGAAGCAGAAATTGGAGTCGGGATTCAGCACACGGTCTTTCTGCAAGGCCACTACATCCTTAAGTCGCTCCTCAACCTTCTTGCCCCGCTCGATCACGACGGGACGCCAGCCATGTTCCAGAGCGCGGAGGGCGGCAAAAAGACCCGCCGGACCGGCTCCCACAATGACCACCTGCGGACTTTCCGGTCCCACGAACTTAAAATCCGGGACAGGCACCTCATCCACCAGACGAGAATCGTCGCCCAAGGCCACCTTCACCTCCACGTCCATCCACGGTTGACGCTGACGCGAGTCGATGGAACGGCGGATAATCCTCCAGTCGTTGACACGCTGACCAACGGCAGAGGCAAGACGGCGCTCAAGCACCGACCGGTCCGCGAATTCCTCCGGTTTGAGCCTTAATCGTACTGTCTGAACCATATTCTTTCGCAAAATTAAAAAAAAAAATTAATTTTGCCTGATAATTGCATATACTAATGAAGCAGACAGGATTTCTATTCGACCTCGACGGAGTAATCATAGACAGCGAAAGCGAATATACCAAAATATGGAGTGAAATAAACAGGCAGTTTCCTTCGGGAAAGGAAAACCTCGCATATATAATAAAAGGTCAGACCTTGACCAAGATACTCAACGACAACTTCCCTCCAGAGAAGCACGAGGAAGTGAAGAGCCTGCTCCACAGACTCGAGAACGAGATGAGGTATGACTATTGCGAAGGAGCCGAGTCATTTCTCGAAGACCTCAACGAGCGCCGGGCCCCTATAGCCTTAGTGACGAGCAGCGACGAGGTGAAGATGGCCCATCTCTACGAAGAGATACCCGGCTTCCGGCAGAAGATAGGCCACATCATCGACGCCTCCAGGGTAAAGAGATCGAAACCCGATCCGGAGGGTTATCTCACCGCAGCGGCCTCGCTGGGCGTTGACATAAGGAACTGTGTGGTGTTTGAAGACTCCGTGCAGGGAGTCATGGCAGGCAGGGCATCCGGAGCATACGTGGTAGGCATCGAGGGGACCAAAAAAAGAGAAGAGATAGAACCATATGCCGACGTGGTTGTGAAATCACTGCAGGAGATAGACATAGAAGAATTGACAAAATTATTGGAAAACAGATGAACAACAATATTCCATTGGCGGAAAGAATGCGACCCGACACGCTCGACAATTACATCGGGCAGCGTCACCTCGTTGGCGAAGGGGGCATAATCCGCAACATGATAGATACTGGACGGGTAAACTCCTTCATACTGTGGGGCCCTCCGGGAGTAGGCAAAACCACTCTCGCCAACATCGTGGCCAAAAGCATAGGCGTTCCCTTCCACACCCTTAGCGCCGTAAACTCCGGCGTAAAGGAGGTAAGGGAGGTGCTCGCTCAATGCGAGCGCGAAACATCGGGGCTCTTTGCCAAAGGGCGCCCCATCCTTTTCATCGACGAGATCCACCGGTTTAACAAATCACAGCAAGACAGCCTGCTGGGAGCCGTAGAGCGCGGAGTGGTGACACTTATAGGCGCAACTACCGAGAACCCCTCGTTTGAGGTGATCCGTCCTCTGCTGTCGCGTGCCCAGGTGTATACCCTCAACCCTCTCGACGACGAGGACCTTACGCGTCTTTTCGAACACGCCATCCACACCGACCCCATCCTCAAGGGCCGTGAGTTCAAGATAGAGGAGACCGACGGGATGTTTCGTTTCGCGGCGGGCGACGCCCGCAAGCTACTCAACATTCTCGACATCCTCGAGCAGTCGACCCCCGAGGGGCAACCCGTGGCCGTCAACAATCAGAACATCAGCAACTCACTGCAGCAGAACCTTCTCGCCTACGACAAAAACGGCGAGATGCACTACGACATCATCTCAGCCTTCATCAAATCCGTAAGAGGAAGCGATCCTGACGCCGCCGTCTATTGGTTGGCAAGGATGGTGGAAGGAGGCGAAGACCCGGCCTTCATAGCCCGTCGGCTCGTGATACTCGCAGCCGAAGACATCGGGCTTGCCAACCCCAACGCCTTATTGCTGGCCAACGCCACCTTCGACGCCCTCAACAAGATAGGCTGGCCTGAAGGGAGGATAATCCTCTCCGAATGTACCATCTATCTTGCCACCTCCCCTAAGAGCAACTCAGCCTACATGGCCATCGACAGAGCCCTCGAGAGGGTAAGACAGACCGGCAACCTGCCGGTGCCACTGCATCTGCGCAACGCTCCCACCAAACTGATGAAAGACATGGGATACCACGAAGGTTACCAATATGCCCACGACTACGCCAACAACTACGCCCCGCAGCAATATCTGCCTGACGGCGTAAGCGCCGACAGATACTGGATTGCGGGTCAAAACCCTGCCGAAGCAAAAATGGACGAGAGAATGCAGTTTATTCGCCGGCAGTCGCAGAATGCAAAATAATATTCAAAACTTTTGTAAGTAAAGGGAAAATAATTAATTTTGCACAAAATATAACCGCTAACAAAAATTGCCAATAATTATCTAACCCAAATTGATATCAAATTCATGAAAAAACACAATTTTTACGCAGGCCCGAGCATCCTGAGCGCCTACACCATCGAAGAAACAGCAAAGGCCATCAAGGACTTTGCCGGCACCGGCCTCTCGATTCTCGAGATTTCACACCGTTCCAAAGAATTCCAGGCAGTAGTTGACGAGGCAGTGGCCCTCTTCAAGGAGCTGCTCGAGGTGCCCGAAGGTTACCACGTTCTCTTCCTGGGCGGCGGTGCCAGCACTCAGTTCTACATGGTGCCCTTCAATATGCTTGAGAAGAAGGCCGCTTACGTAAACACCGGCACATGGGCCACCAACGCCATCAAGGCCGCCAAATTCTTCGGCGACGTAGAGGTGCTGGCCAGCTCCGAGGAGTTCAACTTCAACCGCATCCCCAAACTGGGCAAGGACTACACCATCCCCACTGACTGCGACTACTTCCACTACACCTCCAACAACACCATCTACGGCACGGAGACCCGCGTTGACCTCGACAGCCCCATACCGATGGTATGCGACATGAGCTCCGACATCTTCTCCCGTCCGGTAGACGTTTCGAAATACGCCCTCATCTACGGTGGCGCGCAGAAAAACCTCGCCCCTGCCGGCGTAACGTTCGTAATCGTAAAGGAAGATGCCCTCGGCAAGGTGACCCGTCCGCTCCCCGCAATGATCGATTACCGCACCCACATCAAGAAGGGTTCGATGTATAACACTCCTCCGGTGCTCCCCATCTACAGCGCCCTCATGACCCTCCGCTACTACAAGGAAATCGGCGGCATCAAGGTGATGGAAAAGATGGACCTCGACAAGGCAGCCAAGCTCTACGACGAAATCGACCGCAACAAGCTCTTCCGCGGCACCGTAGCCACAGAAGACCGCTCGATCATGAACGTATGTTTCGTGATGAACCCCGATTATGTAGACCTTGAGAAAGACTTCGCTGAATTCGCAGCATCCAAGGGTCTGGTAGGCATCAAGGGTCACCGCTCCGTTGGCGGTTTCCGCGCCTCCCTCTACAACGCCCTCCCCATGGAGAGTGTAGATGCCCTCGTAGACGCCATGAAGGAATTCGAGGCCAAACATTAAAAACAGGATCAGGACATGAAGATACTCGTATTCACGGAAAAACCGTTTGCCCCCGCAGCAGTAAAGGCCATTGAAAACGTGGTGAACGCATCGGGCAACGATATCGAGGTAGTGGAAGGCGGCACTAAAGAAGACCTCCTGAAGGCCGTAGTCGGAGCCAACGCCCTCATAGTACGTTCCGACAAGGTAGACGCCAACGTGATGGACGCAGGCGCTCCCACCTTGAAAGTGATAGTAAGAGCCGGAGCCGGCTACGACAACATCGACCTCGAGGCTGCCACAGAGCGCGGCATCTGCGTGATGAACACCCCGGGCCAGAACTCCAACGCCGTGGCCGAACTCGTATTCGGCATGATGGTAATGATGGTCCGCAACCAGTATAACGGCAAGTCTGGCAGCGAGCTCAAAGACAAATCGCTCGGCATATATGCCTTCGGTCAGGTAGGCCGCAACGTGGCCCGCATCGCCAAAGGTTTCGATATGAAAATCGAAGCACTCGACGTATTCGTGCCCGACGACGTAATCAAGGCTGAGGGAGTGACGCCGCTCCACGACGTAAACGAACTTTTCTCCCAGAACGACTTCGTATCTCTCCACATCCCGGCCACCCCGCAGACCAAGGGCTCAATCGGCTACGACCTCGTGACCAAGATGCCCAAGGGAGGCGTGCTCGTCAACACAGCCCGCAAGGAAGTGATAGATGAAGACGGCCTCATCAAGGCCCTCGAAGAGCGTCCCGACCTGCGTTACGTGTCAGACATCAAGCCCGACAAGGCCGAGGAATTCGAGAAGAAATTTGCCGACAGGGTATTCTTCACCCCCAAGAAGATGGGAGCCCAGACAGCCGAGGCCAACTTCAACGCCGGCGTAGCCGCCGCAGAGCAGAGCGTGGCCTATCTCAAAGACGGCTGGAACAAATTCCAGGTGAACAAATAATTGAAAGGCGCAAAATATTTTGGCATAGGACTACTGGCCGCAGTATGGCTGTGGCTGGTAGTCTTCATTTTTTTGCGCTCCGGAGTGACACTGCTCAACATAATATGGGTGGCCATTTCCGGAATAATAGTGTTCGTCCCCCTATACAGAAAATATTTCAACAAACCCCAGAAATAGATCATGGCACACGGGGAAGATGAAAAAAAAGAAAACTTGACGGAGGGAGGTCTTCTCGACAGGATTAAAACGCCTGCCGACCTGCGCAGACTGGCGGTAGAGCAACTGCCGCAGGTGTGCGGGGAGCTGAGGGAGTATCTTATCAGACACCTATCCAGTAATCCCGGGCATTTCGCCTCAAGTATGGGCGCAATAGACATAATCGTGGCTCTCCACTACGTGTTTGACACTCCTACCGACAACCTCGTGTGGGACGTGGGACATCAGGCATATGCCCATAAGATACTCACCGGAAGGAAAGATGACTTCCCACGCCAGCGCACCAAAGACGGCATAAGCGGTTTCCCTAATCCCCTGGAGAGTCCGTATGACACCTTCGTGGCCGGACACGCAGGCAACTCCATCTCCGCGGCCTTAGGAATGGCCGTAGCCGACATGAGCAATCCCCAAAGGAAAGACTGCAAGACTGTGGCCGTGATCGGCGACGCCTCCATAGGCAACGGCCTCGCATTCGAGGGCCTCAACAACGCCTCCAACCAGCACAACAACCTGCTGATAGTGCTCAATGACAACGACATGAGCATCGACCCCAACGTAGGGGCCCTACACCGATACCTGTCGCAATTTCTCACCTCGAAAAAATACAACCGCTTCCGTTTCCGCACCTACAACTACTTCAAGCGCAAAGGCTATATATCCGACACACGGAAAGGAAGGGTGACAAGACTCACCAACTCACTTAAAGCCTTCATATCCAAGCAGCAGAACATATTTGAAGGCCTCAACATAAGATATTTCGGTCCCTTCGACGGCCACGACGTGGTGAAACTCGTAAAGATATTACGGGAGGTAAAGGAAATAGAGGGACCCCGGCTGCTCCACCTGCACACCGTGAAAGGCAAAGGTTACGAAGTGGCCGAGGCCAACCCCACCACCTGGCACGCACCCGGAAAATTTGATCCGGAGACCGGCATAAGGCAGAAAGAGCTCGCCTCCAAACCCGAAGCCAAGCCTGAGGAACCCCTATGGCAGGACGTGTTTGGAGAGACACTCGTGGAGCTTGCCAAAGAAGACGACTCGATAGTAGGCGTCACCGCCGCCATGCCATCAGGCACGTCGATAAGCAAGATGATGAAAGCATACCCCGAAAGAGGATTCGACGTAGGCATATCAGAGGGACACGCCGTTACCTTTGCCGGAGGACTGGCCAAGTCAGGCAAGCGCCCCTTCGTGGCCATCTACTCCTCTTTTCTTCAGAGGGCCTACGACAACATAATACACGACGTAGCAATTCAGGGACTGCCGGTAGTGTTCTGCATTGACCGCGCAGGCCTCGTGGGAGAAGACGGAGTGACTCACCACGGCCTATTTGACCTCGCCTATCTTCGGCTGATACCCGGAATGAAAGTGACGGCCCCCGGCGACGGCGAGACCCTTCGCGACCTTATGCTGACGGCCACTACCACCAACTCTCCTATGGCCATCCGCTACCCCCGCGGCAAGATACCTGCCCCAATAAAGCGTTCTGAACCGCAGAAACTCCAGGAGGGCAAAGGAAGACAGATAACAAACACGGAAGGCGCACGATATGCCATATTGTCGATCGGCGCCACACTCCACAGCGCAAAAGAAGCCGCCAAAAGGCTCAATCAAGAGGGAACGGCAACCGACCTCTACGACATGATCTGGCTAAAACCGCTCGACACCGGTATACTCGACAAGGCCTTCGAAGAATACGACGGCATCGTGACCGTAGAAGACGGCACCACCATAGGCGGTTTCGGCAGTGCCGTAGCAGAATATATGGTAAAAAAAGGACATCGGACACAGATAGAGATGCTCGGCATCGACGACCGCTGGATGCACCACGCCACCGTGCCCGAGCAGAAAAAGGAAGCCGGCATAGACGGAGAAGCCATCATAGAGGCAATAAAACGAATTAAGGAAAGGAGCGGCAAATGAAGATAATAATCGCCGGAGCGGGAGAGGTTGGTTCCCACCTCGCCAAGATGCTCTCAAACGAAGACCAGGACATAATCCTGCTTGACTCCAATCAGGAAAAGCTGGATATGATAGACTCAAACTACAACCTGATGACCTGCAAAGGGAGCACCTCCTCCTTCCAGACCCTCAAGCAGCTCGGAGTATCGTCTGCCGACCTATATGTGGCCGTGACACCCTACGAGAGCCGTAACATAACGAGTTGCGCGATAGCCAAGAAACTCGGGGCAAAAAAGACTGTGGCCCGCATTGACAACTACGAGTTTCTACTGCCCAAAAACACTCAGATATTGAAAGAGATGGGAGTGGACCAGCTCATCTACCCCGAGCTGCTCGCCGCTGAGGAAATCAATCTCTCGCTAAGCCACAACTGGGCACGCTACTGGGGAGAGCTTCATGGCGGCAAACTCCTGCTGATCGGAGTGAAACTCCATCAAGGGAGTCCCCTGCTCAATCTCATGCTCATGGAACTCCCTGTAGAGAACCACGACTTCCACGTAGCAGCCATCAAGAGGCACAACGAGACCATCATCCCCACGGGTCGCGACAGACTGCTGCTCGACGACATCGTCTACTTCATCACCACCCCCGAATATATAGAGAAGGTTCGTGACCTCTCCGGCAAGAAGAAACGCTACATCAAAAAGGCCTTTATCTACGGCGGCAGCCGGATAGCCCTGCGCTTCGTACGGGAATACCACGATCTCTACCAGATCAAGATTGTGGATGAAAGCAGGGAAAAATGCGAGGAACTGGCCACAGAGCTCCCAGACATAGAAGTGATACACGGCGACGGAAGAGACATAGAGCTATTGCGCGACAACAACATCTACCAGAGCGACGCCTTCCTGGCACTGACCGAATCGTCGGAGACCAACATACTCTCCTGCCTCACAGCCAAGGAATTCGGTGTGCAGAAAACCGTAGCCGACGTTGAAAACCTCCAGTTTCTCTCGCAGGCCGAAAACCTCAACATCGGCACCACCATCAACAAGAAACTGCTCGCCTCGAGCCGCATCTTCAAGCTGCTTCTCGCAGCCGACGACAGCAGTTCGAAATTCCTTACCCTGGCCGACGCAGAAGTAGCCGAAGTGCAGGCCAAGGAGGGCTCGAAGATAACGAAACATCTGGTGAAAGACCTCAAGCTTCCCTACGGCATGACACTGGCCGCCCTCGTAAGAGGCAACGACTGTATGCTCGTAAGCGGTATGACCAAGATCGAGCCCGGCGATTTCGTGGTTGTGTTCTGCCTGGCCGGGATGCTCCGCAAAATGGAGAAATGGTTCGGATAGACCCCGAATAGATTCAGAGTCAAGAGATGGATGCCGTATTCAAACACAAGAGTTACATCAACATCCCGATGTTGCTGAGGGTGATCGGATGGCTACTGCTTATAGAGGCAGGCATTATGATTATCCCCGCCGCATTCGGCATCTACTACCGCGAGCACAATACCATAAACTTCCTCATCGCCATGGGTATCACGGCAGCCGTCGGATTCATGTTGATGAGTCTCCGGCCCTCGAGCCGTGAGATGGGCCGTAGGGAGGCCATTATGCTCACGGCGTTGACTTGGGTGATACTCTCGATGTTCGGCATGCTGCCCTTCCTCCTCTGCGGCACGCATATGGGAATCACCGATGCCTTCTTCGAGACGATGAGCGGTTTCACGACAACGGGGGCCACCGTACTCAACAGTTATGAAGGAATCTCGCATTCCATCCTGATATGGCGCTGCCTGCTGCAATGGATAGGCGGCCTCGGAATCCTACTCTTCACCATTGCCATCGTGCCGATGCTCAACTATCAGGGGGGCATGCAGCTCTTCAACGCCGAGGTTACCGGCCTGACGCATGACAAGATCCGACCCCGCATCGGCTCCACTTCCAAAGACCTCTGGCTCGTCTACACCATATTCACGGTGATTGCCATCGTATTACTATCCTTCTCGAAGATGGGGGTATTCAACGCCATCTGTTACGGCATGTCGACAATGTCGACCGGCGGCTTCGCCTCCCATGACTTCTCGCTCGACGAATGGGAGAGCCTGTATATAAAGATAGTGATAATGTTTTTCATGTTTGTGGGCAGTGTAAACTTCACCCTGGTATTCCGCGGCGCTACGGGTCAGTTGAAAGCCGTATGGAAAAACGAGGTGTTGCGCATATTCATCTGCGTTATCTTGGTATGCTATGTCCTGCTTACAATCAACGTCATCATCACAGACCATGCCCACGAATGGGAAGACCTGACGATTGACCCCCTGTTTCAGGCCGTTTCACTCCTATCCTCTACGGGACTTACGGAGGCGGACTTCTTCGACTGGGGACCCATAGCCTTCGTATTGCTGATCATCATGATGGGTATGGGTGGCTGTGCGGGAAGCACAACGGGCGGCGCCAAACTCGACCGCTTCGTCGTGCTCTATAAATTCCTTAAAAATGAATTCTACCGGCTCATGCATCCCAACTCCGTAAAGACCGTAAGCATGAACGGAAAAGGGACTCCGACACCTGTGCTCCAGAAGACACTCGCCTTCCTCTTCATGTATTTGCTGGTGATACTCGTAGGAGGTGTTGCTCTGAGCATAATTGGATTGCCGCTAAGCGACTCATTCTTCTGCTCATTGTCGGCCGTGAGCAACACCGGTGTCGGCACCGACATCACGGGTTTCAACGGCAACTATGCCCTCGTGCCCGACGGCGCCAAATGGGTGCTGACGTTCCTTATGCTCGTGGGCCGACTCGAGATTTTCACCATACTCATACTGTTTACCCGCGGTTTCTGGCGCAAATAAGGCTCCTTCCGAAAGAAATCTCGGCAAATAAAAAGGCGCCCGGAGGCGCCTTTGTCACTTTCTGCGACGGCAGAGAATTTCGTGGCGAGCAAGAATCTCCAGCCGCTCCTTAGCCTTGTCCTCGAAATGTACAAGTCCCTTGAGGAATGCCTCATACTTGGTCCAATCAGTAATGGGTCGGCGTGCAACACCGCTCTCCATAGCCGCCTTCGCCACAGCCGGCGAGACAGTGAAAAGCAGTCGGGGGTCGAGGGGTTTGGGAAGGATATACTCCCTGCCAAACTTCATGTCACACTGACTGTAGGCAACCTCCACCTCTTCAGGAACGGGAAGTTTGGCAAGAGAAGCGATGGCATAGACGGCAGCCAGTTTCATCTCCTCATTGATGCCTGAGGCCTCACTGTCGAGAGCCCCACGGAAAATATAGGGAAATCCAAGGACATTATTCACCTGATTGGGATAATCGCTGCGCCCCGTGGCCACAATAATATCGGTAACGGACGCTATGGCATCCTCATACGGAATCTCAGGGTCAGGGTTGGCCAGAGCGAAAACAATGGGTTTCGGCGCCATAGTGCGCACCATTTCAGGCGTCAGGATATTGCCTACACTAAGACCCAGGAACACATCCGCCCCTACAATAGCTTCAGCCAGAGTCTCGATGGGTCGGGAGGTGGCAAACTCACTCTTCGATTCGTTAAGATTATCACGACGGACATGGACCACGCCTTTAGAATCGCAGAGGACTATATTCTCTTTCCTCACCCCTATCTTATGATAGAGACGCGTGCAGCTTATAGCCGCAGCCCCGGCACCGTTTACCACCAGTTTTATATCCTCAATCCTCTTACCCTGGATTTCCACTGCATTCAGCAGCGCAGCGGCGGAAATGATAGCCGTGCCATGCTGGTCGTCGTGCATCACCGGAATGTCGATCTCCTCCTTAAGCCGTTTCTCGATCTCAAAACACTCCGGAGCCTTGATATCCTCAAGGTTGATTCCACCAAATGTAGGAGAAATAGCCTTAGCCACCTCCACAAACTTATCAGGTTCCTTCGCGTCGATCTCGATATCGAAGGCATCGATACCGGCAAAAATCTTAAAAAGCAGCGCTTTCCCCTCCATCACGGGTTTGCCGGCGAGCGGACCAACATCACCGAGACCCAGAACGGCCGTACCGTTGCTCAAGACACCGACCAGATTGCCACGGTCGGTGTACTTATATACATCTTCCGGATCCTTCTCTATCTCAATGCTCGGGTATGCCACCCCGGGCGAGTAGGCCAGCGACAGGTCCTTCTGGGTAGCATATGGTTTTGTAGGAACTATTTCAATCTTTCCCGGGCGTCCCTCCTCGTGGTAATCGAGGGCCTCTTGCTTAGTAATCTTATCCATAATCAGGGGTCATAGTATAGGGTTTCAATTAAATAACAATCAATTAGAGGCAGAGGTTTGTCCGGGAAACAATTTGGGAGGGTGAATGGGCAAAAGTTTTCCAAAAATATTTTTATAATGCAGATTTACAATAAGATAAAAAATTAATAAGCGTTAAAAGTTTACCAAAAGGAAAATTTCTATTGCACAAAAAGTTCAAATTTTCTAATTTTGCAGTATGATTCAAACAGTAGTAAAACGCGACGGACGCGTAGTAGGATATAACGAAGAGAAGATAAAGGCCGCCATCAGGAAGGCCATGCTCACCACCCCGCAGGGAGAGGATGAGGCGTTAGTGCAACGCATCACTGACCGAATCGGGATGAGCTCTCCCGAGCAGATGACCGTAGAGGAGATTCAGGACAAGGTAGAGGTGGAGTTGATGAAATCGTCGCGCAAAGACGTGGCAAAAAAATACATCGCCTACCGCGACCAACGTTCGATAGCCCGCAGGGCCAAGACCCGCGACGTATTCCTTGAGATCATCGAGGCCAAAAACAATGACATAACGCGTGAAAACGCCAACATGAACGCCGACTCCCCCGCCGGGATGATGATGAAATTTGCCAGCGAGACCACCAAACCCTTCGTTGACGACTACCTCATTGACGCCGAGGTGAGACAGGCTGTAAAAAACAACTACATCCATATCCACGACAAGGATTACTATCCCACCAAATCGCTTACGTGCGTGCAGCATCCTCTCGACAAGATACTGCATAACGGGTTTGTGGCCGGACACGGCGAAAGCAGACCGGCCAAGAGGATAGAGACCGCAAGCGTGATGACCTGCATCTCGCTCGAGATGGCACAGAACGAGATGCACGGCGGTCAGGCCATACCTGCCTTCGACTTCTACCTTGCCCCCTATGTAAGAGCATCTTACGTAGAGGAAATTAAAGTAATAGAGCAAGTTTCGGGCAAGGACCTCAGCGGCCTCTACAACGCCGAGATAACGGACTATATCCGCAAGGACCTCGACGGACTCGAGGGAATGGAGCGCTTCAGGCAGCACGCCATCAACAGGACCGTAAACCGCGTTCATCAGGCCATGGAGGCCTTCATCCACAATATGAACACCATCCACTCGAGGGGCGGCAACCAGGTGGTGTTCTCCTCCATCAACTACGGCACCGACACCTCGGCAGAGGGCAGATGTGTGATCCGCGAGTTGCTCAACTCCACCTACGAGGGAGTGGGCAACGGTGCCACAGCCATCTTCCCCATTCAGATTTGGAAAAAGAAACGCGGGGTGAGCTACCTGCCCGAAGACAGGAACTATGACCTTTACCGCCTCGCGTGCAAAGTGTCGGCACGACGGTTTTTCCCCAACTTCCTCAACCTCGACGCCACATACAACCGGCATGAGAAATGGGATGCCGCAGACCCCAAGCGTTACCAATACGAGGTGGCCACGATGGGATGCAGAACCCGCGTATTCGAGAACCGTTATGGCGAGAAGACAAGCATCGGCCGGGGCAATCTCTCTTTTACCACGGTCAACATAGTAAGACTGGCACTCGAGGTGATGAACGTAGTGGACCTTGAGCAACGCATCGACCTCTTCTTCCAGAAACTCGACAATGTGCTGGAGACCGCAGCCCGTCAGCTTCAGAACCGCTTCGACTTCCAGAAAACGGCACTCGCCAAGCAATTCCCCATGCTTATGGGCTCGCTATGGAACGGCGCATCTGAACTCGCACCTGACGAATCAATAGAAAGCGTGATAAACCAGGGCACGCTTGGAATAGGATTTATAGGCCTGGCCGAATGTCTCATAGCCCTCACGGGGAAACATCACGGAGAGTCGGAAGAGGCACAGCAGCTCGGACTTGACATAGTGAAACGCATGAGGAGCAAGGCCAACGAATTCAGCGAAAGATACAGACACAACTTCTCGATACTGGCCACACCTGCCGAGGGACTCGCAGGACGCTTCACCAAAAAAGACCGCAAGACATTCGGAGTAGTGACGGGCGTAACCGACAAGGACTACTATACCAACTCCAACCACGTCCCCGTCTATTACAAATGTTCACCGCGTCACAAGGCCAAGGTCGAGGCTCCCTATCATGAGCTGACCCGCGGCGGCCACATCTTCTACGTGGAGATGGACGGCGACGCCACCCACAACGAGGAGGCGATAATGCAGATTGTAGACATGCTCGACAAATACAACATGGGCTACGGCAGCGTAAACCACAACCGCAACCATTGTCCCAAATGCGGCTACGAGAACGCTGACAAAGACATGAAAGAGTGTCCGAAATGCCAGTCGAGATTCGAGACAATCCAAAGAATCACGGGGTATCTTGTCGGGACAACAGACCGCTGGAACTCCGGCAAGCTCGCCGAACTGCGCGACAGAGTGGTGCATGAATAACGTAGCGAACTTTTTTCAGATAATGGATATAATCCGGGGCACGACAGTAGACGGCCCCGGATTTCGCACTGCAATCTACATGGCGGGCTGTTCGCATGCCTGCCCCGGATGCCAGAATCCGCAGAGCTGGGACTTCAACGCCGGACACACCATGACATTGGAGGAGATTATGGAGATTGTGAGAGAGGAAGATTTTGACGTAACCTTGACGGGCGGCGATCCTCTCTGCAATCCCGAGGCAACCGAAACATTGACCCGAGCCATAAAGGAATCCGGCTATGGCATTTGGCTTTATACCGGATTTACTTTAGAGGAGATCGAGGCCGACGATAAACTGAAAAAAGCTATAAAAAACGTGGACACAATCGTTGAAGGACCCTATGTGGAAAGCCTGCGTGACCCGGACCTCCCCTTCCGAGGATCCTCCAATCAAAGAATCATCCATCTTCGCTGATTAACGATTTTCCAAAAATTATCAAATTGACATTCAAAACATCTTGAAAAAAATCATCAACCTATCCATAGCGGGAATGCTCATAGCCGGAGCATACGGAACTCCCGGACAAGCACGAAACGTCGGCTATGAATTTCCCACCATACCGTCTACACTCACTGCTCCAGGAGAGAGAGCCGGCTATCTAATCGCCCATTACTGGGACAACCTCAACTTTTCACCTTCCGAAATGGAAGAAGAACAGAAGGAATTCGAGCAGGTGTTTGTGGATTTTCTAAGTGTAATGCCCTACGTTACCTCCGACCAACCTATAGAGGAGGGATTTGCAGGGCTCATAAAAACCGCCGAGAATTCAAAAAATGCAGCTCCCGAAGTGAGGGAAATTGTTGAGACCTATCTCTGCAACGCCGACTCACCCATGCGTTCCGACCGACATTACCTCGCATATCTCCGGGCCCTCGCGGCAGCCGGTACTCTTACTGAGACAGAGCGTTACAGAGTGGCCGACCGGATAGAGATGACATCGAAGAACATGACAGGAGAACCGGCAACGGACTTCACCTTCGAGACCCCCGACGGCAAAGAGGAAACCCTAAAGAGAGCAGTAACGGCAAGCGAAGAGACTGTAGTTATCTTCTTTGACCCCGACTGTGAAAACTGCACCGAGGTTATGGATCTTATGGCCGGGAGCGGGGTGTTGGCGGAAAAGATAGCCCGGGGAGAAAGAGGTGTGCTCGCCATCTATTCAGGCGACGACCATGAGGCCTGGCGGCGGAAGACCCGGAGATACCCCGAAAACTGGATATTCGGCATCAACCGGGAAGAGATTGAGGAAAACGACCTCTATTATTTTCCCACGATGCCGACAATCTATCTGATAGGGCGCGACGGTAAAATTATCGACAAAGAGCTGCCTCCCTCTTGCGTCGTAGAATAAAATTCACTATTTTTGTAAATTGGAAAGTTGGGACGAACAAAAGACAGACTTAAAAAGAAGAAATGAGTTTCTTTAAAAAGATATTCTCTAAAGAGAAGAAAGAGCAGTTAGACAGCGGTTTGCAGAAAACCAAAGAGAGCGTCTGGGGGAAGATAACCCGGGCGGTTGCCGGCAAAAGCAAGGTAGACGACGACGTGCTCGACAGCCTTGAGGAGGCCTTCATAACGAGCGACGTAGGCGTAGAGACCACGCTCAAAATAATAGAGAGGCTTCAGGAGAGGGTGCAGCGCGACAAATATGTCGGCACCGATGAACTCAACCGGCTCCTCTGCGAGGAGATATGCGACCTTATAGTGAAACCGCAAGAAAAGGCCGAAGAGCTTGAGGACTTCCAGATAGACAAATCCAAGACCCCCTACGTGATCATGGTGGTTGGAGTTAACGGCGTGGGAAAAACCACGACTATCGGCAAGCTGGCCCATCAATATGCCAAGGCCGGCAACAAAGTGATACTCGGCGCCGCCGACACGTTCCGTGCGGCCTCCATCCCGCAGCTCGAGAAATGGGGAGAGCGTGTGGGAGTGCCCGTAGTGAAGCAACAGGCAGGGAGCGACCCGGCGGCCGTAGCGTTCGACACGGTAGAGAGCGCCAAGGCCCAGAACGCCGACGTGGTGATAATCGACACGGCAGGAAGGCTCCACAACAAAGTGAACCTGATGAACGAGCTCACCAAGATAAAGCGCGTGATGCAGAAAGTATTGCCTGAGGCTCCTCAGGAGGTGCTCCTCGTTCTCGACGGTTCCACCGGACAGAATGCATACGAGCAGGCCCGCCAGTTTGTGGCAGCCACCGACGTCAACGCCCTTGCTGTAACCAAACTTGACGGCACGGCAAAGGGAGGCGTAGTAATCGGGATCAGCGACCAGTTCAAGATCCCGGTAAAGTATATCGGCATCGGCGAAGGGATGGAAGACCTCCAGATATTCAACCCGGAGGAGTTTGTGAAATCACTCTTCAAATCCGAATAAACCGCCGGTGTATCGCAAGGGATTGATCGACATCATCACTATGGGGTGCAGCAAAAACCTCATAGACAGCGAGCGTATGATAAAGCGGCTCGAAAAACGCGGGTATACCGCCAGGCACAATCCCGAGGAACCTAACGGAGAATACGTGGTGGTAAACACCTGCGGATTTATCGGCGATGCCAAAGAGGAATCCATAAATCTCATCTTGAATCTTGGCCGCCTCAAGGAGGAGGGCAAGATAGGCAACATTGTGGTGATGGGATGTCTGTCGGAGCGCTACCGTGATGCATTGCCCGAGGAGATACCTGAGGTAGACACCTGGTATGGAAAGTTCGACTGGACCTCTTTCATCGACTCATTGCCTGCCGACGACCACCGGCAGGCTCCCAAAGACTGGGAACGCACACTCACCACACCCCCTTGGAGCGCCTATCTGAAGATTTCGGAAGGCTGTGACCGCTATTGTGCCTACTGTGCCATCCCGCATATAACCGGGCGGCACACCTCCCGACCCATGGAGGAGATACTTGAAGAGGTGAAGCAATTGGTGGCGGAAGGAGTGAAAGAACTGAACGTCATAGCCCAGGATCTCTCCTCATACGGCCTCGACCTATACGGAGAGCACAAGCTCCCTGAGCTGATCGACAGGATGGCCGGCATACCCGGTGTGGAATGGATAAGACTGCATTACTTCTACCCCACCGACTTCCCCCTGGAGATTCTCGACGTGATGAGGCGGCATGATAATGTGTGCAAATATATCGACATAGCGTTGCAGCACATCTCAGACAAAGTGCTCGAGCCGATGAACCGCAAAATAACGAAACAGGAAACTCTTGACCTTCTCCGGGAGATAAGGCGGAGAGTGCCAGGCGTCCACATCCGCACCACGGTGATGACGGGATTCCCGGGAGAGGATGAGGAAGCCTTCGCGGAACTCATGGAATTTGTGGAAAGCCAGAAATTCGAACGTCTCGGAGGTTTCGCATATTCAGAGGAAGACGACACCCTGGCTGCCCGCACACTGCCTGACAACATACCGCAGGAAGTAAAAGAGGAACGCCTCGCCGAGGTTATGGAGCTTCAGCAGGAAATCTCGGAAACCCATAACAGGCTAAAAATCGGCAGCAGGATGCGTGTGCTCGTTGAGGAGTGTGAGGGACAAGACGCCATCGGGCGCACGGAATTCGACTCACCCGAAGTGGATCAGGAAGTAATAGTGAAGAACAGTGGGGCCAGACCGGGTGACTTCATCGACGTGAAGATTACAGGAGCAGGACCCTTCGAACTGATAGCTGAAGAAATAAAGAAATAAAACTCTAATTTTTATAATATCATGAAAAAATACCTTTTAATTTCCGCATGCCTTTTCGCCGCCTTCGGGATAGGAGCAAAAGAGCATCTCAAGAGTCTGAACAAGGAGGGTATCTCGCAAGAGATTCCGGCCAAGGAAGACTTCTACCGCCACGTGAACCAGAAATGGATGGATGCCAATCCGCTCACACCGGAATATTCACGTTACGGCCAGTTTAACGTGCTCGTAGATTCGAGCAACAACCGCATACAGCGGATCGTAACCGGACTCGGAGACTCCAATCCCGAGGCAGGCACGATAGCCTACAAGATAGCTTCCATCTACAAGACAGGCATGGACAGCGTGACGCGCAACCGCCTTGGAGCGCAGCCGATAAAGGCAGACCTCGCCAAGATAGAGAACACACCGGCATCCGGCATGGAAGACCTTTTCTTCTGGATGCATAAAAACGTAAGCTCCCCCTTCATCGGCGCCGGACCGCAGGAAGACCTGCACAACAGTGCCGAATACGCAATGTATCTCAGCGCCGCCCCCCTCTCGTTGGGCGACCGTGACTACTATCTCGTTCAAGACAAAGAGAACAAAAAGATACGTGAGGCCTACGTAAAGCTCATCGAGACCCAGATGCAGAACGCCGGATACTCGAAAAAGGATGCCAAGCGTATCGCAAAGAACGTGATGAAGATCGAGACCCTGATCGCCGACTCCACCTGGACACGCGAGCAGAGCCGTGACCTCTCCGCCATGGACAACCTCATGACCCTTGACGAGGTAAGGGCACTCTACCCTACCCTCAATCCCGACAAATTCTTCCTGGCCACGATGGGTATCGAGGCACCTGCCAACATCTACGTGACAGAGCCCAACACCGTAGCCCAGGGAGAAAAGCTGCTCCGCACACTCACCGACCGTGAGAAGAAAGACTACTATCTCTGGCAATACGTACGCGGAGCTTCTCCTTATCTCTCCGACGACTTCGGCAATGCCACCTTCGAGTTCCAGAAAGTGATGAGCGGAGTGCAGCAGATGCAGCCCCGCTGGAAGCGCGTGCAGGGTACAGTAGAGGGACTGATGGGAGAAGCCGTAGGTGAACTCTACGTAAACCAGTATTTTCCCGAGAGTTCCAAGATTTATATGGAAGGCCTTGTGGAGAATCTCCGCAACGCCCTCGGCAAGCACATCATGCACCTGCCCTGGATGAGCGACGACACCAAGATCCAGGCCATGAAAAAGCTGAACTCCATCACCGTAAAGATCGGCTATCCCGACAAATGGAAAGACTACACGACCCTTGAGGTGAACCCCGAATTATCCTATTGGGAGAACGTGCACAACGCCAACCTCTGGCATCAGGACGAATACCTGAAAAAATGGGGCAAACCTGTTGACCGCACCGAGTGGGGCATGACACCGCAGACTGTAAACGCATACTACAACCCGCTGAACAACGAGATAGTGTTCCCCGCAGGCATACTTCAGGCACCCTTCTACGATCCCGCATCGAGCGACGCTGAAAACTATGGCGGCATCGGCGTAGTGATCGGCCATGAGCTCACCCACGGCTTTGACGACCAGGGCAGCCTCTTCGACGCCAACGGCAACATGGAAAACTGGTGGACTCCCGAAGATGCCGAGGCATTCGCTACCCTCACACAGGGCCTCGCCGACCAGTATAGCGCAGTGGAGGTGCTTCCCGGCCTCAACGCCAACGGCCAGTATACCCTCGGCGAGAACATCGCCGACCAGGGAGGTCTCAGGATAGCCTACACGGCTTTCCTTGACTCTCAGAAGAAAAAGGGAGTAGACGTGGAGTCGGAAGACGCACTTATCGACGGTCTCACCCCGGCCCAGGCATTCTACATGAACTTCGCAAACCTCTGGGCCCAGAACGTGCGACCCGAGGAGATCCGCAACCTCACGATAGGCGACGTGCACTCACTCGGAGTGAACCGCGTAAACGTATCGCTGCGCAACATCCAGCCCTTCTTCGACGCATTCCAGATTCAGGAGGGCGACAATATGTATCGTCCGGAAGTGGAGCGCGTGATAATCTGGTAAGATTATATAATTACGTAATATAAAAAATATGAATCCAGCCCCTGCCAATGCATTTAAAGCCAGGCCATGGGGCTGGATTCCTACTGTCTATATAGCAGAGGGGCTTCCCTACTTCGCCGTCAACGTATTGACTGTGATAATGTATACCAATATGGGGGTGCCTGCCGACAAGATGGCCTTCTACACGGGTCTGCTATACCTGCCATGGGTGGTAAAGCCCTTCTGGAGTCCCTTCATCGACCTTGTGCGCACCAAACGCTGGTGGACTCTCTGCATGCAGATCCTTATCTGCGTCTCCATGGCACTTACGGGCTGCCTTCTGCTTGGAGGAAACGCTTTTACCTCTACGCTGATTGTATTCTGGTTTATGGCCTTCTTCTCGGCAACCCACGACATCGCGGCCGACGGATATTACATGATGGCCCTCGACGACAGGCAGCAGGCCGCCTATGTAGGCGTCAGGTCGACATTCTACAGGATTGCCAGTGTGTTGGGACAAGGAGGCGTAGTCATCGTAGCCGGAATGCTCGAAAAGCACTATGGAGAAGTGTCTCGGGCATGGGCAACAACGTTTTTCCTACTCTCCGGTTTCTTTCTCCTGGTATTCCTTTGGGACGCCTTCATAATGCCGAAACCCCGCAGGGACGCACCCGTAGCAGGAGTTACTTCCAGAAAGATTATCGGAGACTTCGCCAAGACCTTCGTAACCTTCTTCGCCAAAAAGCACATATGGGTTGCGATAGCGTTCATGCTGCTTTACAGGCTTCCCGAAGCCTTGTGTCTCAAACTCGTGCAGCCGTTCCTGCTTGACTCCACGGCCAACGGAGGCCTCGGACTCTCGACGGCCGAGGTAGGGTTTGTGAACGGAACGGTAGGGGTAATCGCACTGCTTGCGGGCGGTATAGTAGGCGGTATAGCGATTGCAGCCGGAGGCTTGAAGCGATGGTTATGGCCCATGGCCTTGGCCCTGACCCTCCCATGCGCCGTCTACTGCCTGTTCGCTCTTTACCAACCGCAGAGCTATACTGTAATCTGCACCGGGCTGGCCATAGAGCAGTTTGGTTACGGATTCGGATTTACAGCCTTCATGCTCTATCTGATGTATTTCAGTGCCGGAGAGAGCCAGACCTCGCATTATGCCTTCTGCACGGCCTTCATGGCTTTGGGAATGATGATCCCGGGGATGTTTGCAGGATGGATATTCAATCTCTGTTCCAGGTTTGGCGACATCATAGTGATGAGTCAGGCCGGATACATACTGTTTTTCAGTTTCATTATGCTCACATGCGGCGCCACATTTCTTGCTGTGGCTCGGGTGCGGCCAACGCTAAAGGAATGAACGTATTTGCTTGCAGGCTGCCCAACGCATCCCTGCCTCAGATTTATGAGCTTGGCGCCCCCTCGGAAACAACATTCGGTGAAGGACCTCTCCGAGTGGCAGTGGCACCCTTCAGTCCCGATGAGGAAGCGCTACAATACCCGGTGGCAGGAACCCTTTCAAGCATTCCAGACGATATATTCCTGGAAAACAGAAAAGAATACAATTTCAGTTTTGCCACCGAAGAGGAATATGCATCGTATATTGCCGACATAAAGAGCTGCTTAGCCGGCGACACGCAAAAGAAGATTGTGGCCTCACGCAGGGTCAAGGTTACCACAACAAAGAATATCAACACACTGTTTAAAGACCTATGCACGGCTTATCCTGAGGCCTATGTTTTCGTTTTGAGCACCCGGGAACTGGGCACATGGATCGGGGCTTCTCCCGAGCTGCTTCTGGAAAATAAAAAAGGTAAACTGGTATCCGTGGCACTGGCAGGAACCCGTCTGGCAGGCACAGCCGAGGAGTGGGATACTAAAAACCGGATGGAACAGGAAATTGTGGCAAGATATATCACCAGTGTGTTCAAGAGTCATGGGCTGCAGTGTGACGAAAAGGGACCGGAAACGCATAGAGCCGGAAGGATAGAGCACCTGAAGACAACACTGACAGCCGACTCGACCTCTATTGACCCCTCACAGACATATCAGTTGGCAAGAAACCTCTCCCCCACACCGGCATTGGCGGGATATCCCAAGGAAGATGCGATAGAAATGATACGCAGAGCGGAGGGAGACAGAGCCTTGTATGGCGGATGGTTCGGACTGATAGAACCTTCTGGAGATTTCCGGCTCCACGTAATGCTCCGGTGTCTATGGATGCCTACAGCAACGGAGGGTGTAGCCTTTGCCGGAGGAGGGATCACATCACTCTCTGATGCCAAGGCAGAATGGGAGGAGACACGAAGAAAACTGGCCACAATAGCCTCAATATTGTGATAATTTAGCATGAAGTTTCTTTTGAAACTTCATTTTTTTTCTTAACTTTGCATCATAATAGACATTCTTGAGCCCTCCAATGGCCAACAGAATTGAAAATCAATCAAAAGACCAACTCGATTCCCGCTCTGAAAGGAACGAGCGATTGATTGTCTACCAGTTTTTCCCCCGCATTCTTACCAATACCCGAGAAAATCCGGAGCCTTGGGGTTCGCTGGAGAGAAACGGATCAGGCAAGTTCAACGACCTTACCCCCAAACTGCTTCGCGGATTGAAATCGCTTGGCCTGAATACACTATGGTTGACCGGCGTGATAGAGCACGCCACAAAGACCGACTTTTCTGCCTATGGAATAGAGCCGGACCATCCGGCGGTATTGAAGGGAGAGGCGGGATCGCCATATGCCATCAAGGATTACTATGACGTAAATCCGGCACTTGCCGTAGATATCGACAGGCGACTTGATGAATTCAGAAACGCCGTAAAGAGAATACACAAGGAGGGACTGAAGGTGGTGATTGACTTCGTGCCCAACCACACCGCGCGCCGTTATCATTCAGACAAGGCGCCGGAAGGAATCAGCGACTTCGGAGCCACCGACGACACCACCTGCTTCTACAAGCGAGACAACAATTACTACTATATTCCCAACCAACTTTTCTCCCCTGCCATCAATCTGATGGCAGAGAAGGGTCCATACGTGGAATTTCCGGCCAAGGCTACCGGAAACGACTGCTTTTCGGCCTTCTGTGGAGAAAACGACTGGTATGAGACCGTAAAACTCAATTACGGACGCGACTACGGAGACGGTTCGGAGCATTATGAGCCTGTGCCCGACACGTGGCTGAAGATGCTACATATTCTCCGCTACTGGGCCTCGCTCGGAGTTGACGGATTCCGTTGCGACATGGTGTTCATGGTGCCCCTGCCGTTCTGGAACTGGGTGATTCCTCAAGTGAAGAGAGATTATCCCGGCGTGTTTTTCATCGGAGAAATATACGACATAGGGTTATACCGACCGTTTCTTGAATACGGACATTTCGATTATCTCTACGACAAAGTGAATCTCTACGACACCCTGGTAGGGATAGAGCGGCACAACGTATCGGCGGCCAGGCTTACAGACTGTTGGAAGGCAGTGGACGGCATCGGCGACAGCATGCTCAACTTCCTCGAGAACCATGATGAAGTGAGGTTTGCCTCCACTGAATTTGCCGGAGACCCCGCGAGAGTAGTGCCTTATCTGGTCGTATCAGCGATGATGAGCCGCGGACCGTATCTGATATATTACGGGCAGGAGCTCGGTGAGCGCGGTGAGGAAAACGAAGGATTTGCCGGCCACAACCACCGCACCACCATCTTCGATTATTGGAGCCTGGACACGCTTCGCCGGTGGTATGCCGGCGGCAACCCCGGAGTCTCTAAGCTTACCCAGCATGAGAAATGGCTGCGGGAGCTTTACACCCGTGCTCTGCATCTCTGCAATGACAATGATGCGTTAAGGGAGGGTGGATTTTTCGACCTCATGTATGTGAATCTGCAGAACCCGGACTTTGACCCGCATTCCATATATTGCTGGCTGCGATATCACGGCGACGAAGTGTTGCTGCTCGTTGCCAACTTCTCGAGAGAGGAACGCAGAATCAAGGTCAATATCCCCGACCTTGCGTTTGAAATGGCCGGAATCAAGGAGGGAGAATTCACGACGGAAGACCTGCTGTGGGGCAACCGGCATAAAATAACGTTAAGGAAAGGAGTGCCTGTGGCATTGCAGACAGGTGCCTCCGACGCTTTAATAATACCTTTAAAAGCTATAGAAAAACCTTTAAACCCAAAATAATCTAATCTTAAATTCTATCATGAGCAGTTATTTACCGCCGATCAAAGTTTTTGCAGGCACCAAGAGTCACTATCTGGGCGAGGCCATCTGTAAGGACTTGGGTATCGAGCTTGGCAAGATGAAGATCGAGCATTTCGCCGACGGAGAATTCGAAGTATGTTTCGAGGAGTCGATACGAGGCGCTGAAGTATATCTTGTGCAGTCGACATTTCCCAACAGCGACAACCTGATGGAGCTCCTACTGATGGTCGACGCGGCCAAGCGTGCATCGGCAGCCACCATCGTAGCCGTAATTCCCTACTTCGGTTGGGCGCGGCAGGACCGTAAAGACAAGCCCCGCGTGTCCATCGCCGCAAAGCTGGTGGCCGACCTGCTGAGTGTGGCGGGGATAGACCGCCTGATAACGATGGATCTTCATGCAGACCAGATACAGGGATTTTTCAATGTACCGGTCGACCATCTCTATGCCTCCTCCGTCTTTATCCCTTACATTGAGAGCCTGCACATTCCGGATATGGTGATTGCATCGCCCGATGCGGGTGGCGCAAAGAGAGCCAACTCGTATGCCAAGTATTTCGACGTGCCTCTCGTGCTTTGCCACAAGCAGCGCGCAAAGGCCAACGTAGTGGAGACGATGACCGTGATTGGCGACGTTCAAGACAAGAACGTGATACTCATCGATGATATTTCCGATACGGCCGGCACCATCACGAAAGCCGCCGACCTGCTCATAGATAAGGGCGCTAAGACGGTAAGGGCACTGTGCAGCCACGCCGTGATGAGCGACCCTGCCACCGACCGCGTGAAGCAGAGCAAGCTCACGGAGATAATCTTCACCGACTCCATACCCTACGGCAAGGAGAATCCGAAAGCCGTGGTGCTTCCCATTGCAAAACTGTTTGCCGACACCATCAGGAGAATACACAACAACCAGTCGATTTCTTCCCAGTATCTTTTCAAGAAATTCTGAGATAACAGGGAAATCAAAAAAATAGACGGGAGGCCGGAATATTTCGGCCTCCTGTTATGTTCATAATCATTGAAAACTCTTATTCAGTTTCCTTAATAACTGCTTCGGGGAGTTGGATTTCCACCTCTTCGGCTACGGGTTTGCGGTCTTTTTTCGGCCTACCGAAATCCTTGCGCCATACTATGCCGATGCCCTGCGTGGTGAGTGCAGACTTGAGGTAATAGTTCTGGTCGTTGAAGTGGTTGTAGGCCTTGAGCCGCCACGTCCCCTTCCTATTGAGGAGGTATTCCAGGTCGAAGTCTCCCACGAAAGTAGTGCTGGAGTTTGACGGGTCGCGGTAGCCGAGGTTGCCGTTGAGCAGCAGGCGGTTGTTGAAGAGCTGGGAACTGAGCGCAACATCGAATTCCACATCGGAGAAGTCACCCTTATCGGTTCGTATGGATGGAGCGAGGGTGAACTTGTCGGTGAGCTGGCCTATCACGTTCTGGATTTGGGAAGAGAGAGTGGAGCTGGCTATGGAGGCCCATTCACCGCCGGAATTTGTGGTAGACATGTATTCCGGAGAGTAGAATTTATTGAGGGCCACGAGGTAGAGCACCTGACGGCTCATCATATCGTCGGTAGAAATTATGCTTCTTACTTTCTGAGCAGTCTCCTCGGTGACGGTCGGGAGCTCGATGTCAAAGCCAATGTTGGGTGTGGTGAGCGGTCCAGTTACCTTAAGCAGAGCCTCGACGGGGACACTGGTGCGGTTGAGTTCCCTGTCGTTGGCAAAGCTCTGGTCGAGTTCCGTGAGGTTGGTGTTGACCCTATATGCGGCCGTAATGTCCAGGATTCCTGTATAGGGGTCACCGGTGAAGGCAATGGAGCTTCCCGGTTTGATGGTGAAATCCTTCAGGATTATGTCTTGCAGGGAGAAATTATAGGTGCCTTTATCGAGAATATACTTCCCGTATAGTCTCAGCTCGTCGGTGAGCGAAGTGTAGGCCAGTGTCATAGCCCCGTCTCCGAAGGCTGTGATCTTGTCGCCTGCAATGGGGTCCATCACCAGGTTGAATTTGATACCGTCGGTAACCGAGACCCTGAAATCCATGGAGAAGATATCTGAGTCGCCATGGTCGGCCGACTGCTGTTTGCGGAACCGCGCGAGGAAGTCGGGCACCGTATCTTTAGGCTGGAGAGCCTCACGCTCGGCCTTGCGGCGGTCGGAGAATGTCAGGAAGTGGGATTTAACGGCTTCCTGCTGGTCGGAGAGGACGAATGTGAAATCGCTTCCGCTGCCTGTCACGACATCCGCGGCAATATCGACATAACCGGGAGCGCCGACAATCTCGCCGGCTCCGGAGGCGAAGATGGTGCCATACCAGAGGGGATTGATTTTGGCGTTGGTGTCGTAGACAAGGAGATGCCGCATGTCTGTGATTCTGAAATTGAATTCCGGTTCGTGGAAATACCGGTGTTTGAGTGTACCGTTCACCAGAGCCGTATTGCCATACTTGTCATTAACCTGAAAGTCGGGGATCTCAATCCGGCCGGGATAGAGATATACCGTGTCGCTGCCCGTGTAGCGGGCATTTATGTAGTCGATAAGGATATCGACATGGTTGGCCACGATGGTGCCGGTCATGTCAATGTCGGAGAAGGTGCCATGCAGGAGAGCTTCACCGGAAGCCCTGCCTTTCACGTCGGAAGAGAAAGCGCTCATGAAGGGCTGCATGAAGGCAATGTTGACGCTGTCGGCTATAAAATTGAAGGATAGGGAATCGCGTCCGAACCAGACGCCTCCGTCTACATCGGCCACAAGGTGGTTCCCCTCCTTGATTTTAGCGGCGATTGCAACCATCTTACCCGGGAGGTCGAGACGGCCGCTAACGGCTCCGTCGCCCAAGACGGCACCGTTATAGCTCATATTGTGGATATTGAAATCGAGGGTCTGCACATTTGGATTACCGCTGAAAATTCTTTCGGCCAGCACCTTTCCGGTAGCTGTGCCTCCGAAGGTTACGTGGGGTATGTTGAGAGTCCCGAAAACGTAGTCTACGTCGATATCGGCAAGCTGGAGCATAATCTGTCCGGTGTCGTCTGCAAGGTTGGTGCCGTCGATAAGGACAAACTGCTGGTCGTGGCGCACGCAAAACTGGTCTACCCAGAGTCCGGAGGGGGAATAGATGATTTCAGACTCCTCGAGTTTCCACTCGGTGTCGTTGAGGTGAAGAGTGGAGGGGAGGAAATTTACGTCGAGCACCAGTTGTCGTTCCTCGTTTCTCTCCATATGGAGCCTGAGGTCGACTTGTCCGTCAAATTTAACGTTTCGTCCTCTATTGAGGTCAAGGGCAATTTTATAGTCGCCGTCTTTCCCGGCCACGTCAAGATCCATTTTCAGCAACCCCTTTTTTGTGGGATAAATGGTTCCGGCGTTAAGGGAAAGGCTATGTTGCTCCCCGTTGAGTCGCACGTCGACATACGTGTCTGTGATCAGATTGTTTTTCCCCTGCTGGATGTATGGGATGTCGGTGTTGAGTGTCAGGAGGTCGCCGGCAGAGTCAAAGCTTCCTTTGATGTTGATGGCAGTTAGGGGAAACACCGGGAGGCTGAAGAAGTCTATCAGGGGTTTCGCATTCTTGATTGCAATGATAAACGAACCCTCCCCTCCAGTTCCAAGTAGGCCGTCATATTCGAAAAGCATAGGGAACACCCCGGCGAGGGTACGCTTTGCCATGGAGGGGATTTCGGAGGGAGTGAACACCCCCGACACCCCGGCATCAAGGATCTCGCTCTCGAGACTTATCTGCCGCTCACCGTCATTTGCTATTGAGGAAGCCAGGCGCAGATGGTCGAGGTTTAGGGTCTCCCCTTCCCATTTGTGGCAGTAGAAATTGCTAAGGGTGAGTTCTCCTGTCAGGTTGTCGATGTTGTTGCCTATGGCGAACGCCTTGATATCGCCTTTGATATCGTAACCTTTTTCGGCACTCTGCATTATCATTGCGCTGTAAGTGTCGAATTCATTTATACGGGCCTCAAGATTCCATTGGGATTCTTGTGCCGCGAGGAGAACGGACGCGTCGATAGATCCGTTAAGGTTGGGGTCGTCGGCAACAATATTGAGCGAAATAAGGTCACCATCTTTGGCGCCCTGTCCGGCCACACCGGTGATGGTGCGATTAAGCAGCTGCATCTCGCCGAGCGAGAAATTCAGGCTGCCGGATGAAGACTTCAAATCCTTCAGATTGACGGCGCCTTCGATGTCGAAATTCGCACTGCAGACCTCCTGCAAAGGGAGCTTGGGGAGGAGTTGGGCGAGCGAAAGAGAGGGAATCTCGACCGAGACAGCGCCCTTAAGCAATGAGCTCAGCAACGTGGTCTTACCGCTTATCTTAATATCGCCTGCTCCCGAGTTGACAAGTGTGGAGAGTGCGATTTCTCCTGAAGCCATATCATATCTTCCCTCCAAATCCAGATTGAGCGCGCCGATCCCGGCAAGGAGAGCGGTGAGGGTCTCATTTCCGGTTGAACCGCTCAGAAAGTCGGGAAGCTTACGCAGAAAGTCGGGTGCGGCTTTAACGCTGAGTTTGTCGATATCTGCATTCAACTTCCCTTTCTCAAGGATGCCTGTAAGCACACCGCTGAGATTAAGGGTGAGATTGTCAGGTTCACCAATCCGGAAGGATGTGACGCTGATTTTGTCTTTGGAGATGGCGGCTCCCAGTTCGATGCCGAAAGTGGTGTCGAACGATGAGAGCGGAGGAAAGAAAGCGGCAAGATTTGACGGTGTAACGGAGCTTTCGGTGATGGAGACCGGTATAGTGCCGTTGAAGTTTTTGAAATCATTGATTGCCGCCATGGGCAGCCGCAGGTTAGCAATCTTGACTACCGACTGCGGAAGCCTCACATTGAAATCTTCTACCGTGATTGCCTGGGGGGAAATGATGAAGAGGCCACCGATTTCCTTGACCTGTAGCCCAGACTTCTCGTTGAATGAGAGGCGACGAAGGTCGACTTCCGTAAGGTCGTTGCTCAGGCGTGGCAACGCCACATCTGCCGAAAGACCCGTGAGCTCAATATGGTTGGCATCGAACAGTCCTTCAGACTTTTGGGGAAGCCAGAGACGGTCGTAATGCAGAGTTCCCCCCCTTAATACGATATTATGGATCATGAGGTCGAACTGCGTAGGCGGTTTGTTTTTATCTTTTGGGGCGAATGCCTTGATAATGAAATCGATATTGAGCGGCCTATCGGGATTAGGCTGGTAGACGCTCGCCGTGAAGTCAATGAGCTCTACATATGTTATTTCGATTCTTCCGCTGAAAATGAGGCGCCAGACATTGATTCCGGCACCGAGGCGACCGATTCGCAGGCATTCCTTCCCTTGAAGGTCGAAGACATGGGCACCCTCGATGGTGACCTCGTTAAGCGGACTGATCGAGACTCCGTCAATCTGCACATCGCTTCCGAGGAAAGCGGAGAGTTCAGCCGTGGCCCGCTCTTTAATCATGTTCTGCACGGGGGGTATGGAGAGGGCTATATAAAGAAAAGCAAAGAGGGCCACCACCGCTACTATTACGGTAAAAATGACACTCCTCGCTACCTTATAGGTCCATTTGAGGGATTTTGCCACGGCAGAAGACATGGTGAGATGAAAGTTTTAGTGCAAAATTACAATTTTTTGGCAAATTATTTATAAATTTGTGTCTTCAAATGAAAGATGTAGTTTTAGGAATAGAGTCTTCCTGCGACGACACATCGGCTGCTGTAGTGGTTGACGGCGTGCTCCGCTGCAACGTCATCGCCTCTCAGAAGGTGCACGAGAACTACGGCGGAGTAGTGCCGGAGCTTGCTTCGCGCGCCCACCAGCAAAACATCGTACCGGTGGTGAGCGAGGCGTTGCGCCAGGCAGGCGTTACGCCCTCGGAGCTTTCAGCCATAGCTTATACGCGAGGCCCCGGCCTCATAGGCTCGCTCCTGGTGGGGAGCAGTTTTGCGAAGGGCCTTTCAATAGCTTTGGATATTCCGATGGTAGAGGTGAACCACCTCCAGGCCCACGCGCTTTCCCCCTTCATCCGGGAAAACGAGACAGACCCCACACCGGAATTCCCTTACATGACCCTCCTTGTTTCCGGCGGCAATTCACAGATAATAATCGTGAAAAAGCCTGAAGAGATGGAGATGATAGGCACCACGATCGACGATGCCGCCGGCGAGGCCTTCGACAAATGCGGCAAGGTGATGGGTCTCCCCTATCCGGCGGGAGCCCACATAGACCGACTTGCCGCTCAGGGCAACCCCAAGGCCTTCGACTTCAGCAAACCACATATTCCTGACTTCAACTACAGTTTTTCCGGGTTGAAGACATCTTTCCTCTACACTGTTAGAGACGGCCGGAAGGAGGACCCCGGGTTCATCGAAAGCCGCAGGGCCGACCTCGCCGCCTCATTGCAGGCAACGATCGTAGACATTCTGATGAACAAACTCAAGAAGGCCGTAAAGGAATACCGGCCGCGACACATCTCTATCGGCGGAGGCGTTTCGGCCAACAGTGGAGTGCGCAATGCAGTGGCCGATTTCTGCGCGAAAGAGAAGATAACGGCATGGATACCGCCGCTGCGCTTCACCACCGACAACGCCGCGATGGTAGCGACCGCCGGATACTTCAAATACCTTAACCGGGACTTTTCAGGCCTCGACAAGGCACCGTTTGCCAAGACAACAATATAATCCAGCTACTTGTGATGACACAGTCGACGAAACCAGACAACAAATCGAATTTTGAGGAGAAGCGCCACGTGGTGATCTATGGATACACAAAACAGGAACTAACCAAGATAATCCGGCATTTCGAGAGCCAGCTCCCGGAATACGTACGGATTACGGTAGACAATTCCGACCTTGTGACCAAGATTACGCTTACGGGCATAAATTCGGGTGTGGAGCTTCTGCGATTCAAGATGAACAAGTTTCACCAGACTCTGCACAGCATATTCCTGCAGGATGTATTGGCGACGGAAGACAAGACGATAGCGGAGGTGCTTGGAGATGCCCTCAAGGAACACGAGCTGACGGTGTCGAGCGCTGAAAGTTGCACGGGAGGCAATATCGCGCACAAGATAACACAGGTGGCCGGGAGTTCATCCTACTTTATGGGGAGTGTTGTGAGCTACAGCAACGATGTCAAGGCGCAGGTGTTGGGAGTGTCAAGAGACGAGATTGCACGTCATGGAGCGGTGAGCAGACCCGTTGTTGAGGCAATGGCCTGTGGTGTGTCAAAGCTCATGCATACGGAGTGTGCCATCGCCACGAGTGGAATAGCAGGACCTGGAGGGGGCACGAAATCAAAACCTGTGGGCACCGTCTGGATTGCCGTGAAGTATGGGGAACAACTTGTGGCGGAATGCAAGCATTTCGAGGGCGACAGAAACCAGGTGATAGAGAGCGCCACCAACCATGCCATAGTGATGCTCATCAACCTTCTGCGCAATAAATATGAGGCGCAGGAGGACCTCAACGACGATTAAGGATTTCGGTGCAGACCGGGGCGGATCCTAAAAGTTCAGGTAAAAGTCTCGGGTCAGGGTTTTGTAGGCTTCGGAATAATTCCCGAGGCCGTCGCGAATAAAGAGTGTTTCTTCAGTTGGGGAGACGGATGCCTCCGCCTTTAGGAAAGCAAGCATAATCCTTTTTGGTTTTTTATCCGGAGAATTTGCCACCGTGCATTTTTTGAGCAATGTCAGGCCATGGTTTTCCGCGGCTTGCCTGTAGTGTTCAAAAAGATCGAAGGGCACGATCAGCGAGAATGTTCCATCCGGTTTGAGAAGACAGGATATGGCTTTCATGAGCATTTCAGGGGTCATGTCGCCTTGATGTCGGGCCTTTTCCCTGGCTGTAAGGGGGCGGGAAATCCCCGAACTGAAGAAAGGCGGATTGGAGAGAATGAAATCGTAGCGGTCTTCCGGCTCGAAATCGAACAGGTCGGCGTTAAAGGTAACGAGGCGGTCTTGCCACTCCGACCTCCGGAAGTTTCCATCAGCCTCGGCAACCGAGGCCTCGTCTATGTCGATGGCATCGACACGACAGGAGGCATTTCTCTGCGCCGCCATCAGGGCCACAAGACCGCAGCCCGTACCGACATCAAGTCCCCGAATGCCAACCACCTTTCCCCAGGCTCCAATCAGCACGCCGTCGACTCCCACACGCATGCTGCTTTGGGAATGGGAAACCTCAAACTGTTTGAATCTGAACGGAGATAGAGGTTTTAGGATATATTTGGCGGAGGGATCGGAAGATTTCATAATGCGAAATTACCGATTTTTTAGTAATTTTGCATAATTTTCTTTAATATGGCAGTTAAACGTTTAAGCAGAAACAACGCTCAGATAATAGCAACCGACGCGGGTGTACCGTTTCAGGGAGTCCCCTTCCCTTACTCTATCCGTCACGAGGATGAGGAACGCATTTTCAAGATTGCGATGGAGAATGACATTCCGCTTTACATCACACCCCTTGCCGACCCCAAGGCACCTTCCGATTTCGACAACCTGTGTCACTACGGAGTTGAGGTAAAGACGGTGAGGGTTGTGGAACTACCCGACGGCACTAAAAACGCGTTTTTGATAGGAAATGAGAGATTCAGGATTTTCCCCGAGCAAAAGATAGACAATCTTCTCTACACCGGGCATGTAAAGGCAGCCCCTGACAGGCTTAACAGCAAGAATTCAAAGGGTTTCTTCGCCATAATGCACATGCTTGAAGAAGTGTATGAATATGTAAAGGAATACTTTTCTGAGGTTGCCAAGATTCAGATGGCCCCTCCGAAGGAACTGCACGAGGATCCGCGGGTATATCTGAACTTTATAATCATCACCTCACCGGTGGAGTATACCGACAGGGTTGCCTTGCTCATGGAAGCCGACCTTTACAAGCGTGCTGAAAAACTGCTTGGTATCATGCAGCTTATCAAGGAGCAGATAGAGATCAGGAAGGAAATTTATGCGCGCACTGCAGCAGAGCTCGACAGCGAGCAGAAAGAACATTTTCTGCGCACTCAGATCAGGCAGATACAGCAGGAGATAGGAGATGATTCCTCGAGCGACGTGGACTCTCTCCGCGAGCGCGCTAAGAAGAAGAACTGGAACGAGGAGACGGCTCATTTCTTCGAGAAAGAGCTTGCCAAACTCAACCGTTTCAATCCCACCACTCCCGATTATGCGCTGCAGTACACATATCTCGACACCATCCTGAACCTGCCGTGGAACAATGTTGCGGAATCGGAAATAGACCTTGACAAACTGGCCGAAGACCTTGACCGCGACCATTACGGACTGGAGAAGATAAAGGAGAGGATTACGGAGCACATGGCCGTGCTCAAACTCAGGGGCGACATGCGGTCGCCGATAATCTGTCTGTACGGACCTCCGGGTGTTGGCAAGACATCGCTTTGCAAGTCGATAGCCGAATCTATAGGAAGGGACTATGTGAGAGTGTCGCTTGGAGGACTGCACGACGAGACGCAGATACGCGGACATCGGCGCACATACATCGGCGCCTTGCCCGGACGTATCATAAGCTCGTTGGCCAAATGTAAGACCAACAATCCCGTGTTTGTGCTCGACGAGATAGACAAGATAGGCAACGACCATCGCGGCGACCCGGCCCAGGCTTTTCTGGAGGTGCTCGACCCCGAGCAGAACTCCCGTTTCCACGACAACTACCTTGACGTGGACTACGACCTCTCAAAGGTGTTTTTCATAGCCACGGCCAACAATCTCTCCACAATCTCGAAGCCGCTGCTCGATAGGATGGAGGTGATAGAGATTTCGGGGTATCTGCCCGAAGAGAAGATAGAGATAGGGAAGCGCCATCTCGTGAGCAAGCAGTTGGAGAATCACGGTTTTGCAAAAGACGAGATAACGTTTACCGACGACGCCTTGCAGGCCATCATAGAGTCTTATACCCGCGAGAGCGGTGTAAGGGGAATGGAGAAGATGATAGCAAAGGCGCTGAGGAAGCTCGCGGTAAAAAAGGCCCGCGGAGTCCGTTTCCCGAAGAAAATAGACCGCAAGCTCCTGGTGAGCCTGCTCGGTAAGGAAGATATATTGCCTGAGAAATTCGAGGGCAGTTTGCCTGTGGGAGTTGTGGCCGGGTTGGCCTGGACACCCGTGGGCGGCGAGATACTATATTTCGAGTCGTCGCTATCCAAGGGAAAGGGAGTACTTACCCTGACGGGGAATATGGGCGACGTGATGAAAGAGTCGGCCACCATCGCCCTTCAATGGGTCAAGGCGCATGCCGAAAGTCTTGGGATAGAGGCAGAGAGGTTTGCCGTTACCGACGTGCACCTTCATGTTCCCGAAGGAGCAGTGCCCAAGGATGGACCGTCAGCGGGAATCACGATGGTGACCTCGATAGCCGGAAGTTTCACGGGAAGGAAGACCCGCGACAAGGTGGCAATGACCGGTGAGGTGACGCTCAGCGGCAAGGTGCTCCCCGTAGGCGGTGTCAAGGAGAAAATCCTGGCTGCCAAACGGGCCGGATATACCGACATCATCCTGTCGGGGAAGAACAGACGTGACATTGAGGATATCGACAGGCGATATACGAAAGGCCTGAAATTCCATTACGTGGAGATGGTAAATGAGGTGATTGATTTCGCGTTGCTTACTGACTGATTTTCACTCTGATTTTCAAAATTGCGGAATTTTTTGTAACTTTGCAAAAATTTGTACGAGCATGGCAAAACAAAAGCTATTATTGGTTACAAATAAAATTTACCCTTATCTGCCGGTAGACGAACCTACCATGGATAAGACTTTTCCGCAGAAGATTGCATCTTACGGGTATGAGGTGCGCACCTTCATGCCCAAGTTCGGTCAGGTCAACGAGCGGAGAAACCAGCTCCACGAGGTGATCAGGCTCAGCGGAATCAACATTCCGATCAATAACGGCGACCATCCGCTCGTTATCAAGGTTGCGTCACTTCAGCCCTCGCGCATCCAGGTATACTTTATCGACAACGACGACTACTTCACCAAGAGCGCAGAAGACGTGGACCCCATAGGGAGCAACCGTAAAGACAACGACGAACGCATCATATACTTTGCCCACGGCACGGCCGACACCGTAAAGAAGCTCCTTTGGGATCCGGCCGTAGTGCACGTATCCGGCTGGTTTTCAGCCCTTCTCCCCTTCTATCTCAAGAAGAAATATTCACGCGAGTCCACCTATCTTAAAAGCAAGATAATCTATTCGGTGCTTCCGGGAGAGGTGTCGGGCGGACTAAACAAAGAATTTTTCAGAAAACTTCGTGAAGAAGAATTTGACGAGGAGAGCGTCAAGCCCTACGAGAGCATGAAACTCGACACGAATCTTCTTCACGCCATAGCAATAGACAACTCCGACGGCGTGATATTCCACATGCCTGACCCCCCGAGGGCCCTCTCCGACAGGGTTAAAAAACTCGGAATTCCGGTGCTGAAATACTCGGCACTCGACGAAAACGGGAAGGCCATTTCGGAGTTTTACAAGCAATTGACAGATGAGAAATAGAATAATATCAGGCTTGACAGTTGCTCTCGCAACTGTTTCGCTTTTACTTACAGCATGTGAAGACGAGGTGAGCGGCATCGGCGGCTCCATCTCATCCTCAGAGGTTGCCATCAGTCTTGATTCCCTGAGATACGACTTGAAAGGGCACACGGTAGCGGCTCCGGCACTGGAGTCGCGGTCGGCATATCTGCTTCTGGGTTCCGTTAGGGTTCCGGAGTATGGCAGTCTCGACTGCTCATACGTGACGCAGTTTCTCCCCTCGGAGACACTTAACGTGCCGGACACCATCACTGCTGAAAACGTAGACTCAGTAAAGCTGATACTGACCGTTCCCAAGAATTACATCACGGGAGACAGTGTGGCGCCGCAGCAGATGCGCGTTTACTCGCTCACCAAACAGTTGCCGGCCGACATCTCGTCAAACTTCGACCCTACCGGTTATTACGACTCTTCCTCACCGCTTGCCTCCAAGAGCTATACCCTCTCGGGATATTCATATACGGATACCACCTTCGTTAATAAGGCTACGGTAAGCATCAGGGCCAAGCTCCCGGTAGAATTCGGTAAGGACGTGTTCAACGCCTACAAGACAGACCCCGACATCTTCGTATGGCCGCAGAAATTTGCCGAATATTGGCCCGGTATCTTCGTGGAGCCTTCATTCGGAAAGGGATGTATCGCCCCGGTGCAGTCCACCTCGATCTACGCCTATTTCCCGAAAACAGTTCAGTCTGCCCAGACAGATTCCGACGGCAACGCCACCATCGTGACGCAACAGAAGGCCGACTCCGTATGCCTCTTTACCACTGCTCCGGAGGTGCTCTCGAGCGTGAATATCGATTACGAGCCTTCCGACAAATTGAAAAACATGGTGGCCCAGGGCAAGAGCATCATCACTACCCCCGGAGGCTACACGGTATCCTTCCGATTCCCGGCTGAGGAAATTCTGGAGGATTATTGGGAAGAGAAATACGACATGGGTGTGATCAACAATATGAAATTTTCGATCCCGGCCCGTCTCATTCCCAACGATTACGGTATCGGACTCCCTCCGGCACTGGTGATGGTGAAGACCTCGGAACTTGACGAATTTTTCTCGGACGGACGGCTGCCTGACAACAAGACATCATTCTACAGTCTTTTCTCGAGCGACAACTACACCTACCCCTTCAGCTCTATGCGTGAATACATAGTCAACCTGAAAGCCAAGGGGAAGGACAACATCACTGACGATGACGTGGAGTTCACCCTCGTGCCGGTGACCCTCTCGACAGAAGACTACACCGACGTGCAGACGGGGAGTGTGATGACGGCAGTGACGGCGCTCACCCCCTATATCATTATGCCGACGATGATGGAACTCGATACAGAGAACGCACTCGTGGTGTTCACATATTCCAACCAGACACTCAACTAATAAAATGATACAGGTAAATAATCTTGGGATGCAGTTCGGGAAGCGAACTCTGTTTCAAGACGTTAATCTCACGTTCAACAAAGGCAACTGCTATGGCGTGATCGGGGCTAACGGCGCCGGTAAGTCCACGCTTATGAAGATACTCTCGGGCGAGCTGCAACCTACGGCGGGAACGGTAACCTTCGGACCCGGCGAGCGACTCTCCGTATTGAGCCAGGATCACTTCGAGTTTGACGACTGCACCGTGATAGAGACGGTGCTTCGCGGCCACACGGTGCTGTGGGACATCATGCAGCAGAAAGACGCCATCTACGCAAAAGCCGATTTCACAGACGAAGACGGCATCAAGGCCGCTGAGTTGGAGGAGAAATTCGCAGAGCTCGAGGGCTGGAACGCCGAGAGCGACGCCGCTGCCCTGCTTAGCGGTCTCGGCATAAAGGAAGACAAGCACTATATGCTGATGCGCGACGTCTCGGCCAACGAGAAGGTGCGCGTGCTTCTGGCAAAGGCCCTGTTCGGAAACCCCGACAACCTGCTTCTCGACGAGCCAACCAACGACCTTGACCTTGAGACTGTGGCATGGCTCGAAGACTATCTCTCCAACTTCGAGAATACGGTGTTGGTGGTGAGCCACGACCGTCACTTCCTCGACGCCACAAGCACCCACACCCTCGACATAGACTATAACAAGATTTCCCTCTTCGCAGGCAACTACAGCTTCTGGTATCAGTCGTCGCAGCTTGCCCTCCGGCAACAGCAGGCCGCCAACAAGAAGGCGGAGGAGAAACGCAAGGAGCTCCTGGAGTTCATACAGCGTTTCAGTGCCAACGTGGCCAAGAGTAAGCAGACCACCAGCCGCAAGAAGATGCTTGAGAAACTCAATGTGGAGGAGATCCAGCCCTCGTCGCGGCGCTATCCGGGCATCATCTTCACTCCGGCACGCGAGGTTGGCAACAAGATTCTCGAGGTGAAAGACCTCAAGGCCAGTATAGACGGAGAGGTGCTCTTCGACAATATCAACTTCCAGATTGAGAAAAACGAAAAGGTGGCGTTCCTCAGTCGCGACCCGAGAGCCATGACAGCCCTGTTTGAGATAATCATGGGCAACCGAAAGGCCGATGCGGGTACGTTCGAGTGGGGCCAGACCATCACCAACGCATACCTTCCCCTCGACAACAGCAGCTTTTTCAATACCGACCTCAACCTCGTAGACTGGCTCTGCCAGTGGAGTAACGATTCTTCTGAAATCTACCTGAAGGGATTTCTCGGCAAGATGCTCTTCAGCGGCGAGGAGGTGCTCAAGAAGGCCAGTGTGCTTTCCGGTGGTGAAAAGATCCGCTGTATGATATCGCGCATGATGCTCTTCGATGCCAACACGCTGGTTCTCGACTCGCCCACCAACCATCTTGACCTTGAGAGCATCCAGGCTTTCAACAACACTCTCCAGAACTTCAAGGGTGTGATACTGATGTCGAGCCACGACCACGAGTTTATCCAGACCGTCTGCAACCGCATCATTGAGCTTACGCCTAACGGCTGTATCGACAAGCTGATGGAATACGATGACTATATCACGGATGAAAAGGTTGCTCAGGCCCGCATCAGATTATATGGAGATTGAAAATGATAAAGCATATTGTTACCTTTAAACTCAAAGGCCCGGTCGAATTAAGGAAAGATAAGGCCTCGCAGTTCAGGGATGCATTACTCGCACTTCCCGGCCGGATTGACTGTCTCAGGAGTATGGAAGTTGGATTGAATGTCAATCCGGCGGAAGACTGGGATCTGGTGCTCACAGCTGTGGTTGACAATTGGGAAGATCTCGACACATATTCCTCTCACCCGCTTCATCTTGCTGCTGCCTCCATTATCAAGGATTGCAAGGAGTCACGGGCCTGTGTGGATTATATCATTGAAAAATAAATGGTTGAAAGTACATTAAGCCGGGAATATCTTGTAAAGCCGAGCGAAAGTGACGCCAACAGGCAATTGCCGCTCACGATGCTTGTGGCACAGCTTATAGATGTGGCCACCGACCATGCCAACCAGCTTGGGATAGGTTTTTTGAAGCTCGAGCCCCTTGGCCGGGGGTGGGTGCTCTCGCGCCTTTCGGTTGAGATGAGGCGCTGGCCGCTGACAGGCGAGGCATATGTGGTAAAGACCTGGATCGAGAGCTGGAACGCACATTTCTCGGAGAGATGCTTCAGTTTCACCACAAAAAGCGGCGAGACGCTCGGGTATGCCCGCACCATCTGGATGATTATCGACCTTACTACTCACCAGAGCGTGGGAACGGGAGGTGAGCATGTGCCTGCCGAACTGATCGACGGCTCCGCGTGTCCGATACCCGGACTAAGACGTCACCGACCCTTCACTCCTCAGAAGGTGACGGAGTACGTGTTCAAATATTGCGACCTGGATTTCTATCGCCATGTCAACACGGTGAGATACATCTCCATACTTCTCAATCAGTTTACGTTGGCAGATTTCGACACTCATCTCCTGTCGCGGTTCGACATTGCCTTCGCTCATGAGGCAAAGTACGGGGAGACGGCCATAATAAAAAGTATAGAGGAGGAGGTTGAGACTCCTACCCTGCTTGCAGCGGAAAGCTACCGTTCATTCCGACGGACGTTTGAGATGTCGCTAGGATCGCAACCCATTCTCAGCTCCGCCATCGTGATGAGCAGAGCTCTGAATGAGTAATGCTGTGTCTCTCCTGAAATTTCGAGGGTCTCGGTGATCAGAATTCCGAGGAAAAATGGAATTTGATGGCCGGAAAGTCTTTCTGGGCCATCTGCAACACATAGTTGGAGTCGGCCATAAAGACGTCTCTGCCCTCCTTGTCAGTGGCCATAAACTGATGTTTGCGTTTCTTAAATTGTTCCAGCTGATCCTTATCGTCGCTCTCTATCCAGCAGGCCTTATAGAGTGAGATCGGTTCCCAGCGGCACTGTGCCCCGTATTCATGGAGCAGCCGGTATTGGATCACTTCAAACTGCAGCTGACCCACGGTCCCGATAATCTTCCTGCCGTTAAATTGTGATGTGAACATCTGGGCCACACCCTCGTCCATCAGTTGCCTGATACCTTTGTCGAGCTGTTTGGCCTTCATGGGGTCGTCGTTTTCAATATATTTGAACATCTCGGGAGAGAATGACGGAAGACCCTTGAAATTGAGGTTTTCGCCGGCGGTCAGTGTGTCGCCGATTTTAAAGTTGCCCGTGTCTGGCAGACCCACTATGTCGCCCGGATAGGCTTCGTCTACCACGCTTTTCTTTTGGGCCATGAAAGCCGTTGGAGCGCTGAAGCGCATCATCTTGCCGGAGCGCATGTGCTTATAGTTGACATTACGTTCGAACTTACCGGAGCATACCTTTACGAAGGCAATGCAGGAGCGATGGTTGGGATCCATATTGGCATGGATCTTAAACACGAAGCCGGAGAATTCGGGTTCTTCGGGCCTTACCTCCCGCTCCTTGGTTTCTACCGGCTTGGGAGAAGGGGCTATTCTCACGAAGCAGTCGAGCAATTCCTTCACGCCAAAGGTGTTGAGCGCTGAACCGAAAAATACAGGAGCCTCTTCGCCTTTAAGATACTCCGACTTGTCGAATTCGGGATAGACGCCGTCGATCAGCTCCATATCCTCCCTCAGTTTTGTTGCGTCGTCTTCTCCTACGAGCCTGTCGATTTCCGGAGAATTGATATCAGATAACTGGATACGTTCCGTCACTGTCTGTTTCGAAGGGGTGAAGAGATCGAGGGTATGTTCGTAGATATTGTAGACGCCCTTGAACTTAGCGCCTATATTTATTGGCCACGAGAGAGGACGAACGCGAATCTGCAGCTCTTTCTCCAATTCATCGAGAATATCGAACGGATCCTTACCTTCGCGGTCCATTTTGTTGACGAAAATGATGACGGGGGTGTTCCGCATCCGGCATACCTCCATCAGTCGGCGTGTCTGTCGCTCAACGCCCTTGGCTGCGTCGACCACGATTATTACGGAGTCAACGGCCGTCAGTGTCCTGAAGGTATCTTCGGCGAAATCCTGGTGGCCCGGGGTGTCGAGGATATTGATCTTGTATCCCTCATATTCGAAGCCCATTACGGAGGTGGCCACGGAGATGCCGCGCTGCTTCTCGATTTCCATCCAGTCGGAGGTGGCGGTTTTCTTGATTTTGTTGCTTTTCACTGCCCCTGCCACATGTATCGCCCCACCGAAGAGGAGGAGTTTTTCGGTGAGAGTGGTTTTCCCGGCATCCGGGTGTGATATGATGGCGAAGGTTCTCCGTCGTTCTATCTCTTTATTTATTTCCATAACTCGTTGTTGGCGTCAAGATTATAATATTTTGAGAGGAGTGCGAGGAAACGTGAGATCTGTTGGGTGGCCAGCAGTGTCTCCGGAGATATTTCCTTACCGGAGAGGCGCAGCATCATCAGACCGTAGAGGGCATTGAAGGCCGTTTCGATCTCACCGGCCTTATTCTCGCCGGCTTTGGCCCGGAGTTCCACGATAAACGGGAGTGTCTTATAGAATTCGGTGGAATAATCGGCGAATTTTGGGTCTGCGAGCAGTCGGCGGTGAAGGTCATCGAGCTGAATAAGCACATTACGGTTAAGCTGCAGATGGCCTGTTTCTGCCACATCTTCCCGTCGCATCATGTCGATGAGACTCTCATACCATTCTTGGAGTTTTTTTGTATCTTCGTCAGATAGGCCCGTATATTTTTCGATGATATTCCGGTCAATCCTGTCAATGTCGAGTTGGTTGGCACGAATAAGGTCTTCGATATGCCACATATAGAGGAGATACTCTGCTATATTCTCCTTTTTTTTCTGTGAAGCGGTAAACATAATGCAAAATTAACAAAAAAATTATTAATTTTGCGACAATATATTTCTAACATAAACCTATAAATATGAAAAAATTTTTACTATCACTTAGTGTTGCGCTGCTTGCAGCGAGCGCAAGCTATGCACAGGGATCCATGTGGGTATATTCTGAAGGATCACTCAACCAGAAAGTTCAGTATTACCCCTGGTGGAACTGTTCATCCTCATTGACGGCCCCTAACCCCACATACGGCAGTGGCGAGGGCGGACAGGTATACGAATTTACACCACAAGGCGGCGCAAACGGATATACCGATGCTTCCGCAGGTTTCCTTCTTTCAGGCCCCAACGTGTTTGGCCAACCTATCTTGGGTACGCTTCATTCCGCAACGCTGAAATTCGATTGGTGGGGCGAAGGTGTAGGTACCTATACCATCAAGCTTACTGCAGAAGAAAATAGTAATGTCAAGGCCGCAGGGGAATATACTTTATGTACTATAACCGCAGAAAATTCCGGAAAGTGGAATAGCGTCAATCTTGACATCGCTCAGTTATTCCCGACGGTAAGTGATGCATGGAATAAAAATGTAAGTAACGGATCCGGGTATGTATTCAGTCTCGTCCTCACGAACGGCGACCAATCCTCCAAGATGTATATCAACAACATTCAGTATGTCAACATGGACGATGATTGGGAAGCTCCCGCAGCCCCCGAGCAGAAGGATCCGACTTCCGTACCCGTTCCCACCCAGAAAGCTGCCAACGTACTCTCCCTCTTCTCGACCGCTTATACTCCCGCCACGACCTTCAATATAGGTTGGTGGGGACAGAACACGGAGGCTACATTAGAAACCATCGGCACGGGTGAGGCTTACAAACTTGTAAACTTCAACTACCTTGGCTGGGAGCTTAACAACAACATCAACGTATCCGATTATGACTATATGCACGTTGACTTCTGGCCCTGCGCCTTCACGACCTTCGGCTTCACTCCCATCAGCAACAAGGGTGGTGTAACAAAGGAAAATAGCCTTGCGATGACATCAGTGAATGTAAACGAATGGAACGGATACGACGTTGCTCTCTCCGAATGGTCAGACATAGTTGACCTTGACGAGGTGTTCCAGATTAAGTTTGACCAGGGCAACGGTGCCACCTGCTACATTGCCAACGTATACTTCTGGAAAGAAGGCAACGGCGACGAACCCGGTGATGAGCCCGGTGACGAGCCCGGTGACGAGCCTGGTGATGAACCCGGTGACGAACCCGGAGATGAGCCCGGCGACGAACCTGACAATGCTGTTCAGACTGTAGACGCCGACTACAGCAACGTTAACATCTACACTTTGAGTGGCGTGAGCGTAGCCAAAAACGCCAACTTCAACGAGGTGAAGGCAGCTCTCGCTCCCGGTCTCTATATCGTAGGTGGCAAGAAAGTGATTGTGAAATAATCAAGAGCTGAATAATCAGCCTAAGAATAAAAAAGGTCTGGAGAGGTTCTCTTCAGACCTTTTTTGTGGTCTGTTGCACTAAACGAGTCGCCCTCTGCGTTAAATAACAGTATGAAGTGGCCAAGAACGCTCATATTGTTAATTGTATCACTTGCCGTCATCATTGCCCGAGGAGAAAATGTAAAGATTTCGGGTAAGGTAATCGACGGTGAGGATAAACCCGTGGAATTTGCGACGGTGAGGATAGCCGGTACGGCAATCGGCACCAACACCGACCTTCAGGGTCTGTATTCGCTCACCGTTGCACCTAAAGACACCATAGACGTCATATTCTCCTGCATAGGTTTCAAGGAGGTGAAGCGGCAACTTATAGAGCCCAAAGGCGACGTCACCCTGAATGTAAGACTATATACGGATGAGCAGGTGCTCGACGAGCTGGAGGTAGTGGGATTCCGCGACAACGTCAACGGGATGCAGAACATAGGCACGGAGAGTCTCAAGACTTCTCCAGATGCTTCCGGAGGGTCGGTGGAAGCGATGCTTCAGACGATGGCCGGGGTGAACTCATCGAACGAGATGAGCTCGCAGTATTCTGTGCGCGGCGGATCGTTTGACGAGAACTCTGTCTACATCAACGGTGTGGAGGTTTACCGTCCACAGCTCGTGCGTAGCGGTCAGCAGGAAGGGCTCTCCATCATCAACCCCGATATGGTGGGCAACATCAAATTCTCTACCGGCGGTTTTCCGGCCCGTTATTCCGACAAGATGTCTTCGGCACTCGACATCACCTACCGAGAACCGGAGGCCATTGAATTCGGGGCCAGTGTGTCGCTGATGGGCGGCTCCCTCTCATTCGGCCAGAACTCCGGCAAGTTTTCCCAGCTACATGGCGTGCGGTTGAAGAAAAACAACTCCCTGCTGTCGTCGCTCGAGACACGTGGAGAGTACGACCCCCTCTATTTTGATTATCAGACCGATATCAACTTCAAACCCAACGACAAGCTGACGTTCAACCTGCTGGGCAACATATCGCTCAACCATTATAACTTCAAACCGGCCGACCGTGAAACCACCTTCGGCACCACGAGCGATGCAAAGTCGTTTAAGGTTTATTTCGACGGCGACGAGAAAGACAAATTCGAGACATACTTCGGCACCTTCTCAGCCCTGTATAAGATAAACCGGGCCAACACCATAGGAGCGTCGCTGTCGGCCTTCCTAACCAACGAGTTGGTGAGTTACGACATTTCAGGCGAGTACTGGCTCGATCAGGCCGGCACAGGTGGCGAGGAGTCGGTAGGTGGAGAGTTGGGAGTGGGAAAATACATGGAGCATTCGCGCAACAGGTTGCGCGCGAGTGTGATTCAGTTTGCTCTGAAGGGAACCTCGGCCGTGAGGGCCAACAACTTCAGCTACGGCATCAGTTTCCAGCATGAGGCATTCCACGACCGCACCAAGGAGTGGGAATGGCGCGACTCGGCAGGTTATTCTCTCCCCACGGCACCTGAAGGCGTGCACCTTATCTACAACATGTCGTCGAAACAGGACATTGCCAACAACAGGCTTGCGTTTTATCTTGAGGATGCCGTCTACCTGAGCAACAATTTCGCGTATATGACGCTCAATGCGGGTGTAAGGTTCTCGTATTGGGATTTCAATAAGGAGTTTCTTGTTTCGCCGAGGGTTAATTTCAGTGTCTCCCCGATGAATTTTACAAGGTGGACATACCGTATCGCAACCGGTATCTATTACCAGTCGCCTTTCTACAAGGAATACCGGATGGCCTTGGAGGATGACTTGGGAAACGGGTATATCGTTCTAAACGACAAGATCAAGTCGCCACGGAGCATTCAGGTGGTACTGGGAGCAGACTATACGTTCAGAATGATGAACAGGCCTTTCAAACTGACGGGAGAGGCTTATTACAAGAATCTTGCGCGGCTCATTTCCTATGAATACGACAATCTGAAAATCAACTATTCAGGCATCAACGACTCGAAGGGTTATATAATGGGACTCGACATGAAACTCTTCGGGCAGTTTGTGGAGGGTACGGACTCCTGGATCACCTTCTCGTTGATGAAGACGAACCAGAACATCAACGGTAAGAATGTGCCGTTGCCAAGCGATCAGCGTTATTCCGTAGGACTATATTTCACCGACTATTTCCCAAAATTCCCGAAATTGAAGTTTGCGTTGAGGGGTATCTTCTCCGACGGACTGACGATGACGGCGCCGCACGTGAGTCGAGATATCTCCTATTTCCGTGCGCCGGCCTACAAGAGGGTTGACATAGGATTGAGCTATCAGCTTGTTGGATATACGAAAGATGGAGTAAGGCCCTACAATTTCTGGCGTCATTTCAAGAACATCACTGTAGCTTTCGACGTATTCAACCTCTTCGACATCTCCAACGTCAGCAGCTACTATTGGGTCACCGACGTCAATGACATCCAGTATGCCGTCCCCAACTACCTTACGCGCCGCCAGTTCAACCTGCGCCTTACTGTAGAACTTTAATCGGTTGGCTGAATTTTTTCACTCAATTGATGTGAAAATTTTGATATATAATTACAATAACTGTAATTATCTGTCAATTTTTTTACAGTGGAGGTTTTATGAGGGGTTGTAGAGTCAATGTAGAGTAAAAAAGTTTGGTTAAACGGGTGAAAACAATTAACTTTGCGTTCCATTTGTATAGGAAAAAACTACTTTAAAAACCTAATAATTATGAAAAAATTATTTTACGCATTAGTCTTCCTGCTCTGCGGAGTAGCCTCCGCAGGCGCCCAGGATTCTGGTAAGGTTTATTGTCTCTGGCCATCTGAACAGGGAATAGATAATTCAACACCTGTTGAGATTGTACAAGTTGACCAACCATATGCTCAACATCAAATTTTGAGCGAAAACGGTGAATCCTATTATTCTGTTACAATTGAAAAAAATTCGCCCTATGCTTTGTTTGGATTAGGTACCAAGGATGATTTAACTGAAGTTGTAGAAGGAAACTATGATATAGTTTTCGACGTAAGGTCTGATGCCGATTTTAATTTTCACATGAAAGTTAGCATTAATGGTATACCAGATGAACCTCTATTTGACTTTGTACGTGACGGAGACTGGCATACTGTTAAGATATCTCTGAATGAAAATTACAATAATATTATAAATAATTATCAAGGATACGATCCCAATATAACTAATTTTTTCTTCGCCCCGGTATTTAAAGGATTAAATGACACTGCTAACGGCGAAAGTTATACTGTTGATTTTAAAAATATTAAGCTGATGCCTTACAATAGGAATGTCCCTGCTGGAACTACGTATATTGGTGAGGTTTCAGGTGAGACTCCGTATTCCCACACCATCTCATATAAGATGGTGGTAAATGAAGATCAAACATTTAACATTTACGCTAACTTGTCTCCCAGTGACATTCCGGGTTTTAATAATAGTATCGAAATAGATCGGCTTGAAGAGGCGTTAGCATTTATGCAATTTGATAGCTCTAATTCAGAATACCCCTTTTCATATACAACAAAAGGAACATATAAGGAAGGTGATGAAGTTAAATTTGCTTTTCGGATTCCAGTTACAGGAGATATAATATATGAGGAAATCTCTTATTTGTTCGGATCAGTAAATGAAGCCCTCAAAATTGGCTTATCGGCTCAAGTAACCGATATAACATCTTCTTCTGCAAACGTTTATTATACAGTGGATTTACCTGACGGTTATGAGGGTAATGCAGTTACAGTAAAATTTGATGATTCAATAGTAACGGAAAACCCTATTGCTTTGACAAATCTTGTTGCCAATACAGAATATTCTCATTCACTTGTGGCCTCAACTATTATAGATAGTGAAGAAATAACATCTAAGGTTGTTAAGGTGTCTTTTAGAACTGATAGGGATTCTTCGCAGGAAATCCACAGTTATCAAATAGCCAATGGCTTTATCAATAATGCATATTTGCCCGAAGAGGACCCTAAAACTGATAGAAGAAGCTTCCCCATTTCTGCCATTGCGGATTTTTGTTATAATCCGGATAGAACCGTAACCGTTACTATGAAATTATCTGGAGAAGGGACTAAGGTGGTTGGCTTCGTAAATGAAATTAATGTTGAAGAATATTCAGGAGCTATTTTTCCCCAAGACGGCATATACACTTTTACCACGACTACTACCTTTGATGAAGGGAAAAATATATTACCCTTCTTACATCCTATGTATGACGGAGGGGATGCAAGGATAGAATTTTCCTGGATGGATCCCAGTAAAGCAAGTGAACCTGTAAACTATGGCACGCCAAAAGAAATTCTTTTCAAGGCAGATAAAACTATTGTCGATCCAAGAGAACGTGTATCTTTCTACGCTTATATTGTGGATGAAAATGGAAACTATCTATTGGACAACAAGCCTGAGGTAAAGATTGATGAAAATGATAATGAGGCCGAAGGAGTTTTAGATCGTAATTTTATTTCCTTGAATGGAAAAGGAAGATCTACAATAATTGCATCATTCGAGAATCTTTCTAAATCATTAACTATTCTTTCTGCAAAATATCTTTCTCTTGGCATTCTCCCAACTGCATGTGAACATGCAGTAGATCTTCAAAATGTTACTGACAACAACGTTGGGTCACAGGCGACATTCTATTGTTCTAACACCACCGAGCATGAGCTTACCATTGATTTAGGTAAAAATTTCAATATTGAACTTATCAATCTGGTATGGGAAGGTGCGACGGCAATGGAATATGATATAATACTCTCTAAAGGCGAAAATGCCCTTGAACAAATAGCCGCAACTTACGAAATAACCAATGAAATCGGTGGTGGAGGTTTAACAATATACCGTTCGATTTCAGTAGGTAATACTGAGGCTCGGTTTGTTACACTAAAAACTAAGACAGCTTTCGATAGGACCTGGGATATTAAACTAAAGGAATTACAGGTTTACGGTAATGAAGAGACCTATGCTCATGTGGGGGCTTTTGAGCCGCTGGCTTGGCACCCGAACTTTGTGGCGCTTGAGGACTTCATTGAGCTTCCCGAAGACTTCAGATATAATCACGTTAAAGCTGAAGTGAGCGCAGTGGGTGACGAAAACTGGGCTACTGTGGATTTCCTGAACAATACTCCTTGGCTCAAGACAATGTATGAGGAGATAATGGAAACCGGTTCTGTAACAGCAAATGACGGTAATGGCGTTGCCATTTCTAGGAAATGCGACGGTTTCTACGATGGCAATGCCACAGTACAGGTAGTAAAAGGTAGCGCTGATAACTATGCCACGCTGCAACTGGCCGTTGACTGCTCCGGCGTCTACAGGATCACAATCTCCAGCGACGAGGAAATCATCTTCAACATCGACGGTGAGGGAACCAACGGAAGTTCTGTTTCTCACGACATCCAAATCTACCCCACTTTCGACCACAAGTATTCCTACCACCACAAACATATTTCTCAAGATGGTAAAGAATACGAGGATGATATCGAAAATGACATCTTCAACATCAACGACTACCGCTACAAGAATGCTGAAAAAGGTCTCTCTTATCCTACCTCTACGGAGGCTATCGAAGCTCTCAAGGAGGCTGTCATCACAATACCCGGTGTGTTTGGTGCCGACGTATACTACTGGATTGACGCCACTAAGGCTGCTCCCGGTGAGGACAAGAACGTAACCACTTCCCCCTCGGAGAAGGAATTTGCAAAACGTCGCGCCGCAAGTCTTCCCGAAGGTTATGAGAAATATCAGCCGATAGGCACTTACGCAACCGACCTCTCCGCCCTTGCAAACGGTGGTACGCTTCACCTCGTGATGGCAAAGAACGGTGCTGTTACTCCGCTCGAAACCGGAAGCAACTCCGCTTCACAGATCAACGTGACCCTTGACGACAATGTTGAGACTCGAGTAGAAGGTATCGCAACAGAAGATAACGGACTCGTAGACATCTACACCCTCCAGGGAGTATGCGTGGCAAAGGCCGTAAACTTCGAGGCAGTGAAGACTTCTCTTACCCCCGGCATCTACATTGTGGGAAACAAGAAGGTTGCAGTAAGGTAATGATTCCAAAGAACTGAATATAAGAAAAATGCTCCGAAATTCGGAGCATTTTTCTTATACAAGAATTTTTGGGAGGAAAATTATCAGGCCTATTGCTGCCGCCGCTATCGACATCAACAGGACACCACCCGCAGCCACGTCTTTTGCCGCGCCGATAAGCGGGTCTTCTTCCCGGCTCACCCTGTCGGCCAGTTTTTCGATGGCCGTATTGAATGCCTCAGCCATAAACACCCCGCCTATGCAGAGCGCCACCAGACACCATTCAGTCGGGGTTATATGAAGCAGGATACCGAGGGCTACAACGGCAAACATGGCAATTGTGTGGATGCGGGCATGAGCCTCGCCCCTTATCAGACGCTGCACTCCCCTTCCGGCATATTTAAACGCCATGCGGCGCTTCTTCAGGTATGTAGTCTTTTCACTCATGGTGAGGTATATTTTCAGATAAATTTAAAATCAATATTATAATCAGAATGTAAAAGAGGTATAGACCCCGATGTTGGTGCCGTCGCTTACCGGAGCCACCTGCAAATCATGTTTGCGTGCGAATGGTCGGGTGAAAATATATGCGCTCCCGGCTCCGATAGCCGCTCCTGCCAGAACGTCATACCAATGATGTTTCTTCGAGAATGCCCTACCCCACCCTGTGTAACAGGCAAGAGCGTAGGCCGGACCGCCATACCACCATCCGTAGTGCCTCTGCAGATAGGCCGCCGTTGCAAAGGTTACGGCGGTGTGACCCGAAGGAAAAGAGTGTTGGTTTGACCTGTCGGGGCGCCACTCCTTTACAGAATACTTCAGTATGAGCGTAGCTGCGGCCGTTACAGCGGCTGTCTCCACTCCCTGAAGCAGTCCCTTCCAGTCGCGCTCCACGAGCGTAAGGGTGAGAGCCGAAACCGGCAATGCAATCGCCACAACGTCGGTGGATATCGCCACACCCTTCTGCGCCCTGCTGGGAGTGAAGGGTGCGGGAGCAGGCTGGGCTTTGGCTGGCAATCCAACCAAACCAATCACCGACAGCAATATGACCAGAACATTTTTCGGCATGACCTTAATGTGCAAAATTACGAATAAATTGCGACATTAGCAATTCAGGGAGCAACTGCGAAGCCTGTTGCGGATAAATGCAAAAAACATACTTACAACAGGCTCCCGGGAGGTAAAACTGAAATTTGGAAGAAATATTGCGTTATTTAAACTGAATTCAAATAAGCTAAACGAAATTTAATTGTTAATTTTGCAATCGAAAACAAATGGTTTTGATTCACCATCTAACTTGTATATTTCTAAAGGATTAGCAAGTATCGTGGCTCAACCGTTTATTTGAATTGATTTTAAATGAGACTTTCCGACCTTCATTCTGGAGAAAGAGCCGTAATAATCAAGATACTCGGCCATGGCGCGTTTCGCAAGCGTGTCATGGAGATGGGTTTTGTGAGAGGTCGGGAAGTTACCATGCTCCTCAACGCTCCCCTTCAAGACCCTATCAAGTATAAATTGATGGACTATGAGGTGAGTCTGCGCCGAAGCGAGGCCCACCTTATTGAGGTGGTGCCTCTCGCCGAGTGGGAGCAGGAACACCTTGTCTCCCACGCATCCACTGAGAAATTCGAGGAGGGTGGCCAGGAACCCGGGGTCAGGAAAGACAAGGTGATCAACATCGCCCTCATCGGCAACCCAAATTGCGGCAAGACCTCAATCTTCAACCGCGTTTCCGGGGCGCATGAACACGTAGGCAATTACGCCGGAGTAACAGTAGGGGCCAAGGAGGGAAAAATAAAATACAAGGGATATGAGATAAACGTAGTCGACCTGCCCGGCACATATTCCCTGTCGGCATACTCTCCGGAAGAACTCTACGTGATGCGATATCTCCGCGAGGAGACCCCCGACGTGATAGTAAACGTAGTGGTGGCGTCCAACCTGGAGCGTAATCTCTATCTCACCACCGAGCTCATCGACATGAACCGAAGCATGGTGATAGCGCTCAACATGTATGACGAGCTGGAACGAAGCCGGGCCGTGCTCGACTATGAACTCCTGGGGTCACTTCTTGGAGTGCCCGTAGTGCCCACCAAGGCTTCCTCCAACTGGGGTATCGACCGCCTTCTCGACACGGTAATCGAGGTTTATGAGCTTCGCGAGCCCCACATGCGGCATATCCACGTGAAGATGAGGCCTGAGGTTGAGGAGGAGGTGAACGCACTCAACGAGGAAATAAAACGTAACCCCGACATTACCCACCACTTCTCTCCCCGCTATCTTGCCATCAAGATGCTGGAGCGTGACCCCGAGGCCGAGAGGATATTGGAGGGAGCGTCAAACTATGAGAAGCTCAAGGCGATACGCGACGAGGGTGCCGCACGCATAGAGCACAGGCTCGACCAGGACGTGACAGGAGCCGTAACGGCCGAGAAATACGGATTCATAGCCGGCGCGATGGCAGAGACCTATTCCACGGGAGAGGAGAAAAAGACCACCGGCATCATTGATGCCTTCGTCACCAACAAACTCTTCGGGTTTCCCATATTCCTGCTGGTGATGTGGCTCATGTTCTGGGCCACCTTTGAGGTGGGTGCCTACCCCATGGAATGGATAGAAGACCTTGTGGGTTGGTGTTCGGTAAAGATTGACGGCATAATGGCCGACGGCCCGTTGAAAGACCTTCTTCTCGACGGAATAATCGGAGGTGTGGGTGGTGTGATAGTATTCCTCCCCAACATCCTGATACTCTACGCCTTTATCTCCTTCATGGAAGATTCCGGCTATATGGCACGCGTGGCCTTCATAATGGACAAGCTGATGCACAGGATGGGACTGCATGGCAAGTCGTTCATACCCCTTGTGATGGGATTCGGCTGCAACGTCCCCGCCATAATGTCGACGCGCATCATCGAGAGTCGGTCGAGCCGCATAATAACGGTATTGATCAACCCTTTCATCAGTTGTTCGGCCCGCATTCCCATCTACGTATTGCTTGTGGGCGCCTTCTTTCCCCATTACGGCGCGTGGGTATTTGTCGGGCTCTATCTCCTGGGGATCATAGTGGCCGTGATTACAGCCCGACTGTTGCGCCGCTTCTGGTTTAAGGCCGATGAGACCCCTTTCGTCATGGAGCTTCCCCCCTACCGACTGCCGACGGCGCGCGCCACGATGCGCGACATGTGGTATAAAGCCAGACAATATCTCCAGAAGATGGGCGGCATAATATTGGTGGCCTCCATCATCATCTGGGCCCTCTCCTACTTCCCTCGCCATAACGAGGTGCCGGAGGTTAAGAAACAGCAGATGATGGCAGAGATGCCTCAGGAAAGTCTGGAGGGAAAGACCTCGGAGGAGGTGGACGCCCTGCTGCTCACGGAGTATCAGCAGGAGGAGTCGATATTGGGAAGGATCGGGAAATTCGTTCAACCCGTAATGGAGCCGATGGAATTCACGTGGAAGACGTGTGTGTCGCTCTTCGCCGGCGCAGCGGCAAAGGAGGTGGTGGTGTCGACCCTCGGCGTGCTGTATGTAGGCTACGATGATGCCGACGCCCTCTCCACCCGCATAGCAAGTCCGTCGCCGGTGACGGGCAAAGCCCCCTTCAACACCGCCTCCGCGCTTGCGTTCATGACCTTCGTCTTGCTCTACTTCCCCTGCATCGCCTCGCTGACGGCCATAGCCCGTGAGACCGGAAGCTGGAAATACTCCGTCTTCTCCATGGCCTACAATACCTGCCTTGCATGGGTGGTGTCCCTGGGGGTCTACGCCGTGGCGAGTCTCTTCTGAATTTGGCACGCAGTTTGCAATCTTTAAGGCCTAAAAAACCTTAAAGAATGAAACCTGATTTTTCCAATCAATTCCGTCCGATACTCGAGAAGGCCTATGCCGTGGCCAACGAGCTGGGGAGCCCGCTCATCAGCAGCGAGCACTTCATCCTGGCCTCGCTCAGGGATAAGGACGACTATGCCCTCAAGATCCTGAAGCAGCTCAACGTACCCATTGAGCGCATGAAGATGATCCTTGAGGACCAGATACGCGAACATCAGCCGGGAGGCGACAGCACCACCCTCTTCGAGCAGCAATATAAGATTACCACCTCAGCCATCCGCCACCTTCAGCTTGCCGTGGTGGAGGCCAGAAAGATGGGGCTCAACGTAGTGGGAGGAATGCACATCCTTCTCGCCCTGATGCACGACCCCAAGTCGATGGAAAATCCCTTCCTCGACGACTTCAAGAAAAAGTATCTCAACTTCGACATCTCGATCCAAAACATCGACTCCAGCCAGGTGCCTCCCGTCTCGTTCGGCCCCGGCAGTTCTGAAAGTGAAGACGATGACGAGGAGAAAGACTTCTTCGACAGCGTGAAGAAAAAGAAAGCCAACCCTAAACCGGGAGAGTCGGACACACCGGCCCTCGACCAGTTTGGCTACGACATGACGAAGGCTGCGGCCGAAGGCAGGCTCGACCCTGTGGTGGGCCGCGAGAAGGAGATAGAGCGCGTGGCTCAGATTCTTTCGCGCAGAAAGAAAAACAACCCCGTGCTTATCGGTGAACCCGGCGTAGGCAAATCGGCCATCGTGGAGGGTCTCGCCATGAGGATCAACCAGAAAAAGGTGTCGCGACTGCTCTTCAACAAGCGCGTGATCAGCCTTGACCTGGCAGGAATGGTGGCCGGAACGAAATATCGCGGACAGTTTGAGGAAAGGATTAAAGCCGTGGTTGACGAACTCACCAAGAGTCCGGACATTATCCTCTTCATCGACGAGCTCCACACCATAGTAGGAGCCGGCGGAGCCCCCGGATCGATGGATGCCGCCAATATCCTCAAGCCGGCGTTGGCGCGCGGCGACGTGCAGTGCATCGGCGCCACGACCCTCGACGAATACCGCACCAACATCGAGAAAGACGGCGCACTCGAACGCCGCTTCCAGAAAGTGATTGTGGAACCGACCACGGCCGAGGAGACACTTGAGATCTTGCGCAACGTAAAATCGAAATATGAGGACCATCACAACGTCAATTACACCGACGACGCCCTCAGGGCTTGTGTGAGCCTCACCGACCGATACATCTCCGACCGCAACTTCCCCGACAAGGCATTGGATGCCCTCGATGAGGCAGGCTCACGTGTTCATATCATCACCAATGTGGAGATGCCCAAGGAAATAGGTAACCTCGAGGCCGACATTGCCGACCTCACCTCCCGCAAGCTTGAGGCTGCCAAGAAGCAGCAGTTTGAGGAAGCCGCCCGTCTTCGCGACGAGGTGGCCGACAAGAAGCGTGAGCGCGACCGCCTTGAAAAGGAATGGGAAGAGAAACTTGACAAGGAGCGTGAAACAGTAGACGAAGAGAAGGTGGCCGAGGTAGTGGCACTTATGACCGGCGTGCCCACCCAGAGGATAGCACAGGCCGAGGGCGAGAGACTCGTCAACATGGGTCAGGCACTCAAGGGAAGCGTAATAGGTCAGGACGACGCCGTGATGAAGGTGGTGAAGGCCATCCAGAGAAACAGGATCGGACTCAAAGACCCCAACAAACCGATAGGCACATTCATGTTCCTTGGTCCGACGGGTGTGGGCAAGACCCTCCTGGCAAAAAGGATTGCGGAATACCTCTTCGACTCCACCGACTCACTGATAAGGCTCGACATGAGCGAATTCATGGAGAAGTTTACAGTGTCGCGTCTTGTGGGTGCGCCTCCGGGATATGTAGGATATGAGGAGGGTGGCCAGCTCACGGAAAAAGTGAGACGCAAACCCTATAGTGTGGTTCTTCTCGACGAGATAGAGAAAGCCCACCCCGACGTATTCAACATCCTGCTTCAGGTGCTCGACGAAGGACGCCTCACCGACTCTCTGGGTCGCAGGATCGACTTCAAGAACACGATCCTCATCATGACCTCCAACGTTGGTTCCCGCCAGCTCAAGGACTTCGGAGCCGGCGTCGGCTTCAACACCGACACCATCACCAAGGAGCAGAGCCGCGGAGTGATCCAGAAAGCCCTCAACAGGGCCTTCTCTCCCGAATTCCTCAACAGGGTAGACGACATCATAATGTTCGATCCCCTCGAGAAGGATTCTATCGACAGGATCATCGACATCGAGCTTCGCGACTTCACCAACAGGCTTCAGATTATCGGCTTCAAGCTCAACCTCAGTCCCGAGGCCAAGAACTTCATCGCCGATAAGGGCTATGACCGCAACTTCGGTGCCCGACCCCTCAAGCGGGCCATCCAGAAATACCTGGAAGACGAGCTTGCCGAGATGATGCTCAAACTCACCTCGGAAGGTAAGACCTCAGGAGAGATAATCGTGGCTTACGCCGATGGTGACGACAAACTGGCTCTCGCCTATAAGGAAACCGAGCCTGAGCCGGAGAAACCCGCAGAGGAGACTCCGGACGCAAACCAAATCAAAGAAGATGAAGTGAAATAATAATATTCTCTAAAGTTTTGAGAGGGATTTGAGCAGCATGTTCAGTCCCTCTCTTACTTTTTCCAGTTCGTGGAGAGCCTCGGCACGCCGGCTAATGTTCTGGAAGTTGCGGCTCAGCTGCTCCTTGGCCACGGAAATGTGCATCCCCTTGGTGCGCAGAAGGAACTTGATGATCCTCACGGTCTCAAGGTCTCTAGGCGTATAGAGCCGTCTCCCCTTCGCTCCCCGCTTGGGAGCGAGTTCCTTAAACTCATCTTCCCAGTAGCGGAGTGTTGAGGGATTCTCATCCACAAATTCGGCTATATCCTTTATCCTGTAATAGAGTTTTTCTTCCATAGGGTGCGCAAAAAAATGGTGGTGTGGGTAAGATCAGTCCATAACATGTCCGGCATTCTCCGCCGCCTCGATCATCTCCGCATACTCTTCGGGAGAAATGTCGAAAAAGAAATAATTGATGGGGTTCTGTGGTTTCTCCTTAAACAGCACCTCATAGTGGAGATGAGGCCCGGTAGACTTACCGGTGGAACCCACGAGGCCGATAAGCTCTCCCCTCTTAACAGTCTTTCCCTCAGGTACCAGAATCTTGGACAGGTGGGCGTAACGGGTCACATAGTTGTAGCCATGTTCGATGTCGATGCAATTGCCATATCCGCTCTTGCCTGCCGCAAACCTCACCTTACCGTCGGCTGTGGCAAACACCTGGGTGCCCATATCGGCGGCGATGTCGAGTCCTGCGTGAAACTTATGGGTATTATATACGGGGTCGATGCGTATGCCGTAACCCGAACTCATGGTATAGTCTTTAATGTTGATGGGAAGAACTCCCGGCGTATGCTCAAGCTTATGCTGGTTGTGGAGAGCCACATCGCGTATCGTATTGAACGACACGGCCTGGTTGAGCAAGTCGCGGTCGAGGGTATCTATCATCTGGTTGAGCCTGTTGACGAGCTGGGCGTCTCCGACATTGCGCATGTTCACCGCATGAGTAAGGGGAAATACCTCCCTGTTGATACCGAGTTCGGTGGCCGGGTCAAGCTGCAGCAACACCCGATAGAAATTCGAGTCGCGGTCTTGAATCTCGTCGAGCATCCGCACCGAAGCCCCGAGGCGTCGCTCCAGTGCGGTGTATTGCTGTTTCAGCTCACGGTTTTCGGCCGTAAGGTTTTCTACCGTCGGGGTCTCAAAAAGATAATAGAGGATAAAATAGAAGCCCACGGCCAGCAAAAGCCCAAGAAGAAAGACCATGGAGATGGTTCTCGCCCGGTCTTTAATCGAGGGATAGAAGCGCTCGAAATTGTCGGTCTCCGGATTATAGAGATAAAACTTCCTCTTCAACTTATTGTGGGTCAGTTAGAAAAAGTCCGGCAAACCGTAGGCGTGTCAGCCTCTAAAGGCTGTCGGAATTACTTTTGCAAAAGTAGCGTAAATTTAGTAATTTTGCAAATCTATAAGACGATATCAAAAATGACAAGCAAAGAAATCCGCAATTCATTCAAGAAATTTTTCGAAGAGAAAGGACACAAGATAGTAGCGTCGGCGCCTATGGTGATCAAAGACGACCCCACTTTGATGTTTACCAACGCCGGCATGAACCAATTCAAAGACATCATATTGGGCAACCGGGCGGTGCAGTATCCGCGTGTGGCCGACAGCCAGAAATGCCTCAGGGTAAGCGGCAAGCACAACGATCTCGAGGAAGTGGGCCACGACACCTACCACCACACGATGTTTGAGATGCTGGGCAACTGGAGCTTCGGCGACTACTTCAAGAAAGAGGCCATCGACTGGGCCTGGGAATACCTCGTAGACGTATTGAAGCTCAACCCGGACCGCCTCTATGCCACCGTATTCGAGGGTTATGCGCCCGACGGCTTGAAAAGAGATGACGAGGCAGCCGAAATCTGGGCCACCCACCTACCCGAGAGCCATATAATCAACGGCAACCGCAAAGATAACTTCTGGGAGATGGGCGAGACGGGTCCCTGCGGCCCCTGCAGCGAAATCCACATCGACCTGCGCACAGACGAGGAGCGGAAAAAGGTAGACGGAGCCAGTCTTGTCAATAAAGACAATCCCCGCGTGATCGAGATATGGAACCTCGTGTTCATGCAGTATGACCGCAAGGCCGACGGCAGCCTCGAGCCGCTGCCGAAGAAAGTGATCGACACAGGCATGGGTTTCGAGCGCCTCACAATGGCTCTGCAGGGGAAGAACTCTAACTATGACACCGACATCTTCACCCCGATCATCAAAAAGATAGAGGAACTCTCGGGAGAAAAATACGGCAAGGATGCGAAGACCGACGTGGCCATCAGGGTTATAGCCGACCATCTTCGCACCATAGCCTTCTCGATTGCCGACTCCCAGCTCCCCTCCAATGCCAAGGCCGGATACGTAATACGCCGCATATTGCGTCGCGCCGTGAGATACGGCTACACATTCCTGAAACGGCGCGAGGCCTTCATCTATCAGCTCGTGGACACCCTCGTAGACGAGATGGGCGAATCATACCCCGAACTCGTGGCGCAGAAAGAACTCATAAAAAAAGTGATAAAGGAAGAGGAAGAATCCTTCTTGCGCACACTTGAAAACGGTATCAAGATGCTTGAGGAGCTCGTGGCGGCCGCCAAAGCCCAGGGCAAGGACACCATTTCAGGCAAAGACGCCTTCGTGCTTTATGACACCTACGGATTCCCGATCGACCTCACCGAACTGATATTGCGTGAGGGAGGACTCAAACTCGACACCAGGGGCTTTGAGGAAGAGATGAAGAAGCAGAAAGACCGCGCCCGCAACGCCGCAGCCATCGAAACCGACGACTGGGTAGTGTTGAGCGAAGGCGAAGAGAAATTCGTAGGTTACGACCGGACGGAGGCAGACACAAAAGTGTTGCGCTACCGCCGAGTGAAGCAGAAAGGCAATACCTTTTACCAGATAATCCTCGCCGAGACGCCCTTCTACGCAGAGATGGGTGGACAGGTAGGCGACCGCGGTACGCTCACCTTCCCCTCCGGAAAGGAAATCAATATCTATGACACCAAGCGCGAGAACAACGTCAGCGTTCATCTCACAAAAGAGATACCCGAGGACCTGACGGGGACAGTACATGCAAAAATCGACCGGGAAGCGAGGGACGCATCCTCGGCCAACCACTCCGCCACCCACCTGCTGCATGAGGCCTTGAGGGAGATCCTCGGCACCCACGTAGAGCAGAAAGGCTCTTACGTGTCGCCACAGTCGCTCCGCTTCGACTTCGCCCACTTCCAGAAAGTGACACCCGAAGAGCTCAGAAAGGTGGAACACCTTGTAAACAAGAAGATAAGGCAGGCCACACCGCTCGAGGAACATCGCGACACTCCCATTCAGGAGGCCAAGGAGATGGGCGCCATAGCCCTCTTCGGCGAGAAATACGGCGACAAGGTAAGAGTGGTGAAATTCGGCAGCTCAATCGAGCTTTGTGGCGGCACACACGTGGCCAACACAGGCAACATCGGCATGCTGCGCATACTCTCGGAGAGCTCCATTGCAGCCGGGATCAGGAGGATAGAGGCCGTGACTGGAGAGGGAGTGGAAAACATCCTCGACTCCTTCCAGGACACCGTGAGAGACATAAGTCAGTTGCTCGGCAATGCCAAAGACATCAAGGCTGCCGTAGAGAAATCCATGAAAGAGAATTCGGAACTCAAGAAACGTGTTGACGACTTCATGGAAGAACGCGAGGCCAACCTCACAAAAGAGATTCTCGAGGGCGCCAAGGAAGTAAACGGCATCAAAGTGGCCGGCATCAAAGGGCTCAGGCTACCCGAGGTAGTGAAAAACATCGCCTTCAAGATCAAACAGACCAATCCTGAGAAGACAGTCTTTATCGGCACCACCCTCTCAGCACCCGGCAAACCCATGCTCACCGTATTCCTCAGCGACGACCTTGTAAAAGAGGGATTACATGCCGGCAAGATAGTGAAAGAGGCTGCCAAGGAGATCAGGGGCGGTGGAGGAGGCCAACCCTTCTTTGCCCAGGCAGGCGGCAGCTTCGCCGACGGACTTGCCAAAGCGGAGGAAAGCATCCTGGCCCAGCTCGGACTCGCATGAAAACAGTCTACCTCCCCCGCTGCCGGCAGAGCTATCGTGAGATCCTCGCCTTGCAGCAGGAGGAGTTCAGGAAAAGAATAGAAAGCAGAAAAAACGGCAGCGAGCTCCCCGAAGACATCATTTTCTTCGTGGAGCATCGCCCCGTCTATACCCTTGGCAGACATGGCAAACCGAGCCATCTTCTGCTCCCTGAGGATATGCTCCTGAAGCGAGGAATTGAATTCGTGGAGACCGACCGCGGCGGCGACATCACCTATCATGGTCCCGGCCAGTTGACAGTCTACCCCATCATCGACATGCTCCGACACTCTCTCGGCGTAAAAGACTACGTAAATCTGCTTGAGGAAGCCGTGATACGCACCATAGCCGACTTCGGAATCCATGGAGAAAGAATAGAAGGACGCACGGGAGTCTGGATTGGTAAGGACACCCCGGAGGAGAGAAAGATAAGCGCCATCGGGGTGCGCTGCAGCCGCCACGTCACAATGCACGGTCTCGCGCTCAACGTGGGCTCCGATATCTCGCTGTTTGGCGGCATCGTTCCCTGCGGACTCTCACAGGGTGTAACCTCAATCTCAAAGGAAACGGGCAGGGAGGTGATGATAGAAGAAGCGAAAGAGAGACTGGAGAAACATCTCACAGACCTTCTTCTCTGAATGGTCTTACTGTGAAAATTATTTATCTTCCTCAGCCTCGTATTCACGCTCCAGGAATTGTTTTACTTCCTGGAAAAGCTTGGAGGCGAAGACGAAATCATAGAGACTCTTGCTCTTGCTCTTGAAGATGGTGCGGTCGTTGCCGGTCCAATCGCAATGTCCCTTGTTGATGAAGACGATATTCTCCCCAATGCCGAGCACGGAGTTCATGTCGTGGGTATTGATCACCGTGGTCATGTTATACTCGTGGGTTATATCGCTCAGCAGTTCGTCGATACGTATGGAGGTCTTGGGGTCGAGTCCGGAGTTGGGCTCGTCGCAGAAAAGGTATTTGGGATTGAGCGCGATGGCACGTGCAATGGCCACCCTCTTCTGCATACCGCCTGAAATCTCCGAGGGGTACTTATTGTCCGCATTGTCAAGTCCTACCCTGTTGATACAGAAGCGTGCGCGCTCCACCTGATCATGATAGCTCATCTTGGAGAGCATCTTAAGGGGGAACATCACATTTCCGAGCACAGTCTCATTGTCGAAAAGAGCTGAGCCCTGGAAAAGCATACCGATTTCGGAACGCAGCTGGCGCAGTTGGGAGGCATTCATGTTCTTAAAGCTCCGGCCGTCATAGAAAATGTCGCCCTCTTCGGGCTGGAAGAGGCCGATAAGGCACTTCATAAGCACTGTCTTGCCCGAACCGCTCTGGCCGATAATCAGGTTTGTCTTACCCGTTTCGAAGGTAGCGTTGATATCGAAAAGAATCTGCTGACCCGCAAAAAACTTGCTTACATTTCTGGCCTCGATCATTGCAACAGGAGTTTAGTAAGGATAACGTCGGCCAGCAGAATAAGTATAGAGCTGGAGACGACAGAATTCGTGCTCGCCTGGCCCACCTCCAGCGCGCCCCCCTTCACGTAATAGCCGTAATAGGCAGCCACACTCGTGATGATGAAAGCGAAAAAGAGGGTCTTGATTATGCCATACCACACATACCACTCGTTGAAAAATGACTGGATTCCGTACACATAGTTCTCCACGGTAATCATTGTGGTGAACTCTGCGATAAACCAGCCGCCCAACAGTCCCATAAACATGGATAGAACGCAGAGTATGGGAACGAAGAGAACGAAACCGATAATCTTTGGGAGTACGATAAAGTTAGCAGAGTTCAGGCCCATAATCTCTATGGCGTCGATTTGTTCGGTGACGCGCATGGTGCCGATTTCAGACGCGATATTGCTGCCCACCTTGCCGGCAAGGATAAGACACATCATGGTGGAGGAGAACTCCAGGAGCAGAATCTCGCGTGTGGCAAGTCCGGTGGAGTAAGACGGTATGAGGGGCGAAACGATATTGATGGTCATCTGGATGCAGATAACGGCACCGATAAAGAGGGAGATAATTATAACCAGAGGAATTGAGCCTACCCCCAGTTTGCTGATTTCAAAAACCAGTTTCTTAAAGAATTCCTTCCATCGGTCAGGGATGCGGAACACCTGCGCCAGAAACATGCAATAGCGCCCGAAGGAACGTATATATGCTATAACCATCAATAAATTCTAAAAAAATCTTTGCAAAGGTAATAAAAATTCGGCTTATTTTACTAAATTTGTGGTTGTAAAAGTATACTTGAAACTAACACGACATTCAAATGTTGATAATTGGAATAGCCGGAGGCACCGGCTCGGGCAAGACAACGGTAGTGAGGAGCATCCTCGACTCCCTGCCCCGCGAGGAGGTAGCCGTAATACCGCAAGACTGCTACTACAACGACAACAAGCACATACCGCTCGAGGAGCGGCTCAAGATGAACTACGACGAGCCCGCTGCCATAGAGTGGACCCTTCTGTGCGAGCATCTGAAACAGCTTAAGGAAGGGAAAACGGTTCAGATGCCCACCTACGACTTCATCACCTGTGCCCGGCTTGCCAAGACCGTGACCGTGGAACCCCGGGAGGTTGTGGTGGTAGAGGGAATCCTCGTTCTCGCCGACAAACCCCTGCGCGATATGATGGATGTAAAGGTGTTTGTAGACGCCGACGCCGACGAGAGGCTCATCAGGGTAATCCATCGCGACTGTATAGAGCGCGGACGTACCCCTCAGATGGTGATAGACCGCTATGAGGAGACCCTCAAACCCATGCACGAGCTCTACATAGAGCCCTCAAAACGGTATGCCGACCTCATCGTGCCCCAGGGAGGGCACAACCGTGTGGCAATCAAACTGCTGACGGACTATATCCGCTCACTACTCCCCTCTTTTGGCCGGAATTGATGGAACCCCGCGAACTGACAGAAGAAGAAGTAGTTGCCATTGAGGCCATTGAGGAAGAGCCGATAGGGACTCTGCGCACCGACAATCTCGTAAAGAAATATGGGAAACGAACGGTGGTAGACCACGTCTCTATCGATGTGCATCAGGGCGAGATTGTGGGGTTGCTCGGGCCTAATGGTGCAGGCAAGACCACAACATTCTATATGACCACGGGGCTTATCAGTCCCAACTCCGGAAGCATCTACCTCAACGATAAGAATATAACGAAAGATCCCGTCTACCGCCGCGCCCAGCTCGGAATCGGATATCTGGCTCAGGAGGCCTCCGTCTTCAGAAAACTCAGTGTTGAAAACAACATCAGGGCCGTCCTGGAGATGACACCCCTCACCCCGGAGGAGCAGAAAGAAAAACTCGAGAACCTGCTGGATGAATTCCGGTTGCAGAAAGTCAGGAAAAATCTCGGCGACCAGTTGTCGGGTGGCGAGCGCCGCCGCACGGAGATTGCCCGTTGCCTTGCCATCAATCCTAAATTCATAATGCTCGACGAACCCTTCGCAGGAGTTGACCCCATCGCTGTGGAAGACATCCAGGCCATCGTCTACAAACTCAAGGAGAAAAACATCGGCATACTGATCACCGACCACAACGCGCAGGAGACACTCCGCATCACAGACAGGGCCTACCTCCTCTTCGAGGGCAAGATACTCTTCCAGGGAACGAGTGAGGAACTGGCGGAAAACCCTGTGGTGAGAGAAAAATACTTGGGTCGCAACTTCCTATTCTACAGGAAGAAATTCGACGACTTCGACAGGATTTAGTTTCCTCCTCAAACTGAAGTTGCGACAGGATAAAAATCAGAAACAGATAAGAACAAAGCCTGATGGCACAAAGAAGATATTACGACAACCTACTCATAATAGCGGGACTCTTCCTGGTGTTTTTCGTCATCACCATCATCGGTATCCCGTTACTGGTCAGGACCCTTCAGATCGACTCCCAGACAAGAGACGGACTCCTCATCGCCTCCGCCCTTCAGGCCCTGGTGATGTTTATCGCCCCGTCGCTTGTCGCGGCCAGAGCCATAAGTCGCCGTCCCGGAGAGTTCCTAACCCTCAACCATCCCCCGAGATTCCTTGCTATCCTTGGGGTTGTGTTTGCCTATCTCATCGCGCTCCCGGCCCTCAACCAGCTGATCTACTGGAATGATAACATAGTGTTTCCCGACGCTCTGGCCACCTGGGGAGAGACCCTAAGGGAGATGGAAGACACGGCCAACAATGCCTCCGCCATAATGCTCGACACCGCAGGGTGGGTAAATCTGGTGGAGAATCTTCTGGTGATCGGTCTGCTCACGGCAATCGGCGAGGAGCTCTTCTTCAGAGGCACGCTGCAGAATGCAGCCGGTGCAGGCGGCCACAACCATACGGCCATATGGGTAGTTGCGCTAATCTTCAGCGCCATGCACATGCAGATCTTCGGTTTCGTGCCGCGCCTGCTTCTCGGTGCCTGGTTCGGATATCTTCTCTTCTGGACCCGCTCTATCTACGTGCCCATTATCGCCCACTTCCTCAACAATGGCGTGGTGGTAGTGTTCGCATGGCTTAAAGCCAACGGCACCGAACTCAATCTCGACAATCTCGGAGTTGTGGAATACGGTTTCCCGATGCCGGCCTTCGTCAGTGCGCTTGCCACAATAGTGTTCCTCATTTACTTCAGGCGATTCTTCTTCCAACGCCCCGAGAAAGGCGCCAGCTACTACTCTGCCGAATATGCCTGAATTCAGAGACATCATCACTGACATAAAGAAAAAAAACTTCGCCTCCATCTACATCCTGATGGGGGAAGAACCCTATTATCTCGACAAGATCTCGGAGGCGTTGGAAAACTCTGTGGTGGGTGAAGAAGACAAGGAATTCGACCAGACCATACTCTTTGGAGCCGACGCGACCGCAGGAATGGTGATGGAGGCAGCCGCACGGTTTCCCATGTTTAGCGACAAACGGTTTGTGGCCTTGCGTGAGAGCCAATCGATGTATAATGCGAAAAACGCCCTCGATAAACTAAAAAGCTACGTTGCCAACCCCAATCCCAACTGCGTGTTGGCCATAGTATACAAGGGCGGTAAACTCAACGCCACCGGAGAGCTGCTCAAGGCAGCGAAAAAGAGGAAAGACGTTGTGGTGTTCGACAGTCCGAAGATTAAAGACTTTAAAATACCCTCACACATCAAAGACTACTGCACGGCACTCAAGATACAGATAGAAGAGAGAGCTGTGGCTATGCTCGGCGCCAACGTTGGCAACTCGCTGACCAACCTCTTCTCTGAGATTGACAAACTAAGGGTGAGTCTGCCAAAGCATGAACCGCGGATCACGGCAGAGATGGTGATGGACCAGATCGGGCTGAGCCGGGAATTCAACAACTATGAACTTGTGAAGGCCGTGGCCCAGCGCGACTACTTCAACTCCATCAACATTGTAAGGCAGTTTGAGGTGAATCCGAAAGCCAACCCGACAGTAATGACAACCGCGATACTCTTCTCCTTCTTCCAGCGCCTTGTGGTGGCCAGTTTCTCGGCAGACAAGACAGAAAAAGGCTTGATGGACGCCCTGCTTCTCAAAAACGCCTACGCCTTGAAGGAAGTAAGGCTGGGACTCTCCAACTACAATGCCTCGCAGGCGGTAAAAGCCATACACGCCATCCGTCAATTTGACACCAAGTCGAAAGGAATAGGCTCGATGCAGAAGGAATATGCCCTGCTGCTCGAGCTTGTCTTTACCCTGATTACATTATAATACGTTACAACACGTGTTTTTCGGCATGGTAGCTTGAGCGTACCATCGGAGCGCTCTCCATATGCCGGAAACCCATCTGGCGACCGGCCTCCCCGTATTCGGCAAACTTCTCAGGGGAGACATATTCCTTCACAGGATAGTGGCTTCGGGTGGGCTGAAGGTACTGCCCTATCGTCATTACCTCACACCCTGCCTCACGGAGGTCGCGCATTGTTTCCAGAATCTCCTCTTCCGTCTCCCCCAGACCAAGCATAATGCCGCTCTTACTCCGGATCCCCGACTCCGCTATCTGGCGTATAACGGCGAGCGACGTGTCGTAGGTGGCAACGCTACGCACTTCGGGAGTGAGCCGTCTCACAGTCTCCATGTTGTGGGAGATAACGTCCGGCTTCAGCTCGATAATCTTAGCCACAAGATCCTTACGACCCCGGAAATCGGGAATCAGGACTTCCATCGTGACTTCCGGACATTCCTTTTTAAGCAGTGAAATCATGGCACACCAATGTCCTGCTCCATAATCGGGAAGGTCATCGCGGTCTACGGAAGTGATGACTACATGTTTGAGATTCAGTTTCTTCACTGATGATACAATATCGTGAAGCTCCTTCTCTTCAAGTGGAGAGGGTTTGCCACCGGCCACATTGCAAAACTTGCAGTTGCGGGTGCACACGTTGCCTCCGATCATGAAGGTTGCTGTACCGCTCGACCAGCATTCCCCCTTGTTGGGACACAGTCCGCTGGAACAAATCGTGTTGAGACCATGCTCATTGAGGAGACCGACCACCTGGGAAGTCTTGAATCCTCGGGGCAGTTTTACCTTAAGCCAGTCAGGCTTGCGCATAATTTCGGGAGTGCAACGGCTCATATATATGATAGAATGAAATTCAAAAGCTACTGCAAAATTACAAAATAAATTGGACCAGCAGCATAGTTAGGACAAAATCGAAAGGATTGTCGAAGCTTAGAGATGCCGAAGGGTACAAATTAAGCGGACTTATAGATATTGGAAGATAAAGTCGGATATCTTGAAACCCTTACCTGTGAGAGATAGAGAAGAATCGGAGAGCTTCATGTCTCCGCTGTCGAGCCAGCGGGAAGAGACCTTCAATAGCCGTTGCAGCTCCGCAGAACCGAACATCTCTTCATATTCCGTAAGCGAGATTCCGGCACGAGTGCGCAGACGCGTAAAAATAGTCTCTTCTATCCTTTCCTCCGCAGAGAGACATTCCTGCACGTAAAACGGGCTTTCATCGTGTTTGCCATCACTGTAATTGAAACGGGAAAGATATGCTTTAAGATTGGAAGGATTGTTTTGTCTGATTGACGTTCCGTCGAAAGAGCATGCCGAGGGACCGATGCCGAGATAAGGTTTTCCGGCCCAGTAGCCTGAATTGTGGCGAGACTCAAAACCCGGGAAAGCGAAATTGGAAATCTCATAACGATCATATCCGGCCTTAGCCAATGAGCCGACGATTAAATCCTCGGCAAAGAGATATTCATCCTCGTCAGCCTCGCGGAAGGCACCGCGGTCTCTCAACAAAGAGAGCGGCGTACGGGCCTCGTAGGTGAGAGCATAAGCCGAAACATGATTTGCACCAAGGGCAACCACTGAAGAGAGGGTTTGCTCGAGCGACTCAATGTGCTGCCCCGGAATGCCATAAATAACATCTACGCTGATATTTTCAAACTCCTTGCGGAGAGCCTTGAAGGCTGTGACGGCTTTAGCAGCGGAGTGGCGTCTGCGCAAAAATTTCAGGACATCATCGTCGAGGCTCTGCACCCCCATACTGATACGATTGACCCCTCCGGCTTTCCAAGCCGCAATATTTTCGGGAGTGACATCTTCCGGATTAACTTCAAGTGTTACTTCAATATCTTCGTCTAACAAAATAGAATTCAATGAGATGATATTGAATACCTCCTCATTAAATCTAATGAAGTCTTTAGCCGGAATAAGAGAGGGAGTGCCTCCCCCGAAATACACAGAGGAAAGGCTGCGGCCTTGGAGTTGGGAGATCCTTTCGGACAACTCATTGGCAGCAGCCTTAAGATATTTATTCCAGTCGGGATTACCCCCGCTATAGAAATCGCAATAGATGCATTTGCCCTTACAGAAAGGAATGTGGATGTAGAGCAAACTGAAAATAGGGTTGAAGGAAGGGATTATTCTATCACCCTGCGGGCACCGATATAACGGTTGACGTAATAACCTTCGAAATCGCTGATTCTGACACCGCGGACCGAAGCGTGAATGAACTTGAAAGTACCGGCTTCGTTATCTACTTCCCAGACGATGCCTACGTGTCCAACGTTCTTACCGCTGCTGCGGCTGGTGAAAAATACGAGGTCGCCTTTACGGAGGTCTTTGCGGTCGACATTCTTACCCATTTTATACTGGTCGCGCGAGCTGGCGCCTAAAGTATATCCGAACTGGCGGTAGACGTAGCCGGAGAAGCCGGAGCAGTCGAAAGTGGAGGGACCTTTTGTACCGAGCACGTAGCGTTTGCCGATGTGGGTGGCAGCTTCCTGAAGAAGGTCGTCGATGAGATTTGCGGTTTCTGCAGAGAGACCCTGGGCTTTAGATTCACGGGCCAGGATTTCCTCCTGCTGTATGTTTGCTATTACTGAGCGGTCTAATCTTGATTTATTTGTAGCCAACTGCTCCTTATTATGAGCCTCCTTATGACGCTGACCCCATCCGGAGTTGGACTGTGCCATACTGGAAAATGTCAATGTAGAGATAAGTGCAATTAAACTTAAAAATTTAAACATTTGCTTTATGTTTTTATGCCAAATCACTGAAATTTCAGACGATTAGCATTGATTTTCGGTTAGTTTTACAATGCAAAAATAATACCTTCTGCCGAGAAAAACAAATGATTTGAGGCTCATATCCAATATTTTAAAATTCTTTAATATTTGGCACACTTGACAAGGGGGTGTGCACTTTTAGCCCATATTTCCCCTAACTGTTGATATATGTCAAGTTTGGAAGTACTAAAATTACAATATGTTAGAAATCCATTAATTTTTATTTGCATTTATTAACAAAAGTTTACAAATAAACAAATGAGGACTATGATTGTTAAAAAAGTAGATGTATAAGGAGAGTAAGGAGTAGTAATAAGATAATTCTTATAATTCTTATAATTCTTATAATTTTGATAATTCAATAAATTGGTTAATAAGAAGATAATGAGAAAATTTTACAAATTGGGAGGAATGGCCCTGGCAATGATAGGAATGTCGGTGGCCCAGACTGCTTATGCAACCGACCGCATCACTCACAACCCCGATGCGACAAACACAGAGACAATAATGCATGTCTGGAGCTGGAATTTTCCGGAGATTGCCAGGAATATGAAAAATATAGCTGACGCCGGTTTTACGATGGTTCAGACCTCACCGGTACAGAAAAGTTTCTTTCCTAAAGGGAGCGGTAAAAAGATCTTCGACGAAAACGTTACGGAGGGGAACTGGTATTATTACTACCAGCCTACAGACTGGAAAATCGGTAATCAGATAGTAGGTACGCGCGAGCAGATGGTGGAGATGATGGACTCGGCCAAGAAATACAATATTGCCGTGATTGTCGACGTACTTCCCAACCACACCGCCTTCGACATTGATTCCGTAGCCCCGGAATTCTATGCTGCAGTAGGAGGAAGAGACAAGATGTTTCACACCAACGGTCTGACCCCCATCCGCGACTATAACGACAGGGAACAGAGCACACTTATGGCCATGGGCAACCTGCCTGACGTAAACACCGAGAACCCCGACTTCCAGAAATACTACCTCGAGTTTGTAAACGACCTTTTAGGACTGGGAGTAAAGGGTTTCCGTTACGACACTGCCAAGCACATCGGCGTACACTCCGATCCGGTGGACACAGAGGCCGGCGTCAAGGAAAACGACTTCTGGGATGTAGTGACAGGCAGGAAGTCTGTAAAGGGCGTGAAACTGGCTGTTCCGGCAGATTCTCTCTTTATCTACGGAGAGATTTTGCAAGACCGCAATGTGCCCGAGCTCGAATATGCCGAATATATGGGTCAGACAGCATCAAGTTACGGTCATGTGCTCCGCGAGATGCTCGACCACAGGAGCGCTGACGGGATCGATATCGTAAGCTGGTATCACACCGCAGCTCCGGAATTCCTTACTACATGGGTTGAGAGCCACGACACGTATGCCAACGCCCATGAGAGCGCCCACCTGACTGACGACCAGATACGTCAGGCCTGGGTATTCCTTACGGCTCGCCAGAACGGTACTCCCCTCTTCTTCAACCGCCCTGCAGGAAGCACCCGCACCAATTATTATGGCAACAATGTATTGGGCGCCATGGGCAACGATGAGTTCATGCATCCTGAAGTAGTAGCCGTCAACAATTTCCGCAAAGCAATGGCCGGACAGAAGGAGAACATCCAGATAGCCAACGACGGCGTAGTGTTGGTGGTAAACCGCGGAAAGAAAGGTGCAGCCATCGTAAACCTGAGCACCGTAGCGCAGAAAATCGACGTGCCTACCGGCTTACCCAACGGTACATATAAAGATGTGGTATACGGTCAGGAATTCAAAGTAAAGGGTGGCAAGATAATCGGCTACCTCGCCCCTGAGCGCACCTACATACTCGAAAAGTGAAAAACAGAATAGACATTCGATGTGAAAAACAGAAAAAAATTCTGCAAACTCTGTTGGCACATTATTTGTTAAAAAATAAGAAAGAATAAAAATAACCTTAAACAAACTAATAGACAATGAACATCCAGCCTTTATCCGACCGGGTTCTGATAGAGCCGACGGCAGCTGAAGAAGTAACGGCAAGCGGTATCATCATACCCGACTCAGCCAAAGAGAAACCCCTCCGTGGTACGGTATTGGCCGTTGGGAGCGGCACGAAAGATGAAGAGATGACCCTGAAGCCTGGCGACGTAGTGCTCTTCGGAAAGTATGCCGGTTCTGAATTCGAACTCGACGGGAAAAAATATCTCATGATGCGTCAGAGCGACGTATTGGCTAAACTGGTTTAATAATATTGGCAAAGCCGACTTTTATTATTGGCAAAAAGGTTTAATACTTTGATAATTCACCAACAAGATGGCAAAAGACATTAAATTCAATATCAAGGCTCGCGAAGAGCTGAAAAACGGTGTGGACGCATTGGCCGACGCCGTGAAAGTTACGCTTGGTCCCAAGGGCCGCAACGTAATCATTGAAAAGAAATTCGGTGCTCCGCACATCACCAAAGACGGTGTTACCGTAGCACGCGAGGTAGAGCTTGAGGACCCCTTCCAGAATATGGGTGCCCAGCTCGTTAAGGAGGTTGCCTCCAAGACTGGCGACCAGGCCGGCGACGGCACGACGACAGCCACCGTGCTTGCTCAGGCTATCGTGAATGTGGGCTTGAAGAATGTGGCAGCCGGTGCCAACCCCATGGACCTCAAGCGCGGTATCGACAAGGCCGTGTCTAAAGTTGTTGAAGGTCTCCGAGCCCAGAGCGAGGAGGTAGGCGACGACTATTCAAAGATAGAAAACGTAGCCCGGATCTCTGCCAACAATGACGAGGAGATTGGCCGTCTCATCGCCGAGGCCATGAAGAAGGTTAAGAAAGAAGGCGTAATCACAGTTGAGGAAGCCAAGGGTACGGAAACCACCGTAGACATTGTAGAAGGTATGGAATTCGACCGTGGCTACATCTCCCCCTACTTCGTAACCAACAGCGAGAAGATGGAATGTGAGATGGAGTCTCCCTATATCCTTCTCTACGACAAGAAGATCTCCAATCTCAAAGACATGCTCCCCGTGCTTGAGGCAGTAGCACAGAGCGGTCGTCCCCTGCTCATCATCGCTGAAGACGTAGACAACGAAGCTCTCGCCACGCTTGTGGTCAACAGGCTTCGCGGCAGTCTCAAGATCTGTGCCGTAAAGGCTCCCGGCTTCGGCGACCGCAGGAAAGACATGCTTGAAGACATCGCCATCCTCACGGGAGGCACCGTGATCAGCGAAGTAAAAGGTATGCAGCTCATCCAGGCCACCATCAACGATCTCGGCACGGCCGAGAAGGTATCGGTAAACAAAGACCACACCATCATCGTAAACGGAGCAGGCAAGAAGGAAGAGATTGCCAACCGCATCAGCCAGATCAAGGCTCAGATCGAGTCGACCACTTCCACTTACGACAAGGAGAAGCTCCAGGAGCGTCTCGCCAAGCTCGCCGGCGGCGTAGCCGTTCTCTACATCGGTGCTCCCTCAGAGGTAGAGATGAAAGAGAAGAAGGATCGCGTTGACGACGCCCTTTCAGCCACCCGTGCAGCCGTAGCAGAAGGCATCGTGCCCGGCGGTGGCGTAGCCTACCTTCGTTGCCTCCCCTCTCTTGAGGAACTCAAAGGCGACAACGACGACGAGAACACCGGTATCTGCATAATCCGCAGGGCTATCGAGGAACCTCTCCGTCAGATAGTTGAAAACGCCGGAGTGGAAGGTGCCGTGATTGTGCAGAAAGTAAAAGACGGCAAGGGAGACTTCGGCTACAACGCACGCACCGGAGAATTCGAAAACTTCTTTGCAAGCGGTGTAATCGATCCTACCAAGGTGACACGCGTAGCTCTCGAGAACGCTGCCAGCATCGCAGGCATGTTCCTCACCACAGAGTGCGTGATTGCCGACAAGAAAGAAGACAACCCCATGCCTCCCATGGGCGGAGCTCCCGGCGGAATGCCCATGATGTAACAGACTCCACAGCGCAAAGCTATATAGTGAAAATCCCTGTTTCCTTATGGATCAGGGATTTTTGTTTTATTATAGATGTTTTATATCTAATATCTAATGAGCTAATAATTGATAATAGGATCAGCGGCCTCTCATGTTGCGCATCATCGCCATGGGGTTTTTCATCTTTGAGACAGACTGCATCATCTTCCTCATCTGCTCAAACTGCTTCAGGAGGTTCACTACATCCTGAAGCTTCACGCCGGCACCGTTTGCTATTCTCTGCCTCCGAGTGCCCTTGATCTCGGCAGGATGATGACGCTCGTAAGGAGTCATGGAGTTGATTATGGCCTCGATGCTCTTAAAGGCATTATCGTCGATATCGATATCCTTTATTGCCTTCCCAACGCCGGGAATCATGGACGCCACATCCTTAAGGTTACCCATCTTCTTGATCTGCTGTATCTGCTTGTAGAAATCCTCGAAGTCAAACTTATTCTTACGTAGTTTTTCCTCAAGTTTCTCGGCCTCCTTCTGGTCGTAGATTTCCTGGGCGCGCTTTGCGAGTTCCACGATGTCGCCCATACCGAGGATACGGCTTGCCATACCTTCGGGGTTGAATTCCTGGATATCCTCGAGTTTTTCGCCGGAACCGATATACTTGATGGGTTTGTTGACGACCGAGCGGATGGAGAGCGCCGCACCACCGCGAGTGTCGCCGTCGAGTTTGGTGAGCACCACGCCGTCGAAATCAAGACGGTCGTTGAAGGTCTTCGCCGTGTTGACGGCATCCTGACCTGTCATGGCGTCTACAACGAAGAGGATTTCCTGCGGGTTAACGGCCTTCTTGATGGCCTCGATCTCCTGCATGAGTTCCTCGTCGACAGCCAGACGTCCGGCAGTATCGACAATCACCAGGTCGTTATGGTTTTCCTTGGCATGCCGGATACCGTTGACGGAAACTGCCACGGCATCCTTGCTACCCTCTTCCATATATACGGGCACATTGATGCTGTCGCCCAGTATGCGGAGCTGTTCCATAGCGGCGGGGCGGTGAACGTCGGCAGCCACGAGAAGGGGCCGTTTCCCCTTGGCCGACTTCAGCTTCTTGGCCAGTTTGCCGCTGAAGGTGGTCTTACCTGCGCCGTTAAGTCCGGCCATCAGGATTACGGTAGGATTACCTGTAAGGTTGAGCGGCGCCTCGTCGCCACCCATGAGGGCTGCGAGCTCGTCGTGGACAATCTTCACCATCAGTTCCCTCGGTTTGAGGGCATTGATCACATTCTGGCCAAGTGCCTTCTGCTTAACGGTGTCGGTAAAAGTCTTTGCTACCTTATAGTTGACGTCGGCATCCATCAGGGCCTTCCGGACATCCTTCAGGGTTTCGGCGATATTGATTTCGGATATGCGACCTTCGCCCTTCAGAATCTTGAAGGAACGTTCCAGTCTTTCTGATAAACTTTGAAACATTATTTGAGTTTATTAGTGGCTGTGTCGGGGAAAATAATTTTAGGTTTGAAAGTACGTGCTTCTTCGGGCGTCATGTTGGCATAAGCCAGGATGATGACGATATCTCCCGGAAGTGCTTTACGAGCGGCAGCCCCGTTAAGGCAGATGGTGCCGCTGCCGGGAGCACCTTCAATCACGTAAGTGTCGAAGCGTTCGCCGTTGTTGTTGTTGACGATGTTGACCCGTTGACCGGGGAGGATACCGGCAGCCTCCAATAGAAGGGAGTCGATCGTGATGCTGCCGATATAGTTGAGGTTGGCCTCAGTCACCGTGACACGGTGGATCTTGGCCTGCAACATTTCAATTGTCATTTCAATTGGCTTTCAATTGCTTATATTGGATATTGTCGATAAGGCGCACATTGCCTACATACACGGTGATACATCCCACTATGAGCGCGGCCTCCGTCCACTCCTCAACCGGGAGCAGAGTCAGGCCATCGACAATCTCGAAATATTCCACTTTAAAATCATCTTTGGCGTCCAGCCTTTCCACGACAAACCGGCGTGTTTCCTCCACGGAATGTGACTTTGCAAAGTCAACGCTTTCCTTAAGAACGGCATGAATGGCTGCGGCCTCCCTCCTTTGAGCCGGAGATAGGAGCATATTGCGGCTTGAAAGCGCCAGACCGCTCTCCTCGCGAACAATAGGACAAGGAACGATTTCCACATCGAGGTCTTCATAGCGAAGCATCTCGCGGATCACTGCAATCTGTTGGAAATCCTTTAGTCCGAAATAGGCACGCGTGGGGCGGCAGAGCTGGAAGAGCCTGTTTACGACAAGCGCCACACCCTGGAAATGACCCGGACGGTGTTTACCCTCCATTACTTCAGCCACCTTCCCCAGGTTGAACTTACGGTTGCGGTCGAAGCCTTCGGGATATATCTCCGACTCAACGGGAGCGAAGACAACGTCGACCCCTTCTCGGGCCAGGAGCTTGAAGTCCTGTTCCGGCTGTCGGGGATAGGTCTCAAGGTCTTTTGGGTTGTTAAACTGGACGGGGTTGACGAAAAGGCTCACGATGGTGACATCGTTGTCTTTGACGCTTTGCCTCACCAGAGAAAGGTGGCCTTCATGAAGGGCACCCATCGTGGGGACCAGACCGGACTTTAGTCCCTTCTGTTTCCCATTTTCCACGTAAGTGAGGAGTTCACTTACGGATTCTATAATCTGCATTTTTAAAAATATCGATATTTTGATGCAAAATTAGTAAAATCCAACAAAATAAGCAAAAAAAGCGGCCGCAGATACCTGCGACCGCTTCCATTGATTGTGTAATTTGAAGTATTAAAGACTTCGGTTTCTAATTCAGTGGAAAATTATTCGGCTTCAAGAAGCTTGATCATCTCGATGGCGCTGCGAGAGATGGGTGTGCCGGGGCCGAAGATGGCAGCCACACCGGCCTTGTAGAGGAAGTCGTAGTCCTGGGCAGGGATAACGCCACCTGCAACCACCATGATGTCCTCACGACCGAGTTTCTTGAGTTCCTCGATCACCTGGGGAACGAGGGTCTTATGGCCAGCGGCCAGCGAGCTCACGCCGAGGATATGGACATCGTTTTCCACAGCCTGACGGGCTGCTTCGGCCGGAGTCTGGAAGAGAGGACCCATATCCACATCGTAGCCGCAGTCGGCATAGCCTGTAGCCACTACTTTAGCGCCACGGTCGTGACCGTCCTGACCCATCTTGGCCACCATAATACGGGGCTGGCGACCTTCTTTCTTGGCGAACTCAGCCACTACCCTGCGGGCTTCCTCAAATTCGGGATCACCCTTTTCTTCGTTGGAATACACACCTGAAATAGTTTTGATTACAGCTTTGTAGCGACCAACCACAGCCTCGCAGGCGTCGGAGATCTCACCGAGCGACGCGCGCAGACCGGCAGCCTTGACAGCGAGCTCGAGAAGGTTGCCCTTCGAGGGATCCTTCACTGCAGCCGTGATGTCGGCGAGAGCCTTCTGTACGGCTTCCTCATCGCGACCCTCCTTGAGCTTCTCAAGGCGAGCGATCTGTTCCTTACGCACCTCAGTGTTGTCCACCTCGAGGATATCGATAGGATCTTCATGGTCGAGTTTATACTTATTGATACCCACGATGGTCTGCTTGCCGGAGTCGATGCGGGCCTGAGTGCGGGCAGCAGCCTCCTCGATACGCATCTTGGGCAGCCCGGTCTCGATAGCCTTGGCCATACCGCCGAGTTCCTCGATTTCCTGGATAAGGGCCCACGCTTTCTCAGCGATCTCGTTGGTGAGAGCCTCAACATAGTAGGAGCCTGCCCAGGGGTCAACCTGCTTGGTGACATAGGTCTCCTCCTGGATATAGATCTGCGTGTTACGCGCGATACGTGCGGAAAAATCGGTAGGAAGGGCGATAGCCTCGTCGAGAGCATTGGTGTGGAGCGACTGGGTGTGGCCGAGCACGGCGCCCATAGCCTCCACGCAGGTGCGACCAACATTGTTGAAGGGATCCTGCTCCGTAAGGCTCCAGCCTGAAGTCTGACAGTGGGTACGGAGAGCAAGCGACTTCGGGTTCTTGGGGTTAAACTGCTTCACGATGCGGGCCCAGAGCATACGTGCTGCCCTCATCTTGGCGATTTCCATGAAATAATTCATGGAGATGCCCCAGAAGAAAGAGAGACGCGGAGCGAAGGAGTCGATATCCATACCGGCGTTTACACCGGCGCGGAGATATTCCAGACCGTCGCAGAGAGTATAGGCGAGTTCGATATCTGCCGTAGCACCGGCTTCCTGCATATGATAGCCGGAGATGGAGATAGAGTTGAACTTCGGCATATTCTTCGAGGTGTATTCGAAGATATCGGCGATGATCTTCATCGAGAATGCGGGCGGATAGATATAGGTGTTGCGCACCATGAACTCCTTAAGGATATCGTTCTGGATCGTACCGGCCATCTCCTCTAGACTTGCCCCCTGTTCGAGTCCGGCATTGATGTAGAATGCGAGAACGGGAAGTACGGCGCCGTTCATGGTCATCGACACGGACATCTTGTTGAGGGGTATACCGTCGAAGAGCACTTTCATGTCTTCGAGCGAGCAGATGGATACACCGGCCTTACCGACGTCGCCCACTACCCTCTCATGGTCGGCATCATAGCCGCGGTGGGTGGGAAGGTCGAAAGCAACCGAGAGACCCTTCTGGCCGGAAGCGAGGTTACGGCGATAGAAGGCATTGGATTCGGCTGCCGTGGAGAAACCGGCATACTGGCGGATGGTCCAGGGGCGCATGGGATACATGCCGCTGTAGGGACCGCGCAGGAAGGGAGGCAGACCGGCTGCGTAGTCGAGATGCTCAAGCCCTTCAAGGTCTTCCTTTGTATATACGGGCTTCACGGGAATGAGTTCAGCCGTGAGCCATTCTTCTCCCTTAGGAGCCGTTGCGTGGGCTGCGGGAGACGCTATCTTCGTGATGTCAATAGATTTAAAATCAGGTCTCATTTCCAAGGGATTATTTAAGAAGTTTAGCATTGAAATCGATAAGGGTGTCGAGAACATTCACCTTAACGTGGATAAAGTTTTCGATTCCCTGAGCCTTAAGCTCGTCCATGCAGGCCGGAGCACCGGCAACCACGAAGAGAGCCTTACCGTCGAGAGCCTTGAAAGCCTCGGGAGCATACTGGGCATATTCGTCGTCGCTCGAGCAGAGCACCACCACGTCGGCCTTCTTGTCGAGAGCGGCCTTCACGCCTTCCTCAACCGTCTCAAAGCCGATGTTGTCGATTATCTCATAACCGGCGCAGCCGAAGAAGTTGCCGGAGAACTGGGCGCGAGCCAGACGCATTGCGAGGTTGCCGATGGTGAGCATGAACACCTTGGGACGGTGTGCACTCTTCTCAGTGTCGAGGCGAAGCTGTTCAAACTGGCTTGCGGCACGGTCGAAATTGAGCCACTGCACGTCGCCGTTTTCGGGAGCATCCTGTGTGCATGCGCAGCCGCAGCTGCAGGAGGTCTGCTCGATCTTGTCGAGAGCCTTCTCGTTGACATTGGGATACTGGTTGGTGCCAAGGAGGATTTCCTTGCGGCGTGCAACGTCGACATGACGTTTCACGCCACTCTCGTTCACCTTGCCCTGGATGTCGCCCTTGCTGAGCAGAGCGTAGAATCCGCCGTTGTCTTCAACCTCGTTGAAGAGCTTCCAGGCCTGTGCGGCGATAGAAGCCGTAAGTACCTCCACGTAATAGCTGCCGCCTGCGGGATCGACCACCTTGTCGAGATGGCTCTCGTCGCGGAGGAGCACCTGCTGGTTGCGGGCGATACGTTCGCTGAAGTCGTCGGGTTTCTTATAGGTAAGGTCGAAAGGAAGAGTCTCGATTGAGTCAACTCCGGCGAGCGCGGCGCTCATGGACTCCGTCATGGAGCGGAGAAGGTTGACATGAGCGTCGTAGATAGTCATGTTGAAACGGGAAGTGACCGCATGGACCATCATCTTGCAGCAGTCACATCCTTCGGGATTTGCACCGTAAGCCTTGACGATTTCTGCCCAGAGCATACGTGCGGCGCGGAACTTCGCGATCTCCATAAAATAGTTGGAGCCGATGCCCATATTGAACTTGATGCGCAGAGCCACCTCGCAGGGATTGAGGCCGGCCTCCGTGAGGAGGGTCATCCATTCGGCACCCCAAGCTAGGGCGTAGCCGAGTTCCTGATATATGAACGCTCCGCAGTTGTTGAGAAGATAGGAGTCTACCGGGAAGCAGCGGAGAGCCTTTACGGGCTTAACCACATTATAGAGTTCAACGGCTGTTTCCTTGATGTCTTTCGGGAACTTCTTCCCCTTGATGAGCAGACCGCGGAAGGGGTTGAAATCGATTGAGCCGCGGAAGTCGTCGGCGGCATTCTGTGCGTTGATGCATTCCACGAGCACCTTGGCAACGTCTACGGCCTTACGGGGGCAAGACGAGACATTGACCTCCACTTTCTTAAGGTCGACATCCTTGAGGATCACCTTAAGGTCGGCAGCCTCGAGGTCTCCGAAGAGGGAGATGCCGAGAGCCTGCACGCCCTTCGAGAGGATTTCGAGAGCATGGCGGTTCATCGCTTCGGCGTTTTCGCCGATCACTTCCTGGCGGATAAGCCAGTCGTTGTTGTCGCGAGTGCCGCGGAGATAGGGGAATTCACCCGGGAGGGTGTCGATTGCCGTAAGGTCTTTGATGTCTTCACGGCGGTAGAAGGGCTGCACGTTGAAGCCTTCGTTGGTGCGCCAAACGAGCTTCTTTGCAAAGTCAGCACCTTTCAGGTCGGCATTGATTTTCGCCATCCACTCCTCTGTGGAAACGGGCGGAAACATGTCGAACAGTTTGTTGTTGTCTTTTGCCATTACAGATATTTATAGCTAAAAATGTGTTGATTGTCCTTGATTGGAACAGGGTATTAGAATTATGGTGCAAAATTACTTTCTTTTCATCAAATAAAAAAGTAATCGGCAACAGATTATGCAAAAATAAAGTTGGTTAAGTGCAAAAATTATCCCTCACGATGCAGATGGCCGTCTTCACAACGGAAAATAGGAGCGGGAAACTCCTCCACAAGCTGAATATTGTGAGTGGCCATGAGCACACAATGGCCGTGGTCGGCGAGCTCATGAAGCAGAGTGATGATATAGTATCCCGTCTGGGGGTCCAGATTACCGGTGGGTTCGTCGGCTATTATCAGTTCCGGACGGTTGAGTAGCGCCCGAGCGATCACTATACGCTGCTGCTCGCCTCCCGAGAGTTCGTAGGGATGCTTGTAGCTCTTATGCTCCATACCCACTTCCTTGAGCACCTCGTGGATACGGTCGTCGATCTCATGGCGGTCTTTCCAGCCTGTGGCCTTAAGAACAAACTTAAGGTTGGAGTAAACGCTGCGGTCGGTAAGGAGCTGGAAATCCTGAAAAACGATGCCGATTTTACGACGCAGGAAGGGTATCTCTTTCTTCTTCAGTTTAAGAAGATTATAGCCCATCACATCCGCCTTCTCGCCATGTGCGATCCTGACATCACCATAAATTGACTTAAGGAGGGAACTCTTGCCGCTTCCTACGCGGCCAACCAGATAATGGAATGTGCCGCCGTCAAGACTGAACGAAACGTCGCGGAGCACTATTTTGTCTGCCCTTACAATTTCCACTCCCTCATAGTCTACGAGGGGGGAAGCGGGTTGGCTGGTTGTTTCAGACATTAAACGATTATCAATAACTGGAATATTATGAGCAAAATTACTCAAAAATTCGTATATTTGCAAAAAATAGAAAAGTGAACCAACCAAAAGAGCTGCAAAATCATGAAGATTACGATATTAGACGGCTTTACGGCCAACCCCGGTGATCTGGAATGGAAGGAGCTTGACTCTCTCGGCTACCTCACGGTATATGACCGCACACCGGCGGAAATGGTGGTGGAGAGATGCAGAGACTCGGAAGCCGTGTTTACCAACAAGACACCCATAACGGCTGAAATGATGGCCCAACTCCCCTCTCTGCGGTTTATCGGAGTGCTCGCCACCGGCTATAACATCGTGGATATAGAGTCGGCAAAGGAGAGAGGAATCATAGTATGCAACGTTCCCTCATACAGCACGATGAGCGTGGCGCAGAACGTCTTTGCGTTGATTCTGGACATTACGAATTCGGTGGCACATTATACGTCAGAGGTGAAGAGAGGAAGATGGGAGGAGTGCGAGGACTTCAGTTTCACCGACGGTCCGCTCACGGAACTGGCCGGCAAAAGGCTCGGGATAATAGGATTCGGCGCCATAGGCAGTCAGGTAGCACGCATTGCTATGGCATTCGACATGGAAGTGGTTGCTTACACATCACGTCCGCAAAATGACATCCAACCAGTAAAGAAAGTGGGATTGGACGAACTGTTCCGCACCAGCGACATCGTCACCCTGCATTGCCCTCTTACTGACAAGACCCGTCATATTGTAAACAGCGAGCGACTTGGAATGATGAAACCGAGCGGTATAGTAATAAATACCGGCAGAGGGCCACTCGTAGATGAAGAAGCACTCGCTGCTGCGCTCAACGAGGGCCGGATAGCGGCAGCCGGAGTTGACGTGCTCAGTCAGGAACCTCCCACGCCTGGAAACCCTCTGCTCAGGGCGCGAAACATACGAATCACCCCACACATCTCTTGGGCGTCGAAGGAGGCACGCAAACGCCTGCTGGATATATCGGTGGAGAATCTCCGGGCCTATATCGCCGGGACACCCCAGAACGTGGTGAACCCTTAGCAGGGAGTAGAGAAATGAAGAGATGACCGGCGAGATTATCGACCGGTCATTTTCTTAAAGCATTGCTCCACACGGGCCACCTCAAAAATCTCTGCCGACGAGTTGAGGGTGACGCCCTTTAGATTGCCTTTAGGAATAAAGATCTGTTTCATCCCCATCTTTGCAGCTTCCGAGATGCGTCCTTCGATTCGGGATACGGGGCGGATTTCACCGGAAAGACCCACCTCACCGATAAAGGCGGTGTCGCGGGGTATGGCGATATCGAAATTACTCGACATTACAGCCGCCACCACCGCAAGGTCGATAGCCGGGTCTGTAATTTTCAGTCCTCCGGCAATATTTAGGAAGACATCCTTCTGGCCAAGTCGGAACTTGGCCCTTTTCTCCAGAACGGCCAACAACATGTTGAGTCGTCGCGGATCAAAACCGGTGACGCTGCGCTGGGGGGTACCATAGGCCGCGCTCGACACCAGTGCCTGAATCTCAACCAGGAAAGGACGTACACCTTCTGTTGTGACACCGATAGCCACCCCGCTCATGTCTTCTACAAAAGAGTCTGACAAGAGAATCTGTGAGGGATTGGTAACCTCCTTCAATCCCTTCTGCACCATTTCATAAATGCCGATTTCGGACGTGGAACCAAAGCGGTTCTTAATGCTGCGTAGAATTCTGAAAAGGTATTGCCTGTCGCCCTCAAACTGCAGCACGGTGTCTACTATATGTTCAAGCACCTTAGGACCTGCGATGGCACCATCCTTATTGATATGGCCCACGAGAATCACGGGCGTGTTGTGGCTCTTTGCATACCGCAGAAGAGAAGCGGCACACTCGCGTACCTGGCTCACGCTGCCGGCGGCGCTCTCAAGCGCCGGATTGGAGACGGTCTGGATTGAGTCGATCACGATGATATCCGGTTTCACATTCTCGATCTGCGAGAATATATTGTCAAGGTCAGTCTCACAGAGTATGAAGGTGTCTTCCGAGATCTTTCCGAGACGGTCAGCCCTCATCTTGAGTTGCGGGGCGCTCTCCTCGCCGGAGACATAGAGGATACGCTTATTGCGCATGGAGAGTATATTCTGAAGCAGGAGTGTGGACTTCCCCACCCCGGGTTCGCCGCCGAGCAATGTGAGGCTCCCGGCTACGAGACCGCCACCCAGCACCCTGTTGAATTCGGAGCTTGGCATCATGATGCGTGTTTCCTCTCCCTGCTCAATTTCCGATAGCTTTACGGGGCGTGCCTTCTCCTGGCTACGAGCCTTCGAGCCACTCCCCTTTACCGTAGCCACCTTTTCCTCAACAAACGTGTTCCATTCCCCGCAGCCCGGACATTTGCCGAGCCATTTGGGAGACTCATGGCCGCAGTTATTACAGAAAAAAACAGTCTTGGTTTTCATTTGATCAATTGTGACAAGGTTATCGCCGCAGCTATGCCGACGTTAAGAGATTCCGGATGGTTTTCAGCATCTCGAGGGGGAATGGTTAGTCCGGTGGTGATCCGGGCGCTGACTTCCGGCGATGGTCCATGGCCCTCACTCCCGAATAGAAGAAAACCCGGAGCGAGGGAGCCTGCCGTGAAAATATTCTCTCCGGAAAGGAGGAGTCCGTATAGAGGCACTCCGGGGTTGGCTGCCAGAAGCTTCTGAAGGTCGCAATACGTCACGCTCAGCCTTCCGAGCGAACCCATTGTGGCCTGCACCACTTTGGGGTTGTAGAGATCCACGCAATCGGGCGAGCAGAAAATATCCCTTACTCCAAACCAATGTGCGGTGCGGATAATGGTGCCGAGGTTTCCCGGATCCTGCACCCCGTCGAGCACTATCGAGAAGGCGGACGGCTCCACGCTCAGGTTATCCCGGCGGACAGGAATCCTGTAAATGGCCACGACTTCCGGCAGGTTTTCAAGAGTGGATACCTTCCGGATGTCATCTTTATTCTCAATCAGGGCCTCAAGGGAAAAGAAAGGCATCGTATCGCTTACGGCCTTACTTCCCTGCACCATAAAGAGCCCTTCCCGATCGCGGTATTTCTTATGGCGGAGGAGGGAGTATCTGCTGATCTTGGCTTTTGAAATCTCCATAAATATCCACAAAATTATTAAAAATCGTCATTATAAAAAAATTATTGTTAACTTTGCCTGTTGAAACAAGAAAAAATCGATAAGGCATGAAATATATAGGGGCACACGTGAGTGTGAACGGTGGAGTGTCGATGGCACCCGAGGCAGCCAGCGCTATAGGTGCAAAGGCTTTCGCCATCTTCACCGGCAGTTCTTCAAGATGGATCTCAAAGGAGATTTCAGACGACGAAGCCCAATTATTCAAGGAAAACTGTCGGCTTTACGGGTTCAGCCCCGACGTGATATTGCCCCACGACAATTTCCTGATCAACCTTGGAAGCCCCGACGCCAAGAAACTCCATCTCTCCAAGAAGTCCTTCCTCGACGAGATGAGACGCTGTGAGAAACTCGGGCTCAAATATCTCAATTTCCATCCCGGAAGCCATGTCAACGAGATAACCGAGGAGGAATGTCTCGACAAGATTGCCGAGAGTCTCAACTACATCCTCGACAAGACCCAGGGAGTGACGGCCGTATTGGAAAACACGGCAGGACAGGGCTCCAACGTAGGGTATAAATTCGAGCATCTGGCCCATATCATCTCGAAAGTGGAAGACAAGTCGAGAATGGGAGTATGCATCGACACATGCCATGCCTATTCCGGAGGCTATGACATCGCCACCCCCGAAGGATATGACGCCACGTGGAAAGCGTTCGACGAGATAATAGGAGCGCAATACCTTAAAGGCATACACCTCAACGACGACAAGCGGGAATTAAACTCCCACATAGACAGGCATGCGCCATTGGGAGAGGGAACGCTCGGGGATTGGTTTTTCCGTCGCTTCATGAACGATCCACGCTTTGACAACATGCCGATAATTCTGGAGACGCCCGATGAGGAGCGATGGCCGGAAGAGATCAAATGGCTCTACTCGCTTCAGGAAAAATAAGCGCAATTAGAGTTTAGACCGTAAAGAAATAAATATAAAAATCGAATACATGAAAACAAAACCCGATTTGAGTTTTTGGAAACTGTGGAACCTGAGCTTCGGTTTCTTCGGAGTGCAGATAGCTTATGCTCTGCAGAGTGCCAACGTATCGCGAATCTTCACGACCATCGGTGCGGATCCTCACGATTTGAGCTACTTCTGGATCCTGCCTCCGCTTATGGGTCTGCTCGTGCAGCCCATAGTAGGCTTGGCCAGCGACCGGACCTGGAACAGATTCGGGCGCCGTCTCCCCTATCTGATTGTGGGAGCCCTGGTAGCCGTGGCCGTAATGTGTCTGCTTCCCAACGCGGGCAGTTTCCATTTTACGATAGGAGGTGCCATACTCTTCGGCCTTGTGGCCCTGATGATGCTCGACACCTCAATCAATATGGCCATGCAGCCTTTCAAGATGCTCGTAGGTGACATGGTCAACGAAAAACAGAAAGCCAAAGCATACTCCATACAGTCGTTTCTTTGCAACGCCGGTTCGGTGGTGGGTTTCGTCTTCCCCTTCTGTCTTGGCTGGTTAGGACTCAAGAAGGTGGCCGCATCCGGGGTCGTGCCCGACACCGTGATATGGTCGTTCTATATCGGCGCCGCTATCCTTCTGATCTGCGTGATCTATTCGTTGGTTAAGATCAAGGAGTGGCCCCCTCAGGTATATAATGAATACAACGGCATCAGCACAGAGGCAGGCAAACCCAAGCAGTCGTCAAACGTAATAAAGCTTCTCAAGAACGCTCCCTCCACTTTCTGGACAGTGGGTCTGGTGCAGTTCTTCTGCTGGTTTGCGTTCCTCTTCATGTGGACATATACCACCAACACTGTGGCACACAATGCATTCGACACCCCGACCACAACTACAATAGCAGGTGTGAAGAGCGGCGACGACATTTTCAACGGGAAATATATCTTCCTGGAGCAGGACGGCCGCAAGACACTCATCGTTGACCATGGTGCGCTCAACAAGGGAGTTGCGGAAAACGTCTTCTCAACGCTCAGCGGAGCGGCTCAGATCGTAACGGCCGACATCGCCACTGAGAATGTCAAGGGCACATGGGATCTGCAGGGCACAAGCACATATAACGTAAACAATGTCGAGAATCTTAAATTTGAAAACAAGACGGTGCTTGACGCAGCCACCACGCAATACAACGAAGCCGGCGACTACGTAGGACTTCTCTACGCAATCCAGGCATTAGGCTCTGTGGGTTGGGCTCTTCTTCTCCCCAAACTCGGTAGCAGGAAATTCAGTTACATCATCTCCCTGATTCTCGGCGGAGGCGGTTTTCTGATGATGGCCTTCGTTACGAACAAGGCACTTCTTGTAGTGGCCTTCCTCCTGATCGGATGCGCGTGGGCTGCAATGCTCGCATGGCCGTTCACCATACTGACAAACTCTCTCAAGAGCGGCAATATCGGCGCCTACCTCGGACTCTTCAACTGCACTATCTGCATTCCGCAGATCATCGCGGCCATCGTAGGCGGTTGGATATTACAGGGCTTCAGTCGCCCCGGCGAACTTGCTCCGGAATATCTCATGATGATGCTTGCAGGTATCTCGCTTGTGGCAGGATCGCTCTGCGTGCTCTTTATCCGTGAAGGGAAAGAGGAACCCGACGACATGAAAGTGACCGAAACACCGGTGATAAGCGACAATATCTGATCTCCGATCAATACACAATAATAATAGGGCCGATCTTTTTGACCGGCCCTATTATTATTACGTTAAACGGTTTTTTCAAACAAAGCTTTAGAGGCAGGGTGGATCAGTATTCGTCCCAGGCTTTGATTCCCACTTCGGAGGGGGCGATGTCGGTGAACGCGCGGATAAAGGCAATGGCAAGGCGCGTGTTGGTGATGAGAGGCACATTGAAGTCAACGGCCGCACGCCTTATCTTATAGCCATTGCTGAGCTCCTTCACCGTGAGGTTTTTCGGAATGTTGACCACGAGATCAATTTCCTTATCGTGGAGAAGGTCTACAATCTGCGGTTGGCGTTCGTCGCCCGGGAAGTAAGCCGGAACGGCACTGACACCGTTGTCGTTTAGAAACTTGCATGTGCCCTCCGTGGCATAAATCTTCAGTCCACGCTTTTCGAGGAGCTTCGCGCTGTCGAGAAGGCTAACCTTCTGCTTCATGTCGCCGTTCGAAAAGAGCACTCCCCTCTCCGGCACCCGGTGTCCTACAGAAAGCATTGCCTTCAGGATGGCCTCGGAAGTGTCGTCGCCTATGCAGCCCACCTCACCGGTAGAGGCCATATCCACACCCAGCACCGGGTCGGCACCCTGCAGGCGCGAGAACGAGAACTGAGAGGCCTTGATACCTACATAATCAAGGTCGAACGCCGATTTCGAAGGTTTATTGATCGGCTCTCCAAGCATCACCTTGGTAGCCGCCTCAATAAAGTTCTGCTTCGAGACCTTAGAGACAAAGGGGAAGGAGCGTGAGGCCCTGAGATTACATTCAATCACCTTGATGTCGTTATCCTTAGCAAGAAACTGGATGTTGAATGGGCCACTGATGTGCAACGCACGCGCAATCTTACCGGAAATTTTCTTTATTCGCCTCATTGTCTCCACATAGAGTTTCTGCGGAGGGAACTGGATTGTGGCATCACCGGAATGCACACCCGCATATTCAATATGTTCGGAGATGGCATAAAGCTTTATCTCACCGTTCTGGGCCACGGCATCCATCTCAATCTCTTTCGCATCCTTGATAAACTCTGAAACCACCACCGGGTGTTTCTTCGAAACCTTTGCCGCCACTTCCAGAAAACGCGTAAGCTCATCTTCGTTGGAGCATACATTCATTGCGGCTCCCGAGAGCACGTAGCTGGGACGCACGAGCACAGGATAACCCACTTCATCTACGAAATCCTTGATATCTGCCATTGAAGTGAGCTCGCGCCAGCGGGGCTGGTCTACTCCTATTGAGTCGCACAGCGAAGAGAACTTATTGCGGTCTTCGGCGCGGTCGATATCACAGGCCTGGGTGCCGAGAATATTCACATTGTTTTCCGCCAGACGCACAGCCAGGTTGTTGGGGATCTGTCCGCCGGTAGAGAGTATTACGCCATGCGGGTTTTCCAGTTCCAGAATATCGCTTACACGCTCGAATGTGAGCTCATCGAAATAGAGGCGGTCGCACATATCATAATCGGTCGACACGGTCTCCGGATTGTAGTTGATCATCACGCTGCGATAGCCCATCTCCTTTACAGTGAGCAGAGCGTTCACCCCACACCAGTCAAACTCCACGGAGCTACCGATACGGTAGGCGCCCGAACCGAGTACCACCACCGATTTTTGATCGTTTTCGTACAGTATGTCGTTTTCGGAGCCGTTATAGGTGAGATAAAGATAGTTTGTCATTGCCGGATATTCCGCCGCAAGCGTGTCGATCTGCTTAACTACGGGTACGATGCCAAGCTGCTTTCGATACTGGCGCACCTGATCCGAGAGTTCCTCTCCGTTTCCCTCCATACCTTCCTTAAAGAGAGCCTTCGCAATCTGGAAATCGCTGAACCCCTGACTCTTAGCCTTTTTAAGGAGGTATTCGGGTAGAGTCTGAAGGTCTGAATAAGACTTAAGTTGTTTCCACGTTTCGTAGATGTTATGAAGTTTCTCAAGAAACCATCGGTCAATCTTGGTGAGTTCGTGGATTCGTTCTACCGACATTCCCTGCTCAAAAGACTGGGATATAGCAAAGATGCGACGGTCGGTGGGTTCCTTTAGGGCCTTTTCAATATCATCGAAACGGATGGGAGTATTGCCTACAAAGCCGTGCATACCCTGGCCTATCATACGCAGACCTTTCTGGATCACCTCTTCAAACGTTCGGCCGATCGACATCACCTCACCCACGGACTTCATTGAAGAACCGATCTCGCGCCTCACACCGTGGAATTTTCCGAGATCCCAGCGGGGAATCTTGCAGACTATATAGTCGAGAGCGGGTTCGAAGAAAGCGGATGTAGAGCGTGTCACACTGTTGCTGAGGTCAAACAGACCGTAACCCAGACCCAGCTTCGCAGCCACGAATGCAAGTGGATATCCCGTCGCCTTCGAGGCAAGCGCCGAAGAACGCGACAGGCGCGCGTTTACCTCGATGACACGATAGTCCATAGAGGCGGGGTCGTAGGCATATTGCACATTGCATTCTCCTACTATTCCGATATGGCGCACTATCTTTATGGCAAGCTTGCGCAGCAGGTGGTAGTCTTCGTTCGAGAGAGTCTGGGATGGAGCCACCACTATACTTTCGCCCGTATGGATGCCGAGGGGGTCGAAATTCTCCATATTGCAGACAGTAATGCAATTGTCGAATCGGTCGCGCACCACCTCATATTCAATCTCCTTCCAGCCCTTAAGGCTCTTTTCAATGAGCACTTGCGGAGAGAAGGTAAGGGCCTTTTCCACGAGAGAGGATAGAGAAGCCACGTCGTCGCAGAAACCGCTTCCCAGGCCGCCGAGGGCATATGCGGCACGGACAATTACCGGGAATCCCAGTTCGTGGGCTGCCTTAATTGCATCAGCCACGTTTGTCACCGCCGTGCTCTTGATTGTCTTGACATCTATCTCGTCAAGTTTTTTCACAAACAGTTCGCGGTCTTCGGTTTCCTCAATGGCTCGCACGGGAGTGCCGAGAACGCGGACTCCGAACTTGCCGAGAATACCCTGATTGTGCAGTTCCACACCGCAGTTGAGGGCCGTCTGTCCACCAAAGGAGAGCAGGATGGCATCGGGGCGTTCCTTCTCGATTACCTTCTCCACATATTCGGGCGTCACAGGCAGGAAATATATCCGGTCGGCCACACCCTCCGTGGTCTGCACTGTGGCGATGTTGGGGTTGATAAGGATGGTGGTGATGCCCTCTTCCTTCAGGGCTTTCAAAGCCTGCGAACCGCTATAGTCAAATTCGCCGGCCTCCCCTATCTTAAGAGCCCCGGAGCCCAGAAGGAGCACTTTTTTTATTGTGGTGTCAAGATTTGAGTGTTCCATTTGTCAAATTATAACAAGGCGATAAAATCATCGAAAATAAACTCTGTGTCTTTCGGACCGGAACTGGCTTCCGGGTGAAACTGAGCCGAGAAGAAGGGTTTGGTTTTGTGGCGTATACCTTCGTTGGTCCCGTCGTTCATATTTACGAAGAGGGGTTCCCAGTCGGAGTTGAGAGTTGAAGTGTCTACGGCAAACCCGTGGTTTTGTGATGTGATGTAGCAGTTGTTGGTGCCAGCCTTCCTCACGGGTTGGTTATGGCTCCGATGACCATACTTAAGCTTGTAGACAGAAGCTCCGGCAGCTTTGCTCAGCAGCTGATTGCCCATACAGATGCCGCAAATCGGTTTATCGCCCTCCAGGGCTGTCCTGAGATGCCTCACGGTGGTCTCCGCAAAGTCCGGGTTGCCCGGGCCGTTGCTTATGAACAGGCCGTCAAAGTCAAGCTGGTTGAAGTCATAGTCCCACGGCACCATCACCACCTTTACTCCCCTCTTCGTGAGGCAGCGGATAATGTTGTATTTAGTACCGCAGTCTACGAGCACCACGGTCTTCTCCCCGTCGCCGAATTCCTGCACCTCCTTGGTGGATACCTTAGCGATAAGGTTTTCGGAATTGGGGTCGTAGAATTCCGGAGCGGAGACGCCTTCAGGTACAATAATCCCGAGCATCGACCCTTTCTCGCGGAGAAGTTTGGTGAGTGCCCGGGTGTCTATACCGTAAATACCAGGAATTTTCTCGTCGGTGAGCCATTGGCTTAGGGAGCGCTCCGACTGCCAATGGGATGGAACCCAGCTGTAGTCTTGGCAAACAATTGCCGCGCAATGAATCTTTCCTGACTCGAAATAGTCGCTGATATTGGCTTCGGTTTTCACCTCTGCCGACGGTACGCCATAATTTCCGAGGATGGGATAGGTGGTTACTAAAATCTGACCTTCATAGGATGGGTCGGTAAGGCTTTCGGGGTAGCCGGTCATTGCCGTGTTGAACACTACCTCACCCGATGCGCCAGCGTGATATCCAAAAGAATATCCTTCAAACTTTGAGCCGTCTTCAAGAATCAAGGCGGCCTTCTTGAGTTGGTGCATAAGAGAAATTTCTTGCAAAATTACAAAAAAATTTTACCATCTCAAATAAAATGTCTAACTTTGCCACGTCAAACCGAAAATGACAACCGAAGGAAGCGACAAAATGGCAACCCGAAACATTTTCCGAAACAGAAGGATCCTGATGTTCAGACCTGCAGTCTGGAAAGTGAAGAAGCGCGTCATTACGGGCTTCAACATCAAGAGGGTAACAACGTAACCGCGTTCGGCCGCAAACTCAAACGAGTTTTGCGGCCGAACGCGTTATATAGCGGTTGGAAAGGAGGGTTTGACACATATGTAAAAAGAGAACTAACCATAATAAAAATAAGACTTGATGAAAGTAGGAATAGTGATGGGGTCGATCAGCGACTGGCCGGTGATGAAAGAAGCGGAAACCATACTTAAAGAGTTTGGAGTGGAGGTAGACAAGCGCGTGCTCAGCGCCCATCGAACGCCCTATGAGCTCGAGAAGTGGGTGGAGTCTGGACCCGACAACGGCATTACGGTATTTATTGCCGGAGCGGGAGGGGCTGCACATCTGGCCGGTAGTGTGGCGGCTCTCACCACACTCCCCGTGATTGGAGTTCCGGTAAAGTCACGCTCACTCGGAGGGTTCGACTCGCTCCTCTCCATGGTGCAGATGCCTCCCGGAATACCCGTGGCCACCGTTGGAGTAGATGGAGCCAGAAATGCCGGACTTCTGGCTATTGAGATTATGGCCATCTCGAACAAGGAGCTCACCGACAAACTCAATGCTTTCCGTAAAAAGCAGGTAGAAAAGATTCTCGCCACTAAATTCCCCGAGGATTAACCCTATGAAGGCCAAAAGAATATTTGTTGAGAAAAGAGAAAAGTTTCGCACTGAGGCCGAGAGCCTCAGAAACGAGCTTAACCTGAATCTCGGGTTGAACCTCAAGGAGCTTAAACTCTTTACTATCTATGACCTGTTTGGTTTCGACGGACAACTGCTCGAAAAGAGCGCGTATAAGGTTTTTGCGGAGCCTGCCACCGATTCCTTATATAGTGAGCTTGAATTAGACGGAAAAAAATTTCTTGCGATAGAATTCCTTCCCGGACAGTTTGACCAGCGTGCCTCCTCTGCCGAAGACTGCGTGAGGCTTCTCTCCCCCGCTTCGGATATCAATATAAGGAGCGGCAAGCTCATGGTGTTTGATGACGACCTTGACGGGGAAAGCCTCGCGAAAATCGCCAAATATTGCATCAATCCCGTAGAGGCAAGAGAGAAAAATCTTGACATCCTCAAGGCCCCGGAAAATGTGGTGCCGGAGAAAGAGAAAATTCTCGAAGGGTTTATAGATATCACTCCGGTAAAGGCAAAAGAATATTGCAGGCTCAACGGCCTCGCAATGAACGGCGATGACCTGATGGAAGTTGTAAACTACTTCAGGAAGGAGAAAAGGAACCCGACCTTGACGGAACTCAAGATATTAGACACTTATTGGAGCGACCATTGCCGCCACACCACCTTTACGTCCGAACTCACGGAGATAGAGGTGGAAGATTCACAATACGCTGCTGAGATCAACCGCTCCATCGCAGACTGGAACGCTATAAGGAAGGAGTTGGGAAGAGAGAGCAAACCATTGTGTCTGATGGACCTTGCCACTATAGGGGCAAGATATCTGGTGCATACGGGTCAACTCGCCAACCTGGAGCAGAGCGAGGAGAACAATGCCTGTAGCGTATACGTCGACCTGGAGACCGATGGCAAGACGGAGAGATGGTTGCTGCAGTTTAAGAACGAAACGCACAATCATCCCACCGAAATCGAACCCTTCGGCGGTGCCTCCACTTGCCTTGGAGGTGCCGTAAGAGACCCTCTGAGTGGAAGGGCCTACGTATACCAGGCTATGAGGGTTACCGGAGCCGGGGATATTTATCAGGAGGTTAAAGACACCCTTCCCGGCAAACTGCCTCAGAAAATTATTTCGCTGCGTGCAGCAGGAGGTTACTCCTCCTATGGCAACCAGTTGGGTCTGGCCACAACCCATGTGAGGGAAATCTACCATCCGGGGTACGTGGCAAAGAGACTTGAGGTAGGAGCTGTGGTAGGAGCCGTAAAGGCTTCCGACGTGAGAAGAGAGTCACCCAAAGAGGGAGATGTGATAATAATGCTCGGAGGAAGAACCGGTCGCGACGGTATCGGAGGAGCCACGGGTTCATCAAAGCAGCACACCGGCACGTCGCTCGACGAATGTGGGAGCGAGGTGCAGAAGGGAAATCCCCCCGAGGAACGGAAAATACAGAGACTCTTCAGGCGTCCGGAGGTGACGCGCCTCATCAAAAAATCGAACGACTTCGGCGCGGGAGGTGTCAGCGTTGCCATCGGAGAGTTGGCCGACGGACTCGACATCTATCTTGACCGCGTAAAGACCAAATACAGCGGACTCTCGGCCACCGACCTCGCCATATCCGAAAGTCAGGAAAGAATGGCTGTGGTTGTGGAGAGCAACGACCTTGAGGAATTCCGCAGACTATGCGATGAGGAGAATATAGAATCCGTGCATGTTGCAGACGTGACTTCCACCGGCAGAATGCGACTGTTCCTTAACGGAGAGCCTGTGGCAGATCTTAGTCGCGAATTTATAGATTCCGCTGGCGCAAGACACTACGCCAAGGCCAAGATATCGGCTCCAAGTCCTGCCAATCCCATGAAAAGGGAGTATGAAGGCGATAATTTGGGAGAGCGGTTTGAACAGATGCTTTCAGACGATAACGTTACCTCTCAGAAAGGTCTGATAGAGATGTTTGATTCCTCAATTGGAGCCTCGACCGTGATGATGCCGTTTGGGGGTAAAACCCAGCGGACGGAGTCGCAAGTGTCGGTACAATCTTTCCCTACAGGCAACCGGGCGTGCACCATTGCCTCCCTTATGTCGTTTGGTTTCAATCCCTATCTCTCAAGTTGGAGTCCATACCATGGTGCGGTGTACGCCGTTGTGGAATCTATCGCCAAGGCTGTGGCTGCCGGTGCCGACTACAGAGACTTGAGATTCTCCTTCCAGGAATATTTCGAAAGGATGAGCAGCCGGGAAGCCTGGGGTAAACCGTTGGCCGCGCTGCTGGGCGCCCTCAAGATGCAGCTCGAGTTCGGAGTTGCGGCTATCGGCGGTAAGGATTCAATGAGCGGCAGTTTCGAAAATCTCAACGTGCCCCCTACTCTCATTTCTTTCGCGGTTGGACCCGTTGACAGCCGCTTCACGGTTTCTCCGGAATTCAAGGAAGGAGGCCAGAATATCTACCTTCTTACAGCCGACATAAATGATTTGTATCTGCCTAATATAGACATACTCAAAAAATCTTATGAGCACTATCATCAGCTCGTGAGCAAAGGGAAAGTCTCTTCTGCCTGGGCCGTTGGTTTCGGCGGTATCGGTGAAGGCTTGGCCAAAATGAGCTTCGGCAACAATATAGGTGCGCAGATAGAAACGGAGGAGACAGGGTTGTTCGACTGGCACTACGGCAGCATCATATTCACTACGGATGAGGCCATAGAAGACCCCTCGTTCCGTAGGCTCGGCAAGACAAGCGATAAGCCCGAACTGAACATTAACGGGTGCAGGATGCCGATTGAAAAATTATATGAATGCAACGTAAGGAAATTCGCTAAGGTGTATCCGGACAAAACGGAGCTGAAGGGAGATGTGGAAAATGCCACATCAGGTTCTAACAAAACCGTTTGGAAAGGGGAAAAGACAGCCAATCCCGTAGTGTATCTGCCCGTCTTCCCCGGCACCAATTGCGACTACGATATGGCCGATGCCTTTGAGAGGGAAGGCGGCCAGCCGGTGATAACGGTATTCCGGAATCTTGATGCCAAGGCAATCGAGGAGTCTATTGAAGTGATGGCCCGCAATATAGATGAGGCCCATATTCTGGCCTTGAGCGGAGGTTTCTCAGCCGGAGACGAACCAGATGGCAGCGGCAAATATATAGCGAGCATACTGATGAACGGCAGAGTGAAAGAAGCCATAGAACGACTTCTCGACAGGGGTGGCCTCATACTCGGAATCTGCAACGGTTTTCAGGCTCTGATTAAGTCGGGACTGCTGCCGTTTGGCAAGATCGGTGAGCTGAGCCAGGACTCCCCCACTCTGACACGCAATGACATCAACCGCCACATCTCCCAAATCGTAGTGACCCGCACCGGTTCGGTGGCATCCCCATGGTTAGACGAGTTCGAGTTGGGAGAACTCTTTTCGGTGGCGGCAAGTCATGGAGAAGGGAAATTCGTGGCCGGCGAGGCATTGGCTGCCGAACTGATGCGCAACGGTCAGGTGGCATTCCAGTATGCCGATTCGGCAACAGGGCACGCAACCATGCAATCGCCCGAGAATCCAAACGGGTCAACGATGGCCATCGAGGGTATCATTTCTCCCAACGGCCAGATTCTCGGCAAGATGGCCCATTCCGAGAGATACCGCAAGGGCCTGATGCGCAACATTCACGGGAATAAAGAACAGAATATTTTCAGAAACGCAATTAATTACTTCAACAAACAACAATAATGGAAAAACAGCAGATGCTCTATGAGGGCAAGGCAAAACAGGTGTTTGCAACCGACAAACCGGACCAGGTAATAATTCATTACAAGGATGCCGCAACGGCCGGTAATGGTGCCAAGAAGGCCGAGATAGAAAACAAAGGTGTGCTCAACAACCGGATCACTACCGTAATCTTCAACCGACTTAAGGAAAAAGGTATTCCGACCCACCATATCGAGACTCTCAACGACCGCGACCAGCTCTGCCGCAAGGTTGACATCGTGCCCCTCGAGGTGATAGTGCGCAACGTCATCGCCGGTTCGATGGCAAAAAGGCTCGGCATTGAGGAGGGAACCCCCGCACCCAACACCATCTTCGAGATCTGCTATAAGGAGGATGCACTGGGCGACCCCTTGATCAACGACCACCATGCCGTAGCACTCGGAGCCGCCACTTATGAGGAACTTGACAGGATTTACTCCCTCACAGCCCAAATCAACGAGGTGCTGAAGGAGATGTTTGCCAGTGTAGGCATCCGCCTCATCGACTTCAAGATTGAATTCGGACGTACTCCTGAAGGTGAGATACTCCTTGCCGACGAGATCAGTCCCGACACATGCCGACTATGGGATGCCGAGACCAACGAGAAACTCGACAAAGACCGTTTCCGCAGGGATATGGGTAAAGTGATCGAGGCATACGAAGAGATTGGAGCGCGACTTGGTAAACTTTGAAAACAACCGGTAATGTCGAAAAATTATAAAGAATCGGGAGTGGATCTTGAGGCCGGCTACGAGGTTGTGAGCCGGATCAAACCCCTTGTTGCCTCCACCCTGCGCAAGGGCTGTATGGGCGGCATCGGTTCCTTTGGCGGAATGTTCCATCTCGGGTCGCTGAATTATAAGGATCCGGTATTGGTGAGCGGCACCGATGGAGTGGGCACGAAACTTAAGATAGCATTCGAAATGGGACGCCATAACACCATCGGCATCGATGCCGTGGCCATGTGTGTCAACGATATATTGGCCCAGGGTGCGGAACCCCTGATATTCCTTGATTATGTGGCCGTAGGAAAGAACGAGCCAGCCGTGGTTGAGGCTATTGTGGAAGGGGTAGCCGATGGATGCCGTCAAGCCGGATGTGCTCTCGTAGGTGGTGAGACCGCCGAGATGCCCGGCATGTATGCCGAGGGGGAATACGACATCGCCGGCTTTTCGGTGGGTGCCGTTGAGAAAGATAAGCTGATAGACTCCTCAAGGGTAAAAGCCGGAGACGTTTTGGTTGCTCTCCCTTCTTCAGGCGTACATTCCAACGGTTTTAGTCTGGTGAGGAAGATTGTGAAAGACAAGAACCTCCAGCTCGATAAATGTTACCCCGAATTGGACCCCGAGCTTTGTCTTGGCGAGGTATTGCTCACCCCTACCGAGATATATGTGAAGCCTGTGCTTGCCCTTATGGAACAGGTAGATGTGAATGGGGTTGCCCATATCACAGGTGGAGGTTTCTATGAAAACATTCCCAGAATTTTGCCGGAGGACACTGTTGCGGTAATTGACTCCGGGAGCTGGAGTGTGCCCCCCGTGTTTCAATTCCTTGAGAAGGAAGGCGGAATAGCACGCTCTGAGATGTTCAACGTCTTCAATATGGGCGTTGGTATGGTTATCGCCGTTGATGCCGACAATGCCGATAAAACGGTTGAAATTCTCAAAAAGAATGGTCAGGACGCCTGGATCCTGGGCAGGGTTGAGACGGCTACGGGTGAGGAAAAAGTGGTGATAAAATGAAAAGAATTGCCATATTCGCCAGCGGTTCGGGAAGCAACTTTGAGGCCATAGTAGATGCCTACAACCGTGGAGAACTGAATTGTGAGCCCGCCCTCTGTGTTTGCGACCGCAAGGGGGCCTACGTGATAGAGAGGGCAAGGAAACTCAACGTTCCGGTAATTGTGGCCCATCCTCGCGATTTCGAAGACAAGGCTGCCTACGAACGCTTCCTGTTGGAAAAACTCATGGAACTCGACATCGATCTGATCTGCCTTGCAGGCTATATGAGGCTAATCGGCGAGGTGTTGCTTGAGGGATACGGCAACCGTATTATCAACATCCATCCCTCGTTGCTCCCGGCCTTCAAAGGTGCACATGCCATAAAGGATGCCTTTGATTACGGCGTAAAGGTGTACGGTGTCACAATCCACTTTGTGGATGAGACTCTCGACGGAGGCAAAATCATTTCACAGGGAGCCTTCCCATACGAGGGTACCGATTTCGAGGAGCTGGAGAGCAGGATTCATAAGCTTGAACACCAGCTTTATCCCAAGACTATCAATAAAATAATATCAAACCTCTAAATAAAATAATGAAAGCATTAATCAGCGTAAGCGACAAGCGTGGTCTTAAGGAATTTGCCTCATCCCTTGTGGATTTGGGATGGGAGATCATTGCCACCGGAGGCACCATGCGGATGCTTCAGGAGTCAGGAATCGCCGTAACCTCCATCTCAGACGTTACAGGTTTCCCGGAAATCTGCGACGGGAGGGTGAAGACCTTACATCCCAAGATACACGGAGGCCTGCTCGGTCGCCGCGATTTGCCCGATCATCTGGCCCAGCTTGATGCAAACGGGATAGAATTCATAGATATGGTAGTGGTAAATCTCTATCCGTTTAAGGCAACGATAGAAAAGGAAGGATGCACGCTCGAAGACGCCGTGGAGAATATCGATATCGGCGGCCCGTCCATGCTGAGAAGCGCCGCCAAAAATTTCCGGGATGTCACTGTGGTTTGCAGCCCCGACGACTACCATGAGGTATTGAGAGAGATAAGGGAGACCGGCAACACATTGCCCGAGACCCGGTTTCGGCTCAGTGCAAAAGCTTATACACACACGGCCCTTTATGAGGCCTGCATCGCCGAATATATGAGAGAGAAAGCAGGGCTTGAGGAGAAACTCTTTCTCAACTTCGACCTTGTGCAAACTCTGCGTTACGGAGAGAACCCCCATCAGAAAGCTTCGTTCTACAGGAGTGAGGATGAGGCTTCCTATTCGGTGGCACATGCATGTCAGAAAGGCGGCAAGGAGCTGAGTTATAACAATATTCAGGATGCTAACGCAGCCCTTGCTATCGTAAGGGAGTTTGAGGAGCCCTTCTGTGTGGCGCTCAAGCATATGAATCCTTGCGGCGCAGCCATCGGCGAAACGATAGAGCAGGCATGGAAACGCGCCTATGAGGCCGACAAGGTGAGCATCTACGGTGGAATAGTAGCTTTCAACAGAGAGGTAAGCAAGGCAGTTGCCGAAGGGCTGAAACCCATCTTCCTTGAGATTGTCATCGCTCCCTCCTTCTCGCCCGAGGCTCTCAAGGTGTTGGCCTCGAAGAAAAACCTTCGACTCCTCGAGGTGAAGATGGACGGCAGCAAAAACCATGACCTTCAGTATACCGGTATTTGCGGTGGTCTGCTCGTGCAGGAAACTGACGGGACCACTAAGGAAATAACCGCAGCTATGTGCGTAACTGGACCGGCTCCCTCAGCTTCGATACTCAGAGACATGAACTTCGGCTGGAAGATTGTGAAACACGTAAAAAGCAACGCCATCGTGGTGGTGAAAGACGGAGCTACGGCAGGAGTGGGTGCCGGACAGATGAACCGTGTGGGTTCGGCTAAAATCGCGTTGGAGCAGGCAGCTGACAACGGAATTTTCGACGGACTCGTGCTGGCCTCCGACGGATTCCTGCCCTTCGATGATACTGTGACCCTCGCCGCCGAACACGGCGTGGTAGCAATCGTGCAGCCCGGTGGCAGCATCCGCGATGAAGACTGCGTAAAGAAAGCAGAAGAGAAAGGAATAATAATGGCCATGACCGGTATGCGCCACTTCAAACATTAAGATATGGATAAAAAGAATAAGGTTTTGGTGGTTGGCAGCGGCGGAAGGTGTCACGCTATGGTGGAAGCCTTTGCCCGTTCGGCCAGTGTCGGTAAGATTTACTGTGCACCCGGCAACGCCGGAATTGCCAAGAAAGCTGAGTGTGTAGACATTTCAGTATCGGATATTTCCGCACTTGCCGACTTTGCGCAACAGAATGACGTGGACCTAACTATTGTTGGGCCGGAGGCTTCTCTCTGCGCAGGCATCGCCGACGAATTCAATAAAAGAGGCCTCAGGATTTTTGGACCTACGAAAGCAGCGGCCCGGATAGAGAGTAGCAAGGAGTTTGCCAAGGAGCTAATGAAGAAGGCCTATGTTCCCACGGCCTCATATGAGAGTTTCACCGACTTCGACAAGGCTCTGGAATATGTGAAAGGCAGGCAGCTTCCGGCTGTGATTAAATACGACGGACTGGCAGCAGGTAAAGGTGTTGTGGTGGCCGAAAACTATGAAGACGCCGAGAATGCCCTGCGCAACATGCTCGTGGAGCATGGATTCGGAAGAGGAAAGGTGATTATAGAAGACTTCCTTGAGGGTTCAGAATTCTCTTTCATGTGTCTGGTAAATGGAGACAAGGTGTATCCGCTGGCCATTGCTCAAGACCACAAGAGGGCTTATGACGGCGACCAAGGACCCAACACTGGCGGTATGGGCGCCTATTCTCCCGTGCCTTTCATCACCCCCGAGATAGAGCAGGAAGCTCTGGAGACAATTCTTAAACCTACAGCCAAAGCCCTTGTGGAGAATGATACCCCCTTTATTGGTGTATTATACGGAGGCCTCATCCTCACCGACTCCGGACCCAAGGTAATAGAGTTTAACGCCAGGTTTGGTGATCCGGAGACTGAAGTGGTGTTGCCGCGACTCGAGAGCGACCTCTATGAGTTTATTTCGGCAGTTATGGAGAAGAAAGACTTCACGCCTGAATGGAGTTCCGACGGCTGTCTGGGTATAGTGCTGGCCGCAAAGGGTTATCCGGGAAAATACTCCAAGGAACTGCCGCTGCAGCTTGAAGGGATGGAAGGTATAATCTACCATATGGGCACAAAGACACGCGACGGGAAGACAGTGTCGGACGGCGGACGCGTGCTTATGGTGGTAGGAAAGGCTGAGAATCTCACCAAAGCCCGACAGAACGCACTGGCTCTGATAGAAGACATTGCAACCGGCGACTATTTCTACCGTCAAGATATCGGCAAAGGTATAATCCTGGATGGCAAGAAGTTGGCGGCAGAAATTAAAGAAAAGATTAAACTGACTGTTAAGGATAAGACGGCAAGGGGACTGAGAGCGCCTAAGATTGCTTTGGTGCTTGTAGGAGACGATCCCGGCAGCCGACAGTACATCGAGGGCAAGGCGAAAGATGCCGCCGAGACCGGAATTCTGGCTGAAAAGATACTCCTTGACAAGACAATACCGCAGGCTGACCTGCTCGCGGAGATAGAGAGGCTCAATGAGGACAAGACAGTAGACGGCATTATGGTGCAGCTGCCTCTCCCCTCCCATCTCGACGAGGCAAAGGTGATAGCCCGGATTGATCCGGACAAAGACGTCGATGGGTTTCATCCCATAAATGTCTCCGCTCTCTGGACCGGTGGAGAAGGTATCCTGCCATGCACTCCTAAGGGCATAATAAAGCTCCTGGAGACCAATGATGTTAGAATTGCAGGGAAGAACGCCGTCGTGATCGGGAGGAGCAATATCGTGGGCTTACCTATGGCAAAGATGCTGCTCAACCACAACGCCACGGTGACTATCGCCCATACGATGACCGACAAACTGAAAGAGGTTACTCTAAACGCAGACATACTCGTGGTAGCTGCCGGTAAGCATTCCCTGGTAACAGGAGACATGATAAAGCCGGGTGCGGTGGTAATCGATGTAGGCATCAACCGCAACAGGGAGACGGGCAAGCTTCAGGGAGACACCGTATTCGAGAGTTGCCGGCCGGTAGCCAGTGCGATCACCCCAGTGCCGGGAGGTGTGGGTCCTCTCACCAAGGCTTCCCTGATGGAAAATACCCTTGAGGCTTATCTGAGACATATTGAAAGCTGATAATTAAGACTTAAACAGAAAATATAATGATAGAAAGATATGGTCGCGACGTGATGCGGCAAGTATGGACGGAAGAGAATAAATTCAGGGCATACCTCAAGGTGGAGCTGCTTGCAGCCGAAGCATGGTGCGAACTGGGTGTGATTCCGGCTGAAGATATTGAGAAACTCTACGCCAAGGCAACCTTTGACATTGACAGGATCAAAGAGATTGAGCTACAGACCCGCCATGACATAGTGGCCTTCACGCGTGCAGTAAGCGAGAGTCTCGGTGAGGAGAGAAAGTGGGTGCACTATGGCCTGACAAGCACTGACGTGGTAGACACGGCCAACGGTTACCTTCTCCATCAGGCCGATGAGATAATCAGGAAAGACCTTGAGGCCTTCATCGAGATGTTGAGGAAAAGGGCGATTGAGTTCAAATATCAGCCCTGCATAGGCCGGACTCACGGCATCCATGCCGACATCACGAGCTTCGGGCTGAAATGGGTGCTATGGTATGCCGAGATGAAAAGAAATCTCGAGAGGTTCAACATGGCTGCTCAAGGCGTCGAGACCGGAAAGATCAGCGGAGCCGTGGGTAATTTCGCCAATATCCCTCCCTTCGTGCAGGATTATGTCTGCGGGAAATTAGGCATCCAGAGTGCCGACATCTCCACGCAAGTGATCCAGCGCGACCGTCACGCATGGTATATGGCTACGCTTGCCGTAATCGCCTCTTCGCTCGAACAGATGGCCCTGGAGGTGCGTAATCTTCAGCGCACGGAGGTGCACGAGGTGGAAGAGGCCTTTGGCAAAGGACAGAAAGGCTCAAGCGCAATGCCCCACAAGCGCAACCCCGTGAGTTCGGAAAACATCTGCGGGTGCGCCAGAGTAATGCGCGGTTATATGGCAACGGCCGCAGAAAATGTGGCATTATGGCATGAACGCGACATATCCCACTCCGCAACGGAAAGGATAATACTTCCCGACGCTACAATACTGCTCGACTATATGCTCAACCGTATGGCCGGGATACTTGAAAATCTCGTGATCTTCCAGGAGCAGATGGAGGAAAACATCTATCGCACCAATGGAGTGATCTTCGCTCAAAGAGTGATGAACGCCCTGATCGACAAGGGGCTTTCAAGAGAGGAGGCTTACGACACCGTGCAACCCGTTGCGATGAAGGCTATGCAGGAACACAGACCTTATCTCGACCTCCTTCTGGAAAACGAGAAAGTAAGACACTACCTTTCGGTGGAGGAACTCAACGACTGCTTCACGTTAGATTATTATATGAAAAACGTGGACTACATCTATCGGAGAAACGGTATTTCATAAGGGGAAATCAGAAATAATAGAGACAATGTCAAAAAGATTAGTAATAACAGGTTCGCAATGGGGCGATGAAGGGAAAGGGAAGATTACAGACTTCTTCGCATGCAAGGCCTCAATGGTGGTGAGATATCAGGGTGGCAACAACGCCGGCCATTCGGTGATGTTTGACGGCAAGAAATTCTCTCTGCAGAGCATCCCGTCGGGAATTTTCAATCCCGCCACCGTGAATGTGATGGCCAACGGTATGGTGATCAATCCCGCCTCTCTCGTCGGCGAACTGGAGAAACTGCATCGGGAAGGGGTGACAGACTATCAGCTTTACATCTCAGACCGCGCTGCGATGGTGATGCCATGGCATGCCGACCTTGACGGCGCTGCAGAACAATTGAAGGGCGACACCAAAATCGGCACAACGAAAAAGGGAATCGGCCCCGCCTATTGCGACAAATACAGCCGGAGCGGTCTCAGGATGGGCGACCTTCTCGAACCGGAATATTTCGCCAAAAGGCTTCGTGAGGCTCTGGAGCTGAAAAATCGCGAACTTAAGAGTTTCGGTCTGCCAACCTACAGATTTGAGGATGTGTTTGACCAATATATGGGTTATGCCGAGACCCTTGGGTACAGGATCTGTGACACATACGAACTTATAAATGACGCATTAAGAGAAAAGGAGAGCAAGATTCTCTTCGAGGGTGCGCAAGGCATGATGCTCTGCATAGACCACGGGACATACCCTTACGTCACTTCCTCTACTCCGTCTGCATCGAGTGTGCCGGTAGGTGCCGGAATCTCTCCCAAGTGGGTAGAGAACGTGGTGGGTGTCGCCAAAGCTTACTGCACCCGTGTGGGTGAGGGACCCTTCCCCACTGAATTCTTCGGGGATACGGCCGACGGCATCAGGCAGAGGGGCCATGAATACGGCACTGTGACAGGTCGACCGCGCCGCATTGGTTGGTTTGACGCCGTTGTGGCCCGCTATACCGCCAGACTCGCCGGCATAGATTACTGGGCCATAATGCTTCTCGACGTGCTTTCGGGTATGGACAAGGTATACATCTGCACGGCCTATGAATGCGACGGGGAAATCCTTACATCCCCTCCCTCAACCATCTCACGCCTGGAGAGATGCAAACCCGTGCTCGAGGAGATCGATGGATGGAAAGAGGACATTTCCGGCATCACTGAATATGACAAACTGCCTGAGGGCGCGAGAAACTACCTCCAGAGAATAGAGGAGCTGACAGAAGTGCCAGTGGGTGTGGTTTCTGTTGGTCCTGACAGGATTCAAACCATTCTTAGAGCTGAAGAACTTATTAAATTTTGAAAAAAACGTAAAACACAATGAGTTTCATAGAAGATAAAATCGTTCAGGAGGGTATAACATTCGACGACGTACTTCTTGTACCCGCCTACTCCAACGTTACGCCTAATATGGTGAGTGTCGCTACCCGATTCTCACGCAACATCACTCTCAACATCCCCATAGTATCCGCTGCCATGGATACGGTTACCGAGTCGGAGATGGCAATCGCCCTGGCCAGGCTTGGTGGTATTGGAGTGATCCACAAGAACATGACAATAGCCGAACAGGCTGCCCAGGTAAGGAAGGTGAAGAGAGCCGAGAGCGGAATGATATACGACCCCGTCACTATCTCTAAAGAGGCAACCGTAGGAGATGCCCTCAATCTGATGAAGGAGCACCATATCGGAGGCATTCCGGTGGTAGATTCAGACAGGAAACTGATCGGTATCGTGACCAACAGGGACCTTCGCTTCCAGACCGACCTTTCGTTGCCCATAGAGAAGGTGATGACCTCCGAGCATCTGATCACCACCGACAGTCCTGACCTCAATGACGCCTCGAGGATATTGCTTGAAAACAAGATTGAGAAACTGCCCGTACTTGATAAGGAAGGTAAACTGATCGGACTGATCACATACCGCGACATTGCCAAACTTGAGATTTACCCCCACGCGAGCAAAGACTCCAAGGGCAGACTGAGAGTCGCCGCAGGAGTAGGCGTCACGGGCGACACGCTCGACAGGGTGAAGGCTTTGGTCGATGCCGGAGCTGACGCAATCGTAATCGATACCGCTCACGGACATTCCGCAAATGTGGAACGTACGCTTAAGGAGGTGAAGGGAGCATTCCCCCAGGTGGATGTGGTTGTAGGAAATATCGCTACTTCGGAGGCGGCGGAATTCCTGGCTAAGGCCGGAGCCGATGCAATAAAGGTAGGCATAGGACCCGGTTCGATCTGTACTACCCGCATAGTAGCCGGCGTGGGCGTACCTCAATTGAGTGCCATCTACAATGTAGCCTCGGTGGCCCGCAAATACGGTATTCCTGTTATTGCCGACGGCGGCCTGCGCTATTCCGGTGATGTGGTGAAGGCTATAGCGGCGGGTGGCAATACCGTGATGATGGGCTCGATGCTTGCCGGCGTGGAGGAAAGTCCGGGTGAGACCATCATCTATAACGGCAGGAAGTTCAAGGCATATCGTGGCATGGGCTCCATAGAAGCCATGCAGGCGGGTTCGAAAGACCGCTACTTCCAGACAGACACCAACGATGCCGCCAAATTGGTGCCGGAGGGTATCGTGGCCCGAGTGCCATACAAAGGTAATCTTCATGAGACGGTGTTCCAGCTCATAGGTGGTCTACGTTCGGGCATGGGTTATTGCGGTGCTAAAGACATCGAGGCTCTCCACGACGCGAAGTTTGTAAGAATCACCTCTGCCGGAGTGGTGGAAAACCATCCACATGACGTTACCATCACCAAGGAGGCACCCAATTATTCAAAAGCATAATGGAAAAAATACTGATAGTAGACTTCGGTTCCCAATACACCCAGCTTATAGCGCGCAGGGTCAGGGAGTTGAACGTATATTGCGAGATTCATCCCTACAACAAGCTTCCCAGGCCTGACGCCGACCTTAAGGGAGTGATACTGTCGGGGAGTCCCTATTCCGTAAGAGACGAAGCCGCTCCCCGGCCGGATTTGACCTCGCTCGAAGGTCTGCCCGTCTTGGGGGTATGCTATGGTGCTCAGCTGATGGCGTATGAAAACGGAGGCTCGGTGGAAGGAGCTCCAAGCAGGGAGTACGGCCGCGCCATCCTTGAGGTGGTGGATCCCAGCGATCCGCTTATGGAGGGTCTCCCCTCACCCACGCAGGTATGGATGAGCCACGGCGACACCATCACGTCTATCCCGGCTGATTTTAAAGTGATCGGGAGCACGGAGAACGTTAGGGTTGCGGCCTATAGGATAGAGAACCAAAAGAAGTGGGGAATTCAATTTCACCCGGAGGTTTATCATTCTACAGACGGAATCATTTTGCTGAGAAATTTCGTGATCAACATCTGTCAGTGTCACGGCCTTTGGAGCCCGGCATCTTTTATCGAGACCACCGTTGCGGAACTGAAAAATAAGATTGGAGACGAAAAGGTGATACTCGGTCTGTCGGGAGGTGTAGACTCCTCAGTGGCTGCTATGCTCCTGCATAAAGCTATAGGCGACAACCTTTACTGCATTTTCGTAAACAACGGTTTGCTTCGTGACAGAGAGTTTGAGGAAGTGCTGGACTCATACAAGCATATGGGTCTCAACGTAAAAGGTGTTGATGCTTCCGGTAAGTTTTATGCCGACCTCAAAGGTGTGACTGACCCCGAAAAGAAACGTAAGATAATAGGCAGAGACTTCGTGGAGGTTTTCAACGAGGAGGCGAAGAAATTTGACGATGCCCGCTGGCTGGCTCAAGGCACCATATATCCCGACGTGATAGAAAGTGTCTCTGTAGCCGGTCCGTCAGCAACAATCAAAAGCCATCACAATGTGGGAGGATTGCCCAAGGAGATGAACCTTAAAATCGTGGAGCCCTTACGGTTGCTCTTCAAGGACGAGGTGAGAAGAGTTGGCAAGGCTTTGGGAATGCCTGCGCGGCTATTGGGACGCCACCCCTTCCCCGGACCGGGTCTTGGCATCAGGATTCTCGGAGAGGTTACCCCCGAGAAGGTAAGGATATTGCAGAAAGCCGACAGAATATTTATCGACAAACTGCGCAAAAAGGGACTCTATGACCAGGTTTGGCAGGCAGGCGCTATTCTGCTTCCGGTGCAGACTGTGGGCGTGATGGGCGACGAAAGAACCTATGAAAACTGTTGTGCGCTGAGAGCCGTAATCTCTACGGATGGAATGACTGCCGACTGGGTGCACCTCCCCTATGAGTTTCTCGCCGAGGTCTCCAATGAGATAATAAATAAGGTGAAAGGCATCAATCGTGTAGTCTACGACATCTCCTCAAAACCGCCGGCCACCATAGAATGGGAGTAACCCAATTCAGTAATGGCACGAAAAATGTAAACTACAGTTGTCCAACCTGGAGAAATAATAATGGAACTGATAAAGCATGAATGCGGGATAGCGATGATCCGTCTTCGCAAACCGCTGGATTATTATAAACAGAAATATGGCACCGACACTTACGGTCTCGACAAGCTATATCTCCTTATGGAGAAGGAACACAATCGGGGGCAGGAAGCAGCCGGTGTGGGATGTGTGAGAATTGAAGCCTCTCCCGGAGAGGAATATATCTTCAGGGAGAGAGCGGAGGGAACGAATGCCATACAGGAGGCTTTCCGGTCGATCAGGAAGGATATACGTAAGGCCGAGAAGCAGGGTGACTCGGTTGTGCCGTTTGAAGGCGAATGTTATATGGGCCACCTTCGATACTCCACCACGGGTCGCTCGGGTATGAGTTTTGTTCATCCTTTCCTTCGCCGCAACAATATGCGCTGTTCCAATCTCCTCCTGTGTGGGAATTTCAATCTAACTAATGTGGATGAAATTTTCAAGGATATCGTGGAGCAGGGTCAGCATCCGCGACTTTATGCCGATACTTTCCTGCTTCTGGAAGAATTGGGAAAAGCTCTCGACGATGAGATTGAGAGACTCGCAACAGTGCCCAGAAAGGAGGGTCTGACGGGTCAGGCTCTTACGGAGGCAATTTCGCGACGCCTCGACTTCACCGGGATATTGCGCAGGTACGCACCCTCCTGGGATGGAGGTTATGTGATTTGTGGTATTGTGGGCAATGGCGACATGTGGGCGCTTCGTGATCCGCATGGCATAAGGCCGGCATTCTACTATGTTGATGAAGAGGTGGTGGTTGTGGCAAGTGAACGCCCGGTGATTCAGACAGTATTCAATGTCGACATCAATCAGGTTAAGGAGCTGCCACGCGGCAATTGCATTTCAGTGGGTATCGACGGGGAGGTCTCTGTTGAGGAAGTCGTGACTCCTCAGGAGGAGACCCAATGTTCGTTCGAGAGGATCTATTTCTCGCGGGGAAGCGACCGCGACATTTATGAGGAAAGGAAAAATCTCGGAAAACTTCTCGTTCCGGCAGTGATGAGAAGCATCGACAACGACCTTGACAACACTGTATTTTCCTTCATTCCCAATACTGCGGAGGTGGCCTATTACGGCATGATGCATCAGCTCGAGGATGACCTTTCGAAGAAAAAACTTGAGACACTTGTGGCTATGAACCAAAAGGGCGCCCTGACAGAAAAAGAAATTGAGAATGTGCTGAGCCACAAGATACGCCGTGAGAAGGTAGCCTTAAAAGACATCAAGCTCCGCACCTTTATCGCCGAAAGCGAGGGCCGTGACGATTTGGCAGCCCATGTATATGACATAACATATGGTTCCGTTGTCGCCGATCGCGACAATCTGGTTGTGATAGACGACAGCATAGTGAGAGGCACAACATTGCGCCAGTCGATTATTCGTATCCTCGACAGGCTTTCGCCGAAAAGGATTGTTATCGTATCGAGTTCACCGCAGGTGAGATATCCCGACTGCTACGGCATCGATATCTCCCGCATGGATGAGTTCATAGCCTTCAAGGCGGCCATGCAGCTGCTGAGGGAGCGTGGGCAGGAACACATCATAGAAGACGTGTATCGGAAATCGAAGGCTCAGGAAAACCTCCCGAAAGAGCAGATTGTAAATTACGTGAAAGAGATCTATGAGCCTTTCTCCGATGAGGAGATAGCGGCTAAGATAACGGAGATGCTCACTCCCCCCGACACCAAGGCGGAGGTGAGACTCGTGTTCCAGACCATCGAAGACACCCGCAGGGCCATACCTCGCCACACAGGCGACTGGTATTTTTCAGGCGATTACCCCACTCCCGGAGGCAATCGCCTGGTAAACAAAGCCTTCATCAACTTCTATGAAGGCAATCTCGAAAAACGGGACTAAACCGGTTTTGACTCGCAATAGAGGCAGCGGTAGGACTCCTTGCCATCGGCCGCGGGTCGGAAAAGCGAGGGAACATTCTCCATGTTGGATATACACCTGTGGTTTCTGCAGGTGTATTTGTTTTCTACCGTTCCTTCAGGAATAAGCTCTTCCTGACTGCATGCAGCCACACCGGCAGGAGTATTGGCCGAGTCCTCTTTTGCCCATTCAAGAAGTTTGAGCATTAGAGCCATACGAACGAACTTGCCGTTTTCCACCTGCCTGAAATAGGCTGCCCTCGGATCGGCGTCTACCTCTACCGTAATCTCGTTGACACGTGGAAGCGGGTGCAGAATCCGCATTTCTTTCTTTGCAGTGCGGATTTTTTCAGGAGTGAGGATAAAGCTGTCTTTCACCATATCAAACTCATCCTCATCGAGGAACCGTTCTTTCTGCACGCGTGTCATATACAGCACGTCAAGTTCCGGCATTACCTCTTCCATCGTCTCCACCTCCACATAGGGCACGCCAAGGACGTCGCATACCTCATGTTTCATATATCCAGGGAGGCGGAGCTGTTCTGGCGCGATCAACACCACCTTCACTCCCTTATAACGGGAGAGGGCCTTGATGAGACTATGCACCGTCCTGCCGAACTTGAGGTCGCCGCAAAAGCCTATCGTCAGATTGTCAAGTCTACCTATTTCCCTTCTTATCGTAAGCAGGTCGGTGAGGGTCTGCGTAGGATGGGCATGTGAACCATCGCCGGCGTTGATAACGGGGACGCGCGAATTGAGTGCGGCCACAAGTGCGGCTCCCTCCTCAAAATGACGCATGGCAATGATGTCGGCGAAACAGGACACTACCTTAGTGGTGTCGGCAACTGTTTCACCCTTTCTCACCGATGAACTGTTGGCATCGGAAAAACCGAGCACGTTACCTCCAAGCTCCATCATGGCTGCCGTAAAGCTCAGACGTGTGCGTGTGGAGGGTTCGTAGAAGAGGGTGGCAAGTTTCTTCCCTTTACATACCTCGGCATATTTTTCACGGTGGGATATGATGTCGAGCGCCAGCTCGATTATTTCGTTGAGTTGCGATAGTGACAGGTCTGTGGGTTCAATCAGGTTTACCATATCTTAAAATATTTTATAACGACTTGATGAAGGATGCCACCATTTCTTTCTGGCCCGAAGTGATATAGTCCTGCTCCACGGCGACATCCAGTAGTGTATGGATATTAGTGAGGGAGTGGTTTTCCACGCCGGCCTCATTAAGCCGGTCAAGGCCTTTCTGCATCCCGTAGGTGAAGATGCTCACCACGCCGAGCACCTCGGCTCCGGCATCCCTGAGTGTCTCCACCACTTCGATGCAACTTCCGGCAGTAGAGATAAGGTCTTCAATCACCACTACCTTCTGCCCTTTTTCCACTCTCCCTTCAATTCGGTTGTTGCGGCCGTGGTCTTTGGCACTACCCCTTACGTAACCCATCGGCAACCCCATAATAGCGGCAGCTATGGCTGCATGGGCTATACCGGCGGTAGAGGTGCCCATAAGGGCTTCTGCATCGGGATAGAACTTCCTGACCGACTCTGCAATCGCGTTCTCCACCTTATTCCGTGCCTCCGGGTATGAGAGGATAAGACGGTTGTCGCAATAAATCGGGCTTTTTATTCCGCTGGCCCAGGTGAAGGGTTCGTCAGGGCGCAGAAAAACGGCTTTTATTCTCAATAGTTCAGATGCGATTTCTCTCTCCATCATATATATACCTACTTTTAATTATCCTTTGAATTCACTTTGGCAGTATTTATAAGCCGACACAGGGTCATTGGACTGCGTAATCGGCCTACCCACCACTATAAAGTCTGATCCCAGTTCGCGTGCCTTCGCAGGGGTGGTAATCCTCACCTGGTCATCTTTCGAAGAGTCTGCAAACCTGACTCCGGGGGTTACTGTGAGAAAATCTTCTCCGCAAGCCTCCTTCACCATTCCTGACTCCAGAGGAGAGCAGACCACACCATCAAGACCACTCTGACGTGCATTTTTGGCATATGACACTATTGTCTCCTCTATCGAAGCCGGAATCAGAAGTTGCTCGTGGAGCATTTCGGGACTCGTGGACGTAAGCTGTGTCACAGCAATCAGCAACGGCCTGCTGCCATCCTCGCGCTGGAGTCCCTTCAGTGCCTCCTCCATCATTCTACGGCCCCCGGCTGCATGAAGGTTGACGATATCGACATCCAGATCCGAAAGCACCTTCATGGTCTTCCCTACTGTATTGGGGATGTCGTGAAGCTTGAGATCCAGGAAAATCTTATGTCCTCTGCGCTTTATCTCCCGCACAATTTCCGGTCCCTCGGCATAGAAGAGCTCCATTCCTATCTTGACGAAGGGTTTTTCCTCTTCATCCTGAAAGATATCGAGAAAATTAAGCGCCTCTTTCCCGGATGCAAAATCGAGAGCTATGATAGTTTCACGTTCCATTATTCGACTCTATATTTTTACGATTTGTCAATTATTCTGACTACTTAAATCCTCTACAATCCTCATGCAGGCATAAGGATCGCGGAGGTTGGCAGAACCAACCTCAACCGCTGTGGCCCCTGCCAAAAGCATCTCCCTTACGTCGGAGGCTGAAGAAACACCCCCACAACCTATTATGGGAATCCTGCAGGCTTGGGAAACCTGATATACCATTCGTAGCGCCACCGGGAAAATAGCAGGGCCGGAGAGTCCGCCGGTGACATTTGCCAGCACTGGTTTGCCGGTCTTGAGATTGAACCGCATTCCGAGAAGGGTGTTGATAAGTACCAATCCGTCGCTACCGGACTCTTCGGCGGCTTTGGCAATTGCTACTATATCCGAGACGTTGGGAGTGAGTTTGACGTAGAGGGGCTTGGTGACAACACGTTTTACGGCCTTCACAACTTCTTTCACCGAATCGGGAGAAGTGCCGAAACTCATGCCTCCGCCATGTACATTGGGGCAGCTTACATTGAGTTCGATTATCGCAACCTGTTCTTCCTTATCGATCATACGGCAGCATTCCACATATTCATCGATGCTGAACCCGCTGATGTTTGCGATTATGGGCTGATGAAACACCCTCCGCAGCTTTGGGAGTTCCTCAGCAATCACCTTGTGTATGCCCGGGTTTTGAAGCCCTACGGAGTTAAGCAGCCCCGATGGAGTCTCTGCGATGCGGGGCAGCGGGTTTCCGTAACGTGGCTGCAGAGTCGTGCCTTTGATGGAGATTGACCCGAGATATTTGTCGATAGGATACAATTCATCAAACTCATATCCATAACCGAAACACCCGCTTGCCGGAATTACGGGGTTCTGGAGTTCTACACCGCTTAAATTTACTCTCATGTCTTAAAAATCAAAATTGCCAAGTTCACTTTTCTGGAAAACCGGACCCTCCTTGCAAATTCGTTTCGGACCGGAAGGCGTGGGTATGGAGCAACCCATGCACGCTCCGAACCCGCATCCCATTCTGGACTCCAGACTTGCCTGACCGTCAAAATCAAAAGCATTGCAAACGGCCTTCATCATAGGCATGGGGCCGCAGGTATAAAAGAATTCCGGGGTGATACCCTTTTCGGCAATATAACTCATGGCCAACTCCAATGCGTTTCCTTTAAAACCATACTCTCCCGTCATTGTGGCTATCTGGATCTCCTCCCCGTATTCGCGGCGTAGCTCATTCAGATGAACCTGCGGCATCGTGGAGAGATTGTTGAACCCGAAAAAGGCCAGAGGCGTCAGGCCCGGAATTTCCCAGAGGCATTTGAAGAGACCAACGAGCGGAGCATAACCCACTCCCCCGCCTATAAGGATTACCTGGCCTTTCTCTTTCAGTGAAAGTGAAAAACTGTTTCCGAGCCCTGTAAGCATATCCAAAGATTCTCCGGGTTCTGTCTCTACTATTCTTTTGGTGCCTTCGCCTACAGTGTCTATTATAAGAGTCAGCACTTCGCCGTCATATTCCGAGACGGAAATAGGACGCCGCAGGTAGCAGCCGTCTACAAGTATATTGACAAACTGCCCCGGACGTGCATTTATACCGGGCGCTTCAAACTGCAGCTGCCACAGTTTGCCTGCATCGTCAAGCTCCCTCTTTTCTATTAGTCTATAATTGTTTTGTCGCATGGTCTAAGTATGGTCTATGCCTGGTCTGAATACACTCGTTTCCCGTTACATACCACTTCTTTGATCTTACCGAAGAGGTGCAGCCCGTCAAAAGGCGTAGAGCGACTCATGGATCGGAATGTTGAGCTGTCTACTATGTAATCAGCATCCAGATCCACCACTGTAAAGCAGCCGTCTTCGAGGGGAAGGCCGAGAATCTGTCGCGGTCGGATGCACATCAGTTGTACGAGACGTTCCAGGGTGATAATACCGCTTTTCACCATAGTGGTATATACTGCTGCGAAGGCGGTTTCAAGGCCTACGACTCCCATTGCGCTTTTCTGCAACCCCCGGCTCTTTTCCTCGTGGGAGTGGGGAGCATGGTCGGTGGCAACGACATCGATTGTTCCGTCGGCAACTCCCTCGCGCAATGCCTCCCTATCTACCCGGCAACGAATCGGGGGATTCATCTTAAATCGGCCCTCTTCTCTCACGTCCTCATCGCAGAAAAGGAGGTAGTGAGGCGCTGTTTCAGCCGTTACCGTTATGCCGTCACGTTTGGCTTCACGCACAAGTTCAACACCTTCCTTTGTAGACAGATGGCATATATGCAAGCGGCAGCCGGTGTCTTTTGCCAGCAGGATGTCTCTCTCGATCTCGCGCCATTCGCTCTCGGAGCAGATACCCTTATGACCACGTGTTCGAAGATGCTCGGAGTCGTGGACATACCCGCCTCTCAGGAGCTCGTTGACTTCGCAATGGGCGGCCAATATCTTGCCCGTCTGGGCAATCTCCTGCATTGCCTCTCGCATCACGCCTGCGTCTTGCACGCCGTTACCGTCGTCGCTGAAGCCAGCTACCAACGGAGCTAAGGCTGAGTAATCTACCAAATCATCCCCTCTTCTTCCTTTCGTGATGGAAGCAAAGGGGATGACATTGATAATGGCGTCACGTTCTATGATGTCTGTTTGAATTTTCAGATTTTCGGGAGAGTCGGGCACGGGGTTGAGGTTTGGCATCGTGCAGACGGTGGTAAAACCTCCGGCTGCCGCCGCCTGCGTACCTGTCCTGATGGTTTCCTTATATGAGAAACCCGGCTCACGGAGATGCACGTGCATATCCACAAAACCGGGCAATTTTATTTCGCTCATGTCTGATGACTAATTTTATGCAAAAGTAAGCATAATTTAGCAAATTTCAAATAGCAGATATCAATTTCGACCATTATCGGCCATAAGAGGTGCCACACCTTCTCGATAGGCCATTACTCCCTGCTCGGAGAGCTCGACAACCCGGAAGTCGCCCTCGGGCGTTATCATTTTCACATGGCTGTCGTCGACGAACGTCATGAAAGGATAGCTGGTGCCATCGATTTCCGCAGCCCAGGTGGCCGACTCCGCGTCGTAGTCAAGCCGGGTTTGCTGCCCTGTTGGCTGGTGGGTTATAGTGTATCCCTTCTCATCGCCTTCGATGATATATTTGCCATGATCGGTGTCGACCATCTGATAGGAAGTGGCCACCGGGTTCTTGCCGCTCCAGAATTCAATGCTGTTTACCACAAGAAGGTCGGCTATTGCCGAGACCTCATAGACCGGGAGAATCCAGAATGCCACGAACACAAGCTCGTTGACAAACTTCCCCCCTACGTTCTTATTCCAATTGAGAACGCTATGTGTCAGTGCAAAACTCCCCACACAGCTGCTCATCAGAAGGGCTGCGCCTCCTACAAGCAGAGAAACGAGAGCCAATTTTAATTTCTTCATAGTAGTATTATAGTAGTATAAAGTTATGTTTCATATCAGACACCAACCGTTGTCGGTCATTCTTACCCTGCCTTCCACTGCCATATTTCGAAGAATGCTGACGGCGGCATCAAGTTCAGGTCCCAAAGAGGATTTCAGTTCTGCATTGGTTACCTCCTCACCCTTTGTGCTGAAGATTTCCAACAGTTTCTTTGCCAGGTCTTCACTATGGGTTTTTCTCCCTTTCTTTTTAAGGTTCTCGCGGCATGAGTCGCAATGTCCGCAGTCGGCAAAGCTTGTTTCACCAAAATATTCCATCATCTTCCGAAGGCGACACCCTTCGTAGGAGAAACCATAGTCAATCATCGCCTCTATCCGGCGACTCATAACGGCCTTTCGTTCCTCATAAACGTTCCGTCCAATCATCACTGATTTCTCCTCTTCCATGGCTGTGGGGAAATAGAGCATGGGTGTGCGGCGCCTCGGAATGTAGTGTATGATTTTCTGCCGCGACAGCTCAACGAGTTTTTCGTAGACTGTCTCAACGGGGAGTCCCGAGAGCAAAGCGATGCGGTTCTCGTTGATAAAGACGTAGTCGGCGAAGAGCCCGGGGTAGTTCCTTAAGAGAGTGGTTAGGAGCCGGTCTTGTTCGGCTGAGGAGAGTTTGGTATGATATAGGTCGTCTCTGTCAACGATTACCATGACTCTGGAAGAGTTTTCGAATTCTTCAATAAATTCTATATAGCCGGCCTGACTGAGGATTCTCAAGGCCGGACGTACTTTATTTTCCTGAAGGTTGAAAGTGGAGCAGAACTTGATGATATCGAAGTCGATCAGCTTGTCATAACCTTCCCCGATGCCGAGATGGGAGAAGACGCAGAGCAGAGTGTAGATATTTTTTATCTCTTCTTTAGGAGGAAACTCCATTGTCAGCCTTCGTCTCAGGGTTGCCTTGTCGGCATTCGACGTGAGGAGCACGGCGTAAGCTTGCCTGCCGTCTCTTCCGGCTCTCCCCGCCTCCTGATAATATTCCTCGAGCGACGGCGGCATATCATAATGGATCACTGTGCGCACGTCGGCCTTGTCGATACCCATACCGAATGCGTTGGTGGCCACCATCACCCTTATTTCTCCATCCTTCCATTTCGTTTGCCTCTCCTCTTTGTCGGCGGGATCCAGGGCTGCGTGATAATGTGACGCTGAGATTTCATAATTATAGAGGAACTCCGCTATCTCCCTCGTTTTCTTTCTACTTCTTACGTAGACTATGGCCGATCCTTTTACGGAGGAGAGGATATGGAGAATATCGTAAAGTTTCGCGTCTGAATTCCTCACCACATAGCTGAGGTTGTCTCGGGCGATACTGGAGCGGAAAACATTGTGGGTGGTCGGGAATTCCAGCTGCACACAGATGTCTGCGGCCACCTCCCGTGTGGCTGATGCTGTCAGCGCCAGAACCGGAATGTCCGGATAAAGCCGACGAAGACGTTTTATCTTAAGATATGATGGGCGAAAGTCGTATCCCCATTGCGATATGCAATGGGCCTCATCCACCACGATAAGGGCAATCTTGAGCGGTTTTATTTCGTAAAGGAAGGAGTCGCCGGCAAGTCGTTCCGGTGAGACATACAGAAACTTGGCCTTGCCCTGAAACAGATATTCGCGAGCCTTATTGCGCTCACGCATCGTCATGCCGGAATGGAAATATGTTGCCCTGATGCCACGCTTTCTCAGGTTGTCAACCTGGTCTTTCATCAGGGAGATAAGCGGAGTTACAACGATCACAACCCCCTCTATAAGCATTCCGGGCACCTGAAACGTGATTGACTTGCCTCCCCCGGTGGGCAGAATGCCGAGGGTGTCGGTGCCGGAAAGAACGGAATTGATAATCTCCTTCTGCATAGGGCGGAAGGAGTCATAACCCCAATATTTCTTTAAGGTTGATTCAAGCACAGGAATGCCTAACTCTTTGACGGTCGGATGTCGCGAATCATGAGCTGCACTCCGTCTTCATGACCCTTACGGTTAGACTCCTCTATGGTGTAGCAGATGTCTATGGGCTTATGGGAGTGGATATGCTCAAAATATTGCGACATGTTGAAGGCTATGGCATTGAGAACCCGTGACGTGGAATTGTCTTCGAGCTCGAGCTTGATATGTTCCTGGTTCTTGCCTACAAGCCTGCTGGTGCCGAAATCGAATACGGCCATGGTGCGGAACACGGGTTTCTGGTTGGCCGGTCCGTAAGGATTGAACTTTCGCAGGGAAGCCACGAACTCCGGAGTAATGTCGGCAAACTCTATCGTGGCGTCTATATCGAGCTGGGGCACGAGCTGGTTGGGCTGGATGTGGTCTGCCACATACTCCTCAAACCTGCGGCTGAATTCCTCAATGTTTTCCTCCTTGAGGGTCATTCCGACAGCGTAAGTGTGGCCACCGAAGTTTTCAAGAAGGTCGCGGGTTGAGTTTACCGCAGAATAGATGTCGAAGCCCTGCACTGAACGTGAACTTCCCGTTGCGTAGCCGTTAGAGTATGTCAGAACCACCGAGGGCTTATAGTAAAGTTCTGTGAGGCGCGATGCCACAATACCGATTATACCCTTATGCCAGTTCTTGTTGTAGATCACGATGGAACGCTTACCCTCGATTATCTCCACATTCTTTTCGATAATCTCATTGGCTTCGTCGGTGATCCTTTTGTCGAGTTCCTTACGGTCGTTGTTATACTGGTCGATGGCCTTCCCTTTCTCATAAGCGTCATGAAGGTCGCGGCTCACGAGGAGCTCCACGGCTTCAGCTCCGCTCTGCATTCTGCCGGAAGCGTTGATGCGCGGCCCGATTTTGAAGATCACGTCGGAGATGGTGATGGTCTTGTTTGTGAGCTTGCAGAGCCTGATCACGCTTCTCAACCCCAGATTGGGGTTGGAATTGAGTCGCCGCAGACCATGGTAGGCCATGATGCGATTCTCACCGATCATCGGCACGAGGTCTGCAGCTATGCTGACGGCCACCAGGTCGAGAAGTGAGTTGAGCTCGTTATGGTTGGTCAGGCCATTGCTGAGCGCAAAACCCTGCATGAACTTAAAGCCCACGCCACAACCGCTGAGGTGAGTGCAAGGATAGGGGGAGCCAGGCATCTTGGGGTTGAGGATAGCCACAGCCGGGGGCAGTTCCTCGTCGGGCACGTGGTGGTCGCAAATTATGAAGTCTATACCCTTCTCTTTTGCATATTTTATCTCTTCGATTGCCTTTATCCCGCAGTCGAGCACGATGATGAGTTTCACATCGTTCTCAGCCGCATAGTCAATACTCTTCATCGAAATACCGTATCCGTCGTCGTAGCGGGTCGGGATATAATATTCGATGTTGCTGTAGTAATTCTGGAGATATTTATACACGAGAGCTACGGCAGTAGTGCCGTCGACGTCATAGTCGCCGTAGACCATGATTCGTTCCTTTGCCCCCATAGCACGGTTGAGCCGGTTGACGGCCTTCTCCATGTCGGGCATCAGGAATGGGTCGTGGAGGTCGGAGATGGAAGGCTCGAGGAAAGCCCGGGCCTCCTGACTGGACTTCACCCCTCTCCTCACGAGGAGTTCCGCGAGAGGAGCCATGCCGCCGCATTCCTGAAGAATGTCTTCTGCGAGTGCCTGCTGGGCAAGCGTAAGAGGTTGATAATTCCAGTTGTTGCTCATTTTATTCCTAAATTAGTGCAAAATTAGCAAAAAATATGCAAATTCGCAAGTGAATTTATCTGATGCGGCCTTAAACGTAATGCAAAAGGAGGCTAAACCGGACCTGATTGTAAACCTTTTTAACGGTTGTTTGGTTTTATTAATGAAAACACACTTTACTAACCCTAAACCTTATATTATGGCATTGAAAGAAGACAAACTTACCCGCGACACCCAAGAGATGGCCCGGGAGATTGAGCTTGATGTACGGACCGTTCCCTGGAGGGAGTTCCCGCGCACGACCCTTCGCGGCGTGGGCCAGGTAATGTTTCAAGACAATATGTGGACCGGTCTGCTGTTTCTCTGCGGCATCTTCTGGGGCGCATACGAAGAGGGTTTTCCTCTCGTGGCTTGGGGCGCGCTGGCCGGCGTGCTGTCTTCCACTCTTGCCGGCTACATTCTCAACCTTCCCGACCAGAAGGGCGCCCAGGGACTCTGGGGTTTCAACGGTGCACTTGTGGGATGTGCCTTCCCGACTTTTCTTGGTGAGTCATGGGCAATGTGGATTGCCCTTGTGCTCTGCGCAGCAATGTCTACGTGGGTAAGGTCAGGACTCGACAATGTGATGGGGAAATGGGGAGTCAGTTCTCTCACCTTCCCTTTCGTTATCTCAACATATATATTCCTGCTGGCAGCAAGGTATTTCTACGGTATGCCGCCAACCCATCTTTCCTCTCCGGAACTGCTTACGCTGGCCTCACCCGACGTGGTGGCTCAAAACCAGGAGATCAATATGCAGTTTGGAGAACTGGTGAAATACTGGCTTAGAGGTGTCTCGCAGGTTTTCCTTATCAACTCGTGGGTAACGGGTATCTTCTTCCTCGTGGCGCTTGCCGTGAGCAGTATCAGAGCCTGTATCTGGGCCGCTGTCGCCTCTGCCCTATCGCTCTTCATCGCACTCTGCTGGGGAGGTCCGGGACTTCAGATCTCCGAAGGACTCTACGGATTCAGCGCCGTACTTACGGGTATCGCTCTCGGTGCAACCTTCTGCAACTTCAGCTGGAGAGCAGGCATCTGGTGTGTGCTCGGCATCGTGGCCACAGTGTTTGTGCAGGCAGCCATGAACGCGTTCTTCTCGCCTATGGGTCTGCCAACGTTGACAGGTCCGTTCTGTATCACAACATGGTTCTTCCTCTTCCCTGCCTATAAGATGTTTGCACCAAAACCTGCAGCACAATAAAATCATAACAAAATAATTTTGCATTACCTGTGATGCAGATGCAAAATATGGCGACAATGCCACTCGGGCCCCGACATGCCTGGGTGGTGTTTGTCGCTTCTTTAGGTCAGTTGATCGGTACAGGTGTGGCTACTCTTGCCGGAATCATCATCCCGATGCTCAACATCATCAGCCGGCCGGAGTTGTCGTCTGCTTTGCAGGGTGTGATTGGGGCCATGGACCTTATTGGGATAGCTATAGGGTCGGTAATCATCGGTAAGTTGACAGACAAGTATGGCTACATTCTGTTTTTCCGGCTCTGTCCCGCTCTTGTGTTGGTGGCATCGGTGGTGTCGGCGTTGGTACCGGACATAACGGTTCTGATTGTCTGCCTGTTTCTTATCGGTTTTGGTATTGGTGGAGAATATAGTCTGGACTCCAACTATATCTCCGAACTGATGCCGGTGAAGTGGAGTTCGTTTATGGTTGGACTTGCCAAGGCTGCGTCTGCCTTCGGCAATATAATCGTTGCCGGTGTCTGCTATCTGCTTATTGAACATTGGCATAAGGCACAAGACTGGCCGGAACTGATGTGGATTGTAGCCGTCATTGCTGCCATAATGCTTCTCACGAGGATATGGTTTTATCAAAGTCCGCGCTGGCTCGAACATCATGGAAAGCCCCAGGAAGCGGAAAGGATGCTCCAAAAGTTTTTGGGTCCGGATGTGGAGATGCCACCGGAGAGCTCGGCTGCCGGCACTGCGTCGGTTGCATCCAACCCTTCTACAGGCTCCTTCCTCAAGCAGAACTGGAGGCAGATTATTCTCACAGGTATTCCTTGGGCATGCGAGGGACTCGGAGTTTATGGCATCGGGGTGTTTCTTCCGGTGCTCGTAATGTCGCTGGGTATCGAGCATGTGGAAAAAGGAATGCTCCCAATTCTCCATGTGGCGTCGTCGGTAGAGATCACCTTTTTTATCAGCTGTATCATTTTGCCCGGTTTTTTGCTGGGTCTGTGGCTAATCAGACGAAAAGACAGTGTATGCAAGATGCAGGTGTGGGGTTTCCTTCTCTGCGCAGTTTTCCTGATAATCCTCCTCCTTGCCTCCCTGTACCATTGGCCCAAGTGGGTGTCTATCATTGCGTTCATGGCCTTTGAGCTATTCTTGAACATGGGTCCTCACCTGGTTACGTATGTCTTGCCACCCAAAGTTTACCCAGTAGCCACCCGTGGTTTCGGCACCGGTATAGCAGCCTCGCTGGGTAAGATAGGTGCTGTTTTGGGGGTCTTCTTCATCCCGGTGCTCCTTCAGAAGGGAGGCACTACGCTTGTGCTGATTGTGTCTGCCGTTGTCATGGCTCTGGGAGCTCTGGTTACTTTCCTTTTCCGTAATTCTGCCCGCTACTGATACCTCTGTCAATCGTTCTTTAGAAAATTTAGTAAGGCTTAACATTCTTTAATGTAAAGCCTTCTTAATTATTAAGATTAATTAAAAAGTGGCATTGAAATTGTAGAAAATATACTAAACTAATATCCGTAAACTTTTAATAATTGTAAATAGGAGGAATAATCTCCTTGGAAGAACGCAGGAAAATTAAAACTCAAGATAAATGAAGAAAACATATTTAACGTTGATGGTTGCGTTGGTAGCATCGATTGGTGCCAATGCACAGGATTCCAGTGAGTCATTTATCCGCACTGCAAATACGCCGGCCTTTGAGACAGACTTCACAAAGGCAGCTGAAAACACTGTAAACGAGGTGGTGTGCATCAAAAGCTACACAACTCGCCAGCAGAATTATGGCGGAGGGTATGATCCTTTCGGGATGTTCGACTTCTTCTTCGGCACCCCTCAGCAACGCCAGCCGCAGCGTCAGCCGCAGCAGCAGGACCGCGAACCCGTTCAGTCGGGTCTCGGCTCAGGCGTGATTCTTTCGGAAGACGGGTATATCGTCACCAACAACCATGTGGTGGAGGGAGCCGACAAACTGGAAGTGTTGCTCAACGATAATTCAACATACGACGCCAAGATAATCGGTACGGACGAAGCCACCGACCTCGCACTGATTAAGATTGACGCCCAGGGACTCTCAGCTATCACTTTCGGAGACTCCGAGGCAGTCAAGGTAGGTGAATGGGTACTTGCCGTAGGTAATCCCTTCGGGTTCAACTCCACGGTAACGGCAGGTATCGTAAGTGCGAAGGCACGCTCTCTCAACAAGGGAGGCAGCATGGGTATTGAATCGTTCATCCAGACTGACGCTGCTCTCAATCCCGGCAACTCCGGCGGAGCGTTGGTGAATCTGAAAGGTGAACTGATCGGCATCAACTCAGCCATATATTCCAACACGGGTAGTTACACGGGTTATTCCTTTGCCATCCCCACCACCATCGTAAAGAAGGTGATGGCCGACCTGCGGCAATACGGCACAGTGCAACGCGCAGTTCTTGGTTGCACGGTGATGGATCTTGATGCAAAACTTGCAAAGGAGAAGGACATAACAGCCACGAAGACCGGTATACTGGTGGTTTCTGTTAATGATCGTTCCACGGCTAAGGCTCTTGGCCTGCAACCCGACGACGTAATTACAGCCATCAATGGCATAGAGGTTTCCACCCGCGCCCAGCTAGTAGAACAGATCAACAAGTTCCGTCCCGGCGACGAGATATCTCTCACCTATTATCGCAACAACAAGAAAGAGGTGAAGAAGGGCACCCTGCTCAACACAGAGGGGACGACAACCATCTCAAAGAAGGGTGACTTCACCAGCCTGGGTTGCGCATTCATGAAACTTAGCGACGAAACTAAGAAACATCTCGGCATCTCCTACGGCGTGCAGGTGTCAGGTCTGAAGAACGGTCTCTTCAAAGATCAAGGAATCAAAGACGGCTTCATCATTACGGAGATCAACGGTCAGAACGTGAATAATTCCGACGACGTGGAGTATATCTACAACCAGTTGATGAAGAGCAGTGAGCCCGACAAGGTGATGTTTATTAGCGGTTTGTATCCCACGGGCAAGAAACAGTATTATGCCGTAAACCTCTCGGCTGAATAATTTTTTGGAGGTATACAATATAAGAGACTAAATAACGTTATAGTTTAGGCATGGGCTGCGAAACGGTCCATGCTTAGGCTCATAAAAATACTTATATAATTATCTAAATGAGACAGTTAAAGATAACTAAATCGATTACCAACAGAGAGAGCGCATCGCTTGATAAGTATCTACAGGAGATAGGTCGGGAGGAGCTCATCACGGTAAGCGAGGAAGTTGAACTTGCTCAGAGAATCAAAAAAGGAGATCAGGCAGCGCTTGACAAACTCACAAGAGCAAATCTGAGGTTTGTAGTGTCGGTGGCCAAGCAGTACCAGAACCAGGGACTGAGCTTGCCCGACTTGATCAACGAAGGAAACCTTGGCCTTATCAGGGCCGCTCAGAAGTTTGACGAGACGCGTGGCTTCAAATTTATCTCCTATGCGGTATGGTGGATCCGCCAGTCTATTCTACAGGCGCTTGCAGAGCAAAGCAGAATTGTAAGGTTGCCTCTCAACCAGGTTGGTTCGCTCAACAAAATCTCGAAAGAATTGTCGCGTTTCGAACAGGAAAACGAGCGCAAGCCGTCTGCTGAAGAGCTGGCCGAGCGACTCGACATTCCCGTAGACAAGATTTCTGACACATTGAAGGTGTCCGGGCGTTCCATTTCTGTCGACGCACCCTTCGTTGAAGGTGAAGACAACTCTCTGCTCGACGTGCTCCCCAACGACGACTCCCCTTCCGCCGACGCCTCACTCAATCAAGAGTCACTCTCCAAAGAAGTAGACCGTGCCCTGCGTCAACTCTACGACCGCGAGCGTGACATCCTGAAGATGTTTTTCGGAATCGGTTGTCCGGAGATGACACTTGAAGAGATAGGCGCTAAGTTTGATCTCACAAGAGAGCGCGTTCGCCAGATCAAGGAGAAAGCTATTCGACGCCTCAAAGGCCAGAAAAGCAAACTTCTCAAGAGCTATCTGGGCGAATAAAAGTTGCATATTAAAGAAATGAAAAAGCACCGCAAGGTGCTTTTTTTGTGCCCGTTCTCTTTCCCGGAGCAGACAGTCTTTAAATGAGGTCAACAACGGTTATCCCAGCTCCGCCGAGTCTTACATCCTCATCTTGATATTTCGCTATGCCCGGTGTTGCCGAAAGCTGCTGCCTAACAATCTGGCGCAATATGCCGGAGCCTGTGCCGTGGAGAATGCGCACCTTCTTGACTCCGAACTGGAGGGCGTCGTCAACGAAATGTGTCACGACATCAAGGGCCTCATCGGCTCTCATTCCGCGAATATCCACCTCGTCTTTAAACTCGAGTTGCCTCCTTCGGCTGGCTTCAGAGGTGCCGGAATTGAGAAGTGAATATCCTGTGGAAGAACCTGCGCTTTTTGGTTTGGCAGTGGGGGTCAGTTTTGAAAGTTTCACGCGTGTCCGCAGCTGACCGAAGGCCACCTCTGCCTCCTTACCCTGGATGGCCAGGATCTCTCCTACCGTATTCGAACCAGCCATCTTCACGTATGCTCCCTCACGCAGTTCCAAGGGTTCTACCTTGGGCGCAACGCTGCGGCCTGGCGTCGGACGAGAACCAGATGCAGGCTTGGATCCTTTCGGAGCGTTTTCCGCAGTCTTGGCGTTTTTGGCATTCCCTTTCGACTTCCGGTTGTCGCGGCGCGATTTTATCTCGTTTTTGAGGGTTTTCTCCTCATACGTCTCCACCTCCTGTTTAAACTCTTCGAGTTCCTTGCGGATGGCCTTCGTACGCTCTCTCTCTGCCTCTGCCTGACGTATTTCCTGGATGGTGTTCTCTATCCTCTTATTGGTGCCCGAGAGCAACTGGCGCGCCTCCTCCTGAGCCTCCTTCAGAATCTCCCTCCTCTTCTGGTTGAGGTCGGAAATAAGCTTTTCGTATTTCTGTTCAAGAGTCTCGAGCCGTGACTCCCGCTCTTTGATGTTTGCACGTTTGGTCTGCCAGTATTTCCTGTCGCGGGCAATTTCCATCAGGAATTTGTCGGATTCCACATATTCCTCACCCACCTCCTGTTTGGCAGCCTCAATCACGTTGCGGGGAAGGCCTATCTTGGTTGCAATCTCGATGGCAAACGAGCTTCCGGCATTGCCGATGGAGAGCTGGAAAGTGGGCTGGAGTTTCTGACGGTCGTAGAGCATGGCTCCGTTAACGAATCCAGGGGTCTCCTCCGCAAAACGTTTTAGGTTGTGATAGTGGGTGGTAACCACACCATAGCTGCGCGACTTGCCGAGCTCCACGAGAATGGCCTTGGCTATGGAGCTCCCGATGTTGGGCTCCGTGCCGGAACCGATCTCGTCGATAAGGATCAGCGACCGGGAGTCGGAATGGAGCAGGAAGTAACGCATGTTCTTCAAGTGGGAAGAATACGTGGAGAGGTCATTTTCCAGACTCTGCTCGTCACCGATATCGATGAAGAGTTTATTGAAGATGCCTATATGGGAATTCGAATGAAGGGTGGGTAGAAGGCCGCATTGGCACATATACTGCACCATCCCTACGGTCTTCAGAGCCACTGACTTACCGCCGGCGTTAGGCCCGGAGATGAGAAGTATCCTACGGTTGCCTTCCAACCGGATGTTGAGCGCCACAATCTCCCTGCCTTGCTGGCGCAGACTGAGGAGCAACACCGGATGAACGGCTCCATACCAGTCGATTTCCGGATTCTTGTTCACTGAGGGCATCTCTCCGCCCACGTCGAGTGCAAACCGGGCCTTCGCCATGATGAAATCCAGTTTGCCAAGCAGAAGGTTGCTGGCGATGATTTCGTCGATGAAGGGTCTGATTTCATCAGCAAGCAGGGTGAGAATACGGATGATTATTCGCTGCTCCTCGAGCTGGAGTTCCCGAAGCCTGTTGCTGAGTTCAACGGTTTCGGCCGGTTCAATGAAAGCGGTCTTGCCCGTGGCGCTTTCGTCGTGTACAATACCTTTAAGACGTCTTTTGTTGGCAGCAGCCACAGGTATTACCATCCTGCCGTCACGCAGAGTAGGTACGGTGTCCTTGTCCGCGATTCCATCTTTCACGGCTGCCGAAAAGATTCTTTGTATGGCACGTGCGATGCTTCCCTGCATGGCCGATAGACGTTGTCTCACATCGGCAAGCTCAGGAGAGGCGGAATCTTTCACCATACCGGACTTATCGATAACCCTGTCGATATGGCGTATTAGATCGGGGAAAAGTTTTATGGAAGCGAAGAGAGTGGCCAGTGAAGGATAAAGAAGTGGAGAATCCTCATCCTTGCCTTCGCGCGAAAGAAAACGCGTTCGAACACTGTCGAATGACCGTAGCGAATTCCTCAGACGGTAGAAATCCTCGGGAGATGCATAGGAGCCCGGCACCTTAAGGGCGGTAAGCCACGCTGAGAGGTCGTTGAACGACACCTCGGGTACCTCCTCTCCCCTCACATAGATCTGCTTCATTTCGTCCGTCTCCAGAAGGCGTTGCCTCACAGTCCGGAAGTCGGATGAAAAAGCCATTTCGTTTACCTCTTCAACGCCCATTACGCTCTGGCAACGCTCCCTGATGTTAGCGCGGATAGCGTCAAAGCCTATTTTGGCTTCAAAGTTAGAGGGATAGACGTGAGGCATATGGTTACACCGGGATGGCAAGCATCGGGAAGTCTATCTCATAAAGGATTTTATGAGCCAGACTCGGATTGAAAAAGCGCGATATGGCGTTACGCTTCCTGTTGGGAGCCACAATCATTTGAATGGACTCTTTCAGGAAGAATGTCTCAGCCTCAGTGCGCAGGTTTGATTTGTCTTCACCTTCCCCCACGAAGAAATCAGAGTTGGGAAAAGCCGTCTTAAGTCGGGTTGCCAGATTTTTGAGAACCTCTTCCCTCTCCTCACCTTTAATTTTGTCGGAAGCCGGGAAAAGATATATCTTTACTTCAGGATTGCCAAACATATCCATCATTTTGGCGATGGCATCGAAATCACCCTCGTCAAACAGGCAAAAGGCACAAATCCTCACTATCTCCTTAAATCCGGCAAAAGAGTAATCTTCGGGGACGGTAAACACCGGAGCCGGACGATGGTCGATTACTTCGGCCGTTACGCTGCCCATCAGTTCCTCGCGGCGTTTCTCTCTGCCCCTGGTTGCCATTACCACCACTTCTACGGGCGACACTTCGCAATACTCGGAAATCACATCTTCGGGCATTCCAGGTGAGAGCACGGTGTCGAAGGGTATCTGTGGGAGCTGCCCATCCTGTTGCTGTTTAAGTAACTTGGTTTTGAGTTCGCCCATCATCTTCTCGTCGATTTCATGAATCTCCTGCTCGAGCTCGATCTCCTCCAGCTCGGAGCTTTCATTGTCTAGACCGTTGAAATCGTCAGGAAACTGCGGTACAATCTCGGGACCGGCTAGCACCGAGGCGTGAATAAGCACCACGGGTTTGCTGAGTCTGCGGGCCAGTTCGAACCCGACACTCACAGCAAGTTCCCCCTTCGGAGAAAAATCAACGGGAATAAGCACCGAAGCACTTTTCCCCGTCGTAGAAGGTTTCTTTTGGGAGCGTAACATCAAGCTTCCTTTTTCTCTTTATTGGCCTCTTCGAGAATCTTGACGGCCATGTCGTAGATCGTGGTGTCGTCGAGCACTACGATACCTCCATCGGGACCCGGTTCGATATGAATCCCTATATTGTTGCCAAACTGATAGTTTACACCACCGAAATAATTGCGCACTGTCTGAACCGTGAGGTTGAGTTCGTCGGCAATACGGTGGGTAGCACCATCGGGAAGACTATCTTTGAGTCTGCGTAACTCATTGAAGGTAAGGGTTTTGCTCATATCAGGTTAAAATTTTAGTTTATCTTTAAAAATTTGTTGGGTTTCAAAAGGTAAAATTAATTAAAATCTTAATAATGACAAAGAAAATGCTGAATTTTTGTCAAAATTTCTATCGAAATTCAATGGGATAATTATGGATAATTTCGTTCAGATCACCTCTATCCCTTCCTTCTTCACCCAACCAACATTGTCGGCGTTGAGTTTCACTTTCAGCCATTCGGTGCCGTCGCCTCCGGATTTGGTTTCGAGTATCTTGAGTTTGGTGCCTTTATGGAGTGGAGTGGTGGTCGCCGAAGCGTCCTCCCGGGGTTGGTCGAGGAGTTCGGTGGTAAAGTTTATAAGGATCACCTCGTCCTGTCGGTTGAAATTGTTGGCCGCAAGGAAGGCGAAAATAAGGAAGACAACCGTAAAACCCAGGAAAGTAAGGCCGCTGAAGAACCCCGTTTTTCGGGCGAGTACATTGGGTGTGAACATATAAAGTGCCATTCCCCCGAGGAACAGAATGAAGGCCATTACGGCGAAGACAGCCCAGCTGTTGCTCTTCCTCTCGATGGCAATGATGCGGTAGAGGCCCTCGATGAAGCTTTCATGGTCGGGCTCTATATTGATTGCCTTTCCCTGAAGGGCACCTTTGTTGGCATCGACAACCTTATTGCGGAGGAAATTGAGATTCTGGTTAATAAGGCTGTTGGAAGGCTCAATCCTTTTCGCTCTCTCGTAGCAAAGCATCGCTTCCCCGTCTTTCCCGAGCCTGTAGTAGGTGTTGCCAAGGTTATATAGCAGACCGGCAGACACACCCTCTTTCTCAAGTGCTTGACTGTAGATCAAAGCTGCCTCCTCGTAATTTCCTTTGGAATAGGCCGTGTCGGCAGACTCATAATTGTAAGCGCCAGCCTCAAGTGCGCCAAAAAGGAGCAACAGCAACAAATATATCTTATTCTTCATGGGATTCTGAATTTTGGGGATTACTGCCGCCCGACTCATCTTTTCTTTGGTCAGCGGACCCTATTGAAGAGGTATTGACGTAGGCCGCAGATCCGGTGTCGGGTGCGGTATCTGTCTCGAGGTCGTCATCCTCTTCAGGTTTTTGCCCTGTTTCCTTGTCATATTCCTTTTCCACCTGCTGCAGGGATTCCAATGCATCATAATAGAGTTGCCTCATATTGGCATTGCGGGATACGGGAGTGTATTTTGCATATTCACACTCATCTATAAGATTGAGTATGGGCATGAAAGTCGATTCTTTTACTCCATGTGTCTTGAACTCCTCGCTTACGTTGCGGCGGTTAAGCTCTGAGGTTGGCATCTTCAGTTTGTCGCCGATATACCCCCAGAGAGCGGCCAGCATCTCGTCGTAAAACTGTTCTTCCTGTTTGTTTTTAAAGCATTGGTAGGCTTTGGCGAGCCTTTTCAAGGCCATCTTGCTGGCCTTTTTCGACCTCAGAAGAGTCATGTCTTCATGGTCGCGCAAATATTTCCTGTACAGAGTCAGCGAAAGGGCAAAGATTATAACAGGCACCAGATACCAGAGCCAGTAGAGAAGAGAGCTGACATAGGGTTGACCTACAGTAAATGAAATCTTGCCTATCGGCATTAATGCCGGATTGAAGGTGAAGGTCTGCTGAGATTTTGCCGAAGACTGCCCCATTCTTACCGAAACGTTGTAGGAATGGGTGTCCAATCGCTTGTATGTCCCTTCTTCCGGGTCGAAATAGGTGAATGTTAGCGCAGGCAAAGTAAAGATTCCCGTTTCGCGCGGCACGATGGAATAATCAAACTTGGCCGTACCGCTTACATTCGATGAGCCAACCTTCACATCAGTAGATACCTCAGGTGTATAAAGCTCAAAAGAGGCCGGGAAGGAGGGTGCGATATCGGGCAGTTTTACATATTTTATATTGCCCGTGCCTGAAATCTGGAATATTATCGACGATACGGAGTTGGTGATCATCGTGGCTGAAGGCAATGAGGATGTGATGGTGAATTTACCTACTCCACCTATAAAGTTGTCGGGAATGGGGGTCGGGAGAGCCTTCACCTCTATATCAACGTCGTTAGGGGTGACATTTAGTTGCACGGGATACTTCACAGTCATTGTCTGGAAATAAGGATCGTGGTAATATTGCTTTGCATCCGTGCTTACGGTGTAGGTGTTGCCGGCCACCTTCAGACTGCCCGACTTTTGCGGGAAAATGATATATCGGGCTATGATGGCTGTCTTGTAAGTCTTGCCCTTGAAATCCTCAAAAGAGAATGAGTGGGACACATCGTCGGATTCCTCTACCACAAAGCCGTCAAACTTTGGAGCCGCCGCTGCACCAAGAAACTTGATTTCGCCATAGGTGGTATAAAGTTTTACGGTGTATTCCACCGCCTCCTGCTCATATACTTTTGTCTTGTTGACATGTGCTCTGAGAAACATCTCCTCATTACCTTTCCCGATAAAGAGGGGTCCGGAATTGGGATCGTAAGAATTTGAGGAAGTATTGGTAGGTTGCTGTTGGCGGGGTTTACCGGAGGCCGGCTCAATCTGATATGAAAGCACATTGCTCCTTACGCCGTCAACAGCCACGGGGCCAAACTTGTAGTTGCCCGGTTTTTCAGCCTTACAGGTCAATACCAGGCTCGTGGAATTGCGTTTTTCTGTCCTGCCGTTTACGGTTGAACTCGCTGTAGAGGAACTCGTGGAGTTATAAAGGATCTTTACCCCCGGGGGAACCTGGTTCACCTCCAGTTTCCCTGTAGTGTTTATGGCTTCAATGGTTATGCGGAACTTCTCTCCCACCTCTGCCTTCCCGTCTTGCATATCGGTGGTGATACGCACCGAAGATGACCCAAGGAGTGGTACGGGCAGCAGGAGGGAGAGAGCAATCAGCAGCAAATATTTTCTCGATGACGTCATATCGTTATGGCTTCATTGGAACGGTTGGTTTTCCCTTTCTCTGTCTTGTTGCCGGTCCAGTGCAGAGTTTCCGAACAGGCATCATAAAATTTTTTGGCGGAGGGATTGAAAAAGTTGAGGCAAAGAGGCGAGATCTCAAAGACCTCTGCTTCGGGGATGAAACGGCAAGTAAGGGTTATTTCCGAAAATAATCGGCCATCTTTCTGTGTCTGCCGGTCGTCGCGTTCTATCTCCTTAAGTCGGCAACCGTTTGCAAACAGTTTATGGATATTGGGGAGCTTTAGACCGGAGAGGTTTCCGAAGCCGCTAATCTTAAAGATGGCATATGCTTCCGTGTCCTTATAGATTTTGCCTGGAGGGAACCAGGCCTCAATGTTGAAATCACCAACGCAACCACTGTAAGTTTCAGTTTTCTTATTGGCAGGGAGGTCCTGAATCCTAAATGACGCTCCGTCGCATTCCACTATCTGTTCTTCATAGTCTATGATGCGTCGACGTCCCCAGAATCCCGACTGGACCTCCTTCACTACCGGTAGATAGACGGCAAAACGCCCTTTCCCGATAGAATACTTGCCCGGTTTGTCGGCTACAATAAAATCCCTTAGGATTGTCCAGCAGTAATACTGCATACCCTTCAGCTCCACTTTGGCCGGTTGTGAATCCCTGGCTATCCCCTGAATCACCGTTACATCTTGCGGGAATACGGGCGCTGACAACACCTTCACATTAGATATATCGGACGCTTCACTATAGAGTTTGATGGTGTAGGTCAAGGCTTCCCCCACATAACCTGACTTGTCAATTTCAGCCACAAATCTTATTTCGGGTTGGTCGGTTGCTGATTTTGCGGAAGCAAGAGCGCCCACAATAAACGTAAGGAAAAATACCAGAGCATACCTCATACGCTACCATTTTTTCTGAGAACGACCGCTTTTGTCAGTGCTTTCCTGGCGGTCAGTCTGCATTTTAACCCGACGGATATTCTCCTTCCTTTCAGCAGCATCGAGAATCTGCTGACTCGTCTGCTGGTTGATCTGCTGGCGGTCTTGCTGTTGCTCCTGTTGTTGCTGGTCCTGATTCTGATCCTGTTGCTGCTGCTGTTGCTGTTGATTTTTATCGTTCTCATCTTTCTGCAGCTGGGCAATCCTCAGGTTTCTGCGTGCATGGTCGTCAGCAGGATTAAGGCGTAACGCCTCCTTATACTGACCGATAGCCTCGTCGTATTTCTTCTGGGTGAAGGATACGTTGCCGCTGTTGTAGAAGGCGAGCGAGCTGGCGTTCTGTTTCTCAACCTTCGGAGCAGATGCTTGTGAGAGAGCTTCCGTGGCTTTCTGAAGCAGCGGCCCCATAACGGAGTCTGGCAGCTGACCTTCCTGAGTAGCCTGCTCCATCATAACTATCTGCTGCAATGTGTTGAGTCCGCGGTTCAGGTTGGCCACCACAGAACGGGGGTTAACCCCAAGCGCCGCGTTGAAGTTAGAGTCGGCCATCTCCGTGTCGCCGGCATAGAATGCCTCATTGCCCCGAATGATCAGGTCTCTCTCTTTCGGGAGTGAGAAGTGAGAGAGCAATGAGTCTCTCCTGGAGGCGAATTCCTGCTGCCTGCCGGGTTCTACATCCGGTGTCTTATCTTTTTTACAGGCTCCAAGCGTCACACCCAGAATCATTATCAGGCCCACAAGCTTAGCCTCTTTGGAGAAAAATGAAATCTTGTCGAGCCACCTGTTTCGTTTGTCTGTGATGATGAAGTCAATGATAAGAATCACGATGGCCAAGATCACAAAGGGGAAGTAAAGTTCATCGTGTGTCACCAGGAAGCTTGATTCCAGAGCAGATTTCTTCAGACTGCCAAGCTGCTTGGAAAGTTCATCGATAGCGTCGTCGTTCGAGGCGTTCACGTAGATGCCCTTTCCTGCCTTCGCAATCTCGAGGGCAAGGTCTTCGTTGAGAGCGGAGCGCACCACTTCCCCCGTCTCCTCTTCGATCATACGTCCCTGATGGTCATCCGGGATGGTGACCGGTACTGAGCCGATACCTATCACGTCTGTCTGGATTCCACGTTTCGAGGCCTGTTTCACCTCACGTATCACACCCTCCTGATTTTCCAGTTCCTCGGCATCAGTGAGCAGTATTATTGCTTTTCCGACGTCTCCCTTGTCGCTGAACGACCGCTGCGCCAGACTGATCGCAGCCCCTATATTGGTGCCCTGGTGGGGAATCAACGAGGGGTCAATCGAGTTAAGGAACGCCTTGGCCGAAACGTAGTCGTTCGTTACAGGTATCAGGGTATAGGCGTCGCCTGCATAGGCAATGAGTCCTACCCTGTCGTTGTTGAGTCGGTTGATCAGTTTCTCGAGAATCAGCTTTGACGTCTTCATTCGCTCGGGGCCGTTCTCGTCTCCGGTCGAAGACGCACGCATTGAGTTGCTCGCGTCTACGGCGATTACAATCTCGATGCCCTCGCGTGAGGTTTCCTGATTTTTCACTCCACCCCAGGGCCTCGCCAAGGCAAAGATAATGGCTGCGAGACCAACGAGGGCCACGCAAAGGCGCACCACGGGCTTATAGTGGGAAAGATCGCCCATAAGGGATTGGAGCGACTGCGGATTGCCGAATTTTTTCAGTCGTTTCTTTCTGACAAGTTGTGACAATATGAAGAGGCCTGCCACCAAGGGGATTAGCAGCAGAAGAAACAGCAGACCGGGATATGCGAAAGTAAACATAATCCTAAGGAATTTTTGTTAAGACGGTATACCGCATTATCAGGACAAGGCCGAAACAGCAGAGAGCAGCTATAATCCAGGGCATGAAGGCTTCCTGTGTGCGCTGGTAGCTTTCCACGTCCATGCTGGTCTTTTCGAGCTGGTCTATTTCTTTGAATACCTTCTCGAGAGTGTCTGAATCCTTTACACGGAAGTATTCCCCACCTGTCTTGCGAGCTATCTCCTTGAGTGTCTCTTCATCGATGGGGGTGTCTATTGTGGTTCTGGCAAGTCCATAAGGGTCGATGTATACCGACTTGGAATCGAGACCTATACCGATGGTATACACCTTGATACCCTTCTGGGCCGCGATGTCAGCGGCCGTGGAGGGAGCCACGTCGCCGGTATTGTTCGTGCCGTCAGTGAGAAGTATTATGCTCTTCGACTTTGCTTTCCCGTTCAATACACGGTTGATGGAACTGACAAGACCGTCGCCTATAGCCGTCCCGTTGGCCAGTGAACCCATCCTCACTCCGTTTACCGCATTCTGAAGGGCAATGAGGTCGTTGGTGAGCGGCATTATTGAGAGTGCCTCGCCGGCAAAGATCACGAGACCCATATTGTCTTGATTGCGGTGACGGATGAAATCGAGCGCTGTGGCCTTGGCCGCCTCGAAACGTGTGGGGTCGATGTCGGGATTACTCATGCTCTCGGATATGTCCATGGCCAATACGATGTCTGTGCCGAGAATATGACTGTTGGAAAGGTAGTCGGTCTTTTGCGGTCTGGCCAAGGCCACGATCAGAAATCCTATGGCACATAGCTGGAGCACCTTGCTTACGGCAATCAGAAGCGACCTTCCGCCTACCCTCTTTCCCTTGAAGGCAGAGATGGAAGATATACCGAGTGCTGCAAACTTGGAGCGTCGTGTGCCAAACCAATACCAGAAAAGAGGCAGCAACAGAAGAAGCAGAAGCAGAAGGAAAGGATATTTAAGCGTCATATTCATCTACCTTTCTTTTTGTTGGATCCATCTTCTTTGTCTTGAGGCCTGGTGGCGTTGACAAAGCGAATGGCGTCGGTCATACATCGGCCGTTCTCGACAACCGACGGATTCACCTTGGCAAACTTAACAAAGTCTGCCGTCTCGAAAATGGATTGCAAGAGTCCTTCGTATTTCTCTATCCTGTCGTCAGCCGAAATCTCCATGAGAATCTCTTTCGACGTCTTTTCTATTGTCTTCACCTCAAACTGTCTGTTCAGATATTTTCGCAAAATATCCGTGAGCCGGGTGTAATATTCCTTAGTCTTCCCTTTCTGCGGCAGATTCTGCTGCTGGAGCTTCTTCAGTTTGCTCAATGCCTGCTGATATGGAGGCACGGGTTTGCCGAAGGGAAGGAATTTACCTGTCTGTCGGAACCTGTAGAAGAGATAACCGATAATCACCAGCAGGAGGAATGCGGCGGCGATAAGCCACCAGATCAGCAAACCCTCCTCTGTTTCCTCTTCGAGAGCCTCCGGGTCAGGATTCACCTCGAATGGCGGGAGAATGTCGCTGAAGGGGTCGAGCTGGTCGTCGGCCTTCACCTTTACCGGAATCACATCGAGTGTCAAGCTGTTTGACGTCTCGGGTTTTCCCTCTACCAGAAGCTCAAACGGGGGAAGTACATAACGTCCGGAGTCGAAAGCCTGAAGAGCCAGGTTATAAGTTCTCCAGTTTGCTCCGTCTCTCTCTATATCGGCCACAGTGTGCTTCACGAGCAGTTCTATGGTGTCGTTGAGTAGCGGCACGAAAGTGCGTTTGTCTCTTATGGCCTGTTCGAGCAAGGGGAAACTCACTACGGCTGAATCGGTCGGCACTTTCACCGCAAGCGTCAGCTTTACGGTCTGCCCCATAAGGAGTTCCTGTTGTTCAAGCGTTGCTTCAACTTGAGCGCGAACCGTATTGATTGTCAACAATATGACGAAGCAACAGACTGCTATGCGCAGTGGCCGGGATATAGCTGAAATCATTGTGGAAACCAATTTCATCTTAGCGCCCTCCTATTGAACATTTCGAGCAAACTTTTAACGAAATCCTTATCCGTACGGATAGAAATATAGTCTACCCCGCAACGAGAGGTTATGCTCCCGACACGTTGCTTATAATCATACCATTGCCTCTCATACATTTGACGGGCGGAAGGAAGCGAGGTGTCTACCCATATCTCCTTACCCGACTCAAGGTCTTTAACCCTGAGCAATCCCACGTCAGGGAGTTTGGTGTCGCGTTCGTCGTATACCTGGATTGCGGCCAGTTCATGCTTCCTGTTTGCCACCGACATGCTCTGGTAATAGTCTGACTCGTCGATGAAGTCAGAGAGCAGGAATGCGCTGCAATGCTTTTTGATAGCTTTATTGAGAAACTGCAGGGCCACATCAATGTCGGTTCCGTGTCCCTGAGGTTGGATTTCCAGAATCTCGCGTATGATGAGCAGGATATGGCTCTTCCCTTTTTTCGGGGGTATGAATTTCTCAACCCTATCGCTGAAAAAGATCACGCCTACCTTGTCGTTGTTGGCTATGGAGGAGAAAGCGAGTGTGGCGGCTATCTCAGCCATCATATCCCTTTTAGGTCCTGCTATGGCCCCGAACTTCTCGCTACCGCTGACGTCGATCATCAGCATCATCGTAAGTTCGCGGTCTTCTTCATACACCTTGACAAACGGCCGGTTCTGGCGAGCGGTAACATTCCAGTCGATGTCTCTCACGTCGTCGCCCGGCTGGTATTCCCTCACCTCGGAAAACATGACGCCACGACCCTTGAATGCCGTGTGGTAGACACCGGCAAACATGTTCTGGCTCAAGCTCCTTGACTTTATCTCTATTTTTCTGACCTTCTTTAAAAGATCGTTGGCTTCCATCAGGGTACCGGTATCTTGTCCATTATTTCAGTGATAATGTCGTCGGGAGTCACGTTGTTGGCCTCTGCCTCATACGTTATCCCAATCCTATGACGCATCACATCATGGCAAACTGCACGCACATCTTCGGGTATCACATATCCTCTCCCGTTAAGGAAGGCGTGTGCCCTCGCTGCCACTGCAAGAGATATGGAGGCGCGCGGCGAAGCTCCAAACGAGATGAGAGGCACGAGATCGGCCAGCTCATAGAATTTGGGGTCGCGTGTGGCAAATACAAGGTCGACTATATAGTTCTCAATCTTCTCGTCGAGATAGATTTTCTTAACTACCTGCTGCACTTCGAGCACATCTTTCGTGGTGAGTAACGGCTTGATCTCCTCCAAAGCAGGGGCAAGGTTCTGGCGAATAATCTTCTTCTCCTCCGTCTTGTCCGGGTATCCGATCAAAACCTTAAGGAGAAAACGGTCGGTCTGCGCCTCTGGCAGAGGATAGGTGCCCTCCTGCTCTATCGGGTTCTGGGTGGCCATAACCAGGAAAGGACGGTCGAGACTGAAGGTCTCGTCGCCGATGGTGACCTGGCGTTCCTGCATCGCCTCAAGCAACGCACTCTGCACCTTGGCCGGTGCACGGTTAATCTCGTCGGCCAGTACAAGGTTGGCAAAGATCGGGCCTTTCTTCACCTCAAATGTCTCCTTCTTAACACTATATATCAGCGTACCTATCACGTCGGCCGGCAGAAGGTCGGGGGTAAACTGAATCCTGCTGTATTTGGCATCAATCAGTTCGGAGAGTGTGCGGATAGCGAGCGTCTTGGCCAGACCGGGAACACCTTCAAGCAGAACGTGTCCGTTGCTGAGCAATGCTATGAGCAGGGAGTCGATAAGATGTTTCTGACCGACTATTCTACGGTCCATACCTGACCTGATAAGACTCAGAAAATTGCTTTTTGAGGCAATAAGATCGTTGAGATCTCTGATATCTACAATTTCTTCCATCCTTTATTTTAATATTTCCTTCTTTGTGGTTTTTGCGACTACAAAAATAGAAAAATTGGATATTAAAAAGTTTGACAGTATGTTAAAAAATTAAAAATCAACTGAGCGAATTCCAGCCCTGGGCCTTAATCTGAATTTCACTGCTGTCGCGACTCACAAGCATGGCGCCGAGCTCCGGTTTGGTCACATAGCCTATAATGCTTACACCCTTGATGTTGTCGATTTTTTCTTTTTCCACCAGGGGCACCGTAAAGAGGAGCTCATAGTCTTCGCCACCATTCATTGCCGCCGTTACAAGATTCATGTTGAATTCCTCGGCCATCAAGGCCGTCTGGAAGTCAATGGGTATTTTATCCTCATATACACGGCAGCCTACATTGGAGTTCTTGCAGAGATGCAGGAGTTCGGAAGAAAGACCGTCGCTGACATCGATCATTGAAGTGGGATTGGCATTTTCTTTCCGTAGAGCTTCTACCACATCGCGACGCGCCTCGGGTTTCAGCTGTCGTTCAAGAATATATTCCTTTCCGGCAAAGTCGGGTTGGAAATCTTTGTCAGACTGTGCTGCCACAGTGTTTTCACGTTCCAGAAGCTGCAGACCCATATAGGCAGCTCCCAGGTCGCCCGACACACAGATCAGGTCGGTAGGTTGGGCTCCGGAACGCTTCCATGCTTTCCCCTTCTCAACGTCGCCAAGGCATGTGATGTTGATTACAAGACCGGTTACCGAGGCGCTCGTGTCGCCACCCACCAGGTCAACACCGTAGACATCGCATGCCAGACGTATCCCGGCATATAATTCCTCGATATGCTCCACCGTAAATCTGCTTGAAACGCCCAGACTTACGAGTATCTGGCGAGGGGTTCCCCCCATAGCGTATATATCGCTGAAGTTTACCACTGCACTCTTATACCCCAAGTGTTTCAGGGGAACATAGCGCAGGTCGAAGTGTACTCCCTCGAGCAGGAGGTCTGCCGTAACCAGCACCTCACGATCGCCATAGTCGAGCACCGCGGCGTCATCGCCCACACCTAATATGGTGGAGGGATTTTTGAAGGCAATAGATTTGGTGAGTCGGTCGATAAGACCGAACTCACCTAATTCTGATATTTCCATTTTACAGTTTTTCCAAAAGACCTGTGAGAAGAGCAGTCGTCACGGGCTGGGCAGTTACGGCAGCCATCTGCACCTCTTCGTGAGAGGGCACAACCTTGATGTCTTTGCCGCCAAGGTCGGTGATTACCGACAGGCCGAACACCTTCATACCTGCATGGTTGGCCACTATTACTTCCGGCACTGTGCTCATGCCCACTGCATCTCCACCGATGATGCGGAAATATTCATATTCTGCGCGTGTCTCGAACGTAGGCCCGGTCGTGCCAACGTAGACACCGTGCATTAGACGCAGATTTTTCTCCTGGGCTACTTCGTCGGCGAATTTGATGTAACGTTCGTCGTAGGCTTCCGTCATTGCCGGGAAGCGGGGACCCAGCTCCTCATAGTTCTTGCCGCGAAGCGGATTTTCGGGGAAGAGATTGATGTGGTCTGTGATCACCATTACGTCGCCCACCTTGAATTCCTTATTCATTCCGCCGGCAGCGTTGCTCACAATAAGAGTCTCTACGCCAAGGGCCTTCATCACCCGAACGGGGAAGGTAACCTGCTTCATATCGTAGCCCTCGTAATAGTGGAAACGCCCGGACATGGCCATCACATATTTCCCTGCGAGTGTGCCGAACACGAGTTTGCCTGAGTGCCCCTGCACTGTGGAAACCGGGAAGTTGGGGATGTCTTTATATGATATTTCCTTCGAGATCTCCATAAGGTCGGTCACCTGGCCAAGGCCTGTGCCTAAAATTATACCAATTTTCGGAGTCTCGCCTACCGCATTGCGGATGAAGCCGGCGGTTTCTTTAATCTTTTCAATCATAGTATTATCATTTTTAAATTTTCTATGTTGCCATCTGCGTCAGATGCCTGTTGCGTATTGCCTTGTCTATCTCCTCCTCAAGTATGTCACCGTCTAATCCCGGATGGAGACTTATCTTGATGGGGAGATAATACGTGTACCTCTTCAATGAATGGGGATAATACGGATTATGCAGGAGTCTGACGGAGTCTTTCTCCGTGGTGATTATCAGTTTGCGTCTCCCTTCAAGCCCGTGATACATTCTGCTTATCTTCTTGAGGTCTGCACGTGTGAAGGAGTGATGGTCAGGAAATCTCATCACCTTTACCTTGCAAGGAAAGTCGCGGAAATAGTTTACGAACGATCTCGGATGTGCTATACCGGATATGAGCAATACGGAATCTTCCTCAGTAAGCGACTCCATATTCATGGGGAACGCATTCCCGGGAAACACCGGCATAAGCTGGCGGAAAAAGATGCTCGAGAAAAAGAGTTTCTGGAAACTCAAGAAATTGAACGTCTTGGAGTACGCTCTGAAATCGAAAGGCGACATCCTTTCCGGACACTTAGTCACTATTATCATATCGGCCCTTTCCGTGGCATGCTGCGGCTCGCGCAACCTGCCGAGCGGCAACAGGTCATCCTTATCTATTGGCCTGTGGGAGTCGAGAAGCAGGATGGAGATCAGCGGCCTTATCGCTCGGTATTGGTAGGCGTCGTCGAGAACAATAAGATCAGTCTCGGGGAAGAGTTTCATTATTTTCTCGATCCCACGTTTCCGGTTTTTCGTCACTGCAACCTTTATCTTGTCGCCAAACTTCCGGTTGATCTGATAGGGTTCGTCGCCTATCTGCTCCGGAGTGGAGAACTGCGTGGCCAGTACAAAACCTGATGTCTTACGCTTATAACCCCGGCTTAGCACCGCGATATTGTACCTGTCGCTGAGATGCTCGATGATATATTCCACATGGGGTGTCTTTCCGGTACCACCCACCGTGAGATTACCTACGGAGATTACGGGAACATCAAAACTCCTCTGGGTCCTGATGTTGGAATCATACAGCCAGTTGTGAAACCACACACCCATCCCGTAGAGCCACTTGGCTGGAACCAGTGCATAAGTGAGGAATTTATCGACGTATGGCTTCATATGCTTAATTGTTCTAAAACACTATATGATAGAAGGGAGCTCTTGCCTGCAAGGGGTTCTGGTTGATAAACCACCATACTGTCTGGAGCATCTGCCTGTCGGCTGACTCTGCCTGAAGACGGTTCATTATCGTTCTCACGTCAGCCGACATATTCCCGGATGCCATCGATAGGATGTCCCATATTGTGTTGTCGGGTGCCGGGTAGCACACCACATTCGGGTTAGAGACACTTGCCTTCGTTGCTACCCAGTCTACGGCTTCCTGCAAGCTCCCAAGCTGGTCTACCAAGCCAAGTTCCTGGGCTCGTATAGCGCTCCAGACCCTGCCCTCAGCTATAGTCTTGATATATTCAGGAGATTTATGACGTCCCTGGGCTACACGGGATATAAACTTCTCATAACCTCGCTCCACATTTTGTTGAAGTGCGCTTTCCTGCTGCGACGACATCGGGAAAAATATGGAGGGGAACTGCACACCGGGATTTGTGCCGACTGCCTGGGGGTAAACCCCCAGGTTGTGGGCAAGTTTCTCCACGTTGGGTACCATACCGAAGATGCCGATGGAACCGGTAATGGTGAGAGGGTCTGCAAAAATTCGGTCGGCACCGGCGGAAATCCAATAACCTCCGGAGGCAGCATAATCGCCCATAGAGACAGCAAGAGGTTTACCCTTAGACTTGAAATAGTCGAGGGCCTCCCCTATCTGTTCGCTGCCGAATACCGAACCTCCGGGCGAATTGACCCTGAGCACAAGGCCATGCACGTCTTCATTCTCCGCTAGCCCTACAATGATGGGCACCAGAGTATGGCAGTCTATACCCGCTCCCTCAAACTCCGCGATATCTCCGACGGCATACAGTACGGCAATCTGCTTGTTGACACCGGGATTATAATTCCGGTTGCCCAACACAAGATCCGGACTTACGAAATTAAGGTCTTCGGAATCCTCACCCACATATTCCGCCATGGCATCGACTACCTGACGATAGTAGAGGCAATCATCAACCAGATTGTGCTTCTTCACAACCGGTGCATCGTCGAGAAAGAGGAAATTATCTACCAGAGAATTGATCTCTGACGGTTTTACATTACGTGCTTTCGCCACTCCGTCGAGGATATAATTCCACATCGTGGAGTATAGAGTGTCAAGCTGTAAGCGTGCCGGTTCGCTCATCTCGTTGGAGGTGTAAGGCTCAACGGCAGATTTAAATGTGCCCACCCTGACGGTCTGCACTTCGATGCCGATCTTATCCAGGAGACCCTTGAAATAAAGAGCCGTGCCGTTGATCCCCTGAAGGTCGAGCGAGCCAGCAGGATTCAAATATACCACATCGGCTGCCGTAGCCACATAATAGTCGCCCATGCTCAGATTGTCGCCATAGGCAAAAACCCTTTTGCCGCTTTTCTTGAAATCAATCACGGCGTTACGGAGTGCGTTGAACGTAGCCGGAGATGCCGAGGCGCCCGAACACTCAATGTATAAGGCGTCGATATTTGAGTTGTTCTTTGCTTTCTCGAGAGCATCGACAAGAGTGCGGAGTGTCTGCGGCTTTTCTATGCCTCCGCTCAGGAAGAATGTATAATTGAAGGGAGTGGCACTCTCGGTCTCCTCTATCGCACCTCCCAACACTATCTTCATTATGCTGTGACGACTCAACTTAGCCACATCGCCTGTGGCAGCAGACCCTATTATGCCAAGCACAAACACCACACCTCCCACAATAAACAGGAGTATGGCTACCCAAGCGCCTACAAATGAGGAAAGAGAATTTAAGAAAAATCGTTTTAGCACTTCCTGATTATATCTTAGAGGTTTTTTATTGTTTTGATAATCTCATCTCCGAGGCGTTCCGCCTCTTCCATAGAGTGAGCCTCGCTATAGATCCGGATTATAGGTTCGGTGTTCGACTTACGGAGATGCACCCAACTATCGGGGAAGTCGATCTTAACGCCATCGATGTCGGTGATCTTCTCCTTTGCAAATTCTTTTTTCACCGCTTGAAGAATAGCGTCTACATCGGTAGAGGCATCCAGAGTGATTTTCTTCTTTGAGATGAAATATTCCGGATAGGTCTTTCTCAATTCCGACATCTTCAGGCCCGAGTTGGCCAGTAAGGAGAGGAAGAATGCCACGCCTACAAGTGCATCGCGTCCGTAGTGCAGTCCGGGATAGATCACGCCTCCATTGCCTTCGCCTCCTATTACGGCTCCCGTCTCCTTCATCTTCTCGACGACATTTACCTCGCCAACGGCAGCTGCAGAATAGGAACCACCCTTCGATTCGGTGACATCTCTAAGGGCACGCGAGCTGCTGAGATTGGAGACTGTATTGCCCGGAGTGTGCGATAGAATATAATCGGCAACAGCCACAAGGGTGTATTCCTCGCCAAACATCTCGCCGTTTTCCATTACCAGAGCAAGACGATCCACGTCAGGGTCTACCACGATCCCAAGGTCGACCTTCGAGCTGCGGATAAGGTCGGATATTCCGGTAAGGTTTTCCGGAATGGGTTCCGGAGTGTGTGCAAACTTTCCTGTTGGCTCGCAGTTAAGTTCAATGATATTGTTGACTCCCAGCGCCTTCAGCAGTTTTGGGATTACGATGCCCCCAACTGAATTTACGGCATCTACAGCCACCGACAAGTTTGCCTTGCGAATGGCCTCAACATCAACAAACGGAAGCTTGCATACCATCTCGATATGGCGTTCGCCCCAAGTGTTGTTTTTGAACTCCTCGCCCAGCTGCAACACTTCTTCAAAATCGAAATCGAGCGACTCTGCAAGCTTTATCACAGCCTTTCCCTCGCTGTCGTTAAGGAACTCCCCTTTCGAGTTTAGCAACTTGAGTGCATTCCACTGTATGGGATTGTGGCTTGCCGTGATGATAATGCCTCCGTCCGCACCCTCGCCCACCACTGCCAGTTCAGTGGTTGGAGTGGTGGCTAAACCAATGTTGACCACATCACAACCCATTGAAAGGAGGGATCCCACAACGAGTTTGTCTACCATCTTGCCCGAGATACGGGCATCGCGGCCTACGATGATGCGGCATTTCCTGCCTACGGTCTTCTCGAGTCCCGACTTTATGAACGCTGCATAGGCCGAAGTGAATTTTACAATATCTATTGCTGACAGGCCGTCACCTGCGTGTCCGCCGATTGTGCCTCTGATTCCGGAGATTGATTTGATTAACGACATGATTATTAACGTTGGTCTTAATGATTGCCTTAATAGACACCTTTGAAATATCTTATGTCGAACACATAGGGAAGACACTGGCTCTGCTCGGAGTAGAAACCCGAAGCGGCTTTGAGCACGAGCCTTACACGTGAGTTATAACCCAGGTATTCCAACGGGAGCTGAATACCGGTGCCATATTGATATGAGGAGGAAAGTGTGTAGTTGCCGAATATGAAAGATGTAGAGGCAATGCCTGACCCGATGTCGCTGGAGTTGCCTATCCATTGCTCCACGTCGGCCTCGTAGAAATTACGGAGATTCATTCTGGAAAACCGGAAATACACCCTGTCACCCTTCTTGGGACGGTCGTCGGGATCTCCGGCGTCGATAACTCTCATATACACCGACCCATCCTCGTCCATCCGGTAGAACGGGGCATCCTCACCCGTGATAAAAATGGAATCTGCAGGTACATCTACCTCTACAGGCTCCCCGGATAGATACCAGTTTACTGCCTTCTCTTGCTTCTTGAGAAGGTCGGCGTAACTTTCACCCTTCTCGCAGCCGGCCAGTCCGGCGGCCATCAAGAGTGATACTAAGGATAATATTGTCGTTCTTATTCTTTTCATAAATATATGTCTGGTTATATTCATCCATTGTTGTCGGGCAAATATTTGTCATAATTCGGAAGAGCCGCGATGAGTTTTGCCTTACACTCTTCCAAGGTGCCGTAGAATTCACCTCCCGCGGCCTGCAGATGGCCACCTCCACCAAAGAGGTCCTCGCAAACCTTAGAAACCGGGAAGTCCTCCTCGCTGCGGGCCGATATCCTGATAAACTCCGGATCCTCTCGCAAGAAGAATGAACTGATGATGGAGCGTACCTTAAGAGGTTCGTTTACAAGTCCCTCCGTATCTCCCTTCTCATAATGGAAATGCTTTAGCGTCTCCTGGTTGAGGGTTATTATGGCACACCTGTGTTTCTCCACCACCTCCATGCATTCCGAAATGGCATATGCCTGGATCTTGAGGCTGGAAAGACTGCAGGTATTAAGAGCCAGCTTCACGATTCTGTTCTTGTCCACACCCTTCTCGAGCAGACGCATAAGAATTTCGTAAAGGTCAAGCTCATTGACATTCACTGTGAAATTTCGAGTGTCGGTGATGATACCGGTAAGAATGCACTCCGCTGCGTCGTGAGAAAGTTCGGGATATAAACCCATGGCCGCAATGATACGGAACACCAGCTCGCAAGTCGACGACATCTCGGGGTAAGAGAACGTAAGGTCAGCGAAATAGTCGGGATCCTCATGATGGTCTATAAGCACTTTAGTGCACGTGGCATTCTGAATCAAGGGCTCGAGTTGATCCTGCCTTGAAGGCTTGTTGAAGTCGCAGCATATTATCAATTCGGCCTCTGAGACGAGACGTTGGCAATAGGGATCATGACGGGTGAAAATCGCGAGGTCTTTAAAACCGGGCATGAATGAGAGGGTCTTAGGGGGCTGGTCGGGAACAATCACGCGTGCATCCTTCCCGAGCGACTTAAGGAGCCACGCCATACCCATGGAGCTTCCAAGCGCGTCGCCGTCGGGACGCACATGGCAAGTCAGGACTATGCGGCTGCTGCCCTCTATCATCTGCATCAAACGCTTGATGTCAGCGTCTATAAGCATCTGCTTCATTCAGAACTTCGTAATTTCTTCCTATACAAAGTTTAATTGGCAAAGGTACTAATTTTTTTTTGATGGTGCAATATTACCCCTCTTTTCCCATTCAATATATTTTGATTAACTTTGCTAACTGATAGCGACTTTACAACTGTTCAGCCAAAAATAGATTTCAGATACAGAAACATTATGGGAAAACATACGCGTGAAGAGAAGCTCGAGGCTTTAGGTAAGATGCTCGACGTGCTCGACATCCTCAGAGTGAAATGTCCCTGGGACGCCAAACAGACCAACGACAGCCTACGCACCAATACTATTGAAGAGGTTTATGAACTCAGCGACGCCCTCGTGGCAGGCGATGATGAAAACATCAAAAAAGAACTCGGCGACGTATTGCTCCATGTGGCTTTCTACTCCAAAATCGGTGATGAGAAAGATGCATTCGACATTGCTGACGTGGCAGACACACTTCGCGAAAAACTGATATTCCGTCACCCCCACGTGTTTGGTGATGCTACGGCAGACAACGCGGCTGCAGTTTCGCAGAATTGGGAACAGATTAAACTCAAGGAAAAAGGAGGCAACAAGACGGTGCTTGCCGGTGTTCCCAACTCCCTCCCCTCGCTTATCAAGGCCAACAGAATTCAGGAAAAGGCCAGAAACGTAGGTTTCGACTGGGATACTAAAGAACAGGTGTGGGATAAGGTAAAAGAAGAAATTGGTGAAGTGGAGGCCGAACTGAAGCGTAACGACAGTGCGCGCATTGAAGAGGAATTCGGCGACCTGCTGTTCTCCATCATCAATGCCGCCAGACTCTACGGCGTGAATCCCGACAATGCATTGGAAAAGACCAACAAGAAATTTATAAAGAGATTCAATTATCTCGAATCTAAAGCCAAATCCATGGGACGGTCGCTCAAAGAGATGACACTGGCAGAGATGGACGCTATCTGGGATGAGGCTAAGAAACTATAAATTTCCGGATGATACTCTGCATCACTGAGAAACCGAGTGTCGGGCAGACCATAGCTCAGATTCTGGGAGCCAACGTCAGGCGAAACGGTTATTTCGAGGGCAACGGTTACTGGGTAAGCTGGACATTCGGACACCTCTGCACCCTCAAAGACCCATCTGACTATACCGACGTATGGAAAAGATGGGCTTTGTCTTCGCTTCCTATGATTCCCCCTCGTTTCGGCATAAAGCTCATTAACGATCGCGGAGTGGAGCAACAGTTCAAAGTGCTTTGCCAGCTTATCGCCGACTGTGACGAGATAATCAACTGCGGCGATGCCGGCCAGGAGGGCGAACTCATCCAGAGATGGGTGATGCAGAAAGCAGGTTGTAAGAAACCTGTGAAGCGGCTCTGGATATCTTCCCTCACCGACGAGGCCATCAAAACCGGTTTCCTGAACCTCCGACCCGAGAAAGACCTCGAACCCCTCTACCTTGCCGGTCTCTGCCGGGCTATCGGCGACTGGTTGCTCGGCATTAACGCTACGAGGCTATACACTCTGAAATATGCATCCGAGCGTGGACACATCCTATCTGTTGGAAGGGTGCAGACCCCCACACTTGCAATGATCGTAAACAGGCAGAAGGAGATTGAAAACTTCGTGCCTAAAGATTCCTGGGAGCTGAAGACAAAATACCGCGACACCGTCTTCACGGCCCAACTCAAGGCCTTCGAAACGGAAGACAAAGGTAAGATTGCTGTTGAGAAAATCATCGGAGAGACTTTCAAGGTCACAGACATCCAGAAGAAAGCGGGCAAGGAGGAGCCACCGCGTCTTATGGACCTCACGTCGCTTCAGGTGGAATGTAACAAGAAATACGGCTACTCGGCAGACGAGACATTGAAACTGATCCAGACCCTCTACGAACGAAAGGTTACTACCTATCCCCGCGTTGACACCACCTATCTTCCGGAAGACATGTATCCCAAATGCGGAGGCATCCTCAACGGGCTGAAAGACTACCAGCAGTTGCTCGAACCCTTACGGGGCAAGAAACTCAAAAAGAGCAAAAAGACCTTCGACAACTCCAAAATCACCGACCATCATGCCATAATCCCAACCGGAGTACAATTCCCTGCCGACCTTGGAGAGCGTGAAAGAAATGTGTTTGACACAGTGGCCCGGCACTTCATAGCTGCATTTTACCCTGAATGTAAATTCACGCAGACCACTGTGAAGGGAAAGACGGGCAATGTCGATTTCAAGACATCGGGAAAAGTGATTAACGACCTCGGTTGGAAGATAATATTCAATAATAAAGCCACAGCTGATGAGAAGGAGAAGGAAACAGAGGATGATAAGAAGATCCTGCCGGAATTCACTTTAGGGGAATCCGGGCCCCACTCTCCTTTCCTTGCCAAGAAAACCACCCAACCTCCAAAATATTACACTGAGGCAACTCTTCTCCGTGCCATGGAGACTGCCGGTTCGCAGGTGGGAGACGAAGCCCTGCGCGAGGCGCTTAAAGCTAACGGTATCGGGCGCCCCTCCACAAGAGCTGCCATCATCGAGATTCTATTTAAACGGGGATATATAGTCAGGGAACGGAAGGCTCTTAAAGCCACCCAGGCCGGAGTGGACCTTATCAATCTAATTCACGAGGAACTGCTCAAGAGTCCGAAACTTACCGGTATTTGGGAAGGCAGACTTCGGGAAATCGAAAGGGGACAGTATGCGCCTCAAGACTTCATCGACCAGCTTAAGCAGCACATCCAGAGCATAACAACGGCCGTAATCTCCGACTCTTCCAACCGCAGAATCCAGACGGAACTATCCAAGCCAATAAAAAAATCTGGCTCTTCCAAACCAAAGAAAGGAGAAAAATGACACCCAATGAGATAGTGCAATGGTCCGTCGTCTGCCTCATCATTCTCATCGCTTTGGTGTGGTGGGTAATAAAAATTGTCCGGCTCGGTAAGAAGAAAGATGGCGGGGGTTGCAGCTGTTGCGACCAGTCGACCGATTGCAAAGCAAAAGACTTAAAGAACAGGATTAACGTCCGACAATCAGAAAACTGTCATGACGGGCAATCTGCCAGGAATTGATAATGTTTTGCCATAGGATATAAGCCGCAGGACCGATGGAAGCAATCGGATTCATGTAGGCCAACGCAAGCCATACGGCCAGAACCGTATTCTTCTGCATCAGAGACTGTGCCCCGGATACGGGATCGTCAAAACGGCGCCCGTATCTCCTTCCGATAATATATTGAGCAATGCATACAACTCCTGCTCCTACAGTCAACGCCAGCATTATCCATGTAGATGAAGGGGTCCATGCATTGATTGCAAAGCTTACGCAGCCGCCCACTATTATAAAAAGCGACAGAGCCCATATATAGAAGGAAAGCTGCTGATGGTTGGCTACCCTTTCATGCATCTTTGGCCATATATACTGCAATGCGAAGGCCGAAAGCATCGGAGCTATGAGAAGCGGTCCTACCTCTTTCAGAATCAGCAGAAACGACTGGCCGAAACTCAGGGAACTGTTATCTCCGATGGCTGCAAGGATCACCGGCCCTGTCACCGCCACGAACAGGTTGCTCACCAATGAATAGGTAACCACTTTCTTTATGTCGCCACCCAACATAGAGGTGATTACAGGTGCGGCCGTGGCGGTGGGTACGAACACGCATATGAAGACACCTTCCGCCACCGTATGGTCAGCCCAGAAAAGCAGTGCGTATGTCAGGGCACCCAGGGCAATCTGGATTGCAAGCAGGTACCAGTCGAACCTTCCCGGCTTAATCTGGCGAGGCGACAAACGGCAATATGTGATGAAAAGCATCAGAAAGATGAGATATGGCGAAAGGAAAGTAAGATATCCCATCCATTTATTGAATACAGCACCCCCTATAAGAGCACATGGCATCACCAGGTTTCTCCGGTTTTGAAAATAAGCTGCTATCAACTCTTAAATAAGTTATTTGATACGTTGTCTGTGTAAAATTCTTATGTAAAGTGTCTGTCTCAGGATATCCATTAAAGGTTGGACAGGATGGCTTCCACAGCCTTGAATGTGCGTTCCGGAGCCTCCTTCCAAAAATTCTTGTATTGCTCCATATTGCGCCCGCTTCCGGGAGTGTCGCTGATGACGCGTATGATGTTGAACTTTACACCCTCCAAGCAGCAAACCTGGGCAATGGCTGCACTCTCCATATCTACAGCCAGTACTTCGGGAAACAGTCTCACAATCTCGTCAACCTCGTTCTTTTCCGAGATGAAGCGGTCGCCGCTGCATATGAGCCCTACCTGAAGTCGCTTGCCATCAAAAATAGAATGGGCTATCCGGATGATGTCGGGGTCACACTGCATGAAGACCTCCATACCGTCGGCCACTCCGGGTTGAGTTCCGGGGCCGCACCATACGTCATGGTATGCCACATAGTCCGCTACGAGAAGGTCGCCTATCTCCGTCTTTAACGAGGCACCCCCTGCCACTCCTGTATTTATGAGAAGGTCTGGGCCGAAAGAGGAAATCACCTTGTAGTTGTTGACGGCAGCATTCACCTTGCCTATACCGCATTTGGCCAGGGCAACCTCATGCTTGCCGATAAAACCCCGGCTGTATTCTATCCCGTCGATTGTTTCCTTTCTGCTTTCCCGGAGCATCGGATCTATCAAAGCCCGCTCCTTATCCATAGCAGATATAATGGCAATCTTCATACCTTAGATTTTCTATAAATTCTATGCAAAATTAGTCAAATTCAACCAAAATAGGAAATTGTTTTACTATTTCGAATAAAAACATTACATTTGCAAAAAGATAGAATATACGATTATGAGAATACTCAAAATATGGGGCGAGGAGTTGAGCGAGCGTCAAGTGCAGGAAACAATCCGTGAACTTAAAGACGGCATGACCCTAATTGCGCCCACCGACACCCTCTACGCCATAATGTGCGATGCCCTTTCCCCAAAAGCAATAGAGGCCGTTTGCCGGTTGAAATCCATTAATCCGGAGAAGACCAACCTATCCATCATCTGCAGTGACATTTCAATGGCGGCCGAATACGCAATGATCAACAATGCCACCTTCAAACTGTTGAAGGAGCTTACACCGGGACCTTACACTTTCATTTGTAAGGCGGCCCATTCCCTTCCTGCTGCATTCAAGCGCAGGAAAATGGTAGGCATCCGCATTCCCAACTTCACCGCCGACCGCCAGTTGGCACAGGCTCTTGGGCACCCCCTGCTCACCACTTCAATCAAGTATGCCGACTCTGACTACGGCATCAACCCTGAACTTATAGAAGAGGCATACAATGACAGGGTAGACCTTATGATCCAAGGTCCCGACGGAGGTCTTGAGCCTTCCACCATCCTTGACTGTTCCGGTAATGAAATCATCGTAGAGAGAGAAGGAGCAGGGCCGATCGACTCGCTGGATCTTTAAAATGAAGGTGTCCACACTAGTTGCGGACACCTTCTTCGTTACGGGTCTATTTACTGTCTCTTTTATGCGGGGAGTGCGGCGTTTGTAGCCTTCACTGCCTCGGCGCTCTTGTGGAAGAGAGCCTTTTCTTCTTCGTTGAGTTCGATGTCGATAATCTTTTCGATACCGCCCTTGCCAAGCTGGCAGAGAACGCCGATGCAAAGATCCTTCTCACCGTATTCACCGTCGAGCAGGGCCGAGCACGGGATGATGGCCTTCTCATCGTGGATTACAGCCTCAACCACCTCCGCTGCAGCCGCACCGGGAGCATACCATGCGCTCGTTCCGAGGAGCTTGGTGAGTGTGGCGCCGCCAACCATCGTGTCAGCCACGATCTTATCGATAGTTTCCTTGTCGAGGAACTTCTCTACGGGAATGCCGCGCAGCGTAGCGAAACGTTTCATAGGAATCATAGTGGTGTCACCATGGCCACCGATCACGAAACCTTCAACCTCGTTGGGGTTAGCCTTGAGAGCCTGGCTGAGGTAATATTTGAAACGGCTGCTGTCGAGTGCTCCACCCATACCGATGATGCGGTTTTTGGGAAGTCCGGAAATCTTGTGGATAAGATAAGTCATGGTATCCATAGGATTGGATACGCATACGATCACTGCGTTCGGGCTGTGTTTCAGCACGCTCTCAGTCACCTGCTTTACGATACCGGCGTTCACACCGATAAGTTCTTCGCGAGTCATACCCGGTTTGCGGGGGATACCGGAAGTGATGACTACTACGTCGCTGTTGGCAGTAGCCGAATAGTCGTTGGTGACACCCTTGATGCAAGTGTTCATGTCGAGCATGTTAGCCGTCTGCATCATGTCCATAGCCTTTCCTTCGGAAACGCCTTCCTTGATGTCGATCATCACTACTTCGTCGGCTACTCCTCTGAGAGCCATCACATTGGCTGCGGTGGCACCTACATTACCGGCACCTACAACTGTTACTTTTGACATTCCTTTTTCTTAATATTATAAGGTTAGAGTGTTATTGAGTGCAAAATTAATAAATCTGATGTAAAATTCACCCTAAAACATCCCCTTTTTAGTAAAATTCACAGAAGTTTAGTATGAAAACCACGATTAGCGCTATTATCGCCAACACCCCAAACACGAGTGCCGCCATATCAAGTTTCTTGCCTGCGGCTTTACTCATACCCGCAAGCAGAAGAGCCGCCAGATGGCAGAAGACAGCCATAAATGCCAGAAATATGGTTGAGTATTCCCATATGCTTGAAACCACACGGGTGCAAATGGCCACAATAATCAGTATTATCACGAGCAAAAACGCTCCCCAAGCCATCGACTTAGACTCTCGCAGCGACATATCTATCTGTATAATTTAAAACTGTAAGGTGTGCCTGAAACGCCAATGATGTTCACTATATAAAAACCGGTAGGTTCTGACGAGAGATCCACATTAATCATCGGAGTGTCGGAATACGTAAAGCTCCTCACCAAGCTCCCCGACAGATTATATACTCTGGCCAGGAAGGCGCTCTCCGGAAGGAGAATCTCTGTGTGTCCCGAACCGTTATATCTGACTATCGGGTCAAGACTCAGACGCGGTTCTACAATCGATGGCAATTCCCGGCGTTCGCTCTCAATCTGCGAGACTTCCGTCAGGAAGGTGTCAAGGTCGGCAAACGGAACGTCTGCCTCATCCTCCTCTTCCGCAACCTCTACCCTACCGGAAACGGCCACCATATTGGCAGGGATAATCTCCGTGGCATTGAGACGCATCAGCCAGCTGTTGCGTGTGGTCATCTCCAGACGGTAGAAGTTCCCTTGCCTGCCATACACCACGATAGGGTAAAGATTATCGTTGCCTATTATTGCCAGAGCCACCGATTGCTTCTGCTGCAGTTCCTCGTCAACCATATCTTGCCATTGAGCAGGGGTAAAGATATCGGAATAGACGGCATTATCCTTGTCTATGGCCTTCTCGATGAGAGTAACGGCTTCCTCTATAGATATATTAGGATCAGTGGCTTCATACTTGCTTCCAAGAACTCCGTTTATATAGCTGCCGATATTCTGCCAGGCCCATACTGTCTCTTCCACCGGTTGAGAGTCATAGCGGATATATTCCACCTCCAGAGCATAAGTCTTCAGCAGCGCCAGTTCTGTCTCTCCCAATTTCTCGGGGTCAAAACTGTCCTTAAGGCTGAATCCGATAATCGGAAAGGCCTTGTTGTCGGCCGAAACGATCACGAATCCTCCCATAGGCGTGTTATAGACGTAAAAGGGTGTAAAGAGTCTTCCGGTGGTCAGTTTCCTCCCGTTGTAGACCAGTTTTGGCGGCGCAGTCACTTTCCCGGCTGCCTCGTTAAAAAACATATGGGCAATCCGGGAAGCCTCCTTCTGGCTTACTGTTTCTCCAAAACCGGAAAGCCATAGAAGTGAAACCAACAAAACCGAAAGATATCTCTTCATATATTATCTCTATTCCTTGCTATATAAATAAAAACGCCTGTTCAGGCGTTTTTATTTATCGCATAAGAAAATAATTACATTTCAGCCTCAAGCACTTCGGGAGTGATGGCCTCTTCAGCCTCACCCTTGATATTGGGCTCTTCGAGTCCGTAATGATGTTTGGCATCGAGTGCCTTGAGAGCGATGCCGAGAACAAGGGCAAGGACTCCAAGACCGGCAAACACTACCATCGGAATGGTGTAATTATACTCGAGAGGATTCTCTATGCCGGGGTTTGTGGCTGCCAGAACGGCACCGATAATCATCGGGAAGGCGTAAAGGCCTATGTTCTGAATCCAGAAGATAACAGCGTATGCAGAACCAAGAAGTTTACCATCTACCAGCTTGGGAACCGAGGGCCAGAGAGATGCCGGAACGAGAGAGAAGCTTATGCCGAGCAGGATAATAGCACCATAGGCAATCAGTGTTGAACCTGTAGCCGGAAGCACGAAAGCAAACGTAAGGTGGCATACTATCATCAGCAAGGCTCCGAAAATCAGCATCGTGGCACCCTTACCCTTGCGGTCGAGGAAATTGCCGAGCACAGGCGTGATGGCAGCTGCTCCAAGCGGGAACACGAAGAATACGAACCCAGCATCCTGTGCGGAGATGCCAAGGTTGCACTGAAGCATATTGATGGCGTATTTCTGGAACGGGAATATTGCCGAGTAATAGAGCACACAGAGGAGGGCAACAATCCAGAATACCTTCGAGGAGAATATGTATTTAAGGTCGGAAACCTTGAAGGGATCGTCCTTTTCTTCCGTATTGCCGATCTCCTTCTCAAGTTTCTTGTCCATAAAGGCATAGACGATAAAGGAAATCAGACCTACAAGGAGCAGCAGCATGGCCACCGCGATGGGGCGTGACACACTGATGTTGCCGCCGAGTTCTGCAAGGAACGGCGAACCGAGCACCACTACGGCCACACCTACACGTGCAAGAGCCATCTCTGCACCCATAGCAAGAGCCATCTCCTTACCCTGGAACCATTTCACGATACCACGTGACACTGTGATACCGGCCATTTCCACACCGCAACCGAACACCATGAAACCGATGGCGGAGAGCTTGGCTGACGCCGGCATGCCGGCATAGAACGGCGTTATGTTCCACCACGTGTCAGGAAGGTTGATGAAATGGTCCATGAATGTGGCGAGCGAACTCGTCTGGAAAGAGTCGGTGAGCGCATAATAGTTGATGAATCCACCCACAAACATCACGCTGCCCGACAGGATTGCTGTGAAGCGGACACCCATCTTGTCGAGAATGATACCCGCGAAGATAAGGAAGAAAACGAAGACGTTGAGGAACGTTTCCGAACCGGCAAAGCGTCCGTAAGCCTGCGGATCCCATCCTGCCTGGTCTTGCAGATACTGTTGCAGTGGCGAGAGCACATCCATAAAGATGTAGGAGAAAAACATTGCCCCGGCCAGAAGAACGAGTGCAGTCCAGCGTGCCCAAGCCTTGTCTTTCAGACTCTCTATACGATTAGTTGCTGTTTCTATTCCCATTATTATTTCGTTAGGTTAGTAGTTTATCAATTATATGCTCATATTGCTGCCTGCATTCGTGGCAATGAGCTGATTCACATATTCCTCCAGTTGAGGAGCTTCCATCTTGCCTTTCTGGGTACCCAAAAGAGCTCCGCCGGCATAGATGAAGGCCGTGGTTGGTATGGACTGTACACCGTAGGCTTTGGTTATTTCCGGGTATTCCTCCACATTGATACTTACGAATACGGCAGAATTCGCATATTTCCGGCTCACTTCCTCGAAAACAGGTGCATAAGCCTTGCAGGGAGGGCACCAGTCGGCGTAGAAATCAACCACGATGGGGAGGTTTTCCGATATGAGAAGATGGTCTTTCACAATGAAATTGGGGTTGGACAGAGTGCTCTCAGGAAGTGGAGACTTATGTCCGTCGGTATTTTCCACAATTTCCGTACCATCTTTCTGGTCGGTGGCAGTTTCCTGCTCTGATTTTTTGCCTCCACAGGCAGTCAGAGCCACAGTAATTATTGTAAAGGCGAATAACTTTAAGATTTTCATTCTGTTATGTCAATTTTATAGATTATACCTCTTTCCCATGCTCGAGGAGCAGCGTCATCGAGGGACGGTCGCACACCTCTGCCGGGCCGAAATACTGGATGGGGCCCGGGTATTGGTAAAGAGTATTAAGCATGAGTGTGTCGCGCATGGAGGCAAATTTCAGATAAGGTTTGCCGTTGAGGTTCACCAGCGCTTTCTGAATCACAGGCTTCATCTCGCCGTGGCGCTTCTCCATGTTCATCATCATAGTGATGGGTATACCCCCTGCAATCCAATTTTCAGGTTTGTCGGTGAGGTTGCGGACGCTTGACATATAGCCCGTAAGACCTGCATTGATGAGCATGGCTGCGTTGAAACCGAGAGAATACGTATAGTCGGCGTCAAAGTTGGAGGGGTCAGCGCAACGGCCTTCGTAGCCGAAGAAGTGGTGCTGGGTGGCAAATTTGCCCGAATACTGACCCTCTTCCTCCATCTCCTCGAGACGCTTGGCTACCATACGTGAAATGAGGCTTTCAGTGTCGATGAGCGACACCTGCACGTTGCCATGGCTGTCGCGGTCGAGGCTGAGCTGAAGGGCGATGTCTTTCGGCAGACTCTTGAAGAGTTCCTTGTTGCCCTCGCTGAGGTGGGAATGGATGGCGCGCAGTTTGTCGAGTTCCTCAAGGCCTTCAAGTTCGGCGGCATACTCTACAAGCACATCGTTCATTTCCTGTATCAGCTTCTTCATTGAGGGGATAAACTCGATGAGGCCCTCCGGCACGAGCACTGTGCCGAAATTCCATCCAAGTTTGGCCCTTTCGGCTATCATGTAGCAGAGAGCGCTTACTATATTGTCAAGGGTCATCCTCTTTGCCTGCACCTCTTCGGATATGATGCAGTAGTTGGGCTGAGTCTGGAGCGCGCATTCAAGTGCGATATGGCTTGCCGACCTACCCATAAGTTTGATGAAATGATAGTATTTCTTGGCCGAATTGCAGTCACGCTGGATATTGCCGATCACCTCGCTGTATACCTTGCAAGCAGTGTCGAAACCGAAGGACGCCTCGATCCATTCATTTTTCAGGTCACCGTCTATGGTCTTGGGCACTCCGATCACCTGAATATCCTCACCCTTGCTTTTGTAATATTCAGCAAGGACTGCTGCATTTGTGTTGGAGTCGTCTCCGCCGATAATTACGAGTGCCTTGATGTCGAGTTCTTTAAGAATCTTGAGACCTGACTCGAACTGCTCGGGAGTCTCAAGTTTTGTGCGGCCGCTACCTATTATGTCGAAACCGCCAGTGTTGCGGTATTCCTTGATGTAGCCGGCTGTCAGCTCCATATACTGATGCTTGATGAACCCGGAGGGACCCATCAGGAAGCCGTAGAGACGAGACTCACGGTTGAGAGACTTGATACCGTCGAATATACCGCTCACCACATTGTGGCCGCCTGGAGCCTGGCCACCGGAGAGTATGATACCTACATTAAAGGGTTCCTCCAGTCGGCTGGGGTTCTCATCGCGTTCGAATTCCACAACCGGCATTCCATAGGTATGGGGGAAGAGATTCTTGATATCTTCCTGATTGGCAACAGATTCCGTTGCCTTGCCTACTTTAAGTTTCACGGGACCCTGAAGCGACTTGGGCAATTTGGGCTGGTACTCTGCTCTTACTCTCTGAAGGGCACTCTTTTTCATATTCTTTTACCTTAAAATTGTTTTATGTTGCAGAATTCAAACTTCTGTCTGGTCTTTTGTGCAAAGTTAATAAAAAATTTCCAAAAATCAGCTTTCCGTAGTATTGGAGGCTCCTTCTGAAGCCTTATTTTCAGCGTTTGGAGTGATTTCTGCAGATTTTTTAGTGCCCGCGATGCGCCGATGCATTTTCCTGACGGAGTTTTTAAGCCATCCGGGTATGATTATAGCGCCGATAATCAGATACACATAGTAGGAGATTATGCGCCAGAATACGGCCAAAATAAGAGCCAGTCCTGCGCTTGACACGAGGTCGCCGTAATATTCGGAGAAGAGCCACTCGCTAAGTCCGGAACCTCCGGGTGTAGGCGAGACATTGAGAACCACCCACAAAACGAATTCGCGGGCAAATATCACCCATTGATAGGGGTCGGCCGTAGCTACAAACCCCAGGAAAAGCGCGTTTACCACCAAGTAGCGTGATGTCCATGAGAGCGCGGTGCCGCAGAAAACTTCAAGCCAGAACCGGAAAGGCTTGGTTCGAAGCTCCTTCCCGGTATCCACCATATTGTCGGCAAGGTCAAGAGCCTTGTCGTGCCATTTCCTCAACCATTTGAGGCTGGTCACCTTGTTCAACACCTTCTTGATCCAGAAGGGTTTCCATATGATTCCCGTGAACAGGATGAGGGTCCAGGCAAAAAGGATGGAGTATACTATCCAGAAAGTGATCTTGATGCCGTGAGAAAATGCACCTGCTCCGGAATTGAAAAGCTCGTTGACGGGGGTGAGCAACACGATGATGGGGCACGCCACAACGAAGAAAAGCTCGTCGAGGAAGAGGGTGGTCATCATCAGTGTGGTAGCCCTTCCGAACTCTATCCCCTTAGTGTTGAGAAACACCATTCCCATTGAACTTCCCCCGACGGCTGAGGGCGTGATGCATGAAGTGAATTCACAAAGAAAGTCTACCTCGAATGCCGACTTCCAGGGAAGCGCCCTGTCGGTTAGCGCCCGAAACCTCCAGCTCATGCCGAAGTCTCTTCCGAGCATGAAGAGAAAGCCAAGCAGGATGCAGAAAATTGCTCTTGCGTCAAAGTGGATACTGCGCCACACCTCTTCAAGATTCTCTTTCCTGGCATCGTGGATAAACAGAAGCACCACCACAGTGATGCCGATGGCAACAGGCAGTATCACCTTCCACGCAGAAAACGAACTGCTGTCGGCGGAAGGTTCCCCGTTTTGTTGACTGTTGGTAGTTACAGGTTTCGTTTCTTCAGCAGGTTCTGTCACCTCGTGGTTCGTTTTATCAGTTTCTCATATCGGTCGGCCACCTCTTCCATCACGTCGTTCCAACCTCTTACGAAGGAATCACTGGCATTGAGGCCCACCTCCACAAGTCCGTCTCTTTTATCATAGAGCCGCTCTATCATTCGGGCGTAGGCATCAGCGGAATGTTGCGACAGGAAACCGTTAACGCCGTCTGTCACCACCTCGGAGGTGGTGGAACCATTTGGAATGATGGAGGGTGTGCCAAGGCTTGCCGCCTCCCTCACCACGAGGGGTGCATTGTCGTAGAGCGACGGGAAAAGGAACAGGTCGGCAGCCGCATAATGGCGCCCAAGTTCCTCCCTGTCCATTATCAGATGGTTGGTCACCACCCGGGATGAAAGACCTCTTTCATCTATCATCTTCAAAAGGTCAGCTTTCGCATACCCCTCCCCTATAAATTCCATACGGAACTTCACATCGGGTTTCACGCGCGCCAGTGCGTCTACAATGATACCTATACCTTTTTCCCAGATATGCTGGCCCACAAAAAGCAAAGTGAGTGTATCGTCGGGAATGCCGAACAGTTTCCGAGACTCAGCCTTGTAGGCACGAATGTCTGCCACGTGATTGTCCTTATAGTCAATCCCGTTGTCAACCACCTCCAGCTTTCCCTTGTACCCGTATTCCCTTACGGTCTCCTCAACCGATGCCTGCGGTATCCAAACCTCGTCGCATGCGTTGTAGAAATTGAGGATACGCTTCATGATGATTGGCACACAGAAGGGCATCAACTTGAAGGAATGCTTCAGGTCGCTTTTATACTTGGAGTGGAACGTGCCGATCAGGGGCATTCCCTGATGTTTCTTTGCATATACCCCAAGTCTGCCGGCAGCAAATGGAGAATGCGAATGGATAAGCCGGAACGGCGTGTTTCGCATCTTCCCCCATATGTAAGGGTCAAGCTTAGGATATCCATACCGATAGGGATGACGCGAACGGATGGGAAGGGAGAAATAACGCATCACCTTGTAGGGTACCTCCGTCTTTACGGGATTGTAAGGGGTAACCACACAAGGGTCATAACCATGGGATCGGAGCCAATCCACATAGTTGAGGATAGTCTGAGTCACTCCGTCGATAATCGGCGGGAAACTGTCGTTAAATATTCCTACGTATCTCTTTTCTTCAGTTGGCATCTCTACCTTCCTGCGGATAGATCGCATATCGTATTTGCTGCCTATCCAAATATTCGGTAAAATTACTTAAAATTAACCATAACACAAAAACCGGAGACTATTTTAGCTCGGAAGAACCGTATATTTTTAGCGATTTCACACTTCCGGGAGCACCCGTCTCCATCCTTGGCAGATATTCGATGCCGCCTACAGTCTTGACACTCCCTAAATCTATAATAACGAATGGAGACTTGTCGTAGTCGTCAGGACGCCAGTATGTAGACTCCTGCAGGTCAATGATTTTAGCTGCGGAATTGTTGCCTGTAGAGAAGTCTTCTGAAGATGCCGTCACTGTCATCTTCTCGCGGTCTATGCGGTTGCCGTTCTCGTCAAGGAGGTAGATTTCGGCTATTGCAGGAGCTTCAGCGTCAAAGGTCTCCACCGGTTCAATCGCTATGAACCGCGTTTCAATTCTTTTATCAAATTTCTGGCGCTTCCATCCGTTTCCATCCGGGAACGATAAGGAAAGAGCATAGGAAAGGTCAGTGAGGTCTTTTGTTTCTTTCGCGACGTTACCTTTTATGTTGAGGCTATCTAATATCGGATAAGTGAGTCCCTCCACTTCTGCTTTTTGGGGTCCAAGAATATCAAATATAAGAATCTCGTTCTCCCCCTCTTTCAGCCATGGACCGGGAACGTAAAGGGTTTGCTGCGGACCGATTTCCCAGAATCTTCCGATAGCATGGCCGTTGATGTAGAGAAGGCCTTTTCCCCATGATGAGAGATCGATGAAGGTGTCGGAGGGTGAACCCACTTCGAACGTGCCCATGTAAGCTCCCCGAGGCAATCTGTCGGTGAAGACTTCGGAGAGTGCTGCTATCGGAAGGAAATTCAACGACTCATAAAAAGAAAGTTGGTCGGGAATCAGATATACTTCCCAGTCGTTGATTTCAGATACCTTATTGTCATTCTGATTTTTTAGAGCCACATATTCTGTTATTCCTTTATGGTCTTTGATGGCCCTTCCGAAGTTGATTCTGCCGGTGGCTTCCACGAGTATGTCGAGCCGGGCTCCCTCCCTATTACCGGGTAGTATAATTTCCTTATCACCGTTTCTTCTGTCGAGCATACCAATCAGTTTGCCGTCAACAAACACCTGTGCATAGTCGTGAGGTTCTGACACTTCGAGTATCGTGCCCTCTTCCACGGCGGGGAGAAGTGTGGAATATTGTATGCTGCCGAAGCCCATATCGTAATCCTCCATCGGATGTATCAGGCTGTCTTTTAAGGGTTCCGGCATATTGTAAGCCAGCGGCGCCACCTCTTTGAGTGAAAATCTTTCGATTGAGATTGGACTTATAAGTTCCGGAATTCCGGGGAGCGTATCTCCGGGGCTCAGATATTTCTCCAGCGTGTTTCTCAAAAGCCGGTATTTCTCAGTTGGTTGGCCTGATTCATTGATTGGAGCGTCATAATCATACGATGTAACATCCGGGGAATATCCGGGTGAGTTGGCACCGGCCCAGTGGCCCCAGTTGGTGCCTCCATGTGTCATATACAGGCTGAAGGAAATACCCTTGGAAAGCATCTCGTCGATGCCGGCAATCATGTCTTGAGCGTCACGTGTCTCGTGGGCAGCTCCCCATTTGTCGAACCATCCGCTCCAGAATTCCGAACACATGAGCGGACTGTCGGGTCGCAACTGTTTAAGCTGACTGAACTGACTGTCGATGTCGGCTCCCGTGCCGAAATTCATGGTCCAAAGAAGGTCGTCCAGCCCATTGGCTGTAAAGTTTGAAGACCAGTCGCACTGAAACATGAGAATGTCTTCTCCATAATGCCTCCTCAAGATGTCTCTTATATTTCGGATATAATCTTTGTCTTCACCGTAGGCTCCGTATTCATTCTCGACCTGAATCATCAGAATCGGTCCGCCGTTGTCTATGGTAAGATCGCCTACCTCCCGGGCAAGCGCCTCCTGAAATTTCTCGACTCTCTCAAGAAAATAGGGGTCGTTTTCTCTCAGGCGGATGTCTTTCTTTTTGAGCAGCCACCATGGCAGTCCGCCCATCTCCCATTCCGCACATACATATGGCCCGGGCCTCAAGATTACGTTCATCCCGTTGGCCTCGCAAAGCTTAATGAATTCGCGGATATCGTTCTGTCCGGAGAAGTCAAACTCTCCCTCTACGGGTTCATGCGCATTCCAGAAGGTATAAAGGCACACCGTGTTCATCCCCAAAGCCTTGGTAAGCTTTATGCGGTGATCCCAATATTCTTTTGGAATACGGGGATAATGTAGCTCAGCAGCTTTTATTATGAATGGTTCGCCGTTGAGCAAGAACTGTCCGTTGCCGGTCTTGAAACTGCTCTTTCCCGGGGTTGAAGCAGTTGCATAGTTTACGCTTAAAGCGAGTAATATAATGATGAAAATAGCTTTTATGATTTTCATATATCTGCGTATTTTTGAATTCACAGAACGCAAAATTAACAATTTTTCGTTAATTTTGCCTCAAGTTATGGTCTTTCGGTAAGTTATGGACACACGATATATTCCCCAGATTCGACTCCCTGAAATTGGGAAAGAAGGTCAGGTGCGGCTTCTCGATGCCCGCGTATTGATTGTGGGATGCGGTGCCTTGGGTTCTCCGATAGCCATGTGTCTTGCCGGTGCAGGCGTAGGAAATATCACCATTGCCGACTTCGATACAGTAGACATTTCCAACCTCCACAGGCAGGTGTTCTATCGAGAAGGAGATGCCGGAAAGTTGAAATGTGACTTACTGGCAAATAGGATGATAGAGCTTAATTCTCAAGTGAAGGTTGAATGCATACCATCACTCATAAAAAAGGATTTTTTAGAAGAGAACAACGGGAATTTTGATCTGATTGCCGATGCTGCAGACAATCCTTCCACCACATATCTTCTCGACTCCTATTGTAAGCGCAGGGCAATTCCCCTCTCTATAGCAGGCGTTACTGAATGGAGGGCACAGGTGTTTCAATATGTTCCCGGTTCCGTTGCATATTCCGACATTTTTCCTGCCCCGGCAACTGACTCGGATTTCATGCCTTGCAGTTTGGCCGGCATTGCAGGCCCGGTTGCGGCTCTTGCCGCTTCGCTACAAGCTTCGAATATTATCAAGACCCTTGTGGGAGTCGGAAACAAAGAAAGTTCCCTTTTTACAGCCGATCTGCTTAAAGGAAACTTTGATACTTTTACGTTCTGAGGATAAGTGGGAGTCGCACTCACACCTTGCTCAGATGCACATCCATCTGCGGGAAGGGGAATTCAAATCCACGTTTAGGCAATTCGATATAGAACCGCTTGTTCATATCAAAGTACACACCCCAATAATCCTCCGACAGTGTCCACGCCCTTACGGTGATGTTTATACTGCTGTCGGCCAGTTCTCCAAGTTCAGCGAAGGGTGTGGCGTCAATATGACTGTTGGAGGCTTCCTCGTTGGTAAGTTTCACCTGTGCTATCTGCTGCTTCTGCTTTTTAAGCATTCGACGGCATTTATAGCGCTGCCACCATGTCATTTTCTGGCCGGGAACTTCCTCACATTCAGGATTGCTCTCCATGATGTCTGAGATCTGTTCCTCCTGTTTTTCCGCTAAACGCTGCTTGAAATCGTCGGCGAGAAAACCCTGCACTATACGGCTGTCTTCTGAAAGAATCTGTTTGATGGCGTCGCAAGCGGCCTCGAGGTCGGTGCCGTAGGCCAAGGCTATTGTCCAGTCGACGCGTCTGTAAAACTCGAGTGAGTAATTATTGATTGAAGATGTGGATAGTGAGCCGTTAGGAATGATGATTGCCTTGTTGTCGGTGGTGTTGATGACCGTATGGAATATCTGGATAGCTTTCACTTTCCCGGTGTATCCCTGAGCCTCGATGAAGTCGCCTACCTTATAAGGCTTGAGGAGAAGAATCAGCACTCCGCCGGCGAAATTCTGCAATGTTCCGCTCAATGCCATACCGATGGCAACGCCCGCCGAAGCAAACAAAGCCAGGAATGAGCTGGTCTCAATTCCGAGGATGCCTACAATGGTGACGATCAGGATAAAGTAAAGTACTATCTTGACGAGCGAGAGGATAAACGTGACGAGAGAATAGTCGATATTGCGGTTAATCATTATCCGCGATATCGTCTTATAGATACGCTTGATGATGAATTTTCCGACATAAAGCACCAGAATTGCAATGAGCAGTCGGAAAGAGAAATCTACAAGACTGTTGGCAATTTTTGCAATTGCGTCGTCGAAAGACAGTCCCTTAAGGCTATCCCATGTACCCTCCGCGGTAGAGACCTGATCGTCGGGGATTAATACGTTGTCGGTCTGGATTCTAAACATTTTCTCAATTTATTGCCTCAGCCCATTCCAAACTGCCGTAGAAGTCACCGTAGGTCTGGTCGAGACTCCAGAAGGCTGACATGCTGAGGCCTGAATAGTTGGTCTGGTTTATAGGTTTGCGACTGAAGTCGTAGTTGGAGATCCATTTGGCTGTAACGGCTTTTTTGAAGGCTTCATCGAGATTTCTGCTCATCTGAAGGTCAACTCCCTGAAAGCTCTCGAGTAGTTGCTTCATGTCGTAGAATCCCATGTGCGTCCTTATACCGTTCATAGTGACGGTACAACGCGAATAATCCTGCACATCCTTTACCGACGAGGGTGGTGTCGCATTCTTTACGATGTCGCCTGCAGCATATGCGAGATCCTGAAGATATTTCGTATCTATCACACTTATCGACACGGCTATGGAGCGGTTGGGCGCATTGTAATAGTCGAAGAACGCTCGGGCCGCTGCGGTAAGGTCAGGATTCTTTCTGAGGAGTTTGGGCATGGTGATGTCGTATGGCATACCGTCCATATAAATCTCCAATACTGATGCAACAATGGTCTTAGTCTTGTCTCTCAACTGATATAGCGTCTCGATATTCGCCATATAGCAGCAGTCGAACCATATGAAGTCGAACATACCGGCCGGAATGGCCTCAGCCAGCTCGCCGATGTTGGTTTTGTAAGTACCCCCCTCAAAGTTGTCAAGCCCGAACGAACGACGTTTGTCCATGTCGGGATTCGAACCGAGAAACCATGGAAGCCATGCGTCGGAATGGCTCCATAAAATCAGGCCTTTGTTGCTGTAATCGAAGTTTTCATCCACATATTCCATCACTTCCCTAATCCTTTCAGGGTCTGTGGATAGAGGGAGCTCGGGATATTCCTTTATGGTTTCGAAATAAGCCTTCCCACTGCCGTCTTTCTTCAGTTGCTGGAGCACACATTCTCCGGTATTCACTACCGAATAAACCAGAAGTGTGTTGTTGCGGAGATTATATACCGAAGCTGAGTCGAGGATCTCCCGTAAATCTGATTTCAGGTTGTTTTCCAGATTGTTGGCGGCTATGGCGTAGAGCAGTATTAGCCTTTCCTTCTCGGCAGGGAGATTTTTATCGGGTTCGTCGCTGCTGCTACATGAGACGAATACACCGCTCAGGATTAAACTTAAGCAGTAAAAAGCTATCTTAACAACAGATTTCATATTAAAATAAAACGAAACCATCCACTGAGATATTATAAAACTATGTAAATACAAGCGATAATCAGACCCGCTACGCTCTTTTAAAATAAACTAAAGAGCGTTAAAAGTTGTTATAGCTTAAAGAATAGTAGGAAATGAAGAAATCATTGATAACCCTTTTGATTGTTGTGATGTCCATCACATTCTTCGTTTTGCTATATTTCCAGATCTCTTATATGGACAATATGGTGAAGATGAGGGAGGGGCAATTCTCTGAGGGTGTGATGCGTTCTCTTCATTCCACATCCGGCTTCCTTGAACGCCAGGAAGCGCTTCAATTCCTGGAGGAAGACGTAAGCATCATCGAGGCCAGCACGGAGCCGACACTTTCCTCACCCTCTACCACCTTCGACCTGCGTGTAAAGACTCGTCGTAACCTTTACGGTTCGGACTCATACCCTGTGCAGCCTATGAGCGAGCGATACATGGAGTTGCAGAACGCCGTCAGGGAACAGTATCTATATCAGAAAGGACTGCTTGAGGAACTCGTGCTCACCATCATGTCTGATGCCGGTAGCCGACCGCTTTTCGAACGGGCCGACTCCGCGCTTATCACGTCATCGCTTGAGGCGGAACTGGCCGCAAACGGTATTGAACTTCCCTTCAGATTTGCTCTCGCCGACAATACCAACCACATAATCTATGCCGACGAAGGATTCTCGATGGAAAACGGAGAAAACGTATATTCCGACGTACTCTTCCCCAACTCCAACCAGACCTATAAACTGCTGGTGATGTTTCCCACGAAACACAAATATATCTACTCTTCGGTGCGCTTCATTATCCCGACGCTCGCGCTCAGTATCATCCTTCTCTTCATTTTCATCTATACCATCGTGATGATCATGAGGCAAAAGAAGATTACGGAAATGAAGTCAGACTTCATCAGCAACATGACACACGAGCTTAAAACGCCCATTTCATCGATTTCTTTGGCCGGCCAAATGCTTGGAGACGAGGCAGTGACGAAGTCGCCGACCATGCTCAAACATATCGCCAACGTCATCGTTGAGGAGTCAAAGCGATTGAAGTTTCAGGTAGACAAGGTGCTCCAGCTCTCGGTATTCGACGACTCCACCTCCGAGACGGCCCTTAAGTTTAGCGAGGTGCATGCCAACAGCGTGATCTCATCCGTTGCAAATAATTTCAAACTACGTTTGAACAAGGATGGAGGCACGCTTGATTGCAACCTTAATGCCTCAAACGATGTTATATATGTAGACGAGATGCAGTTTACAAATATTATCAACAATCTTTTGGAAAATGCATTGAAGTATAGGAAGGAAGATGTGCCTCCGGTTCTTACTGTTACAACACGCGACCTTTCGAAAAACCGACTGGAAATCTCAGTCAAAGACAATGGTATAGGAATTAAAAAGGATGATTTGAAACATATTTTCGAGAGGTTTTACCGAGTGCATACCGGCAACCGCCACGACGTAAAGGGTTTCGGCCTGGGTCTTGCTTATGTCAAGAAGATGATGTCTCTCTTCAACGGGGAGGTGACCGCAGAAAGTGAGATAGGCAAATGGACAGAACTGAAACTCATTTTCCCACTTTCGGAAGCCTCTCTGCCAAGATAAGACAGCACTTAAATCTGAATAATGAAAAGCATAAAGTTATGGAACAGAAACTTAAAATCTTACTCTGCGAAGACGACGAGAATCTCGGAACGCTGCTGAGGGAATTCCTGCAGGCGAAGGGATTCGACGCAGACCTTTTCCCTGACGGGGAAAAAGGATATGACGCCTTTCTTAAAGGGCAGTACGACCTTTGTGTGCTCGATGTGATGATGCCGAAGAAAGACGGTTTCACACTGGCACAGGAGATCAAGAACCTGAGCGCCGACGTGCCCATCATTTTCCTTACGGCAAAGTCTCTGAAAGACGACGTATACGAAGGGTTCAAAATCGGTGCCGACGACTATCTGACCAAACCCTTTGCCATGGAGGAACTCGTGCTACGCATCCATGCCATCCTGCGCCGTGTTCACGGCAAGAAGGAGAAGGAAGTCACAGTGTTCCGCATCGGCAAATACACCTTCGACACCCAGAAACAGGTGCTCGTGGCCGATGGCAAGATGCAGAAACTCACCACAAAGGAGTGTGAGCTCCTGGCCCTTCTCTGCAGCCATGTCAACGAGATCCTGGAACGCAACTTCGCTCTGAAGTCGATCTGGACCGACGACAACTACTTCAATGCCCGGAGCATGGACGTCTATATCACCAAGCTCCGCAAACTTCTTAAAGACGATCCCGACATCGAAATCATCAATATCCACGGAAAGGGCTATAAGCTTATAGCACCGGTTCCTGACGCAGAATAATATTTTAAATATGGGATTTCTCAGAAAAATCTATCTGATTTTCATAGCGGCTCCCCTATTCATACTGATTACTTTCCTGACGGCTGTAGTGACCATCATTGCCACAGCTTTCGGGGGTAATCGTTTTTGGGGCTACTGGCCGGCTCATATCTGGAGCCGTATCGTTTGCGCTCTCGCCTGGGTGAAGGTGGAGGTGCGCGGCCGGGAGAACATCGATCCCAAGACGAGCTATATTTTCGTTTCCAATCATCAGGGGGCGTTCGACATCTGGGCTATTTATGGCTATCTGAACCATAACTTCAAATGGCTCATGAAGAAGAGCCTCGAGAAGATTGCTTTCGTAGGGTATGCATGCCGCCGCTCGGGTCACGTGTTCGTCGACAGCAACTCGCTGCAGTCTATCCGCGAGACGATTGAAGACGCCCGCCACCAGCTTAAGGACGGCATGAGTCTGGTGATCTTCCCGGAGGGCACCCGCACCAAGACGGGTGAGCTGGGGAGCTTCAAGAGAGGTGCCTTCATGCTCGCCGGTGAATTCCGGCTCCCAGTCGTGCCTCTCTCTATTCAGGGAGCCTACAACATCATGCCTCGAAACACGTATTTTCCCCGAGCAGGGAAAATAATTCTGACCATTCATACGCCCATTGAGCCGGGAGAACGGGGATTCAACACACGCGAACTCCTCTCACAGTGTCACGACATCATAGCTTCCGACCTTTCATGAAGCAAAAGAAAGTATTCCTTACCATCGGGGGGAGCGACCCGAGTGGAGGCGCCGGAATCCAGGCCGATGTCAAGACGGCTATAAGGCTTGGGCTCTATCCCTGCAGCGTTATCACTGCCATCACGGCGCAGAACTCTTCGGAGGTAACGGGGATCTGGCCTGTTCCCGCCGACCAAATCCGGGCCGAGCTCAGAAGTGTGCTTGAAGACCTGCGTCCGGATGCCGTCAAAATCGGGCTGCTTGCCTCAAGAGAGGCTGTTGTGGCCGTGGCCGAAGTCCTGGAGTCTTACCAGCTCCAAAACGTAGTGCTAGATCCTGTGATCCGTCCAACTCTGCTTCCCGGGAAGGAAGATGAGGATCTTGTAAGGGATATACTCGAGCTACTCTTTCCCATCGTCACGATAGCCACTCCCAATATCAGGGAAAAGGAAATTCTTGAACGTATAGCCTGCATGCCGCTGCAGTCGCTCTGCGAGGCATTGCTCGTAACAGGAGGCGACGCAGAGGGTAAAGATTCTGTCGACACTCTATTCTTCCATAACTTTAACTCGGCCGACCATTTACCCTCTACAGCTTTCCCTTCGATCAACTTCAATCATTCCTCCACTTTCGACCATTCAGGCATTCTCCCGCCTCCACCGGAAGAGGATGGAATTCTGGCTTGCAAAGAGTTCCGCAACAAGAGAATCGACACCCGAAACACTCATGGCTCCGGATGCATACTCTCATCGGCCATCGCATGCCATTTGGCGAAGAACCCCGATATCCAGTCAGCCGTTCGCCACGCCATAGACTTTACCCATGAGGCTTTGAAAGAAGCTGCCGGATACCGGTTGACTAACGGAAATTACGGACCGGCTTTAATATGATTTTTACTTTTCCCTCCACTTTACAATTTTCTTCACATCCCGTCTATGAATATTTACGTTAATTCCGAATACAGGGAAATCCCGGACAATGTCAGGACAGTCGGAAACCTTCTCGATTATCTTGACATAAAACGCACGGGCACCGGCGTGGGGGTCAACAACCGTCTGATAGTTGCCCGCAACTGGGACTCGGTATCCCTTCAGCCTGACGACAGGGTTACCATAATTTCTGCGGCTTACGGTGGCTGAATTCTCCATCATAGGGTTTACACTTCCGGGTCCACTCCCCCTTTCCGGTGAGGAAGCCGAAGCAATAAAACTATATTTCGATTCAGGAGCCATCGATATCTTCCATATCAGAAAACCGGATGCCGAAGAGTCTTATGTAAGAGGTTTGTTGAAAGCCATCCCTTCCCGACTTCACGGGCGCCTGATGCTTCATTCTCATTTCAATCTTTTTGGCGAGTTTAGCCTTAGGGGGGTGCACCGCAAGACAGAAAGTACCGCCATCTTTGCCCCCGCTGTGAGCCGCAGTTGTCATAGTCTTGACGAACTGCTTGCTACCGACGAAGAAAATCTTGAATATTCATTCCTCTCACCCATCTTCGACTCCATTTCAAAACCCGGCTATGCCTCAAGTTTTGATATCGATAACGATTCAGTGAGATCAGCGGTCAGGAAGCGAAGGGTAATAGCATTGGGAGGCGTAAAACCTCAATTTTTTAAAAAATTATTTGACACAAAATTTGCAGGTGCCGCACTTTTGGGTTACCTTTGGAGTTCCAATTCAAGCCTTCAGGATAAGGTTAATGAAATTTTACTGGAAAGAAACTCAATAAAGCACTACATATAAGTATGTTACAGTTTATCACTAACGAAAATTCTTCAGTGGCACCCTCCAGGCAGATTCTTGAGGCCATAGAGGGTGGATGCCGTTGGGTGCAGATTCGCCTTAAAGAGGCCTCCGACGACGATATCAGAAAACTTTTTGATGTAATAAAGGATAAAGCAAGGGAGACGGACACCACCATAATCATCAACGACCGTGTAAACCTGGTTAAGGAACTCGGCGAGCAGGGAGTTGCAGGCGTCCATCTCGGGCTGAAGGATATGAGCCCGCTTGAGGCTCGGCAGATTCTGGGCCCGAGTGCCATTATCGGTGTGACGGCTCATAGTTTCGATGAATTGGCAGGCTATAAAGGTATGGACATCGACTATGTCGGAGTCGGTCCGTTTGCCCATACCGCCACAAAAAAAGATCTTGCTCCCGTTCTGGGGCTGGAAGGCCTTGCGGAGATTATGCTCAGGGCAAAAGATGAAGGGTTACAGACCATCTGTGTGGCGGTAGGCGGCATCAAACTTGAGGATGTGAAGCCCTTGCTTGAGATCGGCATGAATGGCATAGCCGTGAGTGGCTCCATTGCCAATGCAACGGATATTAAGGAAGCAACAAAGAAGTTTTTAGCCGAGCTTCCCATCGACGAGTAGGATGACTGACGATATTCTTGAGATTGGCGGGAGGAAGTTTGATTCCCGTCTGTTTGTGGGCACGGGTAAGTTTGCAAGTTCCGAACTTATGCTTGAGGCCATCAAGGCCTCCGGCTCCGAGATGATTACGGTGGCCATGAAGAGGGTCAACCTTATGAACGAGGCCACCGACGACATGCTGACCCACATAAACCGTGAGCATGTGCAGTTTCTTCCCAACACATCGGGCGTACGCAATGCCGAGGAGGCCGTGTTTGCCGCCCGGATGAGCCGGGAGATTTTCGGAACGAATTTCATCAAGCTGGAGATCCACCCGGATCCACGCTATCTGCTACCGGACCCTGTGGAGACCCTAAAGGCCACCGAACAGCTGGCCAAGGATGGTTTTGTGGTGTTGCCCTATATCCAGGCCGACCCCGTGCTCTGCAAACTTCTTGAGGAGGCGGGCACAGCGGCGGTGATGCCGCTCGGTGCGCCGATTGGCACCAACAAGGGTCTCGCCACACGTACAATGCTTGAGATTATTATAGAGCAGTCGCAGGTGCCGGTGATAATCGATGCCGGACTCGGGCTTCCCTCTCATGCGGCCGACGCCATGGAGATGGGGGCCGATGCCGTGCTGGTAAATACGGCAATTGCTGTAGCCGGCGATCCCGTAAGGATGGCACGTGCCTTTGCCGGTGCAGTCAAGGCCGGAAGGGAGGCGTTCCTCGCAGGAGCCGCAGGCAAGGCTGACGCGGCTGTCGCTTCTTCTCCCCTAACCTCGTTTATTGATAATATCTGATAATCATGAAAATAGAAAATATCGACCTTTCCTCATATCCCAACTCAGAAAAGTTTTACGTCGAAGGCAAGATTTTCCCTGTCAAGGTGGCGATGCGTAGGGTGAAACAATACCCTACCGTGAAAATTGAAGATGGGAAACGGGTGGAATATCCCAATGAGGATATCGTTATCTACGATACCAGTGGCCCATACACCGACCCTAATGTCAAGATCAACCTTAATGAGGGACTGTCGAGAGATCGGGAGAAATTTGTGGAGCAACGTGGGGACACGGATGTTCAAGCAGACATAACCAGTGAATATGGCAGGATGCGCCGCGACGACTCATCACTCGACGCTATCCGTTTCCCGGTGGCCCACAGGCCACGGAAGGCAAAGGATGGCCGGCGTGTTACCCAGATGCATTATGCCCGTAAAGGCATCATCACCGCAGAGATGGAATATGTGGCCATACGTGAAAATCTGGATAATGAAAAGAGAGGAATCCCCTCTTATATAACCCCGGAATTCGTTCGCGACGAGGTCGCTTCCGGAAGGGCCGTGATTGCCGCCAACATCAACCACCCGGAGGCCGAACCAATGATTATCGGAAAGGCTTTTGCTACCAAACTCAACACCAACATCGGGAATTCGGCTCTTTCTTCCGGTATCGAGGAGGAGATAGCCAAGGCCGTATGGAGTTGCTACTGGGGTGGAGATACGCTAATGGACCTCTCTACGGGCGACAATATCCACGAGACGCGTGAATGGATAATTCGCAACTGCCCGGTTCCGATGGGCACCGTGCCTATCTACCAGGCTCTCGAGAAGGTGAACGGGGATGTGGGCAAACTCACGTGGGAGATTTATAAGGATACCCTGATCGAGCAGTGTGAGCAGGGTGTGGACTATTTCACCATCCATGCAGGAGTGTTGAGGGAACATGCCGAACTGGTGAAGAAGCGCCTTACGGGCTGTGTTAGCCGGGGGGGCTCCATTATGATGCAATGGTGTGTGCTCCATAACGAGGAGAGTTTTCTTTACACCCATTTCGATGAGATCTGCGAGATTCTCAACAAATATGACGTTGCGGTATCGCTTGGCGACGGTATGCGTCCCGGCTCTACCCACGATGCCAACGATGAGGCGCAGTTTCTTGAACTCGAGGTTCTCGGCAGGCTCACGAAGAAAGCTTGGGAACATGACGTGCAGGTGCTAATCGAAGGTCCGGGACACGTACCCATGAACAAGATACCCGAAAACATGAGCAAGGAGGCGGAATGTTGCCATGAGGCCCCGTTCTATACGCTCGGCCCGCTGACCACCGACATTGCCCCCGCTTACGACCACATCACATCGGCCATCGGAGCTGCGATTATCTCCGCTCTGGGCACGGCCATGATCTGCTACGTGACTCCGAAAGAACACCTCTCCTTGCCCGACCTTAATGACGTGAGGGAGGGTGTGATCACCTATAAGATTGCGGCTCATGCAGCCGACCTGGCCAAAGGTTTTCCGGGAGCCAACGTACGCGACGATGCCCTGAGTAAGGCTCGCTACGAGTTCCGTTGGAAAGACCAGTTCAATCTGTCGCTCGATCCCGAAAAAGCTCGAACATATTATCTCAACTCCAGGCGCGAAGCTCCGGATGCCGACGACCGGTTCTGCACCATGTGCGGCCCCAACTTCTGCGCAATGCGGATCTCGCAGAATGTAGCTGATAAATGTACGGTGAATGAATAGAATAACGAGCGACCCCGACGCTTCATCGATTTTCGGCCACGGGTTTGCCGATGAAATCGACCGCTACCCTTGGGATGAGACGGTAAGAATGGTCGACTCCGCATCTCCGGCCGACGTGAGCCGTGTCTTGTCGAAAGCCCGGAGTGAGCGCCAGCTCAATCCCGCTGACCTTGCTGTGCTCGTTTCTCCGGCCGCCTCCGGTTCTCTGGAAGAGATGGCGCGCCTGGCCCGTCCCGCCACGGAGGAACGCTTCGGGAAGACTGTTTCACTGTACATCCCGATGTATGTCTCCAATGCATGCACCAACAAATGCGTCTACTGCGGATTCAATCACGACAATCCTCTGGAACGCATCACACTCTCGCTCGACGAGGTGAGACGGGAGTGTATGGCTATAAAGAAGCTTGGGCCTTTCGACAATCTTCTGCTCGTTGCAGGTGAATATCCCTCCCTTTCCGGTGTAGAGTATCTTAAAAAAGTGGTACAGGTATGTTCGGAATTTTTCCACAACATCACCATAGAGGTGATGCCAATGAAAGCCCGTGATTACGCCGTGCTTGTGGAGGAAGGTCTCTATGGGGTGGTGTGCTTTCAGGAAACCTACCACCGGGAAGCCTACAAGAAATACCATCCTCACGGCATGAAGAGCCATTTCGACTGGAGGCTCAACGGATTTGACCGTATGGGCGAGGCGGGAGTGCACAAGATTGGAATCGGAGCCCTCCTCGGTCTTGAAGACTGGCGTTCGGAGGCCGTGATGATGGGACGCCATCTCCGCTATCTGCAAAAGAAATACTGGCGTTCTAGATTCAGCATCAATTTCCCGCGTCTCTGTCCCTCAGAAAGCGGTTTCAATCCGAATTTCCTTGTTTCCGACCGCGACCTGCTTCAGCTGATTCTTGCGTTCAGACTCTTCGACCACGACATCGACATCTCCATATCCACCCGTGAACGAGCAGCCCTGCGCGACAATCTGATTCCTCTCGGTGTCACGTCGCTTAGCGCAGGCAGCAAGACGGAGCCGGGAGGCTATGAGGTGCACCCTGAGGCTCTGGAGCAATTCTCTACTACCGACATCAGGACTCCGCAGCAAGTGGCCGAAGCTATCGTAGAGAAAGGTTACCAACCTGTTTGGAAAGACTGGGACAAGGCCTTGCAGTGAACAATTTTAATATCCGATTGTTATAATAGTTGAAGTAAATCTTATAACATTGGCTTAACTTTAGTATTATGATTTTCACAAAACCCGAACTTCCGTATGCACCCGATGCGTTGGCTCCTGTAATCTCAGCCGAGACCATCAGCTTCCACTGGGGCAAACATGAGCAGGCATATATTGACACTCTCAACAGTCTTATTGAAGGAACGGAATTCCAGGAAATGCCGCTTGAAGAAATCATCGTCAAGAGCGACGGAAAAGTATTCAACAACGCCTCGCAGGCCTGGAACCATATCTTCTATTTCATGCAGTTCCTTCCCGGAGGGAAGAAGACTCCCGGCGGATCGCTTCTGAAACAGATTGAGAGCCAGTTTGGTACTTTTGATGCCTTCAAGGAGAAATTTGTCGACACCGGTGCAACCATTTTCGGTAGCGGCTGGGTATGGCTCTCGGTAGATGATAAGGGTGGCCTGGTGATAACGGCTGCCAAGAATGCAGAGAACCCTCTCACCTCCGGTCTGCGTCCTATCCTGGTGTTCGACGTCTGGGAACATGCATATTACCTCGATTACCAGAACCGCAGAAAAGACTATCTCGCAAAACTTTGGGATATAGTTGACTGGAGCGTAGTTGAGACTCGCTTTGAATAAGACAAACCTCTATAGATACACGCTTTTGAATAAGCACGCAAAGAAACCTTAAACAATATAGAGACTATGGGAAGAGGGGTTTACATCTGGTAGGCCCCCCTTCCTGCAATTTATCGGCAAGTGATTTGCATGGAAAAGGTTCGAATTATCAACATTTTTTATTAACTTTGCAAATAATTATATACATCAGTCTACGACATTGAAAACCAATAAACTTTCAACCACCGTAATAGAGGCAATTCAGGATAAGAAGGGCACTTCGATTTGCCATATAGACCTTTCCAGGATTGCCACGGCTCCGGCATCGGAATTCATTATCTGCCAGGGGAAAACCCCGACGCAAACCACAGCTATCACCGACAGCATTATAGATAAGGCCCGCGAGATCAACGGCAGAAAACCCGACTCGGTCAACGGCATCCGCAACGGCCAGTGGATCATCGTGGATTTCGGTGAGGTGATGGTTCACGTCTTCACTCCCGAGTTCCGTGAGTTCTATAATCTCGAAGACCTCTGGAGCGACGGTGAGGTAAACCAGATTCCTGACCTTGACTGAGATAGAAAATTTAAACCGAAACAAGAACACCAAGTTAAGACATTTTAAGAATGCCTCCACGTAATAACAACCGACCCGGCAATCAGGGAAGACGTCCGATGTTCAATATGTATTGGATGTACGCATTGATAATTCTGTCCCTCTTTGCCCTTTATTATTTCCAAGACGGCACCCACACCGAACAGGTAAACTGGACCAAGTTTGAACAGCTGGCTCAAGACGGGTGTATCACTACGATTATCGTAGACAAACAAAACCAGACCGCCGAGGGTATACTCAACGATAAGGGTCGCAAGGCCATCGATATCAACACGGAGGGCATCCAGGGCGACATCAAGGTGAAGTCGATTATCCCCTCCCCTGATATCGTGGCTGAGAAGATTGAGGGCTGGAATGCACTGCTTGGAGCCAACAATCTGAAACCCATCACAATAGAATATGAGGAAGGGAGCGACCTTGCCAAGATGTTCTGGTATTTCGGTCCGTTTATTCTGCTCATACTGTTCTGGGTATTTATGTCGCGCCGTATGTCAGGCCAGAACGGCGGAGGCGGGGGTATCTTCAGTGTAGGAAAGTCTAAAGCCACTCTTTTCGACAAGAACAACAAGACCAACGTGACGTTTAAAGACGTTGCCGGTCTTGCTGAGGCAAAGGTAGAGATTGAGGAGATAGTGGAGTTCCTGAAAAACCCCCAACGCTACACCGAACTCGGGGCCAAGATTCCCAAAGGAGCGCTTCTCGTGGGTCCTCCGGGCACGGGTAAAACACTCCTGGCCAAGGCCGTGGCCGGCGAGGCTAATGTTCCCTTCCTGTCCATGTCGGGTTCCGACTTTGTGGAGATGTTTGTGGGTGTCGGTGCAGCACGTGTACGCGACCTCTTCAAGCAGGCGAAAGACAAGGCTCCCTGTATCGTATTCATAGACGAGATAGACGCTGTGGGTCGTGCCCGCGGCAAGAACCCCAATATGGGCTCTAACGACGAGCGCGAAAACACGCTCAACCAGATGCTGACAGAAATGGACGGTTTCGGCACCAACAACGGTGTGATTGTGCTTGCTGCCACCAACCGTGCTGACATGCTCGACAAGGCTCTGCTGCGTCCGGGACGTTTCGACCGCCAGATTTATGTTGACCTTCCGGAACTCACAGACCGTATCGAGATTTTCCACGTGCATATGCGCAATCTTAAAGTTGACGCCAATCTGGATGTTGAGCAGCTGGCGCGCCAAACGCAGGGTTTCTCGGGTGCCGACATCGCAAATGTATGCAATGAGGCGGCACTCATCGCAGCCCGAAACAATAAGCAGACTGTGGAATGGAGCGACTTTATGGGAGCGATCGACAGGATAGTCGGCGGCCTTGAGAAACGCTCGCGTGTAATCACCGACGACGAGAAATTCTCCATTGCCACACATGAGGCCGGCCATGCCACCATCACCTGGATGACTCAGTATGGAAATCCTCTTGTCAAGGTGACAATTGTGCCCCGTGGCCGCGCACTCGGAGCGGCATGGTATGCCCCCGAGGCCCGTCAGATAATTCCTACCCAGGCTCTTCTCGACACGATGTGCGGCCTGTTGGCAGGGCGTGCTGCTGAAGAGGTTTTCCTCGGACAGGTTGGCACAGGTGCGAGCGACGACCTGGAGAAGTGCACCAAGATTGCCCGCTCTCTTGTGATTATGTACGGTATGAGCAACAAGTTGCCAAACCTCAATTACAACGACTCCACCGGTCAGGAATACGGCTTTACCAAGCCTTTCTCTGAAGACACCGCCAGGATTATTGATGAGGAAGTGATGCGTATCGTCAACGAGCAATATGAGCGTGCAAAGGAAATCCTGCGCAAATATGCATCCGAACACAACCGCATCCGCGACCTCCTCGTGGAACGTGAGGTAATCTATCACGATGACGTCCAGGCCATCCTCGGGCCTCGTAAGTGGAAGTCGCGCACCGACGAGATCATGGAGCTCAACCGTAAGGAAGCCGGCACGCCTCCCCCCTTCTCCGGTAAAGGAAAAGATGCCGAACAAAACTGACAGGAGACATGGCGTTAGAGAAGAAGAATCTTTTAATAAGAAGCCTCAGCGGAGCGGTCTACATTGGTCTGATTATAGGAGCCATTGTGATAGGTCCAATTGCCGCCGCCATTCTGGCCGGAGTTTTCGCGGCTCTTGGTGCCTACGAACTTGAGAACAACACGGTAAGGAAAGACAATCCTACCAACTGGGTGGTCACCTGGGCAATCGATGCCGTGGCTCTTATTTGCCTGGTGTTCTGTATGCCTGTGGTAAATCTTGAGCATGCCCACTATGGTTTTGTACTCTGGGTGTTCATGATTTTCATAAGGTTTGTGGTGCAGGTTTTCATCAACCAGCAGAAACCGCTCAAGTCAATCGGAATATTTGCTCTCGAGCAGTTCTATCTTGGGGTGCCTCTGGCTCTTTTTGTTGTGGCTGCAGGCTTTTTCCCCAACCCTTGGTTTGTGGTATGCGCCATCGCTATGATATGGATCAACGATACGGGTGCCTATCTGGTAGGCTGCACCTGCGGACGCCATAAGATGTTTCCCCGTCTTTCCCCCAAAAAATCATGGGAAGGTTTCTGGGGCGGACTTCTCTTTAATGTCGGAGCGGCATTCATCTATTATTACTGCTTCGACCTCCGCATGGAGCCGTTCCTGGGCTCCGTGGTGGGCTGGATCTATATCGGCATTTGCGTCTCTGTATTCGCCACTATCGGCGACCTCTTCGAGTCTATGCTGAAGCGCTCAATCGGCATTAAGGATTTCGGCACGCTGATTCCGGGCCACGGTGGAATTCTCGACCGCATCGATTCCCTGCTTTTCGTTGTGCCTTATGTGATTTTTGCTGTTATTGTAGGTTGCAGGGTGCTGGTAAATTAATTCGATATGAATTTCAAAAAGATTTTAGGTTTTGTTGCTGTCGCTGCCTTAGCCTTTGCCTACTCAGGAGCTAAAGCGCAGGGTGAATACGAGATGGTGGTTGAAGAGGAGGCCACGCTGCTTGCTCCCGATTCTTTAGACTATTATAGTTCATATGCGGAGACCGACGATATCCTTCGTGCTGCGGTAGTGATGTCGGATATCTACGGGAAGAAAGACATGGAGTTCACCCGCGGTCTGCTTCTGGGGATGCAGCAAAGCGGACTGCCTGCCAATTCGGTATCTCTAAAACTTATCAACGGGGAGATTCCCGAAGACTCGCTTCATTACGAGCTTGACAATTTCGACCCCCATGTTATCTTCTCCACGAGCGACAAAGAATGCCCTCTTCCTCTCCTTAACTACACTCGCTCTCATGGCAACAAGCTTTTCAATGTGTTTGATGCCAAGGGCGACGAGTATCTTTATAATAACAACGTATACCAGCTGCTTACGCCCTCCCTTTATTTCAACACGAGTTCGGCAAACTATTTTCTCCAGCGTTATCCGGAAAATGTGCTTCTGGTAGTAGGAGACCTTGACCCTTCCGACACGCTGACCCGCGAACTGATTCTGGCATGGCCGGAGGAATACCTGATGATGATTTCACCGGAAGATCTCGGAAGATTCTCTCTCGACGACAATATCAGCTATCTCATCTATCCCGTCTCCCCCTCCAACGACGACGTGAAGGCAGCGCTCAACGAGACACTCCGCCTAATAGGCGAAACTCCCACTGCTGACGTCAGGGTGATAGGAAGGCCGAGTTGGATTTCCCTCAACGACCTCTCGAACCATATCGCCAATATGGATGTCTTCATACCATCCAAAATTTATTTCGAACCCACCTCGGCTGCCGGCAAACGGTTTATCTCCGACTATAACGGCAAGTATGGTCATTCCCCTATCCGTTCTTTCCCCGTTTTTGCCGTGATGGGCTACGATGTGGCTCAATATTTTCTTCCCCGGCTTGTGGATGAGCGTAAGGGAAATGAGATAAATTGGCAAACCCGTAACCTTCTGCAGTCGTTCTTCGACATGAGAAAGAGCGGCAATGGAGGTTACTATAATAATGGAGCCTACATACTTCATTTCACACCATGGGGCTTCATGCAAAAAGACCTTCTATATTGATTTCGGGGAGATGAAACGCATTCTCGTAATTTTCACTCTCCTTTTCTGCTTCTCGCAGGCGTTCTCGCAAACCCACTACGACTCTCGGGTGAGCGTAGGTGCCCATGGCGGCATCGACCTCTCAAGGGTGTTTTTCACACCCTCCGTAAAGCAGGGATGGCCGGTAAACCCGATGCTGGGAGTTGGCATCAGATATGTGGAGGAGAAATATTTCGGTCTTATAGCGGAAGTCAACTATGTCCGTAGGGGCTGGAGCGAGAATTTCGAAGGTAAACCATTCAATTATCGCCGTGATCTTGATTATATCGATATTCCGGTGTTTGCCCATATTTATTTCGGCAACCGGTTTAAGTTTTTCCTGAATGCCGGTCCGCAGATTGCCTTCCGCCTCGGAGAGAGCGTGACGGCCAACTTTGACCCCTACGACATCATCAATACTCCGGGGTTTCCGCTCAACAATCGGCGCAACAACCAGCTCACGGAGAAAGTTGTGCAGAAGATAGACTACGGCATCTCGGCCGGACTGGGGTGTGAATACAGCATCAATCCGCGCAACTCGGTGACTCTCGAGGCCCGTTATTATTTCGGGCTCGGCAATATTTTCTCCTCAAAAAGGCAGGATATTTTCCGTGCCAGCAACATGATGTATATCGCCATCAACGCTGGCTACTGGTTCCGCTTTAAGTAAGGCTGTAAGTAACGGCCTCAAAACTTGCATATAACCCAAGATTTTATTAATTTTGCGGTTGCTTAACACGTACTGTTTAAAACACTAAAATATATTTCAATAACAAACCTCAAAATGGCAAAGAAAGTCTACACGTTCGGCGACGGTAAGGCCGAAGGTAATGCCGGGATGAGAAACCTTCTCGGTGGCAAAGGTGCTAACCTTGCTGAGATGAATCTTTTAGGTATGCCCGTTCCCCCGGGCTTCACTATCACAACTGAAGTCTGCACTGAATACACTCAGTATGGCCGCGATAAGGTGGTGGAAGACATCAAGAAGGATGTCGAGAAAGCCATCCAGCATGTCGAGAGCCTTACAGGCTATAAATTCGATGATCCTTCCAACCCGCTGCTCGTTTCTGTACGTTCGGGTGCCCGCGCTTCCATGCCCGGTATGATGGACACCGTGCTCAACCTCGGTATGAACGACGCTACCGTGGCCACTATGGCCGAGAAGAGCGGCAACCCCCGTTTCGCCTGGGACAGCTACCGCCGTTTCGTTCAGATGTATGGCGACGTGGTACTCGGTATGAAGCCCGCCAAGAAGACCGATATCGACCCCTTCGAGGCCATCATGGACAAAGTAAAGGAAGAGAAGGGTGTGAAATTTGACAACGAACTCGACGTTGAAGACCTACAGGAACTCGTGCGCCGTTTCAAGGCAGCCGTAAAGGAACACACCGGAAAAGACTTCCCCGAGTCAGCATGGGAACAGCTCTGGGGTGGTATCTGCGCTGTATTCGACAGCTGGATGAACGAACGCGCCATCCTCTACCGCCGCATGAACCAGATTCCCGAAGAATGGGGCACGGCCGTCAACGTGCAGGCTATGGTATATGGCAATATGGGCAACAACTCCGCTACGGGCGTTTGCTTCAGCCGTGACGCCGCTACAGGCGAAAACATCTTCAACGGTGAGTATCTCATCAACGCTCAGGGTGAAGACGTTGTAGCCGGTATCCGCACTCCGCAGCAGATCACGATAGAAGGTTCTCGCCGCTGGGCAGCCCTCCAGGGCATCAGCGAGGAGGTGCGCAAGGAGAAATATCCCTCTCTCGAGGAGACTATGCCCGATTGCGCCGCCGAACTCATCGGCATCGCCCATAAGCTTGAAGACTACTACAAGGACATGCAGGATATGGAGTTCACAATCCAGGACCGCAAGCTCTGGATGCTCCAGACCCGTAACGGCAAGCGTACAGGTGAGGCTATGGTGAAGATTGCCATGGACCTCCTTCGTGCCGGCATGATCGACGAGAAGACCGCCCTGCTCCGCATGGAGCCCGGCAAGCTCGACGAGCTCCTCCACCCGGTATTCGACGCCACGGCTCTCAAGCGCGCCAAGGTGGTAGCCAAGGGTCTTCCCGCTTCTCCGGGTGCAGCAACCGGCCAGATTGTATTCTCTGCTGAAGACGCCGAAGAATGGGCTGACAAGAAGAAGAAGGTGGTACTCGTACGTATCGAGACCTCTCCTGAAGACCTCCGTGGTATGGCTGTTGCCCAGGGTATTCTCACCATGCGTGGCGGTATGACAAGCCACGCCGCAGTCGTTGCCCGCGGTATGGGTAAGTGCTGTGTTTCCGGTGCAGGTGAAATCAAGGTTGACTATGTGGCCAAGACTGTCACAATGAGTGGCAAGACATACAAGGAAGGTGACTGGATCTCGCTCAACGGTTCTACCGGTGACGTTTACGAAGGTCAGGTGCCCACCACTGAACCCGAGATCGGCGGCGACTTCGCAGCCATCATGAATCTGGCTGAGAAATTCACCAAGACATACGTTCGCACCAATGCCGACACCCCGCGCGATGCCAAGCAGGCTCGCCGTTTCGGCGCCCAGGGTATCGGCCTGTGCCGCACGGAACATATGTTCTTTGAAGGCGACCGCATCAAGGCTGTACGCGAGATGATTCTTTCTAACGATGAGGAAGGTCGCCGCGTGGCTCTCAACAAACTGCTCCCGATGCAGAGGGGCGACTTTGAAGGCATCTTCGAGGCTATGGACGGCTATGGCGTTACCATCCGTCTGCTCGATCCCCCGCTCCATGAGTTCGTTCCTCATCAGACTGCCACTCAGAAGGAGCTTGCCCATGAGATGGGCCTCACTCTCGAAGAGGTGAAGGCTAAGGTTGACAGCCTCGAGGAGTTCAACCCGATGCTCGGCCACCGTGGTTGCCGTCTTGGCATCACATATCCGGAAATCACCGAGATGCAGACCCGCGCCATCATCGAGGCAGCTCTGGCCTGCAAGGCCCGTGGCATCAAGGTTTATCCGGAAATCATGGTACCTCTCGTTGGTTCTCTTAAGGAGCTCCGCAACCAGGCCGACGTGATCAATATCACGGCCAGCAAGGTGTTTGAGGAGAAGGGCGATTCTATCCCCTACACCATCGGTACGATGATCGAGGTGCCCCGCGCTGCTCTCACTGCAAATGAGATTGCGGAAGTAGCCGAGTTCTTCTCGTTCGGTACGAACGACCTCACCCAGATGACCTTCGGTTTCTCACGCGACGATGCACCGAAGTTCCTCAAGTTCTACAAGGATCATGGCATCATCAAGGTTGACCCGTTCGAGGTTCTCGACCAGGAAGGTGTAGGTCAGCTTGTAAGGATGGGTGTGGAGAAAGGTCGCGCCACGCGTCCCGACCTCAAGGTTGGTATCTGCGGTGAACACGGTGGCGAACCCTCCAGCGTGAAGTTCTGCGCCAAACTCGGCATGAACTACGTCTCCTGCTCCCCCTTCCGCGTGCCAATCGCCCGCGTAGCCGCCGCCCAGGCAGCCATCGAAGACTAATCTAACTTCTGATTTAGAATATTGCTATCATTTGTGTCGTAATGCTCATATTATTATGACATTACGACACAATTTTTTTACTCCTCTTTTCCTCTTTTATCCCCCTAATATTTATTTTTTCTTAATGCTTAAGTACCCCTTAGGCCTGTCTGACTTCAAGGGTATCCGACAGGATAGATATTATTATATCGACAAAACCGCGTATATCAAGACGCTAATAGAAAACGGTAAATTCTACTTTTTAGGACGCCCGAGAAGATTCGGGAAGAGCCTTTTCCTTTCCACGATGGAATATTTCTTTCGTGGTGAAAGGGCGTTATTTGAAGGATTGAATATTACATCTTACGATTGGAATTGGGAAGAATATCCCGTAATCCATATAGATTTGGGACCCAAGAATTATCGCAGTGAGGAATCTATTTACGAACGTCTAGATGAAGTGCTTGAAGATTACGAGGTCAAATATGGGGTGGAATTGTCTGGTAACAGGAAGAATATCGAAAGCCGCCTTTCAAGGCTTATAAAAAAAGCATATCACGTCTCGGGGAGGCAAGTGGTAGTGTTGGTTGATGAATATGAGAAACCCGTAGTAGATCTTCTGGATAATCCGGAATTGATGAAAATTAACCGAGATATTTTAAGGGGCTTTTATTCTGTATTAAAATCATCTGATGAGTTTCTTAAATTAGTGTTCCTGACGGGTGTAACTAAATTCGGTCAGATGAGTGTCTTCTCCGGGCTGAACAACATCACTGATATTTCGTTTGATTTTCGTTTCGGCGCAGTCTGTGGTATTACGGAGAAGGAACTGACTGAAACATTTTACGAAGGTATAGAAGATTTCGCGAAAAGGAACAAAACGGATTTCAATGGCGCTGTATTGCTCTTAAAAGAGAATTATGACGGTTATCATTTTAATGAAGACTGTCCGGATATTTACAACCCCTATTCTTTGGTAAAGGCATTATATTCGCAGAAAATAGGCTCTTATTGGTCTCAATCCGGCACTCCTGCATTGCTCGCAAATGCTCTTTTATCTAAAAAATACAACATAGAAAGAATTCCGGGAACAAGAGTATCAGAACGGAGAATTTCAAGAATAGACAATCAGTATGAAGATCCGATAGCACTACTGTATCATACCGGTTATCTTACCATAAAGTCATACGACGAAACCACTGAGGAGTATATTCTGGATTACCCTAACCGGGAAGTAGAACATGCCTTTCTTGAATACCTTCTGCCCTCTTTCAGCAGCAATAAGGATTTAGATTCTGAATCCCTCATCAACGAACTCAAATCATATCTTCTGATGGGGGATTGCAATGCTTTTGTAGAAACCTTGAAAGCAATTACAGCAGGAATAGAATATGATTTGATTCCAAAGGTAGAGTCGGAGCGTCATTTTCAGTACATGATCTATATTATCTCGCGACTGCTCGTTTCAAGGAATATTAATGTGATAGCGGAAGACAGAACCAGTGACGGAAGAATCGATATGAGCATCGTGACTCCAGATTTCACCTATATTATCGAGTTCAAAATAAATTCTTCTGCCGAAAAGGCCCTTATTCAGATAAATGAAAAGGAATATTATTTGAAATATCAAAATAACAAAAGAAAGATCTTTCTTATCGGTATGAATTTCAATACGGAAAAGAGACGTGTGGACGACACCAAGATTCAAGTAATGGAATGAAATACGAATATTTTATTGAGGAACTTAATGAAACATAGCAACTAATTTATTGATAGATGAATAGGAAGACAGTTGCATTAATTATGGGATTAGGGGTCTTTGTCCTTGGTTGCATCTGGGTTGGTCGTCACTAAGTAATTCACTTTAGCTCACCCACCGAAAAGAGAGCCTTCTGAGAATCGGATGATTTTCAGAAGGCAAATTTTTATGTTTTCATTGGTTTTTCTTATGTGTTTGCTAATGTTTCCATTCTAGCCCCTCAATATTGAATTTGAAGGTTTTCGAACCCTCCCCAAAAAAATCTGCTTTAATTTTCATTGTTTTCGAATTTAAAATTAACTTCAGAATTTTATCAAAATCGCTAGACCTCAGATACAGTTGGTCTCCGCTCATATCGTTTGACTCCAAGCATTTAACAGTAAATGCTTCTTCATCATCAAATCGCATTTGGATTTTTTCACCATCAAAATTCGTATTAAATTGTCCTTTCGAAATCTTAATATACATATCGTGCCCGTATTCAGGACTTTCTCTAATGACAAATATTAACTTGCTCCCACCTTCGTACGGAAATTCAAAATCCACTTTATTTAGAGACTCAATGTAAGCAAAATAAATCGGCTTATCACTCATTTCATCTTCTACCTCTGAGTACCTCCAGGTAGTTTTATCCTTCTCTAGTTTGCCCTTACTTTCCTCAACCTTTTCTTTCTTATTACTACATGTATCTGAAGTGTCAACTTTTCTCTCAGAATTCACGCAGGCAGAGAAAAGGAATAAGCACACCAAGGATAAAAGCATTAATTGTTTCATAATCTATGAAGTTTATTAATTTTATGCAAATGCCGCAACGAATGCAGCGGCAAATGCTATCAGTAATATGACACCGATAAAAGAAAGGACCAAACCTGTGATGGCTAAACCTCTTGGAGCTCTAAAAACTCCTATTGCCGAAAACACCAATCCAAGAATCCATAAAATCCAATTTAATACGGGCACCCAACAAAACACGAGTCCCAAAAGAGCGAGAACAAATCCCGTTGTCCCTAACCCATTTCCTCTCTTTTCAGATTGATTGATAATAATCTGTTGATTCGGGAACGGATTACCCTGCGGTGAGAAAACTTGTTCGGAATTCATACAAGAATTTTCCATAAAAAATATTAAGTGTTTCTTATCCCTCATCGAAACTTCAAGTTTTGAAATAAAAAAGGTGTAGGGAAAGTATCTCTGTTTTATCCAATCATCAGGCCTTGGCGTGCCTCTCCTACGGATAAAACAATAGCCCCACACCGGTATGCTATACTGAGCATAGTGTTCAGCACAAAGCATCTGATGTAGTGCTATTGCCAACTTTATCTTTGTAGGATTACAAACCGCCAAGTTTGATGATTAAAGATAAAATTTCAATAACACCTTTCTTAAAATTTTAGAATCGTCTGTTGCCTCTGCAATCTCCGGATTTTAGTCCTTCACCTACGATTCAAATGCAAAATTAAGAAATTTCTGTCATTTTGGGGCAATATTTTAAAGAAAATATTTATTTTTGTATTTAATATTTAACTCGAGTATTCTTCGATATGCATTTAATTACCGATAACCTGGAGCAGATTTATGCCCTTTGCCGAAAGTATGGGGTCAAGACTCTGTGCGTTTTTGGTTCTATCCTTACCCCTCGCTTCAATGAAAAAAGCGACGTAGACTTCTCTGCCACTTTCTATCCCGAGGAAGACCCACTAGTCGCCGGAGAAAATTTTCTAAATCTATATTTAGATTTAGAGGATTTGATGGGGAGGAGGATTGATTTAGTGGATGAAGACAATCTCAAAAATCCCTATTTTATAGAAGAGTTGGAAGAGACCAAACAATTAATTTATGGATAAGAGGGACCTTTTTAACAGGATCGAGTATTTGGCTACTTGTATCAGTGCTTTTGGGGAGCATTTCAAGCTTACCAATATAGAGGCTTATAAATACTTAAAACGATATCATGGCGTTGATTTCCTTATCGATTGCTATGATGCAGAACATACTCTTTCAATAGAGAATGCCATAGAAGATTTACAAACACTTTGTGCTAATAATGGAGGTAAGATAAAATGATTAAATAATACAACGGAACTGAAAAAGCCATTAAACTGTTGAGGAAGGTATGAATAAAGATATTAGATTTCAAATTGAGTGTTTGTCTGCAGATCTCGTTTTGCTTCTTATGGAAGAATACGGATGGGATATGAAGCGGGCGTTTGATGAATTGTATTCATCTCAAACCTACGAACGTCTCAATGATCCTGAATGCGGTCTCTATTTCGAAGGTCCAGTATATATCTTCCAATTTCTCAAAAATGAGATTGAAACAGGCAAAGTAGCATAAGAAAGTCTATGTTTTTGCCAAAAGCAGAATTTAATCGAAAAGATATCGGATGAGTCGGCACGAAATAGACAAACTCAGTATAGAAAAGGCAAAGGAGCTTTTTGCCTCCGGGCGAGTTTATGATATTGAAGTTGGAACAACCAAGGGACTTCAAGAAATCCATCACGCTCTTTTCGATGGACTCTACCCTTTTGCCGGAGAAATCAGAAAACTCAATATATCAAAAGGAGGATTTCGCTTTGCCAACTCGCTATATCTTGTCCCGGCCCTTGACGCAATAGAAAAGATGCCGGAAACTACATTTGAGGAAATCATATCCAAATATGTTGAGATGAACATTGCCCATCCTTTCATGGAAGGGAATGGTCGTGTTACCCGAATATGGTTTGACATGATGCTTCGAAAAGCGTTAGGCAAAGTGATTGACTGGCAGAAGATAACTCGTGATGCTTACATGCAAGCCATGGAGCGTTCCCCTATCAATGATTTGGAGTTGAGGGTTTTGTTAGAATCAGCTTTGACCTCCGAAACGGATAATCGCGACGTCATCTTCCATGGTATCGACCAATCCTACTACTACGAAGGCTACGAACCTGAATGATAAATAAATGCCGTGTATTCGGCTCTATTCAGACTTCCCGTTTCGATGGAAATAGCGACGTGGATCTCTCCGCAACCTTTTACTCCGAGCACGATCCATTATTTGCCGGTGAAAACTTCATGAATCTTTATGTGGAATGTGCTAAATAGAATTTAAGAATAACTTATTACAGATAGATTTTACACTCACCTATGATACTGATAGCGGAATCTAAGACGATGATGGCTACTGAGAGGTCAGTAACCCGGGCAGAGCTGGAGGCGAATACGCCGTGTTTTGAAGATACGGCTTCAGAGATAATGGCGAGCCTGAGAGATTTGACGGTTGGTGAGATAACCGCTCAACTTAAGCTTTCCGGCACTCTCGCCTCCAAGATGCAAAAAATGATCTACGAGTTTACGTTTAAATCTACTGGCAACAGGGCCATTGAAGCTTATACAGGAGTTGTCTTTAAAGCACTTGATTTCGCCACACTTTCACCGGAAGCCAAATCCCGTTGTGAAAACCAAGTTCGGATCATTTCCTCACTCTACGGATGGTTGCGACCGCAAGATATTGTAAAGCCCTATCGTCTTGACTTCACCACACGACTCGAGGAGGGTCCGTCGGCTGGTAAACCCTTGAACACATTCTGGAAACTGCACGTTACAAAAGCCCTAGTGAAGATGCTTAACGACTCCGGAGACAAGGAGATTATCAATCTGCTTCCGGCTGATGCCTCCAAGTGTGTCGACTGGAAGTTGGTAAAGCGGTTTGCCGATGTCTGGAAAGTAGATTTCCAGGAGGTTAGGGAGAGTAATGTCTTGAAAACACCTACTGCCGAAAGACTTAAAGCTCTACGTGGGAGCCTCCTGCGTCAAATTGTGACGGAAGGTATTTCCGGAGCCTCCGAGCTCCGTAGTGTCGCAAGCGAACTCTATGTCTGTGAGGGCACGCCCGTTTATCCTGACCATCTCCAGTTCCTCTGCTAAGGCCACGTCTCTTTGACCGTAAATTATATTTATGGCGCATCCCGAACAATTTTTGTTAGTTTTGAACAAAAATATCGTCAAAAAGGGGGAATGGAAGATCAAATATTCCATTCCCTCTTTTAACGGGTTGCATCAGAATATGACGTCAACGAAGGGACGGCGTCCACATTACAGATTGACGGACTTTATTCTGCGGCCGAAGAGAATTCCTTTCCTCTTAAGGATAAGGCTGCGAATGTAAGCCGTAGCGGTATAGATGGCAACAGAGCCAAGACGACCCGGCACTAAAGTGTCTTCATAGAAGGCATACGTTTCTACGGGTATGGCTTTGAATTCATTTTCATGCGACTGCCTAAGCAGGTCCTCCTTTTTGAAGACCCTAATGAGTCCACAGCATGAAGAACAGTTTTTGGGTGCGCGAGCACGCTCCGCTACAAGTTCTGAACTGAGAGTTGTGTTCATACTCTCCAGGATTAGGGAAATTTCATCCCATATCCGGTTGCGAGTCTTGGAATTAGAATTAGAATTTCTTTTCATACATTTTGACTTTTAGTTAATTAAAATTCAAGCCTAACCATTGTGTACAACAATGGCTTACAGCAATGAATATAAAGTTTTAATTAACTAAAGGAGATCTTACAACTCTGTCTGTATTCCTCAAAAATGTATGAAAATGCTTTCCGGGTTTCCCCGCAAAAGCGCTGCAAATTTAATACTTTTCATCCATCCGACAAAATTATTCCTAATATTATATCCGGATTCTCCATTTTTACTTAATTTTGTAATTTGAAATCATTAATACTATGAAACTATTGGTTTATATATGGCTGGCATCTTTTGGGCTGCTCGGATTGGTTTCCGGATCCAACTATCGCATGCTCTGCCAAGCCATGTCGATTGCCACTCCCGGAATTGATGAAAATTTGTCAGATTTCGAGAAAGCCGTGCAAATCATAAAGAAATATGAAGGTATGCACCAGCCTAAACATTGGCCCCTGGTTGGTTACGGCCATAAAGTACTCCCGGGAGAGACGTTCAGTCGCACAAAAGCCCTGAGCCAGGAAAAGGCCGAGGAGATTCTGCGCAAGGATCTCCTTAAAAACTGTGCCGTCTTCCGTTCCTACGGTGCCGACTCCCTTATACTCGGCGTCCTGGCCTACAATATCGGAAGCGGAAAGGTCCTTAAAAGTACTGTCGCAAAGAAACTCAAGGAAGGTGAACGCGACCTCTACGACCTCTACGTCTCTTACTCAAAATATAAGGGTAAAACCAACAGTCAGTTGAAACGACGACGTATCGAGGAATTTGAGTCGCTCTTTATCAAGGAACTCCCCTCTAATAATTCAATCGACCCCAACATTGAAATTCAAGAAACACAAACCGTAAAAACCGAAGAATAAATATGAAGACAGTATATCGAAGATATATCCTGACCTGTATGGCTTCTCTGATGGCCGTATGTATGGTAAGCGCCTGTTCTTCCGACAAGAACGGCGATGCCTCCAACTATGAGAAAATTCTTAGTAACGACTCTATCCCCGACGTGATCAAATCGGTGGTGAAAGCCGTGTATGAAAATGATTCCGAAGGTTTCGCGAAGGTTGTGGACTATCCTCTCCAACGCCCATATCCCCTTAAAGACATTCTGAATGAGGATGAGATGAAGGCATATTATCCGGTTCTTGTAGATGACTCTTTGCGCAACGTCATCACAGACTCCTCCCCTGCCGACTGGCAGGAGTACGGTTGGAGGGGCTACAGCCTGAAAGATGGTTCTTACCTCTGGATCGGTGAAAATATTTACGATATCGGTTATGTGTCGGCTAAGGAGCAGGCAATGATTGACAGCCTCAGCCTACTGGAATCCAACAGTCTGCCCGAGCAGATTCGTCAAGGTTGGAAGCCTGTTCTCACGCTTCTTTCCAATGAAGACGGTAAAGTCTATCGTATCGACATCAAAACCGAAACCCGGGAGGCTCCCGTTTATCGCCTTTCCATCTATAACCACGCCTCCGACAAGCCCTCGCTTGGGGGAATACCCGATGAGATGATCAACGGATATATGACGGTGGAAGGATCGGCCAACGTTGTCAGTTATATCTTCCACGGCAGGGAAGGAAATGATTATATTATCTCTCCTGACGACCCTTCCTCCGGTTCACCAATCCTTACCCTCCCCGACGGAGACGAAGAGGAGTTGCAGAAAGCATACTGGTATGAGCTGATAAAATAAAGTAGGTATAAAGAAAGACCCCGAATGCCGGGGTCTTTCTTTGTACTTACTTTTTTATAATCCAAGTTTCATTCTTCCTCGTTCTCGTGCATCGCTATAGCTGCGATTACGAGGTCGTGGTCTTCAATGAAGCTGATGATCAGATTGCGTTCCTCGGATTCTTCCACGTCTTCCTTTATACGTCTCAACGCGTTGAATACCGATGTACCCGTCTGATATACATGGCGGTAACATTTGGCGATATCTTCTATGGTCTCTTCCGTCTTCTTGGTCAACTTGAGGATGAAGGCATTCACTCCGAAGTATGATATCGGATTATGGGCCATTACCGTAAAGGGTGGCACATGACCGTTGACGCGGCATCCGCCCTTGATCAGCACCAAGTCGCCGATATGGCATTTCTCATGCACGAGAGAGTTTGACGAGAGGATGGTCCGGTTGCCGATCTTTACGTCTCCCGCTATCTTAACGGCATTTCCTATTACACAATCGTCACCTATCTCAGAGTCGTGCCCTATGTGGGTCTGAGCCATTATGAAAGAGTTGTTGCCTACCACCGTGGCGCTCCCCTTCCGCACGCCTCGGTTGATGATCACCTGCTCTCGAATCTTGTTATTGTCACCGATCCTTACATACGACTCCTCTCCCTTCCAGCGGAAGTCTTGGGGAGTGGCGGCGATTACGGCGTTTTCAAACACCTCGTTGTTCTTTCCAAGCCGGGCACCGTCGCGGATGCAGGCAAAGGGATGGATATGGCAACCCTCGCCTATTTCCACATCACCCTCGATGTAGGCGAAGGCATCGATTCTTACGTTGTCGGCTATCTGAGCTTTTGGGTCTACGTAGGCCCTGCTGTCTATCTGTTTCATGCTTTCAAGAGTTATCTGCCACCACCTACAGCCTGATAGAGGCTCACCAAAGCCGCAGCTCTCTCATGCCAGTTGGCGATACATGAGAGTTGAGCCTGAAGCAGGCTAGACCGGGCTGTAAGTACTTCAAGATAGGTGGTCGACTGGTTGTACATAAAGAGTTGGGTGGTGTAGTCTACCGACTTCTCCAGCTGGTCTACCTGCTGCTGGAGATATTCGTTCTGTTCAAGATTTTTGTTATAGCTCACCAGGGCATTACTTACATCAGCGCTGGCCGTCAGTACTGCGTATTCAAAGGTGTTGAGCGCCTGTTTCTGCTGTGCCTTGGCTGCTTCAAGCGTAGCAATGTTCTGTCCGCGTGAGAAGATGGGTGCCGTAAGCGAACCGGCAAGCTGGATAAACCACTCTCCTGGATTTTTGATTATAGACCCCAAGAGGTTGGTGAAACCTCCCTGGGCTGAAATCACGAGACTGGGATAGAAATTGGCGCGGGCAGAGTTGGTGGCGTAGTACGCGCTTGCCAGGGATCTTTCAGCTGCCCTTACGTCGGGCCGGGTGGCGAGATACGACAGAGGTATACCTTCCACTAACTCTTCAGGAAGAGAGAAATTGAGGTCTTGCGTCACTGTCCACTCCTGCGGATAAGTGTTGAGAAGTAGCGAGAGGGAGTTGTTGAGTTGGTTGATCGAGTTTTCCAACTGGGGCACCGTGCCGAGTATGTTGTAATAATTGGCACGGCTCTGCACCACTGCAGCCTCGTTGGTGCGCCCTGCATTCTTGAGCAGTTCCATGGTCTCCACCTGCTCTTTCCAAATCTGGGCCGTACGCTGGGTGAGCTGCAGCTGCTGCTGAAGCATTACCAGAGAATAGTAGACTCCTGCCACACCGCAAACTATCTGCGACTGCGCTGCCTGCCGATAGTCTTCCATCATCTCGAGGTGGGTCTGCGCTCCCCTCTTGCGGTTGAGGATTTTTCCGAATACGTCAATTTCCCATTGCGCTGCCAATGGAATGGTGTACGACCAGTTCATATGGCTGCCGCCATAGCTGGCTGTCCCTCCGTTAGGTCCCAGGGAAAGCGAGGGGAAATAACTGAGTTTGGCTCCCTTGAGCTGCGCCCTGGCTATGTCAACATTAAGCAGGGCGTTCCGGAGGTCGGTGTTGTTTTCCAAAGCTGTCTCGATATAGCCCCGGAGTATAGTGTCGGTAAACACCTCACGCCATCCCATATAGGGAAGCGTGGTGGAGTCGGCTGGCATTTCAAGCGCTTTGGTATATTCCTCTACTATAGCGCTATCTTCTTTCGGGAGTTCAAATTTCCGGTAGATATGGCATCCCGTAAGAGGAAGTACGGCCAAACCGATGGCTATATAACCTATAATCTTTTTCATCTTTTAATCTGTAACGGGTACATACTGTTCAAGCTCAGAGGATATGCCTCGATGGTCGGTGTCTTTCCATTTCGGTGGCGAGATTCTTTCCTGGAGAGCCTGGAAGGCTATGAAGAGTGCGGGCACGATGAGCACCTGGAGCACCATACCGATGAGCATACCGCCTATGGCTCCCGATCCGAGCGCCTGGTTGCCGTTCTTTCCTGCTCCATGAGCAAACATCATGGGGAGCAGACCGATGATCATGGCCAGCGATGTCATGAGGATGGGTCGCAGACGGGCCACGGCCCCGGAAATCGCGGCTTTGACGATGCCCATGCCTGTCTTCCTTCGGTCGAGCGCGAACTCGACGATAAGGATGGCATTTTTGGCCAGCAGACCGATAAGCATGATGAGTGCAATCTGAAGGTAGATGTTGTTGGCTATGTCCATCATCCTTGCAAACACGAATGAACCCATGAGTCCAAAAGGCACGGAAAGGATTACGGCCCAAGGCAGTATGTAGCTTTCATACTGTGCGGAGAGGATCAGATAGACGAAGAGAAGCACGAGGGCGAACACATAACCTGTGGATCCGCTCGATCCGCTTGCCTCTTCCCTGCTCATGCCGGCATATTCGAAACCGTAGCCCTGTGGCAAGACGTCTTGCGCTATGCGGTTGATGGTCTCGATGGCCTCGCCCGATGAAACACCCGGAGTCGGCGTACCCGTAATGGAGATGGCCGTGAACATATTGAAGCGGTCGATCATATCGGGTCCGTACACTCGCGTCAGTTTCACGAAGTTGTCTATCGGCGCCATCTGAAGCCCGTTGCGTATCTTGATCTGCTTCAATGTCTCGGGCGATACCCTTGCCTCCGGCGACGACTGCATCATCACTCGGTACAGCTTGCCAAAACGGTTGAAGTTGGAGATATACATACCGCCGTAATATCCCTGCAACGCCGAGAGTATGGCGTTTTGAGTAAGGCCGGCTTTCTTCACTTTGGCTACGTCGATCTCTACCAGATATTGCGGAAAGTTGGGGTTGAAGTTAGAGTATGCCATCTGTATGGCCGGGTCTGCGTTCAGAGCTCCGATGAAGCGCTGGTAGACGTCGAAAAACTTGTTGAGGTCGCCGCCCGTCTTATCCTGAAGTTTTATTTCGAAACCGTTGGTGGCAGAATATCCGGTAATCATCGGGGGCTGGAAGAACATGATGCGGGCGTCTTTGATCTGCCCGGTGAGCATAAAGAGTTGTCCGAGAATCGCTCCGGCGCTCTCGGTGTTCTCATCTCTTTGGTCCCATGGCTTGAGCTTAATGATGAAGGAGCCATAGGTGTTGCCCTGTCCGCCCACAAAACTGTAGCCCGTGATGGCCGTGCGGCTCATCACTGCCGGAATGGTGCCGATAATGCTGTCCACTTCGTCCATTATCTTCTGGGTACGCTCCTGTGATGTAGCCGGTGGCATCGTCACAGCTCCCATGATGGTACCCGTGTCTTCCGTCGGAACAAGTGCTGTCGGTGTGATGGCCATGAGCCACACGAGACCGCCGACGGATGCTGCCACTATTGCGAAACTGATGGCTCTATGATGTGAAAACCAGTTTACGGCTTTTCTGTATACCGAAAGCAGACGTTCGAAGTTCTTGTTGAATGCTTCCTTGAACCTCTCGGTAAATATTCCGATAAGAGCCAGTACTGCCGTGACTACGGCGATGACTCCTTCAGCCACGTTTTCAAACATATACCAACCCAGCACGAGGAACACTATGGCTGCAACTATGAGCAGCAATGTGGCCAGAGGCGGGAATGAGAATCTCTTCCTGTAGCTCCTCGCCATACTTGTAGCCGCCTCGCTGTAAGCCTCTTTCATACGCTCCTTGAGGGGCTTTTTGTCGTGTCCCTTGAGGAAAATGGCACAAAGGGCCGGCGAGAGAGTGAGGGCGTTGATGGCCGACAGACCGATGGCCATGGCCATTGTCAAACCGAACTGCCTGTAGAAGATACCCGAGGTGCCTCCGAGGAATGATACGGGAATAAACACGAGCATCATTACGAGGGTAATGGAGATCAGCGCACCCGAAATCTCGTTCATGGCATCGATGGATGCCTTACGTCCCGACTTATATCCCTGGTCGAGCTTGGCATGCACAGCTTCCACCACCACTATGGCGTCGTCTACCACAATCGCGATAGCCAGCACCAATGCTGAGAGCGTGAGGAGGTTGAGCGTGAACCCGAAAATTTTAAGCAGGAAGAACGTACCGATTAGTGCCACCGGGATGGCAATCATAGGAATGATGGTGGAGCGGAAATCCTGCAGGAAGATAAACACTACGAGAAACACCAGAATGAAGGCCTCGATGAGGGTCTTTATCACCTCATGGATCGAGGCGAAGAGGAAGTCGTTGACACTCATCGTCGTGTTGAGCACAAGGCCGGTAGGAAGGCTTTTCCTTGCCTCGTCCATAAGTTTCTCAACCTCTTCCACAACAGCCGTGGCGTTGGATCCGGCAGCCTGGAATATGATTGCCGAGGAGCCGATATGGCCGTCGTTGAGGTTTTTGAATCCGTAGGTAAGGCGTCCGAGTTCCACGTCGGCCACGTCTTTCAGGCGGAGCATTTCTCCGTCTTCAGTGGCACGCAACACTATATCCTCGAATTCCGACTCTTCCTGGAGGCGCCCCTTGTATGTGATCACATACTGGAAGCTCTGGTTGCCCTGCTCGCCAAACTGGCCCGGGGCAGCCTCTATGTTCTGCTCTGCAAGCGCGGCGGCGATGTCGGAGGGCATCAGGTTATACTGTGCCATGACATCCGGTTTGAGCCAGATGCGCATCGAGTAGTCGGCACCGAAGGCCATGGCGTCGCCCACACCGGGCACACGCTTTATCTGAGGCAGGATATTTATCGACATATAATTGTCGATAAACTGTGTGGTATAACGGTCTTCGGGGTCGTACATACCGATTACCATCAGCATCGAGGTCTGGCGTTTCTGCGTGATTACGCCTACCTGGTTCACCTCCGAAGGGAGGAATGCCGCGGCCTTGGCCACACGGTTTTGCACGTCGACAGCGGCGATGTCAGGGTCTGTGCCCTGCTTGAAGTGTACCTCAATCGATGCGCTGCCGTTGTTGGAGGCCGAAGACATCATGTAGTCCATGTTTTCGGCGCCGTTAATCTGTTCCTCCAGAGGAGCGATCACGGAGTTGAGCACAGTCTGGGCATTTGCACCTGTATAGGTCGTGGTGACCCTCACCGTGGGAGGTGCGATGTCAGGATACTGTTCGATAGGTAGCGAGAACAATCCCAGCAGACCGAATATGACGATGAAGACGGAGATTACCGTCGACAGCACCGGTCTGTTGATAAATCTGTCAAGTTTCATTTCTCTGCTTTGTTTTCCGGAATTATTCTCCTTGTGACGCCTTTACGTTGGTTTTCGGGCGGATGGTTATTCCGTCGGCAGCTGAAATGCCCACCCCTTCCGTCACGATAGTCTCTCCCGGGGTCAGACCGGAAGTGACGATATAATTCTTTCCGTCGTTTTCGGCTGCCACGGTGATGGGACGCGAATGCAGTATGGCCGAGTCGCCCACTACGTAAACGAATTTCATGTCCTGCACCTCATACGTGGCACTCTGTGGAATTTCTATTGTGGCGCTGTATGTTACGGGCATCATGATGTTGCCGGTGTTGCCGCTGTGGAGCATTCCGTCGGGGTTCGGGAAGATAGCCTTCGCCTGGGCGCTCCCTGTGGAGGGGTCGATCACACCGGAAATAGATACCACCTTACCCTTGTATGGATAAACGGAGCCGTTTGCGAGCCGGAGAGAAACCTCTGGCAGAGAGTCTACAGCCTGGCGCAGACTCCTCTTTCCGCCATCGGTGAGGTCGAGTACGTATTTCTCGTTCATCGAGAAGTAGGCTTGCATTGCGCTGTTGTTGGATAGAACAGTAAGAAGCGTGGAGGGGCTTACCAATGTGCCTTCCTTATAGGGAATCGTTCCGACAATACCGTCAACCGGGGCTGTCACCGAAGTGTACGACAGGTTCTTGCGGGCAGACGTTAGCGCCGCCTGGGCCTGGTTGAGCTGGGCCTTGGCGGAGTTGAGACCGTCTACCGATGTCTGGTAGGCCGACTGGCTTATGATATTCCTGTCGAGGAGGATTTTATTGTTGGTCACATTGGTCTGGGCGGTGTTTACGTTTGCCTGAGCCACCTTCACGGCAGCCTCTGCCTGCTCTACCGCTGCCTGAAGCTGCACCTGGTCGATGGTGAAGAGCACCTGACCTTTCTTTACCGTCTGTCCGTCCTGGACATGGACCTTGGTGAGAAATCCCGAAACCTGAGGCCGGATCTCCACGTCGTTCTCTCCCTCGAGTGTGGCCGGGAACGACGTTTCAAGGTTAGCATCTGTCTCGCCGATAGTCATTACGGCCAACTCCGGAGCCTGTTGCTGTGTTCCCTGCGTGCTGTCTCCTTTCTTGCATGATGAAAGTCCTATCATCCCTATGCCGCAGATTAGCAGGGCAACATTCTTAATAAGTTTCATATCTTTTCCTGTCAGTATATTTTGCAAAATAAATTTACTCTTCAGATGTGGGTTTTTATATTTTAAAGCCTGATTATCGACCTGATTGTTTTCACTGCAAAATTAATCAATTTTTTGCAATTCTTAATTCTTTTTCCATTCCCTTATCTCTTCTCTCGCCTACTCCATCAGATACTCAGCAACTCGGTCTCAGCATCTGAACCCTCCCCTTTCACCCTCCACCATTTGGTGAAGAGCAGCCTCAACAGGAAGATGATTCCCCTGAACATAAGCTCGACACACATAGCAATCCAGACACCTTGCAGGCCCAGAGTCCTGGCGAGCCACCATGCAAGGGGCACCCTCACAATCCAGATGCTTCCGAAGTTCATAATGGCCGGCACCGTGGTTTTTCCAACCCCGATGAAAACTCCATATGCCACAATCGAGGCCGCAAACATTGGTTCGGCCCAGGCCTCTATGCGCAACACCTCTGCGCCCAGGCTACTTATGGCCTTCACGGGGGTGATGAATTCCATTATCTGGGGCGCGAAAGCAAAAAGTAAGACACCCATTCCTGTCATCACGGCAATTCCCAACCCAACTGCCATATATCCAAACTGACGCATGAGCACCGGACGCTTCGCGCCGTGACACTGACCTACGAGAGCCGTGGCAGCATCTCCGATGCCGTAACCGGGCATGTAACAAAGACTTTCTGCCGTCACGGCAAATGCATTCGCTGCTATGGCAATGACACCCAACGGAGCCACAATCATCGTGATGGCTATCTGCGCACCGCATATCACGGTGTGTTCTACCGTAAGCGGAGCGGAAATCTTGACCGCCTCCCTTGTGATGACTTTGGTGGGACGATAACTGCCACTCTCCCCTTTGATGCGGAGCTCAGGTTGGACATAGCAGACGTAATACATCAGGATAGCCGCGCACACTATCTCCGCGGCCACCGTACCTAAAGCCGCACCAAGCACTCCAAGGCCTGCGCCCGGTATGAAGACCTCAGTTCCGCCTATTTCCATTGTTCGGCTCGGGAAAATAAGAAGGAAGTTGAATAGAAGGTCGAGAAAACACATGAGCCCGCTCACTATGCTCGGCACCTTCATGTTTCCAGCGCATCTCAACATTCCTCCGGCCAGATAATTGAGTGTGAGAAGAGGCAATGCGGCCACGAAAACTACGAAATAAAGCGAGGCCGGAGCGCATATCGGCGGTTTGCCACCAAGCCAAAACGGCAGTGGGATGGCTATCGCCACACCAATTATGGCAATCCCTATGCTGAATATGAGGGCGGACGTGATGCCCTGACGCAAAACGTCTCTCGCACCGCTGAAATCCTTCGCCCCGATTTTGTGAGCCACCTGCACGGAATAGCCCGAAGTCATCGCCGAGCATACACCCCAGAACAGCCAGAGTGTTGTCGACACCAGTCCTATAGCTGCAGAGTCGTCAGCCCCGAGCCGGCCTACCATCGTGGCATCGATATACTGCATTAGGATGCTCGAAAGCTGGGCAAGCATCGCTGGGAGCGAAAGCATCACCGTCAGACGCAGCCGCCTGCGGTAATTGAAGTGTCCCCCCTCTCTGATTAACTTTATATCAGAAGCCACGGGTAAACCGTTCGAGTCCCTCTTTCAGTCTTTCGCGAGGGCATGCATAGTTGATCCTGATGTACCCCTGGCCGCCATACAGCGTGCCTGCATTCACCCATACCCCATGATTCTTCCCGATCTCTTCCACCTCGTCTGCGGTAAGTCCCAGGGAGCGTATATCTATCCATGCAAGATAAGTGGATTCGGAGCAGCATTTTCTCAGCATCGGCATCCTCTTCCGCAGGAAATCGCGCAGAAACTCATAATTGGAATAGAGATAGGCGTTCAACTCCTCAAGCCATTCCCCTCCGTGTCTATAGGCTTCCTGAAGGGCGATGACACCAAAAGGATTTACGTCGCACACCTCATTTATGTTGATGGCCTTATCTATCCTCTTTCTTTGTTCGGCATTGGGAGCCACGATATTGGCGATTTGCAGTCCCGCGAGATTGAATGCCTTGCTCGGTGAGCAGCAGCCTATTGCCGTGGGGTCAACAGTGAGGTATGGGGTATATTTGTATCCGGGGTGGGTAAGCTCGCAATGTATCTCGTCGCTCACAACAATCACCCCGTTTTTCCGGCATATATCCCTGATCCTTTCCAATTCCTCGCGTGTCCATACTCTTCCGGTGGGATTGTGAGGATTGCAGAGTATCAGCATCCTGTTTTCCTCTTTTGCCGCGAGTCTCTCAAGGCCGTCAAAGTCAATCTTGTACGTAAATCCTTCTTCGGTCTCCTTGCGGAAAAGCGGATTGGCCACCACCTCACAGCCATTGTTGCGTATGGATGAGAAAAAACAGTTGTATGCGGGTGTATGCACTATTACTCCCTCCCCGGGTTTTACGAGGGCCTTGATGATGGCTGAGATGGCCGGCACCACTCCCGAAGTGTAGATCACGGTATCGGGATCAATGGTCCAGCCGTGGCGACTTTCAAACCAGTTGTCGAGGGCTTCGTAATAACTGCCCGGTACCTTGACATATCCGAATATTCCCTGTTCCACCCGCTGACGCAGTGCTTCCACGATGCAAGGGGCAGTCTTGAAGTCCATATCGGCCACCCAGAGGGGTATCATATCTCTGCCGGCGTCACTGTCCCATTTATAAGATGCGGTGCCTCTCCTTTCGGTCAGCTCGTCAAAGTTGAATTTCATTCCTCAGTCACTATTTTCACAGGGTCTTTCGCCTTGCTGTTCTCATCTATTATCACCTCACCTACACTCTTGCATCTTATCACGCCCTTCTGGGGATTCTTGATGCTGGTAATGGCCGACAATATCGTAGCCTCCACCTCGGTGTCTTCGAAGGCAAGGTCGCAGTCCGGTGCCATCGTGCAGTCTTCCATCACAAGGTCTTTACAGTAGCAGAGGGGCTGTGTCCCCGAAATTCTGCATCTCACCAATCTCAAACGTCGGGAATGCCATCCGAGATATTCGCCGTTGATTTCGGAGTCGTAGATTGTTACGTTTTCCGTGCCCCAGAATGCATCTTTTGAGTCGATATGGGCATCTCTTATCTCCACATTCCTGCAATACTGGAATGAATAGTTACCTTTCTGCAGATAGTCTTTTATTCTGATGTTGCTGCTGTGCATAAAGAGATAGTCGGCGTTCTCTATTCTTGCCTTCTCAATGTCTACGTTGGAGCAGTGCCAGAGTGTCTCCTGTGCGTCAGGAATATCAACGCCCCGGAGAGTGATCCCGTCCATCTCGCGAAACATCTTTGGAGCGTCTACCTGTGTGTCCGTCATCACACAGTTGCGTGAATACCAGAGAGCTGCCCTTGCTCCTGGAGTGAAGAGACAGCGGTTTATGCGGAACCCGTCAACGTGCCAGAACGGATACTTCCCTTCAAACGTGCAACTGTCGGCCTCAATGTTGGCGCAAGCTTTCAGTGCCGATTCTCCGGCATGAATAGTCACATTCTCGAGGCGCAGATTACGGGCAGCAAACAGTGGACGTTCGCCTCCGAATTCCTTATCCTTTATCAATTCCATAATTAACCTGTATAAACCTTAGAAACTTACTGCAAAATTAACAAAATTTAATCAATGCAAACAATACCTTGTGAATAATTGTTTATATATCAACAATCCACAATAAAACAATCTTTCAATCTATGAAAAACCAAATTTTATTTCTGCTTGGCATTCTTGGCTTTGCCATGGCAGCATCAGCCCAGGATGTCGAAAAAATGCATTTCATCAACACGGAAAAATCATCGGAGGTGTATGACGTGATGCAGTCTAATGCTCCCGGTGATGCCGTGCTTAAAGACGTTCCCCGTTTTGCTCTCATTGGAAAAGACCATAAGTTTTACGCCGGACTCGGTGCAAATGCAATGTTGGTGGGAGATTTCGACTGGGGGCATCCACTCGACAATGCCAATAAGTTTATTCCCGGCGACATCCCGATGACTATTGAACCCGGAAGCGGCGGCCAGTTCCTCCTCTCGGCGGCGCAGACTGATTTCTACCTGAATTTTGTTGCGCTACCCGGTTCTGCAAACCAAATCGGTATTTTTATCGATGTCAATTTTATGGCTGGAAACCATTCTCCCGCTCTCCATCATGCCTACCTGAAATACCGTGGAATAACGGCCGGACACACCATTTCTATCTTCACCGATATAGGTGCAAAACCGGCCTCTATCGATTATCAGGGTCCGAATGCCCTTACCTTTATGGGGCACCCCAATATCTCCTATACCGGGAAGTTCGGCAGAAATAAGGCATGGAGTGCCGCCATCGGTCTTGATCTTCCGGAGTTTTCAGCCACATATTCTTCCGGTCTTGTCGGAGGTAAGGAGACTGCCTTTACCGGAAAGGCGACACAAAGGATACCCGACATACCCCTCTATCTCCAGCGTTCCTGGTTGGATGGCAAGGGATGGCTAAGAGCTTCCGCTATTTTCCGCACGCTGACTTATCGCGACCAGATCCTTAACAAGAACCACAATGTTTTGGGCTGGGGTGTAAAACTGAGTGGAAAGACCCCCATCTGCTGCGGAATGTCAGCCATGTGGGAGGGAGTATACGGTCAAGGTGTTTCCAGTTATATCCAGGATCTTTCCGGAAAAGGGATGGACCTTATGCCCGATCCAGACGAAAATGGCAAACTTAAGGCCGTTCCGGCTTGGGGAGCTTACGGCACGCTCCAATATCAGATATGCCCTAAAGTGTTCCTAAACGCAACCTACAGTCAAGTTCGCACCTATGCGAAAGACTGGAACACGACTGCCTGGGGCGAAACTTATAAATGGGCGCAGTATGTGACGGCCAACTGCTTCTGGAAAATAAACAGTTTTACAATGTTTGGAGTGGAGTATCTCTACGGACGCAAAATGGATCATAACGGCATGCAGGCCCATGACAACCGCCTCTCCTTGATGCTTAAAGTAAGTATCTGAATTTAAATTGAAACCCCTAAAATTGAGACTCGATTTTTGAGTCTCAATTTTTTTCGAGTGAATTGAAATATATCTTGTTGAGATTTTTAATCATTGCCTCACGGCTCTTCTGAGAGAAGCCTTTAAAGGCCTTCTCTGTCACTTTGTCTGTGATAGCATTGATTTTCGGTATAACCTCTTCTCCTTTTGGTGTAAGAGAAACATAATTTGTTGAACCGTTCTTAGCCTCTCTTTTTACATATCCGTTTTTCTCCAAATTTGCAAGGGAGCGGCTTATTCCTGATCTTTCTTTACCTAAAATAGCTGATATTTCAGACTGGCTGCCACCTTTAATTTGATTTAAAATCTTTAGAATAGTAAAATCAGAATGCTGAAGATTAAGGTTACTATCGCTTAATTCTTGATTCAGGTGTTTCACCATAGCAAAAAAAGCCCGATTAATGTAAAAACCAAGTGCATCGATATCAATTTCAAAGGGACGAAGTTTTCTTTTCATAGTAATATACAGTAAATACGTTCACAGGTAAACATTTTTATAGCGTTTTATTAGGTGAATTATAAAACTTTAATTAATTTTGCATCGTTTTTTAATTCTGTTTGATAAATAATCATTATTAAAATTAAATTCTTTTTGCAAAATTAATAAAACTACTTTAAGGAAGGAAATTCTGAATAAATAAAAGGTAAAATGCATAAAGGGATGAAGTGTGAATGCCTAAGAATTTCCTTCCTTTTATAAAAAAGCTCCCTCGCGATGAGAGAGCTTTTTTTTATTTGTGATTAAATTTTTCAGACACCCCTGCAGATTATAACCTCGGAGATGAGGCATCATAATTAAGCAGGTCATAAAGGTCGTCGCATCGGGTTTCAAGTTCGGGTCTCAATATGGCGGCTTCCTTCGGATCCAACATCTTTAGGTCGGCATAACGGTCTTCACCGTCGAGGAAAGCAGACATCGAGCCATCCGGTTTAGCATAATCTACAGTGAGTTGGGGCGTACCTTCCGGAGCCGCAGGATCAAATCTGTAAAGCTGCCAATAACCGGCCAGCACCGCCCTCTTCTCTTCCACAATGCTGTGAGACATACCCGCAACTCCATCCGGTATCCTGATGCCATGCTCGATACATGGGCAATAGGCAATTACCAACGACGGACCATTGTAGGCATCGGCCTCAAGGAAAGCGTCAAGAGTCTGTTTATAATGGGCTCCAAGAGCTACGGAGGCCACATAGACATTTCCATAACTCATCATCATTCTGCCAAGATCTTTCTTAAATGTGCGCTTTCCATCCGAAGCATACTTCATCACGGCACCCAACGGAGTGGCTTTAGAGGTCTGTCCTCCTGTGTTGGAATAGCACTCTGTATCCATCACAAGGATGTTCACGTCGATATTCTGTGCCAGTACATGATCCAAGCCACCAAAACCGATATCATAAGCCCATCCGTCGCCTCCGATTATCCAGATACTCTTCTTGGCCAGAAGGTCTGCACCATCTAAAATTTCCGTTACCCCATTTACCGAGGGATATTTCTTTAAGACCGCAAGGGCATTCTTTCCCGTAGTAGTCGACTTCTCCTTGTCATCCTTATTTTGCAGCCAATCCTCTAGCGCCGTCTTCAAATCAGCGGGGGTGTCCTGCGCATTACAAACCGTCTGTGCTACTTCAATTATTCTTTCCCTTCTATGGGAGATTGCCACAGCCATTCCGAAACCATATTCCGCATTGTCTTCAAACAGGGAGTTACCCCATGCCGGACCCTGACCGAAACGGTTGGTACAGTAAGCGTTGCTGGGGAAGTTGGCTCCCCAGATTGAACTGCAACCTGTTGCGTTGGCAATCAGCATCCTCTCCCCCATCAACTGAGTGAGGAGTTTTACATAGGGAGTCTCTCCGCAGCCGGCACATGCCCCGGAGAATTCCAACATCGGTTCATAAAATTGAGAACCGTCAATCGTATTGCGTGGTTGCAGACCGTCTTTTATGGTAATGTTCTCCCGGACATATGTCAAAAGCTTCTTCTGATCCTCCAATTGCGTAGAGATCGGCTCCATTGTCAAGGCATGGCCCGGACATATTACGGCACACGAACTGCAACCCGTACAGTCTTCGGGATACACCTGGATTCTATATTGCAGTCCCTTTAAAGCCGGTTCCTCAGCTGCCTTTGAGATCATTTCTTCAGGAGCCTTGGCTTTCTCCTCGGCATTTATCAGCACGGGACGGATAGAGGCATGCGCGCAAACCAATGAACAGAGGGTACATTCCACACATTTGTCCACATCCCATTGGGGCACGTTGAGTGCAATGGCCCTTTTTTCGTATGCCGTGGTGCCCATGGGCATCGTGCCGTCGGGCGAGAAGAGTGAGACAGGCAGATTGTCTCCCTCCAGATCCATGCAGGGTTTTGCAATTTCAGAAATATATGCGGGCACTTTTTCGTCGGTCTGACCTATTTCCATAGCCGTGAGCCACGAAGCGGGATATTTAATCTCCTCTATTCCTCCCACTGCTTCTTCTATTGCAGCCAAGTTGGTCTCAACCACTGAGTTTCCCTCATGCTTGTAGGTGGTTGAAATAAGGTTCTCAAGTTGGGCAAAAGCTTCTTCAAACGGCACTACGGGCGATAGTTTGAGATAAGCCGTAAGCATTATTGTGTTGATTCGTACCCCAAGACCATGTTTAGCCGCTATTCCAAAGGCGTCAAGATTATAGAGCCTGATTTTCTTTTCAGCAATTTTTCTTTTCAATTCAGCCGGCAACTGAGTCTCCATATCCTCGCTCGTCCAGCCTGAATTGAGAAGCAGTATGCCACCCTCCTTGAGGTTCTTTACGATATCGAATCTCCTTACGTAGGTGTCTTTGTTGTTTACGACGATGTCAGCATCTTCTATCCCATACGCTGAATGTATCTGTTCCGGTCCGATCCGCAATTCTGAGATGGTATAGCCACCTGATTTTTTGGCTGAATAGTGGAAGTAAGCCTGGGCAAAGAGATTTTCCGCGTCTCCAACTATCTGCGCTGCCATTTTTGTTGCACCCACCGTACCGTCGGAACCCATCCCGTAGAATATGGCCTGTGAAATTTTCTTGGGCAAGGAGTAGATATGGGTTTCTACAGGGAGCGAGGTATGAGTAAGGTCATCGGTTATGCCTATTGTGAAACCGTCTTTTGGATTCGGCTTTGCGAGTTCCTCAAAAATTCGCGCTGCCATAGAGGGATCAAACTCCTTGCTGCTAAGCCCGTATCGTCCCCCTATCAAAGTTACGTTTCTCCCTGCCTTGAAGAGAGCCGTGGCCACATCAAGATATAGAGGCTCCCCCTCACTGCCGGGCTCCTTTGTCCTGTCGAGTGCCGCTACTGCCTTTACCGTGTCAGGTAATGCCTTTAGAAGGTGCTCTGCCGAAAATGGCCTGTACAACCTTACCTTTATCAAACCCACCTTCTCCCCCTTGCCGTTAAGGTATTTGACAGTCTCTTCCACCACATCGCAACTCGAGCCCATCGTGATGATGACCCTGTCGGCATCCGGAGCTCCCACATAGTCGAAGAGATGATAGCTCCGTCCGAGAAGCGGTGCAATTCGATCCATCTGTTCCTGAACTATGGAGGGAAACGCATTATAAAAACGATTGGGAGCCTCGCGGTTCTGGAAGTAGACGTCCGAGTTCTGCGCCGAGCCCCGAAGGTCAGGATGTTCCGGATTCATGGCTCTCCTCCTGAAGGCTTTTATCTTGTCTGAAGGAAGCAATGGCAACATTTCTTCGTAAGAGAGCATCTCTATTGTCGACATCTCATTGGATGTACGCCAGCCGTCAAAGAAGTGCAGAACAGGTAGTGAACCCTCCAGAGCGGAGAGATGAGCCACTATAGCAAGATCGTGTGCATCCTGCACGGATGCTGAGGCCAGAAGAGAAAACCCTGTGGCTCTACATGCCATCACATCCTGATGGTCGCCAAATATACTCAACGCCTGTGTGGCGAGCGACCTGCAACCTACATGGAATACACCCGGCAAAAGTTCACCGGAGATCTTGTACATGTTGGGAATCATCAGCATCAGGCCCTGCGAAGCCGTAAAGGTGGTCGCCAGTGCACCGGCTGCCAAAGCTCCGTGGGTGGCGCCCGCGGCTCCCAACTCGGATTCCATCTCTCTTACCTGCATCGGGCTTCCCAGCAGATTTTTTACGCCGGCTACATTCCATTTGTCGGCCGTTTCTCCCATGGAGGCAATAGGTGTGATTGGATATATTGTGGCAACCTCGCTGAAAGCATAGGCCACGTACGTGGCTGCAGTGCAACCGTCTACTATCTTTTTTATTGGCATATGCGTGATAATTTCTTTATTTGTGGGTTTTTCATAGAAAAATTTGTCCTCTATATAAATAAATGATTTTAAAAGCAAATTGTTTATATATTTACAATTAATTTAAACTATAGTTATGTGTTAAACAGCTGTATTATTGACTTTAATATGTAATTAATGGTAAACACGTAAACATTTTATCAATCCAACTTTTAAACTAAATACCCCTTACATATGTTTTAAAGATAAAAAATATTTTTCTTAACTTAATTTTCAATATTATGAACACAGCACCATTACAAGGAATCAAGGTAGTTGATTTCACTAATGTACAGTCTGGCCCTTCATGCACTCAGATGCTCGCATGGTTCGGCGCCGAGGTAATCAAAATCGAACGTCCCGGTGTAGGTGATCCTACACGTACCGAGCTTCAGTTTAGCAAGGATGCCCCATCCTACTATTATCTTCAGCTGAATTCCGACAAGAAGTCTCTAACACTTGATGCGGCTACTCCTGACGGTAAGGAGATTCTCACAAAGCTCATCAAGGAATGCGATATATTCGTAGAAAATCTTCACCCGGGAGCTATGGACAAGCTTGGCTTCGGCTGGGACGCAGTCCACGCTCTCAATCCGCGATGCATCTACGGTACAATCAAAGGTTTTCCGCAGGGTTCCCCCTACGCTCACCTGAAGGCTTACGAGCCCATTGCACAGGTAACCGGCGGTGCCGCCACCACCACAGGTTGGTATAGCGGCGACGACAATATCCCAACTCAGAGCGGTGCCGCTCTCGGAGACTCCAACACCGGTATGCACCTCCTTATTGGTCTGCTTGCTGCACTCGCACAGCGTGAAAGGACAGGTGAAGGCTGTTTCGTATATCAGTCGATGCACAATGCCTGCCTCAACCTCTGCCGTATCAAGACGCGCGACCAGCTGACTCTCGATAAGTTGGGCTATCTCGTACAGTATCCTCAGTATCCCAACGAGAAGTTCCCCGACTATGTGCCCCGCTCCGGTAATATAGAAGGCGGCGGCGTGCTCGGCTGGACCTACAAGTGTAAGAACTGGGCTACAGATCCCAACGACTACGTTTACGTAATCGTAGAACGCGGTGAGAAGCAGTTCGAAAACTTCTGCAAGGTTATTGGATTTGAAGACTGGCTCACCAATCCGGACTTCAACACGGCCGATGCCCGCGACAAACATAAGACGGAAATCTGGCAGCGTATCCAGGAATATACCATCACCAAGACTAAATATGAGGTAACGGAAGCCCTGGGCACAAATGGAATTCCTTGTGGCCCCGTCCTCAATATGAAGGAGATTATGAACGACCAGTCGCTTTACGAGAATAAGACTCTGGTTAAGATCCAACAGGGTGGAAATGTAGGCGAATACGTAACCGTAGGTTGCCCCTGCACCTTCTCCAACTTCACGCCCAATTATGGCCCGGCTCCTGAGCTCGGCGGAAACACCGAGGAAATCCTGACATCGCTCGGTTATACGGCCGACCAGATAGCAGCGTTTGCCAAAAACGGAACCACAGCACCGGTAGACGGCCATATGTAATTCTCCATTCAGGCTTTAAGTCAGTTACTATTAACATACATTCAAGGGAGACCGTTCCCAAACCGGTCTCCCTGTATCAAGACAAATAATTATGGCAACTCCCGCAAACAATACGCCTTCCGCAGCTCCGTCCTATCCTACGGATTGGACCGGCCAGTTCCTGCTGGCCAAGTCGCTGCAGGCCGCCGGTATCAGCCAGATGTTTGGTCTGGTTGGTATCCCTGTGACAGAATTCTCATATCTCGCTCAGGAAATAGGCATCAAATTCACCGGTTTCCGCTTTGAGCAACAAGCCGGTATGGCCGCTCAGACTTATGGCTATCTCACCAAGACTCCCGGCGTACTCCTTACAGTATCTTCTCTCGGTTTTCTCAACGGTTTGACGGCAACCATCAATGCCACAGTCAACTGCTACCCGATGATCCAGATTTCAGGCAGCAGTGTCCGCGAACCCATCGACCTTCAGCAAGGCACATATGAGGGGCTCGATCAGCTTGCCGTAGCCCGAGGTCTCGTAAAGGAAGCCTACCGAGTGAATAAGGCTGAAGATATCCCCACTGCGGTTGCCCGCGCTTATCGCGCCGCCGTTTCAGGACGCCCCGGAGGCGTTTATCTCGATGTCACCACCCCGTGTATGGGTGAGGTGCTTCCCGCTGCAGAATGTGAAAAACTTCTTGCAGCCACATTCCCTCTTGTCGATCCCGCACAACCCGTCTCGCCCTCGCAAGAAGCGGTTGACCGTGCGCTCACACTTCTTGCCAGCGCCAAAAAACCTGCCTTCGTAATCGGTAAAGGAGCAGCTTATGCACAGGTGGAAGACAAGGTGAAAGAACTCGTAGACAAGACTGGAATTCCCTACTATCCAATGTCGATGGCAAAGGGGTTCCTTCCCGACGACGGACCGCTCAGCGCCCTATCCTGCCGTAAGGAGGTTATGGAAGAGGCCGATGTAGTGGTTCTCATCGGAGCCCGTCTCAACTGGCTCCTCAGCCGCGGCCATAAACCCTGGAGCGATACTACCAAGTTTATCCAACTTGACATCGACCCCGTCGAGATTGACTGTAACAGAAAGATTGATGCGCCCGTAGTAGGCGACCTCGCCTCCTCGCTTGATATGATTCTGGCAAGTCTGCCAAACTACAAGTTGAGCATCGACCCCACGTGGGTTCCCTATCTTCAGAACATCACCAAGGTGAAGGATGCGAAGTTTGCCGAGAGACTGCAGCAGAATGCCGCCGCCTCACCGATGAACCACTGGACTGCATTGGCTGCCATCAAGCCGGTTCTCGAGGCAAATCCCGACGTTATTCTCGTAAATGAAGGCGCCAACACTCTCGATGACACCCGCGACACCATCACCCTCCGCGAACCCCGCAAGCGTATCGACTGCGCAACCTGGGCCATAATGGGTATGGGTATGGGATCCTGTATCGGAGCCGCGCAGGCCACCGGCAACAGCGTAGTGGCCATTGAAGGCGACAGTGCTTTCGGTTTCTCAGGTATGGACTTCGAAACAATTTGCCGCTTCCAGCTCCCCGTTACTGTCGTTATCTTCAACAATGGCGGTATCTACAACAATGTGGGCGTGAATATGGCAACCAAAGGTGAACCCTCTTTCGGAGAACCTGCTCCTACTACCCTGGACATCAACGCCCGTTACGACCTGATGGCCGATGCTTTCGGTGGCGCCAAGGGATATTACGTAAGTACTCCCGCCGAGCTGTCATCAGCTCTCACTGAAGCCATCGCCTCCAAAAAACCGGCAATTATCAACGTGCAGCTGGCCGCTGATTCCGGCAAGGAGAGCGGACATATCGGTTACCTCAATCCCCCATCTCTCCAAGACGTTGTAGTATAACGGTATATTTCAGACAAAAAGCGGCGGGTGATGCCTGTAGCACAAGACATCACCTGTCGTAAATCCACTTTAACAATTAACTTAAAACCCTATCTGCTATGAATATTGTTCATGTAATCCTCTATGCGATTGTGCCTATCATCGTCGTGATGCTCGTGGGCTACATCGCAGGGAAAAGAGGTGCTTTTACCGGAGAGGACTCAAAGAAGTTCAATAAGGTTGTGCTCGTTTACGCCTTGCCGGCTGCCCTCTTTGTCTCAATCGTCGACGCAAGCCGCGAGATGCTTGTGAAAGACATCAAACTTTCCATCATATCTCTGGTGGTGATCATGTTCTGCTTCATGACCGTTTATTTCATCTATAAATGGTGTTTCCGGAAGAATCCTCCGGGTTCGGCAGCGGTAATGGCTCTTATCAGCGGTTCGCCGACAATCGGGTTCCTCGGTTTTGCAGTCCTTGAACCTATCTTTGGCACAACCCCTTATGTAGCCCTCGTGGTTGCCATCGTCGGTATCGTGGTTAATGCCGTGGGTATTCCGGTAGGTCTGTCGCTTCTGAATGCAGCCAAGGAAAAGGAAGCAGCACAACTTGCAGCACAGGGTGGCACGGCTACGGCGACTGCCGGAGGATCCGGTACTCCTGCCAAACCCGTAGTGCACGAAAGTTTCTGGAAACCGGTGCTCCATGCACTTGCTCAGCCCGTGGCTTGGGCTCCTATCCTGGCCGTAATTTGGGTTGTAATCGGTATTCCCTGGCCTAAATGGGCAAGTCCCTCTTTCGACCTTATTAAGGGTGCCAATGCATCTATGGCCGTTTTCTCAGCCGGTGTAACTCTCTCTTCAGTAAAGATTGTAATCAACTGGCAGGCTATCCTGGGCTCAATCCTCAAACTTATAATGATGCCCGCTCTTCTTCTTATCGTCGGTATCATTTTCAAAATGGATCCGCTCAACCTCAAGATGCTTGTTGTGGCAGGTGTTCTTCCTCCCGCTTTCTCAGGTATCATCATCGCAGACGAACGCGACACATATGTCGCCACCGGCACCTCTTCACTGGCGTTGAGTGTGATTCTTTTTATGGGTTTCTGTCCGCTATGGATATGGATCACAGAGGCCTGTCTGGCTCACGCCACATGGTAAACGTAAGGGATTAAGTGTGTATTATATCGAAAAGCCTTCCTTATCGCGGGGAAGGCTTTTCCTTTATTTGTTAAGTTCAATAGGCTGACTACGGCAGGAAGATTCTACGGGCGGTGGTGCCCACGCGCATTATGTAGATGCCATGGGTGGGATTCTTTATCTCAATGCCCTGGAGGTTGTAATAATGCACTTCGGGTGTCTCGCCATAGTTTACCTCAATCATGCCGAGGGTGCCTTTGTCTACAGTCCGTCCTGTGTCGCCGTTACGATTATAGACATGGTCGGCTGCCGCACTGAAGTCTGCCGTCTGGGTGCCGCTACCGTTGTTGAACACAAGGCCCGTCGTCCCGGCAGGTACGATATAGAAATAGAGGGATTGCTCCCCGTTGTAGCTCATCACTGTTCCGGGCCAGCTGCTCGAGGATACTCCACCCCAATAGTGTACATATACCGTGCCCCAGTTTGACTGGGAGTCGTCGAAATAGACAGTAAACCCTTCTGTGGGTTCCGGAGTGGAACCTCCTGTGTCACCGCCGTCTATAATTGTTCCGCTGCAGTTGTAGGTTGAGCCATCTACGTAGACCAGATCTGCCGTTTGTGGACTGCCGTTATTGCTGAATATTATCATCTGAGGCATCGGTTTGCCGGCGGGAAGTTCCCACATCCATAGGTCTCCCTCCACTTTTGTCATGGCATCTCCCGGCCATGTGCCGGTCTTCGTGCAGTTTTCACTGCTTGTCCACGCCCATACCTTCGGACTGCTCCACTTTGACGTATTATTCAGATAAACGAACCCTTCAGGTGCATTGGGATCCACTTTCTTATAGATTGCCGAGCCGGTGTAGGTGTCTGTACCGTCAGTTGCACTCCATGTCACGGTTACGGATTCATCATATTTCATGTCGGCGCCGATTGTAAAGGAAGCTGTCGCTCCCGCTTTGAGAGCAACCTGCGCACCATTCCCGACACGATACCATCCCGAAGTGGCTGATTCATTGAGACTTGCCGTCACGTTCAGTGTCTCGGTCTTGAAGCGACCTCCGTCGGGCGAAAGTTTTACCGCTGGACGACCTACCACGTCGGAAGCCGTGTAATATTGTGTGGTTCCCGGGTCTGAAAACGATGGATTGCCCCCTTTGGCTACTGCGTTGGTGGTATAGATAAACTTACCGTCATCACCAACTTTACCACCGGTCCAGTCCTTCACAAGAACGCGCAGCTGCCCCTTATTGGTGGGAGCGCTTACCGTTATCGATCCTCCCTGTGTTGCAGTATATTTCTGCCCCGTGACTATATCCGTATATGTACCCGCAGGCAGACTGCTGAAGGTTGCACCCCCGTTTACAGCCACCAGTGCATAACTGTCTTTGTAGGCCCGTTTGAAGGCCCATCCGCCGTTGGCCGAGCAACCATCGAATGTATATTGACCCTTGCGGAGGGCCGGAACGGCTGCACGTATCTGGTTAAGACGCCGGATATGCTGTGCGAGGTCACCGTTGAGCGTGGTGGCGGCATTCCCACTTGCAGAGTAAACTCCGAAGTCGCTTGCGCTTACATTGCCCGTTAGATAATGGCCGAAGTATGCCCTGCCCGACTCCTTGCGCGGAGTCTTGTTATTGGAGCCTCCCACGTCTATCGGTTTTCCTTTTTGGAACTCTACTTCCGATCCGTAAAATATGCAGGGAATTCCACGGAATGTGAACATAAGCGAGAGGTTTTCTGCCCATTGCGCCGTACCCCCGTTGAAGCGGATACCGTCGTTGGGCTGTGGACTGTAGTCGTGAGAGTCCACGTACACCACGTTGTAGGTGGCGTCATTATAATACTTGTCTCCCTCCTTGGCAATTCGGATGGCATTGCCTGCATTGTTGAAGTTGTAATGCATCGGGAAGTCAATCACGCTGAATCCGGAATATTGCGAATAGTCCGGCTGATGCCATGCTCCGCCCTGCATCATGGCGTTGGTGGAGCTTTTACTGAATGTTTTCTCGCTCTCGCAGTCTACCATCGGTCCTACGGGCGAGTCGTGTCCTTCATTTAGTTTTTGGGTGTCCCACCAAGCCTGGCTGCTGTGAGATTTATAGGTGTTGATCAGGCTCTGGTCAGATTTCCACGTGTAGAAATGGCTTGAGAGATTGTGCTGGTCGCGATAGATCACACTGCTGTAGCGTGCGCAGCATTCTCCGAACATGAAGAAGGGTCCGCCGTTTCTCTTGGATTTATATTTTTCCGCGAGGGCAGTAAATTGGGGTATAAACTGGGTGTTGAATGTGAGCCTGGCGATGTGGCCTGTGGTGTCGATACGGAAACCGTCTACGCCCATCTCTATGAATTTACCGTAACATTTCACCAGATATTCAGCCACATGGTCGTTTTCAGTATTGAGGTCTACGCAGTCGCCTGCTATCTGTCCCCACCAACGGTTGGGGAGGTCCCAGTTCCATCCGGTTCCGTAGTGATGGTAGTAGTTGTGGGTGTCGTATTGGGGATTCTTGAAAAATTTGAATCTCTCCTGATATTGCGCGTTGCCGTCCTGGCTGAAATAATTTGCAGAAAGCCTTTCTGAATTTGGCACCAGCGAACCGGCCGGTGTGGCCTGGTTCCGGATGTTCTGGTCTCTTTTGAAGAGTGGGTTGAGGGTTGCCTCCCCGAAGTTGGAGGTGTGGTTGAGCACAACGTCGAGTATCACCTTCATCCCTTTTGCATGGGCGGCGTCGATGAGATCCTGGAATTTCACGTCTTTTGAGGCTCCCCACTCCTTTCGGCTCTCATAGCGGAGGTCTACGGAGCTGAAGTCCATGGAGTGGTAGCCGTGATAGTCTTCGCCCGAGGCGTTCTGGGTCACGGGCGTTATCCAGACGGCTGTGAATCCAAGAGCCTTTATATAATCGAGTTTTTCTATCAGGCCGGCGAAGTCTCCTCGCCAGTCCGGGTCGTTGTTGGCAATCTGCACATCCTGTTTGTCCCACGACAATACGTTGTTTTTCGGGTCGCCGTCGTAGAAGCGTGTGGTTATCACGAAATAGATTGTCTCATCGCGGAAATCATCCCTGTCTCCAACGAATGTTGCGCCTTTTACACCTAATAATACCGAGAAAAATGCAACCAAGGAAAGAAGTCGCTTCATTCTATTTATATATGCCATTATCTAAAGAGTATATTATAGAGAAATTTTCTACAAATTTATATAAAAACCGCAAGTTTTTACACCGGCAGCATAAAAAAATCAAAGCCGACGCGCTCTAATTCCATAATTACGTGCTCTATGTCACAATTTTACTTAATTTTGAGGTGATAATATTAATTTAAATTTCCTCATTATGGACAATCACAGAGTCGTAGCCGGCCTTGACGTCCACAAAGATAGCGTTTATCTTTGTATTATGGAAGAGTCAGGCCAAATTATTCTTGAAAAAAAATACGGGACCCTTATCCCCGAGTTACGTCAGATGCGTGATGACATGGTTATGTATGGTGTGTCCGAGACCGCCATGGAAAGTACCGGCGTCTACTGGATACCGGTGTGGAACGAGTTGTTTGACTACATGGATCTCAAACTTGTCAACCCGTATTTCATCAAGCAGCTTCCCGGACGCAAGAGCGATATCAAGGATGCCCAGTGGATAGCGGAGTGTGTGCTGAAGAATCTCATCAAGGCAAGTTTCGTTCCCTCTCCCATAGTGCAGGACATGCGCAAGCTCAACCGCAGGATATTCGATTTGAACCATGATGCGGTCTACAACAAAAACAAGCTTGACGCAGCCCTGCAGAGATGCGGCTTCCGTCTGAGCAACTATGTGTCGACCATAGGCGGTAAAAGCTATCAGTCGGTAGTAAGAGCCATTTCCAACGGAGAAACGAATCCGGAAATGCTAATCAAATTTGTTCATAGTCGCACACGCAACAAACATGGGGAAGATACTATCAAGGCTTCACTGACCGGGAACTTTTCCGACACGGATATCACCGTCATAAGGCAGACAATCGAGATGCTTGACATCATAGAACGACAGATTCAAGACTGCCAGACCAAGCTCACGGCACTATGCCAGGAACATTTCCCTACCGAATTCAAACGTCTTCAGACCATACCCGGTGTCAAGGAACGCGCCGCCACAGCCATAATTGCGGAAACCGGAGTGGACATGAAGACCTTCGCCACCTCTGCAATGCTGGTGGGATGGTGCGGACTAAAACCCAGAAATGATGTGAGCAACGGCCGTTACAAGAGCAGGAAAATAACGCACGGCAACAAATATCTGCGACAGATGCTGATTGAAATTGCATGGTCTGCATCAAGGACCAGAAACTGTTTCTTTTCAAACTTCAGCTATACCCAGGTGACAGTCAAGCATAAGAGCAAAATGAAAATACAGGTTGCCATAGCAAGAAAAATACTGGTAGCCATCTGGCACATGCTGACAAAAAAAGAGGACTTCATTGATTTCTATCTTGAGAAACTAAAGAAAGAAAAGGAAATGGAAGCCAAAGTCACTAAAGTCAATACCTAAAAAATATACTTCTCGGCAGAAGGTAAATAATTTTGTGGTGCCATAGAGCCCGTACTACAAATTTACTCAATTGCCGGGAAGAGTTGGACACCGGTATAAGCTATCCAAGCTTGTAGAGGAAAATAACAAACTTTTATCTGCCTCCATGTGTGAATAATGACCGTGGAAAGGATATCTATGCACCTAAGTTTGTGAAAATTATCATATTGGTCATAATAACAGGGAATTTCGCATACACTTTTTAGAGGAAAATTAG